>NZ_STGL01000013.1 GCF_004919085.1 Nocardioides sp. GY 10127 | reverse complement strand
GACGGGGGCGGACGGGACAGCGAGGTTGTTGATGGCGGAGACCGCTGCTGCGGCGGAGACCTACGTGACAGCACCCACGGCCACCACGCTCCCGGACACGGCCTACACCTTCCCGAAGATCACGGGCGACCGCTCCCTCACCATCTCGTTCTCGAAGTCCACGGCGGACACGACCGCCCCGACGGTGGTCTGCGACGACCTGCCGACGGGCTGGCGGGCGGCGAACGCGACGGCCGACTGCACGGCGTCCGACGACGGCACGGGGCTCCGTGCGGACCAGCCTGCCGAGTTCCAGCTGTCGACGACGGTGGCGGAGGGGGAGGAGTCCTCTAATGCCACCGCCGAGGCGAAGGTCTGCGACCTGGCGGACAACTGCACCACCGTGAGCCTCGACGGCGCGAAGATCGACCGCGCCTCCCCGACCGTGACCTTCACGCCGGCCTCGGCGACCTCGGTGGAGCAGGGCGACGCCCTGACCCTCGCGTACACGTGCACCGACGCCGGGTCCGGGGTGGCCGAGTGCGCCGGTGACCTGGCCGCGGGCAGCACGCTGGACACCTCGACCGTCGGGACGTTCACGACCGACGTCGCGACGACGGACGAGGTCGGCAACACGACGACCTCCACGTTCACCTGGACGGTGACGGCCAAGGCCGACCCCGGGACCGATGACGGTGGCTCCGGCAGTGGCTCCGGCAGTGGCTCCGGCAGTGGCTCCGGCAGCGGCTCCGGCAGCGGCTCCGGCAGCGGCTCGGGCAGCGGCTCGGGCTCCGGCACGACGACGACCGGCACCCAGGCCGACGACCAGCTCGACTACCAGCGCGCGGAGCAGCAGCTCTCGGTGCAGGCGGGGCGGACGGAGAGCTCGACGGTCAGCTGCACGTCCGGCACGACGCTCGTCGACAGCTCCCTGCTGCTCCAGCACGTCGACCAGGGCGAGTCGTACTCCGACGTCCGCGTGACGAAGGCGAAGCGTGGCAACGGCTCGATGACCTGGACCCTCGAGAACGGGACGGACGGGCAGGTGCAGGCCAAGGTCCTCGCGGTCTGCCTCACGGTCCGCACGGGCTCGGGCGGCACGGTGGACGTCACCTCGACGCCCTCGACCACGGTCGACCTGGCCGCCGACGGCACGGCCAAGGCCACCGTCACCTGCGAGGCCGGCAGCCGCGGCGTCGCGCCGGCGTTCGTCGCCGGCGCGGGCCGGCTCACGGCCGCCGTCCCGACCGACGACGGCGCGTCCTGGACCTTCCGGTTCTCCGGCGGCGACGCGGACAGCGAGGCGACGGCGTCCCTGTCCTGCCTGAGCACCACCACGGACGCCACGAAGTCGCTGGTCTTCACGACGCTCTCCGGCTCGGTGACCGGCGGTGACCAGCCGGGCTCGTCGACGATCTCGGTGCCGGTCGACTACAGCGTGATCAGCGTCGGGTGGTCGGGCGCGGCCTGGCTCGGCCACGAGGCGCAGGACCGCCAGACGGTCCTGTGGGCGGCCGGTGGCACCGCGGACTACTCGGTGCTCGCAGTGCGTGGCCGGACCCAGGCGATCGTCCCGACGTCCCCCAGGATCGCGGCCTCCGGACGGACGGTCGCGGTGACCCTCGCCAGCGCGGTGGACGCGACGGGCCGGGTGGCGCTCACGATGCCCGGCACGTCCCGCACCGTGCGCTCGGCGCGGGTGACGCTCGCGGCCGGCGGGACGGTGCGGGTGCGGTTCGCGGTGCCGAAGCGGCTGCGGAAGGCGGTCCGGACGTCGCACCGGCTGACGCTGAAGGTGAGCGGCTACCGCGCCGTCCTCAAGCGCTGAGCCCTCACCTGAACAGAGGTGAACCCCACCCCACCTGCGCGGGGGTGGGGACACCTCTGCCACAGTTGGGAGGGACCACCCGGGTTGCGCAGCAGGGGCGTGCCCGGTCATCTGCGAAGGGGTGCAGCATGCGAGTCCTCACCGGAGCCGAGCCGAACGAGAACGTCACCGACGAGGACCTGCGGGACCTCTACGCGGTCCCGACCGGGTCGCCGTACCTGCGGGTCAACATGGTCAGCACGGTGGACGGGTCCGCGACCGGCGACGACGCCCTCTCCGGCTCCATCAACACCGCGCCGGACCAGCGGGTCTTCTCGACGCTGCGCTCGCTGGCCGACGTCATCGTCGTCGGCGCCGGCACCGCGAAGGCCGAGGGCTACGGCCCCGCGGACAAGCCGATCGTCCTGGTCAGCCGCAAGGCGCAGGTCCCCGAGAAGCTCCGCGACGCCCCGAAGGGCTCGGTCTACCTCGCCACCTGCTCCCGCTCCGACGGCCTCGCGGAGGCCACCGAGATCCTCGGCGAGGAGCACATCATCATCCTCGGCTCGCACCGCGTGGACCTCCCGCGGCTGAAGTCCGAGCTCGCCGGCCGCGGCTGGCTCTCGCAGCTCTGCGAGGGCGGCCCGCACCTCCTGCGCGACATGATCTTCCAGGGCTGCGTCGACGAGCTGACCATGACGACGGTCCCGCGCCTCGTCGCCGGCGCCTACCCGCGCATCACCGAGGGCGCCCCCATCGACATGGCGCTCGACCTCAACCTCCTCCTCGAGGACTCCGGCACGCTGCTGGGCCGCTGGACGCTCCAGCAGGGCTGACCCCCACGGCCGCGCCGGTTCTCCACAGGCGCGGCCCGAGCACTCACGTCGGTCCCCGCCCGGCCGTTACGGTGGGCGGGGCCCGACGTCCGGGTCCGGGTCGACAAGCCAGGGAGCGCGTGTGCCTGTCTCGGGAAGGGTGACCGCCCGTCTGCCCGCCCTCGTGGCCGCCCTCGCGGGCGCCGGGCTGGTGGGTGCGGGCCTGGTCGGGCTCCCCGCGAGCGCGGACGACACCGGTAGCACCCCCGCCGCCGGCAGCGCGGACGGCGGCAGCGACCTCTACACGCCCCTGCCCGCCTGGACGCCCAGCGACCGCACGCAGGACACCCTCTCCCTCCCGGACGACGCGAGCGACTACGCCGCGGCCCGGGTCGACCTCGACGCCCTGGCCGACGCGCTCCCCGCGGCGGCCGGCACGGGCACCGGGACCGCCGGGGGCACCACCCGCGTCGACCTCCCCACCCCGGACGGCGGCACCGCCACGTTCGTGGTGACCCCGACCCGCGTCCTCCAGGCCCGCCTGGCCGCCCGCCACCCCGAGCTGCGCACCTACGCCGGGCACGCGGTCGGGGACGCCTCGACCACGGTGAGCCTCGACCTCACGCCGCTCGGCCTCCACGCCGCGGTGCGGGACGCGGGCGGCAGCTCTGAAGGCGACGAAGCAGCCCAGGAGACAGCCCAGTCCTGGCTCGTCGACCCGGTGACGGTCTCGCGGGGCGAGTCCCGCGTGGTCGCCTACGCCGCGGACACCCTGAGCGACGGGACGCCGCTGGAGGAGTCGGTCGACCAGAGCGTGCTCTCCCGGACGCTCACGGTGGGCAGCGGCACGGAGTCCGCGGCGGAGCTGACGGGCGCCGGCACCAGCGGCACGAGCAGCAGGACGACGTCCTCGAAGCCCGGCACCACGCGCGACCCGCTCGCGGGCCGCCAGGTCGCCCGCCGCACGTACCGTCTGGCGCTGGTCAACGACCCGTCCTACCGCAAGGCCGTGGGCGGCTCGGCGAACGTGCTGGCCGCGAAGACCACCCTCGTCAACCGCGTGAACCAGGTGTACAACGACGACCTGGCGATCCGCCTGGTCCTGGTCAACGGCACCGCCAAGCTCAACCTCGGCAGCAAGGCCCGCGCCACCGGCGCGAACGGCCCGTGCGGCGCCCACGCCTGCTTCGACAAGGCCGGCGAGGACGCGGACGGCAGCTTCCACTCGGCGATGCTGGCGACGTGCGGCGTCGAGACGCTCGGCCGGATGCGCACCGTGCTCGGCCAGCTGATCGGCGCCGGCAGCTACGACGTCGGCCACCTCGTGCTCGGTCGGGACGGCGGCGGGCTGGCCTACCTCGGCACCGTGGGGCGCGACTACTCCTCCGGCGGCTGCACCGGCCTGCCCGACCCCACCGGCGACGTCTTCGCCATCGACTACGTGGCCCACGAGCTCGGTCACCAGTTCGCCGCCACCCACACCTTCAACGGCACGCAGAGCAACTGCTCGGGCGCCAACCGGGTCTCGGCGGCGTCCGTCGAGCCGGGCTCCGGGTCGTCCGTGATGGGCTACGCCGGCATCTGCGCCGCCGACGACCTCCAGAGCCACACCGACCCGTACTTCTCGCAGCGCTCGCAGACCCAGGTCCGCCGCTACACCGCCTCCGACCAGGACGACGTGGTCGAGGTGCAGACGGTCAGCCTGAGCGGCTTCGACCCGAACACCGACACCCTCACGATCACCGGCACGGCGGTCGCCGGGGCGGACGCGGGGGAGACCACGTCCGCGACCGTCACGCACTACACGCGGGCGGGCCTGCGCTCGGCCGTCGAGCAGGTGCTCGGCCGCACGGTGCTGGTGGCGCAGTGGGGCTACGACGCCTACGCCGCCGGGGGGACCGGCCTGGCCGCGCTCGGCACCCCGGACGAGACCGGCTTCCAGGTGATCGTGGCCGGCAGCCGCGACCCCGAGGCCAAGGGCTCCCACCCGGCCGTCGACCCGCTCGAGGTGACCTCCACCGGTACGGCCACCGCCGCGGTGGGGGAGACGGCCCAGGGCGGGACGCCGGGCCAGCACGGCGCCGTGCACAAGGTCGACAACAGCCGACCCGTGGTGTCGGTGCCGGCGCGCACGACGATCCCGGTCCGCACCCCGTTCGTGCTGCACGGCACGGCCACCGACGCCGACGGCGACCCCCTCACCTTCCTGTGGGAGGAGAACGACCGCGGCTCCACCGCCGGCCGCCCGCTGGTCCAGAACCACGCCGGCACGTCGTCCTGGTGGGGGCCGCTGTTCCGGGTCTTCGGCACCGCCTCGAACGTGACCGCGCCCCACACGTCCCCCGCCACCGGCGAGAACACCGCGACCCACTCCTCCACGCGCTGGTTCCCCGACCTCCAGCAGGTGCTCGACGGCAACACGAACGCGGCCACCGGCCGCTGCAAGGTCGGCTGGAGCTACTGGCCGACCGCCACGCAGCGGGCCTGCTTCTCGGAGTACCTGCCCACGGCGTCCTGGCGTGGCTCCTACGGCTCCGGGCTGCGGGTCATGCACCTGCGGCTCACCGCGCGCGACGCCGACCCCGACGGCGGCGGCACCTCCTGGGCGCAGACCACGCTCAAGGTGGACCCGGACGCCGGGCCGTTCCTCGTCACCTCCCAGGCCGACGGGAAGGCCCACACCGCCGGCTCGCGGATGGTCGTCACCTGGAAGGTCGCCCACACCCGCCGGCTGGCCCACCACGTCCGCATCCGCCTCTCGCGCGACGGCGGGCAGACGTGGACGACGGTGCTCGCCCGCACCCCGAACGACGGCCGCGCCGTCGTCCGGCTGCCGGGCCGGCGCTCGGCCGACACCCGGGTGATGGTCCGGGCCCTGGGCAACTACTTCTACGCCGTCAACGACACCTCGTTCCGCGTCCGCGCCTCCTGAGGGCGCCCCACCCGTCACAATGGTCCCCACCGACGGTGCCGGCGGACGGGCCGCGCACCGCGGGGCAGGGGGAAGGACCCACGTGAGCGTGCAGACCCACGCCGACGGCCTGAGCCGCGCGGACGTCGAACGGGCGGTCGCGCTCGCCGAGGCGGTCGACCGGCACGTCGGCGCCAGCGTCGTCGGGCAGGAGAGCCTGCGGCGCAGCCTGCTCGTCTCCCTGCTCACGGGCGGCCACCTGCTGGTCGAGTCGGTCCCCGGGCTGGCCAAGACCCTCGCCGCGAGCACCCTCGCGCACGCCGTCGGCGCCCGGTTCAGCCGCATCCAGTGCACGCCGGACCTCCTGCCGTCCGACATCATCGGCACCCAGGTCTACGACCCGCGCGACCACTCCTTCTCCACCCAGCTCGGGCCGGTCCACGCGAACGTGGTGCTGCTCGACGAGGTGAACCGGGCGAGCGCGAAGACGCAGTCCGCGCTGCTGGAGGCGATGGGCGAGGGGCACACCTCGATCGCCGGTGTCACGCACCCGCTGCCGCGGCCGTTCCTCGTGCTCGCGACCCAGAACCCCCTCGACGAGGAGGGCACCTACCTGCTGCCGCAGGCCCAGCTCGACCGGTTCGCCCTCAAGGAGGTGCTCGACTACCCCTCGCACGCCGAGGAGGTGGCGGTGCTCGACCGGGTGCAGTCCGGCGAGCTCTCCGCGGGGGTGCACGGGGACGCCGGGTCGGCGCACGCGCAGGCCCCCGCCATCGACCTGGAGGGTGTGCGCGAGCTGCAGCGACTGGTCCGCCGCGTCCACGTCGAGCCGTCGGTGAAGGACTACGTCGTCCGGCTCGTCGCCGCCACCCGGGACACCGCGTCGGTGCTCGGCGCGGAGCCGACGCTCGCGGCCGCCGTGGAGACCGGCGCCAGCCCCCGCGCGTCCATCACGTTCCTCAACGTCGCCCGCGCGCTCGCGCTGCTCGCCGGCCGCGACCACGTCCGCCCCGACGACGTGCTGACGCTCGCCCACCAGGTGCTGCGGCACCGCCTCGTCCTCACCTTCGACGCCCAGGCCGACCGCGTGCGCCCCGAGGACGTCGTCGACGCCGTCGTCGCGGCCGTCCCGGCTCCCTGACCTGCGGGTCCGTCTCCTCGTGGGTCACGTCCAGCGGGTGCGCACGCACCTCTCGCTGCCTGCGCACCGGCCGGTGCGCGGGCTGCTGGAGGGCGAGTACGCCTCCGCCGTCACCGGTCGGGGGCCGGAGCTCGCGGACCTGCGCGAGTACGTCCCCGGGGACGACGTGGGCGACCTCGACTGGAAGGCCAGCGCGCGCTCCGGGCAGCTGCTGGTGCGGCGCTACGTCGCGCAGCGGCGGCACACCGTCCTGCTCGCCGTCGCGACCGGCGCGGACCTCGATGCGCACGCGGGGGTGTCGGCGTCTCCGTTGGTGTCGGGGTCGGGGGCCGGGCGGCCGGTCACGCGCCGCGAGGTGGCGGTGCTGGCGGCGGGCACGGTCGGCTGGCTCGCGGTGCAGCACGCGGACGCCGTGGGCGCCGTGTGGGGCGACGCGGACGGCTTCCACCAGTTGCCCCCGCGCACCGGGGAGCTGCACCTGGAGCGGTGCCTCGCGGGGGTCCACGAGGCGTCGTCCGGTCGCACCGACACGCTCGGGCTTCTCGCGCATCTCGTCCGGACCGTCCGGCGGCGGACCCTGCTCGTCCTCGTGATCGACGCGCCTGCGGAGGAGCCGGCCGGGGCCGGCGCGCTCGTGGCGCCGCTGCGCCGGCTGGTGGCGCAGCACGAGGTGCTGGTGCTGTCGGTGGGGGACGCGGCGCCGACGGGTGTTGCTGCGCGTGCCCCGCGGGTGGCCGCGCCGGCGGCGGCTGGCCGCGCCCGGAGGCTGCTGCCGCGCTGGGTCTCGCTCGACGACCGGCTCGCCCGCGACGAGGCCGACGCCGACCGGGCCCGCGTCGCGACCCTCGCGGCCGCCTGCGCCGAGGCCGGCGCGGCCCACGCGCACCTGGACGACGTGGACGCCGTCGCCCGCGGCGTCCTGTCCGTGGTGGAGCGGAGGCGCCGTGCGCGCCGCTGAGGTGCTGGGCCCGGTGCTCCTGGGCCGTGTGTCCGGGGGCTCGACCGGGCTGCCGGAGGAGCTGTCGGGGCCGGTCGGGCACGACCCGCGCTGGACGTGGCTGGCCGTGGCGCTGCTGGTGCTGGCGGTCGGGTACGTGGTCGTCGTGCTGGTGGCCACGAGGACGCGCCGGGCTGCCGTCACCCCGGTGGCGGGTGTGGCCGCGGAGACCCCCGAGGTCGAGGCCAGCCGGCGAGCGGCGCTGGCGGCCCTGGCGGCGCTGCTGCCGGGTCGGCGCGCGGCCGCGGACCCCCGCCGCGTCGCGCTGGGGGTCAGCGAGATCGTCCGGGCCCACGCGGCCGTGGTGACCGGCCTCCCGACCGAGGCGATGACGGCCGAGCGGCTCGCCGCCGCGGCCGCCGCCGAGCCGCGCCTGGCCGCGGCGGCGCGGCTGGTGGCCGACGTCCAGGACCCTGCTTTCGGCGCTGCGGCCGGGGACCTCGTCGCGCAGCCCGACCTCGTGGCCCTGCGCGACCGCGCCGCCGCGGTGGTGGAGGCGCTGTGACCGGCCTCGCGACGGCCGGCCGGGCCACGGTCAGCCCCGCCACGATCACCCCGGACGGCGTCCTCACCCGCCTCGACGACGTCCTGCGCACGGCGCTGGCGCCGCTGCTCCCGGACCGGCTCGAGCGCTGGGCCGCCGGGCACCTGCTCTGGCCGTACCTGGGCGCCGCGGTGCTGCTCCTGGCCCTCGTCGCGCTGGTGCTCGGGGCCGCGTGGGGCCTGCGGGGCACGCGGGCTCGCGCGGGCGAGGACGCCCTGGTCTCGCGGCGGGCGGCGCGACTGAAGGCGCTGCCGCGGTACGCGTCGCTACGCCGTCGGCGTCGCGCGGTGGGCGCGGTGACGCTCGTGCTGGCGCTGCTCACGGTCGGGTCGGCGGGCTGGGTGGCGGCGCGGCCGGGCGTGGTCGAGACGCGGGCGGGGGAGACGGTCGGGCGCGACCTCATGCTCTGCCTGGACGCCTCGCGCTCGATGTGGAACGACAACGCGCTGGTGCTCGCGGCGGTCGACGACGTGCTCGACTCGCTGCGTCCGGGCGACCGCGTGGGCCTCACGCTCTGGTCGGGGTCCGCGATCCGCGTCCTGCCCCTCACCGACGACCTCACCGCCGTGCGCGACGAGCTCGCCCGCGCCCAGCAGGCCTTCGCCGAGCGCCGCTACGCCTACCTGGCCGGCATCGACCCGCCGGAGTGGGTCGCCTCGCTCATCGGCGACGGCCTCGTCTCCTGCGCGGACTCCTTCGACCGGCTCGACGAGCACCGCTCCCGCGCGATCCTGCTGGCCAGCGACAACGACCCACTCGGCCAGGGCGCCTACACGCTGCCCGAGGCGGCGGCCGTCGCGGCCGCCGACGACATCGTCGTCTACGGCATCGGTGCCGCCTCCCTGGACAGGGCGAAGAACGCGGACGCGCGGGCCGAGCTGGCCTCCGCCACGGAGGCGACCGGCGGCTTCCTCGCCGTCACCGGACCCGCCGGCAGCACCGGCGCCCGCCGCACCGCCGAGATCGTCGCGCAGGTCGACGCGCTCGAGGCGTCCCGCTCGCCGGGGCTGGTCCAGCACGTCCGGGTGGACGTCCCGGGCGCCGGCCGGGCGGTGGCCCCGCTCGCGGCGCTGGCGCTCCTCGCCGTCGTGCTGGTGGGCGCGCTGCGTCGGGCGTGGGTGAGGTCGCGATGAGCCGCCGTTCGTTGATGGACGGGGTGATGCCGGCCAGATCGCTGCTGGCCGGGTCGCTGCTGGCCGGGGTGCTGCTGGTCCTCCGGCGCGTGCTGCTCGCCGTGGCGGCCGTCGGGCTGGCGCTGGGGTTGGGGCAGCGCGACGCGGTCCCCGCGCAGGACCCCGTGGAGCTGGACGTCGTGGTCGCGCTCGACCGCACGACGTCCATGAGCGCGGCGGACGCGGGTGGGTCGGGCGAGCCCGAGACGCGGCTCGCCGCCGCCGTGGCCGACGTCGAGGCGCTGGCCGCGGCGCTGCCGGACGTGCGGATCAGCGTGGTCACGTTCGGTCAGGAGGCGACCCTGCGGGTGCCGTACACGACCGACACCGAGGGGCTCGACCGGCAGCTCGACCAGGTGCTCGTGGAGCAGCCCTACGCGGGCACGGGGACGTCGCTGGCCACGCCGGTCGGACTGCTCGGCGAGGTCCTCGACCGCGCGCCGTCGACCGGCTCGCAGGCCGCGCGGACCGCGCTCGTCGTCCTCTCCGACGGGGAGGAGACCGCCTCGGGGGCTTCTGGGGTGGCGGACTGGGCGACGCTCGCCGCGGGCGGGTCGGGCGGGTCGAGCTCGGGCGGCGTGAGCACCGCGCTCGTGCTGGGGTACGGCACGGCGTCGGGCGCGACGATGCCCGCGGACGCGGGCTACGTGCCCAGCACCCGCGAGCTGAAGGAGGGCTGGCCGGCGTCAGACGACCCGCTCCTCGACCCCGCCACGGGCGAGCCGGCCGTCACCCGCCTCGACGCCTCCACACTGCGCTCGCTCGCCCGGACGCTCGGTGGGACCTACGCCCACCGCACCGGCGGCGCGGACGAGGCGGCCTCGATGGCCGCGCTGGCTGCGGAGCTGGAGGACGACGCCGTCGGCACCCCGGCCCCGGGGACGCCGGGCCGCGGGACCGTCTGGTGGTGGGCCCTCGCCCTCGCCCTGCTGGCGCTGCCCGAGGTGGCGCGGTCGGCGCGGCGCGTGCTCGATCGGACGGGGGATGCCCCGTGAGGACCAGCCCCGTGACGTCCTCCTCTCCTGCCGCGCCGAGCCGCGCCCGGCGCCGGCTGCTCCTCGCCGGGGCGCTCCCGGTGCTGGTCGCGCTGCTCGTGGCGGCGCGGCTGCTGGTGGTGGCCTACGCGGACCACCGGGCGGCCGCGTCGTGGGACGCGGGCCGCTATGCCGACGCCCGCGCGGCCGCGGCGCTCAACGACTCCACGGGGGTGCCCGAGGGGTGGGTCGCGCCGCACGACGAGGGTGTCGCGGCGCTGGCGACGGGTGACGCGGACGGGGCGGTCACGCTGCTCGTCCGGTCGCTGGCGGCGGACCCACCGGCCGCGCAGGAGTGCCTGGTCCGGGTGGACCTGGCGCTGGCGCAGGAGGCGGTCGGGAACGCGGCGCAGGACGCGGACACGGACGCCGCCCGCGCCGCCTGGTCGGCCGGGCTCGACGCGCTCGCGCGCTGTCTGCCGGGCGGAGGGGCCCGGGCCGGGACGGCGAAGGACGTCGCCGGTGATGCCGACACGGTGGCCGGTCGGCTCGAGGCCCTGCTGGAGGCGCAGCCGGAGCAGTCGGACGGCTCGTCGAGCGAGTCCGACGAGGACTCCGAGCAGACCCAGCGCCCCCGGCGCAGCCGCCGCGCGCAGAGTGAGCTCGACGAGCGCACCGCGCAGGGGGAGCGCATCCGGCGCCGGTACGCGCAGCAGGGCGAGCTCAACGCCGGCCAGACCGACCCCGCCTGGTGAGTCTTTGCTGGTGAGTCGGGTCCTGGTGCGCCTCGCCCTGCTGCGCCTGGCGTCCACTCGGCAGATGGGCCCGGTCGGGGGCGACTACTGATGGCGCTGAGGAGTCGCGGGTGCAGTCGGTAGATGGGCCCGGTCGGGGGCGACTACTGATGGCGCTGAGGAGTCGCGGGTGCGCTCGGTAGATGGGCCCAGCCGGGCCCTACTGCCGAGTGCCCAGACGGTGGGGTAGGACAGACCCGTGAGCGACGAGCAGCAGGACACGGCCCAGGACACCGCGCAGGACACCGCGCAGGACACCGCCCAGGACATGACGGTCGAGCGGCACGGCGACGTCCTCCACGTGGCGTTCGACCGGCCGCACCGGCGCAACGCCTTCACCCGCGCGATGTACCTCGGCCTGCGCGCGCTGTGCGACGACCTGGCAGCCGGGACCGGCCTCGGCGCGGGGGCGCGGGCCCTGGTCCTGCGCGGCGCGGGCGGCAAGGCGTTCGCGGCGGGCAACGACATCGCCGACTTCCTCGGCCGCACCGGCGAGGACGGCGGGCTGGCCGTGGCCTACGAGGAGGAGATCCGCGGGATGCTCGCGGCCCTGCTGGCCGCGCCGGTGGTGACGATCGCGGCGGTCGACGGGGTCTGCGTCGGGGGCGGGCTGGCGGTCGCGACGCACTGCGACCTGCGTCTGGCCACCCGCGGCTCCCGGTTCGGGTACCCGATCGCGCGGACGCTCGGCAACGCGCTGGCGGCGCCGGTCGTCCACCGCTGTGCCTCCGTCTTCGGCGAGCCGCTCACCCGCGAGATGCTGCTGGCGTCCCGACTCGTCGGCGCCGACCGCGCGCACGCGGTGGGCGCCGTCATGGACGTGGTGCCCGACGGTGCGGCGCTCGACGTCGCGGTCGCGGACCTGCTCGAGGGGCTCGGTGCGGCGTCCATGGCGACCCTGCGCGCCACCAAGGAGCAGCTGCTCGACCGGGCCCTGCGGCTCGAGGCGGCGCCCGCGGACGACGAGGAGCGGATGCTGCGCGTCTACACCGGCGCGGACTTCGCCGAGGGCGTCGACGCGTTCACCGCGAAGCGTCCTCCCCGCTTCACGGACTGACCCGCCCCACGGACGGGCTCAGCCCCCCAGCAGCGGCAGCCGCACCTCGAACGCGTTGCCCTCAGGCCGGTAGGCGACGGACCCGCCCTGCGCGTCCAGGATGTCGGCGACGACGGAGAGCCCCAGTCCGGAGCCGTTCGCCTGCACCCCGGGCGCCCGGCTGTAGCGCTCGAAGAGGTGCGGCACGAAGTCCTCGGGCACACCGGGGCCGGCGTCGCTGACGGAGACGAGCGCGTCCCGACCATCGGTGTCGACGACGACCCGCACCGGCTCCGCGCCGTACTTGGCGGCGTTGACGAGCAGGTTGGCGAGGACCTGCTGGACGCGCAGCGAGTCGGCCCGCACGCGGGGGTCGTGGACGACGTCCAGCTGGACGTCGAGGTCGGGGAAGCCCGCCACGGCCTGCTCGGCCTCGCGGCCGAGGTCGAGCACGCGCGGCGAGATCGTGAGGTGCTGCACCCCGCCGCTGGCGGCGGTGAGCAGGTCCTCACTGAGCAGCGAGACCCGCTTGATCAGGGTCCGGGCGCGGGCGACGGCCATCTGCCCGTCCTCGCGCAGCGGGCCGAGGTCACCGGCCTCGAGGAGCTCCAGGTACCCCGAGACGCCGCCCAGCGGCGTCCTCATGTCGTGGCTGACCACGGCGATCATGTGGTCGCGCAGGGCCTGGGCCTCGCGGAGCTCCGCGTTGCGCTCGAGCATGCGCTGGGCGTACTCGCGCACGGCCCGCGCCTGCCGGATCGACTCGGTGGCCAGCGCGACCAGCACCACGAACGAGGCGGTGAGCGCCATGATCCGGGCGCCGTACCAGCCGACCGTCCACCGGCCCTCGGCGAGCAGGACGACGAGCGCGTCCCCGCCCGTCGCGACGAGCGCGACGAGTGCCCACCGCTCCAATCCGGTGCGCCCCCGCAGGCTCACCACCGCCGCCACGATCGCGGCCGCCTGGACGGCGAGCACCGCGGGGCCGTAGTCGACCGTGAGCCGGTGGTAGCTGCCGGTCTCGTCGATGATCACGGGCAGACGGTCCGCGAAGGCCGTGCACGTCACCGCCACCCCCACCACCAGCACGGCGACACCGAGGTGGGTGAGCACGACCTTGCGCAGCCGTCGCCGACCGCTGGCCCAGGCGGCGAACCGGCCCGGCCAGGGCACGATGCCGGCGAGCAGCAGGAGCGGGAACCCGACGTGCCAGGCGGTCCACAGCCACGGCGCGCTGTCCGGGGTGGAGCCCAGCGCCCCGGCGGGCGCGAAGACGTTCGGGAACACCGCCGCGTGCACCACCACGACCCCGCTGGAGTACGCGTACGCCCAGGACAGGGCCAGGTAGCGGGGGTTGCCGCCCGTCGCGTAGAGGGCGATGAGGACGACGCCCGTCATCGCGTCGCTCAGCACCACCAGCGCCAAGAACGCCGGGAGGAAGCCGGCGTTCTGGCCGAGCGGGTGCTGGGCGTTGACCAGCACCAGCGCGGTCACGACCGCGACGAGGCCGACGAGCACCCAGGGGGCGCGGCCCACCCGCTCCGCGGGCAGGCGGGAGGACAGCGCGGAGGTGGGCACCCCTGCATCATTCACGCACGGACGCCCGAGCGCACGAGGACGGCCGTACCGGCCCCGCGCCGACACCGCGCCGCCCCCGCGCCAACCCCGCGCCGCCCCCGCGCCAACCCCGCGCCGCCCCCGCCGACCCCTGCCTCAGCCCCGCGTCAGCCGCAGGACGCGCCGCTGCGTGGTGGTCGCCCCGCCGAGGTCGGTGCTGGTGACGACGAGCCGGTAGGTGCGCCCGGTGCGCAGCGCGATCGTGTGCGCCCCGGCGGCGGTGCTCCAGTGCCGCACGGGCGTGGTGCCGCTGCTGGTGACGCGGACCAGCCGCGCGGTGGTGGACGCCAGTGTGAGGGTCGAGGTCGCCGTCCACGTCACCGCGAGACGGCGCGTGCGGGCCCCGGTCTTCTTC
Organism: Nocardioides sp. GY 10127; assembly: GCF_004919085.1. Lineage (GTDB taxonomy): Bacteria > Actinomycetota > Actinomycetes > Propionibacteriales > Nocardioidaceae > Nocardioides. The sequence continues at coordinate 54,611 of NZ_STGL01000013.1, read as the reverse complement.
TTCGCGGCCAGCGCGGTGGTGACGGTCGGCGCGTCGGCGTCCAGGTAGGGCACGAGGGCCGACCACAGGACGCCGCCGAGGCCCGTCACGGTGTCGTAGCCGCTCGCGGCCGTCACCGACGGGTCGTCGCCGGCATCGGCCGCCGCGCCGTTGCTGCCCGAGGTGACGTCGCGGAACGCCTTCGCGCTGCTGGTCGTGGCCTTCCTGCGGGTCTTCGCGTACGCCGAGTACAGCGCGGGGTGGAGGTCGCCGACGCCTGCGGTGAAGCCCGCGGCGCCGAGCGTGGTGACCAGCTGCGCGGCCGAGAGCGGGGAGGCCAGCGACGTCCCGCCGACCTGGAGGTCGTTGCTGCCGTAGGCGGTCGTGTAGGTGCTCGCGGAGGTGTAGAGGACGAACCCGGTGTTCGGGTCGGCGTCGGCGGCGATGTCGGGCACCAGCCGCGTGTCGGCGTCGGCGTAGTCGCCGGTGAGCGTGGCGGTCTGCCACAGCGGGGCGGCGAAGCCCACGAAGTCACCGGCGGTCCAGGACGCCCCGTAGCCCGAGCCGCTGGCCCCGCCGCCCGAGCCGCCGGTGGTGGTGGCGCAGGTGTAGGTGCTGGTGCAGGACCACGCGGTCTCGGTCCAGTTCGTGCCGTCGTTGGCGGTCGCGTCGTCCGAGCTGAGGTTCGTGCCGCCGACCGCCACCACGGCGGGGGAGGACGCCGGGAACTCGACGTCCGCGGTGCTGCTGGTGCGGCCGTAGTAGGTGCCGCAGTCGTAGATGCCGTTGTCGCCGGAGGCCGCGAAGATCGTGACGCCCGCGGCGACCACCGACTCCATCACCGGCTCGAGCGCGTCGATCGAGGAGGTGCCCCACGCCGACTCGCAGGCGCCCCACGAGAGGGACAGCGCGGCGATGCCGGCGTCCGGGGAGGTGGCGGTGGAGGCACCGGTGACGTCGTCGTAGACCGCCGCGAACGCGTCGCCGAACCCGGCGTCGGTGTTGGGGGCGAAGTAGGCCTGCTGCGAGGCGCCGGGGGCGGTGGAGAGGATCGACTCCTGGTCGAGCGCGACCTCGACCGACCCGTCGTCGGTGGTGTCGGTGGCCGAGGGGCCGCCGTCCACGTCGACCTCGGTGTAGCGGCCGGCGGCCACCGGGTCCTCCAGGTCGTGCTCGGCGGCGTAGGCCGTCAGGTCGGAGGAGTCCCAGTCGGAGAACTGGAGGGTCGCCACTGTGAGGCCCGCTCCCTCCTCGCCGGTCGCGGCCGCCACGTTCGCCGGGGTGTCGGCGTTGCGGACGTCGTCGCCGTCGAGCGTCGTCGTCGTGCTCGGTGCCACCGCCTGGTCGGTGTCCGTGGTGAGGAACGCCGCCGAGACCAGGTCGTCCAGGGCGTGCGGGACGTCGGGCAGCGCCGTGGTCGCCGCGCGCTGCTCGGCCACCGCCGCGCCCGCGCTGGTGCCTCCCGCGCTGCCGGTGCCCGTGCCCGTGCTGTCGTCCAGGTCGCCGAAGTCGTCGCTCACCTGGGTCTGCGGGGCCGTGGCCGTCACCGACCACGTCGTCTCCGACTCGACGGTGTACCCGCGGTCCTCCAGCTCGCTCACCACCGCGGCGCGGTCGGCGTCGCTGGGCACGAGCGCGGCCAGCTCCGCGAGCCGCGCGGCCCGCTGCCGGGCGAGGTGGGTGCCCGTGAGCGGGGTCGCGGCCAGGTCGGCGAGCCCCTCGGCGTCCGGCGAGGTGAGGAAGACGGTCACCGACTGCGTGCCCGAGCCCGACGCCGTGCTGGTGCTGCCGGCGGCGTCAGCCGGCGTGCTCGCCACGGCGGTGAGCCCCGCGGCAGCCAGCGCGGCGGCGGTCGTGAGGGCGAGCAGCCTGCCCGGACGGGCGGTGCGAGCAGCGTGGGCAGCGCGGGCGGAGCGGGGCGCGCGGAGGTGCATGGGTGTCCCTGGCGGTCGTGGACCGCTCTGGCGGCGGGGGTGGCGGTCCCGCGGCGCGTGCGCCGCACGCGCACCTCACCCGGCCCACCACAGCACAGGGTGAACGCAGGCTGGGAGACACCTGAGAGAACGGGTGAGGGGGCGTGGGCTCACTCACCCACGCCCCCTCGAAGGGCTGCTCAGCCGGCTGGCCGGCTGCTCATGCGACTCAGCCCGGGTAGTCCGTCACGTAGCTCGGGACGCCGACGGCCGAGTCGTCCACCTGGGCGCCGGTGTCGTTCACGACGTGCCGGACGGTGCCGGCCCCGAGGTTGACGGTGAGCAGGTGGTGCAGCCGGACGCCCGGGGTGCTCGGCACCTCGAAGCCGCGCGCGGTGACGATCGAGTGGTTGTTCCGGTTGTAGACGTACACGCCGCCGCCGTAGAGGTGGTGGGTCGTCACGTCGTCCGCGACCTTGTAGCCGGTCCACCCGAGGGTGCCGTCGGGGCGCGTCCAGTCCGCCTGCGTGGGCGGGTCGTAGGGCAGCTCGTTCTGGTAGAGCACCACGATGCCGCCCTCGCCGTTCCAGATGGTGTTGTGCTGCTGGAAGTGCTCGACGAAGAGGCCGGTGGCGATGACGTCGTCGCCGTTGACGATGACGCCGTTCGGGGCGGTGTTGGTGGCCCACCGGTCGGTGTCGCCCACCTGCCCGGCGGTGAAGCCCTCGACGCCGTGGTCGGCGCGCCAGACCCACGTGTGGTCGATGAGCACGTCGTCGCTGTTGACGACCATCGCCGCCTTGGTGCGCCCGACGTGCGGCCCGCCGACGCGGAAGTACACGTCGTTGAGGGTCGTGGACGGTTCGCTGCCCGAGACACCGGTGTCGGCCCGCTTGTCCTGGCCGACCGCGGCGCTGCCGATCCGCAGCAGCGCGGCCGAGGTCGTGGTGCCGGCGTCGATCGTGATCCCGGCGAGGACGACGTCCTCGGCGTGGTCGCCGACGACGACGGGCGTCGCGCCGCCCACCGAGGTGAGGGTGGCCATGCCGAGGCCGAGCACGACGGTGTGGTCACGCTTGATGTCCAGCGTCGTGCCGACGTCGTAGAAGCCGGGCGTGAGCAGCAGGTTCTTGCCGCGGGCGAGCTGGCTGTTGATCGTCTTCGCGGAGTCCGAGGGGCTCGCCACGTAGAAGTCCGAGAGCGGGATGTTCCGCCCCGCGGCGAGGGTGCCGTCGGACCAGTCGGTGCCGCGCGAGTCGCTCCGCGCGTCCGGCACCCGGACCTGCCAGCTGCCCGCGTCGTCCACGTAGAGGAAGGGCTTCTCGCGGCTCAGCGGCGTCGTGTCGAGCGTGGTGTAGGGGTCGGTGGGGAAGGTGGCCTCGGACGGCGCGCCGACCGTGCCGGCGAACACCTGGTTCCACACGCCGTTGGTCCAGACGCCGACCTCGGAGTTGCGGGTCAGCCACTGCTGCTGCGAGCCGTTGATGACCAGGTCGGCCTTGGCGTCGGCGAGGTACCCGCCGCTGGCGTACTGCGGGCTGTCGGTGCAGTAGTCCATCAGCGACAGGTTGCCGCCGGTGACCTCGACGCGGCGCAGCGAGCTGGCCTGCGAGGTGGCCCAGAAGTTCGCCGAGGCGCGGCAGCCGTCCTGGCCCGTGCCGTTGACGTGGATGGTGAGGTTGGACAGCGAGCGCCAGAAGTTGTTGAGGGCCACGCAGTAGGGCTGGGTGGGGCCGTCGGTGAGGCAGCGGTTGTACACCTCGACCTTGCCGTTGATCACCGTGTCCTCCGGGGAGGCGCCGAGCCCGGCGACCTCGGTGCCGTAGCCGACGGTGATCTGCAGCGGGTCGGTGTCCGTGCCGTACGTGCCGGGGAGGAAGAGCAGGCTCCAGCGTCCGGTGCCCATCTCGTCGTCCGTCTGCTGCGCGGCGATGGCCTGCGCGCGGGCCTCGATGTCGGCCACGGGCATGGAGGGGTCGAAGACGAGGACGTGGGAGCCCAGGGCGGGGGCGGCCGCCACGGCGGCCACGGTGCGGGCGGGGGAGGCTGCGGCCACGGACGGGGTCGCCGTGAGCGCGGGGAGGAGTGCCACCACGGGGGCCGCGATGGCGAGGAGGAGCGCGGCGAGCCGCGTCCGCCGGCGCGTCTCCCGAGACGACGAGCGGGCTGAGGACATGCGTGACACCTTCCGGTCCGGGCCGCCACTGCGCGGCCGCGGGCGTCAGACTGCCACTGACGTGTGACGGTCGCCACAATCCATTCTGGGGATGCGCGTGTCGCGGGAGGCCCCTACTGCGACGTGCAGGACCTCACGGGCCGGGTGTTGCCGATTCCGGGAGGGGTGCGCCTAGGTTCGCTGCATGCACCTCCTCGACTGCCCCTCCCAGGACTACGCCTGGGGCACGGCCTACGACATCCCCTCGTTCCTGGGGCGCGCCGCGACCGGGCAGCCGATGGCCGAGGTCTGGATGGGCACCCACCCGCTCGGCGAGGCGATGGTGCAGGGGGACGGCGGCCGCAGGCCGCTGAGCGAGGTCGCCGGCCAGGTGCCCTTCATGATGAAGATCCTCTCGGCCGCCCGGCCGCTGTCGATCCAGGTGCACCCGAACGCCTCGCTGGCGCGGGAGGGCTTCGCGGACGAGGAGGCCCGCGGCGTCCCGCTGGACTCGCCCGAGCGCCTCTTCAAGGACCCGAACCCCAAGCCCGAGATGGTCTACGCGCTCACCACGTTCGACACGCTCGTGGGCTTCCGGCCGACCGCCGAGATCCTGCGCATCCTCTCCCCGCTCGAGCACCCGGTCGTGCAGAAGATGGTCGCCCAGCTCACCGAGCGCCCCGGCTTCCGCGGCATCGTCCGCGTGCTGGAGCGGCTGCTCGAGGAGCCTCCGACCGTGCACGAGGTGCACGAGATCGTCGCCCTGTGCCACGGGCGCCTCGCGCTGGGCCTCGACATCAAGCGGGCCTACGCCTCGGCCACCGAGATCGCCCCGCACTACCCCGGCGACGTCGGCGTCGTCGTCTCGCTGCTGCTCAACCGGCTCACCCTCCAGCCCGGCGAGGCCGCCTACCTCGGCGCCGGCATCCTGCACGCCCACCTGCACGGCATGTGCGTCGAGGTGATGGTGAACTCCGACAACGTCCTGCGCGCCGGGCTCACGCCCAAGCACCTCGCGCCGCAGGCGGTCGTGGCCAGCGTGGACGCCGAGATGTCCCGTCTCGCGCGGGTCAACCCGGACCTCGTGGGGGCCAGCACGGACGTGTTCGAGCCCGGTGGTGGCGGCTTCGGCCTCGCGGTCACCCAGACCTCCGCGGCGGACGTCGACGGCGTCGCGCTGCCCGAGACCGGCCAGCGCATCCTCGTGTGCACCGGCGGCGAGGTCGAGGTGCGCAACGAGCACGGCCAGGCCCTGCGCCTGACCCGGGGTGCCGTGCTCTACGCCGGCCCCGAGGACGGGACCGTCAGCGTCCGGGGCAGCGGCGAGGTCGCGCAGGCGTACCGCCCCACCGCCACGTCGCGGGCGCGGCGGATGTTCGACCTGGTCTGAGGCCTCACCACGTTCGGCGGCCCGGGGAGGGGTCTCCCAGCAGCGCGTCCAGGCGCCCCAGGGCGTGGGTCGGTAGGTGTCGGCGGATCGTCTGCCAGGCGTCGTGGTGGTCCTCGGACAGGAGTGGCGCGAGCCGCTGCCGGGTGGCGAGCCTGTCGTGCAGCAACAGCCCGATGCTGTGTCGCTGGAGCCTCACTGAATCCGGGCCCTCGCTCGCCAGGGCCAGCGCCGCCCGGGCGGCGACGAGCACGTGCGGGCGGGCCGCTGCGTCGGACCACGCGTCGGACTCCTGGCTGCCCGGCGAGAGCCTCAGCCAGTGCCGGTGCGGCAGGTCGGCGACGTGGGTGGAGTCGCTCTGCAGGGTGCTGCCCTCGACGAGCGCTCCGCTGCGGAGGCGACCTCCCAGAATCTCGATCCAGCGCTCCGGCTCACGCGACACGGCCGCTGCCGTGAGCTGGTCCACCAGCAGCGGCCGCCAGTCCAGCGCCCAGCCGGGTTCCTCGTCCACCCGGACCAGCCGGCCCAGCACATGGGCATCGTTCCCCACCTCCTCGGCAAGACCCAGGTCGAGCACCCTCCGAGCGGGACCGGCCCCTGCGGGATGGAGGACCAGCCCGTCGCGACGCGTCTCCACGCGCCAGCCACCCATGGGGGCGTCGGCCCATTCCGCCGCGGGCCCTGCCAGCGTCCGGGCATCCGGCAGCTGGTCGAGGAGGGCGTGGATGCCGTGCGCCTCGTACAGGCTGTACTGCCGCACCATCCAGTCACGACCCCACAGGACGGCAAGAGCCTGCTCGGGCCAGGCGCAACCGAGGAGGCCCAGGTCCGGCCCGCTCGGGTACGCCCTGGGTGCGATCTCCCACACGATCCGACCGAGGTCCACCTGGGCGTCGGTGAGCCGGTGCGCGAGCGTGCTCGCGGTTCTTCCCTGCAACCAGCTGGGGACTCCATGACCCGAGTCCGCCAGGTGGGCGAGGAGGGCGAGGTGGTGGCCGTGCGTGGCCTCGCCGAAGAAGGGGATCGACGAGTAGTGCTTCGCGGCAGCGCGCCAGTCGCCGCTCACCTCGGCCGCCTCGCAGGAGACGAGGGCCTCGACGTCGTCGAGCGTCATCCGGCTGGCGACCGAGCGGTAGCCGGCAGGCTCCCTCGAGCGCAGGCGTGAGCGAGGGTCGCCGCTGCGGCGTCGGTGGCGGCTGCGGAAGCTGGGTCGCGTCATGCCTCTCAGGCTGGCGGGGTCCGCGGCGCAGGAGGGGGCCGCCCCGAAGCCTGTGGAGAAGTTGGGCGCTCACAGCCCCTGGGGACAGTTCGTGCCGGGAAATGCCAGGACGCCGGCGGGCCCGGTGGGCCCGCCGGCGTCCGGCGGTGCTGCTGGGTGGTGCGGTGCTGCGGGTGACGCGCTGCGTCAGCGACCGGAGGCCGCGCGGCGGGCGCGGGCGGCGGTCTTGGCGCGCTCGTTGGCGTCGAGCACGACCTTGCGGATGCGGATCATCTCCGGGGTCACCTCGACGCACTCGTCGTCGCGGCAGAACTCCAGGCACTGCTCGAGGGACAGCTCGCGCGGGGGCGTGAGCTTCTCGAAGTTGTCGGCCGTGGCGGACCGGATGTTGGTCTGCTGCTTCTCCTTGGTGATGTTGACGTCCATGTCGTCGGCGCGGGAGTTCTCGCCGACGATCATGCCCTCGTACACCTCGGTGCCGGGCTTGACGAACATCGTGCCGCGCTCCTGGAGCGAGGTCATCGCGTGCGCGGTGGCGGCGCCGGAGCGGTCGGCGACCAGCGAGCCGTTGTTGCGGGCCCGGATCTCGCCGGCCCACGGGGTGAAGCCGTCCGAGATCGAGGACGACATGCCGGTGCCGCGGGTCTCGGTGAGGAAGTCGGTGCGGAAGCCGATGAGGCCACGCGCCGGCACCACGAACTCCATGCGGATCCAGCCGGTGCCGTGGTTGGTCATGTTCTCCATGCGGCCCTTGCGGGTCGCGAGGAGCTCGGTGATCGTGCCGAGGAACTCCTCGGGAGCGTCCACGGTGAGGCGCTCGAGGGGCTCGTGCACCTTGCCGTCGATCTCCTGGGTGACCACCTGCGGCTTGCCGACGGTGAGCTCGTAGCCCTCGCGACGCATCTGCTCGACCAGGATCGCCAGGGCGAGCTCGCCTCGGCCCTGGACCTCCCAGGCGTCCGGACGCTCGGTCGGCAGGACCCGGAGGGACACGTTGCCGATGAGCTCGCTGTCGAGGCGGTCCTTGACCATGCGGGCGGTCACCTTGGCGCCCTTGACCTTGCCGACCAGCGGCGAGGTGTTGGTGCCGATCGTCATCGAGATGGCGGGCTCGTCGACGGTGATGAGCGGCAGCGCGATGGGGTTCTCGGCGTCCGCGATGGTCTCGCCGATCATGATGTCGGGGATGCCCGCGATGGCGACGATGTCGCCGGGGCCGGCGTACTCGCCGGGCACGCGGGTGAGGCCCTCGGTGATGAGCAGCTCGGTGATCTTGACGTTCTTGACCGTGCCGTCGGCCTTCATCCACGCGACCTGCTGGCCCTTGCGGAGCTCGCCCTGGTGGATGCGCAGCAGCGCGAGGCGGCCGAGGAACGGCGAGGCGTCCAGGTTGGTGACGTGGGCCTGGAGCGGCGCGCCCTCGGTGTACTGCGGGGCGGGGATGGTCTCGAGGATCGTCTTGAACAGCGGCTCGAGGTTGTCGCCGTCGGGCAGCGTGGCGTTCTCGGGCTTGTCGGTCGAGGCGATGCCGGCCTTGCCGGAGGCGTAGACGACGGGGAAGTCGAGCGCGTCCTGGCTGTGGGAGTCGTCGAGGAGGTCCATGAAGAGCTCGTAGACCTCGTCGGTGACCTCGTCGATGCGGGCGTCGCCGCGGTCGACCTTGTTGATCACCAGCACGACGGGCATGTCGGCGTTGAGGGCCTTGCGGAGCACGAACCGGGTCTGGGGGAGCGGGCCCTCGGAGGCGTCGACGAGGAGCACGATGCCGTCCACCATCGACAGGCCGCGCTCGACCTCGCCACCGAAGTCGGCGTGGCCCGGGGTGTCGATGATGTTGATCGTCATGCCCTCGGGGGCCGACGGACCGTTGTAGTGGATGGCGGTGTTCTTCGCGAGGATGGTGATGCCCTTCTCGCGCTCGAGGTCACCGGAGTCCATGACGCGGTCCGCGACGGACTCGGCCTGGTGCTCGCTGAACGCGCCGCCCTGACGCAGCATGGCGTCGACCAGGGTGGTCTTGCCGTGGTCGACGTGCGCGACGATGGCGACGTTGCGCAGGTTGGCGGACTTGATCTCGGACATGGCTCTCAGGCGTCGCTTCCGGCTCGGGCGGCCCGCCGCTCGAACGCGCGGGCCTCGGGGAGTGGCCCGGCACCCAGCCCGGCCCAGGACATCCTAGTTGCGGGGACGCCTGTCGCCGATTCGCTGCGCGGTCGTGAAGAACCCGTGCAGGTCGGGACGGAGGCCGCGGATCGTGCTCCGCGCCGCCGATCGCCCGCTCGTACCGTACCGACGCCCCCGAGGAGCGACCGTGCCCGAGACCCCCGTCTTCGACCTGCCCGGCATCTGCGCCGTCACCTACGACGCCGCCACCAGGGCCGCGATCATCCGCTGGGAGTCGTTCCGCACGCCGGACGTGCAGGACGTCGTGCGGCGCCACATCCGCGAGGGGCAGACCCGCGGCGCGCGGATCTGCGTCGTCGACGTCAGCCAGATCCGGGGCGTCCTCGACCCCGCCGACGCCGCCTGGGTGGAGCAGAACACCCCCGGCCTGCTCACTGCCGCCGGCTACGACGCCATCGTCAACGTCCTGCCCTCGAGCGCCATCACCAAGATGGGTGCCGACCGCTGGGGCCGCGCGGCCCTCGGTCACGGCCTCACCGCCTACTCCTGCTCCTCGGTCGCCGAGGTCGCCGGGATCGCGCGCGACGTGCTCGGCAAGGCGGCCTGACCGGGCTGACCCGTCCCGCGAGGTGGCCCCCGGCGTCCTCGGGATGCGTACGGTGGGGCGGTGCCCAGCATCGCGACGACCACCCGTGTCGACCTCCCCGCCCTGCTCGACTTCGTGCGCGACAAGCACCACCTCACCCTCGTCACCCGCAAGCGGGACGGCGGGCTGCAGCTCTCCCCGGTCACCGGCGGCGTCTCCGGCGGCTGCCTGGTGGTCTCCACCTACCCCGACCGCGCGAAGGCGGTGAACCTGCGCCGCGACCCCCGCGCCACCGTGCTGGTCCACGGTGCCGACTGGGACGACGCCTACGTGCAGGTCGACGGGACGGCGGAGGTGCTCGACATGCCGTCGGCCGAGGCCGAGGACGGCCTGGTCGAGTACTTCCGCTGCATCTCGGGGGAGCACCCGGACTGGGAGGAGTATCGCGCCGCCATGCGCCGGCAGGGCAAGAGCCTGATCCGGATCACCCCCACGTCCTGGGGTCCGATCGCGACCGGTGGCTTCCCGCCGGACCGCGCGCCGGCCTGAGCCCGGGCCGCGCGCCACTGCCGCTCGCTGCTGCTCGCCGCTGCTCCTCCGGGCGCACACCCGGTCACCGCGGCGGCGGTGAGGCGCCGCGTGCTCCGGGCCCGGTGTCACGGGCGGCCCGGGATGCTCGGCGATTTCAGGAATCCCCAGGTGGTGGAACACCCCGGGGTATTTCGCGGTCTGGTCCAGCGGTTTAGCCCATTCGGTGCACGACAGGGCTACGCCGACCCTAGGCTGCTCCCGTGTTCTGGGGAGGGACCTTTCATCTCGGGGCGTCGCGGCGTGCTCGCCGCGCCACGCGCCCCGCGCTCGGGCTTGCCCTGGGCGTCACGCTGACGACGACCCTGGCGCTCGCGCTGGGGCCCCTGGCGACCGTGACGGCGGAGGCGGGCACCACGACCCGCGCCGGCTCGTTCACGACGGGCGCCAACAACCCGACCGCGGTCGCGGTCACCAAGAACGGCATCACCTACGCGGGCTTCCGCAACGGGGGGACGCTGCGCCGGGTCGGCAAGGGCGGGAAGAAGCTGTCCCCGCTCGTGCTCGACCAGCCGGACGCCGTCACCGCGCTCGCGGCCGGGTCGAAGAACAGCATCTGGGTGCTCTACGGCCGCAGCGTCTCGCAGATCAACCGCAAGGGCGTCGTCCTGCGGCACTGGCTGGTGCGCCCCGAGGTCTGGTGCCCCGCGACCGTCGGTCACGACCCGGCGATCTACGGCGGCATCACCGTGCGCGGGTCCACGGTCTACGTGGCCAACCGCTGCAAGGCGACGCTCCAGAGCTACACCCTCGGCGGCGTCCTCAAGGCGACCGTGCGGCTGCCCGGCGGCAAGTCCGGCGGTGGCGTGACGATCAAGCCCGGCGCGAAGAACAGCGGCCCCGAGATCCTCGTGGCGCTGCCGGCCAAGGCCGAGATCGCGGCCTACGACCTCGCGACGTTCAGCGACGGCGACAAGCCGCGCTCCACCATCGCCGTCCCGAAGGCCTCCGGCGGGGTCACCCCCGTCCCCACGGACGTGGTGGCCGACAAGACCGCGCAGGTGACGGTGCTCGACACCGCCAACAACGCCATCTACCTGATGGACTCGACCAACAAGTACTCGGTCTACCGGACGCTGGGGCACCCGACCGAGGCGTCCTCGAAGATGGGCTGGCTCGACCTGCCCACGGCGCTCGCGCAGTACCCGCAGACCGGCCACAAGATGTCCGGCAACCTCTACATCGCCGACAGCCGCAACGGCCGGGTCCAGCGCTGGTCCACCACCGGCCGCTCGTACTGGGCGACCGCGACCAAGCCGGGCAAGACCAACCCCGACTCCTCCGAGCCGACCTCCTGCTCGTCCAACGGGCTCACCATCAACCGCGGGGCGAAGTACTCCACCACGCACCAGGTGATGCTCCGGGTCTCGACGCCGAGTGGCGCCACCGAGATCGAGATCGCGAACAACAAGGACTTCGACAACTCCTGGATCACGGACGTCAAGGACAGCTGCCTCTACGACTGGTACACGGGCAACGACGGCAGGGTGTTCGTCCGGTTCCCGGGGAGCAGCAGCGACAACGTCTGGAAGAGCTCGATCGTGGTCGACACCGTCGCGCCCGACATCAAGTCCGCGGTGAAGTGCTGGTCGAACAAGAAGAGCACCTGGCGCCTCGTCCTGGCGGCGAAGGACAAGAAGTCCGGCCTGAGGACGGTCTCGGTCGCCAAGACCAAGGGCCACGTGAAGCGGACCCGGAAGTGGGCGAACGTGCTCGAGAGCAACGACGGGTCGGTGTTCACCTGGGTCCGGGCCACGGACGCCGCGGGCAACACCAGCTTCTGGACCGAGGTGAAGACCAAGGCCTCCGTCAGCTGCGGCGGCTGACGGGCTTCTCCCAGCAGACCGTCTCCGCCGGCTGTCACTGCCGGCTGTCCCTGACCGCCCCGCCCAGGACGCGACGACGCCCCCGCCCCGGCTCAGACCGGGTGCGGGGGCGTCGTGCTGTACGGGGCGCTCGCCCGCTGCGTCCTCACGCCCGAGCCCGGCGCTTTGCTGCCGGCTGCGGCTTCGGGGCGGTCCGCTGGCTTCGGTCCTCGTGCCGACGAGGACCGAACCCGCAGGCCGCTGTGCTTGCGGGGCTGTGACCTGGGGTGATGTGGTGGTGGCGGTCGGCGTGGGGGCGTTGGGTCCTCGCGGGTGACGGGATGGTGGCTTCGGTCCTTGTGCCGACGAGGACCGAACGGAGCAGCCGGCTGCGGGGCGGTCCGCTGCGGAGCAGCTGACACGCAGCAGCGGCATCGGGGCAGCCCGCTGGCTTCGGTCCTCGTGGACACGAGGACCGAAGCCGCAGGCAGCTGTGGTCGTGGGGCTGTGACCTGCGGTGATGTGCCGGTGGCGGTCGGCGTGGGGGCGTTCGGTCCTCGTGCCGACGAGGACCGAACGCAGCAGCCGGCCCGCAGCAGCCGGCCCGGGGGAGCACCGGCCCGGGCCAAACCAGCGGCGCTGGGCCGGGCGGGGCGAGCGCGCGGCAGACTCAGCCGAGCGCAGCGTCGAGAGCAGCCTCGACGTGCAGCGTGGTGCAGCCGAGGACCGGGATCTGCGCGTCCGCCTGGCTGATCAACAGCTCGAGCTCGGTGCAGCCCAGGATCACGCCGCCGGCGCCGGCGTCCCAGAGCTCGTCGATCAGGCCGGTGACGGTGCGCCGCGAGCGCGTGACGACGCGGCCGTGCACCAGCTCGTCGTAGATGATCCGGTTGACCGTGTCGTGGTGGTCGGGGTCCGGGACGTGCACCTTCAGGCCGTGCGAGGAGAGGCGGTCGATGAAGAAGTCGCGCTCCATCGCGAACGTCGTGCCGAGGAAGCCCACCTCCTCCAGGCCCGCCTCCTTGGCGGCCGCGGCCACCACGTCGGCCAGGTGCAGCAGCGGGATGCCGATCGCCGCCTCGACCTGCTCGGCGACCTGGTGGAACGTGGTGGTGCACAGCAGCAGGACGTCGGCCCCGGCCCGCTCCACGCCCTGGGCCGCGGCCACGAGCACCGCCGCGACGCCGTCCCAGTCCTCCGCCTCCTGGAGGCGGGTCACCTCCGCGAAGTCGACCGAGGCCATCACCAGCCGCGCGGACGACAGCGGGCCGACCCGCTTCTCCACGCCGCTGTTGAGCTGCTCGTAGTACACCGCGCTGGATTCCCAGCTCATGCCGCCGACAAGTCCGATGGTCTTCACGAACGGGCAGCCTGCCGTGTCCCAGGTCACCCGTCCAGGGTCTTCCGTGGGGCGCAGGTCATACCGCAGCCGGTTCCGTGGGGCCCGTGGACGGTCCCCGCCGCGCTCACGCCTCGCGGTGCACCTTGTGCTGGGCGGCCTGCGCGCGCGGACGCACCATGAGGGAGTCCACGTTCACGTGCGCGGGCCGGGTGACCATCCAGGCGATCGCGTCCGCGACGTCCTCGGCGACCAGCGGCTGCTTCACGCCCTCGTAGACCTTCGCCGCCCGCTCGGAGTCCCCGGCGAAGCGGACGAGGGAGAACTCCTCGGTCTGCACCATCCCGGGCTCGACGGTCATGACCCGCACCGGCTTGTCCCACAGCTCCAGCCGCAGGGTCTCGGTGAGCACCTGGGTGCCGTGCTTGGCCGAGGTGTAGCCGCCGCCGCCCTCGTAGACGATCCGGCCGGCGGTGGAGCCGACGTTGAGCACGGCGCCGGCGCCCGAGGCCTCGAGCAGCGGCAGCAGCGCCTTCGTCACCTGGAGGGTGCCGATCACGTTGGTCTCGTACATGGCGCGCCAGGCGTCCACGTCGGCCTCGGCCACGGGATCGGACCCGAACGCGCCACCCGCGTTGTTCACGAGGACGTCGAGAGCGCCGGCGCCCAGCCCGCGCACCGCGTCCGCGAGGGCCGCGACCTGCTCGGCGTCCGTGACGTCGCAGACCACCGCGTGCCCGCCCAGCTCGGCGGCGAGCGGCTCGATCCGCTCGGCCCGGCGGGCCGCGAGCACGACGGTGTACCCGGAGGCCGCCAGCTTGCGGGCGGTCGCCGCGCCGATGCCGCTGCTCGCGCCGGTGACGACCGCGAGGGGCGTGCCGCCGCGCGGCGGGGCCGGGGCGGTGTAGGTCGTGTCGGCGGACGGGACGTCGGGGAGCTCCATGCGCCCATCGAAGCACCGCATGGGCGCCCGCGCCTGGTCCGGGTGGGCGTGACGAAGACTTCCCGGGGGTGGTCACGGGAACAGGAGGCGCGGTGGCATGGTTGTGCGCTGGGCCAGGCTCCTCGAGGGGCCGCGCCGGTGGGGCCGAGGGCCCGCCGGTGGACCAGCAGCGACGGAGGAGGACGGGTGAGGGACGCAGAGCGCGTGCGCCGTGCCGCGATGATCAGCCTCCACACCTCCCCGCTGGACCAGCCGGGCACCGGCGACGCCGGCGGGATGAACGTGTACGTGATCGAGCTGGCGCGCCGCCTGGCCGCGCGCGGCGTCGAGGTCGACGTGTTCACCCGGGCCACCTCCTCCGCGCAGCCTCCGGTGGTCGTGGTGGACGACGGGATCGCCGTGCACCACGTGCCCGCCGGGCCGTTCGAGGGGCTGACGAAGGCCGAGCTCCCGGGCCAGCTCTGCGTGTTCGCCCGCGAGGTCCTGCGGACCGAGGCCGCCCAGCCGCTGGGTCACTACGACGTCGTCCACTCCCACTACTGGCTCTCCGGTCAGGTCGGCGCCCTCGCGCGCGACCGCTGGGGCGTCCCGCTCGTGCACTCGATGCACACGATGGCCAAGGTGAAGAACGAGTCGCTGGCCGAGGGCGACACGCCCGAGCCCGCCGCGCGGGTGATCGGCGAGGAGCAGGTGGTGGCCGCCTCCGACCTGCTCGTCGCCAACACCGAGCTCGAGGCGCGCCAGCTCATCGACCACTACGACGCCGACCCCGCCCGCGTGCAGGTCGTCCACCCCGGCGTCGACCTGGAGCGGTTCCGCCCGCTCGACGCGGCGCAGGTGCGGGCCGCCCGCGCGGCCGAGGGGATCGACGAGGACGCCCTGGTGGTGCTGTTCGCCGGTCGCATCCAGCCGCTCAAGGCCCCGGACGTCCTGCTGCGGGCGGTGGCGGTGCTGCTCGAGCGGGAGCCCGGCCTGCGCGAGCGGCTGCTGGTGCCGGTGGTCGGCGGCCCGTCGGGCAGCGGCCTGGAGCACCCCGAGTCGCTGGCGGACCTCGCCTCCGAGCTCGGCCTCACGGGCGTGCCGGGCCGGCGCGACGTCGTCCGCTTCGTGCCGCCCGTCGACCAGGACCGCCTGGCCCGCTGGTACGGCCTCGCCGACGTGGTGGCCGTGCCCTCCTACAACGAGTCCTTCGGCCTCGTCGCCGCCGAGGCGCAGGCCTCCGGCACCCCCGTCGTGGCGGCGGCCGTGGGCGGCCTCCCCACGGTGGTGCGGGACGGGCGCAGCGGCCTCCTCGTCCCGGGCCACGCGCCGGCGGCCTGGGCGGACGCCCTGGGCCGGCTGCTCCTCGACGACGACCTGCGCGCCCGGCTCACCGCCGGCGCCCGGCCGCACGCGAGCGCGTTCTCCTGGGAGGCGACCGCCGAGGCGACCGTCGCCTGCTACGAGAAGGCCCGCGCCCTCCTGAGCCGGGACGCCCCGCGACCCGCCCTGCGGGCCGTCGGCGGGCACGGCCTCGCCGTCCCGCTGCTGCGTGCCCCCGGTCTCGACGTCAGCGGGCTCGGGCTCGCGCCGTTCTCGCTGCCGGGGCTGCCCGACGACCTCGGCGCCCGCGCCTGATCCCTGGAGACCCCGTGGACGACGACCTCACCCCGGCCCAGGCCGCGGCGGCCGACGCCGTCCGGGCCCACCTCGCCGAGGTCGGCCTGGAGGCCGAGGAGCAATCGCCCGGCGTCTTCTCCTTCGCCCTGCCCGGGGAGAAGAAGCTCTCCACGGCGGTGCGGCTCGACGTCGGCGTGCACGCGCTCGGGGTCCACGCGTTCGTCTGCCGCGCCCCCGACGAGAACCACGAGGGCGTCTACCGGTGGCTGCTGGAGCGCAACCTGCGGATGTTCGGGGTCGCGTTCGCCGTCGACCGGCTCGGGGACGTCTACCTCGACGGCCGGCTGCCGCTGTCCGCGGCGGCGCCCGACGAGCTCGACCGGCTGCTCGGCTCGGTCCTCACCTACGCCGACTCCTCGTTCAACACGATCCTCGAGCTCGGGTTCGCCACCTCCATCCGCAAGGAGTGGGAGTGGCGGCGGCTGCGGGGTGAGTCCACCGCCAACCTCGAGGCGTTCCGCGGGTGGCTCGAGGCGGGGGAGGCCCCGCCCGCGCCCGACGCCTGACGGCCGCCCGCGGACGGCCGCCCGGAGACGGCGTGACGGGCCCGCTCAGGCCCCGGCGCGCGAGCGGGTGCGCCAGAGCACCACGGCCGTGGCGAGCACGGCGAAGCCCAGGTAGGCCCAGGAGAGCTCGGCGAGGCCGAAGCGGCCCGTGAGCCGCCCGACGACCAGGCTCGGCACGGCCGCGCCGGCGTAGGAGAACAGGTACACGGACGCCATGAGGCCGGCGCGCTCGAGCGGCGCCACGTGCGGCAGCAGCGTCTGGACCGAGCCGGTGAACCCCGTCCCCATGCCCGTGCCGGCCACGACGCCGGCGACCAGCACCACCACCACGCTGCCGACGTACAGGCCGACGACGATGCCCGCCACCGCGACGGTGAACACGACGATGCCGACGCGCTGGGCCCGCACCGGGCTCAGCCGCGCGGTCAGGGGCACGCCGAGGCCGTAGGTGATCATGAATGAGGCGAAGACGAGGCTGCCGACGAACGGGTCCTCGGTGCCCAGGTACGTGGCCGAGATGGTGGGGCTGAACGCCTGGTAGAAGCCGCCCAGCGCCCAGGTGCCGAGGAACACCGCCACCGCGGCGGGCAGCAGCGGCCGGACCGCGTGGGGCAGCGCGACGCGCGGGCGCAGCGAGCGCCACACCCCGGGGCGGGTCTCGCCCAGGGGCGCCAGCGCCAGCAGCGGCAGGCACGCCACGAGCAGCACGACCACGAGGACGTAGGAGCCGGTCTCCGGCCACGGCGAGTAGCTCGCGAAGAGTCCGGTGAGCAGCGCGCCGAGCGTGATCCCCACCTGCGGGCCGCCCGCGACGAGGGCCGGGGCGATCCACGCGCGCCCGCGCGGGGAGAGGTCGAGCAGGTAGGCCGCCACGGCCGAGGTGGAGAATCCGCAGGCCAGGCCCTGGAGGAGCCGTCCGAGGGCGAGGTCGCCGAGGGTCTGGACGTCGAGCAGCGCGAGGCAGCCGAGCGCGGCGAGCGTCACCGAGGCCAGCGCGACGGGTCGGCGGCCGAGGTGGTCGGAGACGCGCCCGAGCACGAGCAGGGAGACCAGCACCGAGGCCAGGTAGACCACCGTGGCCAGGGCGAGGTCGGAGGTGCTCAGCCCGTCCTGCGTCCGGTAGGTCTCGTAGAGCGGGATCGGGGAACCGGACGCCGTGAACACCGCGACCAGCGCCACCGCCGCGGCCACGAACCCCAGCACCGGCCGGTGCCGGCGCGTCCGCGACGGGTCGGGCTCCACCGCGTCCGCGAGCCCGCGGCGCGGCACCCCGGCGGGCACGTGGCCCTCGGCCGTCCGCGCTCGGGCGTGCCGGCCCAGGTCGTCCTGGTCCACGGTGTGCTGCTCGGTCACGCGGGGGCTCTCCTCGTCGTCGCATGGTTGACGAGGGCTACTTTCCTGTGCGACAGGTGTCGAGCACCAGCCCCGGGCGCGGCGAGAGTCGTCACAGGGTCGTGGGAGGCCAGCCGGGGGACGGCGGCCGCGGGGGCGGCGAGGCGGTCAGAGACCGACGAGGCGCAGGTAGGCGTCGGCGAGGGGCTGCCCGCACGGGACGGCGAGGAGGGCGGCGCCGACGAGGAAGGGCCCGAACGGCAGCATCCGGGGAGCAGGACGCCGGCGGGCACGCCCCGCCACGATGAGCGCCGTGCCCACCAGCGCACCGGCGACGAACGCGCCGGCCAGGCCGACGAGCGCCGCGCCGACCCCGAGGGAGCCGGCGGCCGCGCCGAGCACGGGGGCGAGCGCCACGTCGCCCAGCCCCATGCCGCGGCCGCGGGTGAGCACGTGCAGCCCGCCGACCACGATGAACCAGGCGGCCGCCCCCGCGAGCGGGTCGGCGAGCAGGGCGCGGTCGCCCTCGGCCAGCGCGCCGCCGACCAGCCCGGCGGTCACGAAGACCGCGGTCCAGCCGGTCACCGCGAAGGGCAGCCGGTGCTCGGCGAGGTCGACCGCCACCAGCGGCACCCCGCCGGCGACCACCGCCAGCCAGGCCAGCAGGCGGCCGGCGTCCCAGGGCGTGGGGAGCGCGGGCAGCAGCGCCACCACGAGGAGGACGAACAGCACCGCGGTGCCGGCCTCCAGGGCGGGGTAGCGCCACGGGATGGGCGCGGCGCAGTCGCGGCAGCGGCCGTGCAGCAGCACCCAGGACAGGACCGGGACGTTGTCGCGCTCCCGCACCTCGTGGCCGCAGGCCGGGCACGCCGACCGCGGTCGCACGACCGACCGCCCCGCCGGTACCCGGTGCGCCACCACCGTGCCGAACGACCCCATCGCGAGCCCGAGCAGCCCCGCCAGCAGCGCGGCCAGGGGGACGAGGGAGGGGAGCGGGTCGAGGGTGGTCATGTCACTCGGCGTCCGAGGAGGGCGTGGCCGCGGCGTCCGTGGTGGCCTCGGCGGACGCGTCGGCGGACGCGGCCTCGTCCGGGTCCGGGACGCCCTGCGTGAGGAACGTGGTGGCCGTGACGACGAGGGTCGAGGAGGACTCGTCGTCCCGCGTGGTGACGGCGCTGGTGACGAGCAGGGACCGCTCGAGGCCGGTGAGCTCGTCGAGGAAGCGCCGCAGGCGGGCGGGGGAGGCCTCCACCGCGATGGTGACCACCTGGGTGGCGACGGCCGAGCCGCCGGGGACGCCGACCGGCAGGGTGATCGGCTCCGCGGTGACCGGCAGCGCGGGGGAGAGCACCGTGACCGAGCGCAGCGGGATGCCCGCGGCGCGGGCCGCCTCGTCGACCTGGCTGAACAGGCCGGGCTGGTCGGCGGTCTCGGGGAAGGAGGCGTCGAGGTCCGCGGCGAGCGCGTCCACGCTGTCGAGGTGCTCGGCCTGCGCCTCGAGGGCGTGCAGGCGCACCGAGAGCACGGCGTTCTCCGCCGCGACCGCGTCCCGCTCGGCGTGCGCCTGGGACGTCGCGGAGAGGGTGGGCCCGACGAGCCCGAACCAGGCGCCCAGGAGCACCACGAGCAGCGCGAGGCTGCCGAGCAGGATCGTCACGCCCGGATTCCCGGTGCGCAGCCGCGGCGCCGGGTCGCTCGCTCGCCGGGCCGCCTTCGCGACCGACCGGCGGCTCAGCCGGCCGCTCACGGCTGCGCCCCGTCCGTCGAGCCCGCGCCCGAGTCGGTCCCGGTGTCGGTCCCGGTGTCGGTCCCGGCATCGGTCCCGGTGTCGGCGCCGGTCGCGGTGCCCGTCGCCGAGCCGGTCGCGGCGGCGTCCGCGGGCTCCCCGGCCAGCCGGTCGACGAGCCCGTCGAAGCGTCCGGTGAAGGTGGCGGCGGTGACGCCGACGCTCCCGGTGAAGGTGACCGCGCCGTCGTCCTTCCCGCCCCCGTCGCTGCCCGCGCCGCCCGAGCCGGTGGTCGTGGTGTCGATGAAGGGCTCGGCGAAGAGCGGGGAGGCGTCCAGCGCCTCGACCATCCGGGCGACGGCGACCCGGTTCGGCGCCGTGCCCGACACGTTCACGCAGGCGACGAGGTCGAGCACCTCGAAGGGGTCGGGGCCGGGGCAGGTGGTGACCAGCCCGCGGGTGCCGGCGGCGAGGTCGACGGGGACGTCGGTGAGCGTGGCGGGGGTGGTGCGCTCGCCCAGGGTGAGGGTCGTGCCGTCGAGGACGGCGCCGCGGGGCAGCGCGTCGTCGAGCGCCTTCGCGATCGCCTCGGAGTCGAGCTGGGCGGCCATGAGGCCGGTGCCGACCTGCGCCCGCAGGCGGACGCCGGCCAGGTAGGCCGCGACGGGGGCCATGGCCTCCAGGCGGGTCTGCAGCCCGTCGCCGACGGCCCGCTCGCCGTCGAGCTCGTGGCGGGCCTGGACGAGCGCGAAGCGCTGGGCGGTCACCACGAGCGCGACCAGCACCACCAGCGCCACCACCGCGATGACGAAGCGTCGCCGCAGGGCGAGCACCCGCAGGCGCACGCGGACCCAGTCCGAGAGCAGGTCGACGCCGTCGCGGGCGGGCGCTGCCGCAGCGGGGGACGAGGCCGTCGAGGCGGACGTCGGGCCGGTCCCTGCGGACGGGAGGGCGGCGCCCGGGGTGGGCTCGGACGTGGCGGGCTCGTCGCCGCGGCGGCGGACGAGGGAGAGGCGGCTCATGCGGCGCTCCCGAGGCAGAGCCCCAGCGGGGCGAGGAGGTGGTCGGGGACGCCGTCGCGGCTGCCGGGGTCGGCGCCGCGGACGGCGACCGGCACGCGCAGTGCCGCGGCGAGGTGGTCGGCGAGCCCGGGCATCCGGGAGCCGCCGCCGGTGAGGAGCAGCGACGCCGGCGTGTGGGCCGGGTCGTTCTGGAGCGAGAAGTCGAGGGTGGCGCGGACCTCGCCGACCATCCGGGTCACCGCCTCCAGCGCGACGGTCTGGTCGCGGCCGGTCGGGTGGGCGCCCACCGGCGGCAGCAGCCCCGGCTCGGCCTTCACCTCCTCGGCCTCCGCCCAGGAGCGTCCGGTGTGCTCCACCAGGGCCCGGGTGACGAGGTCGCCGCCCAGCCCGGCGGCCACGCGGACGAACCGCGGGCCCGCGGGCGCTCCCACGGTGACCGTGACGGTGTTGGCGCCGACGTCCACCACCGCGAGGGTGGGGACGGACGGCGGGGTCGTGCTCCCCGCCTCGGCCGGCGTGCCGGCCACGGGGTCGCGCAGCGCGCGGAGGGCGGCGAAGGCGCTCAGGTCGGCGGCGACCGGGCTCAGCCGGGCCGCGTGGGCGCAGCGGACGAGGCCGTCCACCGACTCCTTCGCGGTGGCGACGAGCAGGATGCGGGAGACCCGGCGGGCCCGGCCGACCTCGTCGACCACCTCGCCCTCGCCGAGCGGCACGTGGTCGAGGTTGGCGTCGTCCACGGGCACCGGCAGCAGGTCGGCGACCTGGAAGCGCAGCGAGCGGCGCAGGTCCTCCTCGCTCATCCAGTCGAGCTCGAGGCGGCGCACCAGCACGGAGGCGGAGCCCACGGCCAGCCGCACGTCGCGCGTGCCGAACTTCTGCTCGGCCCACAGCTGGCGCAGCGCGGCCACGACGGGGGCCGGCTCGCGCACCTGCCCCGCGTCCACGGCGCCGCGGGGCAGCGGCACCCGGCCGCTGCGGCGCACCGTGGCTCCGCGCCGCGAGCGGCGCACCTCGACGGCGCGCACGGCGTCCGTCCCGATCTCCAGGCCGACCACGGTCCGAGCCACCGCCGTCACCTCCACGTCGTCCGTGCCGCCCCGGGCGAGGCGGTCGTGTCCTGCGGTCCGGGCGCCGTCCTGGCGCCCGTCGTCCCCCGGGGCGGCGGAGCCCCGCGGCGTGCGCCCACTCACGCACCTGGTGGCTCCCATCGGCAGCGGGCGCGGGTTCATGAGGGGCCGCCGCCGGCGACGGTGGGGCCCTGAGCAGGCAGGACGCGGCCCGACGGCTCAGGACGCCGGGCGTCCGGCCGATCCGAGCAGGGCACCGCCACGCGCCGGCCCCCGCTGGCGCACCCCTCGCAGCACCTCTCGGAGACCCCTGTGACCGCCTCCCCCCTCAGCGACCCGCTGCACGACCCGCTGCACGACCCGCACGGGTCGTCCGGCCCGGCCGCCGCGCCCGGAGCAGCGCCCGGAGCAGCACCCGGAGCCGTGCTCGCGTCCGCCGCGCCGGGGCGTCGGGTGGCCGGCGCGCCGGAGCCGCCGGAGCCGCCGGCCGGCGGGGTCGACGCGGCGTCCGTGCTGCGCTCGCTGCTGGCCGAGACGGTCCGTCGCGACGGCTCCGACCTGCACCTGCGCGCCGGCGAGCCGCCGCGGGTCCGGGTCCGCGGCGACCTGGTGCCGCTGGGTCGCGCCGTGCCGCCGGACCTGCTCAGCGCCGTCGTGCGGGCGATGATGGAGCCCGACGTCCTGGCGGCCTACGACCGCGACCTCGAGGCCGACCTGGCGCTCACCATGAGCGGCGTCGGCCGGTTCCGCGTGAACGCGTTCCGCAGCCGCGGGCACGACGCCGCGGTCCTGCGCCGCGTCGCGGACGCCCCCCAGCGGCTGGACTCCCTCGGCATGCCGCCGGTCATCCGCGACCTCGCGCTGCGCCGCCGCGGGCTGGTGCTGGTCACGGGGCCGACCGGCTCGGGCAAGACCACGACGCTCGCGGCGATGATCGACGCGATCAACGACGAGCGGCCCGTCCACGTCCTCACGCTCGAGGACCCCATCGAGATCGTCCACACCTCCCGCACCGCCACCGTCACCCAGCGCGAGCTCGGCAGCGACTCCCGCTCGTGGGGCGCGGCGCTGCGCGCGGCGATGCGGCAGGACCCCGACGTCATCCTCGTCGGCGAGATGCGCGACGCCGAGACCGTGCACGCGGCGCTCTCCGCGGCGGAGACCGGCCACCTCGTGCTCTCCACGCTGCACACCACGGACGCGCTCGAGACGGTCCAGCGCGTCATCGACTTCTTCCCGCCCCACGAGCAGCCGCGGGTGCGCTCCGCCCTGGCCGCCTCGCTGCAGGGGATCATCTGCCAGCGGCTCGTGGCCACGCCGGACGGCGGCCGCCTGCCCGTCCTGGAGATCGCGGTCGCCGACGTGCGGCTCGCGGAGGTCGTCGCCGACCCGGACCGGACGCTCGAGCTGCCCGACGTCGTCGCCGAGGGCGGCTACTCGGGCATGCAGACGTTCGACCAGCACCTCGTGCGGCTCGTGCTCGAGGGCGTCCTCGACGAGGCGACGGCGCGCGGGGCGGCCTCCACCCCGCACGACTTCTCGGTGGCGTTGCGGCGCACCGGCTGGCGGGGTGAGGGCGGATGACCAGCTCCCCGCACGCCGACTGGGACCACCTCGACGACTACCCCGAGCACCCGGGCGCCTCCGGGCACGCCGCCTGGACCGACCCCGAGCGGGCCGACCTCGCTGTCGTCCCCGGCGGCGGACGCCGTCGCACCGACCTGTGGCAGCCGGAGGACACCCGGCTGCACACCACGGCCGAGGCGACCACCCAGGCGCTCCTGGCCAGCCACGTCGTGAACGAGGAGCAGCTCGCCGCCGCGCAGGTGTGCGCCGGGGAGCACCACGGCTCCGTCATCGAGGCGATCCTCAGCCTGCCGGTGGACCGGGCGCGGGTCCTCGCCGTCACCGCGGGCGTCGCGGGCGTGGAGCTCGTCGACCTCGCCGAGACCGGCGTCGACGCCGGCGCCGCCGCGCTGCTGCCCGGCGAGTTCGCCCGCCGCTCCGGCGTCCTGCCGTACGCACGGCGCGACGGGGAGCTGCTGGTCGCGGTGCCGGTGCGCCGCCTCGGCGACCTCGAGCTCAAGGACGACCTGGGCCGGCTCACCGGCCAGCGGGTGCGCTTCGTGCTCGCCTGGCGCGGCGACATCGAGGCCCGCACCAACGAGACCTACCGGGTCGAGGACGAGCTCGCCGGCCTCTCCATGGGCCTGGTCGCCGACGACGAGCCGGACCCCGAGGCGCTCACCGAGATCGTGGACGACGCGCCGGTCGTGCGGTTCGTCAACCTCCTCATCAGCCAGGCGATCGCCGACCGCGCCAGCGACATCCACCTCGAGCCCACGCAGGACGACCTGCGGGTGCGCTACCGGATCGACGGCGTGCTGGTCGAGGCGCACCGGGCCCCACGCACCATCACCGGCGGCGTCGTGAGCCGGTTCAAGATCATGGCGGGGATGGACATCGCCGAGCGGCGCGTCCCCCAGGACGGCCGACTCTCGGTCACCCACGAGCACGGCACGGTCGACCTGCGCGTCGCCACCCTGCCGACCGTGTGGGGGGAGAAGGTCGTCGCCCGCGTCCTCGACAACGGGGCCACCCGCCTCGGCCTGGACGACCTCGGGTTCTCGCCGGGCAACCTCGCGGTGTTCTCGCAGGCGTGGTCGAAGCCGCACGGCATGGTGCTGGTGACCGGGCCGACCGGGTCGGGGAAGTCCACGACCCTGTACTCGACGCTCAACATCCTCTCCACGCCCGCGGTCAACGTGATCACGGTCGAGGACCCCGTGGAGTACCGGCTGCCCGGCATCAACCAGGTGCAGACGAACCCGAAGGCGGGGCTGACGTTCGCCTCCGCGCTGCGCTCGATCCTGCGCTCCGACCCGGACGTCGTCCTCGTCGGCGAGATCCGCGACCGCGAGACCGCCTCCATCGCCATCGAGGCCTCCCTCACGGGCCACCTCGTGCTCTCCACGCTGCACACCAACGACGCCCCCTCGGCCGTGACGCGGCTGGTGGAGATGGGCATCGAGCCGTTCCTCGTGGGCTCGGCGCTCTCCTGCATCGTGGCCCAGCGGTTGTGCCGCTCGCTGTGCCCGCGCTGCCGCGAGCCGTACGAGGTGGACCACGACGAGCTCGCCGCGGTCGGCTTCGCGCTGCCGCCGGGGCACCACGGGACGCTCTACCGGCCCGTGGGCTGCCCGGACTGCTCGCGCACCGGCTACCGCGGTCGCAGCGCGCTGCACGAGGTGATGCCGGTGACCGAGTCGATCGAGCGGCTCGCCGTCGAGCGCGCCTCGAGCGACGAGATCGGTCACACCGCCCGCAACGAGGGCATGACGACGCTGCGCCAGGACGGTTGGGCGAAGGTGCTCGACGGGCGCACATCCGTGGAGGAGGTACTCCGTGTCGCAGGCTGAGCACCACGACGACCACTCGACCGGCCACTCGACCGGCAGCCCGACCTGGGACACGTCCTGGGCCGACTGGGGCGGCGCCACCGAGCCGGAGCCGGTGGCTCCTGCGTCCGACGTGCCCGTGGGCACCGGCGGCGGCCGCCGCCGCGCCGCCGTGCCGGTGGACGACGACCCGCTGCGTCCTGCGCCTCCCGTGGCCGTCGCGGCCCCCGCACCCGTCCTCGCCACCGCTCCCGCCCCGGCGCCCGGCCTCGCCCCCGCACCTGCTCCGGTCCGGGTCGAGGCGCCGCGGCCGGCCGCCCCGGCCCCGGGGAAGTCCCTCGACCTCGACGCCCTGCTCGACGCGGTGGTCGAGCGCGGCGGCTCCGACCTGCACCTCACGGTCGGCGTGCCGCCCACCGTCCGCGTGCGCGGCGAGATGGTCCCGCTCCCGGGCTACGCGCCGCTGGACGAGGACGAGCTCCAGGAGGCCGTCTACGCGATCCTCACCGAGAAGCAGCGCCGGACGCTGGAGGAGGACCGCGAGCTCGACCTCGCGCACGCCGTCCCGGGCCGCGCGCGGTTCCGCGTGAACGTGTTCTGGCAGCGCGGGGCGGTCGCGGCGGTGCTGCGGCTGATCCCGTGGGAGATCAAGACGGTGGCCGAGCTCGGCCTGCCGCAGGTGGTCTCCGGCCTCTCCGACCTCAAGCGCGGGCTGGTGCTCGTCACCGGCCCGACCGGCTCGGGCAAGTCCACGACGCTCGCCGCGATCGTCGACCAGGTGAACCGCACCCGCGCCGGGCACATCGTCACGATCGAGGACCCGATCGAGTTCCTCCACGAGCACCGCTCGTGCGTCGTCAACCAGCGCGAGGTCGGCGGCGACACCCGCGGGTTCCGGCAGGCGCTGCGCCAGGCGCTGCGCCAGGACCCCGACGTCATCCTCGTCGGCGAGCTGCGCGACCTGGAGACCATCTCGGTTGCCCTCACCGCCGCCGAGACCGGCCACCTCGTGCTCGCCACGCTGCACACCTCGTCCGCGCAGGACACCGTGAGCCGGGTCGTGGACGTCTTCCCCGCCGAGCAGCAGCAGCAGATCCGCACCCAGCTGGCCGCCGCCCTCCAGGCGGTGGTCTGCCAGGCCCTCGTCCCGACCACGGACGGCAAGGGCCGGGTCGCCGCGCTCGAGGTGATGATCTGTACCTCCGGCGTGCGGGCGATGATCCGGGAGAACAAGCTGCCGCAGATCCCCGGCGCGCTCCAGGCGGGTGTCGCCCACGGCATGCAGACCCTCGACGGCCACCTCGCCGACCTGGTCAAGCAGGGCCGGATCACCCGCGACGCGGCCCTCGAGCACGCCGTCCACAAGGACGACCTGCTCGCCCTCATCGCCTCCGGCGGCCTGCGGTCCGGCGGCTGGTCCGACCCCGCGCCGAGCCGGCCCGGCGCCCCCGAGCCGGTCTCCCCGGTCTCCGCGGTCTCGGGGCCCGAGAGCGGGGCGGCGTCGTGAGCACCTACACCTACCAGGCGCGGGACGCCGGCGGCGCGCTGCGCGAGGGCAAGGTCCGCGCGGCCTCGGAGGCCGCGGTGGCCGAGCGGCTGCGCGAGCTCGGGTTCACCCCGCTGGCGATCGGCGAGTCCGGCCAGGGGCTGAACAAGGAGATCAGCCTGCCCTGGGCCAAGCACGTGAAGCTGGGGGAGCTGGCGGTCTCCGTCCGGCAGCTGGCGACCATGGTCTCGGCCGGGCTGCCGCTGCTGCGCGGCCTGCGGATCGTCGCCGAGCAGGCCGAGAACCCCGAGCTGCGGCGTGTGCTGGGGGTGGTGCGCTCGCAGGTCGAGTCGGGCCACCCGCTCTCGACCGCGTTCGCCGGCGAGCCGCGGGTCTTCAACCCGCTCATGGTCGACATGGTGCGGGCCGGCGAGACCGGCGGCTTCCTCGAGGAGTCGCTCACCCAGATCGCCGAGACGTTCGAGGCCGAGGTGCGGCTGCGGGCCAAGGTGCGCTCCGCGATGACCTACCCGACCGTCGTCCTCATCATGGCGATCCTCATGTGCACCGGCATGCTGCTGTTCATCGTGCCGATCTTCGAGAAGATGTTCAGCGACCTCGGCGGCACGCTGCCGCTGCCCACGCGCATCCTCGTCGTGCTGAGCCACGCGATGGTGTGGATCGTGCCGGTCGTCGTCGTGCTCGCCATCGGCTTCGTCGTCGCCTGGCGCCGTTGGGGCCACGAGCGCCGGGTGCGGGAGGTCGTCGACCCGCTGATGCTGCGGCTGCCGGTCTTCGGCGGGCTGATCGGCAAGATCGCCCTGGCTCGGTTCACCCGCAACCTGGGCACCCTGCTCGGCGCCGGCGTGCCGGTGCTCTCCGCGCTCGACATCGTCGGCGACACGTCCGGCTCGACCGTCATCGCGAAGGCCGTGGCCGACGTGCGCCGCTCGGTGGCCTCCGGCTCGTCCGTCGCCGGCCCGCTGGCCAAGCACCCGGTCTTCCCGTCGATGGTCGTGCAGATGATCGCCTCCGGCGAGGAAGCCGGCGCGCTGGACGACATGCTCGCCCGCGTCGCCGCGTCCTACGACGAACAGGTCGAGACGACCACCGAGGCGCTCACCAGCCTCATCGAGCCGCTCATGATCGCCGGCCTCGGCATGGTCGTCGGCGGCATGATCGTGGCCCTCTACCTGCCGATCTTCTCGGTCTTCGACCTGATCAAGTGACGGCGCCGGCCGGCCTGCGGCCGCCAGCCCGGCCCCAGACAGTTCGCGCGCGTCGCCTGTTCCGCCGTGCAGATGGGGAGGTGCCCGGGCCGCACTCAGTAGATGGGCCCGCCCGGGCCCCACTACCGAGCTCACGACCCCTGCCCCGCCGCACTCGGTAGATGGGCCCGTCTGGGCCCCACTGCCGAGTGCACGGGAGGTCTGTCCCGGCACCACCCTGCGTAGGCCGCGCGAACACGCGGCCGAAGGCCGCCAGTCCTACCGGTCGACCTCGACGTACCGCCCGGTGGAGAACCGGAGGAGCGCGGGGCTCAGGTTGTTCATGAAGCACTCGTCGAGCGACACGTCGCCGGTGCCGGTGAGGTCGAGGCTGTCGGCGTAGATGGTGCCGATGAGGTTGGCCGTGCCGTTGTTCTTCATCACCTGGCCGTAGGGCGCGCGGGAGGTGAGGACGATGCTGGCCGCCAGGCCGGGGGAGGAGCCGGCGTTGCCGTTGAGCCGCAGGTTGCCACCGTCGACGACGATGAGCAGGGACCGGTCGGGGCAGGTGCCGTCGGCGGGCCGGTTCCAGGCGGTGGAGAGGTCCTTGAGGTCGACGACGCCGCCCTCGGACGCGGTGCCCAGGAGGTCGAAGAACATCACGGCGTGCGGCTGGACGGTCGGGCTCGGCCCGGACCCGAACGACGTCGAGGTGTAGTAGGTCCCCTGGCTGCGGGCCAGGGCGCGCAGGTCGTCGAGCTCCTCGGAGTCGAACGGGTCCTCGCCGATGCCGAAGAGCGCCCGCAGGGCGGCCTCGCTGGTGATCTTCGAGCCGATGACGTCGGCCACGCCGTCGCCGTCGGTGTCGACGGACCCGTAGAAGTCCGGGTAGCCGGTGGCCGCGGCGCAGTCCGACAGGCCGGTGAGCGAGCCGCCCCGCACGTCCTGGTCGAACGGGTAGACCTTCGCGCACGCGCCGCCGGCGTGGATGGCCCGGTCCTTCCCGCCGCCGCTGCCGCTCACCGCGTCGGAGCAGTAGGTGCTGTTGCCGTTCGCGGTGGTGATGGCCTGCGAGGAGTGGACACCGGCCGGGATGCCGTAGGCGGGGTCGATGCTGCTGATCACCGAGATCTTGTCGCGCCGGTACACGCAGCCGGTCGAGAGCACGCTGATCCGCGTCACCGCGTACGCGCCGCCGCCGCTGACGGAGCGGCCGAACATGGCGATCGGCAGGTCCGGGTTCTTGCGGACGCTCACGTCGACCTCGATCGAGCGGACGCCGTCGCCGGCGCGTCCGGTGCTGTGCACCCGGTAGACGGCGGGGTCGTTGGCGGGCCACGGCAGGATCGGCTGGATCCAGGCGCGGAAGCTCTGCACCGTCCCGCCGGAGGGGGCCCAGCCGCCCAGGTCGTAGCCCGCGGGGGAGGCGCTGTTCCCCCAGGGCTCGCTCGTGCAGGACGGCGAGCAGGCCAGCGCGCCGAGACCGCCGGAGCGCATCCGGGCGATCGCCTGGGTGACGCCCGCGTCGGCGGCGTCGAGGGCGGCCGCGGCGTCGCGCGAGTCGTCCGCGGCGGAGAGGTTGCCGACGCTCACCCGCAGCACGGTGGTGCCGAGCACCACGACCAGCGCCGCGACCATCATCGTGATGACGAGCGCGACGCCCTGGTCACGGGGCGGGCAGGTGGTTCCGCTGGGTCCGGGCATCAGGAACCTCCCTGGTTGCGCAGGTCGACGGCGAGGCTGAAGTCGCGGGCCACGTCCCCGTCGGTGACGGTGAGCTCGACGCGGACGAGGTCGAGCCAGGCCAGCTCCGCGCCGTCGGGACGGCCGTCGCTGTTGCCCCCGAACGCCGACGACGCGTCGATCTCCTGCCACGTCGTCTCGCCGTCGCCGTTCGCGTCGGCCTCGAAGGCCGAGCTGAGCAGGACGAGGTCGAACCGGCTCACGACCTCGGCGAGGACGGGCCGGGTGATCGCGCCACCGGAGGCGTCGTCCGCGGTGAGCGTCAGCCGGCCGACCGCCGGGTCCCACCGGTAGGTGAGCACCTCGGGGTCGGCCATGGTCGTGTCGCGCAGGCCGTCGCCGTCGAAGTCGGTCCAGATCGTCAGGGCCGTGGTCGCGTCGCCGAGGTCGGTGAGCTCCACGGCGTCGATCGCCGCGGTCTGCCGCAGCTCGCGGGAGAGCCGCTCGATCGCCAGCCGGGACTCCTGGGTCACGTCCGCCGAGTCCGAGACGTCCTCCGTCGCCTGGCTCGCCGCCAGCACCAGCCCGAGGAGCAGCGTCGTCACGACGGTGAGGAGCCCCATCGCCACCAGCAGCTCGACGAGGGTGTACCCGGCGTCCTTGCCGGCGTCCTCTGCGTGCACACGGCCCCCGGCGTCCCCGCTCATCGCGCGTCCTCCGCCGAGCAGGCGACCGCCCCCACGGTCACCGACACCGTCGAGGACGCCAGCGTCGAACCGCCCACGGCGAGCCGGACCGGTGCGGTGCGCAGGGTGAGGACGCCGGGCAGCGACGCGCTCGCCCGACCCGTCTCGGTCTCGATCGTGGCGCCGCCGGAGGAGGCCGAGGCGATCGACTCCACGTAGTCGCCGAGGTCGCCGTACAGCGCGCCCAGGCCGAGGCTGTCGAGGTTCAGCGCGGCCAGCGGGTCGGTGACGTTGCTGCTGCTCAGCGTGCCGATGCTTGTGTAGCCCAGGGGGGTCCAGCGGCGCACGCTGCCGGACCAGGACGCCGAGGCGCTCGGCGTGTGCGCGGCGCCCGTGACCTGGCAGCGGGCGACCGCACTGGCCAGGTCGACCTGGAGCAGCCCGTTGGGCGCGAACAGCGTGGGCAGGATCGCGATGCGCCCGGCGCGGGCGGTCGCGCAGGAGCGGACCACGTCCGCCGGCAGGCCGAGCGCGGCCGCGTCCGTGCCCGACGGCGTCACCTGCGCCCAGCCCGAGGCGCCGACGCGGATCGTGGTGCCGGAGGTGGTGACGCTGCAGTCGGAGCCGGTGCCCGAGCCGGACACCGGGTCGACCACGCTCACCAGCGGCCCGGAGAGCAGCAGTGCCGGGTCGATCAGCGCTCCCGAGCCCGCGCCGACCTTGAGCGCCGTGGCGCCGGACCCGTCGTGGCCGATCGCGACGTTCACCGGGGCGCCGGGGGAGCCGACGGACGGCGCCGCGGCGTCCGCGTTGACCGAGACCGCCGAGGTGGAGGTGCTGCCCCAGCACACCAGCGAGCAGCCGGCCGTCGTGAGCTGTCCGGCGGAGGCGGTGCCGGCCGCGGCGCTCACCGAGGGCGGGGAGGCCAGGTTGACGGAGGCGCCGTCGGCCTGCGAGCCGCCGGAGACGCCGGCGTTGAGCGAGGTCAGGGCGGCCGAGGCGGTGGAGGTGTAGGACAGGCCCGCGGACAGGTGGAGGATGCCGGCCTGCACGGAGAGCTCCGCCGCCTCGTCCGTGCCGAGCGTCGTGGTCGTGCCGATCGCCAGGGTGGTGGCGTCCGCGGTGGCGCGGGCCCGGGTGCTGGCCCGGCGTGCGCGGCCGATCTGGGTGGCGCTCACGACGGGGTGCGTCGTGTGGGCGCCGACCTCCAGCGCCGCCACGACCACGCCGACCTGGGCCGACGGCGGGGTGTCGTGCCCGACGACGCCGCTGTCCCAGCCGGCCGGCGGGGTGACGGGCGAGGGCGGGGTGGAGTCGTTCAGGAACTGGGTGGAGAGCACCAGCACCCAGCCGTCGAGGTCGTCGCGGTCGGCGCCGGTGAGGACGGTCCGGTAGAAGGGCCCCGCCGGCTCCCAGTCGCAGCGCCCGGCGGTGGCGGAGACCCAGCCCTCGTTGGCGGCGGTGGGCTCCACGACGTCCCCGCTCGCGTCGGTGCACGTGGGCGCGGCGGCGGGGGCGACGAGGTCGGGGTGGTAGCGGTCGAGGACGTCGATGAAGTCACCCGCGGCGGGCGCGACGTGCCACGGCAGGTTGCGCATCCGCTCCAGCTCGGCCAGCGCCATGGACTTGCCCTGCGTGAGGCTGCGCGCGGTCGCGTTGGCGCGGATGCCGCCGAGGACGACGGGCAGCGAGGCCACCAGCAGGACGACGAGGATGGCCAGGGCGACGAGCACCTCGACCAGCGAGAAGCCGCCGTCGGCGGGGCGGGTGCGGGGCTGCGCCTCCGGGGCGCCCTGGTCAGCGCATCGAGACACGGCCGGTCAGCCCTTCCACGGCGATGACGGTGCCGGTCGAGACGGCGTCGCCGTCCCGGACGACGACGACCTGGCCCGGGCTCGCTGTCCCGCGCGAGGAGAAGG
Organism: Nocardioides sp. GY 10127; assembly: GCF_004919085.1. GTDB lineage: Bacteria > Actinomycetota > Actinomycetes > Propionibacteriales > Nocardioidaceae > Nocardioides. Next base: position 22,881 of record NZ_STGL01000013.1, on the reverse strand, counting down.
TGACGGCAGCCAGCGAGCCGCCGTCGGCCGTGGTGAACGCGGCCTCGGTGAGCTCGACGTGGTCGTCGTCCAGCGCGGTCGGGCCGGAGAGCAGCGTGCGACCGGCGTCCTCGCACCTCCCGGACCACAGCGACCACGAGTGCGCGTCGAGCTGGACGCAGAGCGAGCGGCCCTCGGTCACGGCCCGCTGCTGGGTGGTCCGCAGGACGGCGCGGACCTCCTCGGCCACGGTGACCTGCGCCTGCGCGCGCCACCACTGCACCCAGCCGGCGATAGCGAGGGTGGTGAGGATGCTCCCGACGACGATGGTGGCGAGCAGCTCGACGAGGGTGAAGCCGCGATCGCCCGCCCGCTCGCCCGCGCACGCGCGCTCGGCCGCGGACGGGCGGCACGCGGGGCGGGCGGGGTGGCGGAGGGGCACGGGACAGCTCCGAGAGGCTGGTCGATGAGGCGGGGTCGATCAGGCGGTCCTCTTCCATCGGCGGCCGGTCCGGACAACTGAGCCGGACCAGTTCCACACGATTTCCTCATGCCCCCGTGGGCACGGCCGATCCACTGCCTTACCGGATCGCTGGCCCACCGCTCGGGCGGTCGGCGTGCCGGGCTGCCAAGTCGCTGGGCGGAGCCCAGCGGAGTCCCCTCACGGAACGAGATCCCCTCATGCCGACCACTACCCCGCAGCGAAAGGACCAGGGCTTCACGCTCATCGAGCTCCTGGTCGTCGTCATCATCATCGGCGTCCTCGCCGCCATCGCCATCCCGGTCTTCCTGAACCAGCGTCAGAAGGCCGCGGACGCCGCGACCCAGTCCGACCTCAAGAACGCCGCGACCCTCATGGAGACCTGGTTCGTCGACAACCAGTCCTACGTGGCCACCAATCCCGGCGACCAGCTCAACGACATGCAGCACAGCACGAACGTGAGTGTTGTTGTCACGTCCGCGACCGCCACCGGCTACTGCCTGGACGGCACCAACACCGCTAGCGACGCCAAGTTCCACTACGACTCCGACGCCGGCGGCCTCCTCGACGGCATCTGCTGATCGGCCCGACACGACCCCACGGGGCCCTGACAGCCTCCCCCCTCCGCACGCGGCGCCGCCCCCTCCCCTTCGGGCGGCGCCGCGTCGCGCCATTTCCGGGCAACCCGCCCCGGACTAGGCGGCCGTCCCGGCTAGGCGGCAGCAGGAGCGGGGCGCGGCTTCCGGCGGGCCAGCGCGACGCCGACGAGCGCGAGCACGCCGCCGGCGTAGGCCAGGGTCGGCGGGACCTCGCCGAGCGCGACCCAGCCCATCACGATCGTCAGCGGCGGCACGAGGTACGTCGTCACCGCCAGCGAGGACGCCGAGAGGTGGCGCAGCGCGTAGGCGTAGGTGGTGAACGCGATGGCGGTGGGGAAGAGCCCGAGGTACACGACCCAGGCGGTGGACGCCGGCGGGGCGGCCGCGACCTCCCGCACGAGCTGCGGCGCGAACGGGAGGCAGACCACGGCGCCGACGGTGCACGCCAGCCAGGTCACCTCGACCGCGGGCAGCGCGCCGACCAGCGGCTTCTGCAGCACCAGGCTCACCGAGTACGCCACCGCCGCGACGAGGCAGAGCACCACGCCCAGGACGTCGTGGTCGCTGCTCGTGCTCGTGGAGAACGAGATGAGGACGACGCCGGCGAACGCGACCGCCAGGCCGAGCCCCAGCCAGCGGGTGAACCGCTCGCCGAGGAACAGGGCCGCGAGCACCGCGACGAGGACGGGGGAGAGCTGGATCAGCATGGCGGCCGTCCCGGCGTCCACCCGCCGCTCGCCCTCGTTGAGCGCCAGGTTGTAGATGCCGAACCACAGCACCCCCACCGCGACCAGCGGCACCCACTCGCGCCGGGTGGGCGCGCGCAGGCCGCGGCCGCGGGCCATCACCTGCGAGGCGGCCGCCAGGGCCACGGCCGCGACGAGCAGCCGACCCAGCGACAGCGCCCCGGGGGAGAAGTCCTCCCGCAGGTAGCGGATCGCCACGAAGGCGCTGGCCCACAGCAGCAGCGTCACCGCCACCGCGAGCAGCGGGAGCCAGCTGGGGGACGCGGCGGGGCGGGGGGTGCTCACCGGAGCACCGTAGGCCCCGGCGCCGACGGCGGTCTCGCGGGTTCCGGACGCGTCCACCACGGCCCGGCCGGTCTCCTCCCCGGCCGGGCCGCGGACGTGCGTCAGAGGTCGAGCTTGTAGCCCAGGCCGCGCACGGTGACGAGGTACTTGGGCTCACTGGGGTCGGGCTCGAGCTTCGCGCGCAGGCGCTTCACGTGGACGTCGAGGGTCTTGGTGTCGCCGACGTAGTCGGAGCCCCAGACCCGGTCGATGAGCTGGCCGCGGGTCAGCACGCGGCCGGGGTTGCGCAGGAACATCTCCAGCAGCTCGAACTCCTTGAGCGGCAGCCGCTGCTCGGTGCCGTCCACGGTCACGACGTGCCGCTCGACGTCCATGCGCACGGGGCCGGCCTCGAGGGCGGCCGGCGCGAGCTCGGGCTCCACGCCGCGGCGCAGCACGGCCCGGATGCGGGCGGTGAGCTCGCGCGGGGAGTACGGCTTGGTGACGTAGTCGTCCGCGCCCAGCTCGAGGCCGACGATCTTGTCGATCTCGTCGTCCTTCGCGCTCACCATGATCACGGGCACGTTGGAGGTCTGTCGGATGACCCGGCAGACCTCGGTGCCCGGGATGCCGGGGAGCATCAGGTCGAGCAGGACGATGTCGGCGCCGTTGCGCTCGAAGTCGGACAGCGCGGTGTTGCCGTCCGCGGCGATGGAGACCTCGAAGCCCTCCTTGCGCAGCATGTAGGAGAGCGCCTCGCTGTAGCTCTCCTCGTCCTCGACCACCAGTACCCGCGTCACGGGCCCTCCTCCTGCTCGAGGGGCGCCACGGTGGCGCCCTCCGTCGATGTCGTCGCCGTCGGTGTCGACGGCTCCGTGGTCCCGGGGCCCTCCGGTGACGTCTCCTCGCCGAAGTGCTGCGGCAGCGTGAGGGTGAACGTCGAGCCCTGGCCCTCCGCGGACCAGACCCGGACCTCGCCGCCGTGGGTGGCGGCGACGTGCTTGACGATGGACAGGCCCAGGCCGGTCCCGCCCGTGGAGCGGTGCCGGGCGGGGTCCACCCGGTAGAACCGCTCGAAGATGCGGTCCAGCTCCTCGGCGGGGATGCCGATGCCCTGGTCGACCACCGAGATGTCGACCGAGCCGTCGTCGACGCGGGTGGTGACCACCACGGTCGAGTCCGGCTCGGAGTACGAGACGGCGTTGGAGACCAGGTTGCTGACGGCGGCCGTCACCTGCTTCTCGTTGCCGTACACCTGGACGCCGGGCACGCCGCCGACCAGGACGTGGATGCGCCGGTCCTCGGCGGCCATGGCGCTGGTGTCGACGGCGGTGGCGATGACCTCGTCGAGGTCGACCGGCACCGGCTCGTCCAGCGGGTCGTCGGTCTGCAGCCGCGAGAGCTGGATGATCTGCTGCACGAGCTTGCCGAGCCGGTCGGACTCGGTGAGCATCCGCGCGGCGAACCGCTTGACCGCCTCGGGGTCGTCGGCGGCGTCCTCCATCGCGTCGGCCAGGAGCCGGATGGCGCCGACCGGGGTCTTGAGCTCGTGGCTCACGTTGGCCACGAAGTCGCGGCGGACCTCCTCGACGCGGCGCTCGCGGGTGCGGTCCTCCACCAGGGCCAGCACGAGCCGCGAGCCCAGCGGGGCGACGCGGGCGCTGACGTAGCGGGCGGGCACGCCGGGCCGGTTCAGCTGGAGCTCGGTCTCGCGGATCTGCCCGTCCCGGCGCACCTGGCGCACCATCTCGGCGAGGTCGTCGGAGACGAGCCGGGTGCCGCGGACCAGGCCGAGCGCGTAGGCCGGCGCGGACGCCTTGAGGACGACCTCGGAGGAGTCGACGACGACCGCGCTGGAGCGCAGGACCGAGAGGACGGTCGCGACGCCGTCCGGGAGCAGGGGCTGCACCGGGGCCGTGACCTGTCGCTGCTGGCGGTCGGAGACGTGCCAGGCGAGCACCGCACCTCCGGCCACGAGCGCCCCGACGAGGGCAGAGAGCAGCGCCTGCGTCGTCGGGTCCACGGCGTGATCGTACGCAAGCCTGCCCCTGCCGATGGCCACGGACGAGCGACGTACGCGCTGTTCACCAGGGATTCATCCCGCATCCGCGCCGCCCGGCGCCCCGGCGTCCGCGCTGGGCCTAGGGTTGTCCGCATGCGTGATTCCTTCGACGAGCAGCTCGGTCAGGTCTTCACGGACCTCGTCGGCATCTGCGGCCAGGTCCGCGTGGCCGTCACCGACGCCACCCAGGCGCTGCTCACCGGCGACATCACCATGGCCGAGAAGGTCATCTCGGCGGACCGGGAGATCGACCTCGCCCGCGAGGACGTCGAGGAGAACGCGATCGAGCTCCTCACGCTCCAGGCGCCGGTCGCCCGCGACCTGCGCTCGGTGGTGGCCGCCCTGCGGATGGTCACCGAGCTGGAGCGGATGGGCGACCTGTCCGTCCACGTCGCCAAGATCGCCCGGATGCGCGTGCCGAACCTGGCCATCCCGGACGAGGTCGCCCCCACCATCCGCAAGATGGCCGAGGTGGCGGAGGACATGGTGGTCCGGGTCAGCCAGATCATCGCCGACCGCGACGTCCGCGCGGCCATCGAGCTGGGCCGCGACGACGAGATCATGGACGGCCTGCGCCGGGCCAGCTTCGTCGAGCTGCTCTCCGACGACTGGTCGCACGGCGTCGAGGCGGCCGTCGACCTCGCGCTGCTCGGCCGCTACTACGAGCGGATCGCCGACCACGCGGTCTCCATCGCCCAGCGCATCGTCTTCGTCGTGACCGGCGAGACCGACACCCGCCTGGCCTGAGGCCGCGTCCCCGCCCGGCAGGGCGGAGCGGCCCCGATCGGCGCAGATCCGGCGCACCGAGCAGCGAAGAGAACGGCGAAGGCGCCGGCACCCCGTGGGGTGCCGGCGCCTTCGTGCGTCTGCTGGGTGCGGTGGGTCAGCGACCCTGGTTCGCCACCGCGGCGGCGGCCGCGGCAGCGGCCTCCGGGTCGAGGTAGCGGCCGCCCTTGACGGTGGGGGCGAAGCTCTCGTCGAGCTCGTAGACCAGCGGCTGGCCGGTCGGGATGTTCAGCTCGGCGATGTCCTCGTCGCTGATCCCGTCGAGGTGCTTGACGATCGCGCGCAGCGAGTTGCCGTGGGCCGCGACCAGGACGACCTTGCCGGCCGCGAGGTCGGCGGTGATCTCCGACTCCCAGTAGGGGAGCAGCCGGGCGATGACGTCCTTGAGGCACTCGGTGCGGGGCATGTCGTCGCCGAGGTCCGCGTACTGCGGGAGCCCCACCTGCGAGAACTCGTCGTCGTCGGCCAGCGGCGGCGGCGGGACGTCGAACGAGCGGCGCCAGAGCATGAACTGCTCCTCGCCGAACTCGTCGAGGGTCTGCTTCTTGTTCTTGCCCTGCAGGCCGCCGTAGTGACGCTCGTTGAGGCGCCAGGAGCGCTTCACCGGGATCCAGTGACGGTCGGCCTCGCTCAGCGCCAGCGCGGAGGTGTTGATCGCGCGGCGCAGCAGGGAGGTGTGGACGACGTCCGGGAGGACGCCCGACTCCTTGAGCAGCGCGCCGCCGCGGACGGCCTCGGCGCGGCCCTTGTCGTTGAGGTCCACGTCCACCCAGCCGGTGAACAGGTTCTTGGCGTTCCACTCGCTCTCGCCGTGGCGGAGCAGCACGAGGGTCGACACGCGGCTCAGCCCTCGCCCTCTTCGTTGGTGGCCGTCTCCTCCTCGGCGGTGTTGCCGCCGGGCTCGGTCACGGGCTCGAGGGCCTGGCAGTCGTAGAGGTCGCCGGTGCCGCGGCCGTCGGAGGCCGTGTCGTAGCCGGTGAACTCACGGCAGGCGGGGACCACGGGGACGTTCATCGTGGTGGTCTCGCCGTTGGAGAAGGTGAAGCTGATCTCCAGCGTCTGGCCGGCCGAGAAGTCGCCGACCAGGCCGATGCCGGCGGCGTCGTCGCTGCCGACGTGCGTGTAGCCGTTGGCGGTGACGGCGATCGGGTCGAAGTCGTCGGCCGTGATGCCCGTGTCGGTGGGGGCGACGGTCTTCAGCGAGTCCTCGCTGGTGCCCGTGTTGGCCAGGCCGGCGATGAACGTGCCGGCGCCGTCGCGGCTCGAGACCACCATCGCGGAGAGGACGTTCACCTCCGTCTCGCGGTCGTTGGTTCCGGCGGCCGGGGTGTACACCCGGTCGGTGGCGAGGTCGAAGCCGCACGACGAGAACGTCGTGGCGATCGCGACCGCGCTGGTGAGGAGCGCGAGGTTGCGGCGCAGGGACATGTTTCGGTGCCTTCTGGTCGACGTGGTGCCGGCGGGGAGAAGCGTACCGCTGCCCGGCCCGTTCGGCTGCGGGAGGGCCGGGTCCGCACGGGTGTGCGCCGGGCCGGCGCGTCAGGAGCCGCCCGCCGCCAGTCCCAGCTGCGTCCCCGCCCACGCCGTGGCGGCGGCGACCAGCGCCAGGTAGACGAGGCAGGCCAGGAGCAGCCGGTTGGCGCCGAGGGCGAGCCCGAGCCGCAGCGGCAGGGTGTCCCACCCGTCCTCGCGCTGCTCCACGAGCTCCCAGGTGGAGACGAGGACGTGGACGCCGACCCCGGCCAGGGCGGCCAGCCCCACGAGCACCGGCTCGGGCGGGTCGCCCCGGTGGAGCCCGCCCCAGCCGCCGAGGGAGAGGAAGGCCGGGTACAGCGCCCACCCGAGCGCCCACGACCACCAGGAGAAGGGGCCGGTGCGGCCGAGGCGGGTGCCGAGCAGCCCGACGGCGACGGACGCCAGGTAGCAGCAGCCCGCCGGCCAGCCGTTGGCCACCGCGAGCGGCACGAGGACGAGGCCGGCGACGGCGGCCGCGAACCAGGCGGTGCCGAGGTCGAGCCGTCCGTCGGCGACGGGCCGGCCCGGGCGAGCGGAGGACCCGGGGCGGGCCGCGTCCGCGGCGTCGCCCGCCCAGGCGAGCAGGACCTGGCCGCACAGGGCGGTGGCGGCGACCAGCCAGACCTCGCGGGCGGGACGTCCGGCGAGGGCCGCGGCGACGGGGAGCACGGCGGCCAGGAGGACGGTGCGGGCCGGGTGCGCGGCCAGGACCAGCAGCACGGGCGTCGGCCGGCGGCGCGGTGAGGGCATGGTGACCAGTATCACGGCGACCTGCCGGAGTGCTCGTGCTCCCCTGGTCATGGGGCCCTGGTAGTGGGCCCCGGTGTCGCCGTCCGGAGGGTTGTCGGGCCCCCCAGATCTTGCTACGCGCGAGCGTGAGCACGGTCAGAAAGTCCTTGTCAAGCCCAGTTCAAGCCTCTGACCTGCGCAAACAGTTCCACATGGCAACGATCTCGTGCTATGGTTGCGGTCCGAGGAAGGGGAACCTGGCACATGACTTTCACTGTCGGCGAGACCGTCGTCTACCCCAATCACGGGGCTGCCGTCATCGAAGACATCGAGATGCGCAAGATCAAGGGTGAGGACAGGCAGTACCTGGTCCTCCGCATCGTGGCCCAGCAGGACCTGGTGGTTCGCGTCCCGGCCTGCAACCTCGACCTGGTCGGCGTCCGCGACGTCGTCGACAAGGACGGGCTGGACCGGGTGTTCGACATCCTGCGTGCGCAGCAGGTCGAGGAGCCGACCAACTGGTCGCGTCGCTACAAGGCCAACCTGGAGAAGCTGCACAGCGGCGACGTCATGAAGGTGGCCGAGGTCGTCCGCGACCTGTGGCGCCGGGAGCGTGACCGCGGCCTGTCCGCCGGCGAGAAGCGCATGCTCGCCAAGGCGCGTCAGATCCTGGTCTCCGAGCTCGCGCTCGCCGAGTCCACCAACGAGGACAAGGCCGAGGCCCTCCTCGACGAGGTGCTGGCCTCCTGATCCACCGCGCCGACGAAGGCCCCGGACCGCTGGTCCGGGGCCTTCGTCGTGTGTCGCTACGGTGACCACTGTGAGCCAGTACGAGCAGGGGGACGAGCGCGACGACGACGTCCGGTTCGACCTCTCCTTCGACGTGCCCGGTGACGAGCGGGACCTGGAGGCGGACGCCGAGCCGCCGGCCGAGGCCGCCGCGGAGTCGCCCGACCAGCCGTTCGACGAGCCGCTCGACGAGCCCACCCCCGCGGCGGGTGTCTGGGACTGGGACGAGGACGACGAGCCGCTCGAGGCGCTCGGCGTCCTGCTCACCGACCACCGCGGGTCGCTGCCGTTCGCGCTGCTGCACGGCGAGGCCCTCGTCGCGTGCGCGGCGTGGGCGCTGGGCGAGACCGGCGTGGTCCAGGTCGACGAGGGCACCGAGTGGGCCGGCGTCGTCGCGGCCGGCGAGACCGTCGTCCTGCACGACTCCCTGTGCCCGATGACGCCGCCGGCCTTTCTCGCCGACTGCGTGCGCACCTCGCAGGAGCGCTCGGCGGTGGTGGTGGCCGTCCGCGCCGTCACGGACACGGTCAAGCAGGTGGACGCGGCGGGCCTGCTCGGCGAGACCGTCGACCGCGACGGCCTGCTCACCGTCACCTCCCCGGTCGTGCTGCCCCCGGCCGTGGTCGCCGCCCTGGCGGACGGGCTGCCCACCGACGACCTGGCTGCCCTCGTGCCGCTCCTGGCGGCGCGGTGGCCGGTGCTCACCGTCGCGGCCCCGACGCAGGGTCGCCGGGTCGCCGACCTGGACGACGTCGCCGTCCTCGAGGCCCTGACCCGCGGCGAGCGCGCCGGGCTCTGACGCGTCCGGCCCCCGCCTGGGCGGCCCGTGCGTGGCCGGAGGTCAGCGCGCGAGCAGGCGCTGCGCGAGCTCGACGTCCTCGGGCCAGGTGACCTTGAGGTTGCGGGCGCCGCTCGGCACGACGGCCACGGGGAGCCCGGCGAAGCGCGTGAAGGTGACGGCGGTGTCGGTGCCGGCGAAACCGGCCGCGTCGGCCTCGGCGTAGGCCGCCAGCAGGGGCGCGGCCCGGAAGGACTGGGGGGTCTGCACTCCGACGAGCGGGCCCGCGTCGGCGCCCCGCAGGTCGCGCGCCACCAGCCCGGTGACCGGCGCGGCCGGGAGCGCCCCGCCGACCTCGCGGGCACGGGCGACGGTGGCGTCGAACAGCGCCGTGGTGGCCAGCGGACGCGCTCCGTCGTGGACGGCGACGACGTCGACCAGGCCGGCTCGGACGTCGGCGGCGAGTGCGGCGAGCGCGGCGGCCTCGGACTCGTGCCGGGTGGCGCCGCCCTCTACGAGTCGGACCTCCGGGCCGGTGACGGGCAGCCACGGCTCGAGGGCGCGGGCCACCTCGCCGGCCTCGCCGGGGGCGGCCACGACGACGACGCAGCGCGCCCCGGCCACCCCGAGGGCGGCGCCCACGGACCAGGCCAGGAGTGGTCGGTCGCCGAGGGGCAGCAGGACCTTGTTGCGGTCGGCGCCCACGCGGCTGCCGGAGCCGGCGCCCAGGACGACGACGGCCACGCCGGCGTGAGGCCCGGCCCCCGCGGACGTGGCTGCTCCGGGGGCGGGGTCGGCGGCTGCGTCCGGCATGCGCGGAACGCTACCGCCGGACTCGGTGAACAGGCGGTGCGGGTCGAGAGCGAGGGTTTGCACGCTCGTAACACTGCGAAACGTCCCGGGTACACGCGGGGCCCTAGTTTCGCCTCGGAAGGAGGGCCCGATGCCAGAGATGCTTGACGCGGACCGCTGCTCGCGGCCAGGCGGATGAGCGCCCGTCGCACCGTCGGCGACGACGCGTGGCAGTCGGTGTGCCGGCTCGAGGACCTCGAGGTCGAGCGCGGGGCGACCGCGCTCGTGCACGGCCAGGCCGTGGCCCTGTTCCGGATGGCCGACGACGTCGTCCACGCCCTCGGCAACCACGACCCCTTCGGCCGCTCCTCCACGCTCGCCCGCGGCATCGTGGGCGTCCGCGACGGCGTGCCCTTCGTGGCCCTGCCGACCCACCGGCACGCCTTCGACCTGCGCACCGGGGTCTGCCTGGACCAGCCGGGCGTCCAGGTGCCCGCCTTCGAGGTCCGGGTGGACGGCGGCGTCGTGCTCGTCGGGGCGCGCAAGCACGTCCCCGCCTGAGCCGGGCCGACCGACCCTTCCGGCCCGCGGGACTCAGGCCCGGGTGGGTGCCCCCGCGGCCACCAGGGCCAGCAGGTGCTCGCTGACCACCGCGTCGCGCTCCAGCGGGAGGTAGTGCCCCGCGTCGGGCAGCACGAGCAGCCGGGCGCCGCGGATGCCCGCCGCCAGCCGCCGCGCGTGCGAGAGCGGGGTGAGGCGGTCCGCCGTCCCGGCCACGACGACGGTCGGGACGCCGTCCCACGCCCCCAGCAGGTGCGCCCGGTCGTGCCGGCGCAGGTCGCGCACGAAGCCGGCCATCGTCGCCGGGGCGGCCGCGGCGAGCTGGTCGGCGACGAGGGCGGCGTCGCGGGGGCGCACGGGCGTGCCGAGGAGCATCCGGTCGGTGAGCAGCCGCTCCACGGCGGGGGTGCGTCGCCGTGCCCGGGCCTCGGGCCTACGGGCGCCGAGCCGGCGGGCCCGGAGCGCGAGCAGGCCGGGCACGCGGTCGGTCAGCGAGGCGCCGCGGGGCAGTCGCGCCGCCAGCCGCTGGATGCCGGCGTCCAGGCCGCCCGCGGAGGTGGCGACCAGGAGCAGCCCCGTCGTGCGGGCGACCAGGTCGGGCCGGTGCTCCGGCAGGGCCATGAGCGTCATGCCGCCGATGGAGTGGCCGGCGAGGACGAGCGGGCCGGTCGGGGCGAGCGCGTCGGCCACCGCGCCGAGGTCGCGGGCCAGGTGGTCGATCGTGCAGGTCTCCTCGTCGGTCACCTCCGAGCGGCCGTGGGCCCGGGCGTCCCAGGTGACGACCCGCAGCCGCAGGCCGTCCTCGGGGCGGGAGAGCAGGTCGCGCACCTGGTAGTGCCACAGCTCCTCGTCCGCGGTCCAGCAGTGGGCGAGGAGCACGGTGAGGTCCGCGTCGGCGGGCCCGTAGGCGGTGGCGTGCAGGCGCACGCCGTCGGGGGTGAGGACCGTGGGCATCGGGGCTCCCTGGGGGCGGAGGTGTCGGTGGTCTGCGGTGGGGGGGCTGTGCGGTGGTGGGGGCGGCGGGCGCGGGACGGCTGCTACGGCCGGGCCGCGGTCCCGGTGGGGACGACGAGCGCGGTGGCGATCGCGGCCACGCCCTCCCCGCGGCCGGTGAGCCCGAGGCCGTCGGTGGTGGTGGCCGAGACGGTGACGGGGGCCCCGGCGGCCTCGCTGAGGGCGGCGGCGGCCTCGGCCCGGCGCGGACCGAGCCGGGGGCGGTTGCCGATGACCTGCACCGCGACGTTGCCGATCTCGAACCCCGCGGCGCGGACGCGGCGGGCGGTCTCGCCGAGCAGGGCGGCCCCGGACGCGCCGGCCCACTCGGGCTCGGCGGTGCCGAAGTTCGAGCCGAGGTCGCCGAGGGCGGCGGCCGAGAGCAGGGCGTCGCAGGCGGCGTGGGCCGCCACGTCGGCGTCCGAGTGCCCCTCGAGGCCCTGCGGCTCGTCGGGCCAGGCGAGCCCGCCCAGGTGCATGGGCACCCCGTCGACGAGGCGGTGGACGTCGGTGCCGATCCCGGTGCGGGGGAGGGGCTGCTGCGGGCTGCTCACGCGAGCATCCTGCCGCAGCGGGGCCCCGGCCGGAACAGCCGCGGCGGGTTTTATTGACATTTGTTCAATGAGGGGGCGCCCTGGACGAGGCGTCGCGGCGAGGCGTCGCGGCGAGCCCACGGTTGGCGCGGCACGGATACTGGCCCGGTGAGCACCGAGCAGTCCGCCCCGCCCGCGCCGGCGACGGACGCCCCCGACCCGCACCGTCTCCTGTGGCCGCTGGCCGGCATGCTCACCGGCGTCGCGGGGATGCTCACGGCCCTGGCCGCCGCCAGCCTGCTCTCCGTCCGGGTCTCGCCGGTGGGCGCCGTCGCGGAGGCGGTCATCCACCTCGCGCCGCAGCAGGTGATCCACCCGGCGATCGAGGCCCTCGGCACCTGGGACAAGCCGGTGCTCGTGATCGGGGTCGTCGCGTTCGTCCTCGCCTTCTCCGCCTTCGCCGGGCGGGTGGCCCGCGAGTCCTCCGACGGCTCCGCGCAGGTCGGGTTCGGCCTGCTGGCGGCGATCGGCCTGGCCGCCGTCCTCTACCGCACGGACGGCGTGGGCGCGGTCGTGCCCGTCGCCGTCGGCGCGGCCACGTGGGTGTTCCTCCTGCCGGTCCTCACCGCGCCGCTGCGGGCGAGCGCGGCGCTGGCCGAGGGGCTGGCGGACGCCGAGCAGTCGGGCGCCCCACAGGCCGGCACGCAGCAGCCCGGCGCGTCGGCGCTGGCGTCGGGCCGCCGCACGTTCCTCGTGCGCGCCGGGCTGGTGGGGGTGGCGTCGGTGGTGGTCGGCGTCGGCGGGACGGTCCTCGGGGCCGGCCGTCGGACGGTCGAGGCGGCCCGCAGCGCGCTCAAGATTGCCGGCGTGACGCAGCCGGACCCGCCGTCCGGCTCCACCCTCGACGTCGACGGCCTGGGCCCCTGGCAGACGCCGAACGACGAGTTCTACCGGATCGACACCGCCATCTCGGTGCCGACCGTGAGCCCCGACGAGTGGAGCCTGCGCATCCACGGGCTCGTCGACACCGAGCTCACCCTCACCTACGACGACCTCGTGGCGCGCGCGCTCACCGAGTCCTGGGTGACGCTCACCTGCGTCTCCAACGAGGTGGGCGGCTCGCTCATCGGCAACGCCTGGTGGAGCGGCGTGCGGGTCGCGGACCTGCTGGCCGAGGCGGGGGTCCAGGACACGGCGGACGCCGTCAAGCAGACCTCCGCCGACGGCTGGACCTGCGGCACCCCGCTCGAGGCCCTCACCGACGGCCGCGACGCCCTCCTGGCGGTGGCGATGAACGGCAAGCCGCTGCCGATCGAGCACGGCTTCCCCGTCCGGATGGTCGTGCCCGGCCTCTACGGCTACGTCTCGGCCACCAAGTGGGTCACCGACCTCGAGGTCACCCGGTTCGCCGACTTCACCGCCTACTGGACCGACCGGGGCTGGTCGGCCAAGGGCCCGATCAAGCTCGCCTCCCGGATCGACGTGCCGCGCGACGGTGCGTCGGTGTCCGCGGGCACCGTCGCCCTCGGCGGGGTCGCCTGGCGCCAGCACACCGGCGTGCGGGCGGTGGAGGTGTCCGTGGACGGCGGGGCCTGGCAGCCCTGCGACCTCGGCACGGTGCCCGACGCCGACACCTGGGTCCAGTGGAGCGCCACGGTCGAGGTGGACGCCGGCGACCACACCGTCCAGGTCCGCGCGACCGACGCCGACGGCACCGTGCAGGACGCGACGGTCCACGACGTCGTCCCGAACGGCGCCACCGGCTACGACTCGGTGAGCTTCACCGCGTCCTGACCGGGCGCGCGCCCCCTCCCTCGTCCTCGGCTCAGCCGAAGCTCTCGCCCGCCGGCACGGGGTGCTCGGCGTCGGCCACGACGTACGCCGTCCCGCCGGAGGCGTCCAGCCACGCGGCCTCGAGCTGCCCCCGGTCGTAGGTGCGGCGGACGCCGCGGTTGCGCTGGGCGGCCGGGTCGTTGACCACGACGTCCCCGTTCGCCCGGAACCCCACGACCACCAGCAGGTGCCCGTTGCTCGCGCTGATGGGCGCGCCGGTGAGCTCACCCGCGGCGAACGCGATGCTGATCACCACGGGGATGCCCGCGGCGACGAGCCGCTCGGCCGCGCGCAGGTTCTTGAGCCGGGTCACGTACGCGGTGCCGGTCAGCCCCGCGGCGTAGGCGGTGTTGAACGGCCAGTTGCCGGCGCCGTCGTAGCCGTGGTCGTAGACGCGGCGCGCGGTGTCGTCCACCCAGGGGTCGCGGTGCCCGGCCGTGACCCAGGCCCAGTGCCGGGCCGGGGGCAGGGCGTCGTAGTAGGCCAGCACCATCGACAGCGAGGTCGGGGAGCACCAGGACTCCCCGCCGCCGCCGTACTCCGGGTAGTCGCCGGCGTGGATCATCTGGCTGTACCGCGGCACCGCCAGGACCGTCCCGCCCGCCTGGGCCACGACGCCCGGGGCCGAGGTGGCCGGCGTGCCCGCAGGGAGCCGGCTGACGACCGCGCCGACGGACTGCAGCCGCGGCGAGGCGGACGTGGCGCCGTGCCGGCGCAGGAGGCTGACGCGCAGCTGCCACTGGCGCAGCCCCGCGGCGTCGTCCGCCACCCAGGTGTCGACGTTCACCGAGGCGAGGTCGTCGGACTGGCTCGAGAGCGTGGTGCGCTGGGTGTGGGCGTCGCCCGACGTCCAGCGGGCGAGGGTGTCCCACGAGGACGTCGTGCCGTCCGCGTCGCGCCCGCGGACCTGGACGACGAGCAGGCTGTCGCCGGGGGTCGTCGCCCGCCAGGACGCGACGAGCTCGGTGAACCCGAACGTGGACCGGCGCCACGGCGAGACCCAGCGGCCCACGTCGTAGCGGGTGCCGCCGAGCGTCCGGGTGCCCGTGCCGTCCTCGGCCAGGACGACGGCTCCGCCGCCCGCCCCGCCGACGACCGTCGCGCCCGTGGTGGTGCCGCGGCGCAGCGCAGTGGCGCCGTCGAAGGAGCGGTGGAGGACGTGCCGGGTGGCGGTGGCGCGGGCGGCCGAGGTGGTCGGGGTGGAGGCGGTCGCCGGGCTCGCCCCCGAGGAGGTGACCAGGGAGGGGACCAGGGCCGTGGCCAGCAGCGTGCCGGCGGCCAGCAGGCGGGTCCCGGGGGCGGCGGACCGGCGGCGGGGGGAGGTGCGTCGGGGAGGGCGCATCGCAGCACGGTACGTCACAGCCGTCCCCTCCGCCCCTGGCTTCACGCAAGCCCCACGGGCACGCGCGTCAGGCCCCTCCCGCGCGAGGATGGGACCGCGACCCCACCGCGCTCCTAGACTGGCCGCCGTGAGCCTGCGCCTGTACGACACCGCGACCCGCGACGTCCGCGACTTCACCCCCCTCGTCGAGGGTCGGGTGGGGGTCTACGTCTGCGGTCTCACCGTGCAGAGCGAGCCGCACGTGGGCCACGTCCGCTCCGCTGTGAACTTCGACGTGCTGCGCCGCTGGTTGGCGCACCGCGGGTACGCGGTCGACTTCGTCCGCAACGTCACCGACATCGACGACAAGATCCTCACCAAGGCCGAGGCGGCGGGCGTGCCCTGGTACGCCCACGCGGCGGCCATGAAGCGCGAGCTCGACCGGGCCTACGCGCTGCTCAACGTCGCCCCGCCGACCTACGAGCCGCTGGCGACCGGTCACGTCCCGGAGATGCTCGAGCTCATCGAGCAGCTGATCGAGCGCGGGCACGCCTACCCGGCTCCCGACGGCTCCGGCGACGTGTACTTCGACGTCCGCTCGTGGGGCGCCTACGGGGAGCTGACCCGGCAGGGCGTCGAGGACATGGAGGCCGCCGAGGACGCCGATCCGCGGGGCAAGCGGGACCCGCGCGACTTCGCCCTCTGGAAGGGCTGGAAGTCCGCGACCGAGCCGCGCACCGCGTCCTGGCCCAGCCCGTGGGGCCGCGGTCGGCCGGGCTGGCACATCGAGTGCTCGGCGATGGCCGGGAAGTACCTCGGGACCGCCTTCGACATCCACGGCGGCGGTCTCGACCTGCGCTTCCCCCACCACGAGAACGAGCTGGCCCAGTCCCGTGCGGCCGGGCACGGCTTCGCGTCCTTCTGGATGCACAACGCGTGGATCACCACCGCCGGCGAGAAGATGAGCAAGTCGCTCGGCAACAGCCTCACCATCCCGGCGGTGCTCCAGCGCTTCCGCGGCGCCGAGCTGCGCTACTACGTGGTGGCCGCGCACTACCGCAGCCACGTCGAGTTCTCCTTCGAGGCGCTGGAGGAGGCCGCCAAGGGCTACCAGCGCATCGAGGCCTTCCTCGAGCGGGCGGACGCCGCCCTCGGCGCCGCGACCGCGGCGGGCGAGGTGCCCGACGCGTTCGCCGCGGCCATGGACGACGACCTCGGGACGCCGGCGGCCGTGGCCGTCCTCTTCGACACCGTGCGCGAGGGCAACCGCCTGCTCGGCGAGGGCACCGACGTGTCCGCGCAGGTGGCGGCCGTCCGTGCGATGCTCGGCGTGCTGGGCCTCGACCCGGCCGACGAGGCGTGGGGCCCGCAGGCCTCCGCGGGGGCGGACGAGGCGCTCACCTCCGCGGTCGACGCGCTCGTCGCCGGCCTGCTCGACCAGCGCGCGGCGGCGCGCGCGGCGAAGGACTTCGCCACCGCGGACGCGATCCGCGACCAGATCAAGGCGGCCGGCATCGAGGTCACCGACACCCCCGACGGCCCGAAGTGGAGCGTGTGACGACATGGCCGGTAACTCCCAGCGCCGAGGCGCCATCAAGAAGACGGGCAAGGGCAACCCCACCGCCGGCTCCGGCGGGCGCGTGAAGCGCGGCCTGGAGGGCAAGGGCCCCACCCCCAAGGCCAAGGACCGCCCGTACCACAAGGCGTTCAAGGCCGAGCAGGCCAAGCAGCGGGACGCGAGCAAGCGTCCGCAGCGCGGCCGCAAGACCAGCGACGTCGAGTGGATCGCCGGGCGCAACCCCGTCGTCGAGGCGCTGCGCGAGGGCGTCCCGGTCAACGCCGTCTTCGTCGCCGAGGGTGCCGAGCGGGACGCGCGGCTCCGCGAGGCGTTCGAGATGGCCGCCGACCGCGGCATCGCGCTGATGGAGGTCAGCCGCACCGAGCTCGACCGACTCACCTTCGGCGCCGTCCACCAGGGCCTGGCCGCCCGCATCCCGGCGTACGAGTACGCCCACCCGGACGACCTGCTCGACCGCGCCAAGGACGAGGGCCGCCCGCCGCTCATCGTCGCGCTGGACTCGGTCACCGACCCGCGCAACCTCGGCGCCGTCGTCCGGTCCGCCGCCGCGTTCGGCGCCCACGGCGTGGTCATCCCCGAGCGCCGGGCCGCCGGCATGACCGCCAGCGCGTGGAAGACCTCCGCCGGCGCGGCCGCCCGCATCCCGGTGGCCCAGACGGTGAACCTGACCCGCCAGCTCAAGGAGTACCAGGACGCGGGCTGCATGGTGATCGGCCTGGCCGCGGACGGCGAGGTCGGCGTGACCGGTCTCGAGCTCGCGGACGGACCGCTCGTCGTGGTGGTCGGCTCGGAGGGCAACGGCCTGTCCCGGCTGGTGGCCGAGACCTGCGACCAGCTCGTCTCCATCCCGATGGCCAACCAGGTGGAGTCGCTCAACGCCGGCGTGGCCGCGTCCGTGGCGCTCTACGAGGTCGCCCGCCTGCGGGGCTGACTCAGGAGCCGCCCGCCGCGGTCGATGACGACCACGGGCGGGCCGTGTCCGGCGCGTCCCCGTCCACCCCGGAAGGACCGATGACCGACCCCGACCAGCACGCACCCGAGCCGGCCCCCGGGCCCGCCTCCGAGCCGGGCGGGATCCGGCCGTACAGCCGACGGCGACTGGTCGCGGCCGTGGGGGCGCTCGCGGGCCTGTGGCTGCTGGTCGCGGCGCCGGCGGCCGTGCTGCTCTTCCTGGGCTCCTCGCGGGACGTGACGCTGGCCAGCCACGACGCGGTCCTGCGGCCGACGCTCACCGGTCACGCGGTGCTGCGCACCGGGCCGGTCCTGCCGGACCTGCGGGTCGACACGGGCAGCCTCGTCGGCCTCGACGTCCAGCTGGGCAAGACGGAGGCGTCCAGCACGGCCGAGCTGGTCAAGCGCTACGCGTACCTGGCCTCCGCCCCCGACGGCGTCGAGGAGAAGCTGCGCCGCGAGCTGGTCTCCATGGCCCGGGCGGCCGCGCTGCGCGGTGCCGTCCTGGGGGCGCTGCCGGTGGCGGCGGTGCTCCTGCTGGGGCGCCGCCGGCGCGCGGAGCTGCGGGCGGCCCTGCCGACCCGCCGGGGCGCGGTGGCCGCGGCGACCGGGCTGGCGCTCGTGGTCGCGTTCTGGCAGCCGTGGGAGTCCGACGACGACCAGACCGACGACGAGCGGTCTTGGACGTCCCTGGCGGACTTCCTCGGCGACGACGTGATGCTGCCGTCGTCGGTGGCCGCGGAGCTGGCGGGCGTGGAGGTGCGCGGCGACGTCACGACGAACCAGACCCAGCGGCTCATCGAGTCCGCGATCGACACCTACGACACGTCCAAGGAGTTCTACTCCGCGGCCGCCGAGGAGGCGGCCGACCTCGACGTGCGCACGCCGCTGGAGGGCGAGCAGGTGGTGCTGCTCGTCTCGGACCGGCACGACAACATCGGGATGGACGCCGTGGCGCGGGCGGTCGGCGACGCCGGCGGCGCCGTCGCGGTGATGGACGCCGGGGACGACACGTCCACGGGCTCCACCTGGGAGGCGTTCTCGCTGGACTCCCTCCAGGCCGCGTTCTCCGACCTGCCGCGCTTCGCCGTCTCCGGCAACCACGACAACGGCACCTTCGTGAGCTCCTACCTGGCCGACCGGGGGTGGACCGAGCTCGACGGGCAGGTGATCGACGGCCCGGCGGGCAGCACGCTGCTCGGCACCGCGGACCCCCGCGCCTCCGGGCTGGGGAACTGGCGCGACGAGACGGGGCTGACGTTCGCGGAGGTGGCCGACCGGCTGGCGGACGCCGCCTGCGACAGCGACGAGCGGATCACCACCATGCTCGTGCACGACGCGAACCTCGGCGACCCGGCGCTGGAGCGCGGCTGCGTCGACCTCGTGGTCGGCGGGCACACCCACGTCCAGGAGGGCCCGACGGCCGTGACCGGGGAGAACGGGGAGCTCGGCTACTCCTTCACGACCGGCACCACCGGCGGCGCGGCGTACGCCTTCGCGCTCGGCTCCAAACCGCGGCGGGAGGCGCAGATGACGCTGCTGACGTACCGCGACGGCGTGCCGGTGGGCCTCCAGGGCGTGCTGCTCCAGACCGACGGCACGTGGGACGTGGAGGACTACGTCGCCCTCACCGGGCTCGACGCGGACGTCGACGCAGCCGAGGAGGCGGCGCAGGCCGCGGCCGAGGCGACCGGCGGGGAACCGGGGTCGGTCTCGACGTCCACGGTGCCCACGTCGCGCGGGTCGTCGTCGGCCTCGCCGGGAAAGGTCGCGTCCCGCTCCTCCGGTCGTTGAGGCCGGGCGGCTCAGGCCTCGAGGTCGTCGGCCTCGGGGTCGACGGCGATGGCCTCGTCGCGCCGGGCGTGCAGCTGGGTGACGATGTAGTCCTCGGCCGCGACCTTGATGCGGACGTGGTGCCCCGCCTGCTCGGAGAGGTACCAGCGGTGCTCGAGCACCTCGTGGAAGAACTCCGGGGGCTCGAGCTTGCCGCGCTGGTCCAGGGGGACCATCGCGATCACCGGCTCGTAGACCTCGCTCATCCAGCGGGCGGCGACGAGGGTGCGGTCCTCGCGGCCGAGGTCGCGGCTGGCCTGGAAGGCCGCGATGTCGTTGAGCAGCCGGCGGGCCTGGTTGTCCTCGACGTCCAGGCCGGTGAGGGACTGGAGCTCCCGGCGGTGGTGCCCGAGCTCGACGACCCGGGGCTGGATGCGCACCTCGTCGCCGTCGATGTCGGTGACGATGTCGAGCTCCTCGACGTCGAAGCCCAGGTCGTTGAGCCGCTCGATGCGGGCCTCGATGCGCCAGATGTCGTCGGCGGAGAAGGACTCGCTGCCGGTCAGCTCGTCCCACAGCTCGCTGTAGCGGGTGCGCAGGAGCTCGACGACCTCCCACGGGTCGACGTCGTCGATGGCGCGGGAGGCCTGGAGGTCGAGCAGCTCGGCGAAGACGTTCTCGCAGGCCACGGTGAGGTCGTGCTCGCGCAGGGCGGGGGAGAGGGTGCTCTTCAGCTCGCCCGTCTCGGCGTCCACGAGGTAGGCGGCGAGCTCGCCGGCGCTGCGGCGGAACAGGACGTTGGAGAGCGAGACGTCGCCCCAGTAGAAGTCCGTGAGATGCAGGCGGACCAGCAGGACGACGAGGGCGTCGACGAGCTGCGGGAGGCTCGTGCGCCGGGCGCCGTGGGTGAACAGGCTGCGGTAGGGCAGCGAGAACTGCAGGTGCTGGGTCAGCAGGGCGGCCGGCAGCGGCTCGCCGTCCTTGTCCACCCGCCCGGTCACCACGCCCTGCGGCAGGACCGAGGGCAGGCCGATGCGCTGGAGGTCGCGGAGCATCTGGTACTCGCGGAACGCGATCGGCTCCTGGGTCTCCTTGACCGCGTAGACCCGCTCGCCGAGCCGCACGGTGCGCACGACGTGCCGGGAGAGGCCCCGGGGCAGGGGGACGACGAACTCCTCGCCCCACTCCTCGAGGGGGGTCGACCACGGCAGCCGCACGATGGCCGGGTCCGGCCGGGCGGCGACGATCCTCAGTGCCACCCGCGCAGCCTACGCAGGGTGGTGCCGGGGCAGCCATCCCGCGCACTCGGCAGTGGGGCCCGGGTGGGCCCGTCTACTGAGTGCGGTGCGGCTGCGGTGGTGGGGTCGGTAGTGGGGCCCGGGTGGGCTCGTCTACTGAGTGCGGTGCGGCTGCGGTGGTGGGGTCGGTAGTGGGGCCCGGGTGGGCCCGTCTACTGAGTGCGGTGGGGTAGTGGTGGTGGGGTCGGTAGTGGGGCCCGGGTGGGCTCATCTACTGAGTGCGGCCGGGTAGGGGTGATGCACTCGGTAGTGGGGCCCGGGTGGGCTCGTCTACCGAGTGCGGTGAGGTAGGGGGGGTGGGGTCGGTAGTGGGGCCCGGGCGGGCCCATCTACTGAGTGCGGTGGGGCAGCGGTGGCGGAGTCGGTAGTGGGCCCCGGGTGGGCCCATCTGCCGAGTGCGTCTCGGAGCACCCTCCCGGAGGGCGAGCCGTCAGAGGGCCCAGACCGCGAACCCCGGCCCGGCGGCCGGCACGCGCAGGGCGTCGCCGTCGACAGCGAGGTCGCCCGCCCCGTCCTCGGTGGCCAGCAGCAGCGAGCCGTCCAGCCCCGCGGCGCCGGTGGGAAGGAGCGCGGAGGCCGGCAGGGACACGTCGCCCCCGGCGGCCCGCCGGGCCACCACCAGCACCGAGCCGGCCGGGTGCTCCCGGACGAACGCGAGCGTGTCGTCGTCCGCGAAGGCCCAGCGCAGGCTGCCGCGGGTGAGCGCCGGGGTGGAGGTGCGCAGCGCGGCCAGCGCGCGGTAGGCCGCGAGCGTGGCGGTGTCCCAGGCGTCGGGCCGGTCCCACGGCATGGTGCGCCGCGAGTCCTCGCCGAGGACTCCCTCGAGGCCGAGCTCGTCGCCGGCGAAGAGCATCGGCACGCCGGGGAGCGTGAACTGCAGGCCCGCGGCGACGCGGTGCACCGCGGCGTCCCCGCCCACCTGCGTGCGGATGCGGGCGGAGTCGTGGCTGCCGAGGATGTTCCAGGACTGAGCGGTGGCCCGCCAGCCGTACCGGGCGGCCCACTCGCGCAGCGTGGCGAGCACCGCCGCGCCGCCGCGGCGGGGCACCGCCAGCGGCCGGCCGAAGGGGCGGGCGGAGGTCTCGGGGTCACGCACCCACGACCACACCGGCCAGGAGAAGCCCGAGTAGTTCATCGTGCCGTGCCAGCCGTCCCCGTCGAGGTCGCCCGAGGCGTCGTGGTTGTGCTCGCCGATGACCCAGGCGTCCTCGCGCTCGGCCTCGGCCGTGCGGCGCACCGCCCGCGAGATCTCGTGGTTGACGTCGACCGCGCCCAGTCGGCCCGTCATGTTCGCGACGTCGATGCGCCAGCCGTCGACGTCGAAGGGCGGCCGCAGCCACTTCGCCACCACGGAGTCCGGCCCCTCGACCATCGCCGCGCGCATGTCGGCGTTCGTGTGGTTGAGCTTGGGCAGCGTGTGGTGGCCCATCCACGTCTCGTAGCCGCCCTGGGGGCGGAAGCAGTACCAGTCCCGGGTGGGGGCGTCCTCGTCGGCCGCGGCCGCCCGGAACCACTCGTGCGTGTCCCCGGTGTGGTTGGTGGTGAGGTCGCCCAGCAGGCGCAGCCCACGCTCGTGGACGGCGGCGGAGAGCCGCTCGTAGGCGGCGTCCCCGCCGAGCAGCTCGTCGACCCCGTCGAAGGTGGAGGCGTTGTAGCGGTGGTTGGACTCACCGGGGAAGACCGGCGTCGTGTAGAGCACGGTCACGCCCAGGTCGGCGACGTGGTCGAGGTGCTCCACCACCCCGTCCAGGTCGCCGCCGAAGAGCTGCAGCGGCGTGCGCGGGTCGGTGCCCTCGAAGACCACCGTGTCGTCCCAGGCGGCCGGCACGGCCCAGGACGGGGTGGGACGCTCGTCGGCGGCCGCCGAGCGGGCGAACCGGTCCGGGAAGATCTGGTAGACGACAGCGTCGCGGCCCCACGCCGGTGCCTCGGGGTGGGTGGAGAGCCGGAAGTCGAAGGTGTCGGAGCAGTCGTGCTCGACCAGCCCGGCCGCCGTCAGCCAGCGCTGCGCGCCCGCGTCGTCCGCGAGGAGGAAGCGGTAGTGCGTGACCGGGTTGTGCACCGGCAGCTCGCCCTCCCACCACGACGAGCCCGCGGGCAGGTCGTCGCGGTGCACCTGGACGCACTGGTGGTAGACCGGCTCGGCGTCGTAGGTGGTGCGGATCCACATCTGTGTGGTGGGGTCCGCGGGGTCGGTGCGGACGCGGACCTTGACGGCCCAGCCGATCGTCGGGGTCTCGGCGTCGCAGTACAGCGGGGACCCGTCGTGGTGCGGCTCGCGGAGCAGATCGGGCGAGGGCTGGTCGGTCATGGGGCCACTGTGCCGAACGAGTGTGTCGTGCGGGTCACCGCGTGGGTGAGTGCTCGATCACCGGACGGTCCTGGCTATCCTGCTCCGCGACCCGTCCGGTGCGAGCCGGTCGGGCTCGCCGGTGTAGCTCAGTTGGTAGAGCGCCTTACTTGTAATAAGGGGGCCGACACGCTCATCAAGCCTTCTGAGGTGATCAATGTCAGCCATG
>NZ_STGL01000012.1 GCF_004919085.1 Nocardioides sp. GY 10127 | reverse complement strand
TGCGAGCGCAGGCCCTCGGAGATGGCCAGGCCGGAGGCGTCGTCGGCGGCGCGGTTGATGCGGAAACCGCTGGAGAGCTTCTCCAGCGACTTGCTCATCGAGCTCTGCGTCGACTGCAGGTTGCGGTAGGTGTTGATCGCGTCGACGTTGGTGTTGATGCGAAGACTCATGGTGGTTCCCTTCCTGGAAGTGAGTCACGAAGCCCGTCCATGGGCTGCGCTGCTCCGCCCCCTCCCCGCGGGTGCGGGCAGGGGTGAGGCGTGTCCTGGGGCCGTGACGCCGAGGGGGACGGTGGCGTGCACGGGTGTGACAGAGGCGGACGTCGTCGACGATGACGACGGGAGCAGCTGTGCCGGCGGGAGCCGGCGGGTGCTGGATGGTGCTGGATGGTGCTGGATGGTGCTGGATGGTGCTGGATGGTGCTGGATGGTGCTGCTGGACGGTCCTGGGAGACCGTCCGACCGGCCGGGGCCGGTGGCTGGTGAGTGCCGGCCGGTGGCTCAGGCGATGCCGGCGACGGCGGTGCGGCCCTGGGTGCGGCCGGTGGCGTGGCGCGCGGCGACGGCGGCGAAGTAGGCCGAGCGGCGCTGGGCGGCGCAGCCCTGGGGGCGGGGGTGCGCGGCGACCAGGTCGGGGTCCAGGGCGCTGTTGAGGGCGTCCCGGAGGAGGACGAGGGCCTCGGCGCGGATCTGGGAGATCCGGGACTCGGTGACCCCGAGGGTCTCGGCGATCTCGGCCATCGGGCGCTCGGCGAGGAAGTACTCCTGGACGACGACGCGCATCCGCTCGGGGAGCTCGGCGATCGCGTCGACGAGGTACTCGAGGCGCTCGCGGTGCTCGACGAGCTGGCCCGGCTCGGGGGTGCTGCTGACGAGCACCTCCTCGAAGGAGACCTCGGAGCCCTGGAGGGAGAGGACGTTGGCGCGGGCCACGTCGCCGTCGTTGTTCTCGACGTCGGCGACCGACATGCCGGCGCGGGCGGCGACCTCGTGGACCTCGGGGGCCCGGCCGAGCTCGGCGGCGAGGGAGGAGCGGGCGGCCTCGAGGTCGCGGCCGCGGCGGCGGACGGAGCGGGAGGCCCAGTCGATGCCGCGCAGCTCGTCGAGGATGGCGCCGCGGATGCGGGAGGCGGCGTACCGGGTGAAGGGGACACCCCGCTCGGCCTCGTAGGCCTGGGCGGCCTTGACCAGGGCGGTGAGACCGGCCGAGGTCAGGTCGTCCCGGGAGACGTGGGCCGGGACGCGGCCCATGGTCTCGCGGACGATGTGGGAGACGAGCGCCATGTGGTCGACCGCCAGGGCCTCGCGGGCCTGGTCGTCCAGGACGACGGTGGTGTGCTCGGTCTCGACGATGCGTGCGCTGGGGGTCACGATCGGCTCCTCGGGGTGTCAGGGGAAGTTCTGTGTCCTCCGCCGGGCTCGTCCCTCGAACCTGGCGACAAGAGAACTGTGAACCCTGCGCAACCGTTTGTGAGCCCCGATGAAGGACTCTTGGGCCTTCCTTGTCGGTACCTTGTCGAACCAACCCCTTACCTTGCGGAAACCCCTGCTTCCAGGGCTGTTCCAGGGGTTCCAGGACGCTCCTGGGGGCTCGTTCCTTGCTCGTTCGGGGAGACCTGCGGACGAGCGTCGACGGCCCGTCCCGGTCTCCTCGGGACCCAGGGGGATGCCGGCCCGCCCTCGCGCGCGGGCGCAGGGAGCGGAGGGTGAGGGCCTGCCGGGAGGCGGGGGCGGGGTGCGGCGGCGGAGTGCAGCAGTGGAGGCAGGCCCGTGACTCTCGCGGCCCGGGGAACGGCTCAGGTGACCCTCACCCACGCCGATGGGCGGTGTGCGAGACCCCGAGCCTCGCCGCCGGGCCCCGGACAGGGGAGCGGCGCCGCCGTCCCGAGATGACACCTGGAGCCCCGCGTGGAGAAGCTGGCCCTCGTCCTGTGGCGCGAACGCGAGCTGCTGGACACCCTGCTCTACCGGCTGGAGGTCGAGCAGCTGCTGCTCACCAACCACCGGTCGGACCACCTCGCTCGCGCCGCCAGCGACGTCGAGGCGGTCCTGGACACGATCCGCCAGACCGAGATCCTCCGTGCCGTCGCGGCCGACGAGGCCGCCGCCGCCCTCGGCCTGGCCCCCTCGCCGTCCCTCAAGGACCTGGCCGACGCCAGCGAGGAGCCGTGGCGCTCCATCCTGCTCGAGCACCGCGAGGCCTTCACCGCGACCACCAACCGGCTCACCGACATGGCCGAGACCAACCGCGACCTGCTCACCGTCGGCTGGCAGGCGGCCCGCGCCGCCCTCGCCGAGCTCGACGAGCCCACCAGCTACGCCAGCGACGGCCACGCCGTCGGCGGCAACCGCGTCGCCCGACTCTTCGACGGGAGCCTGTGAAGCCATGAGCGGCACCCTCTCCTCCCTCCAGTCGGCCCTGTCCGCCCTGCGCTACCAGCGCGTGGCGATCGACAACGCCGCCTCCAACGTCGCCAACGTCGGCGTCGAGGGCTACAGCCGCCGCCGCGTCACCGGCGAGACCATCGGCGCGCCCTCGGTCCCCGCGATGTGGTCGCGCTACACCGGCCCCGACGGCGGCGTGAAGACCGCCGGCGTCCTCCGGCTGTCGGACTCGCTGCTGGAGTCCCGCTCCCGCACCGAGAACGCCAAGCTGTCCTACCTGTCCACCCGCGCCACCGTGCTGGCCCGCGTCGAGAGCGGGGTCGGCGAGCCCGGCGACTCCGGTGTCTCCGCGGCCCTGGCCGACTTCCGCGCGACCTGGGACGACCTGGCCAACGACCCGAGCAGCACCGCCGCCCGCGGCCAGGTCATCGCCAGCGGCGCCGCCGTGGCCGACGCCTTCTCCGCCCAGGCCGCCAACATCACCTCCGAGGAGGCGACCCAGCGCCTGACGGTGCAGGGGCACGTCAACGACGTGAACACGATCGCCGCCGAGCTCGCGGACACCAACCGCGCGATCAACGCGGGACGCCTCGACGGCACCGACACGAGCTCGCTCTACGACACGCGCGACCTGCTCGCCAAGAAGCTCACCACCATCACCGGTGGCACGGCCACCGAGCGGGCCGACGGTGGCCTCGACGTGAGCGTGGGCGGTGTCCAGCTCGTCGACGGGATGAAGGCCGGCACCCTCGCGGTCGCCTCGGGCATCAACCCCGACGGGTCCGCCGACGGCAGCCCCGTCAGCTACGAGATCACCCTGGACGCGACCACGACGCCGCTCACCCAGGACCTCTCCGGCTCCCTCGGCGCCTCCACCGAGCTGCTCAACGTCACGCTCCCCGGCTACGCGGACGACCTCGCGACCGTGGCGAAGGACTTCGCCGACACCGTCAACGCGCTGCACACCTCCGGCTTCGACCAGGACGGCGCGGCCGGGCTCGACTTCTTCACCTACGACCCGACGGACCCGGCCGGCTCGCTGTCGGTCGCGGTGACCGAGCGCCAGGTCGTGGCCTCCTCCACCTCCGGCACGCTGGACGGCAGCATCGCCGACCAGCTCGGCGCCTCGGGCGACGCGGAGCGGGCCTACCAGCAGCTGGTGAGCGGCCTGGGCACCCAGGTCTCCTCGGCCAAGCGGCTCACCGACACCCAGCAGCTGCTCACCACCCAGGTCGACACCGCCAAGGAGCAGCTCTCCGGCGTCAACCTCGACGAGGAGATGGTGGACATGGTCGCCGCCCAGCGTGCCTACGAGGCCGCGGCACGAGTCATGAGCACCGTCGACGACGTGCTCGACACCCTCATCAACAGGACAGGGCTGGTGCGCTGATGGTCATGCTCCGGGTCACCCAGAACATCATGCTGCGCAACTCCATGTCGGGGTTGCAGGGCGGGCTCAACCGCGTGGCGAACGTCCAGGAGAAGATGGCCACCGGCAAGAACATCAACCGGCCCTCGGACAACCCCACCGACACCGTGGTGTCGATGCGGATGCGCTCCGAGCTCGCCCGCGCCCAGCAGCACGTGCGCAACGGGCAGGACGGCCTGTCGTGGCTCTCCAACGTGGAGTCGACCCTCACCGGGGTCAACGACAGCATGCGTCGCGTCAACGAGATCGCGCTCGGCGGCGCGAGCGACAACACCTCCCAGGCCGGCCGCGACGCGATGGCCGCCGAGATCGACCAGATCAAGGCGTCCCTGCTCGACGACGCCAACGCCACCTACCTGGGCCGCCCGATCTTCGGCGGCGTCACCAGCGGGACCCGGGCCTACGACGCCACGGGCACGTGGATCGGCTCCCCGGGAGGCGTGGAGCGCACGGTCGCCGACGGCGTCCGCGTGCGGGTGGACGTCGAGGGCCCGGAGGTCTTCGGGGACGGCGCCGGTTCCGTCTTCGACGAGCTCGACGCCCTGTCCACCGCCCTGCGCGCCGGCGACACCACCGGCATCCGGGCCGCCATCGACCAGAGCAGCGACCGGATGTCGACGCTGCGCGACGTCATCTCGCGGGTCGGCGCCACCTACTCCCGCGCGGACGCGGCCGTCACCAAGGCCGGGGACTCCGTGTACGGGATACAGATCTCCCTGTCCGACATCGAGGACGTCGACCTGCCGGCCGCGATGGTCGACCTCCAGGTCAGCCAGGTGGCCTACCAGGCCGCTCTCGCCTCGACCGCGCGCGTCGTCCAGCCGAGCCTCGTGGACTTTCTGCGATGATCGCGACGACGAGCCGGGTGCCGCACCGACCGGAGGGCGGCGCGCAGAAGACCCGGACGACCACGCCCCCCGCGCTCCGGAGGACCACCGCTGTGACGACCACCCCCACGCCGACCGAGTCGGTGATCACCATGGTCCGGCCCATGCCCGGCTTCCCCGGGCACCGCCGGTTCGTGCTCGACGCCCTGGACGACGACGGCGTCCTGTCCGCGCTGCGCTCCCTCGAGGACGACACCCGCTTCCTCGTGGTGCCGCCGCACGGCTTCTTCCCCGACTACGCCCCGCTGGTCGACGACGCGACCCAGGAGGAGCTCGGGCTGGAGTCGGCGGACGACGTCCTGCTCCTCGTTGTGCTCACGGCCGGCGAGTCCCTGGCCGCCACCACCGCGAACCTGCTCGCGCCGGTGCTGGTCAACCGCACCACGCTCCAGGCGGCCCAGGTCATCCTGGACGACGCCTCGCTCTCGACGGCCACGCCGCTGCTCGGCTGAGCGCCCTCGGAGGAACCACCCCTGCCCGACCCGCGTCCCCGGTCGGCCGGCGCCCCGCGCGCCCGCCGACCGGGGACGCGGTGCGTCCGGGCCCGCACACCGTCGGGGGAGTGGGTGTCGGGACTGTTCACACAGCGGTGACGTGTCCGCGCCCGGGTTGTCGCGCACCGCGCCCGACTTCCGGGTAACCTCGCCTGCATGCTGGTCCTGAGCCGCCGTGTCGGTGAGAGCGTCGTCATCGGCGACAACGTCACCGTGACCGTGCTCGAGATCCGGGGGGACGTCGTCCGCATCGGAATCGACGCACCCCGCTCCGTCGCCGTCAACCGCGCGGAGCTCCTGGCCGAGCTCGAGTCGAGCAACCAGGCCGCGGCCGCCGCCAGCGAGGAGCAGGTCGCCTCCCTGGCCCGCGCGCTGCGCGACAAGCGCTGACGCACGCTGCGCCGCCGACGTCCGGCGGCCGCGCCGCTCGCCGGCGCTGAGATCTCCCGGGGCTTCCGTCCCGGGCGGTCCGCTGGGCTGGGGTTTTCCTCAGCCGACCTCTCGTTCTGCCGAATCGACCTGGGACTTCGGCGAACTTCGAGAGGCAGCCACAGACATGAGCAACTCGTCCCAGGACAACCCCGCGGACGCGGGTTCCTCGGCCCTCAGCGGCCTCGAGGACATCGTCTCTGAGTTCCTGATCGAGAGCCACGAGAACCTCGACCAGCTGGACCGGGACCTGGTGGCCCTCGAGCAGGACCCCACCTCCCGCGACCTGCTGTCCGGCGTGTTCCGCACGATCCACACGATCAAGGGCACCAGCGGGTTCCTCGGCTTCGGCACCCTGGAGAGCGTCACCCACGTCGGTGAGAGCCTCCTGGCCCGTCTGCGTGACGGGAAGCTGACGCTGACCCCGGGCATCACGACGATCCTCCTGGACGTCGTCGACGCCGTCCGGGACCTGCTGGCCACCATCGAGCAGAACGGTGGGGAGGCCGGCGCGGCCTACACCGAGCTGGTCGCCCGCGTGCAGCACGTCCTCGACGGCGGCAGCGCCGACGAGGTCGCCGCCCCCGCTGCCGCTGCCGAGACGGCCGCGCCGGAGGCACCCGCGGAGGCACCCGCGGAGGTCGTCGCGGAGGTCGTCGCGGAGGTCGTCGCGGAGGAGGCCCCCGCGGAGCCGGCCGTCGAGACGCCCGCCGAGCCCGTGGCCGAGACGCCCGCCGCCCCCGCCGCCCCGGTCGCCGAGCCCGTGGCCGAGGCCCCCAAGCCGGCCCGCACGCTCGAGGCCGTGCCGGACCCGGTCGAGGAGCACCACGACGCCGCGCCGGCCGAGCCGGGCACCGGCGAGCCGCGCCGCTCCGTGGCGGACTCCACCATCCGCGTCGACGTGGGCCTCCTCGACTCGCTCATGACGATGGTCGGTGAGCTCGTCCTCACCCGCAACCAGATGCTGCAGCGTGCCGCGGCCACGGAGAACTCCGAGCTGGCCCACACCACGCACCGGCTCAACCTCATCGTGGGCGAGCTCCAGGAGGGCGTCATGAAGACGCGCCTGCAGCCCATCGACAACGTGTGGAGCAAGCTGCCCCGCGTCGTCCGCGACCTCTCCGTCCAGCTCGGCAAGAACGTCGAGCTCAAGATGGAGGGTCGCGAGACCGAGCTCGACAAGACCATCCTCGAGGCGATCCGCGACCCGCTGACCCACCTCGTCCGCAACTCCATCGACCACGGCATCGAGGGCCCGGAGGACCGCACGTCCGCCGGCAAGCCCGCCAAGGGCACGCTGACCCTGCGCGCGTTCCACGAGGGCGGCCAGGTCAACCTGGAGATCACGGACGACGGCAAGGGCATGGACCCCTCGGCGCTGCGCGCCAAGGCGGTCTCGAAGGGCCTCCTCACCGAGGACAAGGCCGCTCGTCTCTCCGACCACGAGGCTGTCCAGCTGATCTTCCAGCCGGGCTTCTCCACGGCTGCCGCGGTCACCAACGTCTCCGGCCGTGGCGTCGGCATGGACGTGGTCCGCACCAACATCGAGAAGATCGGCGGGACGATCGACATCGTCACCGCCCACGGCGAGGGCACCACGGTCCGGGTCCGCATCCCGCTGACCCTGGCGATCATCCCCGCGCTGGTCGTCACCTCCGCGGAGCACCGCTACGCGATCCCGCAGGTGAACCTCCTCGAGCTGGTCCGCCTGGACGCCGAGCAGTCCAAGGTCGCGATCGAGACCGTGCACGGCGCCCCCGTGTACCGGCTGCGCGGCAAGCTGCTGCCCCTCGTCGACCTGCGCGAGCAGCTCGGCCTCGAGCCGCACGAGCCCGGCGCCACCTACATCGTGGTGCTCCAGGCCGACAACCAGGAGTACGGCCTCGTCGTCGACGACATCCTCGACACCGAGGAGATCGTGGTGAAGCCGCTCTCGAGCCAGCTGCGCTCGCTGTCGACCTACTCCGGCGCGACGATCATGGGCGACGGCTCCGTCGCGCTGATCCTCGACGTCACCGCCATCGCCCGCAGCTCGGGCATGAACCTGGAGAGCGGCGAGGACCTGTCCATGGCGAGCATCGACCTCAGCGCGGCCGAGTCCACCTCCGTCCTCGTCGTGGACGTCGGCTCGGGCCGGCGCGCGGCGATCCCGGTCTCGGCGGTCGACCGCCTCGAGGAGATGAAGCCCGACCGCGTCGAGCGCGCCGGCCAGCAGGAGGTCGTGCAGTACCGCGGCCAGATCCTGCCGATGGTGTGGCTGGCCAACGAGCTGGGCACCGGCGGCGGCTTCGCCGACCCGGACTCCGCCCTGCGCGTGGTCGTCTGCCGCTCCGAGGGCCAGCTCCTCGGTGTGGTCGTGGACGACATCCTCGACATCGTCGAGTCGGACCTCGCCGTCCGCATCGAGAACGGCGGCTCGGACTCCGCCGTCGTCCAGGAGCACGTCACCGAGCTCGTCGACATCGCCGCGATCGCGGCCCGACTCACCCCCGCGCCGTCGCTGGCGTGGTCCGCCTGAGGAGCACCCCGATGTCCCAGTTCTGCACGTTCACCGTCGGCGGGCACCTGTTCGGCGTCCCGGTCGAGAGCGTCCAGGAGGTGCTGCGGGCCCAGGAGGTCACGCGCGTCCCCCTGGCGCCGCGGGAGGTCTCCGGCCTGCTCAACCTGCGAGGCCAGATCGTCACCTCGATCGACCTGCGCCGCCGGCTCGGCATGGTCGACCGCGACGCGGACGGCAAGACCGTCAACATCGTGGTCCGCACCGCCGACGGCAGCGCCGTCTCGCTGGTCGCCGACGAGATCGGTGACGTCCTCGAGCCGCCGGCCGACTCCTTCGAGACCCCGCCCGAGACGGTGCCGGCCGCCGTCCGTGCCGTCGTCGAGCGCGTCTGCAAGCTCGAGAAGCGGCTGATGCTGCTGCTCGACACGCACCGCGCCATCGGCGGGCTCGACGCGGCCTGAGCCGCCCCCCTTCCCCGTCGGCCGGGACGGCCAGCACGTCGTCCCGGGCCGGCTCCGCACCACCCACCCAGCGTCGGCGCGAAGCCGGCGGCCCGTGACGTCGTCACGCTCCCCGAGGAGAACCACCACCATGACCCTGCTCGCCGATCCCCCGATCGCCTCCTCGACGGCCCCGCCGTCGGCCGGCGGCGCCGCTCCCCGACGACGGTTCCTCGCGGACCTCTCGGTCGGTCGCAAGCTCACCGCGCTCACCGTCGTGGCCTTCCTGCCCGCCGTCCTCCTGTTCGCCACCACCAGCGTGGGCATCGGCTCGCAGCTGCAGGCGGAGGACGACCAGGCGACCCTGGCCCTCGCGGTCGCGGAGCTCTACCACCTCGACAACCGCAACTCCGAGATCAAGGCGGACGCGTTCCGCTACCTGATCGACGGTGAGCAGGAGACCGCGAACACGGACGCGATCGACGACGTCAAGAGCGCCCAGGACGTCATCGCGATGCTCCAGGGGCTGACGCTGCCCACCGAGGTGGCGGACAAGGTCGACTCCCTCGAGACCAGCTCCCAGGGCTACTACGACTACGTGCTGTCGCTGACCGGCGGCTCCGAGAACGTCTCCGGCTCAGACGGCGTCACCGCGGTGACCGACTCCAACCACGAGCTCGACGCGGCCCTGGACGAGCTGCGGGCGGTGCTCGACGAGCGCCTCGCCGCCGCGTCCGAGGGCCTCGACACCTCGGCCAGCAACGCCCGGCTCACGATGATGCTCACCCTCGTCGCCTCCGCGGTCGTCTCGGCGTTCCTCGCGGTCCTCATCTCGCGCCGGATCAGCCGCCCGCTGACCCGCACCGCCCTGGTCCTCGACCAGGTCGCCGACGGCGAGCTGGGCTCCCGCGTCCAGGTCGACTCCGCCGACGAGATCGGGCGACTGGGCAGCGCCCTCAACCGGACGCTGGACTCGCTGTCGACCACCCTGCGCAGCATGGGCTCGGGCGCGGACTCGCTCAGCTCGGCCTCCGACCAGCTCTCCAGCGTCTCGGCGCAGATGAAGGGCTCCGCGAGCGAGTCGAGCTCGCAGGCCGGCCTCGTGGCCGCCGCCGCGGACGAGGTCAGCCGCAACGTCCAGACCGTCGCCACCGGCACCGAGGAGATGTCCGCCTCGATCCGGGAGATCGCCCAGAACGCCACCAACGCCGCCGGCGTCGCCGCCCAGGCCGTGGTGGCCGCCGAGTCGGCCAACACCACCGTGGCCAAGCTCGGCGAGTCCTCCTACGAGGTCGGCAACGTCATCAAGGTCATCAACTCGATCGCCGAGCAGACCAACCTGCTGGCCCTCAACGCCACCATCGAGGCCGCGCGTGCCGGCGAGGCCGGCAAGGGCTTCGCCGTCGTCGCCAACGAGGTCAAGGAGCTGGCCCAGGAGACGTCCAAGGCGACCGAGGACATCGGCCAGCGGATCGAGGCGATCCAGTCCGACACCGAGGCTGCCGTGGCGGCCATCGCGACGATCGCCGAGATCATCGGCCAGATCAACGACACCCAGGCCACCATCGCCTCCGCCGTGGAGGAGCAGACCGCCACCACGAACGAGATGAGCCGCAGCGTCGCCGAGGCGGCCACGGGCTCCTCGGCGATCGCCGACAACGTGACCGGCGTCGCTCGTGCGGCTCAGGACACCCAGGCGGCTGCCGATGCCACCAGTGGCTCCGCAGCGGACCTGGCCCGCATGGCCGGCGAGATGCGGGCACTGGTCAACCAGTTCCGCCTGTGAGGCGACCGCCGCCCGGCCCGGCCGGGCGGCGGCCCCCACCCCGCAAGAGCAGCACCCCGCAAGACCAGCCCCACCGTCCCAGCGCCCCCAGGAGAGTGCGATGAGCAAGATCCGCGTGCTCGTGGTCGACGACTCGGTCGTCATCCGCCGCCTCGTCACCGACGTCCTCGCGGCGGACGAGCGCATCGAGGTCGTGGGCACCGCCGTGAACGGCGTCGCGGCCCTCACCAAGATGGAGCAGCTCAAGCCCGACCTGGTGACCATGGACATCGAGATGCCCGAGATGGACGGCATCGCGACCCTCGGCGAGATGCGCAAGCGCGGCATCCGGCTGCCCGTGGTCATGTTCTCCACGCTCACCGAGCGCGGCGCCCAGGCCACCCTCCAGGCCCTCGAGCTCGGTGCCAGCGACTACGTGACGAAGCCGGCCAACGTCGGCTCGGTCCAGGCCTCGATGGCCGCCGTCCGCGAGGAGCTGATCCCCAAGGTCGTCGCCCTCGTCGGCCGCCGCCGCAGCACCCCCGCGGTGCCGCGACCGGGCATCTTCGGCCCCGCCGGCACCTCCCGCGAGGACGCCGCCCGCAGCCGCGCGACCCAGCCGGGCTCCGGCTCGCCGCTGCACGGGACGCACTCGGCCCACCCGGCCCTTCCCGGGCAGGCCGCGTCGGCCCACGCCGGCGAGCACGCCCTCCTCGGCCGCACCCCGGCCGCGCCGGTCGTCCGGGCCGGAGCGGCCGCGGGACGGTCGCGGATCGACGTCCTGGCCATCGGGGTCTCCACCGGCGGGCCCGAGGCCCTCACCCGGGTCCTCGAGGGGCTGCCGGCCGACCTGCCCGTGCCGGTGGTCGTCGTCCAGCACATGCCGCCGGTCTTCACCAAGGCGTTCGCGGACCGGCTCGACCAGAAGGTCCCGCTGCACGTGCGGGAGTCCGCGGGCGGCGAGCGCGTCGCCCCGGGCACCGTCGACCTGGCGCCCGGTGACTACCACCTGCGCCTGCGCCGCAACGGGGACGTCGTGACCACGGTGCTCGACCAGGCAGCTCCGGAGAACTACTGCCGCCCGGCCGTGGACGTCCTCTTCCGCTCCGTCACCGAGACCTGGGGCGCCGAGCACGTGCTCGCGGTCGTGCTGACCGGGATGGGCTCCGACGGTGCCCTGGGCACGGTCGGCATCCACGCCGGCGGCGGGTCCGTCCTGGTCCAGGACGAGGCCACCTGCGTCGTCTGGGGCATGCCCGGCGCCGTCCTCTCCGCAGGGGTCCCCGCCGACGTCCTGCCCCTCCCGGCGATCGCGCCGGCCATCGTCGACCGGGTCCGGCAGCACCGCCCCCTGCTGCCCTCCCGGACGTC
Source organism: Nocardioides sp. GY 10127 (assembly GCF_004919085.1). GTDB lineage: Bacteria > Actinomycetota > Actinomycetes > Propionibacteriales > Nocardioidaceae > Nocardioides. The sequence continues at coordinate 25,624 of NZ_STGL01000012.1, read as the reverse complement.
CAGCACCCCCTCCTCCTCGCTCACGGCCCCGTCGGGCCACGCCGGTTCGCCGCGCACGACCCTCACCTCAGGAGTCCTGTCATGACCCTCTCCGCCGAGGCCTTCCGCTTCGTCGCCGACCTGGTGCGCCGCGAGTCGGCCATCGTCCTCGAGCAGGGCAAGGAGTACCTCGTCGACTCCCGGCTGCGCTCGCTCGCGCAGGCCGCGGGGGACGCCGACGTCAACGCCTACGTGGACCGCCTGCGCCGTCCCGAGGGTGCCCGCGAGACCGCCAAGGTGGTCGAGGCGATGACCACCAACGAGACCTCGTGGTTCCGCGACCGCGAGCCGTTCCAGGCGCTCTCCGGCACGATCTTCCAGGAGCTCATGCAGCGCCCGAACCACAGCCGGACGATCCGCATCTGGTCGGCCGCGTGCTCCTCGGGCCAGGAGGCCTACACGATCGCGATGCTGGCCGCCGAGCACGTCGTGCCGCTCGGCTGGCGCGTCGAGATCGTCGCCACCGACCTCGCCCAGAGCATGGTCGACCGCACCCGCGAGGGCCGCTACAGCCAGCTCGAGGTGGGCCGCGGCATGCCGGCGCCCATGCTGGTGAAGTACTTCCAGCGCGAGGGCACCGGCTGGCGGGTCAACGACCAGCTCCGCTCGATGGTGCGGGTGCAGACCCTCAACCTGGCGGCGCCGTACCCGCCCATGCCGGTCTTCGACGTCGTGTTCCTGCGCAACGTCCTCATCTACTTCGACGCCGCCACCAAGAAGCAGGTGCTCGGCCGGGTCCGCCAGGTGCTGGACCCGCAGGGCTACCTCTTCCTCGGCGGCGCCGAGACGACGCTGGGCCTGGACGACTCGTGGGACCGCACCATGATCGGCCGGTTCACCGTGAACCGGCCGAAGGGCGCCGGCGCCGCAGCGCCGGCGACCGGCACCGCGCCGCTGGCCGGCCTCGCCGGGCTGGGCGCGCGGAGGGCGATCTGACGTGCGCGCCCTCGTCGTCGACGACTCGCGCGCGATGCGCATGATGATCGGCCGCCTGCTCCAGCAGGCGGGCTTCGAGATCCTCCAGGCCGGCGACGGCCAGGAGGCGCTCGACGTGCTCGGCGGCCTCGAGCCGCACGAGCTCCCGACCCTGTGCACCGTGGACTGGAACATGCCGGTGATGGACGGGCTGACGTTCGTCCAGTCCACGCGGCAGCGCCCCGAGTGGCGCAACCTGACGCTGATGATGGTGACCACGGAGTCGGAGGGTCACCAGGTGGTGCGTGCCCTCGCGGCCGGCGCCCACGAGTACCTCATCAAGCCCTTCACCGCCGAGGCGATGGCCGACAAGCTCGACATCCTCGGCCTGGACCCTTCGAGGAGCGCCGCATGACCACCATCGACGACCCGTGGACGACGGGGGAGCACCCCGTCTCCGTGGAGGACCTGCAGACCATCGCCGACGAGGTGTGGGCGACGTTCCTGGACGCCGGCGACGTGCCGCCGCCCGCGGACGGCTCCGCCGACGCCGCGGTGCACGCGACGATCGCGGTGCTGGGCTCGTGGACCGGCCAGGTCGTGGTCGAGTGCAGCCGGGACGCCGCCGAGCGGATGGCCCAGCAGATGCTGATGGTCACCGAGGTCAGCGAGGCCGACCTCGACGACACCGTCGGCGAGCTCGTCAACGTGGTGGGCGGCAACGTGAAGAGCCTCGTGCCCGCCCCGTCGTCCCTGGGCCTCCCGGTCACGGTGACCGGCCGGTTCACCGGCGGCGAGGAGCAGGAGCTGTGCCGGGTCGAGGTCGACTGGGCCGGCCACCCGGTGAGCGTCAGCGTCTGGACGCAGGCGGCCTGACCGGCGCTCGCGCACGCGCGAGCCGGCTCCACGACGTCCTGCGGCGTCCGGTGCCCCCGAGGGGTGGGCGCCGGGCGCCGGGGCGTTTCCACCGGACCGTGTGACGCGGGACGCGGTGCGGAATAGTTGCCTCCGACATATGGTTGTCGGAGGCAACAGTCATTCCCGCTCGCGAAACCGAGGTCCCGTGCCGCACTCCTCCGACCACCCTGTCGCAGCTCCGGCCGCCGCCCCCGTCGCGGCCGAGGCGACGCCGATGACGCACCGCGAGGTGCTCACGGCCATGTCCGGCCTGCTGCTGGCGATGTTCGTCGCCATGCTCTCCAGCACCGTCGTCACGAACGCGCTCCCCACGATCGTGGCGGACCTGGACGGCTCGCAGACCGGCTACACCTGGGTCGTCGTGGCCACGCTGCTCACCACCACGGTGAGCACCCCGCTGTGGGGGAAGACGGCCGACCTCGTGAGCAAGAAGCTGCTGGTCCAGCTGGGCCTGAGCATCTACGTGCTGGCCTCGCTGCTGGCCTCGTTCGCGCCGTCCATGAGCGTGCTCATCGCCGCCCGCGCCCTCCAGGGCGTCGGCGCCGGCGGCATCCTCGCGCTGGTCCAGGTGGTGATCGGCACGATCGTCAGCCCGCGCGAGCGCGGCCGCTACTCCGGCTACCTCGGCGCGGTCTTCGCCGTGGCCACGGTCTCCGGGCCGCTCGTCGGCGGCCTCGTCGTGGACTCGGTGCTCGGCTGGCGCGGTGTCTTCTGGTTGAGCCTGCCCTTCGCGGTGGCCGCGCTGGTCGTCCTCCAGCGGACGCTGCACCTGCCGACCGCGCCGCGCCGCGAGGTCCACGTGGACGTCCTGGGCTCGCTGCTCCTGGTGGGCGGCGTCAGCCTGCTGCTCATCTGGGTGAGCCTCGCCGGCGACCAGTTCGACTGGGTGTCGGGCACGACCGCCCTCATGGTCGGCGGCGCCGTCGTCGTCCTGGCCCTCGCCGTGCTCGTGGAGGCCAAGGTCGCGCGCGACCCGGTGCTCCCGCTCGACCTGTTCCGCGACCGCGTCATCGTGCTCGCCGTCATCGCCTCCGCCATGGTCGGCGTGGCCATGTTCGGCGCCACCGTCTACCTCTCGCAGTACTTCCAGACCGCCCGAGGCATGACCCCGACCGAGGCCGGCCTCATGAGCATCTGCATGGTCGGCGGGCTGCTCGTCTCGAGCATCACCTCGGGCCGGGTCATCACCGCCACCGGCCTCTGGAAGCGCTGGCTCGTGGGCGGCATGGTCCTCGTGGTCGTCGGCCTCGGCCTGCTCGCCACCATCGACGAGACCACCTCGTTGGTCGTCATCGGGCTCTTCATGGCCGTCCTGGGCGTCGGCCTGGGCGCCACGATGCAGAACCTGGTCCTCGTGGTCCAGAACGCCGTCCCGCTGCACCGGATCGGCGTCGCCTCCTCGGTGGCGGCGTTCTTCCGCACGCTCGGCGGCTCGATCGGCGTCTCCGCGCTCGGCGCGCTGCTCGCGCACCGCGTCACCTCCGACATCGTCTCCGGCCTGGCCGCGCTCGGGATCGACGCCTCGGACGTCTCGGGCACCGCCTCGACCCACTCGCTGCCCGCGCCCGTCCTTGCGGTCGTGGAGCACGCCTACGGCGACGGCTTCTCCCTGCTCTTCCTCGTGGCTGCCCCGCTGGCCGCGGTCGCCCTCGTGGCCGTGCTGCTCATGCGGGAGGTGCCGCTGCGCACGACGGTGGGCGCCGGGTCCGCGTCCTCCCCGGCGGGCGCCCGGACCGCCGAGGCCGTCCCTGCCGTCCCTGCCGCTCCGGCGGCCCCCACGGGATCGGGGGCGGGGGATCTGCGTCACTCGGCCACGCGCGCGACGGAGGCCGCTACGCTCGAGGTCTGATGACGACACCGCGCGCAGAGACACTGATGAAGCTCGAGCAAGAGGTCGGGGTGCTGATCCGCCGCGTCCGCAAGGTCATCAACGCGCGGGCGGGCGCGGTGCACCCGCAGCTCCAGCCCGCGTCCTACCTGATGCTGAGCTACCTGCAGGAGCAGGGGCCGGTCCGGGCGTCCGTGATCGCCGAGGTGTTCGGGATCGACAAGGGCGCGATCAGCCGCCAGGTCACCCACCTCGTCGACCTGGGCCTGGTGGAGAAGCAGCCCGACCCCGACGACGGCCGGGCCTCCCTGCTCTGCGTGACCGCGATGGCGCGCGAGCGGCTGGAGCCGATGAAGGAGGTCCGCCGTGAGTGGGTCTCCGACCGCCTCGCCGACTGGACCGACGACGAGGTGGAGGGGCTCGCCCTCCAGCTGGGTCGCTACAACGAGGCCCTCACCGGCGCGCGCGAGCCGGAACCCGCCGGCTGACCCGGCTCCTCGACGACGCGAGGCCCCTGCCCATCGGGCAGGGGCCTCGTCGTCGCGTGGGGCCGGGTCGTGTGGGCCGGTGCGTCAGCCGCGCAGCCAGACCGCCGTGTCGGCGGGCAGGTGCGGGCCGTCCACCGGGCCGCTGGCGAGGACGACCTCGCCCGCGGGCAGCTCGACGGGCTCGCTGCCGCAGTTGAGGACGACGGTGAGGTCACCGCGCGTGAAGGTGAGGACGTCGCCGGTGACCGGGGTGACCTTGACCGAGTCGGTGAGGCCGGCCAGCCCGCGGCGGGCGGTCAGCACCGAGCGGTAGAACGCCAGCGTCGACTCGGGGTCGGTCTCCTGGGCGGCCACGGTGAGGCTGCCCCAGCCGCTGGGCTGCGGCAGCCACGGCTGGCCCTCGCCCGGGCCGAACCCGTACGGCGCGGACGTGCCGGACCACGGCATCGGCACGCGGCAGCCGTCCCGGCCGATCTCGGGCTCGTCGGTGTCCTTGGTCCGCAGCCAGTTGGGGTCGGTGCGGTGCTCGGGGGCGACGTCGACCTGCTCCAGGCCGAGCTCCTCGCCCTGGTACAGGTAGGCCGAGCCGGGCAGGGCCAGCATCGTCATGGTCGCGGCCCGGGCGCGGGCCAGGCCCAGCGTCCCGCCGCCGTAGCGGGTGACGTGGCGGATGACGTCGTGGTTGGAGAGCACCCAGGTCGGGGTGGCCCCGACGGGCTCGAGGGCGTCGAAGGTGTGCTGCACGACGTCCGCGAAGTCCGACGCCGACCAGGAGGCCAGGAGCCAGGCGAAGTTGAAGGTCTGCTGGTACTCGTCGGGCCGCACGAAGCGGGCCATCGACTCCGCCGACGAGGTCCACGCCTCGGCGACCATCATCCGGTCGCCGGGGTACTCGGCGAGGACCTGGTGCCAGCGGCGGTACACCTCGTGCACCTCCGGCTGGTCCCACATCGGCTCGTCCAGCTCGGCGCGCTCGACCATCGAGTGCGGGTCCTCGCCCGTGGACGCCCCGCCCTTCTGGCCCTCGACGCGGACCTGGTCGCGCAGCGACTCCTCCTTGAAGAGGCCGTGCGCCACGTCCACCCGGAAGCCGTCGACGCCGCGGTCCAGCCAGAACCGCAGGACGCCCTCGAACATGTCGCCGACCTCGGGGTTGCGCCAGTCGAAGTCGGGCTGCGAGGAGTCGAAGAGGTGGAGGAACCACTGCGGGTCGTCCGGGTCGCCGTCGGGGTGCTCGGCCACGCGGTCCCACGCGGAGCCGCCGAAGACGGACTGCCAGTTGTTCGGGGGCTCCAGCCCGTCGGGGCCCTTGCCGTCGCGGAAGAGGTAGCGGGCGCGCTCGGGGCTGCCGGGCTTCGAGGCCAGCGCCGCCTGGAACCAGGCGTGCTGGTCGGAGGAGTGGTTGGGGACGAGGTCCACGATCAGCCGCAGGCCCAGCTCGTGGGCGCGCGCGACGAGCGCGTCGGCGTCCTCGAGGGTGCCGAACAGCGGGTCGATGTCCTGGTAGTCCGAGACGTCGTACCCGTGGTCGTTCTGCGGCGAGCGGTAGAACGGGGAGATCCACAGCGCGTCGACGCCCAGGTCGCGCAGGTGCTCCAGGTGCGCGGTGATGCCGGGCAGGTCGCCCACGCCGTCACCGTTCGCGTCGGCCCAGGAGCGGGGGTAGACCTGGTAGATGACCGCGTGCCGCCACCACTCGGTGCCGGTGCTGTCGGGGGTCGGGGGGTTGGTCGCGTCGTTGCCAGCCATGGCAGCAAGGTTCTCACACACAGGCTTACCGGTAAACCGGTTCTGCGGAAGCGCTTGCGCCGGTCTGGCCCGTTCGCGTGGTGCGGCGTGGCCGCCGGCGCAGCCGAACCGCGCCGGCGGGGGTCAGCGGATGGCCTGCCAGCGGTCGAGCGACTCCTGCCGCTCCTCCTTGTGGTCGACGAGGGGCGGGGGGTACCCGACGAGGTCGCGGGTCTCGGCGTCGGGCTCGTGCGGGTCGGGGACCTGCTGCGGGTCGGAGAGCTCCTCGACCCACCGGCGCACGTAGACGCCCTGCGGGTCGAACTTCTTGCCCTGGCCGGTGGGGTTGAACACGCGGAAGTAGGGGGAGGCGTCGGTGCCGCAGCCGGCGGTCCACTGCCAGCCGTGCTGGTTGGAGGCCAGGTCGCCGTCCACGAGCCAGTGCATGAAGTGGCGGGCGCCGTGCTGCCACTCCAGGTGCAGGTCCTTGACCAGGAAGCTGGCCACGATCATCCGCACCCGGTTGTGCATCCAGCCGGTCGCGCGCAGCTGGCGCATCCCGGCGTCCACGATCGGGAAGCCGGTGCGTCCCTCCTGCCAGGCGGTGAGCTGGTCGCCGGGGGTGTCGTAGGCCATCCGGGCGAACTCGGGGCGCAGGTAGTCGTGCGCGGTCTCCGGGCGCCGGTGCAGGACGTCGGCGTAGAACTCGCGCCAGGCGAGCTCGGTCCGGTAGGTCCGGGCGCCGTCGCTGCGGCGCCGCCCGAGCTCGGCGAGCATCGTCCGGGGGTGGATCTCGCCCCACTTCAGGTGCACGGACATGCGGCTGGTGGCGTCGAGGCCCGGGTCGTTGCGCTGCTCGTCGTAGGCGTCCAGGTCGTCGAGGAAGCCCTCCCAGCGGCGGTGGGCGGCGGCCTCGCCGGCCTCGGGCAGGGACAGGCCCTCGGGCAGCTCGACGTCGGGCACGTCCACGGGGTGCAGCGGGCCCGCGCCGTCCTTGCCCCTCAGGTCCTCGAGCCCGAGCCACGAGCCGCCCCTGGGGGCGTCGACCGGGCCGCGCCACCCGTGGTCGGCCCAGGCGCGGGAGAACGGGGTGAAGACCTTGTACTGCTCGCCGGAGCCGTTGTTCACGCGGCCCGGCGCCACGGCGTACGGCGACCCCGTGCGGACGAGCTCGACCCCGGCGTCCGCCAGCGCCTTCTCGACCGCCTCGTCGCGGGCGCTGCCGTAGGGGCCGTAGTCGGCGGCCACGTGCACGGTGCTCGCGCCGGCGGCGCGGGCCGCGGCCACGACCTGCTCCGCCGGGTCCCCGTGGACGACGGCCAGCCCGGTGTGCCGCTGTCGCAGCGAGGCGTCGAGCGAGCGCAGGCTGGCGGCCAGGTAGGCGCGCCGGCTCGGGCCCGCGGGGCCCCACAGCCGGTCGTCGAGGACGAACAGCGGCAGCACCGGGCCGTCCTCGGCCGCCGCGAGCAGCGCCGGGTTGTCAGCGAGCCGCAGGTCGCGGCGGAACCACATCACCGAGGTCACGCCCCGAGGCTCGCAGGTCGGGCGCGTCCGTTGCTCACCCGATGCTGCTGCCGCTCGCCCTCGGGTAACCTTCCGCGGTCCCCGGGCACCCTGCCCGGAGCACGTCCGCGCACCGGACCGGCCACGGCCCGGCCGAGGACGTGACGTCCGACTCGTGGGTACGGGTCGGGCGACTGTGGCCGCTATGGGGGAGGATGGCTGCGTGAGCGACCTGATCGACACCACCGAGATGTATCTGCGGACCATCTACGAGCTGGTCGAGGAAGGGATCGTCCCGCTGCGCGCCCGCATCGCCGAGCGCCTGCACCAGAGCGGCCCGACGGTCTCGCAGACCGTCGCGCGCATGGAGCGCGACGGGCTGCTGACGGTCGAGGGCGACCGCCACCTCGAGCTGACCGAGGAGGGCCGCGTCCTGGCCACCCGCGTCATGCGCAAGCACCGGCTCGCGGAGCGGCTGCTCGTCGACGTCATCGGCCTCGACTGGGAGATGGTCCACGAGGAGGCGTGCCGGTGGGAGCACGTCATGTCCGAGACCGTGGAGCGTCGCCTGCTGGAGCTGCTCGAGAACCCCACCGAGTCGCCCTACGGCAACCCGATCCCGGGCCTCGACGAGCTGGGCAGCGGACCCACCGGTGAGGACTTCCGCGACGGCGTCGAGCCCCTCGCCTCGGCGGTGGGCAGCGGCTCGGAGGTCGTGGTGCTCGTGCGTCGCATCTCCGAGGAGATGCAGAAGGACGAGGCCCTGATGAGCGCCCTGCGGCGCGTCGGCGCCCGCCCGGACAAGACCGTCTCCGCCTCCTTCACCGACGCCGGCTACCTGCTCGCGTCGGGCGGGGAGTCGGCCGAGATCACCGACGAGTCGGCCCAGCACATCTTCGTCTCGCGCGCCTGAGGCGTCCTCCGGTGGACGGCCGTCCGCCGGATTCGGCTGCGTGACCCACGCCCTTGGCCGCGGGCCGGGCGAGGACCTACCGTGTCCGCATCGCGGCCGCGGGGGGAGTGGCCGCAGGACGCGGGCGTGGCCCGCGAGGGGAGTGGCGTCGTGGAGCTGATCGCGCTCACGGTGCCGGTCCGCGGCCTGGCTGACGAGGCCGGGGGCGACGGGGACGGCACCGTCGGCGAGCCCGACTTCGTGCTGCGCCACTCCGAGACCGCCCTCGTGCGCGGCCTCGACCACGGCGAGGAGGTCCTGCTCGTCGGCGTCGACGGGGAATACCACACCGCGGTGGTCGTCGACCTGGACTTCGAGCGCGAGGACACCCTCTACGGCCTGCGCCTGGGCTCCCGGATCCCGCCCGAGCAGGTGCGCGACCGGATGCTGCACGTCCCGCCCGCGGTCGACGAGGACGCCGCTCCCGGCCCCGAGGACGAGCAGTCCGTCGTGGACCTCCTCGGCGAGCTGCGGCGGCGCTGGCAGGACCGCGACGGCTGAGCCCGGCCCGCCCGAGGTGGGACGCGTCAGGCCCGTGCGTCCGCGACGGCGGTGAGCACGTCGGCGACCCCGGCCTGGACGCGGACGTCCGCGAGGTCGTCGCCTCGGGTCCAGCCGCGGTTCACCACGACCACCGAGACCCCGGCGCGGGCCGCCCGGCGCACGAACCGCAGGCCGCTCATCACCGCCAGGCTGGAGCCGGCCACCAGCAGCGCGCTCCGCCCGGGCTCGGCCGCGAGCGCGTCGACGGCCGCGAAGCACCGCTCGACGACGTCCGGTGCGACGTTCTCGCCGAAGAACACGACGTGCGGCTTGAGCACCCCGCCGCACACGGGGCAGTCGGGCACGACGAAGCCGTCGGTGTCGTCGAGCTCGACGTCGCCGTCCGGGTTGACCAGGGCGTCCGCGTGCTGCTCGGCGAAGCCGGGGTTGAGCTGCTCGAGGGTGCGGTGCAGGTCGGCGCGGTCCGACAGCGTGCCGCAGGACAGGCAGACGACCTCGCTGATCCGGCCGTGGAGGGGCACGAGCGGGGAGGTGCCGGCCCGCTCGTGCAGCCCGTCGACGTTCTGGGTGATGACGAGCTCGGCCCCCAGCCGCGCGACGGCGCGGTGGCCGGCGTTGGGCTCGGCCTGCCGCATCCGGCCCCAGCCCACGTGGCTGCGGGCCCAGTAGCGGCGGCGGGCCGTCGGCCCGGAGACGAACTCGGCGTAGGTCATCGGCAGCCGGGGGCGGGCGCCCGGGCCGCGGTAGTCGGGGATGCCGGAGTCGGTGGACAGGCCGGCCCCCGTGAGCACCACCAGCGGGCGGGACGCCAGGAGCGCGACGGCGCGGTCGACCTGCTCGTCCGTGCCCCAGGACGGGTCGGGCTCCCACCCGTCGGGGGCCGCCGCGCGGGTCGGGACCGCCACCAGGGAGGCCGACACCGACGGCACCCGGAAGGCCGGTTCGGTCAACGGCCGTACCGGACCTGGGCCCGGGCCCGCGCCTTGGCGGCCTCGACCTCGCGGTCCTTCGGCGGCGCGGACGTGACCAGGGCGTCCAGCAGGTGCTGGGTCGCGTGCGCGACCTCGGCCACCGCGCGGTCGAACGCCTCCTGGTTGGCCTGGGAGGGCTTGGCGCTGCCCGAGACCTTGCGGACGTACTGGAGCGCCGCGGCCTCCACCTCGGAGGTGGTCGCCGGGGGCTCGAAGTTGTGGAGCTGGCGGATGTTGCGGCACATGCGGCCAGCCTACGGCGCCCGATCACTACGCCCGGGGCATGTCGCAGCGGCCGCCGGTCCGGCAGAGTGCGGGCCATGCGCGACTACGACGTCCTGCTCATCGGGTCCACCGGCTTCACCGGGGGCCTCACCGCCGACTACCTCGCGGCGCACGCCCCCGACGGCCTGCGCTGGGCGCTGGCGGGCCGGGACCAGGGGCGGCTGGCGGCCGTGCGCGGCCGGCTGGCCGGCGTCCGCCCCGACCTCGCGGAGCTCCCGCTGCACCCCCTCGACCTCGAGGACCCGCAGGCCCTGGCCGCGCTCGTGAGCCGCGCGAAGGTGGTGATCACGACGGTCGGGCCGTACCTGGCCCACGGCGAGCCGCTCGTGGCGGCGTGCGCGGAGACGGGCACCGACTACGTCGACCTCACCGGCGAGCCCGAGTTCGTCGACCTCATGTACCTGCGCCACCACGCCACCGCCGCCCGCACGGGCGCGCGCATCGTGCACGCCTGCGGGTTCGACTCCGTGCCGCACGACCTCGGCGTCCTGCACGCCATGCTCCAGCTGCGCCCCACCGAGCCGGTGACGGTGCGCGGGGTGGTGCGGGCCTCGGCGCAGTTCTCGGGCGGCACGTTCCACTCCGCGATGGGCGCCTTCTCCCGGGGCAGGGCCATGAAGGACGCGGCGCAGCGCCGTCGCACGGCCGAGAAGCGCACGCAGGACGGCGGGCGGCGCGCCCGTGCCACCGCGGGCAGGCCGCACCGCGACCCGCTGCTGGGGTACTGGCTCGTGCCGCTGCCGACCATCGACCCGCAGGTGGTGGCGCGCAGCGCGCGGGCGCTCGACGTCTACGGCCCGGACTTCACCTACGGCCACTACGCCGGCACCCGGACCCTGCGCTACGCGGTCGGCGGCTCCGTCGGTGCCGGCGCGATCGCGGTGGCCGCCCAGGTGCCGCCGCTGCGGGAGGCGCTGCTGCGGCGGGTGCCCGCGGGCTCGGGCCCCTCGCCCGCGCGGCGGGAGCGCTCCTGGTTCACGGTGGACGTCGTGGCCGAGACGGCGGGCACCGTCCAGCACACGCGGGTGAGCGGTGGGGACCCCGGCTACACCGAGACGTCCAGGATGCTCGCGGAGTCCGCGCTCTGCCTGGCCCTCGACGGCATCGACGCCCCCGGCGGCTGCCTCACCACCGCGCAGGCGATGGGGGAGCCGCTGCTGGCACGGCTGCAGGCGGCCGGGATGTCCTTCGAGGTGCTCGGGGGCTGAGCGCAAGATGCCCCCGGGTGTGTGAACGCTCACGGACCTTTCTGGTCCGCAGGTGGATTCACCTGCGAGGACGCGGGGAATCAGAGAGGTGTCGCCGCTCCGGCCACCGCGTTCCACACGGCACTCACGCAGCGCCGAGGCCTCACGCAGCGCCTCTCGGGAGGTGGAGGGGGACGAGCGACGCACGGCGCCAACGACGTCGCCACGTCCGTGCCGCGTCCGGCAGGTCCTACTCGGACCCGCCGGACGCGGCACGAGTGCGTTCCGGGCCATCACCCGCCACGTCGGCGGGCTCGGCCGAGTGCGGCCGGGGGGCCTTGGTGGTCGGCGGTGGGCCTCGGTTCGGACGTCCGACCACGGGCTGACAAGATGGCTCCGACCCTGCGGGGTCGCGCCCCAGTAGCTCAGTGGATAGAGCAGCCGCCTCCTAAGCGAAAGGTCGTAGGTTCGACTCCTACCTGGGGCACTCGCACAATTGCCCTCTGACCTGCGCAGATGGTGCGGGGATGGGCCGCCTCCGACTGCGGCGACGGTGGCTCGATCGGGCCTCACGCCCAAACTTCCCCACGTATTCCCCGCGAACTTCCCGTCACAGTCGGTCAAAGTGGCGTTGGGAGTCAACTGCCGAGGCGCTGGTCGAGCGGTCCTGGCCGAAGGCGGGGGAGTGCGGGCTCGAGTCAGCGGGGTTCGGTGAGGTCCGCTATCCGGTGGCGTCGAACTTGGCGTGGACCGACCTGCGCAACTGGGGCGGCAGCGGGGAGCACTGGGACTCCTGGCACACCGGGACCGACTTCTCGCTCCCGTGTGGGACTCCGGTCTTCGCCTCGACCGACGGCCTCGTCGAGGTGGTCCCCGGCCCGGACTGGTTCGGGGCATCCCTCGTCGAGGTCCACACACGCCCCGGCGGCCTCACGACTTGGTACGCGCACATGCAGACCATCGAGGTCAGCGACGGCGAGCAGGTCCTCGCAGGCCACAAGATCGGTGAAGTCGGCGACCTCGGCAACGCCACCGGCTGCCACCTGCACTTCGAGGTGCACCTGCGCGACGGCGGCATCTACGAGGCCGACAACGTCGACCCCTCGGCCTGGCTCTCCTCGCACCTCTCGGGTCTCTCCACGGAGGCCCGTTCATGAGCGGGGGATCGTCGTTGCCTGACCCGGAGCGCCTGCTCACGACCCTCGGGTGGTGGTGGGTACCGCTGGCCGTGGGCGTCCTCACCATCGTCGGTCTTCTGCTGCTTGCCCTGCGACCCGGGCCGCCGGGGATGGCCCGCCCCGGGGAGCTCGCCGCGCAGATGGGAAGAGGACGCCTGCGGCGTCGCGCCGCGGAAATCCGACCGGACCAACGGCGGCGAGACTGGCGACCCGAGAGCACCGGATGGCGGGTCGGATCGGTCGGCCCGCTACGGGGGAAAGACCTCTGGATTCCCTACGACCGCACCACCCTGGTCATCGGCCCCCAGGGCTCCGGCAAGACGCTGGACCTCCTCACGCCAGCCCTCCTCGAGGCCCCGGGCGCCGCCCTCGTGACGCTGACCAAGCCGCAGGACCTTCACCTCACGTGGGCGGCCCGGCGGGCGGCCGGGCCCACCGTGGTGCTCGACCCGTTCGGGCTGGTCCCAGGGCTCACCCCACTCGTGTGGGACCCGGTCGACGGTTGCGTGGACGCGCTCGTCGCAGAGCGCCGCGCCAAGGCCTTCTCCTCGGGCGCCGCCGGTGGTCGCAGTCGCGGCGGTGACGACGCGTCGCGGTTCTACGCAGGGGAGTGCGCCAAGGTGCTGCAGGCCTACTTCCACGCTGCCGCGCTTGAGAGGCTGACGCTTGAGGACGTCCTGACGTGGGTCGCCGACCCCCTACGAACCTGGGAGCCCGAACGCATCCTCGCCAGCTCCCCGGACGCCGAACCCTTCTGGGACGGACTGCTCCAGGGCGCTCTGCGGGGCGACGAACGCACCGCGTCCAACACCATCACCACCGTGCAGCAGGCGATGTCCTTGTTCTTTCAGGGGGACGTTCGCCGTCGCTGCGTCCCCAGCGTCGTTCGCCCCGCCACCGACATCGGCGAGGTGGTGCGCGAGGGCGGCACCATCTACCTGCTGGGCCGCGAGGACCCGTACTCCTCGGCCGCCCCGCTGATGACCGCGGTCGCCGAGCACGTGCTCGATGTCGCCAAGCGGCTCGGTGAGACCAGCAAGGACGGACGGCTCTGCCCACCGTTCCTGGCCTGCCTGGACGAGCTGCCCTCGACCGCGCCGATCCCGACCCTGCTGACCCGCATGGCCAACGAGCGTGCCCTCGGCGTCTGCTTCATCGTCGCCGCGCAGACGTGGCGCCAACTCACCGCGACCCTGGGCGAGCACGGAGCCCGCACACTGCTCGGCCTCGCCAACAACCTGGTCTTGTTCGGAGGCGGCAAAGACGCCCGGTTCTACCAGGACGTCTCCGACCTCATCGGGCAGAGCTGGCACCAGGAGACGCGGTACTCCGCACGGGGCCGTTGGTCGCCGGCCGTTGACCGGTCCTGGGGCGATGTCCGTCGACCCACCATGGAGGCAGCCGCCATCCGGCGCCTACCTGAGCGACGTGCACTGCTCCTTGCCGAGCGGTGCGCGCCCGCGGTGGTGCGGCTCCATCGGTCGATCGACGGGCGCCGCGGCCGGACGCTGGTGGATGCCGCCGCCCGCACACGCGAGGACGCGACGTGAGCGCCTACGACGTCCGCCCGTTCCCGCCCCCGCCCCCCGCCGTCAGGGAGGCCATCGAGCAGCTGCACCTCGCCAGCACCCACCCGCCGGCGGACGAATGGGGCCTCCAGCGGCTGGCGATGCTGCCCCGCCCTTGGGACCCGGGCTCATGCCCAACCGATCTCCTCGCCGAGCTGTGGCCATCGGCGACGTCGTCGACTGGCTCAACTCCCAGTGGCTGACCGCCGACGACGCCGAACTGCCCCCGTGCTGGCCCGACCACCCCGACCTCTGCCAGTGGCTCCCCGCCGTCGCCGCGGCCCGGTACGAGGTCGGCTACGGAGTAACGCCCGTCGCCGTCCGTGACTGGATCGCGCTCTGGTACCCCGAGGTCGTCGGACGGTCTACGCGGCTGACGAGGTGCCGGCTGGGCGGTCACAGGCGCAACAGCTAGCCGAATTGCCGACACGAACGTGCTCCAACGGCTGGGCGGTTGTGGTTGTTGGACACCCGGTCATTCTCTCGCTTCAGCCTTCAGATGGCTCTGGACCTCCACCTGTATGAGTCCATTTCGCCGCTGGTGTCAGTGGCTGCCGATATGGTCTGATGGTGGAGGTGAGGCGATGACAATCGGCGGACGAGTTGTCCTCTTAGTCTCCTCGTACGCCCCGCTCCTGTTCCTGTTCGCTGCCTTGCAGTCATTCGGTGCAGGGTGGCCGAGCCGCGTCTGCGTCCTCCTCGGGGTCCTCAGCATCGTCGCGCTGGGCCTCCTCATCGCGACGCTTCGAGGTGGCTCTGCGCCCGAGGTCGACACCTTCGAGGGTGCTCGGAATCGGGACGCCGACGTCATGGCGTACCTGGTCACATACGTTGTCCCGTTCGCGGCGGCAACGGACGGAACTGATCATGGCTCCAGAGTAGGGCTGGCGATGTTCGCGGGCCTCGTCGCGGTGCTGTATCTGCGCTCGTCGGTGTACTACGTGCACCCACTCCTGTTGCTCTATGGCATTCACGTGCATGAGGCGACCCGCCAGGGCGTTCCGGTAATTATCCTGACCCGCCAGCGGTTTTTGCGGCAAAGTGCTGACTTGCGTGTCATCAGTATCGGCGACAATGTATACATGGAGAAGTCAAAGTGACGACAGCCCAATCCCCGTCTACCGCAGCCGAGGCCATCGAGATGCTGAAGGGGCTGCCAGATCTAGCCGCGGTGGGCTTGAACTTCACAGCGGTCGGGGCTGACCCCACGACCGGTTCGCTGACTGGCTGGCGGGTCAACCTGACGCCGGACTTGGCGGGGGAAATCGCGGGCTTCGCGCAGAAGACTCGTGTTCGACT
This sequence comes from Nocardioides sp. GY 10127, assembly GCF_004919085.1. Taxonomy (GTDB): domain Bacteria; phylum Actinomycetota; class Actinomycetes; order Propionibacteriales; family Nocardioidaceae; genus Nocardioides. Next base: position 10,261 of record NZ_STGL01000012.1, on the reverse strand, counting down.
CGAGGAAGCCGGACTACTCCCTTACGGGCCGGCGACCTTAGTTCCACTACAGCACTGGATGTATGTCTCGGAAGCGGAAGCAGGCACGCTCGAACTGACGGAGCAGGTAGTGCGAATGCAGGATCTCCTGCCATTCACCGAAAAGACCTCAGGCGCTGTAAATCTCACGATGGTCGCTGCTCGGTTTAACATCCCAAACGAGCCTCCCGTGACCTTTTACCGCATCGCTGACTCGCTGCTTCAGATGAAGAAATCGATCGTAGGGCTGGTTCGCGTTGGAGGTGTTTATGGGAAACTTGAGTCGGCGGACGTACTCCTGCTCAAGCCAGTCTTCGATGTTGTCGTAATTGGCGGGTTCGCATTCTTCACAAAGAAGCCGACGTTCGAGCGGGCATTTGGTTTCCTGGCGGAACTGGAGAAGCAAAGCCTGAGAACCTTTGAGGCGGTAACGGACAAGCTTGAGATCGAAGGTATGGAGGACCTGCGAAATGCCTGCACTAGCCAGCCTCAGATGATGGCGAAGATGGCGTCGATCAAGAGAAGTATGGATGCTGACCCCGATTACGCCAAGGCGATGACCATGGAGAATCTTATCGGGTACATCGAGAAGCATCCGCATGTGAAGATCGAGATTTCCGGAAAGGGCAAGAATCGGAAGTTGGTGTTCGATCCCAAGCCCACTCATCGCTTCCAGATCGTGAAGTTGCTGGACGATGACTTCCTTCGCTCCGCCTTGACGAAGCGTGAGTACGAAGCTGGGTCGAAGACCCAGGCGGGTTAACGGTCTACCGTGGCCGATGTGGGTCCGCCGCTGCCCGTTGTTCGAGTGCGGAGGCCGGGTCTAGGGCTTCATGCAGGGCCCTGTTGTACAGGCCAGCCTGCCCCAATTCATCGAGGACGCGTCGCTGTGCGGCTTGGCCAGCGTCGTCGGGGTCTAGCCACACGTCGACCGAATTTCGGTCGGCCACGGTGAGTGATTGCCGGAGGCTGTGGACTTGGCCAGCAGTGAGCGCGGTTCCGAGGAGGGCGATTCCGACCGCGTCACCGTTGGACGCGAGGGTGACCGCGGTGGCGTCCATCGGACCCTCGACCAGGGTCGGGATGGCTCCTTGGGCTAGCAAGTGCCGGTGCTCGCCGAGGCCGTAGAGAGAGGTGGACTTGGCGTAGGCGGGGGTGGTGCGGGTGTTGAGGTACTTCGGCCCCGCGTAGCGGTCGTCCTCTCGCGCGGGGTTGCGGCGGCCGACGAACCCGACGATGTCGCGGCCTGTGGTGTCGTGAATGGGGAGGACGACGCGGTCGCGGAAGACGTCGGCGGTGGTGTCATCCTGGCGCATCTTGGTCAGTCCGGCATCGAGGAGTTCTTCGAGGGTTGCTCCTTCCGCGAGGAGGCGGGTCGTCAGACTGCACGGCCCGGGTGGCGCGTATCCGGGGCGGATAGTCGGGTGGTCGAGCAGTGGTGTCCCGAACCGGGACTCGAGGTAGGCAGGTGCCCACGAGCCCGCGTAATGCTGGCGGTAGAAGTCGTGCGCCAGGGCGTTCAACTCGAGGATGCGCGCTCGGCTCGTCGCGGAGGTAACCGCCCAGCGCGGGTCGGGACCGGGGTCGACTGGTTCGGCTGGCTCGCAGTCGGCGGGGGTCCGGGGGAGTGGATCATACGGAGCGGGGCGGACCGCCGGGCCGGCGCCGGTGCTGAGGGGGTGGCTATGGAGTCGCCACCACAGGGCGCTGGCTGCAGCCTCGGTGGGCAGGCCGTCGGCCGCGGCATCGACGGCGGCCTGGACGTCGCCGAGTGACAGGTGCTGCTGGTCCGACCAGGTCTCGAGCCGAGTGAGGAGGGTCGGCGCCCACGGGTCGCCGCTGACGGCCGGGGGCAGGCTGACCGGGAGCGGCGGCTGGGCTGCGTGGATGCGGCCGCGGAGCTTGCTTTGGTGTCTGCCTGGGACGCCGGGCAGTGGCGTTCCGAGGGGATCCGGCTCGGTGTCGGCTACTCCCTCGGCGGCGCGCCAGACCGCGACGTCCGCCAAGAGTCCGGCACCGTCGTCGTGGCTGCTGCCGACGAGCGGTTGTGCCCAGGCCGGTGCGTTCTGGTCGGTCCACCTGGTGCTTGCCTGGGCCAGATGCGTGGATGCCGTGGTCAGCCACGAAGCCCGTTCGTCGAGGTAGCGGCCCCAGGTGGCGTCGTTGCCGAGCACACGTGGAATGCCGGGCAACCAGGGCAGTGACGGGTAGGCGGTCGGGCTGGGCTGTGTCCGGAGTCGGGTGAGGAGAACGGCGGCGGGATCGTGGACGCCGATCAGGTGGTGCTGGCGGACCGCGGCGTCCAGGACCTCGGCAGGTCCAGCCGTTGTCCCGGGTGCCGCAAGGGCGCTCGTGAGGATGACGGCGCGGAGCGTCTCCCAGGTCGGGCTGCTGGTGAGGTCGGGGACCTCGGCCGCACGTTGATCCAGGGCGGTCAGCTGCGCGTCGGTGAACTGGGACTCGATGGCTCGGTGTAGGGCGTCGACGTAGCGCAGGGCGGCTTGCCGGACGAGGTGAGCGAGGTCGGCGGGGTTGTCCTCGTCCAGCGGGTGAGCTGCCGTACGGGTGGTGGTGGCCGATGTGGGTTCGTCGGTGCGCTGCAACAGGGCGGTGAACAGCTCGACCGGCGTGGGGAGCGCGCGCGTCTGGGGGAGGAGCTCGGAGTCGTGGCCACCGTCGTGGCTGACCGTGAGGTAGGCGTGGTTGGCTCGTCGCCCGCGCGTCATCCCGACGTACACGAGCTCGCGGGTCTCCCTACCGGAGAGGACGGCGTGGGTGGTGTCGACCGTGAGGCCCTGGGCTGCGTGGACGGTGCTGGCATAGCCGAGGCTGGTGTGCTCGCGGACGTAGGAGGCGGGCAGGACGACGGACAGCGCTCTGCCTGCTGTCGTGGCGCGGTCGCGGTGGGTGTCTCGGCGGCGCACGGTGACTGCCCCGTCCTCGTGGATAGCGGTCACGAGCCAGCGGTCGCCGTTGCGTACCCAGTCGGTGGGGCTGAGCGCGAGGCCTCGTGCGTTCTTGCGGGTCAGCACGGTGTCGCCGACACGGGCGCGTTCCCCGTCGGACAGGGCTGTCGAAGGGCCGGGTTGCGCAGTGGCGTGGTGGGCCTGAGCGCGGAGGTTCAGGTGCCGGACCTCGTCCCGGGTCGGCGCCAGGAGAAGGCTGTCGAGGCCGGCCGCGATGTCGTTCGTCCAGGCGTGGAATGCCTGTTCTGCGGCGGTGGTGGCGTCGCCGACGTGGAGTCGTCCGCGGTCGGCGTAGAAGCCGGTGACGGAGGGGTCGCCTGCTCGGAGGGCGAGGGTGGCGGCGCCCTCGACAGGGTCGACGAACCGGTGCAGCTGCGTGAGCGAGTGGGCCCCGTGCCGGTGTCGCAGGTCGCGAAGCACCCCGCCGGCGGCGACGGATGCGAGCTGCCGGTCGTCCCCGATGAGTCGGACCGTGCCGCCACGGGACGTCACGTGGGCGATGGCGGTGGCGAGCTCCAGGGTGCCGGCCATCCCTGCCTCGTCGATGAGCAGCAGGGTCCGCTCGTCCGGTCCGTGCAGACCGTCCGGCCCGTCCACCTCGTCGGTCCCGGGTGCTGGTGGGGAGGTGGCGGCGTGGATGAACTTGGTGAGCGTCTCGCAGGTGATGGCCGTGGCCGCGTGTGGGGTCGCGAGAGCTTCCTGGAGCTCGTGCGCCGCGACGGCGGAGGGCGCCAGGCCGATGACGCTCCCTCCTTCTGCCTGCCACGCCTCGACCAGGGCGCGGACCGTGGTGGTCTTGCCGGAGCCAGCCGGGGCCAGGACGAGCTCGACCTGCCGAGGGGAGGAGGCGAGGGCACGGACGACGGCCTGCTGGTCGGGGCTGAGTACGTGGCCTCGCCCGCCGATGTCGTCCAGTGCTGCGTCAATCGCCGCGGGTGTGACCGTGCGTCCGTCGAGGCGTTCGCTGGCTCGGAGGATCGTCTGCTCAGCCGCGAGCATGCGGGACGAGGTGTGGCGGCGGCGTCCGTGGAGCAGGTGCATAGGGGTGCCGTCGGCCCGACGCAGGCTGTCTGGAGTGTGCCGAAGTGCCGGGTCGTACTCGTCGATGTCGGGGAGCGCCACGGACTCCTGCGTGAGCGCCATCTCGACGACGTCGTCGACCAGTTGAGCGACATGGGGGAGCGGTGTGTTGGCGTACCTGGCCTGCCGATGGGCCTCGGCCCGGACGTGCCACTCTTGCCAGGTGGCGCGACCGGCTTCCAGGGTCTGCACGACCGTCCGCGCCAGCCGCTGGACCTGCTCCGGACGGGGTCTTTCTGTCGCGGGTGAAGCCGTGGTGCGGCGGCTGCGAAGGGCCCGGTGCAGCATCCGCTGGACTGCGGCGGGGGAGCCGAGCTGGTCGCCGGCCTCGGCTGCCCAGGTGCGCCGTTGCTCGGCTTCCGAACGTGGTTCGTGCTTGGCCTGGCGGGTCTCGAGGTTGGCCTGCTGCGCGAGCGCGATGGCCTCGATGTTGGTGGGCGGCCGCCCGTGGTCGGTCTGGAACGCGACGGCGAGCTGGCTGCGCCGGTCCTCAATGGCGGCACTGCGCGACGACCACCGGCGGGCCAGCTGGTCGTCAACGCCAACGACCTCGCGGATGGGACGCTGCGCCCCGTCCGTCCTCTCTGTGAAGGTGACGCCGAGGCGGTGGGTGAGCTCGGCCTCGAGGCGGGTGTTGTAGTGCTCGGAGAGCGTGACCTTGGCCTTGAACAGCACGCGGCCGTCGATGGCCCGCCAGGCTCCGTCGGGTCCCTGGACCTTGTTGCTGACCGCGACGTGGGTGTGGAGATTCGGGTCGCCGGCGCGGCTGTCTCGATGGGTGAACGCGGTCGCGACCATGCCCCGTGTGGGGACCTGCCGGACGCCGTCGTGGCCGCAGCGGGTGAAAAGGACGTGCTGCTCGGCCCAGCGGAGCGCGTCCTGGACAGCGGCGGCGTGAGCGACCTCGATCTCGTGGGCCACCGCCGCCCCGGCAAGAGCCCAGAGGACGGAGACCGACTTCACCGGTGTGAAGGTGAGGTCGAACCCGGCGACCGACGCGCCGCTGACCCGTGACTCCTGCGCCAGGAACGCGTGCCGCTCACGAGCGTCGCGAGGGCGCCGACCGTGCTGCTCGAGGAACAGCTCATCGGCGATGCGCGTCCTGATGTCGGCGCGCACCTCGTCCGACACGGGGGAGGCGGACGGCAGACCGTGCTCGGCGTTCCAGGCCTGACACGCCCGCGCCACCGCCGCGGGCAACGGACCTCCGATCGTCCCCGCCCGGAAGGGCTGGCCCAGGGCTACGGGCTGGCCGCCGGTGCTGTTGGGATGCACTCCCTGACCGAAGAGGCGACGCATCTGCTGCTCGGTGACCTCGGCCCCGGCCTCCATTGCCAGCCCGGCCAGCCCCGACCCCCACCAACGGCCGGGGACCTCGCCTTTGTCGGAGTAGTACTCGGCCAGCCCCGACCGGCCCCGCTCCGTGGCGTCCTGAATCGCGACCTGGCGTGTCAGGTAGGTGTAACCGTCGCCGGCCGACAGCTTGTGGAGCCCCATCACGGCCCCAGAGGCGACCGATCACCACCCGGGATGCTGGCTCCGGCTCACTCACCACCCCGGGGATGCACTAGGTGTGTGGGTTTAACTCCGAACGCCGATTCGTCTTTCTGACCAGACAATCAGACTTCGCCAATTTCGGCAGAGGCAGTTTCGCAGGCGCTCGATCGACGCAACCCTGGGACGAGTTCTCGTTGAGACGCAACAGAGATCGAAGGCTGTTCGGTGCGTCTAGCCGTCCCCTGCTCGTGCAGCAGCCCCCCCTTCTTTGCAACCCGCCTCCGTCTCGCCCGCAGCCAGGTTCTTGGCGCTGACCCATGACCGTCCAACCAAGGTCTAGTCAGACTGGCTTTGACGGTGACTTGGCGTGAATACTGAATCCCGCGGTTGGAGCTACTGAGCTCGGATTGGGGGAATGGCGTGGACGCCCTGAGGTTTGGCCTTGTTGTCGTACTCACTTGTGGCATCTCGCTCGCCACTGCGGGGGTGGTCGGTGCGGACACGCCACAGGAAGGTTCGGACACTGTCTCCGCGGGGTCTGGGAGCCAGTTCGGCCGCTGGTCGAAGTCGAACAAGCGTCTGCGGCTCAAGGTGTCTCCCAACAACAACATGAACACTGACAAATGCATGGACGTCATGCTCGACTGGGGCACCCAGGGTAATGAGCACTATGACTCGCGGGTCGTCCGCTCGTGCCTTCCAGGGACCAACGAAGAGACAGATCCTGACGGAGACGGCTACTGGTCGGAGCCCTCCGACTGGGGAGGGAGGACAGTCACGGGCATCCAGAAGGGGTGGGGCTACATGATCGACGACAGCAACTTGTTGGTGTTGAGCGCCGAGCGGCTGGCGGACACCGGCAGCGGCGCCCTGTGGGGCACCGCACCTGGCACCGGGACCCAGGGATATGCACGAATGCGCACGCGGTACCAGAACGGCTCGGTCAAGTCCTGCAACCCGCTACCGGTCACGTCCGCATCCGGCGCGGGAGGATGCTCATGACCTCGGCCCGACGGAACCTTGCGGCCGGGGCGGCTGGAGCCTTGGTCGCGGTCGTGGTTTCCATCTCGTACGTGCTTGGCAGCAATGTGCTCCCCCTCCGCACCAGTGACTCGTCGGCCGACACTGACCAGCTGCAGGCCGAGGCGAACGCTGTGTTCTCCCGGTTCAACGGCACCGTCGAGCAACGAAATGCCTCGGGAGTGATCCAGGCGTGGGCCCTCAACGGAGCGATGGACCAATGCATGAGCGAGGCCGGCTACCCCCAGTGGGACTGGTCGGCGACCAGGAACCTGGCCCCGCGAACGAACGCGTTGGCAACCAGCGTCTTCTTCACCGACCCCCAGGGGGGCTCGTACAGCCATGCACTGATGGACGTCGTGGACGCCTCCAGACTGGAGGAGGACCTGCGATCGGAAGAGTTGTCCGAGGCGGAGACCGAAGCGGTTCGAGGTTGTGTGAACAACACCCCACCAACCTCGGACGACACAGCATCTCGGCAGTCCACGCCATCTGAGGCCGTTCAGCTGCGGAGCGAGTGGTGGTCCATGCTCACGGCACTCGACGCGAAGTACGGGGACTCAGAGGCCTACGCGTCGTGCTTCCGCGACGGGGCAGACCAGATCGCTACACCAGAGGGAGAGCAGCTCACGGCGGACACCTGGGTGATGTACCTCGGAAGCCACGCTCCAGCCGGCAGCGAGACGCCATCGACCACTGACCCGCCGAGCACCTACAGCTCCGCTTGGAACGCCTACACCGGCCTGGAAGCCGACCTGGAGTCGGTGGACTGGGCCTGCCGCTCGTCTGTCTACGAAGAACACTCCGACGAGGTACTGGATGCCGTGTCGCGGTTCGCGGTCGACAACGCGGCGGCCATCGCTGCCGCTGAAGACGGATGGGACACCATCGTGACCCGCGCCGCACAGTTGGGCTTCCATGGGCAGAGCGGATCGCTGGATGGACAGACCCCCAAGAACTGACGCGCCCCGGGTTTGGACTTCGGGATCAGCGAGGGGTCTGCTGCACGAAGAGACGGCTTCTCGTCGGATGCCTCCGGCCGAGCTCTTGCGGCTCGAACGCGCTGGGGGCGACAAGATCCCGGGAGGCTTCAGTGGACACGCTGGCGAAACTTCCCCACGCATTCCGCACAGATCCCCGATCATCGTCGTCTCCAGTGGCCATGAGCCGGACATCGCGAACGAGGTAGTGAGAGACGGGACCCGCAGGTCAGCATCGCTTTACGGCCTCTGACCTGCAGAGACTCGATGGCGCGGAAACTCGGCCCGGGCTGGATAGAGCAGCCGCCTCCTAAGCGAAAGGTCGTAGGTTCGACTCCTACCTGGGGCACTCGAAGAGATTCCCTCTGACCTGGGCAGATGGTGCGCGGGTGTGCCGCCTGCGGCCCCGGTGACGGTGGCTGGATCGGGCCTCCGGCCGGAACGTCCGCACGTATTCCGCACAGACAAACGGAGTCAGCCACCGTCAGTTGGGCCGGCTGGGCCGCTGGACCCGGCCTTCTGCGGAAGGTCCTGGCGCAGCCCGATGACTCCTGCCGGCGACCCGGCCGCAGCCGCCGCGATCGCCGGCCACTGGCTCACCGCCAGCGTCGGGTCGGCGCACGAGCTCGCGCACCGGGTCGACCAGGCCCACCAGGTCCTCGCCCACGCCACTGCGACAGACGGGCGCCCGTCCTCTTCCAAGGCGCTGGACCGGCGCCGGATCGAGCGGCTAGGCAAGAAACCGTGTCACAAGTAACCTTGTCATTATGAAGGAGGGTGAGTGGTGGGCAACCAGCAGCCCGAGGAAGACCCCGACGATGTTCACGAGGAGATCGAGGAGCCGGTCATCGTTGAGTCGGCGCATCGTCACGGGGTCGCCGAGGAAGACATGCTGCACGCGCTGCGGTTCGCGATCACCCACGTCGGTCAAGACGACGACATGGTCATGTTCATCGGCCCCGACCGGGCCGGGAGCCTGATCGAGGTCGGTGTCGTGACCTGGCACGGCATCCTTGCGATCGTCCACGCCATGAGCCCCGCCCGCGAGAAGTATCTGAAGAGGTGACACCCGAGATGACCAAACGATCCCTGGCCGACCTGATCGCCCACGCCGACGAACTCGCCGACGCCTTCGAGACCTATGAGCCCACCGAGGGCGACTTCGATGCGCCGCTGCCGCCGCTGATGGCGGTCAAGCTTGCGGCGTTTCGTCGCGCGGCCGCGGAGAAGGAACTCGCCGAAGCCATCACCGCCGCCCGCGAGGCACACCTGTCCTGGCGCCAACTCGGTGAAGCAATCGGCACCAGCGGAGAAGCCGCCCGGCAACGCTACGCAGCCTCCTGACCTGGCTATCCGAGAGCTGCGCCCGTCCTCCTTCCTAGCCGCTTGGCTGCTTTCCTGTTCGACGCTGCCGCAACCCATCGCCCGTCCTGCGCCCCTCCTGCTAGGCCCGCCCGTCCTGTTCGACATACACGTCATGCAGAACGAGGCCCGCACGGTTGCGTCGGTGACAAAGCCCGCAGGACGGGCGCACCCTGAAGACATGGACACCCCGGAGCCAGACCCGGCGTTCGACTGGTCTGCCGCTGACCGTCGCCGGATGCCCGCGCACATGAAACGCAAGCACAGTGTCGCGTGCCGGGTTCAGTGGAAGCTCTGAAGTGACGCGCTGACGGTAGTCGGCGCGGGGTTGTGCCGGGAGTAGTCGCACTCCGACGAGGTGCTGGATGCCGTGTCGCGGTTCGCGGTCGGCAATGCGGCGGCCATCGCTGCCGCTGAGGACGGATGAGACACCGTCGCGACCCGCGCCGCACAGCTGGGCTTCTATGGGCAGAGCGGGTCGCTGGATGGGCTGACGGCCAAGAACTGAAGCGCCAGGTCGATGCCGCTCGTGTGCGACTCGCGGAGGATGCGCAGCGTGCCCGAGGAGGATCGGCCCCGGGTCAAGGTGCGTCGGGCAGGCAGGGGCTGGGCACGTGGCGCAGCGCCCGGCAGCGTGCGCACCCGCCCGCGGCTGTCAGCGGGGGGAGAGTCGCAGCACCGGGATGGTGCGGGAGGTCCGCTTCTCGTACTCGGCGAAGCCGGGGCTGGCCTGCTTGAACCGCTCCCAGGCGGCGTCGCGCTCGGCGCCGGTCAGGTCGACGGCGTGGACCTGCGTCGTCGTGATCGCGGAGCCGTCGCCGGTCTCGACCGTGAGGTCGGGGTGGGCGAGCAGGTTGTGGTACCAGGCCGGGTTGTCGGGTGCGCCGGCCTTCGAGGCGGCGACCAGCCAGCCGTCCCCGTCCGGGATGCCCATCACCGGGCTCACCCGCGGTTCGCCGGATCGCGCACCCGTCGTGTGCAGGACGACCAGCGAGTTCCCGAACGGGGCTGCGTTCGTCACGGTCCCGTGGCGCTCGCGGAACTCGGCGAGGACCGAGGCGTTGAAGTCGGACATGCGCTCATGATGCCGCGCGGTCGGCGCGGCTGGAACCCGTAGCTCTCGCGGCCGGGGCCCGGCTCAGCCGCGCAGCCACTCCTCGGGGACCGTGTCGGGGACCTCGTCAGGAAGGACGAGGGACAGGTCGCCGTCGAGCAGGTCGCCGAGCTCGAGGGCCTGACGGGCCAGCGTCTGGGCCAGTGCACGCAGCTCGCCGGCCGGACGGCCCTCGTGGACACCCCGCTCGAGGTGCCTGGCGGTACGCAGGAGTGAGTCGGACT
>NZ_STGL01000011.1 GCF_004919085.1 Nocardioides sp. GY 10127 | reverse complement strand
CGTGGACACCCCGCTCGAGGTGCCTGGCGGTACGCAGGAGTGAGTCGGACTTCTCGGTGGTCGCGCTGGGGTGCGTCATGGGGCCCTTCCTCGGTGATCGCTCACCCGCGTCCTACCCGACGCGTCCCCCGCCCAATCCGTGCGTGCGCTGTGAGGTGCCCGGCACGCGCCGGGCACCTCACGGCGTCGAGAGCCTCAGGAGGCGAACTCCGGCTCCTCCCGGTGCAGCGTGCGCAGCGCGTACTGAAAGTAGAGCTCCGCGGTCTCCGGCAGGGCGGTCTTCCACTGGGAGACGAAGGCGGCGCACTGCTCGGCCGTGAACTGGCGCAGCGGCAGGCCCGTGGCCTGGGCCAGCATCTGCGTGCGGCACGCCTGCTCGAGGTAGTACATGTAGCCGAACGCCTCGGAGACGGTCGAGCCCAGGGTGACGCCGCCGTGGCCGGCGAGGATGACGGCGGAGACGCCGGTCGCGGCCTCGGCGATGCGGGCACCCTCGGCGGGCTCGAGGGCCAGGCCGTTGTACTGCTCGTCGTAGACGATGTTCTCCCAGAACATGAACGCGTTCTGCTGGCACATCTCCAGCCGGCCGCCCTCGATGGCCGCGATCGCCGTCATGTGGGGCATGTGGGTGTGGAAGACGGCGGGCTGCTCCGGGTGGCGCAGGTGGAGCGGCGCGTGGATGTGGAACGCGGTGGCCTCCACCTCGCCCTCGCCCTCGAGGATGGTGCCGGCCGAGTCGGTGAGGATCAGCGACGAGGCGGTGATCTCCGACCAGTGCAGGCCCAGCGGGTTGGCCAGGAAGTGCTCGCCGGACATCTCGCCGGAGTCGTCCGGCACGGCCAGCGTGAAGTGGTTGTCGACCCCCTCCTGCATGCCGAGGCGGGCCGCCCAACGCAGGCCGGCGGCGAGCTCGATCCGCTGCTGAAGATGACGCATGTGGTTCCCCTTTAATTGTCCACGGGCCAATAATCGTGATTAATGTACGGTGTACAAATGAGCGACGCAAGGGGTGCAGGGTCCCGACCTCGCGGACGGCCGCGGAGCGACCAGCCCGCGCTGGGCCAGGCGGACGTCGTGCGGGCCGCCCTCCGGGTGATCGACACCGAGGGGGACCGGGCGCTGAGCATGCGCCGGGTGGCCGCCGAGCTGGGCGTCTACCCGACGGCGGTGCAGCACCACGTGAACACCAAGGAGCAGCTGCTCGTGGCGGTCTCCGACGCCGTGCTCGACGAGATGGTCATGCCCTCTCCGGACGTCGACTGGGTCGAGTGGCTCGAGGTCTTCTCGGCCCAGCTGCGCGCCGTCCTGCACGCCCACCCCAACGTCGTCCCGGTGATGGCGGCCCGCCTGCGGGTGGCCACCGGGGCGTTCACGCTCTCGGAGCAGCTGCTGGCCGCGCTGGCCGGCGCCGGGTTCACCGGCGCGGCGCTGCGCGGCGCCTACAACAGCGTGATCGGGTTCGTGTTCGGCTGGATCTTCACCGAGCTGGCGGCCGAGCCCGCCGCCGACGAGGACGCCTGGCGGCAGGACCTCCGCAGCCGGCTGGAGCGGGTCGACCCCGCCGAGGCGCCGACGCTGGCCGTCCACGTGGACGACCTGCGCAACCGGGCGTTCATGATGCGGTGGATGTCCGGGCAGAGCAATCCGCTCGACGACAGCTTCGAGTTCGCCGTGCGCGTCATGGTCAGCGGCCTGCAGGCCCAGCTGGACCGGCAGTAGCGGAGCCCGCTGGTCCCGCGGCTGGTCCCGCGGCTGGTCCCGCGGCTAGTCGAGGGCGATCCGCGTCGAGCGGGCCCACGCGCGGGCGAAGTCCGCCCGCATCGAGCCCGTCGAGAGGCTGTAGGTGGCCGAGGTGCCCGTGTACGGGGTGTCGAAGTAGGCGTAGGCGATGCCGCCGGCGTCCACGAGGTCCTGGTAGGCGTTCTCGATCCAGCCGCTCTCGTCGGCGTCCGCTGAGGCCGTGTGCCCCGACTCCGCCAGGCCCCAGGCGATGCCGTGCGCGTCCATCCACTCCCCGAGCGGCTCGAAGTAGTCGCCCTCCAGGTCCAGGTGCTCGTAGGAGACCCGGCCGGAGGACTGCCGCACGCCCCACCAGTCGTAGATGTCGAAGCCGGCCACGTCGACGCGGACGTCGGGCCAGATGGTGTCCAGGTCGTACTCGTCCAGGTAGACCTCGTGCCAGCCGGTGAGGATCACGCTGAACGCCACGTTGTCGGAGGTGTGGACGATCGGCGCGAGCCGCTCCTGCATGGCCGTCCACTGCGCCATGACCCCGTCGGTCTCCGGCTCGTGGTGGAAGGCCAGCCACACGGGTCCGTCGAGGGCGTCGAGCTTCGCCACGAGGTCCTTCGCCCAGGCGTCGCCCTTGCCCGCCGCCATCTCCGACCAGGAGTAGGGCAGCTTGAAGCTGATCCACGGGATGCGTCCCGCCGCGACGTCCTGCTTGGCCACCGCGACGGCCGAGGAGACCTGGCTGGCCTGCCAGAACGTCCGGCGGACGCCGAGCTGACCGCCGAGCTGGGCCTCGAGGGCGGAGGGGTCGGTGTTCGAGCCGTAAGCGGCGCCCACGTAGGCGCCGCAGTCCGGGATGCCCAGCTCGGAGTAGCCGCAGCCGTTGGTGAGGACGCGGCCGGCGGCCACGTCGGAGGAGGTGTCCGTCGACGTGCTGGTGGAGGGGTCGTCCGCGGCGACGGACTCGCCGAGCGGCGCCTCCGGGTGGTGGAGCCGCAGGTTGTCGACGTCGAGGGCGGCGCCCGGCCGGACGAAGGTGACGGTCCACCGCAGCCGCCAGCGCGACCCGGCGACGGTGCCCTTCGTGGAGACGCCGACGCGGGTCCAGTGCGTGGCGGGCACGGTCACCGGGGAGTCCGCGCGGCTCACCACGCGCCCGCTGCTCGGGTCCACCTCGAGGATGCTCAGCTGCACCTGGACCCACGGGTCGTCGGAGCGGACCCAGATGGCCGAGGTGTGCCGGACGCCGAGCGGCAGCTGGGCGTCGGCGGCGAGCTCGGCCGCGCTGAGTGAGGCCGGGCGGTCGCCGAGGGCCGGGGTGGTCTGGGCGGTGAGGGTCACCGGAGCCGACGAGGACGCGGTTGTCGAGGTCGTCCGCAGGTGGAGGCCCTGCTCGAGCTTGCCCGACTCGGTGGTGGCGGCGACCTGGCTGGTGCCCCACCAGTCGAAGGCGCCCAGGCCGTCCTCGAAGTCGCCGCCGGGCGCGAAGGTGTGGAGCGCCGGGAAGACCGCGGCGTCGTCCAGCGTGCTCGCGGCGACGGAGGCCGACCTGGAGGCCGACGAGCTCGCGGACGGGCTGCTCGTCGGGTCGGCGGCGGACACCGCAGGGGCCGGCGCCAGCAGCAGCGTGCCCAGGCAGGTCGCGCCCGCGACGGCCGCGGCAAGTGCCGGCCGCAGCCGGGAGGGTCGGGGTGAGCGGCGGACCGCTGCGGGGTCGGACGGGTCGCGGAGGTCGGTGGTGGCCGATCCCGTGTGGCTCTCCTGCACGCGCAGCTCTCCTCGGGCGTCGTTGGGCGCTGAGACGAGCATCCAGCGTGCCGAAGATCCGCCGCAGACGCTTGTCGGGAGACCGAATTCGGCGCCTGGGTGCCCGGATCTACGCAGTAGTGGGTACGCGGCCGCCCGTTCGTTCCACGGCGCTCCCGGTGGCGGGACGGAGGGTGGGGAGGCATGCTGTCGCGCACGGTCGCGTCCGTGGCCGGGAGCCAGGAGGCGCCATGCCGACGTCCACCACCCCACGCCTGCTCGCGACGTCCCGAGCCCTCGCCGTCGCCGCGGTCGTGCTGCTCGTGGCCCCGATCGCGCTCGCCGCGCTGGCCGGCCTCGTCGTCGTCGCCGCCGGTGCCGCGTCGTCGCCCGGGTGGCTGGACGTGCTCGAGAGCGTGCTCCTGAGGTGCTCGCCCCTCGCGGCGGTCGGCGCGGTGGGCGTGCGCCTGGTCGCGACCCGCGGCGGTGACCGCCCGGTCCGGGTGGCCAACCGGTGGGCGGTCGTCGGCGCCGTCCTCGTGGTCGGTGCCACCGCGGCCCTCGCCTTGGAACCCCCGACCGCCGTGCCGCTGGTCGAGCTCGGCGTCCTCGTCGCCGGCCTCCTGGTCGTCGTGCTGGCGGTCCTCCAGCGTCCCGCTCCCGCAGCCCCCGCCGCCGAGCCCGCGAGCGTCTGACGCCCGACCCGGTCTCCCGGGTGGTTCCGCCGGCCCGACCGGGTCGGCAGACTGCACCCTGCCCCGGAGCGTCCGCGGGCACCTGACGAGAGGTGGTGGCCGCCCGCGGGCGGACGACGATGCGCATCTTCTTCACCGGCGGCAGCGGCAAGGCAGGCCGACACGTGGCTCCGTTCCTGGCGGGCCTGGGGCACCAGGTGACCAACGCGGACCTGGTGGGCCTGGGGCACCCGGACGTCGCCGACCTCCGCGTCGACCTGGCCGACGCGGGGGAGACCTACTCGGCGATGGCCGGCCTGGCGACGATGGCCGAGCTCGACCTCCCCGAGGTGCCGCGGTACGACGCCGTCGTCCACTTCGCGGCCATCCCGCGCATCCTGCTGCGCCCCGACGCCGCCACCTTCGAGGCCAACATCCTCAGCACCTACCACGTGCTGGAGGCCGCCACCCGGCTCGGCATCCCCAAGGTCGTGTTCGCCTCCTCCGAGACCACGTACGGCCTCTGCTTCGCGCAGGGGGAGCGGCGCCCGCTCTACGTGCCGGTCGACGAGGAGCACCCGACGGTGCCCGAGGACTCCTACGCCATGTCCAAGGTGGCCGGCGAAGCCGTGGCCCGCTCCTTCCAGGCCCGCACCGGCGCGGACGTCTACGGCCTGCGGATCAACAACGTGATCGAGCCGCACGAGTACGCCGAGATGTTCCCGCCGTTCCTCGAGGACCCGGCGCTGCGCCGGCGCAACCTCTTCGCCTACATCGACGTGCGCGACCTCGGGCAGATGGTCCAGCGGTGCCTGGAGACCGACGGGCTCGGGTACGAGGTGTTCAACGTCGCCAACGCGGACATGTCGGTGGCGGCCACCACCGACGAGGTGCGCGAGCGGTTCTACGCGGGCGTCGAGGTGCGGCGCGAGATGGGCCGCGACGAGACGTTCTACTCCATCGACAAGGCGCGCCGGCTGGTCGGCTTCGACCCGCAGCACTCGTGGCGCGACGTCCTGGACGACCCGGCCCGCTGACCCTCCGCAGGGCCCGGCTCCGATAGTCCCTGACGAACGGACCGCTTTTCGGGGCGGAATCGGGTCCGTTTGTCAGGGACTATCGGGGTTCAGGGCGCGGGGCTCAGCGGCGCCGGCCCCAGAGCAGGTAGGCCGTCGGCAGGACGCCGCTGGAGCTGACGAGCGCGAGGCCGAGCCCCCAGGCGCGCTTGGGGCCGCGGACGTCCGCGGCGTCCCGGCCCTTGAGGTCCTTCAGGGCGACGAGGCGGAGCGCCGCGTCCGCGAGGCCGACGCCCACGAGCATCGTGCGTGCGCGGGGGCTCAGCTGCGCCCAACGAGTGGTGTCCATGGCGTCCTCCTTGTCGTGCCCTGCCTCGGTGCAGGCGGCGCCCCCATCCTGCCCGCCCGGGCCACGACGCGCGTGGGACGCCCTGACGCGCCGTGTCGCGGGCCACGCGGTGTGTGTCGGGACGGTGACACGGACGGCCCCGCGAAGGGACTTTCGTTAACTCGCGATCACGACTCTTGACCCGGCGGCCCGGGCCGGATTGCCTTCTCTCAGTCATCCGACTTGGTCAGATGACTTAGAACCGCCCGAGGCCGCTGCCCGGGCGTCACCACCCCTGCCGGCGTCGTCAGGTCGTGGCTCGATCAGTCAGCCGGCCCCCGCCGACGTGGGGCCCGTGCGCCGAAAGGTGGCCGCACCATGACCGACCTCTCCACCGGCCCGACCCCCGGGTCCCCGGCCGTCGCCCCGGCGCCGGACGCCCACGGCGCCGCGGGCCTCCAGGGCGGCCTGGGCACCGGCGGGCTCGTCCTCACCGTGCTCGGCTACCTGGCACCCCTGGCCACCGGCGCCAGCCTCATCCCCCTGCTCATCGGGTACGGCAACGGCCTCGGCTCGCCGCTCGTGCTCCTGCTCGTCGGCGCGCTGTTCCTGGTGTTCGCGGTCGGCTACACCGCGATGGTCCGCCACGTGGAGAACCCGGGTGCGTTCTACGCCTTCATCACCGCCGGGCTCGGGCGGCGGGTGGGTCTCGGCTCCGCCTTCATGACGACGGTCTTCTACGTCCTCATCGCCTTCGGCTTCTACCTCTTCGGCGGCGCCATGGCGAGCGCGACGGCGCAGAGCATCTTCGGCGTCGACGTCCCGTGGCAGGTCTTCGCCCTGGGCTTCCTCGCGCTGGTCACGGCCTTCACCTACCGGGGCGTGGACTTCAACGCCAAGGTCGTCGGCGTCGTCGTGGCCGTCGAGTTCGCCCTGCTGCTGGTCTTCGACCTCGTCACCGTCGTCCGCGGCGGCTCCGAGGGCCTGCCCACGCAGACCTTCAGCTGGGACGCCTTCACCAGCGGCCCGGTCGCGCTCTCCCTGCTCTTCGTGTTCGGGCTGTTCCTCGGCTTCGAGACCACGTCGATCTTCCGCGAGGAGGTGAAGGACCCCGGCCGGACCGTGCCGCGGGCCACCTACGCCGTCGTCGTCATCCTCACGCTGCTCTACGGCTTCACCACGTGGGCCGTCATCGCGGCCCTCGGCACCGGGGACGCCGTCCTCACCGCCGCCACCGACCCGGGCACCGCCTTCGACGTCGCCATCGGCAGCATGCTCGGCGGCACCGTCTCGAACCTCGTCGCCCTGCTCATCATCACCAGCCTCGTGGCCTCGCAGCTCTCGGTCGCCAACGCGACCACCCGGTACGTCTACTCCCTGGGCGTGGACGGCGTGCTGCCGGCCGGGCTCGGCGCGGTGCACCCGCGCCTCGGCTCCCCGGCGCGTGCCTCGCTGCTCACCAACGGGCTCATCGGGCTCTGCCTCGTCCTGGCGATGCTGACCGGCGGCGACCCGCTCGCGGTCTACACCGTCACCGGCGGCACCGCGATGCTCGCCTTCCAGGTGATGCTGCTGCTGGTCTCGTTCTCGGTGGTCGTCTACTTCGCCCGGCACCGTGAGCACGGGGCCCACCCGCTGCGGGTGTTCGTCGCCCCGGCGGTGACCATCGTCGCCCTGCTCGCGCTCACCGTGTACACGGCGCAGAACCTCACGCTGCTGGCCGGCACGGACACCGCCCTCATCGCCGCGGTGCTCGGCTCCCTGGCCGTCGCGCTGGTGATCGGCTTCGTCCTCGCCGGCTGGCTGGCCCAGCGCCGGCCCCACGTCTTCGCCCGCATCGGTCGGCAGTGAGCCCGGGCCGCACCCGGCACCGCTGACCCCACCCCTCACGCACGTCCCACGCACGACCGGTCGTCACCGGTCACCACACCACCAGCCACACCACCGGCCACACCACCAGGAGGAACCCATGGGTCTCACGACTCTCCCGCGCACGGCCTCGGTCGAGGAGGCCATCGCCGTCATGGAGCGGGACGGCGGCGTCATCATCGAGGACTTCGTCGACAGCGCCACGCTCGCCGGCATCAAGGCCGACCTCGACCCGTACCTGGAGGCGGGGGAGTGGGGGCAGGACACGTTCTCCGGCCACCGCACCCGTCGCCTGGGCGGGCTCTACGCCAAGTCCACCCACGCCGCCCCGCTGGTCGAGGAGGAGCACTTCCTCGCGGCCGCCGAGCACTTCCTGCTCCGCCCCACGAAGGGCTTCCTGGGCGAGGAGCCGGTCGAGCTGGTCCCGACCTTCCAGATCGGCGTCACCCAGGTCATCAAGATCTACCCGGGCGAGGGCAAGCAGGCCCTGCACCGCGACGACGGCGTCTTCCAGTGGACCCACGAGCCCGGCTACGGCCAGGCCCGGGTCCAGATCATGCTCGCGGTGGAGGACTTCACCGAGGAGAACGGGGCGACCAACGTCGTCCCGGGCAGCCACCTGTGGCCGGACGACCGCGCCCCCAAGCGTGAGGAGGCCGTCTCGGCCGTCATGAAGGCCGGCTCCGCGCTCATCTGGCTCGGCGGGACCTACCACGGCGGCGGCGAGAACACGGCCGCCGAGGCCACCCGCACCGGCATCACGATCGGCCTCGACCTGGGCTACCTGCGCCAGGAGGAGAACCAGTACCTGGCCGTGCCGCTGGAGACCGCCAAGACCCTGCCGCTGCACGTCCAGCGCCTGCTCGGCTACTCGTTCTGCCCGCCGACCATGGGCTGGATCGAGGTGGACGGCGTGATGGCCGACCCGCACATCGTGCTCGAGGACGAGCCGGTGCTGGTCAACGCCACCTTCAACGCCTGACCCGCGCGGTCGCCCTGCCCCGTCCCGTTCGACCAGCCACCCCCGTCCCACACCCACGTCAGGAGTCGAGATGAGCACCAGTCCGCAGGTCGCGGTCCTCGGTTGCGGCCTCATGGGAGCAGCCATCGCCAGGACCTTCTCCCAGCACGTCGGGGTCGTCGTGTGGAACCGCACGCCGGCCAAGGCGGAGGCCCTGGCCTCCGACACCGTCGCCGTGGCCGCGTCGGGGGCGGAGGCGATCGCCGCCGCGCCGGTCGTGGTCAGCGTCCTCAGCGACTACGACGCCCTGCGCGAGGTGCTGGCCGAGGTCGACAGCCTCGAGGGGCGGACCGTCGTCGGGCTCTCCACCAGCGAGCCCGGCGACTCGCGCGACCTCGAGGCGCTGGTCGTGGGGATGGGCGGGGCCTACCTCGACGGCGGCATCCTCGCCTACCCCGTGCACATCGGGACGCCCGGCTGCGTCATCGCCTACGGCGGTGACGCAGCCACCTGGGCCGCCACCCGGGACCTCCTGATGCTGCTCGGCGGCGGCAGCCTGCACGTCTCCGAGGACGTGGGCGGCTCCGGTGTCGTGGACGCCGGACTGGCCGGCCTGTTCGCGCTGCCGATGCACCTGGCGCTGGTCGAGGCCGTCAGCTACATGGCCCGCAACGGCATCGCGCCGGAGAGCATCAGCACGCAGCTGCGGCGCTCGCTGGAGGACACGAGCGCGACGCTGGAGGAGATGGTGGCGGGCATCCTGGCCACCGACCACAGCACCGACCAGGCGACCGTGGCCGTCTACGCGGACGCGGCGTACGCCTGGCGCGACTCGGTGCTGGCGACGGGCGACCGGGCCTCCATGCTCGCGGCCGCCGCGGTGACGCTGCGCGAGGCGGAGGCCGCCGGGCTCGGCGACCTCGGCTTCACCGGGCTCGCCCGGCTCGCACCGGCCGCGGCGGGGTGAGGACGGGTGCCTAGGATCGAGGGCGCACGGGCCGGACGGCCCGCGGCGTCGTCGAGGGCGGGGGAGTAGGCGTGGCTCGCGTGCCCGCGGTGCAGCGACGGGAGCAGTTCGTCGACGCCACCATCGCGATGGTGGCCCGGAGGGGGATCGAGGGGGCCACGACGCGGGCGATCGCCGAGGAGGCCGACGCGCCGCTGGCCGCCCTGCACTACTGCTTCCCCTCCAAGGAGGCGCTGTTCTTCGCCGTCATGGAGCGGATGTCCGAGCAGGTCGAGGGCATCCTCGCCGAGGTCCCCGAGGGCCTCGGTCTCGGGCGGGCTGCCGGTCTGCTGCTGCGCCGGGTCATGGCCTGGTACCGCGACAACGAGGAGCTGGCGCAGGCGCAGCTCGAGCTCTTCTTCTGGATGGCGCACGCGGCCGGTGACACCGGCCGCCGCTCCTTCGAGCTGTTCTCGCCCGTGCTCGCCACCCGGCTGCGGCGCAGCATGCTGCCCGACGACGACGAGTCACTGGTCGAGCCGGTCGTGCGGCTGGTGAGCGCGCAGGCCGACGGGCTGCTGGTGCGCTGGGTCGGGTTCCGTGACTGGGAGCAGGCCTGCGCCGACACCGAGCTCGCCGCCGAGGCGATCGAGCAGCTGTGCGCGGCCCGGCGCCGGGCCGTCGTCAGCGACTGACGTCCAGGTTGAAGCGCAGCGTGCCGAGCCGGCCCGCGAGCGCGAAGAAGAGCGGGACCGCGTGCTCGGTCGCCAGGGCCGTCCCGATCCCGCCGAGGTCGAGGACGTCCTCGGTCCGCCAGCCCAGGTTCAGCAGCAGCGAGACGACCAGGTCCTTCGCGTCCGGGTCGTCGCCGGAGAGCATCACGGTGGCGCTGGGCAGCGTCGAGAGCGGGTCCGTCATCACCGAGACGTTCATGAGGTTGAGGGTCTTGACGACCCGGGAGCCGGGCAGCGCCGCCTGGAGCCGGGCCGCGAGGCTGTCGTTGGGGTAGAGGAGCCGGCGGTCCTGGTCGATCGGGGCGGCCGGGTCGAGGACGACGGCGCCCGCCAGGACGTCGGCCAGCCCGGTGAGCGTCTCGAGCACCACGGCTCCGGGCAGGGCGGACACCACGACGTCCGCGCCCTCGACGGCCTCGCGGTAGGCGACGCTCGCGCCCGCCTGCGGTCTGCGCGAGCCGACCACCACCTCGTGCCCGACGGCCGCCCAGCGCGTGGCCAGGGTCGTCCCGACCTGTCCGGTCCCGAGGACAGCGATCCGTGTCATGCCTGCTCCTGCCTCCGGCACCGTCGTGCCGAACGTCCCGAAGTGAAAGTTCTTCAGATTCTTTCACCTGAATCGGCCATGTGATCACACGTAGCCCATCATTCACGCCCTTGAAATACGAAATAGATTCACTTTCTGCAACCCCGTTTGGAAGGAAGCACCATGACCCTGACCGACCCTGACACCGCGACCACCGCCCCTGCCGGCGGCGGCTCCAGCCCCCTGTCGAGCCTGTCCGTCCAGGAGCTCAACGCGGGTGTGGCGATCCTGGGGGAGGCCGGGCTGGCCGGCCCCGACGTCCGCTTCGCCTACACCGGCCTGCTCGAGCCGGCGAAGGCCGAGGTGCTCGCCTTCCTCGACGGGTCCGGCCCCCGCCCGGCCCGCCTGATGCGTGCCCAGCTGCTGAACATGTCCACCGGCGAGTCCCTCGACGTCGTGGTCGACCTCACGGCGGGCGAGGTCGCCTCCTCCACGGTCGTGACCCCCGACCAGGGTCGGCTCCCGATCCTGTTCGAGGAGTTCGCCATGATGGACGAGGTCTGCCAGCAGGACCCGCGCTGGGTCGCCGCCATGGAGCGTCGCGGCATCGACCCCAAGGACGTGCTCATCACCGCGCTGTCGGCCGGTGACTACCCGCTGGAGGGGGAGGAGGGCCGCCGCATGATGCGCGGCCTCGGCCTCCACCGTCGGACCGAGGGCGGCCAGCCCTGGGCCCACCCCATCGACGGCGTCTGCGCCTACGTCGACACCATCGCCCGCGAGGTCGTGACCGTGGTCGACAACGAGGTCATGGAGGTGCCTGCCGAGGGCAGCACCTTCATGAACGAGGAGGGCCGCCCGGCCCCGATGGAGGGCCTGAAGCCCATCGAGATCACCCAGCCCGAGGGCCCGTCGTTCACCGTCGAGGGCGACGAGGTCTCCTGGGCCAACTGGAGCTTCAGCCTCGGGTTCGACGCCCGCGAGGGCCTGGTCCTCCACCGGCTCGCCTACGCGGACCCCGACCACGGCGGCGAGGTCCGCCCGGTCGTCTACCGCGCCTCGGTCGCCGAGATGGTGGTGCCCTACGGCGACCCCTCGCCGGTCCGCTTCTGGCAGAACTACTTCGACACCGGCGAGTACCTGTTCGGCCGCATGTCCAACTCGCTCACCCTGGGCTGCGACTGCCTGGGCGAGATCCGCTACTTCGACGCCACGGTGGCGGACGCGTCCGGCACGCCCGTCGTCATCCCCAACGCGATCTGCATGCACGAGGAGGACTTCGGGACGCTCTGGAAGCACACCGACTTCGCCGAGGGCAGCGAGGTCCGTCGTCAGCGTCGCCTGGTGATCTCGTTCTTCACCACGATCGGCAACTACGACTACGGCTTCTACTGGTACCTCTACCTCGACGGCAAGATCGAGCTCGAGGCCAAGCTGACCGGCATCCTCTTCCCGGCCGCCTACAAGGACTACGGCGACACCCCGCACATGACCGAGGTGGCCCCCGGCCTGGGCGCCCCCGTGCACCAGCACCTGTTCAGCGCCCGCCTCGACATGATGGTCGACGGCCTGGCCAACGCGGTCGACGAGGTGGACGCCGTGCGGCTGCCGGTCAGCGACTCGAACCCGTGGGGCAACGCGTTCACCTACCGGGCCACGCGCCTGGCCTCGGAGGCCGAGGGGGCCCGGGAGGCGGACGCCTCGGTCGGCCGCACCTGGCACGTCGTGAGCACCGAGCGCACGAACCGCCTGGGCCGCCCGACGGGCTACGCGCTGCGGACCAACCAGCAGCCGACCCTCCTGGCCGACCCGTCCTCGTCGATCGCGGCCCGAGCGGCCTTCACCCAGAAGGCCGCGTGGTTCACCGCCTACTCGCCCGAGGAGCGCTACCCCACCGGCGAGTTCGTCAACCAGAGCAAGCCCGGCGCCGGCCTGCCGACCTACATGGCGGCGGACCGCAACCTCGACGGGGCGGACGTCGTCCTCTGGCACACCTTCGGCGTCACCCACTTCCCGCGCACCGAGGACTGGCCGGTCATGCCGGTGGACCACATCGGCTTCGAGCTGGTGCCCTACGGCTTCTTCGACCGCAACCCCACCCTCAACGTGCCCGCGAGCACGGCCGTCAGCTGCCACCCGGGCGGCGGCAGCTCCTGCCACGGGGAGGACTGAGCCGTGGAGGCGGCGCTGGCGCTCGGCGCGGTCGTCCCGGCCGCGCTGGGCACGGGCTGCTGCGTCGCCATGCGCGCGCGGACTGCCTGGGCGGACAGCGCCGCCATGGTCCTGATGCTGCTGGCGATGCTCGACTCGATGCTGTCGCCGGCGCCGCTGCTGTCCGGGGAGTCCTGGGCGCTGCTGCTGGGAGCCGCGGCCCTCGGCCTGTGGCTCCTGCGCGGTGACCACCACCGGCTCCGGACGCTGCACCTCGCCGTCATGGCGGCGCTCGTGTGGCGGATGGGTGCGGCCATGGGCTCGGCCGGCATGAGCGGCATGAGTGGGATGGAGGGCACCGAGGGGGCCGCCGGGACGTCCGGCGTCACCCTCCTCGGCGTCCCCCTGCTGGACGCCGTGCTGGTCGGCGTGGCCGTCGCGGCGGCCGTCCCGCTGGTGCTGGCCGCGGTGCGCAGCACGTCCTGGCTGGTCCGGGGGGAGCTCGCGGCCGGTGCGGCCTCGATGCTGGCGATGGGCGCCATGCTGGTCTGACCCGGCTACCCCGCCGAGTCCTCGGGGTCCGACGTCCCAGGACCGGAACAACCCGCTCGGCCGCGCGTGCAACCTCCGATCTTCGCAGGTCAGAGAGTTGGGCGCGGCCGAGCTTTCGGGTTGTTCCGGTCTGAGGACGGCCGTCAGGCGAAGTACAGCGCCAGGTACGCCACGCACATGCGGGCGGCCTCCTCGAGCACCGGCTCCACCTCGTCGGGCTGCGCGCGGACGACCATCCCGACGGTCGTGTTGAGCAGGGTGAGGTAGGTGGCCACGACGAGCCGCATGGGCACGTCGGGGGCGTCCTCCCGCAGCGGGGGGAGCGTGAAGGAGTCGAGCACCATCTCGGCGATCGCCTCGTCCATCTGGTTGCCCAGCCGCTGGATCGTCCGGGTCCACTCGCCGTCGTTCTGGATCGAGGAGAAGCCGGGCAGGTCGCGGTAGAAGCGCCCCACCACGTCGCAGGCCGCGGTGGCGGAGCGTCGCCAGTCGCGGTGGTCGAGACCGTAGAACACCGCCTCGAGCTCGTCCTCGAGCTCCTGCATCTGGTCGATGAGCAGCTCCTCCAGGAGGGCGCCCCGGTCGTCGAAGTAGTTGTAGATCCAGCCGACGGAGATGCCGGCGCGCGCGGCGACCGCGGTGGTCGTCACGGCGTCCTCGCCCTCCTCGTCGAGGATGCGCTCGGCCGCCCGCAGCACCTTCTTCATCTTCAGCTGGCTGCGCGCCTGGGTGGGCCGCCGCCGGGCGCCGGAGGAGTGCCGCCAGTCGGGGACGAGTGGCTGGGACCTGGGGTCCGCGGAGCCGGAGGTGCCGGTCGGCACCGCGACCGCAGGGGGCTCGTGGAGAGCGCCGCTGTCCAAGGAAGGGCTCCTTCTGTCGTGGCCGTCAGGGCCCGAGGAGGCGCCGAGGACGGGCGGCACGGGCCGCCCGTCCTCGAACGCTAACGGAGAGAGAGGTGCGTCGGGGCGACCCGACGCTTGCTGGGTCAGACGGCCCGGGCCACCGGCTTCCAGCCGGGGCGGGGGATCGCGTCGAGCAGCCGCTGCGTGTAGGGGTCGGAGGGGGCGTCGAGCACCGCGTCGGTGCTGCCCTCCTCCACCACGCGGCCGTGGCGCATCACCATGACCCGGTCGCTGACCTGGCGCACGACCCCGAGGTCGTGGGAGATGAACAGGAAGGCCAGCTTCTCCGAGGCGCGCAGGTCGCTGAGCAGGTTGATGACCTGGGCCTGGACCGAGACGTCGAGGGCCGAGACGGCCTCGTCGAGGATGAGCAGCCGCGGCTTCACCGCGAGCGCCTTCATGATCGCGACGCGCTGGCGCTGTCCACCGGAGAGCTGCTTGGGCTTCGACCGGCCGACCCGCTCGGGCAGCCCCACCTTGTCCAGCAGGTCCGCCGTCCGGGCCGCGCGCTCGCGGCGGTCGTGCAGGCCGTGCGCGGCGAGCACCTCCGAGACGGAGTCGTTGACGCTCTGGCGGGGGTCCAGGGAGGAGTAGGGGTCCTGGAAGACCATCTGCACCTGGCGTGCGCGCCACCGGCGGGCCGAGACACGGGCCTGCGCGGCGTCCACCTCCTGCTCGTCGAAGAGGACGGTGCCGGACGTCGCGGGCTCCAGGCCCGCCACGATCCGCGCGCACGTGGTCTTGCCCGAGCCGGACTCGCCCACGATCGCCAGCGAGTCGCCGGCGGAGACGGAGAACGAGACGTCGTGGACGGCGACCAGGGTCTCGCCCCCGCGCAGGCGGTACTCCTTGCGCAGGTGGCGTGCGGTGAGCTGCTCGACCATCAGAGAGCACCCCCCGCGGCCAGCACGACGGGAGCCTGCAGGTCCTCGGCCCGGTGGCAGGCCACGAGCTGGCGCTGGACCGGCCGGAGGGACGGCCGCTCCTCGCGGCACGTGTCGACGGCGTGGGCGCAGCGGTCGACGAAGACGCACCCGGGTGGTGCCTCGAAGGCCGCGACCGGGCGGCCCGGGATCGCCCGGAGCCGCTGGCGTCGGGTGGTCGAGGGGCGGGACTCGAGCAGCCCCACCGAGTAGGGGTGGAGCCCCTCGGTGTGGATGGAGCCCGACGCGCCCTCCTCGACCAGCTGCCCCGCGTAGACGACCGCGATGCGGTCGGTGACCGCGGCAGCCAGGTCGAGGTCGTGGGTGATCATGACGAGGGAGACGCCCTCGTGTCGACGCAGGTCGTCGAGGATGGCCATGACCGACTCCTGGATCGTGACGTCGAGGGCGGTCGTCGGCTCGTCCGCGATGATCAGCTTGGGCTCCACGAGGAGGACCGAGGCGATCATGACGCGCTGGAGGAGACCGCCCGACAGCTCGTGCGGGTACTGCCGCATCCGGGTCCGGGGCTCGGTGATGCCCACGCGCTCCAGGAGTGCCTCCGCCTTCTCGACGGACTCCCGCCGGCCCACCCCGGACGCGCGCAGCCCCTCGGTGAGGAAGTCGCCGATGGTGCGCAGCGGGTTGATGTGGGCGCGCGGGTCCTGGTGGATGAAGCCGACCTCGGAGGCGTGCCACGAGCGGAGCCGGGAGCGGGACATCGCGTAGACGTCCTCGCCCTCCCAACGGATGGAGCCGGCCACCCGGCTGCCCGCCGGCAGCAGGCGCAGGGCCGAGCGGACGGTCATCGACTTGCCGGAGCCGGACTCGCCGACCAGACCGAGCGACTCGCCGGCCCTCAGGCTGAACGAGACGTCGGTGATGACGGGCCGGTGGCCCTTGCCGACCGGCAGGTCGACCGCGAGGTCGCGGACCTCGAGCAGCGGTGCGGGGATCTCGGTGACGCTCACTTGACTCGGTCCTCTCGGAGGGCGAAGCGCTCGGCCAGCAGGTTGAAGGCGACGACCGTGACGACGATGAGCAGGCCCGGGAACAGGGCCTCCTCGGGGTGGCCGTCGAGGAGGGCGGTGCGGCCCTCGTTGACCATCGAGCCCCACTCGGCCACCGGCGGCTGGACGCCCAGGCCCAGGAACGAGATGCCGGCCAGGTCGGTGAGGCACGAGCCGTACATGATCGTCGCCTGGGTGCGGATGACCGGGAACATGGACGGCAGCAGGTGCCGGATCGCCACCCGCGACGGCGCCAGGCCCTGGAGGGTGCCGGCCGTGATGTAGGCGGCGTGCCGCTCCCTGCGGGCCGTCACCCGGGCCACGCGGGCCAGGTAGGGGACGTAGGCGATGCTCAGCGCGATCACCGGCGCCGTGATGCCGGTGCCGAAGATCGCGATCGCGATGAGGGCGAACAGCAGGCTCGGGAAGGCGAAGACGATGTCGAGGCCGCGGGTGATGGCGGTGTCGACCCACCCGCCGAACCAGCTGGAGACCAGCGCGAGGACGGTGGCGACGGCTGCGGCGATGAGGACGCAGACCGCGGGCGCCACGAGGGACAGCCTGGCCCCGACCGCGGCCCGCGTGAAGATGTCACGCCCCAGGGCGTCGGTGCCGAACCAGTGGGCGGCCGAGGGGCCCTCGCCGGCGTGCAGGATGTCGCCGGTCTGGGAGTCGTAGCCGGAGATCATCGGCCCCACGACGGCGAGGAGCACCAGGAGGGCGCAGACCGCGCCGACCACGAGGGCCACGGGGTCCACGGAGCGGAACCGCTCCCGCGCGCCGCGCGGGAGGACGGAGGGCAGGGCGAGGGTGGTCATCGGCTGGCTCCCGGGGTGCGGAGTCGGGGGTCGAGGAGGGTGTGGACGGCGTCCAGGGCCGTCGTGAGCAGGACGAACAGGACCACCAGCAGGAGGCTCACGGCCTCCACCGACGCGTAGTCCTTGTTCGAGACCGCCGTGACGAAGAACGAGCCGAGGCCGTCGATGCCGAACGCGGTCTCCACGACGGTGGCTCCCACCACCAGCGCGGCGACGGCGAGGGCCGAGACGGTGACGATGGGGACGGCCGCGTTGCGCAGGACGTGGCGGCGGAAGACGGTGCCGGCGCTGAGCCCGCGGGCGCGCGCCGTCTCGACGTGCTCGCGGTCGCTCTCCTCGCGGAGCGCGGCGCGGCCGACCTGGCTGAGGTAGCTGCCCCAGCCGATCGCCAGCGCGATGGCGGGCAGCGTGAGGTGGTAGAGCCGGTCACCCAGGCCGTCCCCGGCGCCGAGGGCCGGGAACCAGCCGAGCTGGATGACGAAGAGCAGGGAGAGGACGGAGGCCGCCACGTAGGCCGGCACGGCGACGCCGATCGCGCTGACGACCGTGACCAGCGGCCCGAGGGGCTTCACCATCGTGCCCAGGGTCGCGGAGGCGAGACCGCCGACGACCACCAGCACGCCGGCGTAGGCCACCAGGCTGAGCGTGACCGAGATCCGGGGCGCGATGAGCGACCACACGGACGCCTTCTGGACGATCGAGGTGCCGAAGTCGCCGTGCAGGACGCCCGAGAGCCAGCTGAGGTACTGGACGACGAGCGGGCGGTCCAGGCCGTACTTGGCCTCGAGCAGCGCGCGGCTCTCGGCCGTCGGGTGCGAGCCCAGGGCCTGCGCGAGCGGGTCTCCCGGGGCCAGGGCCAGCGCGAAGAAGACCACGGCCGAGGCGATGAGCATCGTCAGCAGCGGCAGCAGCACCCACCGCCACAGGGGCGCGAGCCGGCGGGCGGACGCGAGCAGCGCCCGCCCCGAGGAGGGCGGTCCGCCGCCGGCACGGTCGTCCGTGCTGGTGACGGTGCCTGCGGGCAGGGTGGGTGTCGCCATCGCGCTCTCCTCGGGGTGGGCGTGGTCGGGTGAGGGATCGGTCGGGCTCAGAGCCCGAGGTAGCCCTCGAGGGGGGACCAGTCCGCGCTCCACAGGCCGCGGCCCTTGGAGCGGAAGCCCAGGGCTGCCTGGACGTGCGGGGGCAGGGTCTTGACCAGCTCCAGGTCCATCAGGAACGGCGCGGCCTCCTCGGGCACGAGGTGGGCGGCGTTGAACGGCAGGGCCAGGGCGCGGCGCCACCGGTCGGTGCTGCTGTTCTGCCCGCCGCCGTGGAGGACCTTGCCCGAGAAGAACAGGGCGCTGCCGGCCTTCATCTCGGCGCCGACGGAGTCGGCCGGGTCGCCGGGGACGGAGTAGTCGTCCCAGGTGTGGCTGCCCGGGACGACGCGCGTGGCGCCGATCTCCTCGGTGAAGTCGGTGAGGGCGAAGAGGAAGTTGAACATGACCTCCGGCGCCGACTTCCCCATCGTCAGGTAGTCCGGGTAGTTGCCGGTGTCGCGGTGCAGCATCTGGGCGGCGTTGCCGGGGCCGATCTCGATGATCTGGGCCGTGCACATCCACGGCGGGGCCTCGGCGTGGTCCGGGAAGACCTTCCAGACGAGCTCCCAGGTGAGCGGGTCGCACAGGACCTTCTCGCGGAAGGTCGCGCTGCGGGTCACGAGCTGGGTGATGCGCTTGGTCTGGGCGCCGTAGAAGGCGGCGAACTCCTCGTTGGCCTCGGCGCCGCCCTGGGCGCCGGGGGCACGGTCCTTGAGGTAGGGCTCGAGCTCGGCGTTCATCGCGGCCAGGTCCTCGGCGCTCACGAGGTCCTCGATGATGACGCCGCCGTCCTCCTCGTAGACGGCGAAGATGGCGTCGGCGCCCGCGCTGCGGTGCAGCGTGCGCAGACCCGTCGCGGTGTCCATGACGGTCTCGGACATGCTGGTTCCTCTGCTTTCTCGGTGGTGCACGGGTGGGTGGTGCTGGTCCGGGCGGGTGGGCGGCGGGAGCCGCGGGTGCCGGCCCGGAGGGGCGGCCGTGGGGCCGGGCGCGAGGCCCGGCCCCACGGCCGCCGGGCTCACTCGGCGCCGATGAGGGCGAGCGAGGGCTGGAGGTTCGCGGCCGCCGAGGTGGTCACCCCGCCGATCCCGTCACCCACGAAGGTCAGGGCCCGGGGGACGACGATGGTGGTGAGCGGCAGCTCGGTCTCCCAGGCGTCCTGGAGCTTCACGAACTCGGTGACCCGCTTCGTGGTGTCGAAGGTCGTGCGCAGCTTCGCGATGCCCTTCTGCACGGCCGCGTCGTCCCAGTCGGTGAAGTTGAAGACCTGGCCGGTGCCGAAGAAGAACGCGAGCGACTCGACCGGGTCCAGCGTGTAGCCGTAGTTGTCGAAGATGACGAAGTCGATGTCCTTGCGCGCCTCGCTGGAGTACAGGACGTTGCTGTAGGCCGCCGTCTGGAGCGACTTGAGCTTGAGGTCGACGCCGATGGTGGCCATCTGCTGCTGGAGGTACTGCGCCATCAGCTGGACGGTCGCGTCACCCGCCGCGTAGGCGAGGGTGAGGGTCTCCCCGTCGTACCCGCTCTTCTCGACGAGCGCCTTCGCGTCCTCGGTGGACAGGTTGCGGTCGGCCTCGTAGGACTCGTAGGCCGGCTCGTAGATGTCGGTCGCGTCGGACTCCCAGTAGTCGGAGGGGATCGCGGTGTAGGCACCCTCGGCGGCACCCTGGTAGATCGACGAGGCGATGGTGTCGCGGTCCAGCGAGCCGAAGATGGCCTTGCGCAGGTCGGTGCTGCCGGTCCGGCCACCGGGGTTGGTGAGGGCCAGGTAGGTCTGGGTGATCGTCTGGCCCGAGACGAGCGTGCCCGCGTCGGTGTCGGACAACGAGTCGATCGTCGAGGCCGCCAGGTTGGAGGCGCCGTCCAGGTCACCGGAGAGCAGGCCCTGCGTGACAGCGCTGGAGTCAGCGACGAAGCTGATGTCGATCTCGTCGGACTGGGCCTCGAACGTCGGGTCCCAGTAGTCGGGGTTCTTGGTGAGGGTGATCGACTGGCCCGGCGTCCAGTCGGACAGCTCGAGCGGGCCCGAGCACATGATCCCGCCCTCGGCCGTGCCGTACTTGTCGCCCGCCTTCTCGGCGTAGGCCTTCTCCCAGACGGTGCCGACGTTGGAGGAGAGCTCCTTGACGAACAGCTCGTCGGGCTGGGTGAAGGTGACGGTGACCTGGTGCGCGCCGGTCTGCTTCATGTCCTTCACGTAGGTGAAGGCGAAGTTGTAGTAGGCGGTCGGCGACGCGCTCTTCTCCAGGGAGTAGATGACGTCGGCCGGCGTGACCGGCTTGCCGTCCCAGAACGTCGCGTCGGTGTTGATGTCCAGCGTGACCTTGGTCGGCGACACCTGGGTCGGCGTGGCCAGGTGCGGCTTGATCTCGAAGTCGGCCGTCTGGTACGTCAGCGAGTCGCACGTGGAGGCGACGATCGTGGTGCCGGCGTAGCCGCCGGTGGTGGTCGGGTCGAGGGTGTTGGGCTCGGCCGGGAAGTTCCACTTCAGGACGTCCAGCGAGCTGCTGACGGTGCCGAAGGTGTTGGCCTGGGTGAGCGCGGAGGCGTCCGTGCCCTCGTCTGAGGAGCTGCTGCCGCTGCAGGCGGCGAGCAGCAGCATCAGGCCGGTCACGGAGAGGGCTCCGGCGCTCCTGAGCGCCGCGCGGGGGTTCATCGGTACGTCCTCCTGGAGAGGGGCGGGTCGGCTGGTGCGTCCGAGAAGGTGAACGGCCACCCGCGTCGACGGGCGGGGGCAGGTCCGCGGCGGCGATGGCGCGGTGGGCGGCCTCACGGGGGGCTCTGAGATCCGGGTGTCGGGGACCTCAGGCCCTGGTGTGGGGCCCGTTCTTCCGTCGCCGAGAACTGAAACTTGTTCACGTTTCGTTCAGATGACGCGCTCGTAAGAACTCGCCACCCTGCGCCTGCGCGCCGTTCGATGTGGGAAATCTGCAGGTCTAGAGGGCTTGCCCGATCTCGGAATCTGCGTCAAATATGAATGAGTCTCACATTCTTGAGAGGAGTGGTCGTGGTTCCTCGACTCGCTGCTGAACCCGCCGGCCCGTCCGCGAACCCGCGCGCCCCGCAGGCTCCCCGCGTACTGGTCGTCGCCAGCGCTGACCCCTGGTGCCGGGCCGTGACGCGGGCCCTGCTCGACGCGGGCGCCGCCGTCGCCGTCAACGCGCCCACCCCTGCGGCGGTGCGGGTCTGCCTGGACGGCTCCCGGCGGCGCGGCCTCGTCGGGGTGCCCGGCAACGCGACCCGACCGGCGCAGGCGGACCAGGTCGTGCGGGACGCGGTCTCCGCCCTCGGGGGTCTCGACCTCGTGGTCTCCCTGGGCTCCGGCCCCGGTGGGCGTGCGGTCGAGGGCCTCCCGCCCGAGGCGGTCGAGGCCGTCGCGTCGGCGGCCGAGCCGTTCCTGGCCGACCCGGCGTCCTGCGTCCTCCTCCTGGCGTCGGGGGAGATCCCGTCGGGGGAGCCCGGTGGTCTCGCTCCCCGGACCCGCGACGCCCTCGCGCTCGTGCGGGCCGCCGTGCTCGCCCTGTCGACCCACCCCGACCGCGGGGCCTCCGCGGCCGGGTCCTCAGCCCTCGACGTCGCAGGCTGACCCGTTCCCCACCCTGTGCTCCTCGGAGCCGACCTGAGAGAGGGGCATGCATGCCCGAGCTCGTGACCCTAGGCCCGGACGCGCCGTTCGAGGAGGTGATCGCCGTCATCGAGCGTGACGGCGGCGTCATCATCCGCGACTTCGTGGACGAGGCCACGATCGAGGGGCTGGAGGCCGACCTCCGGGCCCACCTCGACGAGACCGACTGGGGGAAGGACGACTTCTCCGGCGGCCGCACCCGGCGCTTCGGCGCGGTCTTCAACCACACCAAGCACGTGATCCCCGTGGTGCGCCAGCCCCAGTGGCACGCGGCGGCCCAGCACTTCATCCAGGGCCCGTCGCTGCGGAAGAAGGAGCTGCGCGGCCAGGGCCAGGTACCCAGCTACCGGATCGGCGTCACCCAGGTGATCGACATCCACCCGGGGCAGGGCCTGCAGGTCCTCCACCGTGACGACGGGCTGTGGGACTACCCGCACCCGGAGGGCTACGAGCAGCACGCCCGGATGCAGGTCATGCTCGCCATCACCGAGTTCACGGAGGAGAACGGTGGCACGATGGTGGTGCCGGGGAGCCACCGGTGGGACGACGAGCGGCGCCCGCTCCCGGAGGAGGCGATCCCCACCGTCATGGCCAAGGGCTCGGCGCTGCTCTGGCTCGGTGGCGTCTACCACGGGGGCGGCATGAACGAGAGCGACTCCTCGCGCACCGGCCTCACGATCGGCTTCGACCTGGGCTGGCTGCGCCAGGAGGAGAACATGTACCTCTCGCTGGACCACGAGATCGTGCGCGGCCTGCCCGAGGACGTCCAGAAGCTGCTCGGCTGGGAGCTCTCGTCCGCTGCCGGCTTCGTCATGGACGACGGGGAGATGGCCTCCCCGATCCGCCTGCTCGCCTGATCGGCGGCCCCGTCCGTCGGCGCCCGCACGGGTGGCCGGCGGGCGGGGCCGTCCTCGTCCTGTCAGCCCGCCTCGTCCCAGACCCGCGCCCGCAGCAGCCGCAGGCCGTTGAGCGCCACCACGATCGTCGAGCCCTCGTGGCCGGCGACGCCGAGGGGGAGCGGCAGGGTGCCGACGAGGTCCCAGGTGACCAGGCCGGCGATCACGACCGCGGCGAAGGCCAGGTTGGCCCGCACGACCCGCTCGGCCCGGCGTCCGAGCGCGAGCGTGCGGGGGAGGGCGTCGAGGTCGTCGCGCACGAGCACGACGTCGGCGCTCTCCAGGGCCAGGTCGGAGCCGGTGCGTCCCATCGCGACGCCGGTGTGGGCGGTGGCCAGGGCCGGGGCGTCGTTGATGCCGTCGCCGACCACGGCCACGCGGCGGCCGGCGTCCCTCAGGCCCGCGACGGCGGCGGCCTTCTCCTCCGGCAGCAGCCCCGCGTGCACCTCGCGGATGCCGACGCTCGCCCCCAGCGCACGGGCCGCGGCCTCGTTGTCGCCGGTCAGCAGCAGCGGCGGACGCCCGGTCAGGGCCTCCAGCCGGGCGACCGCCGCGGCGGCCTCGGGTCGCGCACGGTCCGCCAGCGCCAGGACGCCGGCCGGCACGCCGTCCAGCACGACCACCACGGCCGTGTGGCCGGCCGCCTCCAGGCGCGCCGTCGCGAGCCTGGCGGCGCGGGTCCGCTCGTCGTCCGCCTGCCCGGCGCCGTCCGGCTCCAGCAGCAGCGGCGAGCCCACCACGACGCGGGTGCCCGAGACGTCCGCCCGGACCCCACGCCCGGGGGTGGCGGAGAACCCGCTGACGGCGAAGTCGTGCACCTCCCCGGCCTCCTCGGCGTGCGCGACCACGGCGCGCCCCACGGGGTGCTCGCTGCCGCGCTCGGCGGCCGCCGCGTGGGCGAGCACGTCCCGGGGGTCGTGCCCCTCCAGCGCGACGACCTCGACCACGTGCGGTTGCCCGAGGGTGAGGGTGCCGGTCTTGTCGAGGGCCACGAGGTCGGTCGCCGCGAGCTGCTCGAGCGCCACGGCGGACTTCAGCAGGACGCCGTGGCGACCGGCGTTGGCCATCGCCGCGAGCAGCGGGGGCATGGTCGCCAGCACGACCGCGCAGGGGGAGGCGACGATCATGAAGGTCATCGCACGCAGGAGCGTCGACTGGAAGTCGGAGCCGAGCGCGAGCGGCACGGCGACGAGCGCGAGGGTGGCAGCCACGACGAGGAACGCGTAGCGCTGCTCCACCCGCTCGATGAAGAGCTGGGTGCGGGCCTTGGTGGTGGAGGCCTCCTCGACGAGCGCCACGATCCGGGCCACGACCGACTCGGACGCGGCGGCGTCGACCCGCACGGTGAGGGTGCCGGTGCCGTTGAGGGTGCCGGCGAAGACCTGGTCGCCCGGGTGCTTGGCGACGGGCAGTGGCTCGCCGGTGATGGTGGCCTGGTCGACGTCGGAGGCGCCGTCGAGGACGGTGCCGTCGGCGCCGAGCCGGTCGCCCGGGCGCACGAGGATGAGGTCGCCGGGGGCCAGGTCGGCCGCGGGCACGCGCTCCTCGGTGGCGGCGCCGGGGCCACCCAGGCCGTCCGGGAGAAGCCGCGTGGCGTGCTCGGGGGCGAGGGTGAGCAGGGAGCGGACGGAGTCGCCGGTGCGCTGGGTGGCGATCGCCTCGAGCGCGCCGGAGGTGGCGAAGATGACGATGAGCAGCGCGCCGTCGAGCACCTGGCCGATCGCCGCGGCCGCGATCGCCGCGACGATCATCAGGACGTCGACGTCGAGCGTCCTCTCCCGCAGCGCGCCGAGGCCGGCCAGCGTGGGCTCCCACCCGCCGGCGACGTAGCAGGCCAGGTAGAGCGCCCAGTGCAGCCACGTCGGTGCCCCGGCGAGCTGGGCCAGCCCGCCCAGCACGAAGAGGGCGAGGGCGAGCGCGGCCCAGCGGGCCTCCGGCACGGCCCGGGCCGTCCCGAGCAGGGACGGCGGGGCCGGCCGCGCCTCACGGGGGCGGACGGGGGCGGGGTGCGGGGGAGCGGTCGTCGGCGTCGAGGTGCCGGCGGGCGAGGTCATGGGGCTCCTCGGGGTGGGGCTGTGCGGGGCGGGAGGCCGTGCGGGTCGGGCAGGGCCGCGGCCGGGGTGGGGCGCCGGCCGCCTCGGAGTATGACATGCACGTCTGTGCATATGTCCCTGCGTAGGCTGGTCCCATGGGTCACGGAGCGGACGGCGTCCCGAGCCGCCTCAAGCTGGACGCGGAGACGGCCAGGTCGGTCGCCTCCACGCTCCAGGCGCTCGGCACCCCGAGCCGCCTGCTCATCCTCGCGACGCTCCAGCAGGGCCCCCGCACGGTCGGCGAGCTCGTGACCGAGGTCGGCATGGAGCAGCCGGCCGTGAGCCAGCAGCTGCGGCTGCTGCGCACCCGCGGCCTGGTGGAGAGCCGCCGCGAGGGGCGGCACGTCGTCTACTCCCTCTTCGACGACCACGTCTCCGCGCTCATCGACCAGGCCGTCCACCACGCCGAGCACGTCCGGGCCGACCTCCCCGACCGGCACGGGTAGATCCCCCGCCGACGCCCCCGCACCGACACCGGCGGGCGCCCTCGGTCACACCTCCGCCGGGGCCACCCACCTGCGCCCCGACCCGTGGTGGTCGCCTGCCAGCCACCGGTGACCCTCGCCGAACAGGTGCTCGCGCAGGGTCGCGCCCGTCGGCGCCTCCCGTGCCAGCCCCCGCTCGCGGAGCACCGGTACGACCAGGTCGGCGACCGCCTCGAAGGTGCCGGGCACCAGGTCCGGTTGCAGCAGGAAGCCGTCCACGTCGGTGGCGTCCGCGAACGCCACCGCGCCGTCGACGACCTCCTCCGGGTCACCCGCGATGACTGTGCCGTTGAGGCCGGTCGTGCGGAAGTCCTCGAGGATCTGCGCGACGGTGGGGCCGGGTTGCTCGGGCGTCCCCAGGTAGCGCTGGAGGTTGCTCAGGCCCTGGTCGGTGGTGAGGTCGGGCGGCAGCGGCCGGTCGAGGGGGAACTGGAGCAGGTCCACGCCGGTGTTGCCCGCGAAGACCGCCGCGGCACCCTGGAGCGTCGAGCGCTCCAGCATCCGGGTGTGCCGCGCGTGCGCCTCCGCGGACGTCTCGGCGGCCAGCAGCATGACGCCGGCCAGCACCTTGACCGAGCGCGGGTCGCGACCCGCGTCCGCCGCCGCCCGTCGGATGGCGGCGACCCGACGGGCCACGACGAGGGGGTCGCCCCCGGCCACGAAGACCGCCTCGGCGTTCCGCCCGGCGTAGGCCAGGCCACGCCCCGACGAGCCCGCCTGGACCAGCAGCGGTGTCCGCTGTGGCGAGGGCGGGAGGTTGAGGATGCCGTGGGAGCGGAAGTAGGGACCCTCGTGCGTGAGCGCCCGGACACCGTCCGGGTCGGCCCAGGTCCGGGTGGACGGGTCGCGCCGGTAGGCGTCGGTGCGCCAGGTGCCCTCCCACAGCCCGAGGCAGAGCTCGAGGTAGTCCTCGGCCATGTCGTAGCGCAGGTCGTGGCTGATCAGGTCCTCGCCCATCAGTGCCGCGGCCGAGGCCCCGTTGGAGCCGGTGACGATGTTCCAGCCCAGCCGGCCCGAGCAGAAGTGGTCGAGGGTGGCCAAGCGGCGCGCCAGGGCCGCCGGTCGCTCCACCGTCGTCGAGGACGTCACGACGAACCCGAGTCGCTCGGTGACGGCGGCCAGGGCCGAGATGACCGTCACCGGGTCGGCTTGCGGCACCCCGCGGCCCTCGCGCACCGCCGCGGGGTGGGGCTGGCCGTCGACTGCAGGCCAGCCGTGGCTGTCGGCGAGGAAGAGGAAGTCGAAACCCGCCTCGTCCAGCCGTCGGGCCAGGGAGGTCCAGTGGCCGAGCGTGAGGAAGTCGGCCGAGCGGTCCTCCTCCTCGTACCAGCCGGCGCCCACGGTGCCGTTGGGACCGAGGTACTGGAACGCGGCGAGGACGAAGGGGTCGCGCGCGGTCATCGGGCCGCCCCCTCCGGCTGCCGGGACCGCCGGGTCAGCGGCACGTCGAACGGGACGTGCCCGTCCACCCGAGCGGCGAGGCGGGCCATCCGCGAGTGCACCTCGCGGCTCGCCTCGGCGGCGTCCTCGGCCAGGAGGAACGTGCCGGAGGCGACCTGCCGCCCGCCGACCCACACGCCGGCCAGGTTGCGCAGGCTGCAGGCGAGGACGTAGGTGGCGACCGGGTCCCACACCGGCCCGGTGTCGGGGTGGCGCGGGTCGACGAGCAGGAAGTCGGCGAACCGGCCGGGGGTCAGGCTGCCCACGTCGTCCGCCACCCCGATCGCGTCGGCGGCCCCGCGGGTGTGCAGCAGGAGCGCCTCCTCGACACCGAGCGCCGCCGGGTCGCGGTAGGTGGCGCGCACCAGCGCGAGGCCGGTGCGCAGGTTGGAGAACGGGTCGACGACGTCGGTGCAGGACTGGTCGTCCACGCCCATGCCCAGCCGGACGCCGGCCGCCCGCAGCTCCGGGATGCGGGTCACCCCCGAGGCCAGCCGACCGTTGCTCATCGGCTGCCAGCTCACGGCCGCGCCGGCCTCCCCGGCCTCGGCCACCATCGCGTCGTCCGCGTGGATGAAGTGACCCAGGACGAGGCGCGCGGCGAGGTCCCCGGACAGCACCCCGGCGTCGCGGTACCAGGACCACTTGACCCGCTGCTCCTCGATCGCGTGCGGCGTCTCCAGCAGGTGCGGCTGGTTGCTGAGCCCGTAGCGGCGCATGGCCTCGGCCTCGAGCTCGGCCGTGGCGGGGCCGGCCGCCCACTGCACCGAGCCGCTCACCGAGGAGCCGAGGTGCAGGTCGCTGCCGGCCGCGGCGGCCCGGGTGAGCTCCAGCTGCTCGCCGAGGTGGGTGAGCGTGTCCTCGGGGTCCGGCGTCTGGCCCAGCATCGTCGACTGGACGTGTCGAAGGCCGGCGTCCAGCTTGCCCCGCAGCTGCGCGAGGTGCAGCGCGGGGTCCGGCAGCTCCTCGACGTAGGCGGCCTCGCCGTCCCCGGTGCGGCGGAAGCCGAGGCCGGAGAAGCAGTGGTCGTAGGCGGTGGTGACGCCGGCGAGCAGGACGTCCTGCGCACCGTGCCGCGCGAACCAGTAGAGGTCCTCGGCGTCGGCGGCGCGCACGTGCCGGACGCTCTCGTCGATCCACCGGTACAGCGAGGCGTCGTGCGCCAGCCCGCGCCCGGCCGAGGTGAACAGGTGGCTGTGGGAGGAGACGAACCCGGGCGCGACGAGCATGCCCGTGGCGTCCAGGCGCTCCCGCGCCCGGAGGCCGGGCGGCGGGTCGCCCGCCTCGAGCCGGTCGATCCGACCGTCCGCGCCGACGGTGAACCACCCGCGCACCGCCGACGGCAGGTCGGGGGAGCAGGGCAGCAGCGTGCCGCCGTGGACCAGCAGGGCCGGCCCCGGCGGCTGCCCCGGGATCACGCCTCGCCGGCCGGGTCGTCGGTGGCGGCGGGCACCGTGAACCGACCCGTCACCAGGTCGCTCCACAGCCGGCGCAGGGCCAGGGAGTTCCGGTCCGCGTGGGCGTGCGCGTTGAGGTGCGGCGCGAGCGGGTACTCCTTCGGCAGGCTCTCCAGCAGGTCGCGGTCCTCGTCCTCGACGATCTCGTCGAACGCGAGGATCTCCGCGGCGGGGCGATCCGCCTCGGTGTCGGTGCGCAGCACCGTCTGGAGCAGGTAGGAGCGCTCGTCGTCCTCCGGCGTGATCGCCTTGATCATCACGTGCCGCAGGCCGTCGGGGTAGCGGATCTCCAGGTGCAGGAAGAACGGCAGGACGAGGGTCGAGGTGCTGATCCGCACGGTCGCCCCCTCCTCGCCGGGGCGGGCCGCGACCGGGACCTCGCCGCGGGCGACCATCCCGTCCGGTGTCCGGTCGACCACCGTGTCGGTGAGCTCCGGCTCGTCCTTGTTGCCGAACGAGCCGGCGTGCACGAACGCCACGTGCCCGGGGTCGAGGTTGTTCTCCGTCAGGTGCATCGCCGAGCAGTCGAACGACCACGTGGTCTCGGGGACCGCGCGCCACGTCAGGCCGTCGTGCGTCGGGTCGTCGAGCTCGGGGACGACGGGGAGGTCGTGGGCCGGCCCGCCCTCGGCGTCCGTGGCCAGGCAGACCCAGGCCATCCCGTACTTCTCCGCCGACCGGACCATCGTGAGGCCGCTCTTCGTCGGGTGCGGGGAGGCCGGGAACTGGGGGATGCGCTGGGTGTGGCCGTCGCGGTCCCACTCCCAGCCGTGGTACGGGCAGACGAGGTGACAGTTCTCGACCCAGCCCTTGGAGAGCGGGGCGTCGCGGTGGGCGCAGCGGTCGAGCGCGGCGCTCACCGGCCGGCCCTCCTCCGCGCGCCAGACGACCACGTCGGTGCCCAGCACGCGCCGTCGGACCGGTGCGCCCTCGACGTCCGCGGTGAAGGCGACGGCGTACCAGAACCGCCGGAACAGGGGGTGGTCGCTGAGCTTGAGGTGGTCCGGCCGGGGCGGGTGCTGGACGCCGTCCTGGTGCTGGTCCTGGTGCTGGTCGTGGTCCTGAGCCGGCTGCGCCGTGCTCGGCGCGGGGGTGGTGGTGCTCATGGGGAATCCCTCGTGGCGCCGCAGAGACGGGGAGGTCCCGCCGGCTACCTGGACGGCACCGCGGGAGCAGCCTGCCAAAGGACGGTGTCGGCGGCTGTTTCGGCCTTGTGACGTCCGCGAGAACAGGGCTGAGCAGCCCTGACCGACAGGCGTCGGGGGTCGTTCGACGGCGTTGCGGGGCGGCGTGGAAGGCTGGGACGTGACGTGGGGCACGGGCCCCGTGCGGACGAGAGGTGGCGGCGGCGCATGACGGGCTGGGCGGCAGGGACGTTCCCGTGGCTGGACGACGAGGGTGACCGACCGGCGCCGACCGTCCGGGTCATCGTCGACAACGACTTCGCGGGCGACCCCGACGACCTCTTCCAGGTGGTGCACCACCTGCTCTCGCCGGGCGTGGACCTGCGCGGGATCGTCGCCTCCCACCTGGCGCCCGGCGACGGCTTCGACCCCGGCCCGGACACCGCCACCCACGCCGCGGACAAGCTCCGCGAGCTGTTCGGGGTCGCCGGCTTCGACGGCGAGTCGCTGATCTGGCTCGGCTCGGAGGACGGTCTCGTGGACGCGTCCACCCCGCAGCCGTGCGAGGCGGTCGACCGCATCGTGGCCGAGGCCATGCGGGACGACGAGCGCCCGCTCTACTACTGCGCCGGCGGCGGCCTCACCGACATCGTCTCGGCGTGGCTGGTCGAGCCGCGGATCGCCGAGCGACTCACCGTCATCTGGATCGGCGGCCCCGAGCACTCCTTCGCCCCGGCCGCGCCCGAGGGCGTCGGGGTCTCCGAGTACAACCTCAAGATCGACGTCACCGCCGCCCGGGTCCTCTTCAACGACTCCGACCTGCCGCTGTGGCAGGTGCCCCGCGACGCCTACCGGCAGTGCCTGGTCTCGAACGTGGAGCTGCGCCGCCGGGTCGCGCCGAAGGGGGAGCTCGGCCGCTACCTCGCCGACTCCATCACGGGTCTCTCGCGGCTGCTGGCCCAGCACGGCTTCGGCCACGCCGAGACCTACTGCATGGGCGACCAGCCGCTCGTCCTGCTCAGCGCCCTCCAGAGCCGCTTCGAGCCCGACCCGTCCTCGTCCTCCTACGTCGTGGTGCCGGCGCCGCGGCTGGACGAGAAGGGCGAGTACGAGGACGCTCCGGGCGGCCGTGACATCCGGGTGTGGACCTCGCTCGACCTGCGACTGATGTTCGAGGACTTCTTCCTCAAGCTCGACGAGCACGCCGCCTGGCACCCCGGCGCCTGAGCCTCCCTGCTCCGCGTGTGGCTGTGGTGGCTGCTCTGAGTGGCGGTGTGTGGGCAACCGGTGGGCCGACCAGTTCGGTTGCTGGGGCACCGCTGGTGGTGGCTGCCCTGGGTGGCGGTGTGTGAGCAACCGGTGGGTGCGACCGATTCGGTTGCTGGGGCACCGCCGGTCGCCGGGGCGCCGAGGAGCGGTGTGTGAGCAACCGGTGTGC
The DNA here is from genome assembly GCF_004919085.1 of Nocardioides sp. GY 10127. GTDB lineage: Bacteria > Actinomycetota > Actinomycetes > Propionibacteriales > Nocardioidaceae > Nocardioides. The sequence continues at coordinate 30,040 of NZ_STGL01000011.1, read as the reverse complement.
CGACCGATCCGGTTGCTGACGCACCGCTGGTGGGTGCTGCCCTGAGGGGCGGTGTGTGGGCAACCGGTGGGCCGACCAGTTCGGTTGCTGGGGCACCGCTGGTCGCGGCTACCCCGAGCGGCGGTGTGTAGGCAACGGGCGAGCCGACCGATTCGGTTGCTCACACACCGCCCACCAGCACGCCCGCGGGCACAGCCGGGGGAACTTCGCCCGCACGGTTGATAGCGCTTTCTGATAGCGCTATCTTCCTGTGACCGACGACACACCCGGGCGTGAGGGCGCCGCGGGACGTCGCGATCTGGCCGAGGCGACGGGCGCCCCGGCGTCAACAAGTCCACCGGTCCGGCACGCGCTGCCGCACCGGTCGAAGGAGTGCCATGAACCACCCGTCACCGCAGGCCGCGCCCGGCGCGTCCACCACGCCCACCGGTCAGCCCGACGCACGGAGCAGCCGGAGCAGCCGCAGCAGCCGCAGCACCCGCCTCGCCCGGCCCCGCCTGGCGACGGGCGCCTGCCTCGGCCTGGCGCTGGCCACCACGGGGCTGGCGACCACCGGCCTGACCTCCACGTCCCTGGTCTCCCCGGCGGCCGCCGACGACGCGGCGGTCCAGGTCGACCTCGGCACCGTCACCGGCGACTTCCGCGGCGGGGCCAGCGGAGGCCTCTACGCGCTGGGCGACGACGGGGTCCCGTCGCAGGCCCTGGTCGACGGCGCCCGCCTGACCAACGTCTCGCAGAAGGCGCCGGGCGGTCAGCAGCACCCCAACGGCGACGCGCTCGACGTCGAGGACTCCTTCTTCGCCGGCGCCGGCGAGGACATGTACGTCTACATCCAGGACGACTACCCGGACTGGCCGTACAACGGCGGCGTCCGACCGGGCGACGCCGACGGGGACGGTGAGTGGGACTACCTGGCGGTGGTGCGGAAGGTGGCCGAGAAGGTCGCGACCCAGTCCGCCGACCCGTCCGCCTACGTGTTCATCCCCTTCAACGAGCCCGACGGCCAGTGGTACCAGGACTGGTCCTCGATGAAGGACCAGTTCATGGCCGACTGGACGGCGGTCGACGAGGTGATCCAGGAGGTCTACGCCGAGCACGGGTTGGGCCACGCGCGGCTCGGCGGGCCGGGTGACTCGGTGTGGCACGAGGACCGCACCCGCGACTTCCTCACCTACGCGGCGGCCCACGACGAGCTGCCCGACGTCTTCATCTTCCACGTGCTGCAGGACTGGTCGCTCGACCAGTTCCGCGACCACATGGCCACCTACCGCAGCATCCTGGCCGACCTCGGCGCCCCGGAGATCCCGGTCAACGTCACCGAGTACGGCCTGCCCGACGACATGGGCGTGCCCGGCTTCCTCCTGCAGTGGATGTCCGTCTTCGAGGACGAGAAGGTCGACGCCCAGACCGCCTACTGGAACTACGCCGGCAACCTCGACGACAACTCCTCCCGGGTCAACGGCGCGAACGGCGGCTGGTGGCTGATGAAGTGGTACGGCGACCTCGCCGGCGGCCAGACCGTCCAGGTGACCCCGCCGGTGCTCAACAGGTTGCGCAGCCTCCAGGCCATCGCCACCGTCGACGAGGACGACGAGAAGGCGACCGTCCTGGTGGGCGGTTCCACCACCGACATCCCGCTCGAGCTCACCGGCACGGACGCGGCCGGGCTCGGCAGCACCGTCCACGTCCAGGTGCGGGCCGTGACGCTCAACGGCAAGGAGGGGGACAGCCCGGCCCCCGCCGTGGTGATGTCCAAGGACGTGGCCGTCTCCGGCGGCGCCCTCTCGCTGACCATCCCCAACGACGACGAGACCACGGCCTACCAGGTCATCCTCACGCCGACCCTGGCCGACCCCGCGCCCGTCTCCACCTCGCTCGTCGACAGCACCGAGGCCGAGGACGCCACGATCGCCGGCGCGACCGTCTACAGCCACGACTCCCACGACGCCTGGACGCTGCCCGCCTCGGGCGGCAAGGACGTCGGCTCGTTCAACAACGCCGCCTCGAGCGCCACCTGGGACGTGGACGTCCCGAGCACCGGGCGCTACCGGCTCAGCGTCCTCGCCGGCGCCAACCAGGCCCCCGGCGAGCACGCGCTCTTCGTCGACGGCGCGTACGCGGCGACCGTCCACTACGCGGCGGACCTGGGCTGGACCTACCGCGGCACGACGGACGTGGCGCTGGACCTGACCGCGGGGGAGCACACGCTCTCGCTGCGGGCCAGCCGCAACGGCAGCAGCGTCCTGCCCGGCGCCGACATCACCCTCGACCGGTTCGACCTCTACGACGAGACCGGCGGCGAGCGCACCACCTACCCGTCCACCGACGCGCGGCTCACCGACGGGGCCACCCTCTCCTACGCCTCGGCGAGCACGGCCGGCTTCGCCGCGCTCTCGGGCGGTGGCACGGCCACGTTCTTCACCTCCAACGCCGACACCGGTTACCACGACCTCCTCGTGCACTACCGGACGTCGCGGGCCACCGACCTGCACGTCACCGTCAACGGCCGCACGGTGGCGGACCTGACGCCGAAGGGCGCCGGCTCGTGGACGACCCGCGTCCGGGTCTACCTGGGGGAGGGCGTCCAGGAGGTGGCGGTCTCCTCCGACCGCGGCGTCCTCCTGGACGACGTGGAGACGGTGCGGGGCGCCGACCAGCGTGCCTCCGACTCCGACGCCTCGCTGCGCTGGTCCGGCCAGGCGGAGGACCTCGACCTGGCGGGCACGGCCGGCGTGCGCACCCTCGCCGCGTCGAGCGGCTCCAACGGCTCGGCCGACGCCTCCGGCGTCGTCTCCTACGTGGGGGACCTCGGCAACGGCAGCGGCAACACCGCCACCCTGGAGCGTCCCGCCGGCCTCGGCAAGGGCGCCTACGTGCTGACGATGGGCTACGCCAACGCCGAGCGCAGCAGCGGGATCAACTACAACCCGCAGGTGGTCTCGCGCTTCCTGGACGTCGCGGAGGACGGTGGCGGCACGACCCGCGTCCCGTTCCGGCACAACTACTCGTGGTCGAGCTTCTGGGACGTCTCGGTGCCCCTGGACCTGACCACGGCCACGGGCGCCCTCGTGCTGGGCAACGCCTCGGCCTACGGGCCGGACCTCGACACCGTGGCGCTCTCGCGCCTGGTGGCCGGCGCGCCGGTGACCACCGTGGTCCGGGGCAATTCCGCCGGCTGAGAGGCCGGTCGACGGGCCGGCCGTGCGCGGGAGGCGCACGGCCGGTCCAGCCCACCGGGCACCCTCTGAAAGTGCTTTCTGATAGCGCTTGCAGAATGGCGTGAAAGCGCTATCTTTATGTGACTGCCACCACATGGCCCCCGGGAGGGGGTCCGAGTCAGGAGCGATCAATGGAGACCGTCGAGATCGGCAACGCCCGGCTGCGGCTGGAGCTGGCGTTCGACGCCGACACCCCGGCGGCCCTGGCCGCCGTCGTGCTGGACGGGCGCCGGGTCGAGCTCTCGCACCCGGTCGGTCTCGGCCAGGTGCTCACCGCCGGCAGCGGGCACGTCCCGGCGGCCGACCGCCTGGTCGGCACCGCGGTCGGTCGGCGGCTGCGGGTCGTGGCCGTCGAGCCGGCCCCCGGGTCGGAGCAGGCGGCTGCGCCGGCGCAGGCCGCGGCGGGTCGGGTGCTCGTCCGTCAGGCCGACGCCCAGCACCAGCTGGAGGTGCTCACCACGCTCGAGCTCCACCCCACCGCCGCCGCCTTCCGCGCGAGCACCCGGGTGGTCAACGTCGGCCCGCGCCCGGTGGTCCTGCGGCAGGTCGCCTCGTTCGCCACGGCGATCGGCCCCGCGGCGGAGCCGGGCGGGGTCACCGCCGACTGGCAGCTCCTCCAGGGGCGCAACGACTGGCTGGGGGAGGGGCGCTGGGAGCAGCGGTCGCTGGACGACCTTCTCCCCGGCCTCGAGGAGCACCTGACGGGCCACGACCCCCGGACCGGGCACTCGCAGCGCTCGACCGGCACCTGGTCCACCGGAGCCGCACTGCCGTTCGCCTACCTGTCCTCGCAGCAGGCGGGGCTCGCCTGGGCCTGGCAGGTCGAGCACAACGGCGCCTGGCGCTGGGACGTCGGCCAGGACACCGCCGGGTGCTGGCTGGCCCTCGGCGGGCCGACCGACCGGGACGCGGCCTGGACCCACGTCCTGCGACCCGGCGGCTGGTTCGGGGCCGTCCCCGTGTCCCTCGCCCTGGGTGCCGACCTGGACGAGGCGGTCGCCGCCCTGACGCAGCAGCGGCGCGCGTCCCGCCGCCCGCACCCGGACAACGCCACGCCCGCCCTGGTCTTCAACGACTACATGAACACCCTCGACGGCGACCCCACCACGGAGAAGCTCCTGCCGCTCGTGGACGCCGCGGCCGAGGCCGGTGCGGAGGTCTTCTGCATCGACGCCGGCTGGTACGACGAGACCGGTGACTGGTGGGACAGCGTGGGCGAGTGGGCCCCGTCCCGCACCCGGTTCCCCGGCGGCCTGCGCGAGGTCACCGACCGGATCCGCGACCGGGGCATGGTCCCGGGGCTGTGGCTGGAGCCCGAGGTGGTCGGGGTGCGCAGCCCGGTGGCCGAGCGGCTGCCCGACGACGCCTTCTTCACCCTCCACGGCCAGCGGGTCGTCGAGCACGACCGCTACCACCTGGACCTGCGCCACCCGGCCGCCGTGCGGCACCTCGACGCGGTCGTCGACCGGCTCGTCGAGGAGTTCGGGGTCGGCTACTTCAAGCTGGACTACAACATCGACCCCGGCACCGGGCCCGACCGCGGCGCGGACAGCACCGGCGACGCCCTGCTGGAGCACAACCGGGCCCACCTGCGGTGGCTGGACGGCGTCCTGGAGCGGCACCCGTTCCTGGTGCTGGAGAACTGCGGCTCGGGCGCGATGCGGATGGACCCGGCGATGCTCGCGCGGGTCGCGCTGCAGTCCACCTCCGACCAGCAGGAGCCCCTGCTGTACCCGCCGATCGCGGTCACGGCTCCGCTGGCGATGGCGCCGGAGCAGGCGGCCAGCTGGGCCTACCCGCAGCCGGGCATGGACCCCGAGCTGGCGGCCTTCTGCCTGGTCACGGGCCTGGCAGGACGCTTCTACCTGTCCGGGTTCCTGAACCGGATGAGCGCCGACGAGATGGCCCTGGTCGGCGAGGCCGTCGACCTGGCCAAGCGCCTGCGCAAGGAGCTCGGGCACTCGCGCCCCGTCTGGCCCACCGGACTCCCCGGCTGGCGCGACCCCTGGGTCTCGCTCGCCCACGTCGGCCCGGACGGGACGACGCTCCACGTGTGGCGCCGGGGCGGGCCGCGCGAGCAGACGCTCCACCTGCCCCACCTGGTCGGCCACGAGCTCGACCTGCAGACCTCGTTCCCCGTCGGCCTCGCCGCGTGGGACGCCACCTGGGACCCCGGGAGCGGCACGCTGGTGCTCGTCGCCCCCGACGTCCCGGTCTCGGCGCGGACCTTCCGCATCATGTCCCGGGCCGCCGGCCTCGGGAGCGACACATCCCCGTCCGTCCACGACGTCGTGGTCGACGAGAACCCTGGAGGAACCAAGTGAACAAGCGAATGACGCGTAGCGTCCTGGGCGTCGCGGCGGCCGCCACGCTGCTGCTGGCGGCTGCCTGCTCGGACCCGGGCAGCAGCACGACCACCTCCGGGGGGTCCGTCGACTGGCCGGCCCAGGACACCGACCTGACCGGCACCACCCTCACCATCTGGGCGGCGCAGAACTCCAACACGATCCCCGACTCCGTCGTGGCCGGGTTCGAGGACCTCACCGGCGCCGAGGTGGACGTCGAGACCATCCCGGACCCCTACGAGCAGGGCGTCCAGACCAAGGTGGCCACCGGCGACATGCCCGACCTGGCCTTCTGGCAGCCGACGGCCTCGCAGCTGACGGCCCTCAACGCCAAGCAGAACCTCCTGCCGCTCGACGGCGCGCCCTTCGTGGACGCCTACAGCGGCGGCCTCGCCGACATGACCGGCCTCCTGGACGGGACGCGCTACGCGGCCCTCATCACCACCCCGGCCGTCGAGGGCGTCTACTACAACAAGGAGGTCTTCGAGAAGGCCGGCATCACCGACCTGCCGACCGACTGGGACTCCTTCGTGGCGCTCGCCGAGCAGCTCAAGGGTGACGGGGTGACCCCGTTCTACGAGATGGGCGCCGACCGCTGGGCGACCCAGTGGTGGGTCCAGGTCCAGCTCGCCGAGGCGGCGCAGGACGGGCTGTGGGACCGCGTCAACGCGAACGAGGAGTCCTTCACCGACGACACCATCCAGGGCGCCGTCGACGAGTACGAGGACCTCATCGACGAGGGCCTGTTCAACGACGACATCAAGACCGCGACGTTCGAGGACCAGGGCAAGGCCCTGCTGAACGGCGACGCCGCGATGGTCATGCAGGTCAACTCGTTCTTCGGCCAGCTCCAGCAGCTCGCCGACACCGACGAGCTGAACCAGAAGATCGGCTTCTTCCCGATCTCCAAGGACGGCAACGTCGGCACCTACATCCCCGACCAGAGCAACGCCCTGGTCGCCTTCAACACCGGGGACGAGGACCAGGAGGCGGCCGCCCGTCAGCTGCTCGAGTACTGGCTGGGTGACGGCTACGCCGACTTCGTGGCCGCGCAGTCGACCGTCTCGCTGCAGACCGACGTCCCCAGCCCCTCCGACGTGCCCCAGGCGCTGCTCGACGTGAGCGCCTCCCTGGACGGCGCCGCCGGCTCGATGCAGGCTCTGGCCGTGGCGAACCCCGACCTCTACATCAACCTCGCGGACATGATCCAGGGCACCAAGACGCCCGAGCAGGTCACCGAGGCGACGCAGCAGCAGTTCGCCCAGCTCGCGAAGGCCCAGGGCGTCTCCGGGTTCTGACCCACCGGACGTCCACGACTCCCGTCACACACTTTCGACGAGGCGGGTCGCCCCTCGGGGCGACCCGCCGGAGGCAGCACATGACAACGATGCTCGAGCCGCACCGGGCTCCGCAGGAGGAGCTCGCCCCGAGCCGCGCCGGCGCGCGGCCCGGCCGCCGGTCGAGCTCGGACCACCCGCTCTGGTTCCTGCTCCCCGCCCTGGCCATCCTGGCCGTCTTCTTCATCGCGCCGACGGTCTTCAACTTCGTCTACGCCTTCACCGACTGGTCCAGCTTCAAGTCGGAGATCGGCTTCGTCGGCCTGGAGAACTTCCGCGACCTGGCCTCCAGCGGCACGCTGCTGGCCGACCTGCGGATCACGGTCGTCTACGCGATCCTCGTGGCGATCTTCCAGAACCTCTTCGGCCTGCTCCTGGCCCTGCTGCTCGAGCGGGACACCCGGGTGAACCGGATGGCGCGCGTGGCCTTCTTCGTGCCGGTCATCATGTCGGCGCTCGCCGTCGGCTACGTCTTCCAGGCGCTGCTGGAGCCGGACGGCGGCCTCAACGCGATGCTCAGCTTCCTGCTGCCCGGCCAGGTCGACGTGGCCTGGCTCGGCTCCACCCGCTGGACGATCGTCGTCGTCGCGCTCGTGCACGCCTGGAAGTGGATGGGCCTCTCGATGCTCATCTACCTGGCGGGCCTCAAGACCATCAGCGACGACGTCCTGGAGGCGGCGCGGCTGGACGGGGCGTCCGGCTGGCAGCTCTTCCGGCAGGTCAAGCTCCCGCTGCTCGCCCCCGCGGTCACCTTCAACGTGGCCACCGCGCTGCTCGGCTCCATGAACGGCTTCGACGTCGTCCAGGCCACCACCGAGGGCGGCCCCGGCGGCACGACCGAGCTGCTCAACATCTTCATCTTCCGCACCTTCGGCCAGGGCCTGTTCGCCCAGGCGACCGCCATGAGCCTCACGCTCTTCCTGGTCGTGGCGCTCCTGGCCTTCCCCGTCATCGCGGGCCTCCGCAGAAGGGAGCGCGTCCTGTGAGCGCCGCGCCCGTCCTCCCCGTCACCGCAGCCCCGCGTCCGCCGGCCCCCCGGCGCTCGCCCCGCGGCCTCGTCCAGCCGATCGCCGCCGTCACCTCGGTCGTGGTGCTGCTGGGCGTCCCGTTCTGGCTGATCATCGCCACGGCGTCCAAGCCGCACGCCGAGGCGCTCGACCCCGACCTCAGCCCGCCGAGCCACTGGCAGCTCCTGCACAACGTCTCCACCGTCGTCGAGGACGGCCGGATGCTCAAGGCGTTCTTCGGCAGCCTGCTCGTGATGGTCCCGTCCGTGGCCATCGTCCTCGTGCTCGGCTCGATGGCCTCGTGGGTCCTGGCCCGTCGCACGTCGCGGCTCCTGGCGGCGGTCTACGCGATCGCGATCAGCGGCATCGTGCTGCCGCCCGCGGTCGTCACCATCGTCCTGCTGCTGCGCCAGCTCGGCCTCGCCGGCACGCCCGTCGGCATGGTCGGCGTCTACTGCGGCATGTACCTCTCGACGGTCATCTTCTTCGTGACCGGCTTCGTCCGGACCATCCCGGTCGAGCTCGAGGAGGCCGCCCGCGTCGACGGCGCCTCGCCGGTGCGCGTCTTCTTCCAGATCGTCTTCCCGCTGCTGCGGCCCGTCCTCGCGACGGCGACGATCCTCATCTGTCTCTACATCTGGAACGACGTCTTCTACGCGCTGTTCGTCATCGGTGGCCGGCTCGACACGCTGCCGCTCAACCTCTACCAGGTTGCCAGCTCGGGGCTTTACCTGCAGAACTGGGAGCTGATCTTCAGCTACATCCTCGTCATGAGCCTGCCCCTGCTCATCGTCTTCGCCGTCGCTCAGCGCCGTATCATCTCCGGAGTCACCGGCGGAGCGGTGAAGTGAGCGACCAGGGACGGGGCCGGCCATGAGCATCAGACCGACGTCCCCCACCCGCACGCCGACCATGGCGGACGTGGCCAGGCTCGCCAACGTCTCGGTCCCCACCGTCTCCCGCGTGCTCAACGGCCACATCAACGTGAGCCAGGGCAAGCGCGAGCGGGTCGAGGACGCCGTGCGCGAGCTCAACTTCCGGCCGAGCTTCGCCGCCCGCGCCCTGGCCTCCGCCCGGCCCGACGGCGTCGCGGTCGTGGCCGGCAGCACCTCGCAGTACGGCTACGCCGAGACGCTGCGCGGCGTCGAGGAGTCCTGCCGGCGCGAGGGCCTGAGCGCGATCATCTCGGTCGTGGAGTCCGCGGAGGACCGCCACGTCGACCAGGTCGTGGCCCAGGTGCTCTCCCAGCCGGTCGTCGGCGTCGTCGTCCTCAAGTTCGACCCGCCCGGCGTCGCCGTCCTCGAGCGGCTGCTGGGTCGCGTGCCCGTCGTCGCCGTGTCGGGCACCCGGGACACCCGGGTCTCCCAGGCGCTGCTCGACGAGACCCGCGCCGCCGAGGAGCTCACCGACCACCTGCTCTCCCTCGGCCACGAGACGGTCCACCACGTGCGGGTGCCGCCGTCGCGGCGCGAGGACGGCCGGACCACCGGCTGGCGCAAGGCGCTCAAGCGGGCGGGGCGGCCGGTGCCCGACGTCCTGGACGCGTCGTGGGAGCCCGCGAGCGGGCGGCCGATCGGCGTGCGGCTCGCCGCCGACCCCAGCGTCACCGCGGTGTTCTGCGGCAACGACGAGGTGGCCATGGGCGTCGTCCGCGGGCTCACGGACGCGGGCAAGAGGGTGCCGGACGACGTGAGCGTCGCCGGGTTCGACGACCACCCGCTCTCCGAGCTCTGGACCCCCTCGCTCACCACCGCGCACCAGGACTTCCACGGCCTCGGCGTGCGGGCGCTCGGCCTGCTCAAGGAGGAGGTCGACGACCCGGACGTCGCGGGCCGGCTCTCCAAGGAGCGGCCCGCGCTCGTCCTGCGCGAGTCCGTCGGTCCGCCGCCGCGCTGAGCCCCGACGGGCGGCTCAGGCGCGGTGGGCCCAGCCTCGGCGGGCTCAGCCTCGGCCGATCTCCCCGAGGTGGCGCGACCACCCGGACGCGCACACCGCGGTGCAGCCGAGGGCGAGCAGCGCCACCACCCCGAGCATCGCGGGGTAGCCGAAGCCACCCGGGAGCGCGGCGAGGACGGCCGGCAGCAGGAAGCCGACGTAGGCGAGGGCGTAGTAGACGCCGGTGAGCCCGGCGAGGTCGTCCGGCCGGGCGATGCGCTGCACCTCCAGCAGCCCGGACACCACGGCGATGCCGTAGGCCGCGCCGAGCACGAGGGCGACCGGGACGGCGAGGAGCGGGCTGCCGGTGAGGGCGGTGAGCGCCGCCAGGACCATCCCGAGCGTCATCAGCACCATCGAGACGACGACGGCGCGGGCGCTGGAGCGGTCGTCCAGGCGGCGGGCCAGGGGCTGCACGAGCACGCCGGTGACGAGCGTCGCCACGGTGAGGCCGGCGGTGTAGAGCAGCGTCCAGCCGCCGAGGGAGGCGGCGACGACCTGCGGCACGACGGCGTAGGCGACCGCGGCGGAGCCGAAGATCCAGGGCGCCATGGGAGCGACGACGTGCAGGAAGCGACGGTGCGAGGCCGCCGGGACGCGCAGCCGCTCGACGAGCCGGGCGTCGCCCCGCTCGTGCCGGGTCTCCACCCCGCGGGCACGGACCACCCCGAGCGCCACCGCGCACAGCGCCACGTGGACGGCGTAGGGCCAGACCAGGGCCGGGCGCGCCCACTCGGCCAGCAGGGAGGCGGACGCCGGCCCGCTGGCGAAGCCGAGGGAGAGCACGATCGAGGAGCGCCGCGCGCCGGTGCCGGCGGGCGCGTCGTCGTGGGGCGCCCGGGAGAGCTCGGTGACCCAGGAGGTGCCCACGGCCATCGCGATGCCGACCGCCACCCCGGACAGGGCCCGGCCGGCGAAGATCGCCGCGAAGCCCTCGGCGTCGCCCATGGCCAGGAGCGCGCTGCCGAGGAGTCCGGCGAGCAGGCCGGCGGTCATCACCGGACGCCGGCCGAAGTGGTCGGAGAGCGCGGCCGCGAGCAGCAGGCCGGGCACCAGCCCGACCACGTACGCGCCCAGGAAGACGTCCACGTCGACCTGCGAGAACCCCAGGTCGGCCCGGTAGACGGAGAGCAGCGGGGTGAACTGGTTGCCGCCCCAGCCGATGACGAACATCGCCACCGCGGGGGCCCACCAGGCGCGCCACCCGCCGGGGGAGCGGCGCCAGGGCCGGCGGGACGGGAGGTCCGCGCGCAGGCGGGGCGCCGAGGTCTCGACGTCCGCGCGGGGCTGGGCGTGACCGAGCCGGGTGTCGCTCACAGCGCACCCCCGAGCAGGACGGCGTGCGTCCGGCCGAGGTGGGTGGTGACCGCGTCGTCGAAGCCGTCGACGTCGCCGGCCAGGACGAGGGCCGCCAGGGTCCGGTGCTCGTCGACCAGCGTGGCCAGGTGCTCCGGACGCCGGCCGACGGACCCGATCGTCATCCGCTGCTGCCGGTCCGCGAGCGTGGCGTACAGGCGCAGCGCCACGGTGTTGCCGGACGCCTCCAGCAGTGCGACGTGAAAGGCCGCGTCGGCCTGGGCGAACGCGGCGACGTCCTGCTCCGCGGCCAGCGAGCGCTGGTCGGCCAGCAGGGCCGCGAGGCGGGCATCGAGGGCCTCGCGCTCGGCGGCGGCCGCCTCGGCCAGCCGCCGGACGGCGGCGGTCTCCAGCGCGCGGCGCACCTCCAGGACGTCGCGTGCCTCGCCCGGGGCGACCGGCACGACGACGGCGCCGCGCCGGGGGAGGAGGTCGAGCAGGCCCTCGGCCTGGAGCCGGAGGAACGCCTCGTGCACCGGGGTCCGGCTCAGGCCCAGCTGCGTGCCGACCTCGGCCTCGCTCAGCAGCCGGCCGCCGGGGCTCTCGCCGCTCAGGATCGCCTGCTTCACGGCGCGGTAGGCGCGCTCAGCAGCAGGCAGGGGGGCAGCAGGAACGGGGGCGGCGGAGACGGGGGCGGGGGAGCTGTCGGTCGGCGCGGGGCCGGCGAGGTCGGTGGGTGCCACACAGAAAGCGTACGACCTTGCATGCAAGGCTCACCAGCCCCGCCGGCTGTCCTGTCCGACACATGTCACCGAACAGGCCGGGGGCGGCCCGCCGGTGACCGATGGGCCCGGCTCAGACGCGGATGAGCACCTCGCCGTGGACGATGTTGAACCAGCCGTCCGGGCTCGCGGCCCAGTCGCGCCAGGCCTGGGCCACGGCCTCGAGGTCGGCGCGCGGGGTGCCGGACGCCTCGAGTTGGACGGCGATCGCCGAGCCGGTGATCCGCTCGGCCCACGACCCGCCCCACAGCTCGCGGGCGGCGTCGTCGGCGTAGCACCAGGTCGAGGAGGTGGCGACGACGTCGGTGGCCCCGGCGGCGCGGGCCCAGGAGAGCAGTCGGCGGCCGGCGTCCGGCTCGCCCCCGTTGGCCCGCGCGGCCTGCTGGTAGAGGCGTGCCCACTCCTCCAGGCCGGGCGAGGCGGGGAACCAGGCGAAGGAGGCGTAGTCGGCGTCGCGGACGGCGACCACCCCGCCGGGTCGGCAGACGCGGATCATCTCGCGCAGCGCCGCGACGGGGTCGGCGACGTGCTGGAGCACCTGGTGCGCGTGCACGACGTCGAAGGAGTCGTCGGGCAGGTCGAGCGCGTGGACGTCGCCGACCAGCAGGCTCGCCTCGACGCCGGACGCCCCCAGCCCGGCCGCCTCGAGCCCGGCCCGGGTCTGGGCCAGGGCCTCCTCGGCCACCTCGAGCGCGGTGACCGAGCCGGTGCCGGGCCCGGGGGCCACGCGTGCCGCCAGGCCCGCCGTGATGGTGCCGGGGCCGGAGCCGACGTCCAGCAGGTCCTGCCCGGCCCGGAGGTGGGGGAGCAGGTAGGCCGCGGAGTTCTCGGCGGTCCGCACGCGGTAGGAGCGCTGCACGCTCTCGGCGTAGCCGTGGGTGTAGGTGGCGGGGGTGGGTGCGGTCATGGCTCGACCGTACGCCTGGAATCCCACATATCAAGACGGCGGTCTTGATATGTGGGACGCCGGGGGTGTGGGGCGCGGGGCGCGGGCGGACCCCGGGCAGGGTGTCCAGCCCGCCGGCACCCGCCAGGGCATTTCGTCCCCGACCCCTGACGCCGGGGTGCGCTAGGTTCCCTGCCGACGGTGTCGCAACGAGGCGCCACCGAACCCCGAGGGGGCCCCGTGCTGCTGGGAGTCGTGAGGGAGGCCGAGCCGCGCGTCGCGGCCACGCCGGACTCGGTGCGGGCGCTGCTGCGCCTCGGGCACGAGGTCGTCGTCGAGCCCGAGGCAGGAGCCCGCGCGGGCTTCGCGGACCAGGCCTACCGGGAGGCCGGCGCCAGGATCGGCGACCCGCTCGCCGCGGACGTCGTGCTGTCGCTGGCCGGGCCGGGCACCGTGACGCGGCCGCACCTGCGCGCGGGCCAGACCTGGATCGGCCTGCTCGCTCCCGCCACCTCGCCGGGCCTCCTGGACGAGCTCGCCGCCCGCGGCGTCACGGCCCTGTCCATGGACGCGGTGCCGCGCATCTCGCGCGCCCAGTCCATGGATGTCCTCTCCTCGATGGCGAACATCGCGGGCTACCGCGCGGTGATCGAGGCCGCGCACGAGTTCGGCCGGTTCTTCACCGGTCAGGTCACCGCGGCCGGCAAGGTGCCGCCGGCGCGCGTGCTCGTGGCGGGCGCCGGCGTGGCCGGGCTCGCCGCCATCGGCGCGGCCGGCTCGCTGGGTGCCGTGGTCCTGGCCACCGACCCGCGGCCCGAGGTCGCCGACCAGGTCGCCTCCCTGGGCGGGGAGTACCTCGCCGTCCCGGACGAGGAGGCGACGGTCTCCACCGACGGCTACGCCAGGGAGGTCTCGGCCGACTACGCGGCCCGCGCCGAGCGGCTCTACGCCGAGACGCTGCCGGGCGTCGACGTCCTCATCACCACCGCGCTCATCCCGGGGCGCCCCGCCCCGCGCCTGGTCACCGCCGCGATGCTCGACTCCATGGCGCCCGGGTCCGTGGTCGTGGACATGGCCGCGGGCTCCGGCGGCAACGTCGAGGGCTCGGTGCCCGGCGAGCGGGTGGTCACCGCCGGCGGGGTCGTCGTGCTCGGCTACACCGACCTGGCGGCCCGGCTCCCGCAGCAGGCGTCCCGCCTCTACGCCACCAACCTGGTCAACCTCCTCACCCTCCTCACCCCCGGCAAGGACGGCGAGCTGGTGCTCGACCTGGAGGACCCGGTGCAGCGCGCCGTCACCGTCACCCGCGCCGGGGAGGTCACCTGGCCGCCCCCGCCGGTGCAGGTCTCGGCCGCCCCGGCGGCCGCGCCCGCAGCCGCCGCGGTGGCGGAGGCGGCACCGACGTCCCCCTCCTTCCTCCGGACGCCGGCCGGGCGCGCCGCCCTCACCGCGGTCGGCGCCCTGGCGCTGCTGCTGGTGCTCGCCGCGGCCCCCGAGGCGCTGCTGCCGCACCTGACCGTCTTCGCGCTCGCCGTGGTCGTCGGCTTCTACGTGATCGGCCACGTGCACCACGCGCTGCACACCCCGCTCATGAGCGTCACCAACGCGATCTCCGGGATCATCGTGGTCGGCGCGGTGCTCCAGGTCGGCGACCCGACCGCCGCCACGCCGGCCCTCGTCGGGGTCCTCGGCCTGGTGGCGATCCTGCTCGCCAGCATCAACATCTTCGGCGGCTTCGCCGTGACCCGGCGGATGCTCGGCATGTTCACCCGGTCCACCGGGCCGGCCGCCGGCTCGCCCGGCCGCGGCTCGAGCAAGGGCGGTGCCCGATGAGCGTCACGTCCCTCGCCCTGGCCGCCTACGTGGTGGCCGCGCTGCTCTTCGTCGCCGCCCTGGCCGGGCTGTCCCGGCACGAGACCGCCCGCAGCGGGAACGGGCTCGGCATCGCCGGCATGGCGCTGGCCCTCGTCGCGACGCTCGCGCTGGCGCTCGACACGGGCCTGTCCCAGCGGCCGGGGTACGCGGCCGGCGTCCTCGTGGCCGTGGCGGTGGGTGCCTCCGTCGGCCTGTGGCGGGCCCGGGTGGTGGAGATGACCGGCATGCCCGAGCTCATCGCGCTGCTGCACTCGTTCGTCGGGCTCGCGGCCGTGCTGGTCGGCTGGAACGGCTACCTGCTCGTCGAGGCCGACCCGGCCGGCCTCGAGGGGGCGGTGCTCCGCGCCGAGGGGCTGCTCGGCATCCACCACGCCGAGGTCGTGCTGGGCGTCTTCATCGGGGCGGTCACCTTCACGGGCTCGATCGTCGCGTTCCTCAAGCTCTCGGCCCGGATCTCCTCGGCGCCGCTCGTGCTGCCGGGCAAGCACGTCCTCAACGCCGGCGCCCTGGTGGCGCTCGTCGTCTGCACCGCCTGGTTCACGGCCTCGCCGTCGCTCGCCCCGCTGGCGCTCGCCACGGTGGTCGCGCTGGCCCTGGGCTGGCACCTGGTCGCCTCCATCGGCGGCGGCGACATGCCCGTCGTCGTCTCGATGCTCAACAGCTACTCCGGCTGGGCCGCCGCGGCGTCCGGCTTCCTCCTCGGCAACGACCTGCTCATCGTCACCGGCGCGCTCGTCGGCAGCAGCGGCGCCTACCTCTCCTACCTCATGTGCGCGGCGATGAACCGGTCGTTCGTCTCGGTGATCCTCGGTGGCTTCGGGGTGGCCGCGGGCACCGGCGCCGCCGTCGAGGGCGAGCACCGCGAGACCACCGCGAACGATGTGGCGGACCTGCTCGCGGGCGCCTCGAGCGTCGTCATCACCCCCGGCTACGGGATGGCGGTGGCGCAGGCGCAGTACCCGGTCGCCGAGCTCACCCGCGGCCTGCGGGAGCGGGGCGTGGAGGTCCGCTTCGGCATCCACCCGGTGGCCGGACGGCTGCCCGGGCACATGAACGTGCTGCTCGCGGAGGCCAAGGTCCCCTACGACGTCGTCCTCGAGATGGACGAGGTGAACGACGACCTCGCGAGCACGGACGTCGTCCTCGTCATCGGGGCCAACGACACCGTGAACCCGGCGGCCGCGGAGGACCCGACGTCCCCCATCGCCGGCATGCCCGTGCTGCGGGTGTGGGAGGCGGGGCGCGTGGTGGTCTTCAAGCGCTCGATGGCGTCCGGCTACGCCGGCGTGCCGAACCCGCTGTTCTTCCGCGAGAACACCGCGATGCTCTTCGGCGACGCCAAGGAGCGGGTCAGCGACATCCTCGCCGCGCTCGGGGCGCGCACGGGCTGAGGCCCGGGGGCCGCCGTCGGCGGCCAGGACCGCCCGGACCGCCCGGGCCGCGCACGAGGATCGCGCGGGCTCGCCGGCGGTGGGTCAGGAGACCCAGACCTTGCGCAGGGTCTCGGTGACCACCCAGGTGGTCGCCTCTCCCTCGGCGAGCCGGACGACGACGCCCGGGGCGAGCCGCACGACCTCCCCGTCCGCGAACGTGACCGTGCCCGCGCCGCTGAGCACGACGAAGACCTCGTCGGCCTCCACGTCGGTCGCGGTGCCCGGCGTCATCTCCCACACCCCGACCCCGACCCCGCCGAGCTCGGTCAGCACGGCCAGCCCGGCCGTCGGGGAGCCCTCCACCACGGTCTCGGCCGGCAGTGGCGCGTGGTCGAGGGCGAGCGAGGTGTCCAGGGAGCGCGTCATGACCCCCACCCTGGCACGCGGGGCTGTGCGCGCCGGCGCGCGCCCCGGCCGTCGCAGCCGCGCCTGCCATCCTTGCCCGGTGCCGAACAACGCGCTGGGGGACTTCCAGACCCCGCCCGCGCTGGCGGCGGAGTGCCTGGCGCTGCTGGACCTGCCGGCGCGGTCGCGGGTGCTCGAGCCGACCTGCGGCACCGGCGCGTTCCTCGAGGCCGCCGCCGCGCGCTGGCCGGAGGCGGAGCTGCTGGGGGTCGAGGTCCAGGCGGAGCACGCCGAGGTGGCGCGGCGGCACGCCCGGGTCGTCCTGGACGACGTGCTGGCGCTGCGGCTCGACACCGACCTGCCCTGGCGCACCGCCGGCCCGCTCGCCGTGGTGGGCAACCCGCCCTGGGTGACCTCCGCGGACCTCACCCGGCTCGGCGTCACCACCGCGCCCCGCCGCCGCGGGCTCAAGCCGCTGGCCGGCCTCGACGCGCTCACCGGCGCCAGCAACTTCGACGTGGCCGAGACCCTCCTGCTCACCGTGCTCGAGCACCTCGCCGACCAGCCGCTGGTGCTGGGTGTCCTGGTGAAGACCCAGGTGGCCCGCGAGGTGCTGCGGCACGCCGCCCGGGCCGGTCTGCCGGTGGTCTCGGCCGAGCTGTTCGCCGTCGACGCCCGCCGCTGGTTCGGCGCGAGCGTCGACGCGTGCTGGTGCGTGCTGCGGCTCGACCCCGCGGCGCCGCGAGGCGCGACGGAGGGGGAGCCGGTCGTCGTGGCCGACGTCCACCCCGGGCCGGCGCGCGAGCGGCCGTCGCGGCGGCTCGGCGTGACGGCGGAGGGCCGGGTGGTGGAGGACCTGGCCGCCTGGGAGCGGGTGCGCGCCGCGGACGGGCGGAGCCCGCTGGAGTGGCGCTCCGGGGTCAAGCACGACGCGGCGTCCGCGCTCGAGCTCGAGGCCTCGCCCGCCGGCCCCACCACCCGCGACGGCGCGCCCGTCCACGTCGAGCCCGGCCACCTGCACCCCCTGCTCAAGGGCGGGGACCTCCACCACGGCCGCGCCCCGCACCGGCTCCTGGTGCTGCCGCAGGCGCGCCTGGGGGAGGACACCGCGGGCCTGAGGACGACGGCCCCGGCGCTGTGGGCGCACCTGGAGCGCCACGCGGCGACCCTCGACGGCCGCCGCTCGCGCATCTACGCCGGCCGCCCGCGGTTCAGCGTCTTCGGGCTCGGCCCGTACACGTTCGCCCCCTGGAAGGTGGCCGTCTCGGGCCTGCACCGGGAGGCCCGCTTCCGGCTGGTGGGTCCCGCGCCGGGCGCGGACGGCCCGGCCCGGCCCGTCCTGCTGGACGACACCGCCTACCAGGCCGCCTTCACCGGGCCGGACGCCGCGGTGGACGCCGCGGTCGCGTGGGCGCTGCTCGTCTCGCCGGCGGCCGCGGACCTGCTCGCCGCCCTGGTGCCGGCCGGCGCGAAGCGTCCGGTGACCGCCCGGCTGCTCTCCCGGCTGGACCTGCGGCTGCTCCCGGTGGACGACGCCGAGGTGGTCCGCGCGGCGGGCGCGGGGCTGCGGGCGGCGGACGGTCCGGCGCCGTCGGAGGAGGACCTGGTGGCGGCCCTCGCCCGGCTCAGGACAGGTGTGCGCTGATAGCAGGTGCGACGCATCTCGCCCCACCCCCGACTTGGCGAGGCTTGTGCGGGTCCGCACAATCGTGGCGGACCACCACACCTGCCCGCGGCCGCGCCGCCTGCCTCACCCGAGGAGTTCCGTGACGAACGACCCGCAGCTCTCCGGTGGTCCCGAGCCGGAGACCGCCAGGGCCGAGCCCCGCCAGGGCCGCCGCCGCGCCCGGCCGAAGCGCCGCCACACCGTCGCCCGCGTGCTGCTCAGCACGATGGTGGTCCTCGCGATGGTCTCCGGCCTCTCGCTGGTGTGGCTCTACCGGACGCTCAACAGCGGCATCACGGTCGACGACGTCACCGACCAGCTCACCGACCGGCCCACCACCGTCGAGGTGGAGGGCCCGCAGGAGCCGCTCAACATCCTGGTGATGGGCATCGACGCCCGCGACTGCTCCGGGTGCGACATCGACAACGAGACCGGCGCCGACGGCTCCGACAACACGATGCTCATCCACCTCTCCGCGGACCGGACGCGCGCCTACGGCGTCTCCATCCCGCGCGACTCGATGGTCGACCGCCCGGCCTGCAAGACCGAGGACGGCACCACGATCCCGGCCGCCGACTACCAGATGTGGAACGCGGCGTTCTCGGTCGGCGGCGCCGCCTGCACGATCCAGCAGTTCGAGTCGCTCACCGACATCCGCATCGACCACTACGTCGTGGTCGACTTCGGCAGCTTCAAGGACATGGTCGACGCCGTCGGTGGCGTCGAGATGTGCATCCCCGAGGACATCGACGACGCCTCGCACGGCATCCACATCGCCGCCGGCACCCGGGTGCTCGACGGCGACGAGGCCCTCGAGTACGTCCGCGAGCGGTACGCCGTCTCGCAGGGCTCCGACCTGGGCCGGATGAAGCGTCAGCAGGCGTTCCTGGCGTCGCTGGCGAGCACGGTGGTCTCGGCGAACACGCTGGCCAACCCCGTCCGGCTCACCAAGTTCCTCAAGGCCGCCACCGCCTCGCTCACCGTCGACTCGGGCCTGGGCAGCATCACCAAGCTCGCCGAGCTCGGCTACCAGTTCCGCAACATCAGCCTCGACGGCATCCAGTTCATCACCATCCCGAACACCACCGACCCGAACGACTACAACCGGCTCGTGTGGACCGACGACGCGGCCAAGGTCTGGCGCAAGCTGCGCAACGACAAGCCGCTGACGTCCTCGATCGCCACCGACGCGATCTCCGCCGGCAACCTGCCGGGCTCGGACAGCTCGTCCTCGTCGTCCGCGTCCTCCTCGCCGTCGGCCTCCGCCTCCTCCGGCACGGGGAAGAAGAACAAGAAGAAGAACTCCAACACCGGCGGTGCCGGCCTGGCCGACGACGAGCAGCTCGCCGCCGCCGGGCTGTGCACCTGAGGGAGGGGCACGTGAGCGAGGGGCACGTGAGCGAGCCCGGTGGTCGAGGTGCGACGAGCTCCGGCGAGGAGCCTCGAGACCTGCCTGCCGCCGAGCCCGCCGAGCCCGCGTGGAAGCGCAGGCGGCGGCTGGCGGAGGTCTTCGGCGACGTCCTCCCGGGCACGACGAACGACGAGCGCGGTCCGGACGGCGGGCGGGGCGGCCGGTCCGGCGACGACTGGCTGCGTGAGCAGGTGCCTCCGCACCACGGCGGCTGACCGCCGTCCCTCCCGAGAATTGCGACGACCCGCCACCGGGCAGGGTGGCGGGTCGTTCTCGTTCCTCCCGGCGACGCCGGTGAGGAACCGTCAGGCCTTGTGCTCGCCCTCGGGCTCGGCCTTCTCGGCGGCGGCCTGCGCGACGAGCAGGTCGCGGATCTCGCGGAGCAGCATCGTGTCCTCCGGGGTGCCGGGAGGGGCGCTGGGGAACCACTTCTCCTTGGCCTTGGTGTAGGGCAGGACGACGAAGAAGTAGACGACGGCGGCCAGCAGCAGGAACGCCACGAGCGCGTTGAAGAAGTACCCGAAGGTGCCCTCCTTCGCGCCGACGAAGATGTCGTTGCTGGTCGGGATCTGCGCCAGCAGCAGGGCGGTGAAGGCGGTGACGACGGTGCCGAACGCGGTACCGATGATGACCGCGACCGCCAGGTCGACCAGGCTGCCGCGCAGCAGGAAGTTCTTGAATCCGGTGAGCATGGGCTGCCCCTCCTCAGTCCAATACCGGCCCCGGTGACCGGCGTGCGTGCGCAACCTACCCAGCCCAGGCGTAGCTGAGGAAGGTGCGCGCGGCCGCATCCACGACAGGTGTGACCAGTTCGTCCGGGACGCCGAGCACCACGACGCGCCCGCCGGCCACGCCGGCCGGGCCGGAGCCGGAGTCAGCGGGGAGGGCGAGCACGGTGACGTCGGTGGCCACGACGCGGGAGTCCCCACCGGCGCCCGAGCCCGACCCGGTCGCCAGCAGGTCGACGGTGTCCCCGACGTCCAGCAGGGCCGCCGTCCCGGCGTCGGGCAGCCGGACGGGCACGGCGGCCAGCCCCGGGGAGGCGAGCCCCGGCCCCACCAGCCGGGCGCGGGTGAGCGGCTCTCCGGCGCTCACGGGGCCGGCCAGCACGGCGCCGACCGGGTCGGCGACGACATCCTCGGGCACCGCCCCCGGGAGCTGCGCGACCGACGTGAGGTCGTCCGGCGCCACCACGTGCCCGGCCGGGAGGTCGGCGGCGGCCACCACCACCTCCACGGACGCGGGCGGCGGCGTGCTCACGGCGTGCAGCCCGGCGGCCACCGCCACGGCCGTCAGCCCCGCGGCGAGCAGCCTCCGGTGACCCAGCACCAGGGCGCGCAGCCGTCGACGCGCGGCACCGAGGCGCACGCGGGCGCGGCCGAGCGCCTGGGCCGGGGTGGTGGGCGGCGGGTCGCTGAGCACGGACCGACGCTAGGCCGGATCGCCGCGACGCGTCCGTCGTCCTCCACAGGCCCGCGGTGCCCCCGGGAGGGGCGGGCCGGGGTCAGCGGCGGATCAGGACGACGCGGAGCTCGAGGTCGAGGAGCCGCTGCTGGACGAGCTCGACGTGCTCGATGTGCTCGACGTGCTGGAGGAGGTCGAGGAGGAACCGGAGTCCGAGGAGCCGGACGACGACCCCGTGGAGGTGGCCGACGACGAGCTGGACGAGCTCGGGCCGGAGCCGGACCCGGAGCGCGAGTCGGTCTTGTAGAACCCGGAACCCTTGAACACCACGCCGACGGCGTTGTAGACCTTGCGCAGCTTGCCGTGGCACTCGGGGCACTCGGTGAGCGAGGCGTCCGAGAACTTCTGGACGATCTCGAAGCCGTGACCGCACTCGGTGCAGGCGTACTGGTAGGTGGGCATCCGTCCCTCCGGGGTCAGGGCGCAGCGCGCCGATCAGGGGTGCGGGGCGTCGAGGCCTCGTTCGACCTGGCACTCGAACCCTGCGAGTGCCAAGAGTACGCCAGTGGCCAGGAGGCACGACAATGTCGGGCATGAGCGACGTCGCCGCCGCCCCCGGGGAGCCCCGCCTGCGCGCCCGCTGGGCCGCGCTGCCGTGGCCGGTGCGGGTGCTGGCGGGCGTCGCGGTGGGCGTGGTGGTGGTCGCGCTCGTGGCGGGGGTGCTGGTCGGCGTCCAGGTGCGGCGTCCGCTCCCCCAGACCACCGGCACGATCGACCTACCCGGCCTCTCCGCGCCGGTCGAGGTGGTGCGCGACGACCAGGGCGTCCCCCAGCTCTACGGCTCCTCCGTGGCGGACCTCGCGATGGCCCAGGGCTACGTCCACGCCCAGGAGCGCTTCTTCGAGATGGACGTGCGCCGGCACGTGACCGCCGGGCGCCTCTCCGAGCTCGTGGGGGAGGCGGGGCTCGAGACCGACGCCTACGTCCGGACGATGGGGTGGCGCCGCGTCGCCGCCGAGGAGCTCGGGCTGCTCGACCCCGACACCCGCGAGCTGCTGCAGGCCTACGCCGACGGGGTGAACGCCTACCTCGACGGCCGCTCCACCGCCGACATCGCGGTCGAGTACACGGTGCTCTCCCTGGGCTCGCTCGACGACTACGTGCCGGAGGAGTGGACGCCCGTCGACTCGCTGGCCTGGCTCAAGGCGATGGCGTGGGACCTGCGGGGCAACATGGACGACGAGGTCGGCCGCGTGCTCGCCACGGCGGCGGTCGGCGCCGACCGCGCCGCCCAGCTCTACCCGAGCGCGACCGCGGCCACCCCGATCGTCACCCAGGGCGCGGTCGTCGACGGCGTCTACGAGGCGGACGCGACCCAGGGCGGCACCCGCAACCCCACCCGGCCCGCGTTCACGGCCGCCCAGCGCGCCGTCCTGGCGGAGGTGGCGACGGGCACCGAGTCGGTGCCCGCCCTGCTCGGCCTCGGCGACGGGATCGGCTCGAACTCGGTGGTCGTCTCCGGCGACCTCAGCGCCACCGGCGCCCCGCTGCTCGCCGACGACCCGCACCTCGGGGTCTCCGTGCCGGGCGTGTGGATGCAGATGGGCCTGCACTGCACCGCGGAGGCGGCGGCCGCCGGCGACTGCGCCCTCGACGTCGCCGGGTTCACCTTCTCCGGCTTCCCCGGCGTGATCATCGGGCACAACGCCTCCATCGCCTGGGGGTTCACCAACCTCGGCGCCGACGTGAGCGACCTGTACGTGGAGAAGGTCCGCGGCGACCGCTGGCTGCACGGCGGGCGCTGGCGGCGGCTGCGCACCCGCACCGAGACCCTCGCGGTCGCCGGCGGCGACGACGTGGAGATCACCGTCCGCTCCACCGCGCACGGGCCGCTGCTCTCGGACGTGAGCGACCAGCTGGCCGAGGTCGGCGAGGACGTCCTGGCGGCCGCGCCGTCGGCCCCCACCGGCTCGGACGTCGCCGGCTCCTCGGGCGCGGGCGGGGCGGTGGAGCCCGCCGTGGCGCTGCGCTGGACGGCGCTCGACCCGCAGCCCACCGCCGACGCGGTGCTCGCCATGGACCTGGCCGACGACTGGGACTCGTTCCGGGCCGCGGCCGCCTCGTTCGCCGTCCCCGCCCAGAACCTCGTCTACGCCGACACCGCGGGCCACATCGGGTACCAGGCGCCCGGCGTGGTGCCGATCCGCAAGTCCGGCAACGACGGGCGGACGCCGGCCCGCGGCTGGCTCGTGCAGGACGACTGGACCGACCAGACCGTCCCGTTCGACGGCCTCCCCAGCGTCCTCGACCCGGACGAGGGCTTCGTGGTGACCGCCAACCAGCGTGTCGTGGGGGAGGAGTACCCGTACTTCCTCACCGACGACTGGGACCAGGGCTACCGCTCCGACCGGATGCGCACCCTGCTGGCGGCGGACCTGGCCGACGGCGACGGCGTCACCCTCGACGACCTCGCCGCGATCCAGCTCGACACCCGGCACCCGATGGCGGCCGCGCTGGTGCCGTACCTGCTCGACGCTGACCTCGAGCCCGGCTACGACGCGGCCGGGCAGGCGCTCCTGGGCGACTGGGACCTCTCGCAGCCCGCCGACGGTGAGGGCTCGGCGGCCGCGGCCTACTTCAACGCCGTCTGGGCCCGGCTCCTCGCCGACACGTTCGACGACGAGCTGCCCGAGGCCGTCCGCCCCGACGGCAGCGACCGCTGGGTCGCGGTCGTCACCCGGCTGCTGCGGCACCCGCGCGACGCCTTCTGGGACGACGTGACCACCGACGAGGTGGAGACGCGCGACGACGTGCTCCAGGAGGCCCTGCTCGAGGCGCGCGACGACCTCACGCGGCTGCAGTCGCGCGACGCGCGCGACTGGACGTGGGGCCACCAGCACCGGCTCGACCTGGTGGCGACGCCGCTGGGGATGTCGGGGATCGGGGCGGTCGAGGCGCTGGTCAACCGGGGCGGCTGGGAGGTCGGCGGCGGCTCGGCGGCGGTCGATGCGTCCAGCTGGGACGCGTCGACGTGGGGGGCGTCGGGTGAGGGTGCGTCGGGTGAGGGTGCGTCGGGTGCTGGTGCTTCGGGTGCTGGTGCTTCGGGTGCTGGTGCTTCGGGTGCTGGTGCGTCGAGTGGTGCGTCTGCTGGGGGTGGCTCGAGCGGGGCCGGCTCGGTCGGCGAGTTCACGATCGTGAGCGCGCCGTCCATGCGGATGCTCGTCTCGCTGGCAGACCTGGACGACTCGCGCTGGATCAACCTGACCGGTGTCTCCGGGCATCCCGGCTCCGCGCACTACACCGACCAGACCGACCTGTGGGCGCGCGGCGAGACACTGCCCTTCCTGTTCTCCTCCGACGCCGTGCACGCTGCCGCGGAGGACGTGCTCACGCTCCAGCCGGCGGACTGACGCGTCGGCTGGGTGTGGCTGTGGGTGTGGGTGTGGCTACGGCTTTCGGCTGGCTGCGGCTGCTGCTGCTGGGTGGGGCCGGTGCGCCGCGGGCCGGCTTCGGTCCTCGTGGCCACGAGGACCCAACGCATCGGCCGGCTGGGCGGCGTCCCGCTGACCTGGGGTGATGTGCACGCCTGCCGGTTGGTGCGGGTGTTCGGTCCTCGTGGCTGACGAGCTTCGGTGCGCCGAGGAGCCAGCGGCCGTTGGGCCGGCGGTTCGTGCCGTCGGGGCCGGCTCGCCAGCGGGCCGGTGGACAGAGGGCCGGTGGCAGATGACCGTCATGTCGCCGGGCCGGTGGGCTGGCTTCGGCCCTCGTGGCCACGAGGACCCAACGCACCGGCCGGTTGGACGGCGTCCCGCTGACCTGCGCTGATGCGCACCCCAGCTGGCTGGCGTGGTGGTTCGGTCCTCCTGGCGGACGAGGCGACGGCTGGACGAGCTGCCCGGGGCTGGTGCGCCGGTGGGTTGGCTTCGGTCCTCGTGGGCACGAGGACCCAACGCAGCGGCCGGCTGGGCGGCGTCCCGCTGACCTGCGCTGATGCGGACCCCCGCAGGTGGGAGGGGCCGTTCGGTCCTCGTGGCTACGAGGACCGAACAGCCCAGCCAGCCGGGGACACACCAGCGAGCCGACACACACCCCGACCAGACAGACGCCAGCCAGACAGACACCAGCCAGCGGGGCACTAGCGCGGCAGCCGCACGACCCCGTCGCCGCTGGCGGCACCGGTCACGGGGCGGTCGTGCGGCTCGGTCGGCACGTCGACGCCGACCTCCTCGGGGTGCAGCAGCACCCACACCGGCGTGCCGAGGGGCACCCGAGCCAGCGCCCGGTCGTACGAGCCGCCCCCGCGGCCGAGCCGCGCGCCGGCGTCCGAGACGGCCAGGCCCGGCACGAGCACGACGTCCGCCGTCGCCACCGCCTCCGGCCCGAGCGCCGGGGCGGACGGCTCGAGGAGGCCGAACCGGGCCCCCACGAGGTCAGTGGCGCCGGTGAAGGGGGCCCAGTCGAGGTCCATGTCCCGCTTCAGCACGGGCAGCAGCACGCGCTTGCCCGCGGCGCGCAGGGCGTCGAGGAGGGGTCCGGTGCCGGGCTCGCCCGGCGAGGAGACGTAGCAGGCGAGGGTGGCGGCCCGTGCCACCTCCGGCGCCGCCAGCAGGACGCCGGCCAGCGACTGTGCGTGCTCGCCCTGCTCGAGCGGGGTCCGCCGGCGTCGGGCGGTGAGCAGGCGGTCTCGGACGGCGGTCTTGGCGGCCGCCCCCGAGACAGTCCCCGGGAACGAGCCGGAGACCGGCCCCGAGCCAGCGCCCGAAACAGAACCCGAACCAGCCCCCGAACCAGCGCCCGAGACAGAGCCGGAACCAGCCCCGGAACCAGGGCCCTGGGGAAGGTTTCCCCCACCGGGGGTTTGCGGACCGGGCACCGCCCGACCATACGATGGCCCTTATGACTTCTGCAGGGCTGACCGCTGCTCGCGAGAAGATGCAGGCCGCAGGTGTGGACGAGGTCGCCATCCGGACCTTCGCCCACTACTACGGGCTGCTCGAGGCCGGTGAGACCGGGATGATCCCCGAGTCGACCATCGACCCCGTCGACATGGAGTCGCTCGCCGACGTGGAGGTGGCCGACGAGGCCGCCTCCGCGGCGCTGCGCACGACGGCGGTGATCAAGCTCAACGGCGGCCTCGGCACGTCCATGGGCATGGACCGCGCCAAGTCGCTGCTCTGCGTGCGCCGCGGCCTGTCGTTCCTCGACGTGATCGCCCGCCAGATCCTCCACCTGCGCCAGGAGCACGGGGCGCCGCTCCCGCTCATCCTGATGAACTCGTTCCGCACGTCCGCGGACACGATGGACGCGCTGGCCCGCTACGAGGACCTCCCGGTGGCCGGGCTGCCGCTGGAGTTCCTGCAGAACAAGGAGCCGAAGCTCCTCGTCGACGGGCTCACGCCCGCCGAGTGGCCGGCCGACCCGACGCTGGAGTGGTGCCCGCCGGGCCACGGCGACATCTACACCGCGCTGCGCGGCACGGGCCTGCTCGACCGCCTCCTGGAGGCCGGCTACGAGCGGGTCTTCATCTCCAACTCCGACAACCTCGGCGCGACCCCCGACCCCCGCGTGGCCGGCTGGTTCGCCGCCTCGGGCGCCCCGTTCGCCATCGAGGCCGTGCGCCGCACCCCGAGCGACCGCAAGGGCGGCCACTTCGCCCGTCGCAAGTCCGACGACCGCCTGGTGCTGCGCGAGACCGCCCAGACGCTGGACGAGGACAAGGCGGCCCTGGCCGACCTCGAGCGGCACCGGTTCTGCTCGACCAACAACATCTGGGTCGACCTGGCCGCGCTCAAGGCGGTCCTCGACGAGCGCGACGGCGTCCTCGGGCTGCCGATGATCCGCAACGAGAAGACGGTCGACCCGGCCGACAAGACCTCGCCGAAGGTGATCCAGGTCGAGTCGGCGATGGGCGCGGCGATCGAGGTCTTCGAGGGCGCGACGCTCATCGAGGTCGGTCGCGATCGCTTCGTCCCGGTCAAGACGACCAACGACCTGCTGGTCCTGCGCTCGGACGTCTACAGCCTCGGCCAGGACTTCGTGCTCGACCAGGTGAGCGAGTCGCTGCCGTTCATCGACCTCGACGACGACTACTACAAGCTGGTCGACGGCTTCGACCGCCGCTTCCCCGAGGGCGCGCCCTCGCTCAAGCAGGCGACCTCGCTGCGGGTCGACGGCGACGTCACCTTCGGCAAGGGTGTCGAGGTCGTCGGCGACGTGAAGGTGCAGGGCGAGGCCGGCAAGCGGATCGAGCCCGGCACGGTCCTGAAGGAGGACGCAGCACCGCATGCCTGAGCCGGTCTCGGTCGAGACGCACCTGGCCCGCATCCTCGACGACGTCGAGCCGCTCGCGCCCTACCAGCAGCCGCTGATGGACGCGCTCGGGCTGGCGGCGGCCGAGCCCGTCGTCTCCTCGACCTCCCTGCCGCCCTTCGACAACTCCGCGATGGACGGCTACGCCGTGCGCTTCGCCGACGTGGCCACGGCCTCGGAGGACGCGCCGGTGCACCTGCCCGTGGTCGGCGAGATCAGCGCCGGCGACGCCCGCCTCCTCGCGCTGCCGCCCGGCACCGCCGCCAAGATCATGACCGGTGCGCCCGTGCCGCACGGCGCCGACACCGTCGTCCCCTACGAGTGGACCGACCGCGGCGTGGCCAAGGTCGTCATCTCGCGCGCGCCGCGGGAGCACCAGCACGTGCGCTACGCGGGCGAGGACGTCGAGGTCGGCGACCTGCTCGTGGAGGAGGGCACCGTCCTGGGCCCGCGCCACCTCGGGCTGCTCGCGGCCGCGGGTCACCCGACGATCGCCGCCCGGCCGCGTCCGCGCGTGGTGATCCTCTCCACCGGCACCGAGCTCCGCGACCCCGGCACCGGCCTGGGTCACGACTCGATCTACGACGGCAACTCGTTCCTGCTCGCCGCGGCCGCCCGCCGCGCCGGCGCCATCGCCTACCGCGTGGGCATCGTGCCCGACCAGCCGCGGGCGTTCCTGGAGTCGCTGGACGACCAGCTCGTCCGCGCGGACGTCGTCGTCACCTCCGGCGGCGTCTCCCAGGGCGACCACGACGTCGTCAAGGAGGCGCTCGCGCCGCTCGGCACCGTGTGGTTCGGCAGCGTCGCGATGCAGCCGGGCAAGCCGCAGGGCTACGGCCGGGTGGGGGAGGACTCCACGCCGATCTTCACGCTCCCCGGCAACCCCGTGAGCGCCTACATCTCCTTCGAGCTGTTCGTGCTGCCCGCGCTGCGCACGATGATGGGCCTCACCCCGGCCTCGCGCCCGCACGTGCGGGCCCGGCTCACGCACGCGCTGACCTCGCCTCCCGGACGCCGCCAGTACATGCGCGGGGACCTGGACGTCGCGGGCGGCACCGTCTCCCCGGTCGGCGGGCCCGCCTCGCACCTGGTCGGCGACCTGGCCGTCGCGGACGCGCTCATCGTCGTCCCGGAGGACGTCACCGCGCTCCCGGCCGGCGCCGAGGTCGAGGTGCTGCCCCTCGAGGGCGGGCTCGAGGGCGGGCTGTGAGCTCGCCGTCCGAGGCGACCCCCGCCGCCCGGCTGACCCACGTCGACGAGACCGGGGCGGCGCGGATGGTGGACGTCTCGGCCAAGGCCGTGACCGCCCGCACCGCGACCGCCACGGGCCGCGTCCTGGTCTCCGCCGAGGTCGTGGCGCTGCTGCGCGGCGAGGGCGTGCCCAAGGGCGACGCCCTGGGCGTGGCCCGCGTCGCCGGCATCATGGGCGCCAAGCGCACCCCCGACCTCGTGCCGCTGTGCCACCCGCTGTCGGTCTCCGGGGTGGAGGTCGACCTGGAGGTGCTGGACGACGCCGTCGCCATCACCGCCACCGTCCGGACGGCCGACCGCACCGGCGTCGAGATGGAGGCGCTGACCTCCGTGACCGTCGCCGCCCTCACCGTGGTGGACATGGTCAAGGCCGTCGACAAGGGCGCGGTGATCACCGACGTCCGGGTCGAGGCGAAGTCGGGCGGCAAGTCCGGCGACTGGACGCGGGCGGACCTGCCCGCGGTGCCGGGGCGGTCGTGACCTCGCCGTCCGAGCGTGATCCTGCGCGAGGCCTGGCCGCCGTCGTGGTGGCCTCCAACCGGGCTGCCGCGGGCGTCTACGCCGACGAGACCGGCCCGCTGCTGGTCGCCGCGCTGCGCGGGTGGGGGTTCGAGGTGGACGCCGCGGCCGTCGTCCCGGACGGACAGCCGGTCGGCGAGGCCATCGCCGCCGCCGTCGCAGCCGGCGCGCGGGTGGTGCTCACCACCGGTGGCACCGGGCTCACGCCCACCGACCGGACGCCGGAGGTGACGCGTCCGCTGCTCGACCGGGAGGTCCCCGGCCTGGCCGAGGCGATCCGCGCCGCCGGGGTCGCCAAGGGCGTCCCCACCGCCGTGCTCTCGCGGGGCCTGGCGGGGCTGGCGGGGGAGTGCCTCGTGGTGAACCTGCCCGGCTCCCGGGGCGGGGTGAAGGACGCGCTCGGCGTGCTCGAGCCCGTGCTCGTGCACGCGGTGGAGCAGGTGCGTGGGAGCGACCATTGACCGGCGGGTTCGGCCTCGGCGCGAGCCTGGGGCTCACCCGTCCGCCCGGGGTGCTGCCGGGCGGCTGGCCCGTCCGGCTCACGCACGAGGACGTCGTCTGCCGGCCCCTGCGCACCACGGACGCCGCGCTCTGGCGTGACGCCCGGGAGCGCAACGCGACGTGGCTGGCCCCGTGGGACGCCACCGTCCCGCCCGGCGGCGACCTGCGCCCCACGACCTTCGACGGGCTCGTGCGCAGCCTGCGGCGCCAGGCCCGGCGCGGCACCACGTACCCCTTCGTCATCGAGGTCGGCGGCGTCTTCGCAGGTCAGGTGACCATCAACAACGTGGTGCGTGGCTCGGCCATGTTCGGCTCCGTCGGCTACTGGCTCGACCAGCGGTTCGCCGGGCGGGGCGTCATGCCGCGCGCGGTGGCGATGGTGGTCGACCACGCCTTCGACCGGCTGGGCCTGCACCGCGTCGAGGTGGCGATCCGGCCGGAGAACTCCAACTCCCTGCGCGTGGTGGAGAAGCTCGGGATGCCGGAGGTGGGCTACGCGCCGGGCTACCTGCACTTTTTT
>NZ_STGL01000010.1 GCF_004919085.1 Nocardioides sp. GY 10127 | reverse complement strand
CTCCCTGCGCGTGGTGGAGAAGCTCGGGATGCCGGAGGTGGGCTACGCGCCGGGCTACCTGCACATCGACGGGGACTGGCGCGACCACCGGATCTACGCCCTCACCCGGGAGCAGCGTCCGCTCACCGGGCTGCTCGTCCACGTGGTGATGGGCTCGGACTGACCGTCCGGCTGATCACATCCGTCACACCAGCCATTTCCGACACACCGGTGCGGATACCCGCTGACGTGCGGAGACGAACCTAGAGTCGCCCTCGTGACGGACCCGAGCGCGCTCATCTTCGTGGCCCTGGCGGTGGCCTGGGCCGTGTACCTGGTTCCCAAGGCGCTCCAGCGTCACGACGAGGTCGTCCGCACCCGTTCCGTCGAGCGCTTCAGTGAGACCATGCGCGTCCTCGCCCGCCGTCACCCCTCCGCCGGCTCCAGCGCCCCGTCCGCGTCGACGCCCGTGTCCCAGCCCGTCTCCTCCGCCGTCACGAGCGAGCAGCGGGTCGTGGTCACGCCGGGTCGCGAGCACCGGGCGCCGATCGTGGTCGCCAAGGCCCGGGCCGCCACCGCGGCCGCGGCCGCCGCCACGGCGTCCGCCACCGCCTCGGCCACCAGCTCCGTGGCCCGCACCGCCGGAGGCTCCCGCGCCGCGGCCGTCGAGCACGCCGCCCGCCGGGCCGAGGCCCGCGCGGAGCGTCGGGCGCAGCGCGCCGAGGAGCGGCTCGCCCGCGAGGAGGCGTACGTCGCCCGCCGCGCCGCCATGACCGCCGAGCAGCGCCGCAGCGCCGCCAACCGGGCCGCCCGCAAGCGCCTGCGCGTGCTCGTGGCCCTGGTGTCCGGGCTCGCGCTGCTGGGTCTGCTGTCCCTGCTGGGCGTCGTCCACCCGGGCTGGCTCGCCGTGCCCGGCCTGCTGCTCGTGGCCTGGCTGGTGTCGTGCCGCGTGATGGTGCGCCGCGAGACCGGCCTGTCCGGCCCGCTGGCCCGCATCCCCGTCGTCACCGGCGACGAGGAGGGCGGCGCCACCCGCGAGGCCCGCACCGACGGCACCCGCTCCGCCTCGGACGACGCGACCGGCGAGGTCGCGGTCGTCCGCGTGCAGGGCGACCAGGTGGTCGTCGAGGTCGAGCCCGGCGCGATCAACCCCGACGGGACCTGGAACCCCGTGCCCGTCCACGTGCCCAGCTACGTGAACAAGCCGGCGGCGCACCGCGAGGCCGGCCGGCTGGACCTGGAGGACACCGGCGTGTGGACCTCCGGCCGCACCGAGGAGTCCGCCGCCATCGCCCGCGAGGCGCAGGAGGCCGAGCGGGCCTCCCGCCGCCAGCAGCGCGAGGGCGAGGGCCGCGCGTACGGCTCCTGACGGCGCGGGCCCGTGCGGGGCGCCCGGCCGGGCCCTCGATGCGGGCCCTCGATTCGGGCCCTGGCAGGGCCTGGTGCTAACGTCTGACACCGCGCCGCAGGGCGCACTGGGGCTGTGGCGCAGTTGGTAGCGCGTCTCGTTCGCAATGAGAAGGTCAGGGGTTCGAATCCCCTCAGCTCCACCAGTCAGAAGGCCCCCGACCAGCAGGTCGGGGGCCTTCTGCGTTCCCTGGTGAGGCTGCCCGCCGTCGGTCGCGACACGGGTCGTGTGCCTCGTTCGGCGCTGTGGGGCGTTCTCGGGCACACGACCACGCGTGGCGGAACCGCGCCGGGTCAGGCGGGCGGGCGGCCCGCGCCGTCCGGGTCGACGCGGGCGAGGACCCGCTCGCTGACCCGGCGCAGCGCGGCGAGGTCGTCGGGCTCGAGGACGTCGATGACCAGCTCGCGCACGCGCGCGACGTGGCCGGGGGCGGCCGAGACGACCTTCTCCCAGCCGGGCTCCGTGAGGATCGCGTTGGTGCGTCGGCCGCTGCCCGGCACCCGCTCGCGCCGCACCAGGCCCTGGTTCTCCAGCCGCTTGACCGTGTGGGAGAGGCGGGAGAGGGACGCGGACGTCGCGGCGGCGATGTCGCTCATCTGGAGCGTCCGGTCGGTCTGCTCGGAGAGGACCGCCAGGATCATGTACTCGAAGAAGCTCAGGCCCTGGTCGGCCTGGAGCTGGGCGTCCAGGGCGTTGGGCAGCCGGACGGTCAGCGCCGCGGCCGCGAGCCAGGAGGCGCGCTCGTCGGGCGAGAGCCAGCGCACCTCGGGGGTGGGCTGCTGCTCGGCGTCCGGGCTCTCCACGTCGCCATCCTAGGGACGCCCGGCTTGACCGCGGGGGAGGGGCGACCTAGCGTTGTTGAATCATCAAGTTCAGGCGAGGAGCCACCGTGGACGACCCGTTCAACCCGACCCGCCCCGCGGGTGCCTACGACGACCTCCTCGCGAGGGTCCTCCCGCAGGCGCGCGCCCAGCGCGCGTGGGAGCCGTCGGACGGTCCGCTGCCCTCGCTGTTCGTCAGCCACGGGGCGCCGCCCACGCTGGACGACCCGCAGTGGCTCGGGGACCTGTTCGCCTGGGCTCAGACGCTCCCGAAGCCCCGCGCGATCGTCGTGGTCTCGGCGCACTGGGAGAACGCGCCCCTCGCGATCACCGCCACGGAGGCCGGCTCGCCGCTGTACTACGACTTCGGCGGCTTCCACCCGCGGTACTACACGCTCCAGTACCGGACGCCGGACGCGACCGCCCTGGCCCACCGCGTCGCGGGCTCGCTCGCCGACACCACGCCGCTGCACCAGCACGTGGGCCGCGGGCTCGACCACGGTGCCTTCATCCCGCTGATGGCGATGTACCCGGCCGCCGACGTCCCCGTCGTGCAGCTGAGCATGCCCAGCCTCGACCCGGCCGCGCTCCTGGCGCTGGGCGAGCGCCTGCGGGAGCTGCGGCAGGAGGGCGTGCTCGTCATCGGCTCCGGGTTCATGACGCACAGCTTCGAGGTGTTCCGGAACCCCCGCCTGCACGGCCACATCGCCGCCTTCGACGAGTGGGCCGCCGACGCGATGGTCCGCGGCGACGTCGACGCGCTCGTCGACTTCCGGCACCGGGCCCCGGGCGCCTCGATCGCCCACCCGACGGCCGACCACTTCGTCCCGCTGCTGCTCACCCTCGGCGCCTCGACCAACCCCGGCGAGCAGGTGCAGGACGCCATCGCCCGGATGGTCTTCGGGAACTCGATCCGGTCGGTCCAGGCGGCCTGAGCGCTCGGGCTGTCCGTCCGGCCCGTCCCGCCGACCCGTCCGTACCTCCTGCACCGGTCCCGACCCCGGGATGGGGTAACTGCGCCGCCCGCGCCCCCGCGGTGAGGTGCGCGTCGGCATCCTCCGGGGAGGAGCGCCGACCACCGAGGCGCCGGACCGGCTGGGGGCGGGTCGCATGGAGTCGTGGCGAGGGGTGTGGAGGCTGGCCCTGGTGCTGCCCGTCCTGGTGGCGGTGTGGGGGCTGGGGCTCGCGGCGGGACGGCTCGACGGGGCGTCCTGGATGGGTGACCACGTCTACCGGCTCCGCGACAGCCTGGCGCCCGTGGCCGTGCTGCCGTTCCTCGCGGCGGCCCTGACGACCCGCGTGCGGGCGGTCGGGCCGGTGGTCGGCGGGCTCGTCGTGCTGGCGTTGCTGGGCGGTCGGTACGGGGGAGCGGGGCTCCCGACGGACGCCGCGACGCTGCCCGGTGTCGGCTACCTGGTGCTGGCGGGCGCGCTGTTCGGGCTGCTCGGGGTGCTGTGGTCGGCGCACTCGGCCTCGTGGGCGACGTGGCTGGTGGCGGCGGTACCGATGCTGGAGGGTCCGCTGCTGGTCGCGCAGGCCGACGAGCGGGTGGCCGCGTGGCTGCCGGGGGTCGGGGCGCGGTCCGCCGCGTTCGACCTCAGTGCCTGGAACCTCCTCGCCTGGACGATGGAGACGGCCCTCGGCGTCCTGCTGCTCACGTGGTTGCTGGCGCGCGGTCGGCGCGGGGTCCGGGAGGTGGACGTCGCGGCGCCGCTGTCGTACGAGGCGTGGGTGGCCTGGGAGTAGTCGCGGGGCTGGTTCTGGGGCTGCCCGTCGGCCCCCGACGTCCGTTCTCCTTGGTGAACCGGGGATGCTGGACGGCGTGAGGAGCTCGCTCGCGCGCCTGGAGGCGTGGCTGGGACGCCATGACGTGCTGCCGACCTCGACCGGGGTCGAGCTGGCCAAGGGGCTGCTGTGGTGCGAGCTGGCCCTGGTGCTGCTCGTGTCGCTGGGCCGCTCTGCGGTCTACTCGGTGGTCTCGCTGGTGGCGGCGCTGACGGCCCCGGGGCCGCTGTCCTCGCAGGCCGCGACCCTCAACTCGACGATCGCGCCGGGGCGTCCCTGGCTCGACCTCGCCTACCAGCTGCTGCGGATCTTCTTCGCGCTCGTGCCCGTCGGCCTGGCCGGCTACCTGCTGGTGCGCTCGGGCACGCGGCTGCGCGAGGTGTGGTTCCGGGGTGCCCGCTGGGGCCGCGACCTCGCCTGGGGCGCCGGGCTCGCCGCGTCCGTCGGCACCGTCGGCCTGCTGTTCTACCTCGCCACGTATGCGCTGGGCACCAACCTCACCGTCGTCGCGCAGGACCTCGGCTCCACCTGGTACCAGGTGCCCGTCCTGATCCTCGCCGCCGCGGAGAACGCCGTGCTCGAGGAGTTCGTCGTGCTCGGCTTCGTGCAGGTGCGGCTGCGCCAGCTCGGCCTCGGGTCGGGGGCGGCCATCGGCCTCGCCGCGCTGCTCCGCGGCAGCTACCACCTGTACCAGGGGCTCGGCGGCTTCGTCGGCAACCTCGTGATGGGCCTGCTGTTCGGCACGCTCTACAGCCGCTGGGGTCGGGTGACCCCGCTCGTCGTCACCCACACGCTCCTCGACGTCGGTGCGTTCGTCGGGTACGCCGTGCTCGCGGGCCACGTCTCCTGGCTGCCGACCGTCTGACGCTGCTGGGTGGCTGCCCTGCCGCCGCCCGGGGTGTCGGGTGGGCGGTGTGCCAGCAACCTTCGGAGGCCTCGGTGACGTTGCTGAGCCACCGCTGGTCGGTTGGGCTGGGTGGGCGGTGTGCCAGCAACCTTCTGAGGCCCTTGGGCTCAAGGCGTGTCTGCAACACCTCGACGATGGGCGGGGTTGGGGTGGGGCAGAGG
>NZ_STGL01000009.1 GCF_004919085.1 Nocardioides sp. GY 10127 | reverse complement strand
GCTCACCAACACACCCGACAACGGCTCACCCGACCCATCCCGCACCACACCCGACACCGACACGGCCTCGGCGGGGACGAGGACCACGTCGACGGTCCGGTCCCGGGTGGCGTCCACGTCGTCGACGGTGGTCTGACCCAGCCCGGACCCGTCGGGGGCGGTAACGACCACATCGACGGCGGTGGCGGTGACCGAGACCGAGTATGCACCCGTGCTCGGGTCGATGGTCGTGCTGGCCAGGGCCGTGCCGCCGCCTGCGGGTCGCACGACCACCGTCGTGCCGGCGGGGCCGGCACCCCCGGAGTTCAGCGTGACCGTGCCGGAGATCGTCGTCGCCGCGGCCGCCGGTGACGCCAGGCCCAGAAAGGCCAGCGCAGCGGCTACGAGCGACACGACCAGCAGTCGCGCGAGCATGCGGAAAGAAGTGGAGCGAGCAGCAGTCATCGCGGTGGCCCTCCCAAGCCAGGGCGGCGTCCCTTTCCGCCCTGGCGGCCACGCTAGGACGGGCCGCCCTGACGGACCTCAAATACGGAACAAGTGTTCTGTAACCGTCTAGTCGTCTGGAACAGCCGCCAGCAGCCGCCGCCCCTGCCGCGGGCGTGCGGGTCGCCGCCGGCGTCCGCCCATCCAGGGCGCGCCGGTGGCCCCCGCGCGCGGGGTCTCGAGGCTCGGCCCTGGCGGGCCTCACACCTCGACCACCGAACGGGCCCTGGCGGGCCTCACACCTCGACCACCGAACGGGCCTTGACGGCCTCACACCTCGACCACCGAAACGGCACGAGAACGCTCCGCGGACAGGGAGCGGGTCCGTCGTCATGCCCGACGTGGGTGCGCCGGCAGAGCGACGACTGGATGCGGACGACCCAGAGGGCCGCTGACGCCCCCGCGTGGAGGTGCAGCACTGGCCCCTCGTCGCGAAGGCGGCTCACGCTCCCCCCGTGCACGGCCGTTTCCGGCCGAGAACGTCAGAGTAAGAGCGACCTGAGCGGCAGGGGAAGCACCCCCGGGCATTTCTCAGGAAGACAGGGTCGCGACCCAGTACTGCACCCCGAACGGGTCGTCGTCGTACAGGACGTCGGCCGCCCACTCCCCCGAGGGCAGCTGGGCGAGCAGCGAACCCAGCTCGACCCAGCCGGCCGGGTGCCCGACCAGCAGCTCGCCGGCCAGCGCCGTGTCGAGCGCGGTGAGCTGCTCGGCGTCCGCCCCTCGTAGTGCGGCGCCGAGGGCCGCGTCGAAGCCGGCGGCGCGGTCGTCGAGGTACCCGGGCGCCTTCTCCGTGCGCCGGGCCGTCCCGTTGGCGACCACGAGCACCCCTGCGGCCCCGTCACCGGCCCCGGAGACCGGAACAGACGCAGCACCGAGCAGCGCCTCCGCCACCCGGGCGCCCTGCGCGTCGCCCACGACCCGCACCGGCCCGCCGGCCCCGACCCACCGCACGGCCTCGAGGCACGCGGCCCGCAGGTCGGCGACGGGGTCGACGCGGGAGGGGTAGTCGGGCAGGAGCGCGAGGACGCCGGGCACGACGGCGATCCGGGACACAGCAGCGGCAGTGCCAGTGGCAACGGAGTGTGCGGTCACTGGAGCCCCCTGATGGCGCGGGCGGGCAGGAGGCGCCCGGCGATGACGTTGGCCATGTCGACCGTCTGCCGGGTCTCGACGACCTGGTGCACGCGGTAGATCCGCGCGCCGGCGAGGGCGCAGGCGGTGGTGGCGGCGAGGGTGCCGATGAGGCGCTCGCCGACGGGCAGGTCGAGCGACTCCCCCACGAAGTCCTTGTTCGAGAGCGAGACCAGCACGGGGCGTCCGGTGGCCACCATCTCGCCGAGGCGACGGGTGACCTCGAGGGAGTGGAACGTGTTCTTCCCGAAGTCGTGCGCGGGGTCGATGATCACCGACTCCTCCCGCACACCGGCGGCGACGGCGCGGTCCGCGTAGGCCATGGTGTCGTCGATGGCGGCGCGGACGACGTCCTCGTACTCCACCCGGAACGGCCTCGTGCGCGGGGTCGCCCCGCCGGTGTGCGTGCAGACCATCGCGACGTCGTGCTGCGCGGCCACGTCGACGAGCTCGGGGTCGGCGCCGCCCCAGGCGTCGTTGAGCAGGTCGGCGCCCGCCTGGCACACGGCGTCACCGACCTCCGCGCGCCAGGTGTCGACCGAGATCACCAGCCCGGGGTGCTCCTCGCGCACGCGCGCGACGAAGTCGACCACCCGCGCCTTCTCCTCGGCGGCGGAGATCTCCACGCCAGGCGCGGCCTTGATCCCGCCGATGTCGACGATCTCGGCGCCCTGCGCCACGACCGAGGCGACCCGCTCGTGGGCCTTCTCCTCGGCCCAGGTCGCGCCCTTGTCGAAGAACGAGTCGGGCGTGCGGTTCACGATGGCCATGACGAGCGTCTGGTCGTCGGCGAACGTCTGCCGACCCAAGCGGAGCATGGGGTGAACCTACCGGGCGCCGCCGACCACCCGGGGTGAGCACGGCGTGGGCGGGGCCAGGGAAAGAGCACGGACGCCGCGGGCCGGCCGGCCCGCGGCGTCCGCGGTGCTGAAGCAGGTGAAGCGTTGGTGCAGGTGCTGCAAGCGTGGGGGGAGGGGACCCTCAGCGGGCCGTGACCTCGGGGCGGTCGGAGGACGCGACCCGGACGGGCGCCTCGTGACCGTGGTAGCGGGGGTCGTGCGGGCAGGCGCCGTGGTAGCGGCTCCGGCACCGCAGGTAGCGGTAGGCGTAGCGGAACACCCAGGTC
The DNA here is from genome assembly GCF_004919085.1 of Nocardioides sp. GY 10127. Lineage (GTDB taxonomy): Bacteria > Actinomycetota > Actinomycetes > Propionibacteriales > Nocardioidaceae > Nocardioides. The sequence continues at coordinate 318,984 of NZ_STGL01000009.1, read as the reverse complement.
TCCTTTGGGGCGGGGACGTGCGGGACGGTGCCGCGATCCGAGTGCGCGGCGGCGGGCGAGCCCCGGCCGGGAGTCTCACGGCCAGGCCGGGGCTCGTTCCGTGCGCGACGCTAGTCGGGCAACCCTGGGAGAACCCAATGAACGCCTGGACGCTCCATGAAGATCCTGAGTGCTCTAGTCAACACCTGTAGACATGACGATGGCCGGGTCGACTGCGCCCCCTAATGCGCACTCGGCCCGGCCATCCGTCCGCGGCTCCACCCCTCAGGAGCCCGGACACGGGAGAGGTCGCGACGGGGACGGGACGGCGCCCCTCCGCGAGTTCTCCCTACTCAGCGCGCAGCAGCGGCGGCCCGATGACGGCCCTGGTGCGCGGAGTAGTCACCGTGGTGACGAGGGTCGTGCGGGCAGCGGGAGCCGTGCCGCCACTGGCAGCGCACGGCGCGATAGGCGTAACGGAGCACGGTCGTCCCTGTCTGCTCGGGGCCGCCGGACCGGTTCAGAAAAGTCCGCCGGGGTGGTCAGGAATGGGGCGCGGGAGGGCCGACAGGGAGTCTCACGGCCAAGCCGGCACGCCCGCGCAGGTCGAACCTAGGCAGCGCGACAGGGACCCCGCTGGGCCGAGCGGGGTCTTTACCCACAATGGGTGAAGGCGCGGCACCGAGGGGCGCCGCGGGGAGCTACGAGGACTCGTCCTCCCACAGCGGCGGACGCTCGAGGACGCCGACCATCCGGATCACCTCGCCGATCCCGCCGTCCGCCTCGGCGAACTGCCGCAGCGGGACGACGCCGCCCGACTCCCCCGGCGACTTCAGCCCGCTGCGCGTGGCCATGGCGGCGGTGATCTGCGTGGCCATGACGCCGAGGTCGAGCAGCGGCTGGTGGCTGTGTGCGCGGTGGCCGAGGTCGACCTGGGCGATCGCGTCCACCCCGCACAGCGCGGCGGTGTCGACGATCGCGGCGAGCTCGACGGCGTACCCCGTCGGCACCCAGAGCCGCTCCAGCAGCGAGGCCCGGATCGCCCACTCCCCCGCCAGCGGCTGCACGAGCCCGGCGAGCTCGGGGTGGTGCAGGGCGAGCCAGGGCCGCGCGACGAGCTCGGTCACGCGTCCGCCCTGCAGCCCGTCGTCCCCGGGCCGCGTGTAGAAGCCCTTCACCAGGCCGACGCGCCGGTCGGCGAGCAGCGGCCCCAGGAGGCCGGGCACGAAGTGCGTGTCCCAGTCGACCAGGTCGGCGTCCATGAAGACCACGAGGTCCCCCGACGTCACGAACTGCGACTTCCACATCGCCTCGCCCTTGCCGGGGTGCGAGCCGAGCTCCGGGCGGATGTCACGAGCACGGTGGACGACGGCGCCCGCCTCGGCCGCCACCCGCCCCGTCTCGTCGACGGAGTCGGAGTCGATCACGACGATCTCGTCCACGAGGCTCACGGTCTCCATGAGCGTCGACCGCATCCGCTCCACGATCGGCCCGACCGTGGCCTCCTCGTTCCGCGCCGGCACCACGAGGCTCACCTGCTGGCCGCGCTTGAGCTCCAGGAGCCGCTCCAGCGACCAGTCGCCCCAGTGGTGGGTCCTGCGGGTCAACCAGTCGGGCACGTCGCCAACCTAGCCGCCCCGGCTGTGCGGATGGAATGAGCCTCCCGGGCCAGGGGTGCCCCCGCCCGCGCGGTGGTCCCGCCTACGGACCACACTCGTCCCATGACCCGCCGCGCCGTCGTCGTCACCGGCACGGCGCTGGTCGCCGCCGGGCTGTCGACGCTCGGCTGGTTCGGCTGGGAGCTCTACGGCACCACCTGGGTCAGCCAGCGCCACCAGGCTGCGGCGGTCACCCAGGTCGAGCAGGCGTGGGCGTCCGGAACGACGCTCGAGAAGACCAGCCAGGACGACGTCCTCGCGATCGTCCGCATCCCGGCACTGGGTGCGAGCTACGCCGTCCCCGCGCGGGCGGGCGAGGGCGACGACGTGCTCGCCGAGGGCTTCGGCGTCCCGGACGACTCGGCCGACCCTGGCGCGGTCGGCAACCTCGTCCTGCTGGGCCACCGGATCACCCACGGCGAGCCGCTGCGCGACATGCCGGACCTCGTGGCCGGTGACCGGGTGATCGTCGAGACCGCGGACCGGGTATTCACCTACCGCCTCGACACCGACGGCGACGCGCTCACCGTCGACCTGCACAACACCTGGGTCACCGACCCCGACCCCCAGGACACCAGCAGCGACACCGGCACCGACAACGCCTGGAACGACGGCCAGCCCGCAAGCCGGCTGACGGGCTCCCGCCGACTCCTCACGCTCGTGACCTGCTCGGAGCTCTTCCACACCGACGACCGTCTGGTCGCCTTCGCTCACCTGGTCTCCAGCCGCGCCCGCTGACCCTCGGGAAGACCCGGCACCCACGCCAGACGCAGATCGGGGTGGATGCGGTGCATCTCATGCACCGCATCCACCCCGATCACGCTGACTCAGCGGATCAGCTCCGCTTGCGCACCCACACGAGCATCCCGCCGCCCCACAGCACGAGCAGCAGGCCGGCGATGAGGACCCACAGCCCCGGCCCACCCAGGTTGGGCAGACCGGAACCCGAGTCAGACGCGGGCCCATCGGTGGACGACGTGTTGTCCGAGACACCCCGGTCCACCGCGAAGTGGTTCACCACGTGGATGCCGAGGCCCTGCACAGTGCCAGACCGCCCCGCCACCACCGTCACCGGCGAGGACGCCGGGTGGTCGACCGTCACGGTGTCGGCACCGCCCGACTTCAGCTCCTCGGCCCAGCACGACGTGCCGACCGGCAGCAGCACCGGCGAGCCGGACGCGTCGGCGACGGTCACGGTCTGGCCGTCGGCCACCCGCACGGTCCGCGAGAGCACGGTCGACCCCGAGGCCGACGTGCAGGTCACCGCGATCGGGAAGACCTCGCGCGTGGGCGTTCCCCCACCCGTCACGCGCTTGGTCACCGACACGGTGCCGGCCGAGTACCGGTTCACCAGCCGCGCGACGACGGCCGTCCCGGTCACGTCCACCGTCACCGGTGCGGCCACCGCGTCCGCCCCGCCCGAGGACGTCTCGGTCACCTCGCAGGAGGCGCCGAGCGGCAGCGGGCCGAGCTCGTCGGAGGTCAGCACCCCCGCACCGGACGGCGTGAGGGTCACCGACGCGGGCGAGTACCCGGCGACGTCCCGACCATCGAAGGTGCAGGCCACGGAGAAGGTGACCGCGGAGGCCAGCGAGGCACCCACGCCCCGCACGACCTTGTGGATCACCACGGAGCCGACGTCGAACGTGTTGGTCGCGGCGACCGCCACGTCGGTGTCCGCCACGGCGATCGGGTCGCCGTAGGTGTACGGCGAGCCGTCGACGGTCACGCTCGTGGACGTCGCGCCCCCGTCGTCCGTCTCGGTGACGGTGCATGTGGAGTCCTGCGGCACCTCGACGTCGGTGCTGTCGCCATCGCCCAGGTCCACGGTCTCGTCGACCACGGGGTCGCTCGCGCCGGACACCGTGCACTGCACCTGGAACGCGAACGAGGAGGGCGCGAACGCGGCGCCCGCGCCGTCCACCGTCTTGCTCAGCGAGAGGACGACGGGCGGCACCACGATCGTCGCGCACGCGGTGTCGTCGGCCGCCGAGCCCAGCAGCACGGTGCACTTCGACGCCGGCTGCCCGCCGTCCACCTGGAACTGGTTCGTCGCCGTGCCGACGGCGCCGGGCGTCACCAGCACCTCGACGTCCCACGTGTAGGTGGCGCCGGAGGGGATGTCCACGCCGGACCACGTGATCACCTGCCCGGACATCGAGACCCCGGAGGTGGGCGTCCCCGACGTCCCCACGATCGACTGCGGCACGAGCCCGGTCGGCAGCGTGTCGGTGCCGTCGATGGTGCGCGTGACGAGGTCGGGGTTGGAGACGGTGAGGTGGTAGAGCAGCGTGTCGCCGACCCGCACGGTGTCGGGGTCGATCGAGGAGTCCAGCGTCTTGTCGATGAGCAGCGGCAGCGTCGTCGAGCTGGCGGTGATGCCGACCTTCGGCGGGCTGTTGGTGAGCGAGAGCCCGAGCGGCGTCTTGGCCGCGCCGGCGATGGAGTTCCACGCGATCTCGCCGGCGTCGATGGCCGGGGTCGTCATGTCGACGTCCACCGCGAAGCCCTCGCCGGGGGCGTAGGTGACGCTCGAGGTGAGGCGGATCGCCGTCACCGTGGAGACGTCGGACGGCGCGCTGGTCGACCAGTCGTCGACGCACCCGGTGTTCTCGGAGTCGGGGTAGACCTCGTCGCGGCAGGGGTTGGCGGCCTGCGAGTACTCCACGCTCACGCCGCTGGGCAGCGTCCCGAGGGAGACGAAGGTGGCGGCGAAGTCGCTGTTGCGGGCCTGGCCCGCCACGGACCCGCCGACGCCGGTGTCACCGACGGCCGGGAAGACGTCGTAGATCACCGCGCCGTGCAGGTTCACGCCGCCGGTGTTGCGCCACGACAGCCCGAACGTCACGGTGCCGCCGGCCTCGTCGACGCGGCCGATGGCCGGGTACGACTTCGGCGCGGAGTCGCCGTCGCCCTGCACCGTCTTGGCCGTGCGGAAGGACGCCCCGCCGCTCGGCGGGGGCACGGTGATCGAGGCCTGGCTGTAGCAGTAGGCGTCGGTCAGGGAGCCGTTCTCGTTGAGGTCGGCGTCCTCGGTGTTCTGCTGCAGGTACGCGGGGCTCTGCTGGCAGCTGCTCATGAGCGAGCTGTCGGTGTAGTAGACCTGCGCGGTGTTCGTGTACGTCCCCGGGTCCGAGGGGTAGGCGACGTCCAGCGAGAAGGTGCTCTTCAGCATCGAGGTGCCGAGCGGCGCGAGCGTCGACCTCGCGAAGGTGATCCGGAGCAGCTGGCGGCCGGTGCCCTGCCAGTTGTCCAGCACCTCCACGGAGTCCGAGGTGATCGAGGAGGGGGCGCCGGACGTCGTGGTGGTGACCGTCGCGGTCGCGCTGCTCGGCGCGGAGTCGACCGTCATGCCCTCGGGCAGCAGGTCGGTGACGACGAGGTCGTCGGTGGCGGTGCCGAACGTGGTGAACCGGGTCGTGAGCGTCATCGTCGAGAGGCCGGCGCCCGCGGAGGCGAGCCCGCCCATCGTCTTCTCGATGCCGACCTGGGGCGCCTCGACGACCCGCAGGTCGGCGTCGTCGGTGAGGACGCCGGCGGGCGTGGTGGCCGCCTTGTAGTAGAGGAGGTCCTCGGCGACGTTCTTCACCAGCGACAGGTCCGGCACGGCGTCGTCGACGTAGCCGAACACGGCCCACCGCACGTCCGGGCCGGAGAGGCCCTCGGCGCGCGGGAAGGTGACCTCGGCGATCGTCTTGCCGGCGTCGGCCGGGTCGAGGCCGAAGTTGGCGTAGTTGGTGCCGCCGCCGGTGCGCACGAGGGTGCCGGAGGTGCCGTCGGTGTAGCGGACGGTGGGGGCCCACGCGGTGTCGAGGGCGGCCACGCCGCCCGAGGTGCTGGACCACACCGAGGCCGTCGTCGCGTGGAACGCCACGTCGGTGCAGAGCGTGGAGCCGGCGGCGTAGGAGGAGTAGACGCTGCCCGAGACGTTGGTCAGGCACGGCATCGGGTCGGTGATCTGGTGCTGGTAGCCGGCGCCGTTGGTGGTCGTCGTCGTGAACCGCATCTTGTAGCCGGCCTGCGTCATGCCGGTGGCCTGGTTCGGCACGTAGCCGGAGAGGACGTTGCCGGACTGCGCCGACAGCGCGCCCGCCCAGTCACCGGGGTAGGTGGTGTGGCTGTTGGCCTCGAGGCCGGACGCGCTGGAGCTGGCGGAGGCGTCGTCGTCGCGCAGCTGGCCGAAGGAGGCCTTGCTGAAGGTGCCGATGCCGGTGGACGGGGCCGTCGACTCGTTGACCACGGTGAGGGACGCCGTGGCCTGCTTCTGCGTCATCGTCTGGCCGTCGGTGGTGGTGCCGGTGACGGTGGCGGTGTTGGTGACCTTGTCGCCGTAGACGGCGGTGCTGTTGACGGTGCCCTCGACCGTGAACGTCACGTAGCGCGGCGCGGCGGGGCTGTCGTCGGTGCAGGAGGTCGGCAGGTCGCTGCCGGAGATCGTCCAGGTGAGGGTGCTGCCGCTCACCGAGGCGCTCGGGCTCGAGCTCACGTAGTCGATCTCGGACGGGATGGCGTCGGTGACCGTGAGCGAGTCGGCGTAGATCATCCCGGTGGACGCCGTGGTGCACTCGACCTGGATCGTGTACTCGACCGCGTCGCCGATGTCCTTGAACCCGCTGCCGCCGATCGACTTGGTGATCGCGGCGGTCAGCGAGGCGGTGGCCTCGCCGGTCGCGGCGGTGGGCGCGGTGTCGTCCGCGAAGTTGGTGCCGCTCAGCGTGGGCAGGAGCGACCAGCCGGTGCCGTCCGGCGTGACGCCGTTGCGGGGCGTGAGCGTGAGGTCGAGCGTGCCGGCCCAGCCGACCGGGAGGTCGTCGAGGGTGACGACGAGGTCGGTGCCGACGACGTCGTAGGAGACGACGTGGTCGACCCCGTCGATCATGAGCGTGCCGACGGAGACGTCGGCGGCCGAGAAGTCGCCCGTGGTGATCAGGGCCGCCAGGTCGGAGCCCAGCGGGATCGTCACGGTCGGCGCCTCGCACGTGTCGGCCTCGGTGCCGGACCCGTCACCGAGCTGGTCGCAGCTCAGCGTGAGCGTGTAGGTGAAGTCGCTGCCCGACTTCTGCGTCGTGGTCGAGGTCGCCGCGATGGCGACGTCCGCCACGGTCTCCTCGGCGGCCGACGCGGTCGGCACCCCCAGCGCCAGCGAGGCCAGCACGAGCGCCCCGGCCAGGAGCACCCGCACCCCCCAGCCCGTACGAGTCCTGGACGTCGTGCTCCGACCGCGCATGCAGGTTCCTTCGTGTCCCGGTGCCCGGCCCTCCACGGGCACACGGTCGACACTTGTACCTGATTTTCAGGACGCTCTTGGCTTCTCCAGCCCTCACCGGTCCAGAACTCGTGCCACCACCACTCCACTGGTGGTCGAGGTGCGAGCACCCCCGGTGATCGAGGTGCGACGAGCGCCAGCGAGGAGCCTCGAGATCCCCCACCCCGGTGGTCGAGGCGCCGCCCGGTGGTCGAGGTGCGAGGAGCGCCAGCGACGAGCCTCGAGACCCCCCATTTCCACGGGGTCCGCGAGCAGCCGATCCCTGACAGGCTCACTCCCCACCGACACCTGTCACCAGGAGGACCCATGCTCCGCACACTCATCGCCACGCTGACGCTCCTCGCGGCCGCGCTGCTGCCCTTCTCCGCCACCCAGGCGGCCACGGCAGCCACCGCCGGCCGTGCCAAGGTCTGCATCACGAAGCCCGAGTACAAGCAGCTCAAGCCCAAGCGGACGACCATGGCCGGCGTGAAGCGGATCGTCGGCGGCGAGCCGACGATCCGGCGCCGCGCCAAGGGGCGCGTCCTCTTCGCCTACAAGCCGTGCGTCGCCGACAACGGCACCGATTACGTGTACATCCTGTTCAACAAGAACCACAAGGTCATGACGAAGAGCTGGCACTCGTGCGGCGGCGGCCGAGGCACCGCTGCCCGCTGCTGACCCCGGGGTCGCTCGCCCGACCAGGCTCCGAACGCGGAACGACCGCGCCTCTCAACGTAGAGGCGCGGTCGTTGCGCGAGACCAACCCGACACCCCGACAACCCCGCCCAGCAGCCACCGATGCTTCACACTCTCGCCATGCCCGCAGCGTTGACTCTGGTGGCGCTCCTGGTGAGCACCGCGATCCTCCCGTACACGCAGTGGGCGGGCGTGGTGGCGACGGCGTTCTTCTCCGGCCTCTGGATCCTCGCGAACGCCCCGATGGAGGGCGACGTGCTCTGGGTGTGGTCGACCACCCACGGACTCACCGGCGGCGACCTCGCCGGCCTCGCCGGCATCGTGATCGCCGGTCTACGCGCGTGGTGGCTCTACCGCCGCACCACGCGCGGGAAGAGCGACGCTCAGGACCCGACGCTCACCGTGTAGCTCAGCCCCGTGTCCCCGTCGCCGAGGTCCACGTAGGTGATGATCACTTCGCCGCCGGACATCGTCAGCACCTGGGTCCCCGGCTTGGCCTCGTCGAAGGTGGTCACGAGCTCCCACCCGTTCCCCTCGAGCAGGTCGATGGCCTCCTGCATCGCGCCGCCGGGCGTCTTGGTGCTGAAGATGACCGCGGTCCACGTCTTGTTCGCGCCCTTGCCGGACTCCCCCGAGTCCTGGATCTCCCCGTCGACCAGCGTCACCTCGTCGCGCGGGAAGTCGTCCGGCAGTCCGTCGTAGGCGATCACGGAGGCGCTGTCGCTGATGAAGTCGGAGGGGATCGAGGACCCGTCAGTGGACGACCCGTCCGACGAGCACGCCGTCAGAGCCCCAGCGAGGACGGCGAGCAGCACGCTCGCAGCCGCAAGACCGGCACGTCGAGCAGGACGGTGGGGCACGGCGCCTCCCGAGGCGAGCGGTGTCAGCGGACGACTGCCATTGAACAGCACCCCATATGAGGGATGCCCATCAACCCCAGAACAGCTCACCGACGATCTGCTCCACCTCGGCAGCACCGGGCTCGGTCGCCCCACACGCGAAGGCGCGCCCCACCGCCACTGCCAGGGGCAACGGCAGCACCGCCCAGGCAGCAAGGCCTAGGGCCAGGAGGGCGACGATCGGCACACACCAACCCTGGCAGCCAACGGTCCGAGAAAATACTCAGGGGGGTAACAGTTCGGTAGCCCCCTGACACGCGTTGGTGGCCAACCCGGTGGTCGAGGTGCCGCCCAGGTGGTCGAGGTGCGAGCAGCGTCAGCGACGAGCCTCGAGACCGCCCCACCCCAATCCGTGAAACCTCCCTCACGTCGCGTCAGAGTCTCTTAACCTGTCTGTCATCGTTCCGGGATGCAACAAAGCCCCTGATCAACGTAAGGTCTGGTCAGGCAAAGCCTGCCGCGTCACCTCCAGGACGAGCGCACGTTTAGCCTCTCGGAAGCACGATGTCTGCAGGGTCGCAGGCGGGCCGAGCTCAGGTCGCAACACATGGGGACACTGCATGACCATCCTGTCGGACAACCGACGTCTCACCTCCGCCTCTGCTCCGAGTCGGATGCTCCGCTACCTCCCGACGTCGGCGCTGATCATCGACGCGGTGCTCATCGCCCTCACCGGCACGATCGCCGTCATTGGACGCCGTGAACTCACCGTGTTCGACACCCCGGCGTCGATCGCCCAGTCGCTCACCGTCGCGGGCCCGGCGATCCTGCTCTCCTGGCTGGCGGTGATCGCGCTCGCCGGCGGCTACGCCAAGGACGTCTTCGGCGCCGGCCTCGACGAGTTCAAGCGGGTCGTCAACGCCACCCTCATCGCGGGCGCAGTCACCGGAGTCGGCTGCTACCTGACCAAGTTCGACCTCAGCCGCGGCTTCTTCCTGCTCGCGTTCGGCCTGGGCATCCCGTTCCTCGTCCTAGGCCGCTACGCGCTACGGAACGCGCTGCACTCGGCTCGACGCCGCGGCGCTCTGCGCCAGCGGATCCTCATCGTCGGCAGCCGCGCTCACATCGACGAAACCGCAGCGGTCCTCAGGCGAGAGTCCTGGCTTGGCTACCAGATCGTCGGCGCGCTCACCCCCGAGTGGGACCTCTCCGAGGAGACCGCGTCCGGCATCCCGGTCCTGGGTAACGCCGACGAGGCAGCCTCCCTCGCCGTCGCGGCCCGCGCCGACGCGCTGTTCTTCGCGGGGGGATCCGTCGGCTCCCCCACTCAGTTGCGCCGCAACCTGTGGGACCTCGAGAAGCACCACGTGGACGTGGTCGTCGCACCCAGCGTCACGGACATCTCCCAGGACCGCATCAGCGTCCGCCCCGTCGGCGGTCTGCCCTTGATGCACATCGACCCGCCAACGTGGAGTGACGCCTCCCGCTGGGGCAAGCGTCTCTTCGACCTCGTCGGCTCCGGCATGCTCATCTTCGCGTTCCTGCCCCTCATCGGCTTCGCCGCCCTGCAGATCTGGCTGTTCGACCGAGGCCCGATCCTCTTCCGCCAGACCCGGATCGGGAAGGACGGCGAGGAGTTCAAGTGCTTCAAGTTCCGAACCATGGTCGTGAACGCCGAGGACTTGGTGGCCGATCTCCAGAAGCAATTGGGCCAGTCCGCCTTGCTCTTCAAGATGAAGGACGATCCCCGGATCACCCGACCAGGGAAGTGGATGCGCCGCTTTTCGGTCGACGAATTGCCTCAGCTCTTCAACGTCTTCTTGGGTGACATGAGCCTCATTGGTCCGCGCCCCCAAGTCCAGCGCGAGGTGGACCTGTACGACAGCGCGATGACCCGGCGACTTCACGTCCGCCCCGGCATGACCGGTCTTTGGCAGGTCTCAGGCCGTAACGACCTCACTGCCGAGGAGGCCATGCGCCTCGATCTCTACTACGTAGACAACTGGTCCATGCTGCAGGACCTTTCGATTCTCTCTCGTACCTTTGGCGCTGTGTTCGCCTCGCGTGGCGCCTATTGATTGGCATGCCCCAGCATTCTTAGCGCTGATATTTCACTGTTCAATGGACGCTGATCTAGTGGGCACGCTCAAAATCTTGAGTTGAACCCCAGATTGTGGTGTACCGGTGTCGCCGAGATCGTCGCCTGCGTGGATCTGGAAACGGACGCGCCCACCGCGTAATCCTTCGAGTCCGCCTTTGCAGAGCGTAATCAACACGCTGCTGTTTCCGGAGGCCGACGCAGTCGCGGGCGCCGAGCACGGACGCCCCGCTCCGGTCCGCACCAGCCAGCGCAATCGCTACCGCCACCGCGACCTCGACACCCGCGTCGGCACCATCCACGTCGCGATCCCCAAGCTACGCAAAGGCACCTACTTACCCGAATGGCTCCTCGAGCGCCGCAAGCGTGCCGAGTACGCCCTGATCACCGTCGCCGCCGACTGCTACCTCGCCGGCGTGAGCACCCGGCGGATGGACAAGCGGGTCAAGACCCTCAGAATCGACTCCCTGAGCAAGTCCCAGTCCTCCCGGATGGCCACCGACCTCGACGAACACGTCGCTCAGTTCCGCCACGCCCCCTGGACGCCACTGGCCCGTTCACCTTCGTCGCCACCGACGCTCTGAAGATGCCAGTTCGGGGAAAGTCCGCGAGGGCGGACGCGTGGTCAACGCTCTGGTGCTCCTGGCAACCGGAGAAACGCTGATGAATATTCGCTCCGCTGAGCGCCACCGTTCTTGCCTGGGGGCGCCGGTGGCCGCTGTGTCGGATCGTGGCGCTCGGCGCCATCGATTATTGCTGGTCAGCGCCACTTCTAGGGTCCTTCTTCCGCGTGGCCAATCACGCGGCAGAAGGAGTGATTTCGGATGGTACGCAAGATCAAGGCGAAGTTGGTGCTGCGTCTTCGCGCGGAAGGGTTCTCCGGGCGAGCCATCGCCGCGCAGGGCATGTCGCGGCACTCGGTGGCAGCGGTCATCGACGCCGCTGACCGTGAAGGCCTGTCGTGGAGCGATGTCGAGGACCTCGACGAGCAGGCCGTGTACGAGCGGTTGTTCCCCGGCCGCGGCGAGCACGTCAGCGTCCACGCTCAGCCCGACTGGGGCCAGGTCCACCGTGAGCTCGCCCGGGTCGGGGTGACGCTGAAGCTGCTGCACGGGGAGTACCGCGACACCTGCCACGCCACCGGCGCGCCGGCGATGGGCTATGACCGCTTCTGCAAGAACTACGCCCACCACGTCCTCATCACCGGCGCCGCATCACGGGTCGGGCACAAGGCCGGCCAGGCGATCGAGGTCGACTGGTCAGGCAAGACGATGACACTGTCCGACCCGCTCACGGCCCTACCGGCGGCGCGGGTGTACCTGTTCGTCGCCACGTTGCCGTTCTCCCGGTACGCCTTCGTCGAGCCGTGCCTGGACATGCGGCAGGACACCTGGCTGCGGGCGCACGTCGCGATGTTCACCGCTCTGGGCGGGTCGGTGCCCCGGATCGTGTCGGACAACCTCAAGACCGGCGTGATCGCCCACCCCCGCGAAGGAGAGGTCGTCCTCAACGACGCCTACCGCGAGCTCGCCGCGCACTACTCCGCCGCGGTCCTGCCGGGGCGGGTGAAGAAGCCCAAGGACAAGGCCTCGGTCGAGGGGACCGTGGGGAACATCGCCACCGCGGTCATCGCGGCCCTACGCGGGGAGCAGTACGCCACCCTCGCAGCCCTGCGTGCAGCGGTCTATGAGCGGGTCGAGGCGTTCAACGCCGAGCCGTTCCAGAAACGCCCCGTGTCGCGGCTGGGCGTGTTCACCGCCGAGGAACAGCCGCTGCTGCGGCCCCTACCGGTGGTGCCCTACGAGATCGCCACGTGGGTCTACCGGCGGCGGGTCCAGAAGAACGCGCACGTGGTGTACGAGAAGAACTTCTACTCCGTGCCCTACACCCACATCGGGACCAGCGTGGACCTGCGGGTCACCGACACCACGCTCGAGGTCCACGCCGGGCAGCAGCGGATCGCCTCCCACGTCCTGGCCCCACCCGGCGTCGTCAACGACTACCGCACCCATCAGGTCCACCTGCCACACGGCGGGACCTACCAGCCGTGGGACGCCACCCGGGTACGGGAGTGGGCCGCACGGATCGGGGCCGACACCACCACCGTGGTCAACCGGATCTTCGAGTCCGTGGCCATCGACGAGCAAGGACTCGACGCCGCCCTCGCGGTCCTGCGGCTCTCACGCCGCTACTCCCACGACCGCCTCGAAGCAGCCGCCGGCATCGCTCTGAGGGCCATCAGGTCACCCCGCTACGCCCACCTACGACCCATCCTCGACACCGGCCAAGACCAGCCACACCGGAACCGGCAGGACCGGCACCTAGACCGCCAGCAGGACTGCGAGCAGACCGCGCCGGCACCGACCAGCGGCCAGGGCAGCGGACAGGCCAGCGGGCAGGCCGGCGGGTACGTTCGCGGGGCCGACTACTACGCGACCGACATCACCAGCCCGAGTACCAGCACGGGCACCAGCACGGGCACGGGTGGGGGTGAGGAGGCGTGAGCCGGGTCGACACCGAGTCCAAGCGGAAGCTGCGTGAGATGGGCGTGGGCAGCCTCGTTGATGCCCTCGAAGCCCAGGACGACACCTTGACCCTGGGGATGGTCTTCGAGGAACGCCTCAAGCTCGCCGTCGACGACGCCCACGCCGCGTTCACCCACGCCAAGGTCGACGGCCTCATCCGCCGCGCCGGACTGCGCTACGCAGACGCCGACCTACGACGCCTGGACATGCTCGAGCAACGCGGCCTGGACCGCGGCGTCATCGCCCAACTCGCCACCTGCGCGTTCATCACCCGGGGCCAGAACGTCGTGTTCCAAGGCTTCACCGGTTCCGGGAAGTCCTACCTGGGCTCGGCCTTGGCCAAGCAGGCCTGCCAGCACCGCTACCGCGCGCACTACATCCGCCTGCCCGACCTCGAGGAGTCCTGGGCCGCCGCCCGGGACAAGCCGGCCGGGAAGGAGAAGTGGCTCCGCAAGTACGCCGCCTTCACCCTCCTCGTCCTGGACGAATGGCTGCTCGACCCGCCCACCGACGAGATCCGCAGCATGCTGCTCGAGCTCCTCGAACGTCGCTACGACACCACCTCGACCGTGTTCTGCACCCAGTACGCCAAGAAGGACTGGCACCAGCGACTCGGCTCCGGGGTCTACGCCGACGCCATCATGGACCGCATCGTCCACAACACCATCTGGATCGAGACCGGCAGCACCAACATGCGCGAACACACCAACCGCGCCTGAGACCCGCTGGTGAGCGTCACCCCGGCCGGCCCCGGATCCTGCGGCGGCCAGTCACCGAGGGTGGCGCTCACCGGCACCACCACCCGGCGCCCGAAGTCACTAACCGGTGGCGCTCAATCGCGATACCCACCGGCTCTCACCAGGGCAAATACTCAGCTGACGGGCACAGCGAGGTCCTCCAATGCGTGTCGCCACGGCAGAAGTCGCGCTGGCCTGGAACGAGATCTTCGCCGAACCCTGAATCCAGCTCGTAGCCCGTGGCATGGCCGTGAGTCCACACGGAGTGCGACTGGTGACCACCGACGCTCACGCTGGCCTGGTCGAAGCGAGCACAGTCAATCTGCCCAGGGCGACGTGGCCGCGGTGCCGTACCCACTACGCCGCGAACCTGATGGCGGCGACGACGAAGAACATGTAGCCGACAGAGAAAGCGATGCTGCACAGCGTCTACGACCAACCCGACGCAGCTCGGGACGACATCCCCGCCATCATCACGCCACTGAAGGACACAACACCACTACAAACGAGGAATTAACCCGATACGACAGGTCCACCAGCAACTTATCGGCGCGTGACAGTCTCGTAAGCTTCAAGAAGATTCGACAAGCCCACAGACTCAGAATACAAGCTCGCAAATCGGTCGTACGCATGTTGACGCATCAAGTCCAATTGGTCGAGTCTCGACAAGCATCCAGCCAGATCACCCTCATCTCCAACGCCAAACGCCGCGCCCGCGCTCGATCCGATGACATCATGCAGGTTCTCGTGACCTGCATACACGACAGGCGTCCCCACAGAAAGTGCCTGAAGCGCCGAAATGGGCATCCCCTCGGGCCACAACGAAGGCAGGACAAGGGCGTGAGCGCCCGCCATCAGCGAGAGCAACCCCTCCTCATCTAGCCATCCCATGTATTCAACAAGCCCAGATGACTCGGCCGCCAAGACGACATCGGCGAGCGGACCATCACCAGCGACCACAATGCGAAGCGAATTCCCCGATTCCCGGAGCTTACGGGCGGCAGCGATAAGTGTGTCGACGCCCTTCTCGGGAACCAGGCGGCCGGCAAACACGACATATGGCGATGAACTGGGAGTCGGCACAACTGGCACAGTCCGATCGAGGAGAAAATTTGGTTTCACGCGAATCTTCGAACTGGGCACGCCGTCAGCCCCCAAAATCCGACCAGCCCCCTCAGTGAGGGGCAGATACAGGTCCACGAGGTCCGGGACTGTTCGAACAGCTCTATGGATGGCGAGGCCACTGGCCATCACAGCGGACCGAAGTCGACTTTGGTGGTAACACCCGTGAAGGACCGCTGGAAGCTTAGAAGAAGACCCTACGCACTCACGACACTCTCTGCCGTCACGGATAAGCGTTCCCGCCACGCACGTGGATCGGAAGCTGTGCATCGTCCAAACCACCGGCACTCCGTGACTTCGCGCAGTCCGGATCGGAGCCAAAGATAAGCCTGGGAAAGGGGTGTGGAGATGAACTACGTCCGGTTGCCAATCCCGGATCTTCTCATCGACTTCACGCTGTGCATCACGATTCCAGATTGCCTCGACGGCAGGCGCAAACCTGCCGCCTGCAACAGACACTGGTGTCGTCAAGTATTGCTTCACTTCCATTCCGCCACGAATCAGCGCTGTGGCTTCGGTGGAGACAACCCTATCTGCCCCACCAACCGAAGAGTGCCGCGAATGAAGTTGCAGAATTCTCATATC
This sequence comes from Nocardioides sp. GY 10127, assembly GCF_004919085.1. Lineage (GTDB taxonomy): Bacteria > Actinomycetota > Actinomycetes > Propionibacteriales > Nocardioidaceae > Nocardioides. The sequence goes on along the minus strand of NZ_STGL01000009.1, from coordinate 303,497 downwards.
CTGCCAATCCACATCGGCCTCGCAATTCCGTAACGCGAAAACGTGCTACCGAGTTCTTCAAGATCACTCTCGAAATATGAAGCCAGAAACGCACGGTCCTCGGGTTCGATGGATGTCCGACGCAGCACCCGATTTCTCACCCGCTCCCGGAACTCAAACGATGTGAGCCGCCGAACCAGATCACGAACGAAGCCTACGCGAGATATCCCGCCAAGGGTCTGGCCAATTAACTTAGAGCGGGCGACACCGGACGCATTCACTCTCTCAGTTGAAACCTGGAGGTCAACCTCTCTAAGTCCCAGGAATCTGCACAGAGCAGTCATCGCCGCACCCAAGTCCGCTTCAACATCCTCTTGGAACAGGATCAGAACCCGGTCACCGCCGAATGCTTCCAGGTATGCCTTGACATCTGAGGCGTAGAGAGACATCCGTCGGTAATGCCATAAGTGATGATAGTTTGCCTCAACCCGCCAATCTTCGAGGGCCAGCGCCTCCCTGAATGTACTGGCATCTTCGAAACCGCGCGCCTTCAAGTACTGATAGGCAGAGAACGATCGTTCCGCGGGATCTCGCAGAACGATCACAGCCCTGTACTCAGGATTGATTTCAAGCATCTCCTGAATAGATTCTTGAGAATAGTAGAGGCTACTAACGCTACCTTCGCCGAGGGCCACCACATCTGACGGGGCGCCATCAAACAGACTTAGGAACTTCTGGCGCTCAACTACAGCGCGCTTATTCATGTTCTGCTCATCACCGGGGCCGGTGAAATCTAGACTTTTTCCGTGAAAAGCAAAGTAGTGAGGCTCCTTTGGCTCGCACATGAATACGTCAGGATGGGCACGCAAAGCATTCACTATACCTGTCGTACCCGAACGAGCCGCCCCCACAACCGAGAAGTTTGGAACTCTCACCGCTCAACACCCTCCTGTAACGTTTCTTGCGTAGATCTAAGTGGCGGAAGAAACTTCATTGTAAGCCATAAAGGCACCCCCCAAGCTACAGCTTGCAGAGGTGAATTCGCCGTGATTCCTTGCGGAAAAATATAGAGAGCATAGACAAAAATTGCGACCTGGTTTATCCCCTGCGAACCCGCATTGCGGAAGTTTGAATTCAAGACTCCAATTAGAATTCCTGAAAATGCGCCGCCGACAACTATGCCCAAGAACCCAAAATTGAGATACCAGTCCCCGACGGAACCAACGGGCCATCCATTGAGAGCCTGTGGCTCATAAACCTGCCGAAACCAAACACCGAGGTTCGGTACCGGCTTTTCTGGCCAAAGCAACCTGGGGACTGGCCCCAGCAAACCAGCGATGAAGTCCTCACCTTGCCGGAACATGTGGATCTTTGGCCAGTCCCTAAAGGCCAAGAGAGATGAATCAAAGTACACCCCGTTGACTGCTTGGGAAATCTGCCTCCATACATTTTGCTCCGAAAAACTCGATTGGGAACCATTGCTGGTGAAGCTGTCACGTAAATATCTCAAGGATAAAGCCACGGAAACAACCGAAACGCCCGCCAAAATCATGCGCGCGAGAGGGACGCGCTTGCTCCCAAACATGGTCACTTTTGGTGAAGCGATCAATAGAACAGCAACAGGAATTACTGCAATGGATCGCTGGCCCCACATGAAGACCACCGCTGAATTAACGATCGCTAGCAGGAAGAACCACGCCGCACGACGTCGGTCGCCAGCGATCCTGGAGTCCTGAAACGCGGCCAGAGAGGTTATTGCGCCAAGAACGGCAGGTATGCGAATGAAGCCCAGGCCAGCAAATTCCTTGCCTACCTTAGCAGCGACGACCACGCCGCCGAAGCTGCCGTACTTGATTAGCAGCAAAGCACCTATGGTCACCGACATGGTGGTCAACAAGCCGGCCAATCTCCCCAAAGAAGCTACGCTATATCGATCTTTGCGAAATCCCAAAGTCCCCTGCCGTGGGGCAAGAACGCTTCCAAACTGGGAGAATGCTACTAGAGCGCTGACGAACAGACTTATCCCAAATATAGTGCGAACGTACGCCGCCTCGTATGTACCGACGGCAAAGAGGTAGTCTGGACTTGGGCTGTCCAGTCCTGTGGCTATCAGGATGGCACGGAAACCGTAATAGACTAGAAAGACCAAAATGGTTATTGCTATGAGGTCACTGCTGGATCTTGCGCTTACGGCATAAAGGACAGATAGCAACATCAAGAAAATCAGACATGCGATAATCATTCCGATTCGCCAAGTGCTATACGGTAGGTATGATATAAGGCGTCACGTTGAGCGCCCGAACTGTTCGCTGCAAGTGCGACTGTCCATTCGCGCACATTCTGCTCCCGGAGACCTGCGTCCTGAATCAGTTCCCCTATCAGCCTTAGGGCCTGACGAGGATCCTCGGCGAGCCACCGTCGCGGCATCCCCATCATGGCGGATATCTTTCGTGCGACTACGGGTCGCCCCAAAGATACTGCCTCCAGTATGGAGATTGGAAAGCCTTCCCATGCGGCGCAGTGAAGATAAACTGTCGCCTGTGCGAGACGATTAGAGACTTCTCCTCGTGATAACCAACCGGTAACGGATGCACCAGCCGCGATTAACGAAGACTCAGCTGCTGCCCCGCCCCCACCGACCCACGTAAAGTCGATGGCAGCTGCTGGACCGGCCAATGTGGATACAGCTGAAAAGAATTCAGGTCCCTTTTGCGGGCTTATTCTACCCACCGAACAGACATGGTTCCCGGCGCCCTGAGAGGGTTGATCTTCGCAGTATTCAAATTCTTGGCTACTGACATTGGGGATATATGTGGTTCGAGGAAAACCCATATCGCTAGCGATAGCCCGCTCGCCAAGTGAGCAAGCAGCAAGAACCGTCGTTCTGGGTGCGAGTTGTGCCTCGACCATGCGGAAAGTCCATCTGGTATATCGAGATATGTCGAGGCGTTCGAAGGCGAAGCAGTGAGGGGAATAGACAGTGGGAACCCCTAGGTTTCTTGATCGCGCGACGAACCCGGCGCGGCTGGAATGAGCGTGAATCACATCTATTTCCCAGTTCCGCACCACGGAACTCAACTGTCGGAACCAGGTAGCAGGACTCGACTGCAATCTAGCCGAGCGGGAGAAGCCCGGGGCAATGCGTAGCGGCGCGCCTCGAGAATCGATGAGCCCGAAGTGATCAAAATCTGGCGTGTGGGCGATGTATGCGTCGATGGCGCTGCCCACGCCACCCACGTACGCATCGGTGAAGTGCAGGACCCGCAAATGCGCCATCTCCTCTGGTAGGGCAGCCGTCAAGCAGACATCTTAGCTACTAATTTGACCTCGGGATGCAAAGTCGGCCAAGTTCGGATTCCTAGACCCTTGTAAGCGACCGTGGCAATGCTTATGAAGAGGAGAGTTGTTACCGCAGCGGAGGTCAAAGCCAGGACGATACTGCTGTCTAAGGGCACAACGGCGACCGCAATAGTCAGTCGAGCACACACAGCAATCGCCATAAGTATTGCCAGCTGCTTTTCTCGTCCCGACATGGTCATGAGAGCACCGCACGGGCCGGCTGCAACGTTTGCCGCGGCGCCCAACGCAAGTATCACTAGTGGAATTGAAGCGGTCTTGTAGTCAGTTCCATAAGCAATCGACAGTAGGGAGCCGGGAACAGCCAACATAGGCACCCATAAGAAAGATGAACCGGCCAAGGACACAGTGCTTGCCGTTCGGCAAACTCTGGTCAGGATCGTTCGTTCACCGCGCGCATATAATCTGGCAAGCATGGGCGATATTATGGTTTGCACGGACGTCAATGGGATATTGACCAGGAAGGCCAAGCGTGCAGCGGCTGCAAAATATGCGCCCTGATCGCCCGAGAGGGCCAACGAAGCAATCCAGACGTCAAGATTTCCGTTTGCCTGAATTAAGCCTGTAGACGCTGCCATCGGAAAGTTCTTCTTCAGCACACTCGGCGCTAATTTAACAGAAATCTGGAGACCCTGCTTTTTCCAAATCCGATTCGCGTAAACAGTCCCGAAGGCCACGGGCACAAAGTATCCAAGTGCCACTAGCCAGAGAGCCGCATCGAGTCCAAACCCTCCTGCGGCAAGGAGCGCAGCGAATAGGCCCGCGGCTTGAGTTATTGCGACCAGTCCCCCGCCTGATCGGCCCTCAAGAAGTCCCGCCATTCGAGTGCGTCTCAAACCCCTGAGTGTCGCGGCGGTCAATTGTTGAACGCCAGAAAGCCACACAATGAGCGCCGTGGCCGCCATATCGGTCGGCCTTGCACCTTGGCCGATTAGGAAACTTAGGCCGAAGGAGCCCAAGAGAGCGGTTGCAGGAAGGAAGACGAATACAGCGGTGGATATATCTATGGATGCATTGCGAACGTCGCTTGCAAACTGAAGCGGGTCGTCCCGGTTCCCGCTTGCCAGGTTGCGGAGAACTGTTCGTTGGGTGCCAACACAGCCGATTTGTCCCAGAAACGCCCCGATACTCACCGATGCGACGAACTGAGCAAAGTCGCCCCTCGCCAGGGCCCTCGCCGTAACTGCCATGATGACCACGTAGCCACCTATGGAAATTAGGTATGAGACTGCATACCAGACGAGGGCCCTGGCTAGAGAGTCAACTCTTTCCTCACGTTCCAAATCAGCTGAGGATCATTCCCGCCGCGACCGTGACACCCGTGGCTTCGTCGATCAGGATGAAGGAGCCGGTGGTCCGGTTTCGGGAGTACGGGTCGCTCAGCAGCGGAACGGTGGTGCGCAGCTGCACGCGGCCGATCTCGTTGACTCCGAGCTCCTTCGTCTCCTGGTCGCGGTGCAGGGTGTTGACGTCCAGGCGATACTGGATGTCCTTCACCATGGCGCGGGCCGTGCGGGTGGTGTGCTTGATGGCGAGCTTCTGACGCGGCTTCAGCGGCGTCGTCGTCATCCAGCAGACCATGGCATCGATGTCCTGCGACGGGGCCGGAGCGTTCTTCACGCGGGCGATCATGTCGCCGCGGGAGACGTCCACGTCGTCCTCGAGGCGGACCGTCACCGACATGGGCGGGTAGGCCTCGGAGATCTCCTGGTCGAACAGGTCGATGCCCGCGATCTTGGAGGTCATGCCGCTCGGCAGCACGACGACCTCGTCGCCCGGCTTCAGCACGCCACCGGCCACCTGGCCGGCGTAGCCGCGGTAGTCGTGGAACTCGTCGCTCTTCGGGCGCACGACGTACTGGACGGGGAAGCGCGCGTCGATGAGGTCCCGGTCCGAGGCGACGTGGACGTTCTCGAGGTGGTGCATGAGCGTCGGACCGGAGTACCAGTCCATGTTCTCGCTGCGGTTCACCACGTTGTCGCCGGCGAGCGCCGAGATCGGGATGACCTGGAGGTCCGGGATCGAGAGCTTCGTCGCGAACTGCGTGAACTCGTCGTGGATCTTGGTGAAGGTGGCCTCGTCGAAGTCGACCAGGTCCATCTTGTTGACCGCGAGCACGAGGTGCGGGACGCGGAGCAGCGAGAGGATCACCGCGTGCCGGCGGGACTGCTCGGTGAGGCCCTGGCGGGCGTCGACGAGCACGAGGCCGAGGTCGGCGGTGGAGGCGCCGGTGACCATGTTCCGGGTGTACTGCACGTGGCCCGGGGTGTCGGCGATGATGAACTTGCGCTTGGGCGTCGCGAAGTAGCGGTAGGCCACGTCGATGGTGATGCCCTGCTCGCGCTCGGACCGCAGACCGTCGGTCAGCAGCGCGAGGTCGGTGTAGTCGTAGCCCTTGCCCTTGGAGGTCGTCTCCACGGCCTCGAGCTGGTCCTCGAAGATCGACTTGGAGTCGAGCAGGAGGCGCCCGATGAGGGTCGACTTGCCGTCGTCCACGGAGCCCGCGGTCGCAAAGCGCAGCAGGTCCATGTGCGAGGTGAGGTTCTCGTTGGTCTCGTCGGCCATCAGAAGTAGCCCTCCTTCTTGCGGTCCTCCATGGCGGCCTCGGAGAACTTGTCGTCGCCGCGGGTCGCGCCGCGCTCGGTCACGCGGGCCACCGCGGTCTCCTCGATGATCTCCTCGACCGTGCTGGCCGTGGACTCCACGCAGCCGGTCAGGGTGATGTCACCGCAGGTACGGAAGCGGACGGTGCGCTCCTCGGCGACCTCGCCGTCCTTGCAGGGGTTGAGCGGGGTCTCCGTCATCAGCATGCCGTTGCGCTCGAAGACGCGGCGCTGGTGGCTGAAGTAGATGCTCGGGATCTCGATGCCCTCGCGGGCGATGTAGGACCAGACGTCCAGCTCGGTCCAGTTCGAGATCGGGAAGATCCGCATGTGCTCGCCCTCGTGGAGGCGGCCGTTGTACAGGCTCCACAGCTCGGGGCGCTGGTTCTTCGGGTCCCACTGGCCGAACTCGTCGCGGTGGGAGTAGACGCGCTCCTTGGCGCGGGCCTTCTCCTCGTCGCGGCGACCGCCACCGAAGGCGGCGGTGAAGCCGTTCTCCTCGATCGCGTTCAGCAGCGTCCCGATCTGCATGCGGTTGCGGCTGGTCTTGCCGTCGTCCACCACCACGCCCTGGGCGATGGCGTCGTCGATGCTGGCGACCACCAGGTTCAGGCCCAGACGGTTCACCCAGTTGTCACGCGTGTGCATGACCTCGGGGAAGTCGAGGCCGGTGTCGACCTGGAGGATCGGGAAGGGGATCTTGGCCGGGTAGAACGCCTTCTCCGCGAGGCGGAGCATGACGATCGAGTCCTTGCCGCCCGAGAACATCAGGACGGGCTTCTCGAACTCGGCGGCGACCTCACGGATGATGTGGATCGACTCCGCCTCCAGCTGGTCGAGCTGACTCAGCCGGTAGTCGGCGTGGGTGTCGGGCATGCTTGGTGGACCTCTCCTGTTGGGAAGCAAGGGTCACTGTAGCGGCGAGGTGGCGTGTCTTCCGCACTCGCTCACGGATCTGCCCGTCTGGCTTCGCCAAGAATGGGTAGCCGTGTGACGCCGGTCTCTGCCGAACATTGGGCAAACGTTGGGCCACAGGTCCCGTTGGGGGCGCACCGCCCGCTTAGCGTCCTGTCATGAAGATCGCTGTCGTCGGCCTCGGGTACGTAGGCATGTCGAACGCCGTCCTCCTCGCCCAGCACCACGACGTGTGGGCGGTGGACGTCGAGGAGGCGCGCGTCGCGATGATCAACCGCGGCGCCTCCCCGGTCCTCGACCGCGACCTGAGCCAGTTCCTCGATGAGGCAGATCTCCGCCTTCGAGCGACGACCGACGGGGAGTCGGCGTACGCGGGCGCGAAGTTCGTCGTCGTGGCGACCCCCACGGACTACGACCCGGAGACCCACTACTTCAACACGGCGTCGGTGGAGTCGGTCATCAAGGCGGTCCGCGCCGTCAACCCCACGGCGGTCATCGTCATCAAGTCGACGGTCCCGGTCGGCTTCACTGCCCGGATGCGCGGCGAGCACCTCGGGGCCCACATCATCTTCAGCCCCGAGTTCCTCCGGGAAGGACGCGCGCTCTACGACAACCTCCACCCGTCCCGGATCGTCGTCGGCGACCGAGGAGAGGACGGCAAGCGCTTCGCAGACCTCCTCGTGGAGGGAAGCGCTGAGTCCGACGTGCCTGTCCTTCTCGTGGACTCCGCGGAAGCCGAGGCGATCAAGCTCTTCGCCAACACCTACCTCGCCCTGCGGGTCGCCTACTTCAACGAGCTCGACTCCTACGCCGCCACCCACGGCCTCTCGACGTCCCAAATCATCGAAGGTGTCGGCCTCGACCCGCGGATCGGTTCGCACTACAACAACCCGAGCTTCGGCTATGGCGGCTACTGCCTGCCCAAGGACACCAAGCAGCTCATGGCGAACTACGCCGACGTGCCGCAGAACCTCATCGGCGCCATCGTCGACGCGAACACGACCCGGAAGGACTTCATCGCCGCCGATATCCTGCGCCGGCGCCCGCAGACCGTCGGCGTCTATCGCCTGGTGATGAAGGAGGGCTCCGACAACTTCCGGATGTCCTCCATCCAGGGCGTGATGAAGCGGCTCAAGGCCAAGGGCGTCGAGGTGATCGTGCACGAGCCGACGTTCGAGGAGGAGGCGTTCTTCAACTCCGAGGTCGTCAACGACCTCGACGAGTTCAAGAAGCGGTCCGACGTCATCATCGCCAACCGGCGACACGAGGACCTGGAGGACGTGGACGACCGCGTCTACACCCGCGACATCTACGGGCGCGACTAACGCCTCGAGCGTCAGTCCCGGGTGTCGTCCAACCTGAGCAGCATCAGCGCGACCTGCAGCCGGAACCGGCCGTGGGTCGAGAGCACGTCCCAGGCGAGCAGCTTCTCCAGGGTGGCGAGCCTCTTCTGCAGCGTGGAGTGGTGGACGACGAGGGCGGCGGCCGCCGAGCGCAAGCTGTCGGTGGAGGCGACGGCCGAGAGGGTGCCGGGCACCCAAGCCGCGTGCGCGGCGGCGGCGCGGACGGCGGCCAGGTCGGGGTGCTCCCGCCACGCCGGGGTGGCGTCGAAGGAGGCGGCGATGGCGATCGCGGCGCCCAGGTCGTCTACGACGACCACCCGGGAGCCCGGCTCTGCGGCCGTCCCCGGAGCCGTGAGCCGCAGGGCCAGGCGGGCGTCGCGGGCCGACTCCGGTGCCCGCTCGACCGGCACCACCGGCCCGACACCGCACCGCTCCCCTGGCACCGCCGTCGCGGCGACGTCCGCCCCGGCCATCGTGGGGACGACTGCGACGACCCGCGCCGTGCCACCCAGCGGGCAGACGACCCGCACGAGCTGGTCCGTGGCGAGGCCCAGCTGGCGCGCCGCGTGCGCTCGGGAGACAGCGCCAGCGTCCGGGTCGGTGAGGACCTCGTGCAGCTCGCCGGCTCGATCACCGGGCGCTCGGTAGCGGCCATGGGTCCGCTCGTGCACCGTCCGCACTGCCTGGAGGCCACGCTCGAGGACCATGGCGTCGACGGGGCCGGACGGCCCGGGCCGCTCCAGACACAACACGATGCCGCCGTCCGCCGAGGAGACCTGCTGCCAGGCGTCGTCGGGTCCGGTGACGACGTCGTCGCGGCGGCCGTCGGGAAGCACCCTCAACGGCAGCCGTCGCCCCTCGGTGATCAATCGTGCGGGCGCGCCGCTCAGCACGGCGATGCCGCGGACGACGCTCTCGAGACCTGCTCGCTGGTTCAGCAGCTCGTCGAAGTAGGGAATGACGCGGAGCGCCTCCCCCGCATCCGGGTCGAGCGCTGTCAGACGTCCTGCCAGTTGATGCATCTCTTCTTCCTCACTCGGCCAGTACGCGACGCAACCAGGAGCGTCTTGCTGCCCAGGTCTCCTGCGCGAGCCTGGAGTGGGGCGCGACGAACTCGTACCCGTGGAATCCGCCCGGCCACACGCGGAGCTCGGCGGCCCCTCCGGCCTCCCAGATGCGTTGTGCGAATCGCACCGACTCGTCCCGAAAGGTCTCCACACTTCCCACGCAGACGAGCACCTGGGGCAGGCCGGCCAAGTCGGTGGCACGGCCGGGCGCGCTCGCCTCGGACACCTCAGCTCCGGCAGCACGGTCACCCAGCAGGGCGCGCCACGCCCAGACGTTGGCATCGCGGTCCCACGGGTCGACGTCGACCATCTGCTCTGCCGAGAACGTGTCGCTCCTATCGTCGAGCATGGGATTGAGGAGCATGAGGGCGGCGGCCACAGGGCCGCCCCGGTCCCGGGCGAGCAGCGCCGCCCCGGCGGCCAGTCCGCCCCCGGCGCTCGCGCCGACCATCACGACGCGCTCCGGGTCGATGCCGAGCGGGGCGGCTAGCTCGAACGTGGCGCAGAGGCCCGCATAGGTGTCCTCCACCGGTGTCGGGTCCGGATTCTCCGGTGCGAGCCGGTAGTCGACCGACACGACGACGCCACCGACCTCGTCAGCCATCGTCAAGACATCGAGCAGCCCGGTCTTCGGCGTACCACTGACCATCCCGCCCGTATGTACGTAGTAGAGCGCCGGCCTGGGCCAGTCGATGGAAGCAGGCTCCGCTACCAGCAGCCTCAGGGCATGCCCGTCCGGGCACGTCGTTGTCACCTCGCGCAATCGGTACCGGCCGCCGAGAGCGAGTTCTTCATCGCTGGCCTCGAACGAGTCGGCCCCGCGTAGTCGGGAGACGAACGTCGCCATGTCCTCGGTGTGCTGGCGTGGGGGCTGGGTGGCCAGCGCGGCCGAGGCCTCCGGGTCCAGCGGGGGCGCGACGGGTCGGCGGGTGGGGAGGGGCGGGGAGTCGGAGGTCACCGGGGGCTCCTTGGCTCTTGTGGGGTCGGGGCCGCGGTGCGGCACAGCCACCCTGACATCTGGACCGCCGCGCGGCGGGCCGCCGCCTGGCGGAGGAAATCCGCCGTTCGGCGGAAGAAGTGTGGCACCGATCACTGTGAGGCTCTGCGATGTCGGCGGGACACCGCCGGACTTCGCGGCCGACGAGGACCCCTCGCCCGCCGTGGGCACCCACCGGGCCGCCACCCGGCGGGCGCCGAGGACCGGAGAAAGGACTCCACCCCATGACCGCACGACCCGCCCGCTCGCTCACGAGCCCCCGCCGGCGCCGCACCCGAACCACCGCCTTGGCGCTGCTCTCCGTCGCCGCGCTCCTCGTCGCCACCGGCTGCGCCAGCACCTCCGACAGCGCCACCACCGGTGTCGGCGAGGGCGGGGCCGGGGCCGACGCGCAGCCGCCCACCCCGCCGTCCGGGGTCACCGACTTCGTCGAGGCGACCCCAGGCAGCGGCGACGGCCTCACCATCGGCTTCACCCAGCTCAACCTCTCCGTGGGCTTCCCGCAGGACGTGCAGGCCAGCGTCGAGGAGGAGGTGAAGCGGGCCGGCGCCACGCTCGTCACCTGCGACTCCCAGGGCGACGCCGCCAAGGCGCTCGACTGCGCCAAGCAGTTCAAGGTCCAGGGCGTCGACGGGCTCATCACCTTCCAGGCCGACACCAACGCCGCGCCCCGCATCTGCGACGCCGGCCCCGACGTGCCCGTCATGGCCGTCGACATCGACCAGGGACCGTGCCAGACCTCGTTCGTCGGCGCTGCCAACGAGTACGCCGGCGAGCTCGTCGGCTACAACGTCGGGAAGTACTTCTACGACAACTTCGACTGCGAGTACGACGCCTTCGTCTCCCTGGAGTCCTACGCCGTGGGCGAGGTCAACGACCTGCGCATGGGCGGCATCCGCAAGGGCTTCGAGTCCGTGTGCGGCACCATCCACGACCTCAAGAAGATCGACACCGGCGCCGGCGGCCAGGCCGACGAGGCCCAGACCAACGTCACCGACACTCTCACCGCTCTCCCGGGCGCGGACAAGGTCATCGTCGTCGGCATCAACGAGGACGTCATCCTCGGCGCCCTGGCTGCCGCCCGCACCCAGGGCCGCGAGGACGACCTCTACCTCGGCGTGCAGAACTTCAACCCGGACAACTGCACCATCTACGACGCCCCTCACTGGCTCGGCTCGGTCGCCTACTTCCCCGAGAAGTACGGCCAGCTCCTGGTGCCGTACCTGATCAAGGCCATGAAGGGCGAGGACATCCCCGAGGAGCTCCTCGTGCAGCACGAGTGGGTCGACGCCGACAACGCCAGCGAGTACTACCCGGACTACTCGTGCTGAACGCCGACCAGCCCGGAAGTCAGCCCGGAAGTCAGCCCGGAAGTCAGCCCGGGTCGCACGCCCGGGGCCCCGCCGAGTCAGGCGGCGGGGCCCCGTCCGGGGCGTTCCTCTCGGTCCGGGGTGTGCACAAGTCGTTCGGCCCCGTGGAGGTCCTCCACGGTGTCGATCTCGAGGTGGGCCGCGGCAGCGTCGTGGCCCTCCTCGGGGAGAACGGCGCGGGCAAGTCCACGCTCGTGCGCATCCTGGCCGGCGACCACCACGCCGACGCCGGCGAGGTGCTCGTCGACGGCCGCCCGGCCAGGCTCGGCAAGGTCGCGGCCTCCCGGGCGCTCGGCATCCGCTTGATCAACCAGGAGATCGCGGACGCCGGGACGCTCAGCGTGGCTGAGAACGTCTGCCTCGGCGCCTGGCCGCGTCGGGCCGGGGTGATCAGTCGCAGCCGGATGCGGGCGACCGCCCGCAGTGTCCTGGACGACCTGGGCTCCGACCTCGACCTCGACGCCCCCGTCTCCGGCCTGCGTCTGGGCGAGCGGCAGATCGTCGAGATCGCCCGCGCCCTGGCCGGGGAGAGCCGCTGCCTCATCCTCGACGAGCCCACCGCCGCACTCTCCGACAGCGAGACTCGGCGGCTGTTCACGCTCATCGACCGGCTCCGGGCCCGCGGCGTCGCGATCATCTACATCACGCACCGCCTCGACGAGGTCTTCGCGATGGCGGACGTCGTGAGCGTGCTGCGCGACGGACGCGTCTCGCTCACCGCCCCCGTCGCCGACGTCGACACCCCCACGGTGGTCACGGCGATGGTCGGCCGCGGGGTCGAGTCGGTGCGCCTGCGCGGCACTGCGCCCTCGCACGCAGCCCCCTCCACAGCTCGCACCTCCTCGCTCGCCCTGCACGGCGCCAGCGCCGACGGGTTCACCGACCTCGACGCCGAGGCGGTCGGGGGCCGCGTCCTCGCCCTCTACGGGAAGGTCGGCAGCGGCGTCGGTGAGGCCGCCGAGGCGCTCTTCGGCCTGCGCCCGCTCACCGCCGGAGCCGTCGTCGTCGACGGGCACGAGGTGCGCCTGCGCTCCCCGCACGAGGCGATCCGGCACGGGATCGGGTTCCTGCCGCCCGACCGCAAGGACCAGGCGATCATCACCGGCCGCTCACTCGGGGAGAACGTGGCAGCGCCCAGCTGGAGCCGCCTGTCCCGCGGCGGCCTGCTGAACCGCGCGGTCGAGGGCGCCGCCTACCGGCGCTGGCACGACCGGCTGCACATCCGCTCCCGCAACGACCCGAACCAGTCCATCGGGACGCTCTCGGGCGGCAACCAGCAGAAGGTGCTGCTCGCCCGCTGGCTCGAGGCCGGCACCAGCCACCTGGTGCTCGTCGAGCCCACCCGCGGCGTCGACGTCGGCGCCCGCCAGGAGATCTACCAGGCCGTCCGGCGCCTCGCCGACGACGGCCACGCCGTCGTGATCGCGACCTCGGACTACGAGGACGTCGTCGCGGTCGCCGACCAGGCCTGCGTGCTCGTCCACGGACGAGTCGCGGCACGCCTCGAGGGTGACGAGGTCACCGTCGACGCCCTCACCTCGTCCGCAGGAGGAGCCGTCCATGTCTGAGCCCACCACGATCCACGCCTCCCCCACAGGCGGCGCGGCCAGCGGAGCAACCGGGGGCGCGTCCGCTCCCCCGCCGCCCACGGCCGGCACCCCGGAGCCCGGGTCGGCCACCCGCAAGCGCGGCTTCCGCGTGCCCAGCAGCGCCGCCCTCGTCGCGTTCCTGCTCCTCGAGGTCGCGTTCTTCTCAGCCCGCTCCCCGTACTTCCTGAACTGGGACAACTGGACCAACATCCTCACCGCCCTCTCCGTGGTCGGCGTCGTCTCGTGCGGCATGACGTTCCTGCTGGTCGCGGGCCAGATGGACCTCTCCGTCGGCTCAGGCATCGCCTTCACCGGCCTGGTGCTGGCCGAGCTCGCCCCGCGCTACGGGCTCGGCGTCGCCGTCCCGGTCGCACTCCTCACCGGCATCCTCATCGGCGTCCTCAACGGGTTCGTCGTCACCGTCGTGGGAGTGAACGCCCTCATCACCACCCTCGGAACGATGGCGGTCTTCCGCGGCCTCACCCTGGCCATCGGGCACGGGCAGAACATCGCCATCGACGGCATCGGCTGGGGCATCGCACGGCCGTTCCTCAACGTCCCCGTGACCGTCTACGTCTTCCTCGCCGCGGCCGTGCTCGCCTCCCTCGTGCTGGCCGTCACCGTCTACGGCCGTTCCCTCTACACCGTCGGTGCGAACGCCGTGGCAGCCCGGCTCGTCGGCCTGCCCGTGGGCCGCACGCTCTTCCTCGGGTTCGTCATCTCCGGCCTCTGCGTGGGGCTGGGCGGGCTGATGAACACCTCACTCGTCGGCTCCACCTCCGGCACCACCGGCACCGGCCTCGAGCTCGCGGCCATCACCGCCGTCATCCTCGGCGGCACCAGCCTGTCCGGCGGCAAGGGCGGCATCCTCGGCACCGTGCTCGGCCTCCTCATCGTCGGGGTCCTCACCAACGGGCTGACGCTGATGAACGTCGACTCCTCGTGGCAGCAGGTCGCCACCGGCATCCTCCTGATCGCGGCCGTCGCCTTCGACCGGGTCCGGCAGGGCCTCGTGCGCGAGAGCTGAGCCGTGCGGGTCCACCGCATCCTGGACGGGGTCGAGGTCCCCGTCGCAGGAGGCCTCACCCTGCGCGCCGACGTGTGGCTGCCCGACGGCGACGGGCCGTTCCCGGTGCTGCTCCAGCGCACCCCCTACGGCCGCACCGACCCGTTCGGCAGCCAGTACATCGTCGGGATGGACAACCTGCGAGCCCTCGAGCGCGGCTTCGCCCTCGTCGTCCAGGACACCCGCGGCCGCTACGGCTCCGACGGCGACTTCATCCCCTACGTGCACGAAGCGGCGGACGGCGCGGCCACCGTCGCCTGGCTGCGCGAGCAGCCCTGGAGCGATGGCCGGGTCGCCACCTACGGCGCTTCCTACGTGGGCGCCACCCAGCTGCTCCTCGCCGGCGAGGGCGCCGAGGGGCACGTGGCCATGGCCCCCCTGCTCACCGCCGGCGACTTCCACTCCGGCTGGACCTACTCCGGCGGCGCCCTCCAGCTCGGTTTCCTCTGGCTGTGGATCCTGGAGTCCCTGGGGCCCGCGGACGCCGACCACGCCGGCCTGCCCGCCGGCCACCCCGTCCGCGCCCACCTCGCCGCCATGGCGCGCGACCCTCGCGCTGCGATGGCCGCCCTCCCCCTGCGCACGGCCGTGCCCGCCGAGGTCGCCCCGTACCTGGAGGAGTGGCTCGCCCACCCCGTCGCCGACGAGTTCTGGGCCGCCAACTCGGCCGACGAGCGCGCCGCCGACGTGCGCGCCGCCGGCCTGCACATCGTCGGCCAGCACGACCTGTTCTGCGAGGCGTCCCTACGCACCTACGCGCGACTGCGCGACCTCTCCCCCGCACCGCAGCGACTCGTGCTCGGGCCCTGGTCGCACGGCAACCTCACCGACTGGCAAGGCGAGGAGTGGCTCGGCTACGCCGCGGACGCCGGCGCCTTCGACCTGCCCGGGGCACAGTTGGAGTTCTTCTCCGCCGCCCTCGACGGCCGCGAGCCCGCGCTCGCCCCCGTCACCTACTTCGTCACCGGCGCCAACGAGTGGTGCGAGGCCGAGAGCTGGCCCCCACCCACCGCCCGGACGCAGACCTGGCACTTCGTCGGCGGCTCCGGCCTGGCGACCGAGCCCAGCCCAGGCTCGGGCCTGACCTCGTGGAAGGCCGACCCCTCCGACCCCGTGCCGAGCGTCGGCGGCCAGACCTTCCTTCCCGGGCTCCTGTCAGGTCGCGCCAGTGGCCCCAAGGACGTCGGGTTCCTCGCCGAGAGGGCGGACGTCGTCCAGGTCCTCGGCCCGGTGCTCGCCGAGCCGCTGAGGCTCGCCGGCCCCGTCACCCTCCACCTGTCCGCCAGCACCACCGCGGAGGACTGCGACTGGGTCGGCCGGCTCGTCGAGGCCCGCCCCGACGGGAGCGTCGTGCAGCTCGCCGAGAGCATCCTGCGCGCCCGCTACCGCCACGGCGGCGAGGCCGTTCCCCTCACCCCGCACCGCATCGAGACCTTCACCGTGCCACTGGGCACCGTGGCCCACGAGCTCGCCCCCGGCAGCCGCCTGGGCCTCCAGCTCGCCTCCTCGTCGTTCCCCCGGTTCGACCGCAACCCGCAGTCACTCGTCGACCCCGTCGACGCCACCCCCGACGACTTCGTCGTCGCGACGCACACCGTGTGCTGGGGCGGGCCACACGCGTCGTCGGTGGAGGTGACCCTCCTGCCTCCCCGGTGATCGGGGTGCGACACCCGTCAGCCCGCGCCCAGCACGTCGTCCGGGCCGATCCCGAGCGCCCGCTCGATGTCCGCGGCGGACGCGCCCTGCAGGAAGTCCCGCAGCTTCGTGCACGCCGCCGAGTAGTGCTCGCGGGCGACGCTCTCGGTGATGTGCAGACTCCGGGCGATGTCGCGCCACGAGCGGCCGCGGGCGCGTCCGGCGACGGTGTCGCGCTGGCGGTCGGTGAGGTCGAGGGCGGCGCGGCGGTCGAGCACCTCGGTCAGCTCGACGAGGGACGGCGTGACCACGACGTCGCCCTGCGCCACCCGGCGGACGGCCTCGGTGACGAGCTCGGGCGGGTCCGACTTGTGCGCCACCCCGTGCGCCCCGCTGCGCAGGCACAGCGCGAGGACCAGGGGGCGGCTCTCGTCGGTGTAGAGGCAGACCCGGCGGCCGAGGTCGGTCAGGGCGCGGATGGCCGGGCGGCCCTGCATCGGCCCCACGGCCCCACCCGCGCCGCGCAGCCGCAGGTCGAGGAGGACGACGTCGCAGGGGGCGGGCGCGGCGAGGTACTCCTCGACGGTCGCGTGGGAGGCGACGACGTCGAGCCCCTCGTGCACGACGCCGAACGCGCGGCGCACCACGGTGTTGTCGTCGACGACCACCACCCGGGGCACGACGGGCGGCACCGCGGTCACGGCGTGCGCCGCTCGAGCACCGCCGCCGGACCGACCAGCGTGACCGTCGTCCCGACCCCTGGCGTGCTCTCGATCGTGGCCTCTCCCCCGTGCCGGGCCACGGCTCCCCGCACCTGCGTGCGCAGGCCGAAGCCCTCGGCCCGGGCGGCGGGGTCGAACCCGCGGCCGTCGTCGGTCACGGTGATCTCCCAGCCCACGGGGTGCTCGTCGGCGTGGATGACGACGCGGGCGGCGTCCGCGTGCAGGCGCACGTTGTGCAGCACGGCGGTGAGGGCGCGCGAGGTGACCTCCCACGTCTCCAGGGGCATGGGGATGTCGCCGCCGAGCATGAGCGCGAGCTCGACGTTGAGGTCCTCGAAGCCGTGCAGCGCGCTCTCGACGGCACTCGCCACCGTCGCGGACTCGGCCGGCAGGCCGGCGTCCTGCGCTCCCTCCCCCTCGCCCTGGCCTTGGCCCTCTCCCAGGTGCGTGAGTGGCTCGGCGCGGCCGCGGAGGTAGGTGCGCAGCCGCCGCGACTCCATGCGCGCCTGCGCACGGAGCATCTCGCGGAGGTCGGCGGGGGTGGCGTCGTCGCCGAGGAGCCGGAGGACGGTGACGGCGTCGTGGACGGTGACCTGGTAGCGCTCGAGCTCCAGGGCGCGGGTGGCCTCGACGGCCTCGCGACGGGCGTCGTCGGCGGCGTGGGCGGCCTCGCGGACGTAGGCGACGAACAGGGACATCGGGATCGCCAGGCCCAGGTACGTGGCGCCCTGGGCGAGGACGGTGGCCCAGGTGGTGATGCCGAGGGGTCCGACGACGCCGAGGTAGCAGGCCGAGAGCAGGACGCCGTAGACGGCGGCGGGGCGGGGACGCATCCACGTGGCGAGCAGGGTGGCGACGCCGACGGTGTAGCCGCCCGCCCAGTTCTCCCAGCTGCCCACGGCGTAGGAGGCGGGCAGCACCCACGCGAGGACGGGGATGACGAGGAGCCCGAGGGCGAGGTCGGGGAACTGCCAGTGCCCGCGCAGGGGCGTCTTGAGGACGCCGTTCTCCACGACGAGCAGCAGGCACTGGCCGAGGACCACGAGGGAGACCAGGAGGTAGACCCAGGGGTGCGTCGCAGCCCGGAAGCCGGCGGGCACGGCGATCACGATCTGGACCGCGAGCACCGCCCTCAGCGTCATCGCGACGATCGACAGGCCCCGCTCGACCCGCTCGGTGACCCTGTTGTCCGCGCCCGTCCGCGGGGCATGACCCCACGGAAGCCCCCCATGCCTCACGGGGAGATCCTCGCGCAGGGCGGCCCTGCGCTACAGGTGTTTCCGGAAACCCCTGACACGCGGCGCAATGCTGGCGCACCCCTCACAAATGCGGGGTCACAGGGCGACAGGTGCTCACTAGGCTCGCAGCGCCCACCCGGTAGGGGACAGCCGGATGGGCTCGCAGCGGCACTCCGGCCGCGGTGCCCGATCACACACCGCGGCCGGCTCGCCGACGTGGCGGGCGGGGTGGACATGGGGTCCGCCCCGCTCGCCCTTCCACTCTCCCGGGGTGGACTCCCCTCACTGCCCATCTCGGGGCAGCCGGTGGCGGAGCCTCACGGCTCCGTCACCGGCCGAGGTGCACCACAACCACATATTCCTGGAACAGCCGGATTCCTTCGGGGAATCCGGCTAGTCGCACTTTCCCATCGTTCCTGAAATAGCGGGACGAGCATCTAAGACTTGTCCTCATGACACTATTTCAGGAAATGGAATTGGCGCATTTCTTCGCCGCGAGCGAGCACAGTCCCTACCGTCTGTGACATCTGACGATCGTCAGCCCCACGCCCTCCCCCAGAGGGCCGTTCACAGGAGAACCCTCATGCTCCGCTCCACCTCGTGGAGCGGTCGAGCCAGGCGCGCCCTCACGCGCCTGACGGTGCTGCTCGCCGCTGTCTCGATCGCTCCCGCGCTCTCGGGCGCACATGTCGCCTCGGCCGCCGTGGCCGAACGCTCGACCATGTCGATCGACTCGTTCTTCGCCACCTACAACAACAAGTACGTCGACATCGACGGTGCCTACGGCGCCCAGTGCACCGACCTGTTCAACGCCTACCACGAGTACGTCGTGGGCGGTTCCTACGTGCGCATGGCGTACTCCGGCGGCGCCAAGGACCTGTGGTCCACCACCAACAGTGCCGACGTGGAGAGCCGCTACATCCGCATCGCCAAGACGTCCACGGCCCGCAAGGGCGACGTCGCGGTCTGGGGCGGCTACAGCTCCGGCTACACCTACAGCGACTACGGGCACGTCGCCATCGTGACCGCGACGACGACCGGGTCGGCATCGTCCGTCCCGATCTTCAGCCAGAACCCCGGGCCCGCCCACTACATGAGCCTGTCCAAGACCGGACTCCTGGGCTACCTGCGGCCCAAGAAGTTCGCCGTGTTCAGCACGGCGGCACCCAAGGTCAGCGGCACGGCCAAGGTCGGCTCCACGCTGACCGCGACCGCGGGCACCTGGTCGGTGAGCAGCCTCACCTTCAAGTACCAGTGGTACGCGAGCGGCACCGCTGTGAGCGGGGCGACCGGCAGCACCTTCGCTCCCACGTCCTCGCAGGTCGGTAAGACGATGAAGGTGGTCGTGACGGCGTCGAGGTCCGGCTACAACACCGCGACGGCCACCTCGAACACAACCGGCGCCGTCGCCCCGGGCACCTTCTCCACCTCCGGCACCCCCACCATCACCGGCACGCCGCTCATCGGCTCGACGCTGACGGCGAGCCGCCCCGCGTGGAGCCCCACCCCCACGACCGTGAGCTACCAGTGGCTGGCCAACGGCGCGACCATCACGGGCGCCACCGGCTCGACGTTCGTCGTCACCGACGCCCAGGAGGGCAAGACGCTGAGCGTGCGCGAGACCGCCGCCAAGAGCGGCTACACCAGCAGCGTCCTCACCTCCGCCTCGACGGCCGCGGTCGCGAGCAGCACTCCGCTGGACGCGACCCCGACGCCGGTCATCTCCGGTGAGCCCGTCGTCGACTCCACGCTCACGGTCGACGCCGGCGACTGGGAGCCCGCTCCCGTGGCCCTCGGCTACCAGTGGCTCCGCAACGGCGTCGCCATCAGCGGGGCGACCGGCACCAGCTACGTCCTCGGCCAGGCCGACATCGATGCCCAGATCTCCGTGTCCGTCACCGGCACGAAGAGCGGTTACGCGAAGACGACCACCACCTCCGAGCCCACCTCGGCGGTCACGGCCGGTTCGATTACCGCGACGACGCCGACGATCTCCGGCACCGCTCAGTACGGCGAGACCCTCACCGCGGAGGCCGGGGCCTGGGCGCCCGAGGACGTGACCCTCAACTACCAGTGGCTGCGCGACGGTTCTGCGGTGTCGGGGGCCACCGGGCAGACCTACGCGCTCGGCAGCGCCGACATCGGGCACACGCTGGCCGTGACCGTCACCGGCGTCGAGACCGGCTACCGCACGGAGACCCGGGCCTCGAGCCCGACGTCCACCGTGACCTCCCTCCCGATGGACCACCCGCGCCCGACCATCAGCGGCACCGCGAAGCAGGGCAGCACGCTCACCGCGGTCACGACGGGCTGGACGTCCGGGGTCACGAAGTCCTACCAGTGGCTGCGCAACGGCACCGCCATCTCGGGGGCCACCGGCAGCACCTACGCGGTCAACGAGAAGGACATCGGGAAGACCCTGGTGGTGCGGGTGACCGGGTCGGGCACCGGCTACACGACGGTGTCGGAGACGTCCTCCTCGACCGCCACCGTCACCTCGCTGCTCGGTGACCGGCTGTCCGCGGACTCGAAGCTCTACAACGGCTCCGCGCTCTACTCCCCCAACGGGGTCTACAAGCTCATCCAGCAGTCCGACGGCAACCTGGTGCTCTACAACATCTCGAGCACCGCGCGGGCCGTCTGGTCGAGCAAGACCACCGGCAAGGGAGCCGCGTACGTGCGCATGCAGTCGGACGGGAACCTCGTCCAGTACACGTCCGCGGGCAAGGCCGTGTGGTCGACCGCGACCAACGGGAAGGGCGGCACCTACGTCCGCGTGCAGAGCGACGGCAACGTCGTCATCTACACGTCGGCGGGCAAGGCCGTCTGGGCGACCAACACGGTCGGCAAGTAGGGACGCGAAAGGGGCCGGTCCGGGCGTCCTCACGACGTCCTGACCGGCCCCTGCGCGGGCGTGCCGGGCGGGTGCTACTCCCGCTTCTCCGGCGCGCCGGCGTAGTTCCAGGTGTCCAGCTCGGTCACCGTCGGCAGGCCGCGGAACGGCAGGCCCTCGCGGCGGCGCAGGAAGCCCCACACCACGGGCAGCAGGACGACGACGGCCAGGCCGGTCAGCAGCGTGAGCCACGGGTTGTAGGTGTCCGTGCCCATGACCGACCAGCCGGACTTGTCGAGCAGCGCCTCGCCCGACATCGCCAGGACCACCACGATGCCGCGGCGGATGAGCGACTGCGGGACGTGCGGGGCGATCTTCGCGCCCAGCAGCGTCCCCGGCACGGAGCCGATGACGAGCGGGATCGTCAGGGAGAGGTCGAGGCCGTTGAGGCTGATGTTGGAGATCGCCGCCGCGAGCACGAGCGGCACGGCCTGCACGAGGTCGGTGCCGACGAGCTTCACCGCGGAGAGGCCCGGGTAGAGCATGAGCAGCGCGATCATGATGACCGAGCCCGAGCCGACGCTGGTCACGCCGACCAGCAGGCCGCCGAGCGCGCCCACGAGGAAGGTGGGCAGCGGGCGGATGCGCGGGTCCGGGTCACCCGGGTCGCCCCCGGAGCGCACGCGCTTGAGGTTGATGTAGAGCCGCAGCGCGTAGGTGGCGGCCGCGAACAGCAGCGCGAAGCCGATGGCCACCTTGAGGACGAAGTCGAGCTCGTCCGGGCTGCTCGTCAGGTGCCGCACGAGGAACGGGCCGATGAACGCCATCGGCACCGAGCCCAGGATCAGCCACCCGGCGAGCTTGAGGTTCGGCGAGCCCTCCTTGTAGTGCATCGCCGCGCCGCCGGACTTGTAGATCGCGGCCGCGGTGAGGTCCGCGGTGACGACGGTGGCGGCCTCGCCGCCGCCGACGCCGAGGAACAGCAGTGCGGGCGTCATCAGCGCGCCGCCGCCCATGCCGGTGAGGCCCACGACCACACCCACGACGAAACCGGCGATGACGATCGAGACCGCCGCCCAGGTGATGTACTCCATCAGTTCTCAGCCTTCTTCTCAGCCGGCGCGAGCGCGGTGACCGCGTCGCGGAGCAGACCCTCCAGGTGCGCGGCGGCCGCCTCGGCGGCCTCCGGACCCTTCCGGTAGGGGTCGGTGACGTCGAGGTCGGCGGACGCGACGCCGCGCTGCGCCCCGACCGCCTCGAGCAGATCCCGGCCGTGCAGGCCGGGCTGCGCCGCCGCGGCCTGGACGAACTGGCCGAGGCTGAACACCTTGCGGAACGCCGCCGGGTGCTCGTCGAGGATCACCTGGCGGTGCGCGGCCTCGGCCGTGAGCACGACGTCCGCCTCCTCGATGAGGGAGCGCCGCACGGGCTGCGAGCGGAAGTTGGCGACCGCCGCCGCGTCCACGCCCCGCGAGGCCAGGGTCTGGGCCATGACGTCGTCCATCGGGTGGGCGTCGAAGCCCATCGTGCCCGCGGAGCGGATCGTCAGGCTGTCGCCGGCCAGGCGCTGCCCCAGCAGCTGCATGTAGGGGCTGCGGCAGATGTTCGCCGTGCACACCATGAGCACGTCGAGGGGCTTCTCGGAGGCGGGGGCGGTCTCGAGGCTCGTCGCCTGCGCTCCTCGCACCTCGACCACCGGGGACGTGAGGTCCAGGTAGCCCGAGGCCGCGAGCGCCTGCACGACGTCCTCGAGGGCGTCGGGGATGGTGCGGCCGGTGGTGTCGACGACGACGTCGGCGTCGTCCGGCACCTCGTACGGGCTGGAGATGCCGGTGAACTCGGGGATCTCGCCGCGGCGGGCCTTGGCGTAGAGGCCCTTGCGGTCGCGGCGCTCGCACTCCTCCAGCGGGGTGGCGACGTGGACGAGGAAGAACGCGCCGCCGGCGTCCTCGACCATCTGCCGCACGTCCTGCCGCGTGGAGTCGAACGGCGCGATCGGGGAGACGATCGCGAGGCCCTGGTGGCGGGCGATCTCCGCGGCCACCCAGCCGATGCGGCGGATGTTGGTCTCGCGGTCCTCCTTGGAGAACGTGAGGCCCTTGGAGAGGTTGCGGCGCACCACGTCGCCGTCGAGCGAGGTGATGGTGCGCAGGCCCTGCTCGAGGATCTTGTCCATCAGCGCGCGGGCGAGCGTGGACTTGCCCGAGCCCGAGAGGCCGGTGAAGAAGAGCACGAGGCCCTGCTCGGACGGCGCGGGCTGGTCGTGCGCCACCACGGCGGCCACGTCGTCGGCGTAGAAGTCGTCGTCGCTCGCCTCGGGCAGGCCGACGACGGCGTCGGGGCCGGCGTAGGTCGCCAGCACGGCGAGGCCGAGGGCGTGGTCGGTCTCCGCGTCCCCGTGCGAGGCAAGGGGGACGGCGACCACGACCGCGTCCGCCAGCCGCTCGGCCGCCAGGAGCGTGGCGCGGATCAGCGCCACCGCGGAGAGCTCGGGCGTGCCGTCGCCGACCAGCGCCACCAGGGCGACCGGGCCGTGGGCGGCCAAAGCGGCGACCTGCTCCTCGGTGAGGGCGTCGGTGACGGCGACCCAGGTGCGGCCGGCGTACTGCTCACGGGCCTGGGCGGGCGTGAGGTAGTAGCGGCGGAAGGGGCCGTACTGCGCGTGGGTCAGCGCGGTGACCGCGCCGCCGGGCACGGCGACCGTCGCGAGGGGGAGGCCCTCGGGGTCGACCAGCTCGACGGAGCCGGCCGCCTCGGCGGCGTCACGCACGTCGGCGGGGAGGGTGAGGGTGATGGGCGCGTCTGCGGTCTCGCCGTCGAGCGCGAAGCCGGCCAGCGGCGCGAGGGCGCCGGAGACCAGCAGCTCGAGGTCGTCGAGCTCGCGCGGCGAGGGGCAGAACTGCGGGGCGGAGGTGCTCACGGCGATTATCTTGACAGACTTGGTGCAGTTTCACGTCCTCCGTGTCGGTCTCCCCACAGATGGGGTAATTCCACGCCTGACGCTTGACCGTGCGCGGCGGCGCACGGTGGCGCACGGCGCAGCCCGGGCGCCCAGTAGCGTGCCTCCCATGGCTGCACCGGTGCCCGTCGTGGAGATCGTCCGTTCCGGGCTCGTCGAGGGCCGCCACCACGGCTCCGTCGTCGCCCTCGACGCCACCGGCGAGACCGCCCTCGCGCTCGGCGACGCGACCGGGCCCATCTACCCGCGCTCCGCGAGCAAGCCGCTCCAGGCGCTCGCGATGGTCGAGTCCGGGCTCGACCTGCCCCCGCACCAGCTCGCGCTGGCCTGCGCCAGCCACTCCGGGGAGCCGATGCACCTCGAGGTCGTCACCGAGATCCTGGACGCCGCGGGCCTCACCGTCGAGGCGCTCCAGTGCCCGCCGGACTGGCCGTACGGCGCGGCCGCCCGCGACGACGTGCTGCGCGCCGGCGGCGAGCGCACCCGCTTGCAGATGAACTGCTCCGGCAAGCACGCCGCCATGCTCGCCACCTGCGTGGCCAACGGCTGGTCGACCGACGACTACCTCTCCCCCACCCACCCGCTGCAGCAGGCGATCGTGACGACCTTCGAGCGGATGACCGGCGAGCCGGTCGCCCGGCACGCCGTCGACGGCTGCGGGGCGCCGCTGCTCGCGACGTCCCTGGTCGGGCTCGCGCGAGCGTTCTCCGAGCTCGCCCTCGCCTCCCACGGCCCGATGAGCCGCGTCGCCGACGCCATCCGCACCCACCCCGAGCTCGTCTCCGGCAGCGACCGCGACGAGCGCGCCCTGCTCACCGCGATCCCCGGGGCGATCGGCAAGCTCGGGGCCGAGGCGGTCTACGCGCTCGCGCTGCGCGACGGGCGCAGCGTGGCGCTCAAGATCGACGACGGGGGCGACCGGGCCCGCAGCGTCCTCATGCCCGCAGTGCTGGACCGGCTCGGCTGGCTCGAGGGCCCTGACCTGGACCGATCCGCCGCCCTCGCCACCGGCACGCACCTGCTGCACGGCGGCGGGGAGGTCGTCGGGGAGCTGCGCGCGCTCGTCTGAGCCGCCCCTGCCACACCGGTGCGGTCCGTATCGAACGGCTCACACTGCTAGCAGGAGGGGTTGTTTTTGCTAGCAGTTGCTAGCACGGTGGAGACATGGCAAAGACCAAGGTCGGCAAGACCGTCGAGTCCCTCGGGGAGTACCTGCGGGAGCAGCGCACCGGTGCGCAGCTCACGCTGCGTCAGCTCGCCGAGCAGGCCGGCGTCTCGAACCCGTACCTGAGCCAGATCGAGCGTGGGCTGCGACGCCCCTCCGCCGAGGTCCTGCAGCAGCTCGCCAAGGCGCTGCGCATCTCGGCCGAGCAGCTCTACGTGCGGGCAGGCATCGTCAGCCCGGACGACGGCGTCGGCGGCTCCGTGGAGCTGGCCGTCCTCGGCGACACCCAGCTCACCGAGCGGCAGAAGCAGTCGCTTCTCGACGTCTACCAGTCCTTCCTCGCGATGAACGCCGCGGCCGAGCCGGGCGCCGCGTCCGACGTGGACGACTGATCCCCCGCACCCAGCCACCCTTCCCGCGCCCGCGCCGGCGCCGTTCACCTCAGGAGTGATCACCATGGCGAAGTTCCCCACCATCGACCTCAAGGACCTCGACCTCAAGGCAGAGGCCACCAAGACCCTCTACGCCGGCGTCGGCGTCCTCGACCTCGCGGTCGAGACCGTCCGCGGCTACGTGACCCCCTACGTCACCGAGGGCCAGAAGAAGCTCACGGACGGCCAGAAGATGCTGACCGACCTCAAGACCGACGCCGAGAGCAAGCTCGAGGGCGTGCAGAAGTCCGTCTCCGATCTCGACCTCGAGCCGACCGCCCTGCGCGACCAGGCCATGGGCGTCGTCAACAGCCAGGTCGAGACCCTCACCGCCGAGGCCAAGGCCCGCCGCGAGCAGATCGAGAAGCGCGTCGCCGAGCTCCAGACCGAGGCGAAGGCCTTCCCGGCCAAGGTCCAGACCTTCGTGGACGACACCACCGCCGCCGCGACCGCCGCCTACGGCGACTTCGCCAAGCGCGGCCAGGTGCTCGTCGAGCGCATCCGTCAGCAGGAGTCCACCAAGGAGACCCTGAAGGACGCCAAGACCACCACCGCCAAGGCGAAGACCACCGCCACCCAGGCGAAGAAGGCCGCGACCACCACCAAGAAGGCCGCCGCCGCCAACACCAAGGCCGCCACGACGACGACCAAGAAGGCCGCCGCGAAGAAGACGACCACGAAGAAGACGGCCGCCAAGAAGACGACGTCCACCGGCACCACCGCCGCGAAGACCGCCGCCAAGAAGACGACCACCACCGCGAAGAAGGCGGCCGCCCCGGCCGAGGCATCCGCGAAGGCGACCGTCACCGCGGCCGAGAAGACCGCCGAGGCCGCCACCACGGCCGTCACCGAGGCCGCCAAGAAGATCGGCGACTGATCGTCCCCCGTTCGATCCCTGCTCTATCCCCGCGCGGGCGTCGGGACCTCCTGGTCCCGGCGCCCGCGCGCTTTTCCGGGGTCATTTCAGTGGACGGGCATGCTCGGGAGGAACGGGATCGACTCGACTCGCCCACAACCCGTCAACAAGACGGCGAGAGCTCTTCCTCTCCCCTGTGAGGGCGCCCCGAGGTCACCTATGGTCAGGTCGTGATCCGCTTCCTCGGCCTCAACATCGGCTTCGACTTCTGGTCCCTGCTCTACCTCGCGGTCTTCGCCGTGACCGTGTTCGCGCTGGTGACGGCGCTGACGTTCCCGGCCGCGGCGTACGAGGCGGCGGGCAAGTCGACGAAGGTCGTGTGGGTCTCGGTCCTCGTCGGGGCGCTGCTGGTGGACCTGCTCCTCAGCATCTTCATCGTCCGGATCGGCTTCCTCATCGCCACGCTGGTCTACCTGGCCGACGTCCGGCCGGCACTCCAGGGGTTGCGGCGCCGTTAATTTTCGGAGATACCCACCCCCGTATGAGGGATTTTCGTACCTTGTAGTCAACGAGGGGCAGGACGGGCCCCTCCACACCGGGAGGTTCAACGACATGGTCGGAGAGTTCGACGTCCGCCCGTGGGGCACGTGGCACGTGCTCGACGAGGGTGACGGCTTCAAGATCAAGCGCATCGAGGTCAACCCTGGCCAGCGCCTGAGCTACCAGACGCACGAGCACCGTGCCGAGGTCTGGACGATCGCCAAGGGCACCTGCACCGCGATCGTGGACGGCGAGGAGGTCATCGTCCGCGCGGGCGAGTCCATCACCGTGGACGTCCAGCAGCCGCACCGCATCACCAACATGCACGACGAGAAGCTCGTGGTCATCGAGACCCAGCTCGGCTCCTACCTGGGCGAGGACGACATCTGCCGCCTCCAGGACGACTACGGCCGCGGCAGCGAGACCATCGCCGCCGGCGCGCTCACCGCCTGAGCTCCCCCGCTCCAGGCATCCCCAGCAGCACCCAGCACCACCGCCGGCGCCCCACGCCGGACGCACCACCACTAGTCCCCCTAGCGCAAGAGGGCCCGACCATCAGGTCGGGCCCTCTTGCGTTGTGGCGGCTCGGGTCTCGGGTCTCGAGGCTCCTCGCTGGCGCTCGTCGCACCTCGACCACCGGTGGGGCGCCGCACCTCGACCACCGGTGGGTGGGGTCAGTCGTCCTTCTTGCGCTTCGGCGGCTGGGCGTCGGGGGCGTACCCGTAGCCGTAGCCATACCCGTAGCCGTACCCGTAGCCGAAGCGGCGGGAGGTGCCCGGCGTCATGTTGAGCACGCTGCCGGAGATGTGCGCGCCGACGGTCCGCATGCGGTTGACCGCGCCGGTGAGCTGGTCGCGGGTCGTGGTGCCGAAGCGGGCCACGATGATGGCGCCGTCCACCTGCGTGGAGAGCAGCGCCGCGTCGGCGACGGGCAGCAGCGGCGGGGCGTCGATGATGACCACGTCGTAGGCCTCGCGGACCTCGGAGATGAGGGTCGCCATCGCCTGCGACTGGAGCAGCTCCGCCGGGTTCGGCGGGATGGTGCCGCTGGCAAGCACGTCGAGGCCGCTGCGGTGCGTCTGCACGGCGTCCTTCCACCCGACCTTGCCGACGAGCGCGGTGGTCACGCCGGTGGCGTTGTCCATGCCGAGCGGGCCGCTGGCCTTGGGGCGGCGCAGGTCGCCCTCGATGAGCAGCACCTTCTGCTCGGCCTGGGCCAGGGTGAGCGCGAGGTTCACGGCGGTGGACGTCTTGCCCTCCGCCGGCACGGCCGAGGTGACGACGAAGACCCGCTTCTCGGCGTCCACGTCGATGAACTGCAGGTTGGTGCGCAGCACGCGGAACGCCTCGGTGCGCGGGGCGTGAGCGGGCAGGTCGGTGACGATCTGCGTCCGCTTCACCGACTTGTCGAACGGCACGGCGCCGAGGATGGGCAGGTCCAGGGCCTCGAGGTCGGCCTGGGACTTCACGGTCGTGTCGAGGACGTCGCGGAGCACCGCGAGGCCCGCACCGAGCAGCAGGCCCAGCACCAGGCCGAGGCCGATGTTGCGCACCGGCTGCGGCGAGGACGGGGCGTCCGGCACGACGGCGCTCTCGACGATCTCCGCCTTGATGCTCGCCGTGCGCTGGCCGTCCTGCGTCTCGTACTCGCGGATGCGGTCCTGCATCGTCTCCGCGTACGCCTGCGCGAGGTTCTTGGCCTGCTGCGGGTTCGGGTCGGTGACGGTGAGGACGAGGTTGGTGGTGTCGGTGACGACCGAGGCCGAGACCTCCTTCACCAGGTCCTCCGGCTTCATGTCCAGGCCGAGGTCGTCGATGACGAGCTGCGCCTGCTCCAGGCCGGTCGCGAAGTCCTGGTAGGACAGCACCTTCTGCTCGGAGTAGAGGCTGCCCTGGTAGAGCGAGGACGTGGAGTCGTCGCCGCCGGAGGAGGCGATGTAGAGCTTCGCCGACGAGGTGTACATCGGGGTCTGGAGCGCGGTGAACGCGGCGGCCGCCGCGACGACGAGCACCGTGATCGCGACGATCATCAGCCAGTGGACGCGGAGGATCCGCAGGTAGTCCTTCAGCTCCACAGGAGCCTCCCTGTCATGGTCCTAGAGGTGCGGGGCCGCGCGTCGGGGAGCGCGGTCGTGAGTGCTTCGGTCGTGGTTGCTTCGGTGCTGCGTGGTTCGGTGCTGCGGAGCGGTCGGACGGCCGTGCGACCGCCCCACCCCATGGTGCGCTGCTCAGCCACAGGCGGACGCCACCGTGTCGTAGCCGGCGGGTCCGTCGATGGTGGGCGTCACCCAGACCTTGGTGTCGCCGCCCTGGCCCTCGCCGGAGACGACCCGCCACGAGAGGTCGGCGGTCTCGCCGGGCGCGAGGTCGACGTCGATCTGCGAGACGACGCGGTCGCCGAACTCGCGGACCGCGACGTCCGCGTCCATGCCGTCGACCTCGGCGGCGCCGATCTGGCCGCCGTCGGGCGAGAAGAGGCGGACGGTGGTGAACGTGTGGCCGGGCTTGATCCCGTACTCGCCGCCGCCGGTGATGTAGGCGGGCAGCTTCTTCGCGTTGGCGGGAGCGGTGGAGGTGAGCGTGAGGTTCACCGTGTAGGCCTGCTGCTCGCCCGCCGAGGAGTCGGTGCAGTAGGCGGCGCTCACGCGGGTGTCCGCGCGCAGGTAGTAGGACATCTTGGCGCCGGTGCCGTCGTTGAGGGTGACGTAGAGGTCGGGGACGTCGGCACTGCTGGTGCTGTCCGCGCTGTCGTCGGAGGAGTCGTCGGCGCTCTCGTCGTCCAGGCTCACGCCGGCGACCGCGGTGCCGGCCAGCTCGTCGGAGACCTCTCGGTCGTCCACGGCCAGCTCGACGCGTCCCTCGGAGGCGGCCTGCGCCAGCGCCGGCAGCAGGGCGTCCGGCGAGACGGCGCCGGCCGTGACGTTCGCGAAGATCGCGGAGGCCGCCTTGCGGAAGAAGGCGTCCTGGGCGTTCGGGTCCTCGTAGCGGACGTAGACCTCGTGGAGCAGCTCGTCCACCACGTTGCCGCTGGTGAGCTCGACTCCCCCGACGTCGACCGGGTCCATGCCCTGCATCAGGTAGGAGAGCGCCACGGTGTCGAGGGAGAGCACTCCGTCGACCTGGGTGTCGGGGTAGGTCTCGTCCCAGCGCTGGGTCCACAGCTCGGCGGCCCGCTGGAAGTCGGGGGTGAAGTTGGCGTCCAGGAAGTAGGTGCCCATCACGCGGCCGAAGAGGTTGAGCTCCCCGTCGGAGAGGGGCAGGGGCTCGGCGCGCGTGCCGAAGCTGTTGCCGGCGACCGTGCGGGTCAGCCGGATGCGCCCGTCGTCCACCTTGATGACCGAGACCTGGCCCGGCAGGCCGCCGGTGGCGCGGACCTCGGCGTTGTTCTGGGAGATGAGCAGGTAGGTCTTCGGGCCGTCGCTCCCGAGCATGGTCGGCAGCACCTGGACGGCGGTGTCGGCGGCGCTCATCGCCGACGACGCCTGCCGCACCTGCGAGGTGAGCTCGTCGTACTGGACCTTGAGCCGGCCGAAGAAGCCCGAGGAGTCCTGCGCCTCGAGCTCGGCCTGCGCGTCGCTCAGCGCCGCGTCCGCGTTCGCGATCGGCTCCTGGAGCTTGGTCACCGCGGCGACGTCGATCTTCCAGTCCTGCGGGACGAGCGAGTCGAGCTGGTCGGCGGCGGTCAGCAGGTCGTCGAGGCCGCCGTCGGACAGAGTGCTCACCACGTCCGACGCCGTCTGGATGCCCCGCGCGTCGTCACCGACGAAGGGGAGGTGCGTGAGGAGGCCCCAGGAGAAGCCGTTCGCCCGATCGGCGGCGGCGCTGCTGTGGGTGGCGAGGTCAGCGAGGGGCTCGTCCAGGCTCTTCACGTCGCCGGCGGCCACCGCCGCCTTGGCGCGGTCGGCATCGTCGACGGCGGCGTTGAGGTCCGTGGCGATGCGCAGCGCCAGGTAGACGTACCAGGCGACGACGAGCAGGACGAGGAGCGCCAGGGCACCCAGGATCAGGCGCCGGGGGCGAAGCAGCATGCGGTCAACCTATTTCAGCGGCGAGCACCTGCGCGGGCGAACCCACCAGGCGGGACCCGACCGAGTCCGGATCGTGACGTCCGGTCGGCGAGGGTCCGGGGACAGCACGAGGCGGGTCTCCCGAGGGGAGACCCGCCTCGCAGCTGAGCGTCGGGGCGGCGAGGATCAGCCGCGACCCTTCTTCTTCTTGGCCTTGACGGTGACCGTCTTGGAGGCGCTGCTGCTCTTGTAGACGCTGCCGGACTTGGGGGTGAAGGTCACGGTGACCTTCCACTTGCCCTTGGCCAGGCCGGTCCACGACACGGTCTTGGCGGAGCCGGTGTAGGCGACCGTCTTCTTCTTGGTCTTGCCACCCTTGGTGATGGTGATGACCAGCTTGCCGACGATCTTGGCCTTGGCGGCGGAGGTGACCTTCGCCTTGACGACGAGCTTGCCGGCCTTCGGCGACTTCGCCGAGACCACGTGGGTCTTGGTGGCCTTGCAGTTGGTGTAGGGGCAGGCCGCGTTAGCGGTGGTAGCAGTGGTCGCGACGAAGCCCGCGCTCATGAGCACGGCCATCAGCAGACCGACGATCAGCTTCTTCATTCAGAGACTCCCAGTTCCGGGCACTGGAGCAAGTGCCGGGGCGTATTGGCAGGTGGCAGTCAATCACAGATCCTTTGCCAAAACCGCCTCGATGGCGCGTCAGGTGGGAGCCGACGCGTGATTGTCACCTCCCCCTGCCGGACGAAACATGAACGTAACAATCGGCGTCGGGGTCTGACGGTGCGTCGAGGCGTGGAATCCCTCCGTCACTGCAGGTCAGCACCCCTCCGGGCCTTACGGCGGCATGCCCCGGGAGGCATGATGGCGCGTCACTGTTACCCGATGCGCGGTATTGCCAAGTCGCCGACGTCACCGGGCTGGACCGCCCACGATGCGGACGGCGGCGGTCCCGGGGCCGGCTGCGAGCGATTGCCTCCGCGGGCCCGGCCGGCCCGCGACGTCCAGGAAAAGCAACCGCACGGCCCGCCGCGGGTGCGACGGGCCGTGCGAGGTGGAGCAGGTACTGCGAGAAGGCTCAGCGGCCGCCTCAGAGGCTGATGGTCACCTCGGCGACCGAGCCGACGGCGGCGACGACCTTCTTGTCCACGACGTCCGCCTTGGGGGCGAGCGTGCGGAGCGTCCACTCGCCGTTGCCGGCGAAGAAGCGGAAGTGGCCGCTGGCGGAGGTGGGGACCTCCGCGGTGAACTCGCCGGTGGCGTCGAGGAGACGCACGTAGGCGTTCGGGACGGGGGCGCCCTCGCGGACCACCTGGCCCTGCACGACCGCCTCCTTCTTCACGTCGACGCCGTCCAGGGACAGGCCGCCCTCAGTCGCGCCGCACATCAGGCCTCGCCCGCCTCGTCGCCGAGGGCCACCGGGACGCCGACGAGGGAGCCGTACTCGGTCCACGAGCCGTCGTAGTTCTTCACGTTCTCCTGGCCCAGGAGCTCCTTGAGCACGAACCAGGTGTGCGAGGAGCGCTCGCCGATGCGGCAGTAGGCGATGGTGTCCTTCGAGAAGTCGACACCGGCGGCCTCGTAGATGGACTTCAGGTCGGCGTCCGACTTGAAGGTGCCGTCGTCGTTCGCGGCCTTGCTCCACGGGACGTTCGCGGCGGTCGGCACGTGGCCGGCGCGCTGCGCCTGCTCCTGCGGGAGGTGGGCCGGGGCGAGGAGGCGACCGGCGTACTCGTCGGGGCTGCGCACGTCGACGAGGTTCTGCACGCCGATGGCGGCGACGACGTCGTCACGGAAGGCGCGGATGGTGTTGTCCTGGTCCTGCGCGACGTAGGTGGTGGCCTCGCGCTCGGGGAGCTCGGAGGTGAGCTCGCGGGAGTCGAGCTCCCACTTCTTGCGGCCGCCGTCGAGCAGGCGGACGTCCTGGTGGCCGTACAGCTTGAAGTACCAGTAGGCGTAGGCGGCGAACCAGTTGTTGTTGCCGCCGTAGAGGACGACGGTCTGGTCGTTGGCGACGCCGCGGCTGCTCAGGAGCGCCTCGAACTGCTGCTTGTTGACGAAGTCGCGGACGACCTGGTCCTGCAGGTCCGTCGTCCAGTCGAGCTTGATGGCGCCCTTGATGTGGCCCTTGTCGTAGGCCGAGGTGTCCTCGTCGACCTCGACCAGCACGATGGACGGGTCGTCGAGGTGGTCCTCGACCCACTGGGCCGTGACCAGCACGTTCTCGCGGCTCATGGAGTTTCCTTTCATGCGCGACGGCCCACCGTGGACGTCGCGGGGATCTGGGTGTGTGGCGGCTGGTGCCGCCTCGGGTGGCGGCTGGTGCCGCCGGGGGTGGCGGCTGTGGCCGCCGGGGGTATGGCTGGGGGTGCGGGCGCTCAGGCGATCCGCGTGGCCGCGGCGCGCTTCACGAGCAGGAAGAGCTCGCAGCCGAGGCAGAAGCGGAAGACGGCGTTGAGCGTGGCAGCGACGAGCGCGAACCCGATCGCCACCTGGCCCAGCAGGAGGACGCCGGTGGCGTACCCGACCAGCGCGACGGCGGTGAACACCAGGCCGACCGCCTGGGCGAACCGCGGCGGCTCCGGGGCCTCGAGCTCGGTCGGCGGCGCGAGGCGCGGCTTCACGAAGCGCTTGAAGAACCAGGCGTGCGGGGTGCGCTGGACGCCGCGGATCGCGCCGTTGGCGAAGAGCAGCGTCTGGAGGGCGGTCAGCGCGAGCGCGACCGGCGTGGGCGTCACGAGGATCGCGACCAGGACCAGCGCGGTGATGATCGCGTTGACCTGCGGGGCGCGGGGGTCGATGCCCTTCGGGGCGTTCGGGGTGGCCAGGTTGGCCGGGGTGGCGGCCTGGGGGGCTGCCTGCTGCGGAGCCTGGGCCGTGGTGGCGGCCGGGGCGTGGAGCGTGGACATGTCTCTCCTGGAGGAGGGCGTGGGCGCCCGCTCTGCCTCGCGCACCGCGCTGGACGCGGCCGGGAGGACTCGTGCTCGTGACGCCGTGCGGGCATGCCGGCGCTGCGAGGGCGATCTACGGGCGCGGCAGGGCCGCGACCGGCGCCGGCTTCCCAGCGTCCGCGAAGGACGTCGTCAGAACGGGAGCAGGCGCGTCAGAGCATTCGACACAGGGAGGAGCGCACGCGGCAGTGGTCCACTGCGCGTCGCTTCGTCAGCCAGGTCGTGAGCATGTCCAGAACCATACGCAGGCGATTCGGGGATCTCCCAATCGCGATTCCACATGCCGAGACTCGTGTCTGAATAATGAGATTTGTACGGTCGCGTCAGCGTGAATGTACGCAAATGTCGGGACCTTGGTCACGCGGTCGACATCAGCGTTACCGCAGGTGGGGGAATATCCACAGCCTGGACGGTTCGGGCTGGCCTGACGCGGGAAAGGTTGCGAGAGTTGTCGGGCGTCCACTGCCGGGACGCACCTCTCGGGAAGGCAGAGCATGACCCTCCGACCGTTCGCGGCCGCCGTGGCCGCCACCGCGCTCCTCGCGTCCGGCTGCGCTGCCGACGGTGGCAGCGCCACCCCCATCGTCACCACGCCCAGTGCGGTCAGCAGCTCGGCGGACGTGTCGCCAAGTGCCGGTGCCAGTGATGCTGCGTGGCAGAAGCACACCGATGCGGGGGCCGTTGCGTTCGTGAAGCACTGGCTGGATGTCTTCAACGACATGCAGCAGACCGGGGATACGGCAGGCTTCGCCTCGCTGAACACCGCTGACTGCGAGACATGCGCCAACCTGATCGACATCACCGAGGGCATCTACGCCGACGGCAAGCTCCGATCCGATGGCTGGTTGCGGCCGAAGATCGTGCCCATTGACGCCAAGCCGGGACTAACAGGCTTCGCTGTACGACTTCACCAGTCCCCGCAGATCGTCATCAGTCCCAACGGTCGTGAGACCTACGACGGCGGCATGGCCACGTTCATCGCCGGCCTGAGGTGGCAGGCGAACGCTTGGCGGATGGCCAGCTGGGACTTCCCGTCGTGACTCGGCACATCCTCACCCTGTTCCTGCTGCTGGCCTGCTTCCAGGTCGTGATCGCAGGTCCCGCCCGGGCAGACACGTGTACTGCGGACGCGGACGCGGACCAAGACGTGTTCAACGCCGGGGTCGCCTGCACGGACGATGACTCCGCAGAGCCTGTGGTCGACAGCGGAGCTGGCACCGGCGGAGTCCAGACAGAACTCCACCTGGTCTGCGCCAACCTTGGTGTCGACTTGTCCCCCGATGGCTCGAATTGCGTGACCCCGCTTACATGTGGGGCAGGGGGCATCGTCTACCAGCAGTACGCCGTCCAGCCGACGGGGCTTGAGTACCTACAGACCCTCTGCCTCACCCCCGCTGAAGCGGCAGACATTCCTGGGGCGCCCGTGGTGCTCACCGCGGCGATGATCGCCCAGGCGTTCCGCGAGGTGGAGCTCCCGACGTCCACGATCATCGTGCAACCGCCCGGGGGCGAGACGCTGGTCAACATCGCCACGCTGGTCCGCACGGAGGCCGAGCCGTTCACGCGGACGGTGACGCTGCTGGGGCGGTCGATCACGCTGGACATCAGCCCGGACAGCTACACCTGGCACTTCGGCGACGGGACGACGCTGAGCACGACGGAACCCGGTCAGCCCTACGACAGCGCCCTGCCGGCGACGGCGTACGTGTCGCACGAGTACGCGTCCGCGCAGAAGGCCTCGGTCTCGGTGGACACCACCTGGTCCGCCCGGTGGCGCGAGGGCACCGGCGACTGGCAGCCCGTGGACGGCACCGTGACGACCACCGGCCCGGCGCAGACGCTGACCGTCCGGACGGCCACCCCGCGGCTCACGGCGGCCGGGTTCTCGTACGACTGAGCGTCCGCGAGCACCGAAACGCGAGATCGGGGTGGATGCGGTGCATCTGGTGCACCGCATCCACCCCGATCAGGCAGAAGACCGGCTCAGCGGGTCACTCGACGACCCCGGCGAGCACACCGAGCACCGTCTCCTTGCGCGGAGCGCCCGCGGCGCGGCTGGTCTCGGCGCCGGTGGCGTCGAGGATGAGCGTGGTGGGGGTCCGGGTGACGTCGAGCTCGCGGACGAGGTCGAGGTGCTGCTCGGCGTCCACCTCGAGGTGCGCGACCCCGGGAACCACCTCCGCGACCTCGCCGAGCACCCGCCGAGTGGTGCGGCACGGGGCGCAGAACGCGCTGGAGAACTGCAGCAGGGTGGCCCGCTCCCCCAGCTGGGCGTCGGGCATCGCGGCGAGGACGTGGGTCCAGGCGGTCGGGGGCGCGACCGCCGTCTCGGGCGCACCGCCGGGACCAGTCGCGGCGAGAGCGTCGTCGGCGGGCACGGCCGGCACCCCGGCGTCCTGCCTGATCTGACGCGTGCCGCGGAAGCGCCCGTCGGTGAGGGCGCGGTACCCGCCGAACCCCAGCGCGAGGACGACGGCGGCGACCGCGATGACGACTCCAGAATCCATGTCTGCGAAAACCTCAGGTCGGGTCGGGTTGTTCCGAACAGGGGGCCATGATCCCGGTCATTGTCGCGGTGGTGCTGTTCCTCTGGCTCGTCGTCCCGTTCCCGATCGCGGTGGCCGTCGGCCGCGCCTTCGCCCGGGGCCAGGAGGACCTCCCCGAGCCGATCCCGTTCCGGCCGCGCCCGACCATGGACCGCGGCGAGGGCACCGGCCTCGCCGACGCCGCCTGACCGAGGCGCACCCGGCGCACCCCGGCGCACCCAGCGCACCCCGGAGCCGCGCCCGAACCTGTCCCTGACCTGAGCGTACGCTGACAGCGGGATGAAACATCTCGCCCAGCGGCCACGTGCTCCGGAAACACAGGATTCATACAGACCCCGTCGGGCCATTTCATGCATGGCCGACAGATGCTCGGCAGGAACCTCGCGGCGTACCCGCTGGGGTACCTAGCATCGGGCGTGTCCTGAGTCACACCAAGACAACCCGGAGGAGGAGCACGGAGATGGACCTGACATTCGGCTGGGCGGCGACCGCCCTGGTCCTCACCGTCCTCTGGGCCGTCCTGCCCGTACCGGTGGCCGTGGCCGTCGGCCGCGCCTTCAAGGCCGGGCAGGGGCACGAGATTGCGAGCGGTCGGCCGGACCCAGAGACCCGGCCGACCGCTCGCACTCCCGCCTGACCCAGCAGGTCACGAGCGTCCAGGACGATCACCGGACGCCGTCCGGACCCTGCCCGCGCCTCAGCCGCCCGCGAACGGCGGCAGCAGCTCCACCGACTGGCCGGGGAGCACCTCCACGGACGTCGGGTCGCGCGTGCCCAGCGGCTGCTCGTCGACGAGCACCGAGCACGCCTTGACGACCTCTCCCAGACGCGAGTCGGGGTGGAGGTCGACCGCGCGAGCCACCACGTCGGCGACCGTCAACGACGAGTCCGTCACGAGAACGTCACGATCCGTGCCCGCGGCGGCCTTGGCGCCCGCCCAGTACCTGACGGTGATGATCTGCGTCTCATTCACTGGTTCGGACCTTCCACTGTGACGGGGACGTTTCGTTAATATTCACCAGCAGTCACCAGGCCGAGGCTCAATGTTGCGTTTCGGAACTCTCCACACCCCATGGGAGGAGACACCCACCGCATGAGCACGCTCCTGCTTCTCACCAGCGCACTGCAACCGTCTGCCGAGGTCCTGCCGGGCCTCGCGCTCCTCGGTCACCACGTGCGCATCCTGCCTTCCGAAGGCTCGGCCCTCCTCGAGGCCCCCGAGTCCGACCTGCTTCTCGTGGACGGCCGCCAGGACCTGGCGCACGCCCGCGACCTGTGCCGGCTCATCCGCACCACGGGCACCGACGTCCCCGTCATCCTGGTCACGACCGAGGGCGGCCTGGCCGTCGTCAGCCACGACTGGGGCATGGACGACGTCGTCCTCCACACCTGCGGCCCCGCCGAGCTCGAGGCCCGCATCAAGCTGGCCATCGGCCGTCTCACCGCCAGCCGCGAGGCTGCCGACCCCGAGGCCCACGTCATCCGCTCCGGCGAGGTGCTCGTGGACGACGCCACCTACACGGCCAAGATCGGCGGCCGCCCGCTCGACCTCACCTTCAAGGAGTTCGAGCTGCTCAAGTTCCTCGCGCAGCACCCCGGCCGGGTCTTCTCCCGCCAGCAGCTGCTCCAGGAGGTCTGGGGCTACGACTACTTCGGTGGTACCCGCACCGTGGACGTCCACGTCCGCCGCCTCCGCGCCAAGCTCGGCCCGGAGAACGAGACCCTCATCGGCACCGTCCGCAACGTCGGGTACCGCTTCGTGCTGCCGACGAAGGACGCCAAGATGGACGACGCAGCCGCCCGGCTCGCGGACGACCTGGCCGTCGAGGCCTGATCCACGACGCAACCCCCCGCCCGACCACCGGGCACGCGCCTCCCCTCCAGCACGCGGCGTCAGGAACCCTCTCGGGATGCCTGGCGCCACGTCTGTTTTTCGGCTGTCTGTCCGCCGGCGGCCGTTCCCACCACGCAGCCCACCACGCAGCCCGCGCCGCACGGCCTCGGCGCCCCGGCCCAGCCGTGCCGCGCGAGGACGCAGGCCAGCAGCGCGGCCGTCCGGCACGCCTCCGCCCCCTCGACCTGACCCCAGCGCAGCCGCACCCGGTGCAGCCCGGCCGCCGCGTCCTCGAGGTCGCGTCGCGCGTCCCTGCCCTGCGCGTCCCACCCGTGGTGGTTGAGGCCGCCGTCGAGCTCCACCCCGCAGGCCCCGTCGAGGTACAGGACGTCCTGGAGCCCCGCCCCGCCCGGCCGGGGCGCCTGGCGGACGCCGCGGGGCAGCCCGTGGGCCCGCTCGATGCGTCGCAGGTACCGCCGCTCGAGGACCGAGCTTGCGCCGGCCGCCACGTCGTCCAGCACCGCCTCGACGAACCGTCGCCGCGGCAGCCGCGGGCACGCGCGCGCGGCCTCGCGCAACCGGTCGGGCGTGGTGACGCGGTCGCCCACCACGTCCGAGAGGAGCCTGACCACCTGCGTCTCGTCGCGCGCCCGCGCCACCAGCGCGAGAGTGTTCGCCTCGACGACCACCCGCGGCGGCGACGCGGTGCTTCGGGTGACCGCGGCCAGCCCGCGGACCCGGTGCAGCCGCACGCCGGCGGGCGCGCTCAGCCGCCGCCCGTGCTCGACCGCCACGTGCACCGGTCGGTGGGTCGGGTCGCGGGCCGACTCCAGGTACAGCGCGGCCGGCCACACCGCGAGCACCGCGGCCCAGAGGGTCTGGCGGTCCGTGAGCGGGCCGGTGTGGTCGACCCAGACGCCGGGGTGGACGCGCGCGAGCAGCCGACGACGCTCCCACCGCTGCCTGTCGGCGACCGTGAACGGGCGGTCGACCGGCGCGCGCTCGCGCAGCTGGCGCGCGCTCACCACACCGTCCTGGTGCGCGAGCGCCGCCAGGCAGTCGGCCAGGTCCGCGTCGTCCATGCCCGGACGCTGCCCGCCCGGCGCGTCCGCCACGCACGTGGACAACCCCGGCAAGCAGCACAACGGGGTGGATGCGGTGCATCGGACACACCGCATCCACCCCGTTCCTCCCCCGCGGGGCGTCAGGCCGCTGCGGGCCGGTGCGGCGGTGTGCCAGCAACCGAACGGCAGACCGACGGCGTTGCTGGGACACCGCCGGTCAGCAGCGGCCCGGGAGGTCATACATCCGGGCGTCCTGCAGGGCCGATTCGTATGACGTCCCGGGCCGGCGGTGGCGGAGCAACCTCGCGGCACGCGCACTGGGTTGCTGGGACACCGCCGGTCAGCTGCGGCGCGGTGCAGCGGTGTGCCAGCAACCGGCAGGCAGGCCGACGACGTTGCTGGGACACCGCCGGTCAGCAGCGGGGTGGTCGCCCGACGCGTCCGCCACGAAGGTCCGCCCCCGAGCCGTGGACAACCCCGGCAAGCAGCACAACGGGGTGGATGCGGTGCATCGGACACACCGCATCCACCCCGTTCCTCCCCCGGTGGGCGTCAGGCCGCTGCGGCACCAGCAGCCCGGCCGCTCACCGGGGCGCCAGGGCGCCGGGGCCGCACCCCATGGGCGGCCCCGGCGGGCAGAGGGGCCCGGAAGGCAGGGGCACTCAGCCGGCCAGGTACCGCAGCCGGCTCACCGTCGTGACCCGCGAGGTGCCGCCGGGGGTGGTCACGCGCACGGCGACCCACCCCGGGGCGTGCTTCGGCAGGACGAAGGAGACGCGCCCGGTGATGGAGCCGTCGAAGACCACCGCCTTGCCGCCCACCGTCACGGCGGTGGCGTACTTCAGCGCCGTGCCCCGCACCCGGACGCGCTGCCCGGCACGACCGTGCGCCCGGCTCAGCGACGTCACCTTCGGTCGCGGGAGGTAGCGGAACGGAAGCGCGTTGGACGTCCCGGTCGGGCTGGTCACCACGACGTCCACGAGCCCCGCCTTGCCCGCCGGCACCGTGAGCACGATCCGCGTGTCGCTCTTCACCGTGAACGCCGCCGCGACGCCGCCGATCGTGACGGAGGTGGCGTCCTCGAGGTGGGTGCCGGTGATCGCGACGGTGCGGCCGCTGAGCGGGCCGAGCCCGGCGCTGAGCTTGCGGAGCGTCGGCGGGTCGCCCAGGTACGTGAAGGTGACCGGGTCGGAGCTGCCGCTGTCGTGGGTGACGACCACGTCGACCGCACCGGCCGCGTGCGCGGGCACCGTGACGACCACCTGGCCGTGGGTCGCCGACACCACGCTCGCCGCCACGCCGTCGAACGTGACGGTCGGCGCCGTGCCGAGGCTCGTGCCGGTGAGCGTGAGGGTGTCGCCGGCCCGCCCGGAGGCCTCCGACAGCGCGGTCACCTCGGGGGCGTCGTAGGTGAGGTCGCCGGCGTCGTAGGTGAGCCCGTCGTTGGTGACGGTCACGTCCGCCGTCCCGCCGGACGCGCTGGCCGGCACCGTGAACGTCAGGGAGGTCTCGGACGACGAGCTCACGAGCGCGCTCCCACCGCCGACCGTCACGCTCGCACCGGCGAGGCCCGTGCCGGTGAGGGTCACCGTGCCGCCTCCGGCCGTCGAGCTTGTCGCGGGGTTCATCGCCGTGACCACGGGCCCGCCGTAGGTCACCGGGAAGGCAGCCGAGGACTGCCCGTTCGACGTCACCACCAGGCTCGACGCCCCGCTGACGTGGCCGGGCGCCGTCACCACGATCTGAGTGTGCGACGCGCTCACGCGCGTGGCGGACGCCCCGCCGATCCGCACCGTGGGCGAGGTCCCGAAGCTCGTGCCGGTGATCGTGAGCGTGTCACCGGCGGTGATCCCCGCGCTCGGGGAGACGCTTGTGACGGTGGGTGCGTCGTAGGAGAACGCGGCCGCATTCGAGGCCTGACCGCCCACCGTCACGACCACCGGCGCGCTGCCGGGCTCACCGACGGGCACGGTGGCCTTGATCTCGGTCCGGCTCGCGGACACGATCGCCGCCGACGTCCCGCCGATCGTGACCGACGGCGAGGGGCCGAGGTCGGTGCCGGTGATCGTCACGGTGCCGCCGCCGGAGGAGGCGGAGTGGTCCGGGGAGACCGACGTGATCACCGGGGCGTCGTAGCTCCAGGTCGTGGCGCCCACGAGGCTCGCGCCGCGGCTGAGCACGAGCGACAGGTTGGCGCCGCTGCCCGCCGGGGCCGTGAGCACGACGTGGTCGGAGGCCACCGAGACCAGCGACGCGGCCACCCCGCCGATCGTCGCGGAGGTGACTCCCTCGAGGTAGGTGCCGGTCACGGTGACGGCGGTGCCGCCGGCGGTCGTCCCCGAGGCCGGGCTCGCGCCCGTGACGGTCGGGTCGACGTAGGTGTAGGTGAAGGGGAAGGTCCCTCCGGTGGTGAGCACCTGGAGCGGCTGCATGCCGGCGGCCGACGCGGGGGTGACGAACACCAGGTGGGTGTCGTCGCTCTCCGTGAGGGTCATGATCTGCGGGCCGATCATCACCATGGCGTCGGTCAGCCCGGTGCCGGTGACCGTGACCGTGGTGCCGCCCGTGGTCGCGCCCGCCAGGGGGGTCACGGCGGTCACGCTGGACGTCGCGGCGCTGGCGCTGCCCGCCAGGGACACCCCGGCCGTCGCGTCCAGGGTCAGCGCCGCCGTCAGGGCGAGGACGAGCGCGAGGACCGCGCGCAGCGGGCGCCGCCGGGCTCGACTCTGCGCTCGACTCGGGGTTCGGCTCTGGGTGCGCTGGGGGGTGGACGGGTCTGGCGACATGCACGGGCTCCTGACTGCGGGCGCGACAGGACGGTGCGGCCCGGCGCGGCCCCGATCCTGGCACCGGGGACGCCGCGAGGAGGTCCGTCCCGCCCCGACCCCGTAGCCCCGCGGCCGGTTCCCCGCACCCGCCCCGTGCCCGCCGCTCGGCGACCCCGTAGCGGCGGAAGGGCCGCCGTGACGGCCGGTGCGTGATCGGGGTGGATGCGGTGCAGCTGATGCACCGCATCCACCCCGATCACGCGTTGACTAGGTTGGCGGGCATGGACGCACGCATCGACCACGTCGCCCGGGCCGCCGCACGACACGACGGCGTCGACCCGCTCGACGAGGCCACGCGGATGACGCTGCGACTGCACCCGGAGAAGGTCGCCGCTTTCGTCGAGGACGCCGGGTTCGCGCTGCTCAGCGGCGGCGAGGTGACGCTGGTCGTCGACCCGGACGCGCGCGGCGCCGGCGTGGGCGGGCGGCTGCTCGACGCGCTGCTCGCTCAGGCGGACGACCAGCCCGCCGGGCAGGCAGCGGGGCAGCCGCTCGCCGCCTGGTCCCACGCCGACCACCCGGCCGCGGCCGCCCTGGCCCGCAGCCGCGGCTTCGACCGCGTCCGCGAGCTCTGGGTGATGCGCCGCCCGACGAGCGAGCCCCTGCCCCCGCTGGTCGTCCCGGACGGCGTGGTCGTCCGCGGCTACGACGGTCTCAACCCCGCCGACGCCAAGGACCTGCTCGCCGTCAACGCGGCAGCCTTCGCGCACCACCCCGAGCAGGGGGGCATGGACGCCGCGAACCTGGCCGAGCGGATGGCCGAGCCGTGGTTCTCGGCCGACGGCCTGCTGCTTGCACGCTCCGTGGAGGGCGGCAGGGAGGGCGGCAGGGAGGGCGAGCTCCTCGGCTTCCACTGGACCAAGCAGCACGACGCCGCGACGGGCGAGGTCTACGTCGTCGGGGTCTCCCCCGCCGCGCAGGGCCGGGGCCTGGGGGCGGTGCTCACCCTCGCCGGGCTGCACCACCTGCACGGCCTCGGGGTCGCCGAGGTGCTGCTCTACGTCGAGTCCGACAACCACCCCGCCGTCCGCGTCTACCGCGACAAGCTGGGCTTCACCCACGCCCCCACCGACACGCACGTGATGTACCGGCGCGGCTGAGCCCGGCCCCCACGAAGAGCGAGAAGGCTCAGCGCAGCGTCGGCCGCACGTGCAGCCCGACCTCCGGGTCGACGACGACCTCCTGGCCGGCGGGCATCCCGTCGACGACGAGGGTCGCGTCGATCGGGACGTTGCGCTTGACCAGGGCCAGCGCGATCGGGCCCAGCTCGTGGTGGCGCGCGGACGAGCCGACGAACCCGATCTCCTTGCCGCGCTCGTCCCCGGCCACGGTGAGCGGGGAGCCCGCCGCGGGGAGCCGGTTCTCGGTGCCGTCGAGGTGCAGCATCACCAGCCGGCGCGGCGGCCGGCCCAGCGTGTGCACGCGGGCGACGGTCTCCTGGCCGCGGTAGCAGCCCTTGTCCAGGTGGACGGCGGGGCCGACCCAGCCGACCTCGTTGGGGATGGTCCGCTCGTCGGTGTCGATCCCCAGCCGCGGCTCGCCGCGCTCGATGCGCAGCGCCTCGAAGGCCCAGAGCCCGGCGGCGGGGCCGGCCGCGGCCGCGTAGGACGCCAGCTGCTCGCGCGGCACCAGGTCGTAGCCCTGGCGGTGCGGCTCGACGCCGGCTTCCTCGGCGTCCTCGACCGCGACGGCGACCCCCGGCTTGGCGCGCCAGGTGACCGCCAGCTCGTCGGTGACGTCCTCGAGCTCGACCTTGCTCCAGAAGACCATCCGCGTGAGGAACGCGAGGAGCGCCTCGCCGCGGCCGGGCTCGGTGTGCAGCGTGAACGCCTCGCCGTCGTCGACGCCGGTGAAGGCGTGCTCGACGTGGCCCTGCGGGGAGAGCAGGAGGGCGTGGGTCCAGCGGCCGGGCGCGAGGTCGCGGAAGAACTGGGTGGTGAGGTCGTGCAGCCAGGTCAGGCGGTCGGGGCCGGAGATGCGCAGGACGTCGCGGTGCGAGAGGTCCACGAAGCCCTCGCTCGCCACCAGCCGCCGCTGCTCGGCGTGGAAGGAGCCGTAGTGGGCGGCCACCGGGGCGTCGACGCCGTCGCCGGCGACCGCGCCGGGAAGGGCGAGCAGGGGGCTGGGCTGCCGGCTGGGCTGCGGGCTGGGGTCGGGCATGACAGTCCTAACGGGACGCGTGGTGCGAGTGTTC
Source organism: Nocardioides sp. GY 10127 (assembly GCF_004919085.1). GTDB lineage: Bacteria > Actinomycetota > Actinomycetes > Propionibacteriales > Nocardioidaceae > Nocardioides. The sequence goes on along the minus strand of NZ_STGL01000009.1, from coordinate 259,405 downwards.
CTGCTCGTCCTCGGCCCCGGGCGGCGGGCACACCTCGCAGGTGCCGAACACGGCGAGGTGGCCGCGGTCGACCACGAAGCCGTGGCCGGCGCGGATCTGCTCCACGAACGCGGCGGCCTGCTCGGCGTCCACGCTCGTCACCTTGCCGCACGCGCGGCAGACGAGGTGGAAGTGCTCGTGCTCCTCGACGACGTGGTAGGTCGGGGCGCGATCGGTGAGGTGGGCGTGGCGGACCAGCCCGAGCGTCTCCAGCACCTCGAGGGTGCGGTAGACGGTGGAGGCGTTGACGGCGGCGGAGTGCTGCCGGACCTCGGCGAGCACCTCGTCCGGGGTGGCGTGCTCGAGGGCCTGGACGGCGCGCAGGATGAGCTCGCGCTGGGGCGTCATCCGGTAGCCGCTGCCGCGGAGCCGGTCACGCAGGTCCTCGTCCTCCACGGACGCCATCCTGCCAGGCGGGAGGAGCGGCCGGGGCGCTGCGCCCCGCCCTGTGGAAACGGTCAGGCCCGCTGGAGCCGCGCCCACAGGTGCGGCTGGAGCTCCTGGCCGACGGCCTCCATGTCGTAGGCGTAGAGCAGGTCGCCGTCGACGTTCCCGTAGAGGCGGTGGCCGCCGGTGACGGGCTTGGCGGACTCGGTGTACGAGACGCCGGCGGTGCGCATCTCGATCTTCCCGTCCTCGGCCACGCCGTACCAGATCTCGCTGATGCCGCTGGAGTGCGAGATGACCAGCTCGACCTTGCCGCGCTCGGGGCAGCGGAGGAACCCGGTCTCCTGGGCGGCGTCGCGGACCTTCTTGCCCTGCTCGTCGACGATCCAGGAGCGGGCGAAGTAGTGGAAGAACGGGCGGCCGTCCTGCTGGAAGACGATCTCCTGCCCGAACTGGAACCCGTCGATGGTCGGGTAGTCGCCGTGGCCGTTGCCGCGCCACGTCCCCAGCAGCCAGACGACGGGGGCGCAGTTCAGGTGCAGGTTCGGGGGCAGCTCGATGGGCACCCGAGGAGCCTAACGAACACCCGCCTCACCCGGCCAAGCGTGCCGACGCCCGGGAGCCCCTCCCCCGGCACCCGCCGAGGAGGCGGCCGGGGAAGGGGCGACGGCCGGATGCGAACCCCTCCGCCGCGTCCGTGCCGTCGCCGCGCGCTGTGGGCAGGGGCCCACGGCGCGTCCGTGGGCAGCGGCCGGGGCCGCTGCGGGCGGCCGGCGGCGGCCACCGAACAGGTGTCTACCCAGCGGTGGCGCCGTCACGCCCGCGCGGAGGTAAAGGCTGAGCGGTCTGCTTCGAGGGGCCGGTCAGGGCCACGTCCTAGGCTCGCCCCATGCGTCCCCTCGTCCTCAAGGTCACCGCCGGAGCCGACGCCCCCGAGCGCGCCAACCAGGGCCTCACGGTGGCCGCGGCGGCGGCCGCCTCGGGCGCGCAGGTCTCGCTGTGGCTGACGGGCGAGTCCGCGTGGTGGGGCACCCCCGACCACGGGCGCAGCCTCGACCTCCCCCACGCCACGGACGTCGACGAGCTGATCGGGCTCGTGCGCGAGCTCGGCACGGTCACGGTGTGCGGGCAGTGCGCCGCGCGCCGCTCGATCGGCGAGGCCGACACCCTGCCCGGCGTCCGGATCGCCGGTGCCGCGGTGTTCGCCGAGGAGGTCCTCGCCGACGGGGTGCAGGCGCTCGTCTACTGACCCTCCCCCTGGGCCGACGCCGCGACGTGACCGTCCCCGCCCTCGGAGTGGGCGGGGAAGGAGTGACGGAAGGGACCGCCACGGTAGCCTGAGCCCGCCATGAACAGCTCCGCGACGCCGCCCACCGATCCCGCCTCGGGCGCCTCCTCCAGCCGCTGGCGCCGCCGCAAGGGCGAGACGCCCCTCGACGCCCCCACCCTCGAGGAGATGCAGTCGCGGATCGCGGCCCAGACCGCGGCCGCCGAGCGCGCCGCCGGGCTCCGCGTGAGCGCCGAGCAGGCCGCCAGCGAGCAGGCCGCCGAGCGGCTGGTCGCCGAGGAGGCCGCCGCCGCGTCCGCCCGGGCGCGACAGGCCGCGGACGAGGCCGCCGCCGAGCACGCCCGCGCCGCCGCCGAGGCCCAGCAGGCCCGCGAGGCCGCCGAGCGGGCGCTGGCCGACGCGGTCGCCGCGCGGGAGGTCGCCGAGGCCGCCGTCCTCGAGCACGTCCAGCGCCGGGACGAGGCCGAGCAGCGCACCGCCGAGACCGCCGAGGCCCTCGAGGAGGCGCAGCGGGCCCGCACGGACGCCGAGCAGGCCGCCGCGGCCGCCGCCGACGCCCAGCGCGAGGCCGAGAAGAAGGCGGCCGAGCGGGCCGCCGCCGTCCAGGAGGCCCTCGCCGCCCGGCAGGCCGCCGAGGAGGCCGCCACCGCCCGGATCGCCGAGGCCGAGCAGGCCCACACGGCCCGGCTGGCCGCCGAGCAGGCCGCCACCGCCCACGGCGAGGCCGCCACCCTCTCCCACTCCGACCGGGAGAACGCCGAGCACGCCGCCCGGATGGCCGAGGAGCGCGCCCAGGCCACCGCCGAGGCCCGCGAGGCCGCCGAGGCCACCGCCGCCGAGGCCGTCGCCGCCCGCGAGGCCGCCGAGACGAGCGCCGCCGCGGCGATCAGCGCCCGCGCCCTCGCCGAGACCACCGCCGCCGAGCAGGGCCAGGCCGCCGCCGACGCGCTGGCCGCGCGCGCCCACGCCGAGTCCGAGGCCCGCGCCCGGGCCGAGGAGGCCGCGGCCGCCCACGGCGACCGCACCCGCGCCGAGCAGGCCGCCGCCGAGGCCGCCCGCGTCGCCGAGGACGCCCAGCAGCAGCGCCTCGCCGCCGAGCAGGTCGCCGAGCAGGCCCACGCCGAGCGGACGCTGGCCGACCAGCGCGCGCTGGAGCAGGCCGAGGCCGCCGCCGCTGCCCACGCCGCGCACGAGGCCGCGCAGGCGGCCGCCGCCGAGTCCGCCCGGCTGCGCGGGGAGGCGGAGGAGGCCGCGCGCGCCGCCGCCGAGACCGCCACCGGCGCCCAGGCCGCCCGCGAGGGGGCCGAGGCCGCCGCCCTGGTCGCTGCCGAGGCCGCGGACGTCGCCCAGCAGCAGCGCCGCGCCGCCGAGGAGGCCGCCCAGCAGCAGGCCACCGCGGCGCTCACCGCCGCCGCCGAGCTCACCGAGGCCCGGCAGATCGCCGAGACCGAGGCCGGCTCCGCGCGCGCCGCGCACGAGGCCCGCGCCGCCGCCGAGGCCACCACCGAGGAGCAGCTGCGGCTGGCCGCGGAGGCGCACCAGGCCCGGACCGTGGCCGAGGAGGCCGCCCGCGTCGCCGCCGCGGCCCGCGAGGCCGCCGAGCAGGCCACTGCCGCCGCGACCGAGGCCGCCGGCCGGGCCCAGGCCGAGCGCCAGGCCGCCGAGCAGTCCGCGCTGGCGTCCGCCGAGCAGGCCCGCACCGCCCAGGACGAGCGGCACGCCGCGGAGGAGTCCGCGCGCGAGCAGGCCGTCGCCGCCGCCGCGGCCGCCGCGGCGCTCTCCGCCGCCCACCGGGCCGCCGAGCAGGAGGCCGAGACCGCGCGCATGGCCCACGAGGGCCGCGCCGCCGCCGAGGCCGCCGCCGCGACCGAGGCCCGCCAGGCCGGCGAGGCGCACCAGGCCCGCACCGTCGCGGAGGCGGCCGCTGCCGCGGCCGCCGGGCTGCGCGCCGAGGCCGAGGAGTCCGCGCGCGCCGCCGCCGAGACGGCTGCCGCCGCCCAGGCCGAGCGCGAGGCCGCCGAGCAGCGCACCGTCGAGGCGCTGCAGGACATCGCCTCCGCCGAGCAGCGGCACGCCGCCGAGCTCGCCGAGGCCGTCCAGGCCCGGATCGCCGCCGAGAACGCGGCCGCCGAAGCCGCACGCCTGCGCGGCGAGGCCGAGGACGCCCTGGCCCAGCGCGAGGTCGAGCGCCAGGCCGTCGAGTCCTCCGTCCGGCACGCGCACGAGCTGGTCGAGGGTGCTTACCAGGACCGGCTCTCCGCCGAGCAGCGCGTCGAGGAGCTCACCGCGCAGCTCGCCGAGGTCACCGCGCGGCTGCGCGCCGCCGAGGCCGGCACCGGCCCGCGGGGCGGGGAGCCGACGGCGGCGGCTGCGGCCCCTGCCGTCTCCCGGCCCGCTGCCGCCGGTGCGGTGGACCCCGGACCGGCGTCCGTGGCGGTCTCCGGCAGCCGCGGCAACGCCGTCTCCTCGCTGCTGCTGGTGCTGGCCGCGGTCGCGGCCGGCGTCACCGCCTACTCCGCGATCCTCGCCGACTGGTCGCAGCCGTTCGCCGACGTGGCCTCCGCCCACCCGCTCATGGTGGGCGCGGCGGTCGTGGCCGTCGTCCTCCTCGTGGTGGCGCTGGTGCTGCGCAAGGCGCCCGCGTCGGTGGAGATCGACTCCCTCGGCGTCGTCACCGTGCGGCACCGCGACGAGGCCGAGCGCTTCGACGTCTACGACGGCGCCACCGCGGTGACGATGTCCGGCGAGCCGGGCTCGCGGGGCTGGCGCGTCGAGCTGGCGAACGCCGGGCAGGAGCCCATGACGGTCGACCGCAGCATGGTCGACGCCGAGGCGTTCAGCCGCGAGCTGCGTCGCTGGCGGCCGTCCCTCTGATCGCGACGTTCCCGGCGCCGACGTTGCTGGCCACGTTCCCGGCCAGCCCCAGCTCGGCCGGGTCGGGGCGGCGGGGCGTGCCCGCGGGCACGCCGCGCGCGAACAGCGCCAGCGAGTACAGCGGCCGGCCCTGGCTCTGCGCGTACACGCGTCCGAGGTAGGACCCGATGACGCCGATCATCATGATCTGCAGGCCCGACAGCAGGAACATGCCGACGCCCAGGAACGCCCACCCGGGCACCGCGTGCTCCGGGGTGAAGATCTTGACCCCGGCGATGTAGGCCGCGACCAGCACCGACAGCGCCGAGATGAACCCGCCGAGGCGGGAGATCATCGACAGCGGCGTGGTGGAGAACCCGATGATGCCGTTGGCGGCGAAGCGCAGCATCGTGCGCAGGGGGTAGCCGGACGTGCCGGCGAACCGCGCGTCGCGGTCGAAGAGCAGCGCCTCCTGGCGGAACCCGACGTGCGCGACGATGCCGCGCAGGAAGCGGTCGTGCTCGCGGTAGCGGGCCACCTCGGCGACGACGCGGCGGTCCATCAGCCGGAAGTCGCCGGTGTTGCGCGGGATCGCGACGTCGGAGAGCTTGTCGAGCACCCAGTAGAAGGCGAACGCCGTCCAGCGCTTGAAGTGCGTGTCCTGCCGGCTGCGGCGCTGGCCGTAGACCACGTCGGCACCGAGCTCCCAGCGGTGCACCATCTCGAGGCTGATCGACGGCGGGTCCTGGAGGTCGGTGTCCATGACGATCACCGCGTCGGCGTCCTCGACCACGTCGAGCCCGGCGGTGACGGCCGTCTGGTGGCCGCGGTTGCGCGACAGCGAGAGCACGGTGACGCGGGGGTCCTGCTCGCGCAGCATGAGCAGCTGGTCGAGGGAGTCGTCGCGCGAGCCGTCGTCCACGTACACGAACTCCACCTGGAGGTCCGGCCGCGCCCGCAGCGCGCCCACCAGCGTCGCGTGGAAGTAGGCGAGGTTCTCGCCCTCGTTGTACACGGGCAGCACGTAGGCGACGCGGGGGCGCAGCGGGCGCGTGACGTCCGGGCCCGGCACGTCGCGCGGGAGGCTTCCCGGCCCGGACGACGGGACGGCCGTGACCGCAGGCGGGGCCGGGTGATGGGGCGGCTGGGGGGCCGGTTGCGGGGTCGGCTGCGTGACCGGCTCGTGGTTCGACTGCTGGATCGACTGCTGGGCGGGCTGCTCAGGCATGGGCATCGCTCTCGTAGTCCTCGGTGAGTCCGTGCGGGGTCTTCTCCCACCGGTGCGGGTCGAACAGGACCTGGTAGAACGCCCGCCACGCGGCCACCGAGTGCAGCAGCCAGTAGACGGGGTACAGCGGGGCGAACGCGCCGATGCGCCAGGTGTAGCGCCACGCCGCGGCCAGGCCCGCGGCGACGACCATGACGAGGTTGCCGGCGATGAAGGAGACGGTGCCGACGCGCACGAGCACGTCCGGCAGGACGACGCCCGGCAGGTGCACGCCGAGGCCGATGACGAGGCTGAACAGCAGGGCCAGCGGGTAGGCCATGAACGCGACCGGGGTGGCCGCGACGAGGCCGAACATGCCGACGACGCCCCCGAGGCCCGTGCGGCGCACGAACCGGACCGGGTGGCGGGTGTTGACCGCCGTGGTCATGAGGTAGCCCTTGATCCAGCGGGTCCGCTGGCGCACCCAGGCGGCCGTGGCCGAGCAGGCCTCCTCGCCGGTGGAGGAGGAGATCACGCCGACCCGGTAGCCCATGAGGGTCACGCGCAGCCCGGCGTCGGCGTCCTCGGTGACGTTGTAGGGGTCCCAGGCGCCCAGCGCCCGCAGGACCTCGGTGTCGAAGTGGTTCGACGTGCCGCCCAGCGGCAGCGGGAGACGCATCATCTCCATGCCCGGCAGCATCGCCTCGAACCAGTGCGCGTACTCGATCGCGAACAGCCGCGTGAGCACGTTGTAGTCGGCGTTGAAGTAGTGCAGCGACGCCTGGACGACGGCCAGCGGCGGCCGGTCGCTCAGGCCGGTGGCCCGCTCGAACTCGTCGCGGCTGAACGCCTCGACGGCCTTGCGGAGCTGGTCGGGGTCGGGGCGGTCCTCGGCGTCGAAGATGACGGCGTAGCGGCCGCGGGCGAACGCCAGGCCGTAGTTGCAGGCGCGGGGCTTGGTCTGCGGGGAGCCGGCCGGCACCACGACGATCCGCACGTAGTCCGGCGGGTTCATCGCCCGGGCGACGGCCAGCGTCTCCGTGTCGTCCTCCTCGAGCAGGAGGATCACGTCGAGCTTGTCCGTCGGGTAGTCGAGCACGCCGACGTTCGTGAGGACCTTCTCCACGACGGACGCCTCGTGGTACGCGGGCACGAGGACGGTGTAGATCGGCAGCTCGTCGTCCGGCACCCGGTCGCGCCAGATCGGCGCCAGCCCCTCCGCCTCGCGGGCCTTCATCTCCGCCAGGCGGGCCCGCTGCTCGCGCAGCCGGCGCACCGGCACCAGCGCCGCCGCCGCGGTCTTGAACAGGACCGAGGCGGTGAACAGGACGCTGGCCAGGGTCAGCGTGAGGATCGTGGTGAGCATCGGGGACGCCACCAGTCCGGCCACGAGCGCGAGGAGCAGCGCGAGCGGGGCCCACTGCTGCCAGCGGGTCAGGCCGCTGCGGGCGGACGCCTCGGGGTTCTGCTCGGCCAGCCAGTCAGCCGCGTGGAACAGCAGCCGCGGCCGGTGCAGCCGCTCGACCTCGGCCCAGTGCTGCGCGCTCGTCACCGAGCGGAACCGCACCTCGTCGGCCGCCACGTGCGCCGCGATGCTCGCCCGGACCTCCGCGGTCGGCTCCCCCAGCGTCGCCACCACGAGGACGCCGTCCGCCGCCCGCCACGGCAGCCAGCCCTCGCGCAGGGCGGTGCGGTAGCTCATGCGGCTCGACAGGTACGGGTCCGCCGGGTGTGCCTCCAGGTCGAGCGGGGCGAGGTGGGGCAGCGCCAGGTCCGCCGCCGTGAGCGGCCACGCGTCCCCCGTGTGCTGGTGCTCGGTGACGTGCTCGCGCAGGAGCTCCGGGGTGACGTCGTCCTCGACCGTGCCGAGGACGTCGCCCGGCGCCCGGGTGCCCGCGCGGTCCACCAGCAGGCCCGCGGGCAGCCGGGTGGTGAAGGGGTCGGGCTGGTCGGTCTTGTTCTGCTGGTCGGTCTTGTTGCTCTGGTCGGGCTGGTCGTCCTGCGGGAGGACGACGGTCAGGCCGGTGTGGTCCGCGCGGTGCTCCGACGCGTCCTGGGTGTGCCGGGCCTGCCGCGCCTGCGGGTGCCGGACCGGGTCGGTGAGGACGGTGTCGAGGTCCGGTGCGTCCGCGAGCAGCGCCAGCGCGCCGCTGCCGTCCGTGACGTGCAGGAGGCCCGGGTCGGGGCGGTGGTGGCCGCCGGCCGGGCCGTCGTTGCCGGGGGTGCGGCCCAGCCCGGTGCCCGGGGTGCCGGGGCCGTCGTCGTCGGTGTCCTCGGGGGTGTCGTCGGGGGTGTCGTCGGGGGTGTCCGCGTGGGTGTCCGCGTGGGTGTCCGCGTGGGTGTCCGCGGCGGGGTGGGTCTCGTCGGTGGTGGCGTCGGTGTGGGTCTCGGCCGTCGCGTCGGCGTCGGGCTCGTCGGCGGCGCGGTCGTCGGCCGCGGCGGCGGTGTCGGCGGTGTCGGCGGTGTCGCCCGCGGTGTCGCCCGCGGTGTCATCGGCGGTGTCATCGGCGGTGTCGTCCGCGGTGTCGGCGTGGCTCGCGGCGGGCGCGGTCACGTCGGCGGTGGCCGGGTCGTGGGCGGGCACGTCGGGCGTCTGCTCGGCTGCGGGCGTGGCGGACGCCTCGGCGGCCGCGGGCCCCTCCTGCTCGGAGGTGGAGAGGGCGTCCTCGAGGAACCCGCGCAGCAGGGTGAACTGGGGTCGGTCCGGACCGTCGCCCGAGGGCTCCGTCGCGTCGCCGGGCTCCCCCGCTGCCGTCTGCTCCGCCGGCTGCTCGGCCATCGGCTCGCCCGTGGGAGCGCCGGGGGCGCCGGCGCCGGGGGTGTCCGTGGTGCCGAGGAGGCGCCTCAGGAGGCCGCCCCGACGGCTGGGTCGGCGGGCGCTCTCAGCCTCCTCGGCCTCCCGCTCGGCGCGTTCGGCGAGGAGCCGGTCGTGCTCGGCCTGCTCGAGGGCGGCGCGCTCGGCCTCGACCGCCCCCTGCGCTGCCAGCGCGGCGGCGGCCTGCTCGGACTCGGCCCGCGCAGCGTCCACCCGCTCTGCCTCGAGCCGCTCGGCCTCGGCCTGCTGCGCGTGCTCGGCGGCCAGGCGCTCGGCCTCCGCCTCCGCCGCCTGGACTTGGGCGAGGCGGTCCGCCTCCAGCCGCTCGGCCTCGGCCCGCTCCCGGGCGAGGTGCTCGGCCTCGGCGCGCTGACGCGCCTCGTGCTCGGCGCGCTCGAGCTCGGCCAGGGCGCGCTGCGCCTCCTCGACGGCGCGCTCGGCCTCGGCGGCCTCCCGGAGGAGCCGCTCCGCCTCGGCGGCGAGTCGACGGGCCTCGCCGGCGAAGCGCTCGGCCTCCGCGCGCTCGGCCTCCAGGCGACGGGCCTCTGCCTGCTCCGCGGCGAGCCACTCGGCCTCGGCGCGCTCGCGCCGCTCGGCCTCGGCGCGCTCGGCGGCGACGCGCTCCAGCTCGAGGCGCTCCAGCTCCTGCCGCTCGGCGTCGCGCCGGGCCGCGGCCTGCTGCGCCTCCTCCCGACGCTGCTGCTCGCGGCGCTCGGCCTCGAGGCGGTCCTGCTCGGCCTGGGCCTCGGCGCGGCGCCGGGCCTCGGCCTCGGCCGCCTCCCGCCGCTCGACCTCCGCCCGCTCGGCCGCCAGTCGCTCCTGCTCCAGGCGCCGGCGCTCCGCCTCCAGCTGGGCCCGCTCGGCCTCCAGGCGCTCGCGCTCGACGCGCTCCGCCTCCAGGCGCTCCGCCTCGGCGCGCTGGGCCGCGAGCCGCTCCGCCTCCAGCCGACGACGCTCCGCCTCCAGCTGCTCGCGCTCCGCGGCCAGCCGCTGCTCGGCGAGTCGCTCGGCCTCGGCCCGCTCCGCCGCCAGACGGGCTGCCTCGATGCGGGCTGCCTCGATGCGGGCGGCCTCGGCCCGCTCCGCCTCGGCCCGCTCCGCCGCGGCCCGCTCGGCGGCCAGCCGCTCGGCCTCGCGGCGCGCTGCCTCCAGGCGGGCTGCCTCACGGCGGGCAGCCTCGATCCGCTCCGCCTCCAGGCGCTCGGCTTCAGCCCGTTCGGCCGCGAGCCTTTCCGCCTCCAGGCGCTCTGCTTCCCGGCGCGCTGCCTCAAGCCGCTCGGCTTCTAGCCGCTCGGCCTCTAGCCGCTCAGCCTCACGACGAACTGCCTCGAGCCGCTCCGCCTCCAGGCGAGCTGCCTCAAGACGCTCGGCCTCACGACGAACTGCCTCGAGCCGCTCCGCCTCGAGCCGCTCCGCCTCCAGGCGAGCTGCCTCAAGACGCTCGGCCTCAAGACGCTCGGCCTCACGGCGTGCAGCCTCCAGGCGCTCGGCCTCGAGCCGCCGCTCCTCGGCAAGCCGAGCCGCTTCCAGCCGTGCAGCCGCGGCCCGCTCAGCCGCGAGGCGCTCAGCCTCACGACGAGCTACCTCAAGACGCTCCGCCTCCGCACGCTCGGCAGCCAGACGCTCCGCCTCAGCCTGCTCGGCGGCGAGTCGCTCCTCCTCGATCGCCTCGAGCCGGGCAGCGGCGAGCCGCTCGGCCGCGATGCGGTCGCGCTCACGGCGCTCGACCTCGACCCAGTCGTCGTGCCGCCTCGCCGCCTGCCGCTCGGCCGCAGCCTTGGCGGCAGCCCGGCGATGCGCGTTCTCGGCGGCCACCTCGCGGGCCACCTGCTGGGTGAGCTCCTCGACCGACGGTGTCCCGGCCGGCAGCGCGCCGCCCGACAGCCGGTTCCCGTGCCCCGTGAGGACCGAAGCCTCCGCAGCCGGGTCTTCCTGAGCGTGGACACCCTCGTCGGGGAGGCGTTCGGTCCTCGTGTCCGCGAGGACCGAAGGCTGATCGGCCGGCAGCAGCGCCTCAGCGGGCTCAGCAGCACCAGCGGACTCAGCAGTGCCGGCCGACCCGCCAGCACCAGGCCCAGCCGCGTCGGCACCGGCCCCGGGCGGCTGCTCCGCTTCGGTCCTCGTGGGCGCGAGGACCGAAGCGTCCTCAGCCGGTGCCTGCTGAGCGTGGGAGGACTCGTCGCGGGCCAGAACGGTCCTCGCGGACACGAGGACCGAACGCTCGGCCGGCCCCGGGGCAGCCCCCCGCGACTCACCAGCGGCCTCAGCAGCCTCATCGGCCGCAGCAGCCGCAGCAGCCGCAGCAGCCGCCGCAGCCGCCTCATCAGCCGCGGGGGCACGCTTGGACGGCGCCGGACGGTACACACGCGGGGCAGGACGGCGGGGGCCGGCGGCCGACGTAGCACCGCCCCCAGACGCACCCGCCGGAGCAGCACCGGCAGCGCCAGCACCAGCACCACCCGGCCCCTTCGAAGGCGCAGGGCGGTAGACGGGACGCGGCGCCCGCGGCGGCTGACCCCCCCGCGGCTCCCCGGAACCCCCGCTCACGACGGGTCCCCGATCCGGCGGTAGATCGCGACGTCCTCGTTCACGTACGCGACGACGTACCGCGAGAGCAGCGCGGGGTCGGCGGCGACGGCGGCAGCGACGCGGTCGGCGGAGGAGGAGTTGCTGAGCTCGTCGGCGGTGAGGTCCACGCGCACCCACACCCAGCGGGCGTGGTCGTACGGGTCGGCGAGGGCCTCGTCGAAGAGGTCGCCGGTGGCTCGGTTCCAGAAGTCGCGCTGCGGCAGGCCGATGACGGGCGCGACGAGGGTCGCGCTCTCGTCCATGAGGATGTCGCCGCCGTCGTAGTGCTCACCGAGCCAGGTCGCGGCGGCCTTGCGGTCGACGTAGTCGACGGCCTGCAGGTGGCCCTCCTCGACGACGACCATCCGGCCGTACGGGTCGCCCGCCCACCACAGCACCTGGCCGACGAGCCCGACCGCCACGAGCCCGGCCACCACCGCGCCCCGCAGCCGCACCGGCCCCAGCACCCGGGTCGTGAGCGTCGCGAGCCGCCCCGGCAGCACGGGCATGGAGACGACGTCCACGAGGTAGGCCACGAGGCACGCGACCCACGGCACCGCCGAGAGCACGTACCGGTTGTTGTAGGCGCCGGTGGGGATCGAGGCGTCGTTGAACATGACGTGCTGCCCGGCGAACAGGGAGAACGTGAGGAAGACGGTCGGGGCGCCGAGCACCCACAGCGCGAGGGCGCGGTCGTCGAGCCCGCGGCGCCAGGTCAGCAGCGCGAGGCCGGCGCCGGCCAGCACGAGCGGCACCAGGCCGACGGTGTCGGTCAGCGCCGCCCACATCACCCGCAGGCTCAGCCCGAGGTGGCCGGCGGTCGTCAGCTGCCCGCGCGCCGCGTACGTGTCGGCGAACGCCGAGGCCGAGTACTCGCCGGTCAGGAACTCCAGCGGACTGCCGTAGACCGCCTGGTTGTACGCCAGCCACCAGGCGATGCCGAGCAGGGACGGCGTGGCCAGCCCGAGCGTCAGCCGCACCGCGCGCCCCCAGCCGTCGCCGCGCCGCAGCACCACGATCGCCACGTAGATGCCGCAGGCCAGCGCGAGAGGCCAGGCCTCGTACCGGGTGAGGACGGAGAGGCCGAGCGGGACGCCGCAGAACACCGTCAGCTCGCCGCCGCTCAGCTTCCGCTCGCTGAACACCCACCCCGTCGCGCCCGCGACCGCGCCCGTCATGAGCGCCAGCAGCAGCGGCTCGGTGAGGGCGGTCGTCGCGACGTAGAGGAGGCTGACGTTGGTGAGCACCACGGCCACCGCCGCGAGCCGCGCCGGCAGCCCCAGCCCGAGGTGGGCCCCGATCCGGAAGACCGCCGTCGCCGTCGACGCCAGGCACAGCGTGTTGACGATGCTGCCCGCCAGACCGGTGTGGAACAGCCACAGCGACTGCACGAACGGCAGCAGCACCAGGTGCGGCACCGGCAGCCAGACCGTCCCGAGCTGGGAGATGCCCGGGCTGCGCGAGTCGAGGATGCGGCGGGCGATCGTCAGGTGCGCCATCGCGTCGCCGTAGTCCATCAGCCACCCGGCGCGCAGCCCCCACGCGGAGGCCACGGCGCCCACGAGCAGGCCGGTCGCGAAGACCCACCACGTCCCCCGCACCCGCCGCCCGCGCGAGCGGGGCGCGGCGGCCCGGGTGGGCGCGGGCGCAGGCTCCAGCGCGGGATCGAGCGCCGGATCAAGCAGGACGCCGGCCCGCCCGCCGTCCGGCACGCCCGACTCGCCCGGGAGCACCGGCGCCGCGGTGGGCGCGTGCGCGTCCCGGGCGCCAGCACCCGACCGCGCACCCGACAGCGCACCCGACCGCCGCAGCCGCAGCGGCCCGGTCTCGACGGCCGGCACCACGCCGTCCAGGGCGACGACGGGGGCGGCACCGGTGACGAGGTCGTCCTCGCGCAGCCCGAGGAACTCGACGTCGACCGTCCCGGTCGCGCCGCCCGCGCTGTGCTCGTCCATGTCCCCCCTCCGCTCGTCGTCCGGTGCCGTCAGCCAGGTGCCTCGGGCAGTACTCGTCAGTCGCTCGTCAGTCGCTCGTCAGCCCGCGCCGCGTCACGCCTGCGACGGCCCGGTCGCGTCGTACGCCTGCTGCGCGTGCACCAGCCGGGCCAGCGCGACCCGCTGCCGGCGCCGCGCCACCCACCCGAGGGCGAGCAGCAGGGCCAGGGCGGCCCCGCCCAGCACCAGCCACCACACCGAGCTCCCGGTGCGGTCGATGACGGCCTCCTGCGGGGTGGCGGTGTCCGCGGCGAGCTGCGCCACCGTCCCGGCGTCGTTGGCCACCACGTAGGTGCCCGTCACCTCCGACCAGCCCTTGCGCCCCACCCACGCGGCGACGGTGTGCATGAGGGCGACGTCATCGCCGTCGGCGTTGTCGGGCTCCCACCCGCCGAGCACGAGGACGTCGTGGCTGCCGACCCGCACCGACTGCAGGGCCGCGAACGGCGAGCTGCTGGCCAGCGCGAAGGAGCCGGAGCCGGTGTCGAGCACCCGCAGGTCCGAGAGCGAGAGGCCGGCGTCGAGGGCGTCGGAGTCGTCCTCCCCCGCGCCCACGAGGAGGCCGCTGCGCGAGCCGTCCTCGAGGTCGGAGGCGTCGACGAGCTCGGGCACGATCTGGTCGGTCGAGGCCCGCTGGAGGGCCACGAGCAGGGTCGCCGCGTCCACCGCCGCGTCGGGCGTCGAGGACGCCGCCGACCCGACGGCCACCGCCAGCGCACCGGGCGCCACCTGGGGCCAGCTGGCGAGGGCGCCGAGGTCGCCGGTCCCGCGGGTGGCGGAGACGGTCGAGTCGCTGCCGGAGATCTCCACGTCGATCGGCAGGCCCGAGGCCGAGCAGGTGCTCACCAGGCGCAGCTCCAGCGCGTTGTCGCCGCGCAGGTCGTCGCCGTCGGCGTGCAGGTCGAGCGTGAGGCCGGTGTCCTCGCCCAGCGCCTGCGAGCCGACCAGGTGACCGTTGAGGTAGGCGTCCACCCGGGCGTCCACGTCGCTCGGCACGGCCGTGTGCACGCCGGTCAGGTGCAGGTCGAGCCCGTCGACGGAGCCGCCGAACACGTCCTGGCGCACGACGTCGTAGCTGGACGCCGTGCCGCTGCCGTCGAGCGTGATGTCCTCGATCCCGAGGTCGGCCAGCGGCACGTCCTCGCCGTCGGCGGCGGCCGTCGCGCTCGCCGTCGTGGCGCCGGAGGCCTGGTCGGAGAGCGCGGTGACCGCGCCGGTCCCGCCCAGGGCCAGGCCGTCGCTGTCGAGGGCCGCCGCGGCGTCCGCGAGGTCCTGGTCCTGCCCGTCGATCTCGAGCACGGGCGTCTCGCCGGAGGTGCGGACGCTCGCCGAGAGCGAGTCCGCGGAGTCGAGCATCACCAGCCGCACGAGCGGGCCGGCCTTCGTCGCGCCGCCGAGCACCATCGTGACGTCGGTGTCGCCGCGGTAGCGGTCCGCGACGGCGGCGACCGCGGCGAGGCCCGCCTCCACCACGTCGTCCGTGGCGTCGCTGGGGATCACCACCTGCACGTCGGTGACCGCGTCGGAGAAGAAGTCGCCGACCGTCCTGGGCACGGTGGGCCGGCCGGAGTAGGAGAGCGTGAAGTCGGAGAGCGAGACCTCGCTGTCGGAGTCGCCGCACACGTCGTCACCGACGATCACGCCGACGGTGACGTAGCCGTCCTCGATGTCCGAGGTGCTCGCGGGGAGGCGGACCGTCGCGCCGTCCTTCGCCCGCACCCGCGCCACCTGGTGGCCGTCGACGGTGAGGCGGACGCTCGCCGGAGCCGTGCCGGCCACGGACAGCGTGGCGGTCAGGCCGCGCAGCCGGACGCCGTCCGGGACGGGGACCGAGGTCGACGAACCGCCCTCGCCCTCGACCGTCACCGAGCCGCTCGTCGGCGTCGTCTCGGCGGACGCGGCGGCGGGCAGCAGCACCGGCACCGCCAGCGGGCACGCGAGCGCAGCAGCGGCCAGAGCGACCCGCGCCCGGCGGCGCACGCCCCTCGACGTCCCGGCAGTGACCGTGACCACAGAACCCCCCTAGGTATTCACCAACAACCGTCGTCAACCTAGGTAGGACACGCCGAAGACAGGGGCTTTTTGCCTGATTTGTGGGTTGTGGGAGTACGTGAAGATGCCCGTGACGCCCTTTCGTTGCGCCCGTCACACGATTGGTCCAGACGGCTGGGACACTCTCGTGCACTGATGTTCGGGCCGTCACGGACGAGGTCGCACGCCCCCGCGGACCCCCTCGGCGAGGGCTCGGAGGTGCTACCCGCACACCCCGTCGACGCCTCGTCGACCCCCTCGTCGTCCCCACGTCAACACCGGGGCGAACGCTCGGCGAACCACCTCCGGGGCGGCTCCCCCGAGCCGCCGGGAGGTGGAAGGATGGGCCCATGTCCGCCGAGATCGTCGAGAACGCCGATGCCGCACCCAACGAGCCGTTCGACATCGAGCCGCCGTACGTGCCCGACCCCGACAGCCTGGCCGGGATCGCGGAGTTCGACGACCGGTTCCTCGACCGCGAGCTCTCCTGGCTGCGCTTCAACCAGCGCGTCCTGGAGCTGGCGGAGGACCCGTCGCTCCCGCTGCTGGAGCGCTGCCGGTTCCTGGCGATCTTCACCTCGAACCTGGACGAGTTCTTCATGGTCCGCGTGGCCGGCCTCAAGCGCCGGATCGCGGCCGGCGTGGCCGTGCGCGCGGCGTCCGGCCTGATGCCCCGCGAGGTGCTGGAGCAGATCTGGGCCACCGCCCACGAGCTCACGCTGCGTCAGTCGGTCGCCTTCCGCGACCACGTGCTCCCCGCGCTGGCGGAGGAGGGCATCCAGCTCCTGCGGTGGGACGAGCTGGACCGCGACGAGCAGAAGCAGTGCAAGCGGATGTTCAAGGAGCGCATCTTCCCGGTGCTCACGCCGCTGGCCGTCGACCCGGCGCACCCCTTCCCCTACATCTCGGGGCTCTCGCTCAACCTCGCGGTGCTCATCCGCAACCCCAAGACCGGCAAGGAGCACTTCGCGCGGGTGAAGGTGCCGCCGATCTTCAGCCGCTTCGTGCCGCTGGGCAACCAGCGCTTCGTCCCGCTCGAGGACGTCATCGGCGAGCACCTCAACCGGCTCTTCCCGGGGATGGAGATCCTCAAGGTCCACACGTTCCGGGTCACCCGCAACGAGGACCTCGAGGTCGAGGAGGACGACGCCGAGAACCTGCTCGCCGCGCTCGAGAAGGAGCTGCTGCGGCGCCGGTTCGGCCCGCCGGTGCGCCTGGAGGTCGAGGAGTCGATCGACGACGACGTCCTGGAGCTGCTCGTCTCCGAGCTCGACATCTCCGAGCCCGAGGTGTTCCGCCTGCCCGGCCCGCTCGACCTGCGCGGCCTGCACGGGCTGGCCGACCTGCCCAGCGAGCAGCTGAAGTACCCCGCGTTCGTGCCGACCACGCACCCGCGGCTGGCCGAGGTCGAGTCCGCGGCGCCCGTGGACGTGTTCAAGGCGCTGCGCCGCCACGACGTCCTGCTGCACCACCCGTACGACTCGTTCTCCACCTCGGTGCAGCGGTTCCTCGAGCAGGCGGCCGCCGACCCGCACGTGCTGGCGATCAAGCAGACGCTCTACCGGACGTCCGGCGACTCCCCCATCATCGACGCCCTCATCGACGCCGCCGAGGCCGGCAAGCAGGTGCTGGTGATCGTCGAGATCAAGGCCCGCTTCGACGAGCAGGCGAACATCCGCTGGGCCCGCAAGCTCGAGCACGCCGGCTGCCACGTGGTCTACGGCCTGGTCGGGCTCAAGACCCACTGCAAGCTGTCGCTGGTGGTGCGCTCGGAGGGCGACGGCATCCGCCGCTACGCCCACATCGGCACCGGCAACTACAACCCCAAGACCTCGCGCATGTACGAGGACCTCGGGCTGCTCACCACCAACGAGTCCGTGACCGAGGACGTCGGCCACCTGTTCAACAACCTCTCCGGCTGGTCGCGCAACGCCTCCTACGACGAGCTGCTGGTCGCGCCCGACTCCGTGCGCTCCGGGCTCGTGGACGCCATCCACACCGAGATCGGCCACCACCGCGCCGGCCGGCCCGCCCGCATCCGGATCAAGGCCAACTCCGTGGTGGACGAGGCGATCATCGACGCCCTCTACCTGGCCTCCAAGGAGGGCGTGTCCGTCGAGCTGCTGGTGCGCGGCATCTGCGCCCTGCGCCCGGGGGTGCCGGGTCTGAGCGAGCACATCACCGTCCGCTCGGTCCTCGGCCGGTTCCTCGAGCACAGCCGGGTGTTCTGGTTCGAGAACGGCGGCGACCCGCAGTGCTGGATCGGCTCGGCCGACATGATGCACCGCAACCTGGACCGCCGCGTCGAGGTGCTCGTCCGGCTCCCCGACGAGGGCTCGGTGGCCGAGGTGGGCGCCGTCCTCGACCTCGCGTTCGACGAGGGGACGGACGCCTGGCTGCTCGGACCGGACGGCGAGTGGAGCCGCCACGCCAGCGACGGGGTGCACCTCCAGGAGAAGCTGATCGAGCGGCAGCGCAAGCGTCGGCCCGGCCACGCGACCGTGTGACCCGCGTCTCGGGCAAAGCGAGTTGGCGGGGTGGGGTGCACCCCGCCTAACCTTCGGGTGAGCACCCGCCTCACCCCTGAGGGCGGGCACGTGGAGGGGGAGACGTGGGTCTGCGCTTCAGACCGGTCCAGGCTGCCATCTACGAGCAGCTGACCGCCTCGGCCGAGCACCTCCAGGTCGGCACCGCCCTGCTCGCGGAGATGGTGAGCGCGGGCGCCGACCGCGAGGACGTCGCCGCGCGGATGCGCGAGGCCGAGCACGCCGCCGACGAGCGCACCCACGCCATCATCCGCACGGTGAACTCGTCCTTCGTGACGCCCTTCGACCGCGAGGACGTCTACCTGCTCGCCGCGGCCCTCGACGACGTCATGGACGGCATCGACTCCGCCGTCGACAAGATGCTGCTCTACTCGATCAAGCACCTGCCCGACGGGCTCACCGAGCAGGTCGACGTCCTCGGCCGCTGCGCCGAGATCACCGCGGCCGCGATGCCGAACCTGCGCACCCTGCGCGACCTCGACGAGTACTGGATCGAGATCAACCGCCTCGAGAACACCGGCGACCGCAACCACCGCCGGCTCCTCGCGCACCTGTTCTCCGGGGAGTACAAGGCGCTCGAGGTGCTCAAGCTCAAGGACGTCGTGGAGTCCCTCGAGGCCGCGATCAACGCGTTCGAGCGGGTCGCGAACGTCGTCGAGCAGATCGTGGTCAAGGAGTCCTAGGGCGTGTCCGCGTGGACCTGACGATCATCGTCGCCGTCGTGGTCGTGGCCCTCGCCTTCGACTACACCAACGGCTTCCACGACGCCGCCAACGCCGTGGCGACGTCCGTGTCGACCCGGGCGCTCACGCCCCGCGTCGCGCTGGCCATGGCGGCCGTCATGAACTTCGCCGGCGCGCTGCTCGGCCAGGCCGTGGCCTTCACGATCGCCCGCGTCGTCACCCCCGGCGGCACGCCCGCGCACGGGCTGCTCGTGGTGCTGTGCGCGCTGCTGGGCGCGATCGCCTGGAACGTCCTCACCTGGTGGCGGGGGCTGCCCTCGTCGTCCTCGCACGCCCTGGTCGGCGGCCTCGTGGGCGCCGCCCTGGCCAGCGGCTCGGTGGTGCACTGGGCCCTCATCGGCAAGCAGGTCGTGCTGCCGCTCGTGCTCTCGCCGCTGGTCGGCTTCGGCCTCGGCATGGCCGTCATGGTGGGCGTCATGTGGGCGTTCCGCCACCGCGCGCCCGGCCCGACCCAGCGGGGCTTCCGCGTCGCGCAGACCGTCTCGGCCGCCGCCATGGCCCTGGGTCACGGCCTCCAGGACGCCCAGAAGACGATGGGCGTCATCGTGCTCGCCCTCTCGGTCGGCGGGTACGCCTCCCTCGACCACATCCCCACCTGGGTCGTCCTCGCCGCCGCCACCGCCATCTCGCTCGGCACCTGGGCCGGTGGCTGGCGGATCATGCGCACCCTCGGCCGGCGCATCATCGACCTCGACCCCGCCCGAGGCTTCGTCGCCGAGTCGGTCGCCTCCGCCGTCATGTACTCCGCGGCCGCCCTGCACGCCCCGGTCTCCACCACCCACACGATCACCTCGGCGGTGATCGGCGTCGGCACCACCCGCCGCCTCTCGGCCGTCCGGTGGGGCATCGTCCGCACCATCGCCACCGGCTGGGTGCTCACCCTCCCCGGCGCGGCCCTGCTCTCCGCCGTCCTGTACCTGCTGCTCCGGGTGCTCGGCCTCGCCTGAGTCCCGTGTCAGCGGGATAGTCCCTGACCAACGGACCACGTTTTGGCCCGATCAGGGGTCCGTTCGTCAGGGACTATCCCGTCCTCCGCAGATCGACAGGGCGGCGGTAGCGGAGGAACACTGCTCGCTCCCCGGGGGTCAGGGCCAGGCGCCGGGCCACGGTGTGCGTGAGGCACCAGGAGGGTGGCGGCTCGAGGGTCCAGGCACGCGCGGACGCCGGAGCACCGACCGCGTCCGCGTACGCGCTGCGCAGCCGGGCGCCGAGCGGTCCGCGCGGCCCGAGATCGCCGGCCACGGCGTCCACGACCCGCAGCCCCGCCGCGCGGAGCCGGTCGATCCGGCGCAGGTCCTCGGAGCGCCTCTCGCGGGTCAGGTGGACGTCACCGGCGTACTCGGCGCACACGCCCGCAGCCGGGTCGAGCAGGTCGGGCGTGCCCAGGTGCCGGCCGTGGAGGTCGAACACCGGCCGGTTGGCGACCAGCCCGGCGCCCGGCACGGCATCGACCCAGGCCAGACGCATCCGCGTCTCCTGCGGCGACCAGCTGTTCTCCTCGAGCAGCCCGAGCACCGTCCGAGCCTGGGCGATGCCGGTCCAGGAGGGGTGGCTCCAGACCCACTCGGCGAGCTCGTGCGGCGACAGCAGGTCGTCGAACAGGGCCATGTCGGCAGCGACCACCGCCTCCGCCAGGGTCGGCGCGTACCGCACCGCCCAGGCCAGCGCCTGCACGGCCGCCGTGGTCGGGACGCCGTCCACCTGCTCGGTGGAACCGGGGTCCCGGCGCTCCTCGCACAGCCGCAGCCCGGGCCGCGGACGGGTCAGACGAGCCCGCTGCGCGACGGGCACCGGGACCGGGTCGCCCCCGGCGTCCAGGCCCCCGAACCACGACCCGCCTCGCCACCGCAGCGCCGCCCACCCCGTGACCGCCGCGCCGCGCGCCGGCAGTCCGGCGCCGACCTCGGCGATCCGCTGCTCGGGTGTCAGCACGACGGCCGCCGGCACGTACAGCCCCTTGCCGGTCCGCCGCCAGTGCCGCCCCGCCGCCTGGCTCTTGGTCGGACCGCGCTCCCCCGTCGGGTCGATGCGTCGCGGGGCCACCGCCCCGTGCGCCACCCCCACCGTGTCCCGCTGCTCCCGCATGGGCACAGGTCTGCCCGTGGCACGGCAGCCCGCCACCCTTCTCCACAGGCGGAGCCGGGAGCAGAGATAGTCCCTGACGAACGGACCGGAATTCGCCCCGAAATCGGGTCCGTTGGTCAGGGACTATCCCCGCCTCAGCCGCCAGCCAGCCACGCGTGCGCGTCGGCCCAGAAGGCGGCGACGAGGTCGGGGCGGTCGTCGCCGGGCAGGTCGGCGGGGACCTCGATGCCACGCCGGACGTTGGTGTAGGTCAGCCAGCGGTAGGACGGCCGCGCGCCGGCCAGGAGGGCGGCGTCGGTGACGGGCGCGGTGCCGGGGACGGTCGGCACCACGACGTCCTTCACGTAGACGTTGTCGAACCAGGCCATCCGCCACTCCCCGGCACGCCGCTCGTAGCCGGAGACGAACCGGCACCAGCTGACGAGGTCGCACTCGACGCCCTCCACCGGCGGGCGCAGCAGCACCTGGCCGCGGCTCTCGGTGAGGGCGCGGTCGCCGGCCACCTCCGCGCGGACCGGGTCGATCGTGTGGAAGCCCGCCACCTTCCCGGGCTTCACGGAGGCTCGCGAGGCGTCCACGAACCCCTCGACGGGGCCGTCGTACCAGGTCACCCGCACCCGCGAGCCCGGCCAGTACAGCCCGAGGAGGCCGTCGAAGTCGCCGGTGTCGCGGGCCAGCCGCTCCCGGCGGGCGAGGGCGAAGAGCAGCCGCTCGGTCTCGGCGTCGACCAGGGTGAAGGGTGCGGTGTCGGGCATGGGTGCGCTCCAGCGTCAGGCGTCACGGACGCCCCCACGCTAGGGGCGTCACGCGGCCGCGGGGAGCGTCCGGCGCCTGAGGATCAGCCGTGAATCAGGCGCCGGGGCGGCGGCTCAGCCGAAGCGACCGGAGATGTAGGACTCCGTGGCCTCGTTGTCGGGGTTGGTGAACATCTTCTTGGTCGGGTTGAACTCGACCAGGTGGCCGGGCTCGCCGGTCGCCTTGAGGTTGAAGAAGCCGGTGTCGTCGGAGACGCGGGCGGCCTGCTGCATGTTGTGGGTGACGATCACGATCGTGTAGTCGGACTTCAGCTCGTGGATGAGGTCCTCGATCGCGGCGGTCGAGATGGGGTCGAGGGCCGAGCAGGGCTCGTCCATGAGCAGCACCTGCGGCTCGACGGCGATCGCGCGGGCGATGCAGAGGCGCTGCTGCTGACCGCCGGAGAGGCCCATGCCGGGCTTGCCGAGGCGGTCCTTCACCTCGGACCACAGGTTGGCACCGCGCAGCGACTTCTCGACGAGGTCGTCGGCGTCGGACTTCTTCAGCCGCGTCGCGTTGAGGCGCTTGCCGGCCAGCACGTTCTCGTAGATCGACATCGTCGGGAACGGGTTGGGGCGCTGGAAGACCATGCCGATCTCGCGGCGCACGGCCACCGGGTCGACGTCCGCGTCGTAGAGGTCCTGGCCGTCGACCATCACCTTGCCCTCGGCGCGGGCGCCGGGGATGACCTCGTGCATGCGGTTCAGCGAGCGCAGGAAGGTCGACTTGCCGCAGCCCGACGGGCCGATGAGGGCGGTGACCGCGCGCGCCTTGATGGACATGGTCACGCCCTGCACGGCGAGGAAGTCGCCGTAGTAGATGTCGAGGTCGGAGACGTCGATGCTCTTGGCCATGAGTGGAGTGTCCTTGATTCCTGGTGAAAGGGGAGCCTCAGCGACCCGACTTGGGTGCGAAGACGCTGCCGACGACGCGGGCGAGGATGTTGAGGAGCATGACGATGACGACGAGCACGAGGGCCGCGCCCCACGCCATCGAGGTCATCTCGTCCACGTACAGGCCGGGCGCCTGGATCGAGGAGTAGATGAACACCGGCAGGGTCGTCATGCGGCCCTCGAACGGGTTGAAGTTCAGGCTGGTGGTGAGGCCGGCGGTGAGCAGCAGCGGGGCGGTCTCGCCGGCGACGCGGGCGATCGCCAGGGTCACGCCGGTGACGATGCCGGCGACGGCGGTCGGGAGGACCACCTTCACGACCGTCCGCCACTTCGGCACGCCCAGGGCGTAGGCCGCCTCGCGCAGGTCGGTGGGGACCAGCTTGAGCATCTCCTCCGAGGAGCGGACGACGGTCGGGATCATCAGCACCGAGAGCGCCACCGAGCCCGCGAAGCCCATCTTCACGCCGGGGCCGAAGAAGATCTGGAAGAGGGCGTAGGCGAAGAGACCCGCCACGATCGACGGGATGCCGGTCATGACGTCCACGAGGAACGTGATGACCCGCGAGAAGAGGTTCTTGTTGCCGTACTCGACGAGGTAGACGGCCGTCAGGACGCCGATCGGCACCGAGATCAGGGTGGCCACCGCGGTGACGATGAGCGTGCCCATCAGCGCGTGGTAGATGCCGCCGCCGGAGCCGAGGACGCCCTGCATCGAGTTCTGGAAGAACGTGGGCGTGAGGGCGCCGTAGCCCTTGCTGACCACGGTCCAGGTGAGGGAGACCAGCGGGATCATCGCCAGGCCGAAGGTGCTCCAGACGCCGACGGTGACGAGCCGGTCCTTGGCCTTGCGACCGCCCTCGACGACGCGCGACCACAGCGGCAGCACGACGATCATGGTGAGCCAGCCGAGGACGAGGGCACCGGCGACGCCGCCGCCCAGGGCCATGCCCCCGACGAGGACGCCGACCGCGACCGCGAGGACACCGACGGCCAGGGGAGCGAACCGGGGCAGGTGGCCGCTCTGGAGCGGCGCCATGTCGCTGCTGGTGGGCGCGGTGGACAGGTTGGTCACGGGGTCAGCCCTTCTTCACGCCCCGGGCGGCGATCCAGCGGCCCAGGAAGTTGACGGCGAAGGTGATCACGAACAGCACGAGGCCGGTGAAGATGAGGGTGTCGATCTTCGAGCCGGAGGCGTTGCCGAAGTTCAGCGCGATGTTCGCGGCGATGGTCGAGGAGGAGTCCCCGCCCTCGGCCGAGATGAGGTTGAAGCTCACCACGATGCTCGGGGAGAGCACGAGCGCGACGGCCATGGTCTCGCCGAGCGCGCGGCCCAGGCCGAGCAGCACCGCGGAGACGATGCCGGAGCGGCCGTAGGGGAAGACGGCGAGCCGGATCATCTCCCAGCGGGTGGCACCGAGGGCCAGGGCGGCCTCCTGGTGCATCACCGGCGTCTGGGCGAAGATCTCGCGGCAGATGGCCGTGATGATCGGCAGCGCCATCACGGCCAGCACGAGGCCGGCGGTCATCATCGTGCGACCGGAGGTCGGCACGGGGCCCGCGAAGAGCGGGATGAACGACAGGTGCGCCTCGAGCCACATGTAGACGGGCACGAGCTGCTTGGCCAGGAACTCGATGCCCCACAGGCCGTAGATCACCGAGGGGATCGCGGCGAGCAGGTCGATCGCCCAGCCGAGGCCCTTCGCGACCCGGCGCGGCGCGTAGTGGCTGATCACCAGCGCGACGCCCAGCGACAGCGGGGCCGCGAAGACGAGCGCGATCGTGGCCGCCAGCAGGGTGCCGAAGAGCAGCGGGCCGACGTAGACCCAGATGTTGTCGAAGCCGTACGCCTGGGCGCCCGTGCCGTCGAGGGCGGGCAGGCCCTGGGCGAGCAGGAACGCGGCCACGCCGGCCAGCGCCAGCAGGATCACGCTGGCGGAGGCGGTGGCGAGCCCGCGGAACACGGCATCGCCCGCCTTGCTCGTGGTGCCGAGCGGCGGCGGGATCTCGGTCTCGGGGTCAGCGATGGACACCGGGTCTCTCCTGGTCTCGTTCAGGGGCGTTCGGCGCGGGGCACGTCACCCCGCGCGGAGGGGCCTGGACCCATGCTGCCGGTCCAGGCCCCTCGCGTCACCTTCTCGGTGGGGTGATCAGGAGCCGATCTTCTCCACGATCGCCAGCGCCTTCTGCGACAGGCTGTCCGAGAGCGGCGCGGAGCCGGCCTCGGAGGCGGCCTGCTGCTGGCCGTCGGAGGAGAGGATGTACTCGGCGTAGGCCTTCACCATGGCGGCGGTGTCGGCGTCGTCGTAGGTCTGGCAGGCCAGGAAGTACGAGGTCAGCACGATCGGGTAGACGCCCGACTCCTCGGTGGTGTGGTCGAGGTCGAACACCAGCTGGGTGTCGGTGGCGACGTCGGCCTCGGAGGAGACGTCGAGGATCTTGGCGGCCGCGTCGGCGGAGGGGGCGACGAACTCGTCACCGACACCGATGTTGGCGACACCGAGGTCACCGGCCTGCGAGGCGTCCGCGTAGCCGATGGTGTAGTCCGAGCCGGACACGGTGCTGATGACGCCCGAGGTGCCGGAGGCACCCTCGCCGCCGTAGCCCTTCGGCCAGGTCTCGACGACACCGGCGTCCCACACGTCCGGGGAGACGGCGGTGAGGTAGTCGGTGAAGTTCTCGGTGGTGCCCGACTCGTCGGAGCGGTGGACGGCATTGATGCGCTCGCTCGGGAGGTCGGCGTCCGGGTTGTCGGCCTTGATGGCCGCGTCGTCCCACTGGGTGATCGCGCCGGACATGATGCCCGCGAGGGTGTCGGGCGAGAGGTTCAGGTCGTCGACGCCGGGGACGTTGTAGACGACGGCGATCGGGGAGACGTAGTCCGGGACCTCGATGGCGGCGCCGCCGCACTTCTCGTTGGCCGCGTCGAGCTCGCCGTCGTCGTTGGTCAGGTAGGCGTCGGAGCCCGCGAAGGCGTACGCGCCGGAGATGAAGCCCTCGCGGCCACCGCCCGAGCCGACCGGGTCGTAGTTGACCGTCACGTCGGGGTTGGAGGACTGGAAGCCGACGGCCCAGGCGCCCTGGGCGGCCTGCTGCGCCGACGAACCGCCGCCGTCCAGCTCACCGGAGAGGCTGGCGCTGCTGTCGCTCGAGGTGTCCGAGGACTCGTTGCCGGCCGAGCACGCGCCGGTGAGGGCGAGGGCGAGAACGGCCACACCGGGGACGATGGCGCGGCGGAAGGTGGTCTTCACTTCAGGTACTCCTGAGAAGCTCGATGGATGCTGCGTTGCGCCGTGGACGCTAAGGAGGCCAGGTGAAGCGTTCTGGGGCCCTCGGTGAACGACGGGTGAACCCGATCTGGCGATTGATCTACGCGGCAGCAAAGATCGCCAGGACGGAGGATGAACTCGCCCAGGAACGGCTTGACAATCAGCAAGCACTCAGGGAAGGCGTGACCCAGGTCACTCCCTCGCCGAAGCGGTCGCTTCAGTAGGCCTCTCAGTCGACCCCTCAGTCGACCCGGTGCACCTCGACACCCACGACCCGCACGCCCTCCGGCGGCACCGGACCACCCGGTTCCAGCGCCTCGGCCGGGCCGTCGGTGGCCCGCAGGTGGGCGACCACGAGCTCGCCCGGCGCCAGCACGACCTGGCGCAGCCCCAGCCCCTCGAGCACCCACGGGAGCACCGGCCGGTGCGAGCAGAGCAGGGTAGGACGACGGTCCGCGACCGCCTCACGGGCCGCCCGCGCGACGAGCCGCTGGACGTCGTCCCGCGTGGAGCCCTCCTCGCTCAGGCCGGCGACGGCCTCGGGGCGCAGGCTGCGCGCGGCGGCGTACGGCTCGACGGTCCGCACGCAGCGGGTCGAGGAGGACGTGACGACGCGCTGGACGTCCCAGGTCCCCAGCACCGGCACGAGCGCGTCGGCCTGGGCGGAGCCGGTGACGTGGAGGGGGCGCAGGCGGTCCTCGCCGTCCCACTCCACCCGCGGGCGCGCGGCCGCGTGCCGCAGGACGACGAGCGGGGTGGTGCGCTTGCGCCCGGGCACCGCGTCGCGCAGCAGCGCACGGTCGCGCTCGTGGGTGAGCAGCGCGGGCGCTTCGGAGCGGTGGACCCAGCGGACCTCGTCGATCTCGTTGCCGCGCCGGTAGCCGCGCACGTCGTCGTCGCCCAGCACCCGGGCCTGCCAGTAGTGCACCCGCTTGGTGCCGGCCGCCACCGGGTAGAGCTGGTCGGGCAGGCGGTCGCCGAGGCGCACGCGGACGCCGGCCTCCTCCTCGACCTCGCGCACCGCCGTGACCAGCGGGTGCTCGCCGGGGTCGACCTTGCCCTTGGGGAAGGACCAGTCGTCGTACTTGGGCCGGTGCACGAGGAGCACCTCGCCGCCCTTGCGGAAGACCACGCCGCCGGCGGCCAGCACCTCCCTGGACGAGCCGTCGCCCGCGTCACGAGTGGTGGGTCGCGGCTGCCTGCGCTCCATGACCGTAGTCTCACACCCCGAGCACCCCACCGACCCAGGAGGCCCACCCGTGAGCCCGCGGAGCCAGCCCCGCCCGTCAACGCCCCGCCCGTCGACGCCCCGCCCGTCGACGCCCAGCACGCCGCCGAGCGGCACGCCGGCGCCCACCGCGCCCGAGGGGAAGCGCCGCCGCGGCCTGCTCTCGCTGCCGCCCCCGGCGCTGGCCTTCCTGGTGCTCGTCGTGGTGGTCGGCGTCCTCGTGGCCGTCACGCAGCTCGCGCCGAAGTCGACCCCGCTCGCGCAGGCCGTGGCCCTCGCCCCGGCCGACACCCAGCGCTACTCCTTCACCGACTGGTCGGCGGTGCGCGACCGGCTCGGCGTCACCGGCACGAACAGGGCCGCGCTCAAGACCCTCCTCGACGACGGCTACGACGCCGACCTCACCTCGGAGTCCGGGCTCACCGAGGCCGCGCCGCTGCTGCTGCACTCGTTCGGCTGGTCGCCGCTGACCGCCGAGTGGGAGGTGCTGGCGCAGTCCGAGGAGGGCGTCGTCGACATCGTCCGCGTGGAGTCCGGCACCGAGGACGACGTCTACGCCGGCCTCGCCGACGACCTCGAGGCGGCCGGGTACACCGCGCCGTCCGACCGCACCCAGGGCGTCTGGGTGGGCGGGGACGACGTGCTGGCGGCCCTCGAGGACTCCACCGGGCTCGAGGGCAGCTCGCAGCTGGCGCACGTGGCGCTCGACGAGCAGGCGGGCCTCGTGCTCGCGAGCGACAACCGGGAGTACCTCGCCGACGCGCTCGACGCCGCCGACGCGGCCGCCGGCAGCGACACCCAGGGCGTGACCGACGTGGTCTCCGCGCTGGACGACGCGGGCGACCCGCTCAGCGTCTCGCTGCTCACGGGCGACCAGGCCTGCACCGAGCTCTCGATGGCGCAGGCGGACTCCTCCGACCAGGCCACCGCGGACGGCCTCGTCGCGGACGCCGGCGGGGTCGACCCGCTCACCGGCTGGGCGATGGCCACGATGGACGGCTCGGGCAGCGGCACGGACCCGACCGACGTCCTCGTCGCCATGGGCTTCACCGACTCCGACACCGCCGAGGCGAACGCCCGCAGCCGCACGACCCTGGCCTCGGGGGACGCCCCCGGCCAGGGCGGCAGCTTCACCGACCGGTTCAACGTCGAGGAGACCGCCGTGGACGACGACGTGGCCACCCTGCTGCTGAGCCCCGTCGACGGCACGTTCTTCTCCGACGTCTCCACCGGCCCCGTGCTCTTCGCGGCCTGCCGCTGAGCCGCCCGGGCGGCGGAGGCCGCCCGGGACAGGCTCAGCGGGCCCTCCTCAACGGAACGTGCGCAGCCGCAGGCTGTTGCCGACGACGCAGACGCTGGAGAGCGCCATCGCGCCGCCGGCGATCATCGGGTCGAGCAGGCCGAGCGCCGCGAGGGGCAGCGCGGCGACGTTGTAGCCGAAGGCCCAGAACAGGTTGGCGCGGATCGTGCCAAGGGTCCGGCGGGCCAGGCGCACGGCGTCCGGGACGACGGCGAGGTCCCCGCGGACGAGCACGAGGTCGCCGGCCTGCTTGGCCGCGTCCGTGCCGGTGCCCATGGCGATGCCGAGGTCGGCGGTGGCGAGCGCGGCGGCGTCGTTGACGCCGTCGCCGACCATCGCCACGCCGCTGCCGTCGGCCTGGAGCCGGCGGACGGCGTCCACCTTCTCCTCGGGCGCGACGCCGGCGACGACGTCGGTGATGCCGACCTGGAGCGCGACGGCCCGCGCGGCGGTCTCGTGGTCGCCGGTGAGCAGGACGGGGCGCAGGCCGAGCAGGCGCAGCTCGGTGACGGCCTCGGCGGCACCCTCGCGCACGGTGTCCGCGACCTCCAGCAGCCCGCGGGCCTGCCCGTCCCAGCCCGCCAGGACGGCGGTGCGGCCCTGCTCGCGCGAGGTGTCGAGCGCGGTGTGCAGGACCGGCGGGACCCGCAGGCCCTCCCGCTCGAGCAGCTCGGGGCGGCCGACGACCACCCGCCGGGCGGCGCCGTCGGGCTCGAGCACGGTGCCCACCACGCCCGCGCCGGGGCGGTCGGCGAAGTCGGTGACGCGGGCGCCGTCGACGGGACGGTCCTCCGCGATCGCGCGGGCGACGGGGTGGTCCGACGAGGACTCCAGCGCGCCCGCCAGCCGGTGCACTTCGACGGGCTCGGCGCCGGTGGCGACGACCCCGACCAGGCTCATCCGGCCGGTGGTGAGGGTGCCGGTCTTGTCGAGCGCGACCACCTGCACGGCCCGGGCCGCCTCCAGCGCCTCGGGCCCGCGGACGAGGATGCCCAGCTGGGCGCCCCGGCCGGTGCCGGCGACCAGCGCCGTGGGGGTCGCCAGGCCGAGCGCGCACGGGCACGCCACCACGAGCACGGCCACGGCCGCGGAGACGGCGGCGCCGGCGTCCCCCGTGAGGACGAGCCACGCGACGAGCGTGAGGAGCGCGAGCACGAGGACGACGGGCACGAAGACGCCCGAGACGCGGTCGGCGAGCCGCTGGGCGGCGGCCTTGCCGGTCTGCGCCTCCTCGACCATGCGGGCGAGCTGGGCGAGCCGGGTCTGCTCGCCGACCGCGGTCGCGCGGACCACCAGCCGCCCGCCCACGTTGAGGGTGCCGCCGACGACCTCGTCGCCGGGGCCGGCGTCGACGGGCACCGACTCCCCCGTCACCACCGAGGCGTCGATCGCCGAGGCGCCCTCGAGCACCACGCCGTCGGTGGGCAGCTGCTGGCCGGGGCGCACGAGCACGACGTCGCCGACGGCGAGCTCGGCGACCGGCACGGTGCGCTCCACGGCGTCCGCCGTGCTCCCCGGAGCCCCCGCCGCCCAGCCGTCGAGGAGCGTGGCCTCGCGGGCCCCGGCCTCCATCAGCGCCCGCAGCGCCGCGCCGGCGGACCGTCGGGCCCGGCGCTCCAGCCACCTGCCCGCGAGCAGGAAGGTGGTGAGCACGGCCGCGGTCTCGAGGTAGAGGTGCGCGCCCGTGACGAGCGCGGCCAGCGACCACAGGGTGGAGGCGGTGACGCCGAGGCTCACGAGGGTGTCCATGGACGTCGCGCCGTGCCGTGCACCGAGCACGGCGGCCCGGTGGAACGGCCAGGCGCCCCAGGTGACCACGGGCGCGGCCAGGGCGAGGGCCAGCCACTGCCAGCCCGGGAAGTGCAGCGGCATCGCCATCGAGACGACCACGAGCGGGACCGTGAGCACCGCGCTCACGGTGAGGCGGCGGGCCAGCGCGGCCAGCACCGGGTCACCGTCGGCGGGCTCCGCCTCCGGCTCGGGCAGCGACGCGCCGTAGCCCGCGGCCTCGACGGTGTCGAGGAGCCGCTGGAGGTCGTAGCCGACCGGCGCGGTGACGTGGGCGGTCTCGGTGGCGTAGTTGACCGTGGCCGTGACGCCCTCGAGCCTGGTCAGCTTCCGCTCGATGCGGTGCGCGCAGGACGCGCAGGTCATCCCGGTGAGGGCCAGGTCGACCTGGGCGCCGGTGACGGGCTCGACGGACGGTGTGGTGCCCGAGCCCATCAGACGAGCTGGTAGCCGGCCTCGGAGACGGCGCCGCTCACGGCGTCGCGGTCGAGGGGCTGGGCGGAGGTGATGACGAGCGTGCCGTCGTCGAGCGTGACCGCGACGTCCGTGACGCCGGGGAGCTCGGAGACCTCCTCGGTGACGGAGGCGACGCAGTGCTGGCAGGTCATGCCGGTGACGTGGAAGGTGCTGGTGGACATGGGTCCTCCTGGATCTGTGCGGAGCTTCGTTGCGCCTGGCTCAGGAGCGTGCTGATGAAAGTGCTGGTGGAACGGGGGTGCCCCCGGTCGAGGGCCTCAGGAGCGGACGAGGCGGGCGACCGCCTCGATCGCCTCGGCGACCTTCTCGCGGCCGGCCTGCTCGTCCGCGCGGGCGGCGCCGAGGACGCAGTGGTTCATGTGCTCCTCGAGCAGCCGCACCGAGACCGAGTGCAGGGCCTTCGTCATCGCGGAGACCTGCGTGAGGATGTCGATGCAGTACTGCTCCTCCTCGACCATCCGCTGGAGCCCGCGTGCCTGCCCCTCGATGCGACGCAGCCGCTTGAGGTAGTCCTCCTTGGCCTGGAGGTACCCGTGGTGGTGGTCGGGGTCGAGCTCGGGATCGAGTGCGGCGGTGTGCGCGGCGTCCTGGACCATGCTGGATAGGTTACCCCCCTACCGTATGCAGACAAGGGCGCACGCCCCCGCAGCGGCGGGACCATCGCCCCGACATGCAGTACCCCGACATGCAGTACCCCGACATGCAGCCGGCCCCGACGCGGACGCGTCGGGGCCGGTCGGGCGGCATGGGGGTCGAGCCGTGCGGAGCGGGCTACTCGCCGCCCTCGAGGCCGAGGAGCTCGTCGATCTGCTCCTGGGTGAGGTGCTCGTCGGTCTCGGACGCCGCGATGATGAGCGAGGTGGTCAGCTCCACCTCGCCCAGCAGGTCGGAGTCCTCGAGGGACACGTCGAACTGGTCCTGCACCCTGGCCTCGTTCCGCTCGCTCGTCGTCATCCCACCCAGAGTGCCCCACGTCCGGCGGCGACAAACCGCTCCTTTCGGAGGGGACTAGTCCAGGCCGCCCTCCCGACCACCCCCGCACGGGTGAGGAGGCGAAAAAGGGGACGAGGCCCCGCCCCCCGGAGGGAGCGGAGCCTCGTCGACGACCGGCGGTGAGGCCGGACGACGTCAGAGCGGGCGGACGTTCTCCGCCTGCGGGCCCTTCGGGCCCTGGGTGACGTCGAACTCGACCTTCTGGTTCTCGTCCAGGGACTTGTAGCCCTGGGTCTGGATCGCCGAGTAGTGCACGAAGACGTCGTCGCCGCCGTTCTCCTGCGCAATGAAGCCGAAACCCTTCTCGGCGTTGAACCACTTCACGGTGCCCTGAGCCATTGTGCTCACATACTCCTCTGTCGGGGCGAGAGACCGTCACCTCGACGGCCCCCGCAACACATGCGGTGACACGCCGCTCCGACTTGCTGCGTCCGGCAGGACATCCGTGCAAGCAGAAACGCCGTTGGATCACAAACTCCGCGGGCGTCGACCTGCTGGAACTTGCATCTGTTGCTGAGAGAGACACTACCGCCCGCACGCCCCGAACGCCCCTTCTCGTGCAAAGGATCGTGAGTCCGCCCGGTGAAAGGTGTGCAACAGCCCTGTGACGTGGGGGTTCTCGGGGACCACCGGCGTACACAACCGAGGCTCTGTCATCCCGGGGAGAGATCAGGGGCGAGCCGACATTCGCTCCACGCGATCAATGACGGCGTGGGAGCGGCCCCAGGGGGCCCGGACCTGCTACACCTGCGAGCCATGAGCACCCCGTCGGGCGCCTCCCACTCCCAGCCGGAGCAGGCCCCGTGGAGCTGAGGCAGCTGCGCTACTTCGTCGCGGTCGCGGACCGGCTCTCGTTCACGGGGGCCGCCCAGGAGCTGGGCGTGGCCCAGTCCGCGCTGTCCACGCAGGTCGCCCGTCTCGAGCGCGAGGTGGGCACGGCGCTGCTGCTGCGCACCTCCCGGACGGTCCGGCTCACCGAGGCCGGCGAGGCGCTGCGCGGCCGGGCCCGGCGCATCCTCGACCAGGTCGACGACGCCCGGGAGGAGCTCGCCGAGCTCGGGGACGCCCGCCGCGGGCGGCTGCGGGTCGGGCTGGCGCAGACGGCCAGCCGCACCACCGACGTCCTCGGCATCCTGGGCCGCTTCCACGCGCGGCACCCGCTGGTGGAGATCGTGACGGTCGCCGAGCCGAGCCCGGTGATGGCGGCCGCCGTCCTCGCCGGGGACCTCGACGTGGCGGTCGTGGGCGGCGGCCCGCAGGACCTGCCGCCCACCCTGGAGTCGCTGCTCCTCGTCGAGGAGGAGCAGGTGGCCGCCGTCCCGCGCGACCACCCGCTGGCGGCGCAGCGGTCCGTCACGCTGGCCGACCTGCTCGCCGCCGGGCCGCTCGTGCGGTTCCGGGGCTCCTCGCACCTGCGCCGCGAGGTCGACACCGCGCTGGCCGCGGCCGGGCTCGTGCCGGCCGCCGGCCTGGAGATGGCCCTGCTCGAGGACGTCGTCCGCTGCGTGTCGCACGGCCTCGGCGTCGGCATCGTGCCGGCGTCCACCGTGGCCCACATCGGCGACAACGCGGGGCCCCGGCCGGTGGTCGGCGTGCCCCTCGCGGACGCGGCCCCCACCCACCGGATCAGCCTCGTCGTCCACCCCGAGCACGCGAGCCCGGTGGCGCGGGCGTTCCTGCTGTCCCTGCGCTAGCGACCCCTGCGCGCTCTGCCGCTCAGCCCTGCAGCCCCTCGCGGACGCGTGCGAGGAGCGGCTCGGCCGCCTCGTCCAGGAACCGCTGCTGGGCCTCGTCACCGACCTGCACCAGCGCCACGTCGGTGAAGCCGGCGTCGGCGAACGCGACGACGGACTCGGCCAGGCGGTCGAGGTCCGGCCCGCAGGCGATGTTGTCGGCGACGTCGTCGGGGCTGACGAGCTGGGTCGCCCCGGAGAAGCCCTGGGTCGTGGGGAGGTCGGCGTTGACCGCCCACCCGCCCGCGAACCAGCGGAACTGCTCGTGGGCACGCTCGATCGCGCGCTTCTCGTCGGGGTCCCACGAGATCGGCACCTGACCGATCGCCCGGGCACCGGCGCCGATCCGGGAGACGCCCTCGACGTCGTTCCAGGCCGCCACGAGGTCGGCGTCCGGCTCGGTGGCGATCAGGTCGTCGGCGAGCGGTGCGAAGCGTCCGACCGCCTTCGGCCCGCCCGCGGCCACGCCGATCCGGAGCGGCTCCTCGGGCAGGTCCCACACCCGCGCGGCGTCCACGGCGAAGTGCTCGCCGCGGTAGGTGAGCAGCTCGCCGTCGGTGAGTCGGCGGATGATCGCGATGGCCTCCTCCAGCATCTCCTGGCGGGTCTCCACGGCGGGCCAGCCACGTCCCACGACGTGCTCGTTGAGGTTCTCGCCGGACCCAAGGCCGAGCGTGAATCGGCCCTGGGACAGCAGGCTCATCGTCGCTGCCTTCTGCGCCACCACGGCCGGGT
Organism: Nocardioides sp. GY 10127; assembly: GCF_004919085.1. Taxonomy (GTDB): domain Bacteria; phylum Actinomycetota; class Actinomycetes; order Propionibacteriales; family Nocardioidaceae; genus Nocardioides. The sequence goes on along the minus strand of NZ_STGL01000009.1, from coordinate 225,641 downwards.
GATAGCGCAGGGTCGGGCAGGTCACGTAGGTCATGAGCTCCACCCGCTCGGTCACCTGGGCCACCGCGCCGAGCACCGACCAGGCGTACGGGGCGTGGCCCTGCTCCGTGAGCCACGGGCTGTGGTGGTCACTGGACACCTCGAAGTCGAAGCCCGCGCGCTCGGCGTCGCGGGCGTAGCCCACGAGCTGGCGGGGGCCGGACTGCTCGGTCATGAGGGTGTAGCCGATGCGGGTCACTGCGGGTCCTCTCGCGGGGCTTCACCCCGGGTCGCTCGGGCTGTCGTGCAGGCGGTCGGTCAGGCTGTCCGGCACGAGGAAGGGCGGACGTGGCTCCGTCCGTTCCTCCACCTCGACGCTAGGCAGCCGGGCGCCGCGGGAGGCCACCCCGCCGAGCACACCCGCCCGGGCACACCCGCCCGGGCACACCCGCCCGGGCACACCCGCCCAGGCACACCCCGGTGGAGCGGCACGCGGCGCCCGGGGACCGACGGGGTGTCGTGCCAGCGCGATTGACCCCGGACACTCCGCGCATTCTCGCTGCTCAGAGCCCGTGTCCGAGGTTGTCCGAGGACGTGCGGCGCAACCCGGGCGCCACCTCTCCCGCGGCAGGGTGTCCCGTGCGCACCCGCGCCCGCTCCCGCCCGGTCAGACCAGGAAGAGGCCCGACCAGCCATGTCCCCCCGGATACCCCTCGCCAAGCCCCGCCCGCACCGCTGGTGGAACGTCCACCTCGCCACCCTGGCGGTGGTCGGGGTCGTGGCGCTGCTGCTCCTGGTCTTCTGGCTGCTCTGAGGAGGGCTCCGGGCTCCTCCGCTCTTTCGCCACAGCGGCACCACCGCCGGGGTGGGCCGCGCACGCGCGCGGAGGAGTAGACCTACCCGGCATGTCCCCCCTGGTCCGCCACCGGCTCGTCCGGCTCGCCTGGTCAGCGCTCTACGCGCTCGTGGTCGCCGTGCCGGTGGGCGTGCTCGCCTACCTCGTGCACACCTCCTTCCCCCCGCTCGTGGACGCCGACCAGCGCGTCGAGGTCGCGGCGACGACCGTGACGCTCGCGCACCCGTGGCTGCGCCACACGCTGCTGGTCTGGCAGACGATCAGCCAGCCACTCGTGGCCTACGCGGTCGTCGGGCTACCGCTGTGCGTGGCCGTCGGTCGCCGGCCGGCGCGGCGCAGCCGGGCCTGGTGGGCCGCCGCGACGATGACGGTCGGCTGGGTGCTGGGCGTGAGCCTCAAGGAGGTCGTCCGGCGGGCCCGTCCCGTCCTGGACGACCCCGTCTCCCAGTTCGGGTCCTACAGCTTCCCGAGCGGGCACGCGCTCAACGCCGCCGTCCTGGGGACGACGTGCGTGCTGCTGCTGTGGCCGCTGCTGGCGCGGCGTGGACGCATCGTCGCCGTGGCCCTGGCGGTCGCCTGGACCGCCGTCACCTGCGCCGACCGCATCCTCCTCGGCGCCCACTTCCCCTCCGACGTCGCCGCCGGCGTGGTGCTGGGCACCGGCGTCGTCCTGGCCTCGCACGCCGGGTACCGGGGCTGGACCCCGTCGATGCCCGAGCGGGACGCGGACGCATCCACCGACACCGCGACCGACACCCACCTCCGGTCACCCGTCCACGACCGAGCAGAGGAGTCCGCCCGATGAGCGCACCGCGCCTCGACCTGCACCGCTGGGACGGGGTCGACACCCCGCCGTCCGCGAAGGAGACCGCTCGCGACCTCGGGCTGCGCGTCGCGGCGCCCCTAGCCCTCTGGTTCCTGATCCTGCTGGGCGCCGGGTGGTGCCTGGTCGACGGACCGCTGGCGGGCCTGGGCCGCGCCGAGGAGGGCGTGAACACGTGGTTCGCGCACCACCGGACGTCCACCTTCAACGCCATCACCCTCGTCTTCTCGTGGGCGGGCGCGACGGTGTCGATCGTGTCCGTGTGCGTGGTCGTGGTCGCGCTGCTGTGGTGGCGCACCCGCCACTGGTGGTTCGCGATCGTGCCGCTGCTGGCGATCTCGACGCAGGCGCTGGTGTTCTTCCTCGTCACGCTGCTGCTGGCGCGCGACCGGCCGGACGTCGTCAAGCTCGACGACTCCCCGCCGACCTCGAGCTTCCCCAGCGGGCACACCGGAGCCACGACCGGGCTCTACCTGGCGCTCTTCCTGGTCCTGCTGGCGCTGGGCCCGGCCCGGCACCACCTGCTGGAGGTGCTGCGCCGGGTGGCGCTTGGCGTGTGCCTGGCGATGCCCGTGCTCGTGGCGCTCGCCCGGGTCTACCGCGGCATGCACCACGTGAGCGACGTGGTCGCGGCCATCCTCAACGGCATGGTGGCCGTCTGGCTGGCCTGGCACTGGCTGCGGGTCGAGGCCGGGACGCGGACCCGGGACGGTCAGACCCGGGCGAACCGCGCCCGGAAGAAGGAGTACACCGCGTAGGCCAGCAGGCCGAGCGCGATGAGCCCGAGGACCACCTGGCCGCCGGGCAGCTGCTGGAGCGAGCGCAGGGCGCCGTCCAGCCCGGTCGCGCGGCCGGCCTGGTGCTTGGCGGCGGCCACGAGGAAGAGCACGCCCACGGCGAGCAGCGCCAGGCCCTTGCCGACGTAGCCGACGCGCCCCGCGACCACCGCGGCCAGGCCCGGGTGCTCGCGCAGGTCGCGGAGGAAGCCCGACGTCCACCCCTTGTGCACGTGGTAGACGCCGATGGCGAGGACGACGACGCCGATCGCGCCGACCAGCACCTGGCCGGCCGGGACGTTCATGACGGCGTGGGTGAGCTCGGCGGTGTCCTCGTTGCTGTCGCTGTGGCCGCCCGCGGCGAACACCCCCGCCGTCCACCCCACGGCGGCGTAGCCGACGAGCTTGGCGAGGGCCTTGCCCCGGTCGGCTAGGCGGTGCCGGGCGACGGCCTCGGTGAGCTGCCAGACCGAGAGGAGCGCGTAGCCGGCGGTGACCACCCAGAGGGCCGCCTGGCCGAGCGGCAGGTGGGCGACCTGCGCGAGCGCGCCCGACTGGCTGGCCTGCTGGTGGGACACCCCGACCGCGATGCGGGCCGTGAGCCACGCGAGCATCAGGTGGACGACGCCGTTCGCGGCGTAGCCCAGTCGCGCGCCCCACTCGACCACCGGCGAGTCGCCGGCCTCGCGGGCGGCGTCGACGGCTGCGTCCATCGCCGCGTCGGCGGCCTCCGCGATCGCGCCGGGCTCGTCGGTCTCCGAGGCGTCCGCGGTGCTCATGGGGGTCAGGATGCCGCGGACGCGGCCGGCGGGCACCACCCGTCGGGCCGGGCTCGGGGCGACTGTCGGTGGCCAGCCCTAGCGTGGGCGCCTCAGGCCGGAAGGCCACGTCGACGAAACTGCCCTACCCTGTGGCACAGGAGGCCAGCATGAGCACTGTGAGCATCGCCCGCATCACCGAGGACCAGGCTCGTGCTCGGCGCGCCGAGATCCTCCAGGCGATCGGTGACGTCGAAGCGTTTCGGGCGCGCGCGGAGGCCCACCTCCTGGACGCGCGGGAGCAATCCCTGTGCGACCAGCTGGACGACCTGGACTACCTCCTGGCTCGGTGAGCCTCCTTCGGCGCCGGCGAATCGGCCGGGGGCAACAGCCGCAGGACGTGCTGAGCGCGCAGGCCACGCAATTCGCAGAGGATCTGACCCGGACGGTCCGGGCGGTCGCCGTGGACTGCGACCCGTTCACTGCTCTGCTGATGACCAAGAACGACGGCACCAGGAAGTTCACCGTGCGACAGCATCCGGTGGACGGCATCGTGCTGCGAGTCAACGGCGAGCCGCTGCTCCAGCTCAGCGTCTCGTTCCAGCGCAGCCTGGACGGCGCCGGTCGGTACCTGGCGGTCGACGACGCCAAGATCAAGGTGCACGCTCAGGGCGACAGGCAGCCGCTCTTCCGCTACGAGTACGACCGCGACGCGGTGGCCGACATGCCTGCGGCCCATATCCAGCTCCACGCCCATCGCGATGCCTTCAGCCATGTCATGAACCGCGCCGGACGCGCGTCCGCGCGCGGTAAGCGGCGGGCTGGCTCGAACGCAGTGCCACGCCTCGAGGAGCTCCACTTCCCCGTCGGGGGGCATCGATTCCGTCCGTGCCTCGAGGACGTCCTGGAGATGCTGGCCCTCGAGCTCGGGGTGGACGCGACACCGGAAGGACTGGAGGCGCTCAGAAGCGGTCGGGAGCGATGGAGGCGCTCACAGGTGGGCGCTGTGGTGCGTGATGCACCCGAGGAGGCCATCAGGGTGCTCACCGACCTCGGCTATCGCGTCCGCCTCGGAAGCCTCCGTTCTAGACCCGCGGAGAGAACCCGTAGGTTGAGGGACCTCTAGCCGTGTCTCGGCGTCGCGGCATCGTGGGCTCACCTCACGTCGCGCACACGCCGGCAGGCGAGGAGCGTGGCCACGGGCCGGTTCGGAGCCTGGAGCAGCGCCGAACTAGGCTCTCGACTGCAGCGGGCCTCCCAGCGTCGTCCCCCCGGACAGCACGTTGAGCACGGCTGCGTTGCGGGCCCTTAGCTCAGTTGGTAGAGCATCGGACTTTTAATCCGCTGGTCGTCGGTTCGAGACCGACAGGGCCTACCGATCCACCCCGTCACCGCCCCTCACCACGGACGGGCGGGCGGTCCAGACCACTGGGCGCCCAGCTCGGTCCGAGGTGAAGACCCACCCATTTCGGTGAACAAACGTGCCTCCTCCGAGTAACCGGGGGCGGGGATCGTGCGAGGGTCGCCGCACTCGCCGGGTGGTTGCCCCGGGCAACGGCCCGGAGGTGGCCCGGCCACGTTCGCTGGGGGGCGGTCGTGATGACTCACGCACGGGACGAGGCGCGTCCGGAGGGTCCTGCAGGGGCCTTCACAGGACGCTTACGCAAACGTTGCCATCTACACGGTTCACCCCCTCCCCGCGGGCTCCACCAGCCCGATCGGGAAGGGCGGAGGTGGTCACCGTGTCCCGCTCGTCCCGCTCGCCGAACCCGGCCCGTCGGGTGCGCGCCCTGCTGACCCTCGCGGTCGCCGCGCCGACGCTCGCCGTCACGGGGCTGGCCACCACAGGACTGGCCGCCACCGCCCAGGCCGACGGCGACACGCTCACCCGCCTGGCCTCGCGCACCGGCCTCACCGAGTCCGGCGTCCGCGAGGTGCTCGCCGACGACGCCACCGCCGAGCTCGACGCGGGCGAGCTGCTCTTCCGCGAGCCGGCCGCCCCGGCCGGCGTCCAGGAGCGCTCGGACGCGGAGGCCGCGGCCGCGACCAGCGGGTCGGACGCGGGCTCGCAGCGCCTCGCGCCCCTCGCGGAGACCTTCTCCCTGCACAGCAACCCGGGCGCCGACCTGGTGATCTTCCTCGACGTCGACGGCGGCTCCGACATCGGCTCGGCCTGGGACAGCGACGTCCAGGGCACCCACCCCGCGTGGGACCCGGCCGGCGACGGCCCGGCCTTCTCGGCCGCGGAGAAGACCCTCGTCCAGGAGGTCTGGTCCCGCGTCGCCGAGGACTACGCGCCCTTCGACGTGGACGTGACGACGCAGGACCCGGGGCAGGCCGCGCTCGTGCGCACCGACTCCTCCGACACCCGCTACGGCACCCGCGTCCTCATCACCCCCAGCAGCGTCGCCTACGCCGACCTGTGCCCGAACGGCTGCGGCGGCCTGGCCTACGTCGGCATCTTCGCCGCCACCGGCGGCCGCTACTCCCCCGCCTGGGTCTTCCCGCAGGGCACCGGCAACAGCGCCAAGTCCGTCGCCGAGGCGGCCGCGCACGAGGCCGGCCACAACCTGGGCCTCACCCACGACGGCGACGCGTCCTCCTCCTACTCCGGCGGGCAGGGCTCCTGGGCCCCGATCATGGGCGTCGGTTACTACCGCCCCGTCACCCAGTGGAGCCAGGGCTCCTACGCGGGCGCCACCAACACCCAGGACGACGTCGCGATCCTGCGCGGACGCCTCGGCTCCCGCGCCGACGAGGCCGGCGCCACCGCGGCCACCGCCGCAGCGCTCACCGCCACGGGCGCCGGCGCCCTCGGCGGCACCGGGGTCATCGGCTCCGCCGACGACGTCGACGCCTGGACGCTGGGCACGTGCGCCGCGGGCGGCTCGGTCACGGTCACGGCCCCCGACCTCGGCACCGACCTCGACGTCCGCGCCCGGCTCGTCCGCGCCGGGGACGTCGGCAGCCCGCTGGCCGTCGCGGCCCCCACCACCACGACCGTCAACAGCCGCACCGCCGCCGGCATGGACGCCGGGCTCACCGTCCCGGCCGACGAGTCGGACTGGGTCGTCCTCGTCGACGGCGTCGGGCAGGGCAGCTGGAGCAGCGGCGGCTACGACGACTACGGCAGCCTCGGCCAGTACGTGGTCACCGCCACCGGGTGCGCCGGGTCCGGTGCCACCACCGGGACCTCGAACGAGACCACCGACACCTCGACGGGCGCCCCCGACGCCCCGGGACGCCCGCGCGTGCGGGTCCGCGGCGACGGCTCGGTCGTCCTCACCTGGGCCGCGGCCCAGGGCGACGTGAGCGCCTACCGGGTGCGGGGCACCCAGGTGCGACGCACGGTCGCCGCCGACGTCCGGCGCGTGGTCGTGCGGAACCTGGACGGCGGGCAGCACCGCGTCCGCGTCGTGGCGGTCGGCGACGGCGGCACCGCCGCCTCGCCGTGGCGGCGCTGGCGGATGGGCTGAGCCCGGCCGCTCAGACGGTCAGCGCCGTGCGGAGCGGGGCGCCCGTGGCGTCCCGGACCTGCTCCTCGGTGACGTCGGGCGCGAGCTCGACCAGCACCAGCCCGTCGGGCGTCACGTCGATGACCGCGAGGTCGGTGATGATCCGCTGCACCACGCCGCGGCCCGTGTAGGGCAGCGAGCACTCGGCGACGATCTTGTGGCTGCCGTCGCGGGCGACGTGCTCCATGAGCACGATGACCTTCTTCGCGCCGTGGACGAGGTCCATGGCGCCGCCCATCCCCTTGACCATCTTCCCGGGGATCATCCAGTTCGCCAGGTCGCCGGTCGCCGAGACCTGCATGGCGCCGAGGATGGCGGCGTCGATCTTGCCGCCGCGGATCATCCCGAAGGAGAGGGCGGAGTCGAAGAACGAGGCGCCCGGCCGCACGGTGACGGTCTCCTTGCCGGCGTTGACCAGGTCCGGGTCCTCCGCGCCCTCGACGGGGTAGGCGCCCACGCCGAGGATGCCGTTCTCGGACTGGAGGACGAGCTCGACGTCGTCGTCCACGAAGTTCGGGACGAGCGTGGGCAGGCCGATGCCGAGGTTGACGTACATGCCGTCGGAGAGCTCGGCGGCGGCGCGGGCGGCCATCTGGTCGCGGTTCCAGGCCATGTCAGGCTCCTTCGGTCCGGGCGGCGTCCGCGGCGGGGCGGACGGTGCGCTTCTCGATGCGCTTGTCGTCGCGCTCGTCGGGCGCGAGCTCGAGCACGCGGTGGACGAAGACGCCGGGGAGGTGGACCTCGTTCGGGTCCAGCTCGCCGGGCTCCACGAGGTGCTCGACCTCGGCGACGGTCACGCGGCCGCACATCGCGGCCAGTGGGTTGAAGTTGCGTGCGGCGGAGCGGAAGACGAGGTTGCCGTGCCGGTCGCCCTTCCAGGCGCGGACGAGGCCGACGTCCGCGACGATCGCGCGCTCGAGCACGAACTCCTTCTCGCCGTCGACGGTGTCGAAGCGTGCGGTGGGCTTGGCGGGGCTCGCCACGGCGACCGCACCCTCGCTGTCGTAGCGCCAGGGCAGACCGCCCTCGGCGACCTGCGTGCCGACGCCCGTGGCGGTGTAGAACGCGGGGATGCCGGTGCCGCCGGCGCGCATGCGCTCGGCCAGCGTGCCCTGCGGGGTGAGCTCGACCTCGAGCTCTCCGGCCAGGTACTGCCGGGCGAACTCCTTGTTCTCGCCCACGTAGGAGGCGACGACGCGGCGCAGGCGCCCGGCGCCGAGCAGCAGGCCGAGGCCCCAGTCGTCGACGCCGGCGTTGTTGGAGACGACCTCGAGGTCGTCGACGCCGAGGTCGAGCAGGGCGCGGATGAGCACCGAGGGGATGCCGCACAGGCCGAACCCGCCGACCGCGAGGGTCGAGCCGGACGCCACGTCGGCCACGGCCTCGGCCGCGGAGGAGACCACCTTGTCCATGCCCCCAGGCTCCCCGTGTGACCGCTGACACGTCAACGCCCGTCCGGTGAGCCGACGCGAATTGCCCCGTGAGTGGTCACGATCCGGGGGTATCGTCCGCTGAGTGGACACCCCGGGGAGACAGGACGCCGAGCGCACGACCGGCATGGGAGCAGGTGACGGCGTCGCCCGTACCGCGGCGCTGCTGCGGGCGCTGGCCGACGCGGAGCCCGGTGGAGGCAGCACCTCGGCGCTGGCCCGGGCGGCCGGGCTCCCCCGGGCCACCACCCACCGCCTCCTGACCTCACTGGCCGGCGTCGGCCTGGCGGACCGCGACCGCGCCACCGGCGCCTGGCACGTCGGCCCCGAGCTCTACGTGCTCGGCACCGCCGCGTCCCGGCGCTACGACATGACCGCCACCGCGCAGCCGTCGGTGCGGCGGCTGGCGGACCTCACCGGCGAGAGCGCGTTCTTCTCCGTGCGCCGGGGCGACGAGACCGTCTGCCTGGTGCGCGAGGACGGTAGCTTCCCGCTGCGCAGCCACGTGCTGCACGAGGGCGCCCGGTTCCCGCTGGGCGTGGTCTCCGCCGGGATGGCCGTGCTCGCCCACCTCCCGGACGAGGAGGTCGAGGCGTACCTGGAGCGCAGCGACCTCGCCGCCGCGCACGGCCCGCAGCACGCCCCCGACCTGGTCCGGGCGCACGTCGCCCGGACGCGACAGGACGGCTGGGCGACCAACCCCGGGCTGGTCGTCCAGGGCAGCTGGGGCATGGCGGCGGCCGTCTTCGACGCCCACGACCGCCCGGTGGCCGCCCTCTCGATCACGGGGGTCGAGCACCGGTTCGCCGACGAGCGCAGGCCAGAGCTCGGCCGCCTGCTCCTGCGCGAGGCGCACGCGCTGGGAGGCCGGCTCCGCGACCGGGTCTGACGCGCACGGAAAAGAATGTCCGGACCAGTGAATGAAGTCGGGCCGGAGGGGGTATCCCCCTACCGGCCCGAACTTCGGTCGGTGGGTCCCGAGTACGGTTCGGGACCCACCGCCGGTGCGCGGCGAGCCGCGCTGGCCGCCCCACCCGTGACCGGTGATTCCTCACCCGTGGCCGGTGGAGTGCTCGACCGTGCGTTCACGATAGCCACGGCGGCCACCGTTCGGAACTCACCCGGACGGGTTCTCAGGCATTCTCACCACTTCGGATGAGGCTGCTGCGGGCATCCGGGGTGGCGGTTCTCAGAAGCCGGCCGGGGCCTGCCCGACGAGCGGGCGCTCGTCGTCCTCGTCCCGGCCCGACGACGCGCCCTGGCGCATCTCCGCGAGCGGCGCGAGCCCGTGCTCCATCCCCCACGCGACGGCCTGCGCGCGACGGGTGACCTCGATCTTGCGGTAGGCCGCACGGATGTAGGTCTTGACCGAGTTGATGCTCAGGTACAGCTGCGCGCCGATCTCGGAGTTGGTGAGGCCCTGCGTCACGAGCGCGAGGATCTCCGCCTCCCGGGGAGTGAGCTCGTGGGCGCCCTGGACCGAGCGGTCGATGACCGCCAGCGGACCGGGGTCGGCGGGGATGCGCCTCAGCGACGCCACCTCGCCGCCGTCGTGCAGTGCCTCCACGGCGTTGACCAGATCGGCCACGGGCAGGGCCTTCGACAGGTGCACGGCGAAGCTGCCGCGGGTCGAGTCGCCGTCGGGGTCGCGCCACGAGTAGATCGCGGCCACGGCGCCGGAGCCCCGGACGAGGTCGCGGAGCATGCCCTGCGAGCTCGGCGTCTGGCGGGCGGGCTCGTAGAGGACCACGTCGACGGTGGCCGGTCGCTCGAGGGCGGCACGGGGGTCCAGCAGGATCACCCGTGACGCGTAGGAGGTCAGCATGGAGCGCAGACCCACCGACGAAACCTCGAAGTTGTCGATGAGCGCCACGCGAACAGGTCTCGATGCACTCACCACACGAACGTAGCCCCGCCACGGGGTCGGATCACAGGCGCGGAGCAAGGTTTCACCCGCGGAGGTGAACCCTGGGCCGTGAAGATTATGTCGTGGAATCTTTGTCGAATGCGGTTCCGTGACGTCCGCCTCGTCATGGTGCGCCCGCGGCGGCCACCTCGTCACGTGACTCACCCGTCGGGGCGGGGCCACACGGCCCCTCCGGGCGGTCCCTCCGACCCGTCCGGCCGGCCGGCCGGGACCGCTGTCCCGCGCCCGGGCACGCTCCGCGCCACCCCGGTAGCGGCTCCGGGGGTGCCGCGTCCGCCCTCTATCCGGACATGGGTGGCTTTGAAACAAAACGCACAGGTTTCTTTACTTGGTGCCATGCTCCCGGCATGAGTCACGCCAGGTCCGTCGGCCGGCCGCGGGAGGCCGGCGCTGATGAACGCATCATGCGCGCCGCCGTCGCCGAGTACGCGACCTACGGCAAGGCCGGTTTCTCCCTCAACGGCGTCGCCCGCCGTGCGGGCGTCGGCAAGTCCAGCATCTACCTCCGCTGGCAGGACAAGGAGCGGCTCCTCGAGGACGCCGTCGCCGCCTCCGCCGAGGAGCTCGACCCGGTCGACACCGGCTCCCTCGAGGGCGACCTCCGGGCGCTCATGGTGAGCGTCCTGCGCTCCTGGGACCACCCGGCCACCCTGGTGCGGCACCGGATGGCGCTCGACGCGCTGCCCGGCTCCCAGGCCACCTTCGAGGACGTCGGCCTGCACGCCGTGCCCGACGCCCGCCCGACGATGGACCCGGCGCCCACCGACGCGCTGCTCGTCGTCTGGAAGCGGGCCGAGGAGCGGGGCGAGGTCTCCGGGACGCCGCCCACGCCGCTGCTCGCCGACCTCGTCGGCGGCTCCCTCATGCTGCTCGTGCTGCGTCGCGGCAGCGCGCCGCACGGCGGCGACGACGAGCTGGCCTCGATCGTGGCGCCCTACGCGGGCGCGGTGCTGGCCGCCGCCAAGGCGTCCGCCTGAGGCCTCCGCCTGGACGTGCTCCTGGCGCACCCCGGGCGGTTCGAGCGCGTCAGCGCTCGAACCGGGGGCGCTCCTTGGCGAGGAACGCGCGCACGCCCTCGACCCCGTCGGGGCCGGCCGCGAGCTCGCGGATGGACAGCGTCTCCCGGCGCATGAGCGCCTCGGGCTCGACGCCGACCCCGCCGCGCACCAGGCGCTTGGCCGCCGCGAGCGCCGCCGGCGAGCCGGCCAGCAGGGACGCGACCACCGCGTCGGCCGCGGCCGGCAGGTCGGCGTCCGGGACGACGCGGGCGACGAGACCCGCAGCCTGCGCCTCGGCCGCCGTGAGCCGGTCCCCCAGGAGCGCCAGCCGCAGCACGGTGTGCAGGCCGAGCGTCTGGGTGAGGAAGGTCGACCCGCCGTCCGGGGAGAGCCCGACGCGGCCGTAGCCGAGGGAGAAGGTGGCGGACTCCGCGGCCAGGACGACGTCCGCCGCCGCGGCCAGCGGGAACCCGGCGCCCGCGGCCGGCCCCTGGACCGCGGAGACGACGACCGCGGGGCTGCGGACGAGCTCGGAGACGATCCGGTGCAGGGTCTCGGCGAGGTCGTCGATGTAGCCCGCGACGTCCTCGGCCCGGGAGAACGCCGAGAGGTCCCCGCCGACGCTGAAGAAGCGCCCCTCCGAGGCCAGGAGGATCACCCGCGCCTGCTCGGCGCCCGCACGCCGGACGGCCTCGAGCAGCGCCCCGCCGGAGCCCTCGTGCAGCGCGTTGCCCTGCTGCGGGGCGGTGAGGGTGATCCGCGCGCAGCGGTCGCGCAGCTCGTAGTGGACCAGCTCGTCGGACGTCATGGGTGCTCCTCGCCGCGGGGGCGCTGGGGTTCAGGGTTCAGGGGGCTGGGGTGCTGGGGGTCAGGGGGTGCTCAGGCTGAACGTAGCGCTGCGCACCTCGCCGCCGAGCGCGGCCGCCTCCACCGTGTAGGCGCCGGGCGCCGCCCACTCGGTGCTGACCGAGCAGGAGGCGTCGGAGTAGCGGCCGCCCCAGGTGACCTGGACGTCGGCGGCCTCCGCGCTGCGGACCGCGACCTCCTGGTGGGGCACCGCGGCGCGGCACTGGCTCGTGGTCCACACGTCGCCGCCGGACTCGGTGCTCACCTTCAGGGCGAGGCTGCCCGGCTTCACGGTGAACCAGCAGCCCGGGTTCTCGACCGTGCGCAGCTCCACGGTGAACGTGACGTCGGTGCCCGCGACGGCGGTGCCGACGACCGGGGTCGCGAGCACGTCCGCCGGCTCGCACCGGCCGGCGGGCTGCACGGGGGTGGGGGTGGGCGTGGGGGTCGCGGTGCGCGCCTTCTTCCCGGCGCGGGACGCGGAGGTCGTGCCGGACGTCGCGCTGCCGGTGCCCTCCTCGGCGACCGTCGTGGTCGTACCGTCGGCCTGCGCCGCGACGGTGACCGTGGCCCCGGCCGCGTCGGCCGAGGGAGAGGTGGCGCCGGCGGACGCGTCGGGCGACTGCTGCGCCGACACCTGCTGCGCCTGGTCGGGGGCGTCGCCGCCGCCGAAGAGCCGGGCGCACCCGATGACCAGCCCGGCCACGATCGCCAGCAGCACGAGCCGACGGCGCCAGTAGACGGCGGGCGAGTGGGGTCCGCGGGTCATGGCGCCTCCTCCCGAGGGCCGGCCACCCCCGTGGTGTCGCGTGCGGTCCGTCGGTCGCGCCCTGTCGCTCCCGACGTCATGCCTGACCGCACGCTAGCGGCGCCCCCACCGGGGTGCGCGGAGGCGCACCGCACCGGGCAGAATGCCCGCCGTGCCCGCCTCCCCGCTCCACGAGCCGATCCTGGACTGGTACGACGAGCACGCCCGTGACCTGCCCTGGCGCCGCCCCGAGGCCTCGCCCTGGTCGGTGCTCGTCTCGGAGCTGATGCTCCAGCAGACGCCCGTGAACCGGGTGCTGCCGGTGCACGCCGCGTGGCTCGAGCGGTGGCCCGAGCCCGCCGACCTCGCCGCCGAGCCGGCCGGCGAGGCGGTCCGGGCCTGGGGACGCCTCGGCTACCCCCGCCGGGCGCTGCGGCTGCACGCGGCCGCGGTGGCGATCACCGAGCGGCACGGTGGCGTCGTCCCCGACGACCACGCGGCCCTCCTCGCCCTGCCCGGCGTCGGGGAGTACACGGCCGCCGCGGTCGCCTCCTTCGCGTACGGGCAGCGGCACGTCGTCCTCGACACCAACGTGCGGCGGGTGCTCGGGCGCTCCCTGGACGGCGTGGAGCACCCTCGCCCCTCGCTCACCCGGGCCGAGCGCGAGCGCGCCACCGCGGTCGTGCCGGACGACGCCCCGACCGCGGCCACGTGGGCGGTGGCCGTCATGGAGCTCGGCGCGCTGGTGTGCACGGCGTCGGGGCCGCGCTGCGGGGACTGCCCGGTCGCCGACCTGTGCGCCTGGCGCGCCGCCGGGTACCCGGCCTACGACGGCCCGGCCCGCCGCGTCCAGGCGTGGGACGGCACCGACCGGCAGTGCCGCGGCCGGCTCCTGTCCGTGCTGCGCGACGCCGACGGCCCCGTGCACCGCTCCGCCCTCGACGCCGCCTGGGCGCCCGAGCCTCAGCGGCTGCGCTGCCTGGCCGGTCTCCTCGCCGACGGCCTGCTCGTGCAGGTCGCCGACGACGTGTTCGCCCTGCCCTGAATCGACCGGGGCCTACCTGGGAGCCGACCGGCCAGCACGCACGAGGGCCCCGGGGCCGTGACGGTCCCGGGGCCCTCGTGGGGTGGAGCGGTGGGGAGGGTCAGCTCGACGCGGTCGCGCCGCCCTCACCGGAGGAGGAGCCGGTCGACTTCGGGACGTCGGGCGCCCCGCCGCCGGCCTCGCTGGCGCTGGCGGTCTCCAGCGGCGGCAGGTCGGGCAGCTGGGAGACCTTCTGGCCCTTGAAGGTGAAGGCGCGGTTGGCGCCCTCGCCCTCGACGTCCACGAGCACGATCTGGCCGGGGCCGACCTCGCCGTAGAGCATCTTCTCGGCCAGGACGTCCTCGATCTCGCGCTGCACCGTGCGGCGCAGCGGACGCGCACCGAGGACCGGGTCGAAGCCGCGCTCGGCCAGCAGGTCCTTGGCCGGCTGGGTGAGCTCGATGCCCATGTCGCGGTCGCGGAGGCGGACCTCCACGGACGTGATCATGTTGTCGACCATCGAGATGATCTGCTCCTGGCTCAGCGGCGGGAACACGATGATCTCGTCGACGCGGTTGAGGAACTCGGGGCGGAAGTGGATCTTCAGCTCCTCCGAGACCTTGTTCTTCATCCGCTCGTACGAGCCCGCGGCGTCCCCACCCTGGTTGAAGCCGAGGTGGACGGACTTCGCGATGTCCCGGGTGCCCAGGTTCGTCGTCATGATGATGACGGTGTTCTTGAAGTCCACGACGCGGCCCTGGGAGTCGGTCAGGCGACCTTCCTCCAGGATCTGCAGCAGGCTGTTGAAGATGTCCGGGTGGGCCTTCTCGACCTCGTCGAAGAGGACGACGGAGAACGGCTTGCGGCGCACCTTCTCGGTGAGCTGGCCGCCCTCCTCGTAACCGACGTAGCCCGGGGGCGAGCCGAAGAGGCGCGAGACGGTGTGCTTCTCGCCGAACTCCGACATGTCGAGCTGGATGAGCGCGTCCTCGTCGCCGAAGAGGAACTCCGCGAGCGTCTTGGACAGCCACGTCTTACCGACACCGGACGGGCCGGCGAAGATGAACGAACCGCCGGGGCGCTTCGGGTCCTTCAGGCCGGCACGGGTGCGGCGGATGGCGCGGGAGAGGGCCTTGACGGCCTCGTCCTGGCCGATGACGCGCTTGTGGAGCTCGTCCTCCATCTTGAGCAGCCGCGTGGACTCCTCCTCGGAGAGCTTGACGATCGGGATGCCGGTCGCCACGGCCAGCACCTCGGCGATCAGCTCCTCGTCGACCTCGGCGACCTCGTCCATGTCACCGGAGCGCCACTGCTTCTCGCGCTCGGACTTGGTCATGATGAGCTGCTTCTCCTCGTCGCGCAGGCGCGCGGCGGCCTCGAAGTCCTGCCCGTCGATGGCCGCCTCCTTGCGCTGGCGGACGTCGGCGATCTTGTCGTCGAACTCGCGCAGGTCGGACGGGGCCGTCATGCGACGGATGCGCAGGCGCGAGCCCGCCTCGTCGATGAGGTCGATGGCCTTGTCCGGGAGGAAGCGGTCGGAGATGTAGCGGTCGGCCAGCGTCGCCGCCGAGACCAGGGCCTCGTCGGTGATGGTGACGCGGTGGTGCGCCTCGTACCGGTCGCGGATGCCCTTGAGCATCTCGATCGTGTCGGCGATGGAGGGCTCGGGGACCTGGATCGGCTGGAAGCGGCGCTCCAGCGCGGCGTCCTTCTCGAGGTACTTGCGGTACTCGTCGAGGGTGGTCGCACCGATGGTCTGGAGCTCGCCGCGGGCCAGCATGGGCTTGAGGATGCTGGCGGCGTCGATCGCGCCCTCGGCGGCGCCCGCACCGACGAGGGTGTGGATCTCGTCGATGAACAGGACGATGTCGCCGCGGGTGCGGATCTCCTTGAGGACCTTCTTCAGCCGCTCCTCGAAGTCACCGCGGTAGCGGGAGCCCGCGACCAGCGCGCCGAGGTCGAGCGTGTAGATCTGCTTGTCCTTCAGCGTCTCGGGCACGTTGCCCTTGACGATGTCCTGCGCCAGGCCCTCGACGATCGAGGTCTTGCCGACGCCGGGCTCGCCGATCAGCACCGGGTTGTTCTTGGTGCGTCGGGAGAGGACCTGCATGACGCGCTCGATCTGCACGGCGCGGCCGATGATCGGGTCGAGCTTGCCGTCGCGCGCGTCCTGGGTGAGGTTGCGGCCGAACTGGTCCAGCACCAGGGACGACGAGGGCGACTCGCCGCCGCCGGACGTCGCGGCCTGCGCCGACTGGCTCGACTCCTTGCCCTGGAAGCCGGAGAGCAGCTGGATGACCTGCTGGCGGACGCGGTTGAGGTCCGCGCCCAGCTTCTGCAGGACCTGGGCGGCGACGCCCTCGCCCTCGCGGATCAGGCCGAGCAGGATGTGCTCGGTGCCGATGTAGGAGTGACCGAGCTGCAGCGCCTCGCGCAGGGACAGCTCGAGCACCTTCTTGGCGCGCGGGGTGAAGGGGATGTGTCCGCTCGGAGCCTGCTGGCCCTGACCGATGATCTCCTCGACCTGCGCGCGCACGGCCTCGAGGGAGATGTCGAGGGACTCCAGAGCCTTGGCGGCGACACCCTCGCCCTCGTGGATGAGACCGAGCAGGATGTGCTCGGTGCCGATGTAGTTGTGGGAGAGCATGCGGGCCTCTTCCTGGGCCAGCACGACCACCCGGCGGGCACGGTCCGTGAACCGCTCGAACATGGGCATCGCTCCTCGTACTGGGGGACCCGCCGTCAGGGATGGCGGGGCTCTGGTGTGTCCAACCCTTCGGCCACCCTACGCGTTCCCGGGAGACGCACCTCCTCCATCCGCTCTCAGCGAACACGGAGCGGGAACAGGAGCAAGAAACCAGGGCCCGGGGCCGGCGGTGACACGAACGGCGCCCGCCCCGCGAACGGGGAGGGCGCCGACGGGTGGTGCGGGGTCGCTCAGTGAGCGGCGTCGTAGGCCTCGCGGACCTCGGCGGAGACGCGGCCGCGGTCGGGCACGTCGTGGCCGTTCTCGCGGGCCCAGTCGCGGATCTCCTTGGCGGAGGGGCCGGAGCCGGTGGCGGCCGGGGCCTTCTTGGCGGTCCCGGTCGAGCGGCGGCCGGCGACCTTGCGGCTGTTGCCGACGTAGAGGGCGAGCGCGTCGCGCAGCTCGGCCGCGTGGGAGTCGTTGAGGTCGATCTCGTAGGAGACACCGTCGAGACCGAATTGGACGGTCTCGGTGGCCTCCGAGCCGTCGAGGTCGTCCTCGAGAATGATCTGGACCTTCTGAGCCATTTTCTTTCCTCGCGTTCGCGATGCGCGCGCCGTGCATGGGGTCGGCGCGCCGGGACGTAACGCATCGTGCCGCATTTTCCTTTTCTTCGCACCATTCCTGCCCGGCGCGTCGAATACGTCAAGAATCATTGGCGGCATTGCGTCGGGAAATCGGGCCCCGCCCACACCTATTCGCGCACCGGAAAAGTTTCGCAGCACCGAACCGGAATAGACAGGAACCGCTTGGCGGGCCGGACTCGCCATCGCACTGGCACTACGTGGTGGATCACCCACGATCCGCGCGGGGAGAAATGATCAGCGAGTGCGGGAATTGCGCACGAAAAGCTGCTCGAGACCGAGCAGCGTGAGGTGCGGCTCGAGGTCGGTGAAGCACGCGACCTCGGGGGCCACCAGCTCGGCGTACGGCCCGGTGGCGACGACGCGCAGCCCGTCGGGCGAGCCGAGCTCCTCGGCCGCGCGGGCCACGAGCCCCTCGACCATCGCCGCGGTGCCGAACACCAGGCCCGACTGCACGGCCTCCACGGTGTTGCGGGCGATCACCGCGCGGGGGCGGGCGAGCTCGACCTCGCGCAGCTGCGCGGCCCGGCGTCCCAGGGCCTCCAGCGCCACCTGGACGCCGGGGGCGATCGCCCCGCCGACGTACTGGCCGGCCGGGTTCACGACGTCCAGCGTGGTGGCGGTGCCCCCGACGTCCACGACGACCACGGGGCCGCCGTGGAGGGTGACGGCCGCGAGCGCGTTGGCCACCCGGTCCGCGCCCACCTCGCGCGGGTTGTCGGTGAGGACCGGGATGCCGGTGCGGACGCCGGCGCCCACGACGACGAGCGGCAGGTCCGGCAGGTGGCGCGCCATCATCTCGCGCCAGCGGGTGAGGATGCCGGGGACGGTCGCGGCGACGGCCACGCCCTCGGCGTCCGCCAGGTCGTCGCCCACGAGGCCCCGCACGAGGACGGCCCACTCGTCGGCGGTGCGGGCGGGGTCGGAGGAGACCGACCAGTGCGCGTCGACGTGGCCCTCCCGCACGATCCCCAGCGTCGTCGTCGCGTTGCCGAGGACGACGGTCAGCAGACCCCCGCTCACGCCCGCTGCGCCCACGGCCGGCTCACGCCTCCCGGAAGTCGAGGCCGAGGTCGAGCACCGTGACGGAGTGGGTCAGCGCGCCCGAGGAGACGAAGTCGACCCCGGTCTCCCCCACGGCCCGCGCGTTGGCCAGGGTCAGCCCGCCGGAGGCCTCCAGCGTGGCCCGGCCGCCGGTGAGCTCGGCGTTGATCGCGACCGCCTCGCGCAGCAGGTCCGGGCCCATGTTGTCGAGCAGCACCTCGGTGCACCCGGCGTCCAGGACGGCGCGGAGCTCCTCGAGGTCCTGCACCTCCACCTCGACGCGCACGTCGGGGCTCGCCGCGACCACGCGGCGGTAGGCCTCCACCACCCCGCCGGCGGCGACGACGTGGTTGTCCTTCACCATCGCGCGGTCGACGAGGGAGAAGCGGTGGTTGGTGCCGCCGCCGCAGCGCACGGCGTACTTCTGCAGCGCGCGCCACCCGGGCAGCGTCTTGCGGGTGTCGAGCACCCGGCAGCCGGTCCCCTCGAGGGCGTCGACCCACCGGGCGGTCGCGGTGGCCACGCCGGAGAGGTGGGAGGCGAAGTTGAGGGCCGTGCGCTCCGCGGTGAGGACGCCGGCCACCGGACCGGTCACGGTCATCACGGTCTGCCCCGGGGCGACCCGGGTGCCGTCGGGGACCCGCGCGGTCACCTCGACGGCGCCGCCGAGCGCGTACCGGAAGGCCAGCTCGGCCACGGCCAGGCCGGCCACCACGCCGTCCTGTCGGGAGACGATGTCGGCCACCGCGGTGCCCATCTCGGGCATGGCCGCGGAGGTGACGTCGGCGGCGCCGTCGGGGAGGTCCTCCTCGAAGGCGGCCACGACGTGGGTGTAGACGGCGAGCGGGTCGAGGCCGGCGGCCGCGAGCTCCTCGACGAGGGCGCGGTCGAGCGCGGCCCAGCTGGTCCGGGCGATCACGCGACGCCCTCCCCTTCTGCAGCAGTGAGGTCGACGGTGAGGTCGGCGGGCGCCGCCAGCGCCCCCAGGTCGGTGTCGGTCGGCGCGGCGGGGGCGAAGGCCCAGGTGAGGGAGCCGTCCTCGAGGCGGATGTCGACGTGCCCGGCCCACCGGGCGTCGTCGCGCTCGGGGTGGTCCTCGCGCCAGTGCGAGCCGCGGGTCTCCTCGCGCAGCGCGGCGGCCCCCGTGAGCGCGGTCGAGAGCGTCACGAGGTTCGTCACCTCCCACGAGTCCAGGTAGGGCTCGTCGCCGCCCTCGGCGACGAGGTCCGCCAGCACGGCGTCGGCCTCGGCCAGCCCGGCGGCGGAGCGGAGCACGCCGACCCGGTCGCTCATCGTCTCCTGGAGGCCGCGGCGGGCGTCGGCGTCCACGAGCCCGGGCTCCCGGACGTCGGCGGCCGGCTCGTGCCAGCCGCGCAGCTCGCCCGGCAGCACCTGCGCGATGCGGCGGGAGAACACCAGGCCCTCGAGCAGCGAGTTGGAGGCCAGCCGGTTGGCGCCGTGCACCCCGGAGCAGGCGACCTCGCCGGTGGCGTAGAGGCCGGGCACGCCGGTGCGTCCCCACGTGTCGGTGGCGACGCCGCCGGAGGCGTAGTGGCAGGCGGGCGCCACGGGGATGAGGTCGGTGACCGGGTCGACGCCGTGGCTGCGGCAGGTGGCGAGGATCGTCGGGAACCGGCGCTGCCAGAAGGCCTCCGGGTCCTCGCCGCGGTCGGTGCCGAGGTGGCGGGCGTCGAGCCACATGTGCGGCATGCCCGTCTCGATCATCCGGCGGCGGATCGCCTTGGCGACGACGTCGCGCGGGGCCAGGTCGGCGAGCTCGTGGACGCCGGTCATGAACCGCGTCCCGCCGTCCTCGAGCGGGGCGTCGACCAGGAAGGCGCCCTCGCCGCGCACCGCCTCGGAGATGAGCGGCTGCTGGCCGGTCGAGAGCGGGCCGAGGTACATGACGGTCGGGTGGAACTGCACGAACTCCAGGTCGCGCAGCGCCGCGCCCGCGCGCAGGGCGATGGCCATGCCGTCGCCGGTCGAGACCGACGGGTTCGTCGTCTGGGAGAAGACCTGCCCGAGGCCGCCGGAGGCGAGCACCACGGCCCGGGCGCGGACCAGGCCGACGCCGTCGTGCTGGCCCTGGCCCATCTCGTGCAGCGTCAGGCCCGCCACCCCGCCGTCCTCGGCGAGGACGAGGTCGAGGACGTGGGCGCGCTTGACGACCCGGATCTGCGGGTCGCGGCCGACCGCGGCCACGAGGGCGCGCTGGATCTCGGCGCCGGTCGCGTCGCCGCCGGCGTGCACGATCCGGTCGCGGTGGTGGCCGCCCTCGCGGGTCAGGGAGAGCTCGCCCTCGGGGTCGAGGTCGAACTGGGCGCCCAGGCCGATGAGCTCGCGGACGGCGTCCGGGCCCTCCTCGACGAGGACGCGCACGGCCTCCGCGTCGCACGCGCCGGCGCCCGCCACGAGCGTGTCGACCTCGTGCTCGCGCGGGGTGTCGCCGGGCCCCAGGGCTGCGGCGACCCCGCCCTGCGCCCAGCGGGTCGAGCCGACGGAGATGCGGTCCTTGGTGACCACGACGACGTCGGCGTCGGGCCCGAGCGCGTCGACCAGGCGGAGCGCGGCGGTGAGCCCGGCGACACCGGAGCCGACGACCACGACGTCGGCGCGCTCGGTCCAGCCGGGCTCCGGCGCGGACAGGCGCCCGGGAACGGTGCGGGCGCGCAGCGCCTCGGAAGCGGTGGGGGACATCGCGGAAAGGCTAGCCGCCGGGGCGGGCGTGCCCGCTCAGGCGTCCGCCAGGGAGGGCAGGCGGACGGCGGTGTGGGCCCCGAGCGCGACCGCCACGTTGTCGATCAGCCGGGTGCTGCCGACCCGGGCCGCCACCAGCAGCCGGGCCTCGGTGGGCTCCTGGTCGCCCGGGCCGGCGGGCAGGTCTCCCAGCGCGGGGTCGGTGAGGACGAGGTAGTCGAGCTCCACGCCGGGCTCCGCGGCCAGGACGGCGCGCGCGGCGGCGAGCACCACGGCCGGGCCGTCTGGCGCGGCGGCCTGACCCGCGCGCAGCGCCCGGCTCAGCGCGAGCGAGACCCGGCGCTGGTCGGCGTCCAGGTAGCGGTTGCGGCTGGAGAGGGCGAGCCCGTCGCCCTCGCGGCGGGTCGGTCCGCCCACGACGTCCACGGGCAGGCAGAGGTCGGCGACCATCTGCCGGATGAGGACGAGCTGCTGGTAGTCCTTCTCCCCGAACACGGCCACGTCGGGCCGGACGAGGCCGAAGAGCTTCGCCACGACGGTGAGGACCCCGCGGTAGTGCCCGGGACGGGTGGCGCCCTCGAGGACCTCGCCGAGCGGGCCGGCCTCGACGGTGACCTGCGGCTGCGCCGGCCAGGTCGGGTACATCTCGGCGACGGTGGGGGCGAAGACCACGTCGACCCCGGCGCCCGCGCAGACCTCGAGGTCGGACTCGAGCGTGCGCGGGTAGCGGTCGAGGTCCTCCCCCGCGCCGAACTGGAGCGGGTTGACGAAGATCGAGACCACGACCGGGCCGGTGCCGACGCGCTCGCGGGCCACGGCCATGAGGCTGGCGTGGCCGTCGTGGAGGGCGCCCATGGTCGGCACGAAGCCGACGCGACCGGGCCCGGCCTGGGCGATGGCCTCGGCCAGCTCGGCGCGGGTGCGGACGAGGACGGGGCGGGGTGCCTGCCGGGCGCTCATCGGCGCACCTCGCCGGGGCGGGCGGCAGCGCCGCGCTCGAGCAGCGCCTGCTCGGCGTCCGCGAGGACCCCGCGCACCGCGGCGGCGCGCAGCGCGGTGAGCCGGCCGTCGAGGACGGCCCGGGAGACGGTGGCCTGGGCGAGCGCCAGGTAGGAGGGCAGCGTGTGCGGCGCGGCCGCGAGGAGGTCGGTGACGTGGGCGTGGACCGTGCCGACGTCGCCGCGCACGATCGGGCCGGTCAGCGCGGCGTCCCCCTGCTCGAGGGCGTTGGCCAGCGCCGCCTCCAGCAGTGGGCGCAGGGTGCCGGACGCGTCGTCGACCCCGGCCGCGGCGAGGATCTCGCGGGCCTCGGCGACGAGGGTGACGAGGTGGTTCGCGCCGTGGGCGAGCCCGGCGTGGTAGAGCGTGCGCCGCTCCTCGGGCACCCAGGTCGGGCGGCCGCCCAGGTCGGCGACGAGGCCTTCGAGGACCTCCCGCTCCGCGGGCGCGGCGGTGAGCCCGACGACGCAGCCGGCGAGGCGGTCGAGGTCGACCTCGGTGCCGGTGAAGGTGAGCGCGGGGTGCAGCGCGCCGATGCGGGCACCGACCCCGGCGGCGGGCGCGAGCACCGCCAGGCCGTGGCGGCCGGACGTGTGCAGCACGAGCTGCCCGGGGCGCAGCGCGCCGGCGTCGGCCAGCGTCGTGGCGACGTTGCCGAGCATGTCGTCCGGGACCGTGAGCAGCAGCAGGTCGCAGCCGCGTGCCACGTCGGTGGGCTTGGCGTGCCGGACGCCGGGCAGCAGCGCGGCCAGCCGGGCACGACTGGCGTCGGACTCGCCGCTCGCTGCGACCACCTCGTGGCCCGCGGCGCGCAGGCGGGCGGCCACGACGGCCCCGACGCGGCCGGCGCCGATCAGACCGATCCGATGCAGGCCGATCCGGTGGTGGGCGTGCTCGGGCGCGCCGAGGCTGGGCTCGGCGTGCGCCACGGCGGTGTGGGCAGGGTGCATCAGCAGGACCTCTCCGTTCCCGTCCCGGCCGTCCACCCTCTCCGTGCCGCAGGCTGCGTGGTGCTGAGTGGTGCTGCCTGCGGCGGCGGTCGGGCCGGCTCCGGGTACCGGACGTCGTCTGTACCGGCGACCACGGTACGTCCGCACCGCGTGCGCGCGAACATCTCACCCTTGTGTTGCACGTCACAGGCCCCCTGCCTGGGGTACGCGGGTGCGCCACCGGGGTCGTCCGGGTGCGGCGGAGGGGCAGTGGCTACCGTGGCGCCCATGTCGCCGTCACCCCGCCTGGGGCGCCTCCTGGGGCGGGAACGCCCCCTGCTCAGCGTGGTCGTGGCCGTCCACGACGGGGCCGAGCACCTCGCCGCGTGCCTGGACAGCGTCCTGGCGCAGGACTACGCCCCCCTCGAGGTGGTGGTCGTGGACGACGGGTCGAGCGACTCCTCCGTCGCCGTGGCCGAGGCCTGCGCCGCCGCCCACCCCGAGCGGGTGCGCGTGCTGCGCCGGCCCGCCGCGGGCCTGGGCGCGGCCCGGAACGCCGGCGTCGAGGCCGCCCGGGGCAGCCTGCTGGCGTTCGCCGAGGTCGACAGCGTCGTGCCCCCGGGCTCCTACACGGCGCTGCACCGGCAGATGCGCCGGACGGGGGCCGACCTGGTCACCGGCTCGATGGCCCGGCAGCGGGGCGGGAAGCTCATCGAGCCCGCGTGGATGCGGCGCACCCACACCCGGCAGGCGTGCGTGGTCGACCAGCACCCCGAGATCCTCGCCGACACGTTCGCCGGCACGAAGCTCTTCAGGCGGGAGTTCTGGGAGGGCGCCGACCTCGTGTGGGCGACCGGCCTGGGCCACGACGGGTCGGTGGAGGACGGGCCGACCACGTCGCGCGCCTACATCGTCGCGCGGCGCATCGGGGTCGTGCCGGACGTCGTGCAGCACCGCCGCGAGCGGCCGGCCGCGCAGCGCGACCGGTCCACCGTCGCCGACCTCCAGGACCGCTGGCGGGCCAAGCGGCTGGCGCTGTCGACCGTCGAGGAGTACGGCGCCCCCAAGGTCACCGAGGTGTTCCGGCACCGCGTGCTGGTCGCCGACCTGCCCGACGTCCTGGCCGACGTGCCGGGGTGCGACGACGCGTGGTGGGCGGCGCTGCGCCTCGGCGTCGTGGAGCTGTGGGGCATGCACGGCTCGCTCACCGGCTCGGGGCTGGCGCCGCTGGACCGGCTGGTGGGCTGGCTCGTCGAGCAGGACCGGCGCGAGGACGCCTCCGCCGTGCTCACCTGGGCCGCGGAGCACCCCGGCCCGCTGCCGCTGCGCGAGACCCCGCACGGTCGGGTGCTGGCGATCCCGGTGCTGGACGCCACGAGCGTGGCCCGCAGCGCGATCGCCCTGCACGCCGACGAGCGGTAGCCGGCGCGCAGGGCGAGGCGAGGGGCGTGCGCCCCGGGCGGGGTGGCGTCAGAGCAGCCCGGCGTCGGTGAGGAACTGCTTCGCGACGTCCTCGGGCTTCTGCCGGTCGACGCTGACCTCGCCGTTGAGCTCGGTGAGCGTGTCGGTGTCCAGCGCCGCCATCAGCGGGTTCAGCACGTCGGCCACGTCCGGGTGGGCGTCCAGGAAGTCGCTGGAGACGGCCGGGACGAGGTTCTGCGCCGGCTGGATCTTCTGGTCGTCGTCCAGGACGACGAGACCCTGGGAGGCGAGCGCGCCGTCGGTGGTGCTGGTCTCGCCGAGCTGGGACTCGCCGTCGAGCACCGACTTGTAGGTCTGGTCGGAGGCGTAGCCGAGCGGGAGCAGCTTGGTGACGTCGATGCCGTAGTCGTCGACCAGGCCGGCCTCGCAGTCGGCGCGTCCCTCGCAGTCGGGGGCGGCGGCGAGCACGACGGAGGTGCCCTTCAGGTCCGACAGCGTCGTGAGGGAGTTCGCGTCGGCGTACTCCTGCGTGACGAAGAAGGCGTTGGTGTCGGTGGCGCTGGAGAGGTCGAGGAGGGTGATCCCCGCGTCGTCGAGCAGCGACTTCCCGGCGTCCGCCATCTCCTGGCCGTCACCCTGGGTGAAGGCCGTCGCCTTCGCGCCGTTGGCGGCGGTGTTGAGGTAGTTCACGATGCCGCCGACGTACTCGGGCACCACGTCGACGTCCCCGGGGAAGTCGGCCATGTAGGCGTCGCGGGAGCCGACCAGCTTGACGGTGACGTCGTAGCCGGCGTTCTCGAGCAGCTGCTCGTACATGTCCGCGACGAGCTCGGCCTCGCCGAAGCTCTGGCTGGCGATGGTGAGCTTCCCACCGCCGGACGCGGCGGCGCTGCTGTCGTCGGAGGAGCTGTCGGAGGCGAGGTCGTCGCCGGCGCAGCCGGTGAGGAACCCCGCGGAGAGCGTGAGCGCCGCGAGGGCGGCGACGCCGTGACGCAGGGTCCGCTGCGTGGGGCGGGTGGTCGGTCGGGTCATGGGGAGGAGTCCCACCTTCTGTGTCCCGCGGCGTCCCCGGTGGTCGGGGGCCGC
The DNA here is from genome assembly GCF_004919085.1 of Nocardioides sp. GY 10127. Taxonomy (GTDB): domain Bacteria; phylum Actinomycetota; class Actinomycetes; order Propionibacteriales; family Nocardioidaceae; genus Nocardioides. The sequence goes on along the minus strand of NZ_STGL01000009.1, from coordinate 200,451 downwards.
GCGTGTCCGGCCGACGGGAAGCCCCCGTCGCCTCGCCCGCGGCAGCCGTCGAGATCGGCGGCCGGAGCGGTTCAAGAGCCTAGGCGCGCGCGCCGACATTCCCGGCTCACCCGGGTGAGGCGGCCGGCCCGGTGCCCGGTCGGGGTCGTTGGCGGGACGGGCCGGGGCCTCAGGCGCGCAGGTGTGCCGGGCTGACGAGCCGCTGACCCAGCGCGGCGAGCAGCTCGAGCACGAGCGCGACCACGGCGACGACGGCCGCGCCCGCGATGCCCTGCCCGTAGAGGGTCCGGTAGAAGCCGTCGGTGATGACGCGGCCGAGCCCCGGGCCGGCGACCAGGGCCGCGATCGTGGCGGTCGCCCAGATCTGCACCAGCGCCAGGCGCACCCCGCCCGCGACGAGGGGCAGCGCCAGGGGCAGCTCGCAGCGCCAGAACAGCTGGGCGCCGCTCATCCCCAGCCCGGTGGCCGACTCGCGCACCTCCGCCGGGACCTCGCGAACCGCCGTGTAGGCGTTCGTGATGATCGGCGGCAGGGCGAAGAGCGCGAGCGCCACGAGCGTCGAGACGCCCGCGCGCCCCAGCGGCCCGGCGGTGGCGGTGCCGGGGAACAGCCCGCCCGTGACGTCCCACGGGTCCGCGGCCACGAAGAGGGCCAGCAGCGCGAAGGTGGGCACCGCGCGGCCGACGCCGGCGACGTTGATCGCCAGGAAGCCGCCGCGCCCGAGGTGGCCCAGCCACAGCGCCAGGGGGAGGCCGAGGACGAGGGCGAGCAGCAGCGCCAGGACGGTGAGCAGCAGCTGCTGGCCGAGCAGCTGGAGCATCCCGCCGGAGCCGGTCCAGCTCGCGGGGTCGGTGAGGAACGCGAGCGCGTCGTCGAGCACGGTCATCAGGCGGCCGCCGTCCGGGTCCAGGGGGTGAGGAGGCGCTGGAGCAGCACCAGCACGACGTCCAGGAGCACCGCGATCACCACGCAGAGCACGGACGCCGTCAGGAGCTCGGCGCGGAAGTCGCTGGTCACGCCGTCGGCGATGAGGTTGCCGAGGCCGCCGTAGGCGACGAGCGAGCCGACGGTGGTGAGCGCGACGGTGGAGACGGTCGCGACGCGCAGGCCGGCCATCACCACGGGGACGGCGAGCGGCAGCTCGACCGCGAGCAGGAGCCGGCCGCGGCCGTAGCCCAGGCCGGTGGCCGACTCGGTGACGTCCGCGGGCACCGAGCGCAGCCCGTCCAGGAACGCCCGCACCAGCACCGTGAGGGCGTAGAGCGCCAGGCCGATCACCACCGTGACCGGGGAGAGCCCCGTGAACGGCACCAGCAGCGGCAGCAGCGCCACCGACGGGATCGTGTAGAGGCCGGTGGCGACGCCGAGGATCGCCGTCTCCAGGCGCGGGACGCGGCGGGCCAGCAGCGCCAGCGGGAACGACAGCGCGAGCGCGGCCAGCACCGAGACGAGCGTGATGGCCAGGTGCTGGAGGGTCGCGTCGGTGATCTCGGTGCGGTAGTCGGAGACGTACTGCCAGCACAGCCAGTCGTTCGTCAGCCGCGAGTAACAGGTGGTCCCGGCGTCCGCCGTCGCCAGTAGGGTCACCGCATGGACGCTACCGGTGACGGCACCGCCTCCTCGACCACCCCGACGAGCACCCCGATGATCAGGCTGCGCGGGCTGGGCAAGCGCTACGACGACGGGACCGTGGCCGTGCACGACCTCGACCTCGACGTGCCCCGCGGCTCGCTCACCGTGCTCGTGGGCCCCTCGGGCTGCGGCAAGTCCACGACGCTGAAGATGATCAATCGGCTCATCGAGCCCACGCACGGCCGGATCGAGGTGGACGGCCGCGACGTCACCGACCTCGACGCCACGCAGCTGCGCCGCGGGATCGGCTACGTCATCCAGGCCGTCGGCCTGTTCCCGCACCAGCGGATCACCGAGAACGTGATGACGGTGCCGCTGCTGCTCGGGGAGTCCAAGCGGGCCGCCCGCGAGCGCGCCGAGCACCTCCTCGACCTCGTCGGCCTCGACCCCGCCCGCTACGGCCGCCGCTTCCCCCACCAGCTCTCCGGCGGGCAGCGGCAGCGCGTCGGCGTCGCCCGGGCCCTGGCCGCCGACCCGCCGGTGCTCCTCATGGACGAGCCGTTCGGCGCCGTCGACCCGGTCGTCCGGGTGCGGCTCCAGGAGGAGTTCGGCCGGCTCCAGCGCGACCTCGGCAAGACGGTCGTGCTCGTCACCCACGACATCGACGAGGCCATCGCCATGGGCGACCGGATCGCCGTGTTCGCCGAGGGCGGCCGGCTCGCCCAGCACGGCACCCCGCTGGAGGTGCTCGCCCGCCCGGCGGACGACTTCGTCGCCGACTTCGTCGGGGCGGAGAAGGGCCTGCGGCGCCTCTCGGTCGTGCCGCTGACCGCCGACCTGCTCGAGCCGCTCGACGGGCTCACCGGCGGCGACGTCCAGGCCTCCGTGGAGCTCGGGTGCACCCTCGAGGACGCGCTGGCCACGATGCTCCTGCACGACCAGCCGCGGCTCGTGGTGCGCGACGGGGCCGCCCTGGCCGGCGTCCTCACCCCGGGCGGGCTGCACCGGGCGCTGCGGACGTCGCTGGCGGCCGTCTGAGGGGCGCCCGCTCGCGGCCGCTCACGGGCTCACGAGGGGTCGGGGTTGTTCAGGACGCCGGCGACCAGCCGAGCAGCGGGCCGAGGCGCGTCGCGTAGTCGGTGAGGATCTGCGTGTAGTCGTCCTCGCCGAACGTGAACGGCAGCGCGAACGCCACCTCCTCGACCTCGGCGAAGGCCGCGTGGGCGAGGAGCCGCTCGGCGAGCTCCTCGGAGGGGCCGACGAGGTCGGGGGCGAACAGCAGCCCACCCGGACCCTGCGGCGCCCGGGTGCGCTCGAGCCGGCTCGCGGCGTACTCGGCGTAGCGCCGGCGCTGCTCGGGGGCGGCGGAGTCGGTGGGGATGACGACGAGCCCCTGGGAGACGCGGGCCGCCTCGCCGTCGGGGTGGGCGGCGCGGAACGCGCGGACCTGCTCGGCCTGGAGGGCGGCGAAGTCCGGGGTCTCCCCCTCGGCGGCGCGGACGCCGGTGAGCACGCTGGACGTGAGCAGGTTGAGGCCCTGCGAGGCCGCCCAGGTCGCCGAGCGCATGGAGCCGGCGCCGTACCAGACCCGGTCCGCCAGGCCGGCCGACTGCGGCTGGACCTGCCGCGAGAACGTCTCGATGCCCGCCGTCCCCTCGAAGGCGCTGGCGGGCTCACCCCGCAGGTGCGCCAGCAACCGCTCGACGCGGGTGTAGGTGAGGTCCTCGGCGTCGGCGGTGTCGGGGTAGAGCGCGTCCTTGACGTCGTCCCAGCGCATCGGCGGGCCGACGGAGACACCCGGGTTGAGCCGGCCGCCGGAGAGGACGTCGACGGTCGCCCAGTCCTCCGCCAGCCGCAGCGGGTTCTCCCAGCCGAGCGGGGTGACCGCCGTCCCGAGGGCGATCCGCCGGGTGCGCTGGGTGGCCGCCGCGAGCACCGCGACCGGCGAGGAGATGCCGTGCTGGAGGTGGCGGTGCCGCAGCCACGCGCTGTCGAGGCCCAGCCGTTCGCCGGTCTCGATGAGCCTCAGGGTCGCCTCGTGCCCCTCTCGCGGGGAGGCCGGGTCGAACAGCCCGATGGTGAGGAAGCCCAGGCGGCGCAGCGGTCGGTCCACGTCCCCAGCCTAGCCCGTACTTGTTGACGCTTCATCTAGTGGCGGATTAGTCCCTGACGAACGGACCGTCTCGGGGCCCGGTGAAGGGTCCGTTGGTCAGGGACTATCGCTGCTCGGGGTTGCTGGCTGGCGGCGGTGGCGGCTGGGTCAGTCGGCGACGGGGACGTCGAAGTGCCAGGACTGGGTGACGTACTTGGTCCGCCAGCCGAGGTTCGAGTACAGCCGCTGCGCGCCGGTGGAGGAGTCGGCGTCGACCTCGAGGCCCACGGAGGCACGGCCGCGACGCGCGGCGTCCGCGATGATCGTGCGCAGCAGGCCGGTGGCCACGCCGCGGCCGCGGGCGGCCTCGAGCACGCCGATGTAGGAGACGTAGCTGGAGTCGGGGCCGTTGGCGCTCTCCGAGACGGTGCCGACCAGCGCGCCGACCGGCTCCGGGTCGCCCTCGCCGTCCACGACCTCGGCCAGCCACCAGTGGTTCCAGCGGTGGCCCGGGTCCTCCCGCAGCCGGTGCAGGAACTCCGCGAAGGTCTCCTCGAAGGAGTTGAAGTGGTCGGCGAACGCCTGCTCGAGCACGTCGTGGACGGCGCGCAGGTCGGCCTCGTCCGGCAGGGTGCCCCCCTCGCGGTCGACCAGCCGGAAGCGCACGCCCTTCCGCTCCCACTCGGCGGGGTCCGGGACGAGGTCGGCGTCGCCGTCCTCGCCGGGCCGGGCCATCTGCCACCACGTGCGGACGTGGCGGAAGCCCGCGCCGCGCAGCCAGCGGGCCTGGCGGTCGTCGTCCTCGAACGCGCCGGTGTCGATCTGCTGGGTCTCCAGGCCGCGGGCCGCCCCGACCGACCGGGCCTGGCCGCGGGCCCACTCGAAGAGCGCGTCGGAGCACGCGTCCGCCACGTCGCCCTCGAGCTCGCGGGAGACGATGTGCACGAAGAGCATGCGCCCGCCGGCCCGGTCGTGGACGCTGCCCCACGCCTGGATCGTGCCGGACGGGTCGCGCACCACCACGTTCTCCCGGGTCTGGAGCCCGTGCTCGGACACCTCGACCAGCACGTCGTCCACCCCCGCGCCGGCCCAGCCGCGGCCGTGCCGCTCGTGCGCGCGCAGCAAGCGCGTCAGGCGGGCGACCTGGAAGCGGTCGGTGGCGTCGGGGGCCTCGACGTGCCAGCCGGCGGGCAGCACTGCCCGCTCGACGAGCTCGGAGGGGTCGTTCTCGAACCGGCTCTCGGGGTCACTCACGCCCATGCATCATGCCGTACCGGCGCTCACCCGGTCGGGGCGGGCGTTGCGGCGGCTGGTTGCCCCGCGGACTGGCGGTGTCGGAGCAACGTGTGGCAGCCACTCATCGGTTGCTGGCACACCGCCCACCTGCGGCCGCGCCGACCGGCGGTGGCCCAGCAACGTCCGGCAGCCACCCATCGGTTGCCCACACACCGCCCACCAGCCACCCCGCCCACCAGCGGTGCCGCAGCAACGTGCGCCGCCCAGCCATCGGTTACTGGTACACCGCCCACCTGCGGCCGCGCCGACCGGCGGTGGCCCAGCAACGTCCGGCAGCCACCCATCGGTTGCCCACACACCGCCCACCAGCCACCCCGCCCACCAGCGGTGCCGCAGCAACGTGCGCCGCCCAGCCATCGGTTACTGGTACACCGCCCACCTGCGGCCGCGCCGACCGGCGGTGCCCCAGCAACGTCCCGCAGCCACCCATCGGTTGCCCACACACCGCCCACCAGCCACCCCAGGCCAGCAGCAGCACAAAAGGCACCAGGGCCGCCCGACGAGTCGGGCGGCCCTGGTGAGGGATCAGGGTCAGGCGTGCCGGCGACCGGCCGCCTCGGCGGCGCGCCAGGCGGCGGTGACGGTGACGAGCTCGGCACGCAGGGTGTCGACCTCGCCCTCGATCTCGGCCAGCCGGACGATGGCCTCGGCGGCGCGACCCTCGGCATCGTCCCGGCCGGTCTCGGCGAGGACGCGCAGGCGCTCGGAGGCCTCGAGGTCGCGCTCGACGCCGCGGTGCACGCGCTGGAGCTCCTCGTAGCGGCGCTTCTCCACGCCGAGGGTGCGGACGCCCTGGGCGACCTTCGCCTGCGTGCCGCCCAGCTCCTCGCCCAGCTCGGCGAGGGCCTTCTCGCGCTCGGCGATCTGCTCCTGGAGGACGGTGACGCGGCGGCCGTGCTCGGCGGCGCGCTCCTCGGCGAGGCGCCGGTAGGCCTGGGCCTGCTCGGCGCGGTCGCGCTGGTGCTCGCGGCGGGTGGCGCGGACCTCGGCCCACGTGATGCGCACGGCCGCGAGACCGAGGACGACGGAGAGCGCCGCGGCGGCGACGAGGACCAGCCAGGAGCCGGTGGCGACGGCGGCGACCACGACGAGCGCGGAGGCCACCACGAGCAGGGTGGCGACGGTGAGCCGGGTGGAGCGCTGGACGCGCCGGGAACCCGCGCCGCGAGGACTCGAGGGGCCGCCCGCCAGGTCAGGTGTGACGTCTGAGGCGGAAGTGGTCCCTGTGGTGCTCATGGACGAAGGTTAGGAGTCCTTGTCGTCCGCGGGGACGCGACACGCGCGTTCCAGCAGGATCCCTCCGATGACGACCACCACGCCGGCCAGGGTCGCCAGGCCCGAGTAGACGAGCCGCTGGGTCGCGGAGTCGGAGGGCACGCCCAGCCAGCTGATCGCGTAGCCGCCGTACCCGCCGGCCACCAGGGCCCCCACGTAGGCGGCCGCGCGGCCGAAGGCGAGCCGGTTGACGGCGCGGTGCGGCTCGAGCCGCTCGCGGCGCACGTGCACCTGCTGGTGGGTCGCCCGCGCGGTCACGAGCAGGGTGAGCGCCACGAGGCCCAGCGCGGACGGCGGGGCCCAGCTCACCAGTGGCGCGGTGCCGAAGAGCGAGACCGAGAGCGGGTTCCAGACCCACCCGCCGAGCAGCCCGACGGCGGCCAGCGCCGTCATCAGCCCCGGCGAGACCGGTCGGATGCTCCCCTGGTCCTCATCAGGTCCCTGCGGCCCGCCCGGGCCGTCGGGCTCGGGCGGCCGCGGGTCGTCCCTCGGCGCCACGCGGGTGCGTCAGGCCGTCTCGAGGACCAGGTCCTCGCGCAGCCGCACGCCCGCGGTCCCGAGGCCGGCCAGCAGGTCGGCGATGGGGCCGTGGTCGGGCAGGACGGCGTCCGGCTCCAGGTCGTACCAGGGCTTGAGGACGAACGCGCGCTCCGCGGCCCGCGGGTGCGGGAGCTGCAGCGCCGGGTCGGAGCTGCGACGGTCGCCCACGACGATGACGTCGACGTCGAGCGTCCGCGGCGCGTTGGCCACCCCGCGCTCGCGGTCGAAGGCGTCCTCGACCGTGGCGCAGCGCTCGAGCAGGCGGTGCGCCGCCAGCGTGGTGTCGCACAGGACGACGATGTTGAGGAAGTCCTCCGAGCCGGGCGGGCAGTTCACCGGGTCCGTCTCGTACACCGGCGAGACGCTGGTGACCCAGACGTCCGGGGTGTCGGCGATGACGTTGACGGCGCCCTGCAGGATCGCCATCCGGTCGCCCAGGTTCGAGCCCAGGGACAGCACCGCGCGACGGATCGGGCGCATCTCCCCGGTCAGGGTGTCGGCGTCGATGATGTGCGGGTTCGGGGTCTCAGTCACGTGAGGTCCTTGCGTGTCCGGGTGATCGTGAGCGTGACGTCGGTGAACGTCGCTTCGATGGGTGCGTTCGGTTTGTGGACCGTGACCCGGGCCCATTCAACACCGTCCCGCAAGAGGCACTCGCGGGCGATGCGTGCGGCCAGGGTCTCGATCAGGTCGACGGGGTCGCGCTCCACGGCGGCCTTGACGTCGTCCGCCAGCTCGCCGTAGTGCACCGTCTTGAGCAGGTCGTCGTCCGCCGCCGCCGGGCGCGTGTCCACGCCCAGCACGAGGTCGATGACGAAGATCTGCCCGGTCCTGCGCTCGTGCTCGAACACGCCGTGGTGGGCGAAGCACTCGAGCCCGACGACGGCGATCTCGTCCAGTGGCTGGATCGGGGGGATCACGACGACACCGTCCCACATCCGGCAGCGGCGTCGGTCGCCAGGGGCTGTGAGGACGCCGAGGAAGAGGGAGAAGAAGAGGAAGGAGCGGACGACGGGCCGGCCAGCGCGGCCACGGCCGCCAGCGTGTCCCGGGTGGCGCGGACGTCGTGCACCCGCACGCCCCACGTCCCCCGCCGCGCGCAGTCGGCGATCACCGCCTGGTGGGCGTGCTCGCGTCCCTCGACGCCGCGGGGCTCGCCGTCCGGGCCCGCCAGCAGCGCGCCGAGGAAGGACTTGCGGCTGGCGCCGACGAGCACGGGGCGACCCAGCGCGTCGAGGGCGTCCAGGCCGCGCAGGAGCTCCCAGTTCTGCTCCCCGCGCTTGGCGAAGCCCAGGCCGGGGTCCAGGACGACGCGCTCCGGGGCGAGCCCGGCGGCGGCCAGCGCCTCGAGCCGGTCCGCGAGCTCGTCCACGACCGCCCCCACGACGCCGCCGGGCCCGTCGTAGACGGCCAGGTCGTACATCCGGGTGGAGTGGCTGCGCCAGTGCATCGCGACGAAGAGCGCGTCGGTGGCGGCCACGGCGGCCGCCATCCCCGGGTCGGCGAGGCCGCCGGAGACGTCGTTGACGATCGCGGCGCCGGCGTCCACCGCCGCGCGGGCGACCTCCGCGCGCATGGTGTCGACCGAGACGGTCGCCCCCTGCGCGGCGAGCCGCTCGATCACCGGGACGACGCGCCCGAGCTCGTCGGCGACGAGCGGTCGGGTGGCGCCGGGACGGGTCGACTCCCCGCCGATGTCGAGGACGTCGGCGCCGTCCGCCAGCAGCGCGAGCCCGTGCTCCACCGCCGCGCCCGTGTCGAGGTAGCGCCCGCCGTCGGAGAAGGAGTCGGGGGTGACGTTGACGACCCCCATGACGCGGGGGCGCCCGAGCGGCGCCAGGAGGGCGGCCGCCCGGCCGTCGCTCACCGGGTGCCGCCTCGGATCAGCGCCATGGCCTCGGAGCGGGTGGCGGCGTTGTGCATGATCCCGCGCACCGCCGAGGTGATCGTGCGGGCGCCGGCCTTGCGCACGCCGCGCATGGTCATGCAGAGGTGCTCGGCCTCGATCACGACGATGGCGCCGCGGGCCTCGAGGATGTCCATGAGGGCGTCGGCGACCTGCGTGGTGAGCCGCTCCTGGACCTGCGGACGCTTGGCGTACACGTCCACGAGCCGGGCCAGCTTCGAGAGGCCCGTGATCTTGCCGGAGGCGGCCGGGATGTACCCGACGTGCGCCACCCCGGTGAAGGGGACGAGGTGGTGCTCGCACATCGACCACAGCTCGATGTCGCGCACCAGCACCATCTCGTCGTGGCCGAGGTCGAAGGTGGTGGTGAGCACCTCCTCCGGCTCCTGCCGCAGGCCCTGGGTGAGCTCCGCGTAGGCCCGGGCCACGCGGGCCGGGGTCTCGCGCAGCCCCTCGCGCTCGGGGTCCTCCCCCATGGCGGCGAGGAGCTCGCGGACGGCGGCCTCGGCGCGGGCGTGGTCGAAAGCGGGGACGTCCCCGGCGGGTCGCTCGGGGAGCGTGACGGGGTCCGTCATCGTCGTCTCGTGGTCCGGCCGGTCAGCCGGCCGTGCCCTCGGAGCCGGCGCCCGGAGCGGGCGGGACCGGCCCGTCGCCGCCCGGCAGGGCCGGGCCGCCGTGGACGTCGCCGCCGGCGCCCGGAGGCGTGACGACGGCACCCGCGGTCTCCTTGACGTGCCCGTTGGCGGCGGCGCGGTCGCGGATGGCCTGCGGGATCTCCACGGGGGCGATCTCGGAGGGACGTCGGGTCGCCGACCCGGTCCACGCCGGGCGCGGGGGCCGGCGGCGCAGCGGCTCGAAGACGCGGGCGACCTGCTCCTTGTCGAGGGTCTCCTTGTCGAGCAGCTCGAGGACGAGGGCGTCGAGGACGTCCCGGTTCTCCTCGAGGATGTCGAAGGCCTCCTGGTGCGCGGAGGCGAGGAGCTTGGTGGTCTCCGCGTCGACGGCGGCGGCCACCTCCTCGGAGTAGTTGCGGGAGTGCCCGAGGTCGCGGCCCAGGAACGGCTCGGAGTTCGAGTCGCCGAGCTTGATCGCGCCCAGGCGCTCGGTCATGCCGTACTGCGTGACCATCGCGCGGGCCACGTTGGTGGCCTTCTCGATGTCGTTGCCGGCGCCGGTCGTCGGGTCGTGGAAGATCAGCTCTTCCGCGGCCCGGCCGCCGAGCATGTAGGCGAGCTGGTCGAGCATCTGGCTGCGCGGCTGGGAGTACTTGTCCTGGTCGGGCAGCACCATCGTGTAGCCGAGGGCGCGGCCGCGGGGCAGGATCGTGATCTTGTGGACCGGGTCGTTGCCCGGCAACGCCGCCGCGACGAGGGCGTGGCCGCCCTCGTGGTAGGCGGTGATCAGCTTCTCCTTGTCGTTCATCAGCCGGGTCCGGCGCTGCGGACCGGCGATGACGCGGTCGATCGCCTCGTCGAGGGACTCGTTGGTGATGAGCTTGGCGTTGCTGCGCGCGGTGAGCAGCGCGGCCTCGTTGAGCACGTTGGCCAGGTCGGCACCGGTGAAGCCGGGGGTGCGCCGGGCGATCGCCATGAGGTCGACGTCGTCGGAGACCGGCTTGCCGCGGGAGTGGACCTTCAGGATCTGGTGCCGACCGGCGAGGTCCGGGGCGTCGACCTGGACCTGGCGGTCGAAGCGGCCCGGGCGCAGCAGCGCGGGGTCGAGGACGTCGGGGCGGTTCGTCGCGGCGATGAGGATGACGCCGCCGCGGACGTCGAAGCCGTCCATCTCGACGAGGAGCTGGTTGAGGGTCTGCTCGCGCTCGTCGTGACCGCCGCCCATGCCGGCGCCGCGGTGGCGACCAACGGCGTCGATCTCGTCGATGAAGACGATCGCGGGGGCGTTCTCCTTGGCCTGCTCGAACAGGTCGCGGACGCGGGAGGCGCCGACGCCGACGAACATCTCGACGAAGTCCGAGCCCGAGATCGAGTAGAACGGGACGCCGGCCTCGCCGGCCACGGCCCGCGCGAGCAGCGTCTTGCCGGTGCCGGGCGGCCCGTAGAGCAGGACGCCCTTGGGGATCTTCGCGCCGACGGCCTGGAACTTGGCGGGCTCCTGGAGGAACTCCTTGATCTCGCCGAGCTCCTCGATGGCCTCCTCGCAGCCGGCGACGTCCGCGAACGTCGTCTTCGGCATGTCCTTGGAGATCAGCTTGGCCTTGGACTTGGCGAACTGCATGACGCCGCGGCCACCGCCGCCCTGCATGTTGTTGAGCAGCCAGAGGAAGACGAGCAGCAGGATCACGAACGGGAGGAACGAGACCAGCAGCGAGGTGAGCAGGCCCGGCTCGGAGTTCTCCGTGACGACCTTGTCGATCGTGCCGGCCTGGTACTGCTTGATCGCGAGCTGGTAGATCTGCGACTGGGTCCCGGAGATCCAGTACGTCATCACGTCGGAGCCCTCGGAGCGCACCCCGTCGTCCAGCGTGGCCCGGATCTCCTGGTCACCGCCGACGAACGTGATCGTGGAGACGTCCCCGTCCGTGATGTACGAGGTCATCTGCGAGGCGGAGACCTCGTCCCCCCCGCTGCTGGGAGCGAGGAACTGCAGCGCCAGCACGACACCGACGACAGCGACGAGGATCCACAGCCAGGGGCCCTTGAATATGCGCTTCACGTGCTTCTCTCGTTGTGTTCAGGTCCGGAGCGACGACGGTACACGGCGCCGCCATGCTCATCCTCTCAGGAACCTGGTGACGAGCAGTGCCCCCTCCGGGCGAGATCGCGGCCCGTTCCCGTCCCGGCCGGGGTCGCGGGACCGCGGCCGGGACGGTGGGGGCGCGTCCGGCTCAGGAGTAGACGTGCGGCGCGAGGGTGCCGATGTCGCGCAGGTTGCGGTACTTCTCGGCGTAGTCCAGGCCGTAGCCGACGACGAACTCGTTGGGGATGTCCCACCCGACGTACTTCACGTCGACGGGCATCGCGAGAGCCTCGGGCTTGCGGAGCAGGGTGCAGATCTCCACGGACGCCGGCTGGCGGCTGGACAGGTTGGAGGTGAGCCAGGAGAGCGTGAGGCCGGTGTCGATGATCTCGTCGACGATGACCACGTGCCGCCCGGAGATGTCGGAGTCGAGGTCCTTGAGGATGCGCACCACGCCACTGGACTTGCTGCCCGAGCCGTAGGAGGAGACGGCCATCCAGTCCATCTCGACGTGCCGGTCGAAGGACCGGGCGAGGTCGGCCATCACCATGACGGCACCGCGCAGGATGCCGACGATGAGCAGGTCCTTGCCCTCGTAGTCCCGCTCGATCTCGTCGGCCAGCTCGCCCAGCCTCTGCTGGATCTGGGCCTCGGTGAAGAGCACGTTGACGAGGTCGTTCTCCACGTGGGAAGCGTCCATGGCCCGGAGCCTACGGGGCGCCCCCGGCAGGGACGGAACGGGCAGCCCACGACGGACGCCCCGAGGAGCGGTCCGGCCCCGTCCGCGCGGGCGGACGGGGCCGGGTGCCGGGTCGGTCGTGGTGCCCGGTCGCGGGTCAGTCCTTGTGGACCGTCCGCGAGCCGGTGGAGGACTCGAAGGTGTAGTCGCCCCGCTCACCGCCGCCGTAGGAGGCGGAGAAGGTGAGGGTGCGGCCGCGACGCGGCAGCGAGCTGAAGCGGAAGACCGCCACGCCGTCGTCCAGGCGCTCGCTCTCGCGACCCTCGAAGGACGTGAGCGTCACGCGGCCGGCGGGCGTGCCGCGACCCTCGGAGAGGACCTTCACGACCACCTTGTAGGGCTTGCGCGAGGAGACCTTGGACGGGTCGTAGTCGCCGGCCTTGACGGTGACCTCGGTGCCGAAGGTGGTGCGCTCGAGCGTGGCCCCGAGGGTGTTGGAGCCCTTGTCGACGGTGAGACCGGTGTGCCACACGGCGTGGTCGGCGGAGCGGACGGTCACGCGGTAGCGGCCGGCGGCCAGGGCCGTCGCGTAGCTGCCGTCGCGCTCGGTGACGGCGGTCTTCTCGGACGTCGGGGAGTCGGCGTCGACCGCGGCGAACGTGACCCGGGCGCCCTTGACCTTGCCCTCGGAGTCCTTGACGACGCCGGAGACGGTCGCCTTGTGGCGCACCACGTAGTCGGTGGCCACGCCGCTGTTGCCGGCGGTGACGCTCACGCCGGTGCGGGTGAGCGTGTAGTACTTGGTGCCGGCGTCGACGACGACCTTGTAGGTGCCCTTGGGGACCTCGAGGTTGAAGTAGCCGTCGTTGTCGTCGTCGTCGGTGTAGGTGAGCTGGCCGGCCACCGCCTCGCCGCCGGACCAGGCGGAGACCTCCGCGTCGAGCACCGGGTCGCCGGTCTCGTCCAGCACGTAGCCGGAGAGGTAGCGGGCGCGGGCGAGGTCGAAGTCGACGCCGAACTTGTTGCCCGTGCGGGTGTCGACCGTGCGGTCCTGGTGGACGTAGCCCTCGTCCATCACGGTCACGATCGTCCTGCCCGGCGGCACCCACAGCTCGTAGCCGGAGTCGCCGTAGCTGAGCGCGGTGGCGACCCGGCGCCCGCCCTGCCAGGCCACGATGAACGCGTCGTCGAGGTAGTCCCCGGTCGCGGCGTCGGTGACGTAGCCGCGGATGCGGGTGGTGGCCGCGGCCACCGAGCTCTGGGCCGCGGAGGCCCCCGAGCCGGCGGTGGCCGTGGCGTGGCCGGTGAGCAGGAAGCCACCGACACCGAGGGTGACGGCGGTGGTGGCCGCGAGGGCGCGACGGAGACGGGTCATGTGGGGGTGTCCTCAGGTGTCGTGGTCGCGTGCCGGGTGGGGGCGGACGGCGCGCGCGGGGGTGTCGGGTCGAGCATCGGTCGGGAAGCGGGTGGCATGAGGCGATTTCGTGCCTGACCGCCTGCCCAGGGGCACAGATGGCCCGAACGGGCCATCACGGGCCCGCGAGGCCGGCGGCCCCGCGGGAGTGGGTCAGAGGACGGCGTTGGGGCGCATGCGGAACGCCACGGCGCTGCGGTGGGCGCGGCTGCTGCGGTGGCCCGCGGAGACGCCCTTGACGGTGAACGAGCGCTGCGAGCCGGCGAGGTGCTGCGCGGCCTGGCCGCCGTAGACGACCGAGTAGGTGGTGCGTCCGCTCCGGACCTTCTTCGCCTTGAGGACGGCCTTGCCCTTCTTCACGGACGCCGAGTCGACGACCTTGCCGCCGGCCTTGAGCTTCACCGTGCCGGTCGCGGTGACCTTGCCGCCCTTGAAGGACTTCGCCTTGCCCGTGCCGACGTCGACCTTGACCGTGAACCCCTTGCCCGCCTTGACGGTCTTGGGCGCCTTCGCGGTGAGCTTCGTGCCGAAGTTCACGAGCAGCACCTTGTGCAGGTCCTTGGCCGGCTGGGCCTTGGTGACCTTCACGTTCTTCAGGGTCCGCGTCGGGTAGTCCGTGCGGGTGATGGTCACGGTGTAGCGCCCGGTCGAGGGGACCTCGAGGTAGAAGTAGCCGGACTTCACCGAGTCCTTCGAGCCGTTGGTCTTCGCGTACGTCTGCGCGGAGGCGACGACCTCGCCCGAGGAGTCCAGCGCCTGCACGTCGAAGGGCTTGGACTGCTCCACGGCCTTGCCCTTCGGCGTCACCACGACCCCGGAGATCGAGTAGTAGACGGTGTCGGCGGCCTGGGTGGCCGGGGCGAGCACGAGGCCGCCGGCGAGACCGCCCAGCGTGAGGGCGCCGGCGGTGCTGGAGGTGACGAGGGCGCGGGGCAGGGGCACGGGTTCTCCTGGGGGCTGGCCGGCCGGGGACGCCGGGGTGCTGACCCGAGTATCGGCAGCCGGAGCCCCGTCCTGACCCCGGAACGGACGCAACTGGTCCGGACAACCCCCGGGGGTATGGCCCGATCGGACTACCCGCCCTCCGGGTGCCTCACCTGACCCGGCCCTGGGAGCCCTCCCTAGGCCGGGCGCTCGACCCGGACGATCCCGTCGCGTCGGACCGCCCGCAGCGGCCCGGGGAGGTCGATCCACCGCTGCCCGTGCCAGTGCGTGACGAGCCGCTCCATGGCCAGGACGTGCTCGTGGAACAGCTCCGCCGCGGGCGAGCCGGCCTCGAGGGCCAGGCGCCGCAGCAGCCGGCGGCGCAGCGCGGGGTGGAGCGCGGCCAGCGCCTCGGCGCCCAGCGTCGGGGCCAGCGTCGAACCCGGCGCCGGGGACGCGAGCTCGGCCCACGCGGCGTCGGCCAGGTCGTCGAGCAGGTCGGCGTCCGTGCGCAGCTGCTCGGCCGTCCGGGCCAGCGCCGCGGCGATGCCGGGCCCGATCTCCTCCTCGAGCACGGGCAGGACCCGTCGCCGCACCCGCACCCGCGCGTAGCCGGGGTCGGCGTTGTGCGGGTCCTCCCACGCGTCCAGGCCCCACACCTGGCAGGCGGTCACCGTGTCGGCACGCGGCAGGTCGAGGAACGGGCGGCGGTAGACGTCGAAGGCCCGGCGCATGCCGGCCAGCGAGCGCCCGCCGGAGCCCCGGGCGAGGCCCAGCAGGACGGTCTCGGCCTGGTCGTCCCGCGTGTGCCCCAGCAGGACGGCGGACGCCCCGGTGTGCGTGGCCACCTGCTCGAGCACGGCGTACCGGGCGCGACGGGCCGCGGCCTCCGGGCCCAGCCCGCCGGCCTCCACCTGCACGCGGGCGGTGAGCGTCTCGTCGGCACCGAGCGCGGCCAGCTGCTCGACGACCCGCGCGGCCTGCGCGGCCGAGCCCTCCTGGAGGCCGTGGTCGACCGTCGCACCCACGACGCGGCGCCCCCGCGCCTCGGCGACCGTCGCGGCGGCCAGCGCGAGCGAGTCGGGGCCGCCGGAGCAGGCCACGACCACGACGGCGTCGTCGGGGAGGTCGGCCAGCGACTCGCGCACCGCCCGGCGCACGGCCGCGACGCTGGGGTGCAGGCCCATGAGGTGCTCTCCGCGCGGCGCCGCGTCAGCCGTGGACGCGCGCGACCCAGGCGGCGGGGTCGGCGATCTCGGCGCGCGTGGGCAGGTTCTCGGGCCCGGCCCAGACGGCGTTGAAGCCCTCCATCCCGACCGCGTCGACGGCGGCGCGCACGAACACGGCCCCGTCGCGGTACTGGGCCATCTTGGCCTCCAGCCCGAGGAGTCGGCGCAGCGTCCGGTCGAGGACGCCCACGCCCTTGCGTCGCTCGTTGAAGCGCTGCCGGATGGCGCCGACCGTGGGGACGACCTCGGGCCCGACGCCGTCCATCACGACGTCCGCGTGCCCCTCGAGCAGGGACATGACGGCGGTGACCTCGTCCATGACCGCGCGCTGCTCCTCGCTCGCCACGAGGGTGAGCAGGCTGCCGTCGGGGGCGGGGCCGTCCGTGAGGCTCCCCGCTGCGCCGGCCGCACCGCCCCGGCGCTGCCGCAGCACGGAGACGGCCCGGCGCAGGTTGTCCTCGAGGCCCGAGGTGTCCTCCAGGCTGCCCGCGAGCTTCTCGACCAGGCCGAAGAGGTGCCCGCGCATCCACGGCACGGCGGTGAACTGCACCCGGTGCGTCTCCTCGTGCAGGCACACCCACAGGCGGAAGTCGCGCGGGGCCACGTCGAGCTCGCGCTCGGTCTGCACCACGTTCGGGGCGACCAGGAGAAGGCGGCCGTGCGGCTCGTGGAAGGGGTCGAACTGGCCGAGGACCTTGGTGGAGAGGAAGCCCAGCAGGCCACCGACCTCGGTGCCGGTGATCTTCGAGCCGACGGCGGCGGTGACGCGGCCCGGCGGCTTGCGCTCGGCCAGCCGGTCGGCGATGGGCCCGAGGACCTGGCGGAAGGCGTCGGCGTTCGCCTGCACCCAGCCGGCGCGGTCCACGACCAGCACCGGGGCGGTGTCGCGCCCGCCGTCCAGGCCCGTGAAGGCGCGGACCAGGTCGGTGGCGCGCTCGGCCCCTCCGCGCAGGTCGCCGACGGCGCGGCGGGCCTGGGCCGCGGTGACCGCCGGGCCGTCGCCGGCGAGCCGGCTGCCCAGGGTGACCGCGAGGTCCCAGTCGATCATCTCGGGCGGGGCGGACGTCATGGCGCGAGCCTAGTCAGACGCCCCCACCCCGCAGGCGCAGGCCGCGAGCGCGGCCGCGGCGTCGTCCAGCGCCTCGCGCCCGGTGAGGGCGTCGGCGTCCGCGACGTCGTCGGCCATGAGCGCGAAGACCATCGGGACCCCGTTGCGGTCCAGCGCGATGCCCGCCAGCGAGGTGACGTTCGTGAGGGTGCCGGTCTTGGCGCGGACGTGGCCCACGGCCGCGGCCGGGGCGTCCGTGAAGCGGTAGGCCAGCGACCCGGTGGAGCCGGCCGCGGGCAGGCCCGGGAACAGCCCGCGCAGCGGGGAGTCGTCGTCGCTGTCGGCCGCTGCCGCCAGGAGCCCCACGAGCGTGGCGGGGTCGATCCGGTTGCGGCGGGAGAGGCCCGAGCCGTCCAGCTGGCGCACCGGCAGCTCGACGTCCAGCGAGCGCAGGAGGTGGCGGACGCCGGTCAGGCCGGCCGCGGTCGAGCCGGTGCCCGAGGTGGCGAGCCCGACCTGGCGCAGCAGCACCTCGGCGGCGTTGTTGTCGCTGACCTGGAGGAGCTGCTGGACGATCTGCGCCACCGTGGCGCTGTGCACGGCCGCCAGGTCGGTGGCCGAGGCCGAGGCCGTCGTCCGCGACGTGGTCCCGACCAGCGTCACCGTCACCCCGGTCCGCTTCGCCTGCTGCGCGAGCGCGGCGGCCAGCGCGGAGTCGAAGACGCTCGCGGCGTCGGCGGCGGGGGTGCTGGAGTAGTCGCCGCTGCCGTCGAGGTCGGTGCCCTCGTCCACCCACAGGGCGGACGTCGGCGGCGCGACCTCGCCGCGGTAGCTCGCCGGCCAGCTGGTGTTGAAGGCCGGCCCGGAGAAGAGCGAGTCGTCGTAGGCCACGCGCAGCCGCCGCTGCTTCGCCGGCGCGTCGGCGAGCTGCTCGACGAGCGCGGCGGCGGTCCGGCGGGCCAGCGTCGTGACGTCCGCCCGCGCGGGCCAGGTGTCGTCGGAGGTGGGGCTGGAGGCGAGGAACGGGTCGCCGCCGCCGACGAGGACCACGGTGCGCCCCTGCCGGACCGTGGTGGTGGCGAACGTCGTACCGGCGCCCACCGTCTCCAGCGCTGCCGCCGAGGTGAGGAGCTTGGTGGTCGAGGCCGGGATCGCGGCGCCGCCGGTGTCGAGGACGAGGTCGCCGTCGAGGTCGGCCACGGCGGCCGAGACGTGCCCGCCCAGCGCGTTCGCCTTCAGGGCCTTGCGCAGGACGGCGCGGACGGCCGAGCGGCTGAGCGCGGAGCTGGTCGCGGCCTCGGCGGCGGCCGCCGCCGGGGTGGGCGTGGCCAGGTCGAGCCCCGAGGGGGCCTCGACGAGCGCGGGGTCGGTCTCGCGGGTGGTGCCGGAGGTGGACGACGTGGCGTCCGAGAGGCCGTCGAGGGCGTCCTGGGCCGCCTGCGTGAGCGGGTCGGCGACGGGGGCGAGGACCGGGTCGGCCACGCCGCTGACGACGACCCCCGTGCCGACGAGCACGAGCGCCAGGGCGCCCAGCGCGACGCGGCGCGGCCAGCGACGGCGGCGCCCGGAGTCGGACTGCGCGGCGGCACGTCGGGCGGCGCGGTCGGCTCGACGAGCGGCTCGACGCCCTCCGCCGGGCGAGTGGCGTGCGTCACTCGGAGGCACCGGTCACCCCTCTCTCTCGCATCGGGCGGCCATTCTGCGTGACACTGTTCCCGGGTCCCGTTCCCGGGGCCCCGAGAATCGTCGTGCCCACGGGGCACGTCACATCGTTCGCATCGCAGCCCGTGCACAGTGGCCGGGCACGACGGAGAGGTATCGCCGTGCTGGAGTTCGACGTCCTGGTGGAGATCCCCAAGGGGGAGCGGAACAAGTACGAGGTCGACCACGAGAGCGGGCGCCTGCGGCTGGACCGCACCCTGTTCACCTCGACCCAGTACCCGGCCGACTACGGCTACATCGAGGACACCCTGGGCCAGGACGGCGACCCGCTGGACGCCCTCGTCATCCTCCAGCAGCCGACCTTCCCCGGCTGCCTCATCAAGTGCCGCGCCATCGGCATGTTCCGCATGACCGACGAGGCCGGCGGCGACGACAAGGTGCTGTGCGTGCCGGCGTCCGACCCCCGCCTGGCCCACCTGCAGGACATCGGCGACGTCTCCGACTTCGACCGCCTCGAGATCCAGCACTTCTTCGAGGTCTACAAGGACCTCGAGCCCGGCAAGTCCGTCGAGGGCGCCGACTGGGTCGACCGTGCCGCCGCCGAGGCTGAGATCCACGCCTCCTTCGACCGGTTCAAGACCGAGGGTCACTGACCTCCCGGCGGCCCCGCCGCCACGCCACGACGGCCCCGGACCTCACAGAGGTCCGGGGCCGTCGTGCGTGACAGGGCGGGCGGGGTGGGGCTGGGTAGCCGGGATCGAGGGCTCCCCGGCTCAGCCGAGCAGCGCGCGGGCGCGGAGCATCTCCTCCGGGACGGCGAAGGCGTCGACGAGGTCGACGGCCAGCGGCCGGACGCGGGCGCACAGCGCGTCCACCTCGCGGGTGACCGCCTTGGACCGGGCGACGGTGAGGCGTCCGTGCTCGAGGAACCAGGCCCGGTCGGCCTCGATCCCGGAGAGCGCGTGCAGGTCGCAGAGCAGGGCCAGGGCGTCGCGAACGGGCCCGCGGGGCTGCGCCCGCACCGTGTCCACGAACGCCTCGAGCACGAGCCGCTCCATGTGCGCCCGCGCGGCGGCGATGACGTGGGCCTGCACGCGGGAGAAGACGTCGCCGGCCTTCTCGCCACGGTCGATCCCCCGCTTGAGCCGGCGCGCCACGCTGCTGACGGTGTGCTCCTCGCGGAACCGGTACATGGCGAGGTGGTACTCGGGGTCGCCGATGCGCGCCTCGCTCGACCAGTCGTCCCCGCCGGGGAGCAGGTCGCGCACCCGCTCGAGCAGCGCGTGGGCGCCGGTCTTCTCCACGACCGTCTCCACGGCCATCCCGGCGACCATGCGCACGAGGCCGAGCTGGTCGAGGTCCTCGAAGGAGCTGGCGTAGTCCGTGAGCAGGCCCTTGGCCACGAGCTGGAGGAGGACGTGGTTGTCGCCCTCGAACGTGGTGAAGACGTCGGTGTCGGCCTTGAGCGCCGCGAACCGGTTCTCGGCGAGGTAGCCGGCCCCGCCGCACGCCTCGCGGCACTCCTGGATGACGTCGGTGGCCAGCCAGGTCGCGAGCGCCTTGGTGCCG
Organism: Nocardioides sp. GY 10127; assembly: GCF_004919085.1. Taxonomy (GTDB): domain Bacteria; phylum Actinomycetota; class Actinomycetes; order Propionibacteriales; family Nocardioidaceae; genus Nocardioides. Next base: position 180,548 of record NZ_STGL01000009.1, on the reverse strand, counting down.
GCGGCCCGCGACTCCAGCTCGCGCTGGGCGTGGTCGTCGACCTCCCCAGCCTCCGCCCGCACGGACGCGACCTCGTGCAGCCGCTCGACCAGCACGCCCTGGGCACAGGTCAGCGCATACGTGCGGGCCAGCCGCGGCAGCAGCCGCCGCTGGTGCATGCCGTAGTCGAGCAGCACCTGCTCGGCGTCCCCGTCCTTCCCGCCCGTGGAGAACTGGCGCCGGCGGTCGCCGTAGCGGACGGCGACGGTGAGCGCGACCTTGGCGGCGCTCAGGCCCGCCCCGCCCACGCTCACGCGGCCCTGGACGAGCGTGCCGAGCATGGTGAAGAACCGGCGGTTCGGGTTGGCCAGGGCGCTGGTGTAGCGGCCGTCCTCGGTGATCTGGGCGAAGCGGTCGAGCAGGTTCGCACGCGGCACCCGGACGTGGTCGAAGGCCAGGCGGCCGTTGTCGACCCCGTTGAGCCCGAGCTTGGGGCCGTCGTCGGTGATCGTGACGCCCGGTGCCGGGTGGCCGTCCACGCGGATCGGGACCAGGACGGCGTGCACGCCGTGCTCCTCGCCGTCGACGACGAGCTGGGCGAAGACGGCCGCCATCGTCCCGTGGGCGGCGGCGTTGCCGATGTAGTCCTTCGTGGCCGACGGCTCCGGGGTGTGCACGACGAGCTCGTCGGTGGCCGGGTCGTAGGTGGCGGTCGTGCCGATCTGCTGGACGTTGGAGCCGTGGCCGGTCTCGGTCATGGCGAAGCAGCCGAGCAGGCGGCCGGCGACGATGTCGCGCAGGTAGGCCTCGTGGTGGGCCCGGGTGCCGAGCTGGAGGACGGCCCCGCCGAAGAGGCCGAACTGCACGCCGGCCTTGACCATGAGCGAGAGGTCGCCCATGCCGAGGGTCTCGAAGGCGGCGATGGACGCGCCCACGTCTCCCCCGCCGCCGTGGTCGGTGGGGAAGCCGAGGCCGGTCTGACCCGTCCCGGCGAGCTCGACCAGGACGTCCCGCACGCGGTCGCGGTACTCCGCGCGCGGCAGGTCGTCCGCGGCCTCGAGCAGGCCGGCCTCGAGGGGCAGCTGCTCGCGCACGTGCCGCCGCACCTCGGCCCAGCGGCCGTCCAGGACGTCGGTCATCGCGGCCACGTCGAAGCGCGCGGCGTCAGCGGGTTCTGCGGGGCGGCGGGCGTCGTCGTCCGTCACCCCGGTCGGGCCGGGGGTCTCCACGTGGGTCGCCATCCAGTGAGGCTACTCCCGAGTAGCAAGACCTGTCACCACCCTGTGCACGGGCGTCCACCCACATCCAGGACGCCTGGTTCGGCACGTCCGCGAGGCCCGGCGAGGGCTCTGCGAGGACCAGGGGGGGACGCTCAGGGGGGACGCTCAGGGGCGGCCGAAGAAGTTCGGGAGCGTCCACTCGTACATGGAGACCTCCTTGACCACGTCACCGGTGTGCGGCGCGTGGATCATCATCCCGTTCCCGGCGTAGATCGCCACGTGGTAGATCGAGGACGGGTCCGAGCTCGTGCCCCAGAACAGCAGGTCGCCCGGCTGCAGCTGGCTCATCGAGATGTGGGTGGTCTCCTCGTACTGGGCCACCGTGTAGTGGGCCAGCGAGACCCCCGCCTGGGCCCAGGCCATCATCGTCAGGCCCGAGCAGTCCCACGAGTCCGGGCCGGCGGCGGCCCAGACGTACGGCTCGCCGATCTGGGCGCGGGCGAACGCGAGCACGGCCGCCACGCCCGAGGCGGACGTCGAGGAGCCGCCGGACGAGGAGCTCGAGGAGCTGCCGCTGGAGCTGGAGGAGCTGCTGCTGGAGCCGCTCGAGGAGCTGCTGGAGCTCGACGAGCCGCTCGACGAGGACGACGAGCTCGACGACTGGGCGGCCTGGGCCGCGGCCTGCGCGGCCGCCTTCTGCCGTGCGGCCTGGCGGGCCGCCTTGCGCGCGGCCTCCCGGGCGGCCTGACGAGCGGCCTGGCGGGCCTCGCGGCGGGCCTCGGCCTCGAGGGCCTCCTGCCGCTCGCGAGCCACGCGAACGCTGGTCTTCTGCAGGACGGCGAGGCGGGCGATGAGCGCGTCGCGGCGCTGCGCCACCGAGCTCGCCTCCGCGGCCGCCGAGTCCTGCGCGGCCTGCGCGGCGTCGCGGGCGGTGCGGGCCTTCGCGGCGAGCCGGGCGGCCCGCTCGGCGGCCCGAGTGGCCTGGCGGGCCGTCACCTTGGCGACCGTCGAGGTCGCGGTGATCTCCTGGACCTTGCGGTCCATCGCCTCGCGGGTGCTCTGGACGGTGGCCATCGTGCTCAGCAGCGTGTCGAGGCCGCTGTCGCCGGTGCTGGAGCCGGTGAGCAGCGAGGAGTCGTCGATGCCGGTGCTGGTGGCGTCGTCCGTGCTGCTCGTGTCGGCGGACGACTGGCCCGCGTCGGCCAGCGCGCCGAGCGTGGAGAGCTCGGGGGCCATCTGGTAGCTGGCGGTGACCACGTCGACGTAGCTCGCGCGGCGGGCCTCGAGCTCGTCGGCGGCGTCGTCGGCCGCCTTCTGGGCCGCCTTGGCGTCCTTGCGGGCCTGCTGGGCGCGGTAGAGGGCACCGTTGTACTTCTCGGCCGCCTTGGCGGCCTCGATCTGCGCCGCCTCGAGCCGCTGGGCGGCGAGAGCGAGCTCGGCGCGCACCGAGGCGACGTCCGCCTCTCCCTGCGTGACCGCCTCGCGAGCCTTCTTCACGTCCGACTTGGAGGGGTATTCCCCGCCGTCGCGCGCGTCGGCCGGCGCGGCCATGCCCACGCCGAGCACGGCGGCCAGGGCGAGGCTCCCCGCGACGGCCCGGGTGCTGCGGGCGTGGGAGGACAGGGCGCGCGAGACGCCGCTCGGACGCGGCTGGGGGCGTCGTCCGAGGCGTACAGGGCGGCTCTCCGTCTCGATCACGACCGTCACGGTAGAGAACTTTTGTCACACAAGGAACATCTGGCACAGATTTTTTGCGAAACCCCGGCGTGTCGCCTTGACGACTACAACGTTGTAATTCTCACGGAAAACACAGGAAGCCCCCGGACACGCCGGGGGCACCTGACGTCGAGCGCCGGGAGTCAGTCGTGGTCGACGGGGATCTTCGACGTGGTGGTCGTCGGGTGGGAGGTGAGCCCGCCGTGGTCGAAGCGCTGGCCGGTCGCGAGGCCGGCGACGTAGAAGGAGACGAGCGCGAGCGTCATGCCCGCGACGTCGTCGGCGATGTAGTGCCAGCCGAAGTAGAGGGTCGCCACGACGGTCACGGCGAAGTTGCACCAGAAGAAGATGCGCAGCGGGCGGCTGTTGACCGTGTACTGCACCATCAGCGCCACCAGCAGCGTGATGCCGCAGTGCAGGGAGGCGAACCCGGCGACGGACTGGACCTGGCCGGTGATCCCGCCCAGCAGCACGCCCTGCCGCGAGTTCACCAACGACTCCATGAGCGAGCTCGTCGGCGTCGGCGTGAGGTCGGCGTAGACCGAGACGTACTCCAGGCCCGGGCCGAGGGTCGGCAGGGCGTAGTAGGACACCGTGCCCAGCGTCCAGGCGATGCACTGGGCGGTCACGAACCAGTAGCCGTAGGAGAGGTTGCGCGACCAGACCACCCAGATCGTCACCGCGATCGGCACCAGCGGCAGGAACCAGAGGTAGACGTACGAGAGCCCCCACGCGGCCACGGTGGTGCCCAGCAGGTTGTGCAGCAGGATCGCCGGGTCGTGGCCGAAGAGCAGCGCCCGGTCGAGCAGGTGGAGCTCGCGGTCGTAGAGCGTGTCGTTCATGAACGGCAGGTACGACTTCAGGTTCCGGTAGCAGACGTAGGTCACGTAGAAGCACGCGATGCCCAGGAACACCAGGACGAGCCGCTCGCGCGTCCAGTGGGTGCGCAGTCGATCGCGCAGGACCGGCTTCATCTCGGACGGGCGCATGCGGGACTTCCACAGCGTCCTCGGGACCAGGTCGATCAGCACGGCGCCGCCGAGCAGCAGCGGAAGTCGCAGCCAGGACGGGCCGAGGAAGCTTCCCTCGGGGTCGACGAGCGGCCGGCCGAGCACGAGCGCCTCGGTCAGCGCCCACACCCCCATCGCGGCCGCGATGCCGATCATCAGGACGTAGGCGCGGCGGTACACGGCTCGGATTCTAGGGACACCTCCCAGGACGCTCCCAGACGAGGCGTCCTCCTCCCCCGCTCGGGGGAGCCGCCGACGGCGTCTCAGCCGAGCACCGCGACGCGGCCCGGCTCGACGCGCAGGCGGACCTCGTCACCGGGCCGCACGCGGGCCTCCAGCGGCGCCACGGCGTCCACCTCGCCCACGCCGGGGAGCCCGTCGTGGCCGGTCGAGGCGTCCACCACCAGGCGCGTCTGCACCGGCGTCGCGCGCACGGAGCGCACCCGCCCGGACAGCCGCCCGGCCTCGTCCACCACGAGCGCCGAACGCCGGACGGCGACCGCGCGACCGCCCGGGTCCGCCAGCCCGCCCGCCGCAGCCAGCGCGGCCGCGGCCGGGCCCTCGAGGACCCGGGCGTAGCCGAGGAAGAGCGCCGTCCAGGCGTCCGCCGGCTCCCGCCACACGTCCGAGAGCGCCCCCGCCTGGACCACCCGGCCCTCGCGCATGACCGCCATCCGGTCGGCCACCGTGAAGGCCTCCTCGTGGTCGTGGGTGACGAGGAGGGCGGTCGTGCCGGCGCCGCGCAGGATGTCGCGGAGGTCGCCGGCCAGCCGCTCGCGCAGCCCGGCGTCGAGCGCCGAGAGCGGCTCGTCGAGCAGGAGCAGCCGCGGGCGGGGGGCGAGCGAGCGGGCCAGGGCCACGCGCTGGCGCTCGCCGCCGGAGAGGGTGGCGGGCATCCGGTCGCCGTACCCGGCCAGGCCGACGAGCTCGAGCAGCTCCTCGGTCCGGGCGGCCGCCTCGCGGCCGCGGACCCGCTGGACCCGCAGCCCGTAGGCCACGTTGCGGGCGACGGTGAGGTGGTCGAACAGCTGCCCGTCCTGGAACATCAGCGCGAACCCGCGCCGGTGGGTGGGGACGCGGGCCAGGTCGCGGCCGTCCCAGCCGAGGCGACCGCGGCACGGCTCCAGCCCCGCCACCGCACGCAGCAGCGTCGACTTGCCGCAGCCCGAGGGTCCGAGGACGGCGAGCACCTCGCCGTCCTCGACCCGGAGGTCCACCCCGGAGACCACGTCGTGGCCGTCGTAGGCCACGCTCACGCCCTCGATGCTCAGCACGGCTGCTCCTGGGGGTCTCGGCGTCGGTCGCGGGGTCGGGTCGGACGGCTGCTCACCAGGCACCCCACGTCCGCACCCGGAGGCGCTCCACCGCCAGCATGACGGCGGCGGTCACCGCGGCCAGCACGACCGAGGCCGCCAGGGCGGTGCCGTAGGTGGCCGTGCCCGGGCGGGAGAGCAGCCGGTAGATGACGACGGGGAGCGTCGGGTCGTCCGGGCGGGCCAGGAAGGACGTCGCGCCGAACTCGCCGAGGGAGACCGCGAACGCGAACCCGGCGCAGGCCAGCAGCGGCCGCCAGGCGACCGGGACGTCCACGGTGAGGAACGTGCGCCACGGGCCCGCGCCCAACGAGGCCGCGGCCTGGCGCTGGCGGTCGTCGATGCCGCCGAGCACCGGCAGCAGCGTCCGCACCACCAGCGGCAGCGCCACGAGCGCCTGGGCGAGCGGGACGAGCAGGGGCGAGTCGCGCAGGTCGAGGAAGTCGGAGTCGAGGGTGAGGAGCATCCCGAAGCCGAGGGTGACGGCCGAGACGCCGAGGGGCAGCATGAAGAAGCCGTCCAGCACCCGCCGCACGCGCCGCTCGGCCCGGCTGCGGGAGCGGCGCGAGCCGACGATCGCCACGAGCCCGCCGAGCAGCAGGGACATCCAGGTGGCGTCCACGCTCGTGCGCAGGGAGACCAGCAGCGCCTGGCCGGCCGAGCTGCCCGTGTAGGTGTCCTCGTGCGCCGAGGCCACCGCCCGGTAGTGCGCCAGCGACCAGCCGCCGTCGACCCGCAGCGAGCCGAGCACCAGCGCGGCCATGGGCGCGGCGAGGAAGAGGAGGACGAGGGTGGTGGCGGCCAGGGCCGGGAGGTCGCCCCGGCGAGGACGCCGCGGGCGGGCCCGGACGCGCGCGACCCGCACGTCCTCGCGGGGGCGCAGGCGGCCGGCCAGCACCATGAGCGCGGCCACGGCCAGGAGCTGGACGATCGAGAGCGCGGCGGCGCCCTGGAGGTCGAGCAGGTCGGTGGTGAGCAGGTAGATCTCGGTCTCCACCGAGGAGTAGCGCAGCCCGCCGAGGGTGAGGACGACGCCGAAGGCCGTCGCGCAGAAGAGGAAGACGACGGAGGCGGCCGAGACGACCGCCGGGCGCAGCTGCGGCCACGTCACGGTGAGCAGCACGCGGGCAGGCGAGGCGCCCAGGGTGGCCGCGGCCTCCGCCGGGCGCGGGTCCAGCGACTCCCACGCGGCGCCGACGACGCGGACGACCACCGCGACGTTGAAGAAGACCATGCCGAGGAGGATCGCCACCGACGTCCCCTCCAGCTCCAGGCCCGTCCAGCGGACCACCGGCCCGGACTCCCCCAGCAGCTCCAGGAAGGCCACGCCCACCACCACCGTGGGCAGCACGAACGGCACCATCACCGCCGCCCGCACCACCCGCACGCCGGGCACGCGCAGGCGGTGCAGCGTGTACGCGGCGGGCAGGCCGAGCAGGACGGAGAGGGCGGTGCCGACGGTCGAGGACCAGACGGTGAACCACAGCACCCGGCGGGTGCGGTCGCGGGCCAGCACCTCGAGGACCCCGCCGACGTCCAGGTGGCCGTCGACGACGAGACCGCGGCCGAGCATCCCGGCCACGGGCACGACGAAGAAGACCACCAGGACGGCGGTCGGCAGGGCCGCGAGGACGACCAGCGCCGCCACCCGCCGGAGCGGGGTCATCCGCTGACCAGGTCCTGCCAGTCGGTCAGCCAGGTGTTGCGGTTCTTCGCGATCTCGGCCGGGGAGACCGTCCACGGGTCGGTGGGCTGGACGGCGAACTTCGCCCAGGCCTTGGGCAGCGCGGTGCCGTCGACCGTCGGGAAGACGTACATCGACTCCGGCAGCGCGGCCTGGACCTCGTCGCTCAGCAGCCACTGCACCACGGCCGTGCCGCCCTCGGGGTTGTCCGCGTTCGTGAGGACGCCGGCGTACTCGGTCTGCTGGAAGCAGGTGTCGAGCAGCGCCGAGGTCGTCGTGCCGCCGTTGCCGTCCGTGGTGAAGGCCGGCGAGGAGTCGTAGCTCAGCACGATCGGCCGGCTGCCGTTGCCGCCGCCCGCGGTGAAGTCGACCTCGTAGGCGTCCTCCCAGCCCCGGTCGACCTTCATGCCGTTGTCGAGCAGGTCCTGCCAGTAGGACTTCCAGTCGTCCCCGTACGCCGCGATGGTCGTGAGCAGGAAGGCGAAGCCGGGCGAGGACGTCGTGGCACCGGAGGTGACGAACAGGTTCTTGTACGTCGGGTCGGTGAGGTCGTCGAGGGACGTCGGCGGGTCGATGTCGTGCTGGGCGAACCAGTCGTCGTCGACGTTGACGCAGACGCTGGCGGTGTCGACCGCGTCCATCGTCGCGTCGTCGTCGCCGTCCAGGGCGTGGTCGGCCACGCCGTCCGGGAGGTCGAGGTCGTTCGGCGCGAAGACGTCGGCGTCGAGCGCGCGGGAGCCGAAGGTGTTGTCGACGCCGAACGCGACGTCGCCGATCGGGTCGTCCTGGCTCAGCACGAGCTGGCTGGTCAGGGTGCCGCCGTCGCCGACCGAGCGGACCTTGAGCGTGTAGCCGGTCTCGGTCTCGAACTGCTTGATGAGCTTCTTGGGCAGGTAGAAGCTGTCGTGGGTGACGAGGGTGACGGTGCCCCCGGAGCCGGCTCCGGGGTCGGCCGAGGCGGAGTCGGACTCCGAGTCGTCGCTCGAGCCGAGCAGCGAGCAGCCCGAGGCGAGCAGCGCCAGCGTGGAGGCGAGGGCGAGGCCGCGCAGGGTGCGGGGCGTCGAGGGGCGGGCCTTCGACGGGCTGGTCGTCGAGGGGATGGACGTGGTGGGGCGATGCGCGCGTGAGCTCATCAGCACTCCCTTCGCCGGTGCTAACCGGATCAGGTTCGTAGGGTCTGCGGCCGCACCGCACTCTCAGCACCCCCCGGCCGTGGCCGCCCGGGTGCTCCCCTGTCTGGACGAGCGCGACTCTAGCCCGGCCGCCGCCCACCCCCCGACCCAGCACGTGACAATGGGACGGTGAGCGACACGTCCCCCACCTTCGAGACCCGCGTCCTGGCCTTCGACGACCTCGACGTCCGCACGTCCTACGAGATGTGGCGGCTGCGTCAGGACGTCTTCGTCGTCGAGCAGGGCGACCCCTACGACGACCTCGACGGGCGGGACGCCGAGCCGGGGACGCGGCACGTGGTGCTGCTGGGCGCCGGCTCCGGACCGGAGGGTGACGGCGGCCGGGTGCTCGGCGTGGCCCGGGTGCTCGACGACGGGGACGTGCGGCGCATCGGCCGGGTCGTCCTGGCGCGGGAGGCGCGCGGGCGCGGGCTGTCCGCGCCGCTGATGGAGGGCGCGCTGCGGGCGTGCGCGGAGCTGGACGCGGAGGCGGGCACGGCGCTGGACGTGGTGCTGGCGGCGCAGTCGCCGCTCGCGGGGTTCTACGGCGGGTTCGGGTTAGTGGTCGAGGGCGAGGAGTTCCTGGACGGCCACATCCCCCACCTGCCGATGCGCCTGCGCCGCTGACCCGCGCCCGATCACGGGTTACCGATCGGTAGCCGGCGCAGTAGCCTCGCCTGCGTGACGCAGGACACCCCCGCCTCGGCTCCCCCGACCGTCCCCACCGACACCGCCCACGCGGTGAGCCCCGACTCCGGCCGGCACTGGGCCGACCCCGGCGCCTGGCCGGCCGCCCCCGGCGTCCACCGCATCCCCCTGCCGCTGCCGGAGGACGGGCTCAAGGCGGTCAACGTGTACGCCCTCGAGTCCGACGACGGGCTGACGCTGGTGGACGGCGGGTGGGCGATCCCCGAGGCGCGCGACCTGCTCGACTCGGCGCTGCGCTCGATCGGGTCGGGGTTCGGGGACGTGCGGCGGTTCCTCGTGACGCACGTGCACCGCGACCACTACACGCTGGCGCGGGTGCTGGGGACGGAGCTCGGGGTCGACGTGACGCTGGGCAGCGGCGAGCGGCCCGCGCTCGACTACCTGGCCGCGCTGCACGGCGACGAGCCGCCGGCGGACCGCCTCGAGGGGGCCGAGCCGGTGCTGGCGGCGCTGCTCCGCAGCGCCGGGGCACACGACCTCGCCGACCTCTGGGCGATGATCGAGCGGGACGAGAAGCCCGGCGAGGAGCACTTCTGGGCGATGCCCGACACGTGGCTCGAGGGCGACGTGTCGCTGAGCGTCGGGGGCCGGAGGCTCGACGCCGTCCACACCCCCGGCCACACGCCCGGGCACTACGTCTTCGCCGACGAGGCCGCCGGGCTGCTGCTCGCCGGCGACCACGTGCTGCCGACCATCACCCCGTCCATCGGGTTCACCGTGCCCCCCGACGACCAGCCGCTGGGCCACTTCATGGCCTCGCTGACGCGGGTGCGGGCGCTGCCGGACCTGGCCGTGCTCCCCGCGCACGGACCCGTCGGCATGTCGAGCCACGCCCGCTGCGCCGAGCTCCTCGCCCACCACGAGGACCGCCTCGCCCGCTGCCTCGCCGCGCTGGGCCCGGCCGGCTCCGCGGGACTCACCGGCCACGACGTCGCCGGCACCCTCGGCTGGACCCGCCGCGAGACCGCCTACTCCGACCTCGACCCGTTCTCCGCCGGCCTGGCCGCCATGGAGACCAAGGCGCACCTCGAGCTGCTCGTCGCTCGTGGGGACGCCGTGCGCACCAGCTCTGGCTCCTCCGACTCCGTGCGGTTCACGCTGGCCTGAGTCGCGGGCTTGCTGCGGCTGCGGCTGCTGTCGCTGCTCCGGCTGATGCGTCTGGGGCTGATGTGTCTCCGGCTGCTGCTGCGGCTGATGCGTCTGGGGCTGATGTGTCTCCGGCTGCTGCTGCCGGGCGGCTGTGGGCGTTCGGTCCTCGTGCACACGAGGACCGAACCCGGCAGCAGCCAGCCCCACACCGCTCTGACCTGCGGAGATGCTGGCGACAGTCGGACGCCGGGGCGGTTCGGTCCTGCTGGCGAACGCCCCGCGGCGGAGTGCGCCCTGAACAGCTCGGCTGCGGCCGGCTGGTGCTGCCCCGGGGGCGGTGGCGGCACCGGGCAGCCGTGAGGCGTTCGGTCCTCGTAGCCACGAGGACCGAACGCACCGACCGCGCGCCGTACATCGCCCTGACCTGCGGAATTGTTGGAGCCAGCCGGACGCGGGCGCCGTTCGGTCCTCCTGGCGGACGATTCGCGGACATTCGCCCCGTCGACAACTGCTCCCCGGCCACCAGCCGCCGGCTGCGGGGCGGCTGAGCAGTTGGGTCCTCGTGGCCACGAGGACCCAACGCATCGGCCGGCCGCGGCACACCACGCTGACCTGCAGCAACACGCGAGGGGCGGCGACTCTGCGGCCGTTCGGTCCTCGTGGCCACGAGGACCGAACGGTCGCAGCAGGCCCGGGGGTGAGCAGCGGGGCGCAGAGGGACGCGGCAGAGCGCGGCGCAGAATGACCGGGTGGAGCAGGAGGGGGCCGACCGCTTGGTGGCACGGCTGCGGGCGGCCGGCTGCGTGTTCGCCGAGCAGGAGGCCGCGGCACTCCTCGGCGAGGCGGCCGAGGTGGGGCTGGACGCCGAACAGCTGGAGCGGCTGGTGGTCCGCCGGGAGCGCGGCGAGCCGCTGGAGGTCGTCCTGGGGCACGCGGAGCTGGGCGGGGTCCGGGTCAGGACGGCGGCCGGGGTGTTCGTGCCGCGTCAGCGCTCGATGCTCCTCGCCCGTCTCGCCGCCGAGCACCTGGCCGGGCTGTCGACTCCGCTCCCCCGCGACACCCAGCCCGCTGACGCAGCCCACCCGGTGCTCATCGACCTCTGCTGCGGCACGGGCGCGCTGGGACTGGTGACGCTCTCACTGCTCGCCGCCCAGGGAGGTGCGGCGCGGGTGGAGGTGCACGCCGCCGACCTCGACCCCGCCGCCACCGCCTGCGCCGCGCAGAACCTCCCCGACGCCTCGGTGCACACCGGCGACCTGTTCGAGCCCCTGCCGCCGACCCTGCGGGGCAGGGTGGACGTGCTGCTCGTGAACGCCCCCTACGTCCCCTCCGACGCCGTCGCCTCGATGCCCCCGGAGGCGCGCGACCACGAGCCGCTGTTCGCGCTCGACGGCGGCCCCGACGGCCTCGACCTGCACCGAAGGGTCGCCGCCGAGGCCGCGGACTGGCTCCGCCCCGGCGGACTCGTCCTCCTCGAGGCCAGCGTGGAGCAGGCCCCCGTCTCGGCGGCGCTCCTGCGCGCGGCGGGCCTCCAGGCACGCGTCGTGTCGGAGAAGAGGCAGCAGGGCGAGGCAGCCTGGGAGGACGAGGACGCCGGGCCGGGCGGCTGCGCCGTCCTCGGCACCCGACCCGCGGGAGCCGGCGGGTAGACACCACGCGCCCGTTCACGTCAAGAGCGGTCCAGAACACACCCGTGCACAAGTCAACTATTCACCGTTCGCCGGTTTCACCCATTCCGGGTGGGGCAGAGTTCCCTCCGGTCGGCGGCCCCGAGCACGAAGGGGGGTGGACGGGGCATCCGTGGGGGATGGCCGCGTCCGCGACGGGGCCGCCGGCCACACTCGCCCCGCCCGGTGGGACAGGATGAGCAGGTGGCTCCCGACACCCCGTCCGACACCGACGACACCGGTGACACCCACGCCCCGGCGGGCGTCCCGGTCGCCGCGTCGGAGGGCGACCCGATCGCCGAGGCCCGCCGCCAGTGGGTGGCGCACGGCTGGGCGGACGCCGCGGACGGCATGGCTATGGTCACGAGCCTGGTCCGCGCCCAGCAGCTGCTGATGGAGCGGATCGACGCGGCGCTGCGCCCGCACGACCTCACCTTCGCCCGCTACGAGGTGCTCCAGGTGCTCTCGTTCTCCAGCGCCGGGCGCATGCCGATGACCCGGCTCGGCTCCCTGCTCCAGGTGCACCCCGCGTCGGTCACCAACGCCGTCGACCGGCTCGAGCGCCAGGGACTCGTCGAGCGCGAGCGCGGGGCCGAGGACCGCCGCGTGGTGCTCGCCGTCCTGCGGGACGCCGGCCGGGCGGCCGCCTCCGCGGCCACCGCCGACCTGAACGAGGTCTTCCGCTCCCCCGGCGTCGCCCCCGAGGACGTCGCCGACCTCACCACCCTGCTCACCCGGCTGCGCCGGGGCTCCGGGGACGCCGTGGACTGACGCGTCCCGAGGCCGTACCCTCGCATTACTTGGACGTCCAAGTATCTACGTTCCGCCCCGCCACCGCGGGGTCCTGCGTGAGGGAGACAGCACCATGAGCGCGCCCGCCCAGCCCACCGTCCAGCCGACCGCCCAGCCCGCCCAGCCCGCCCAGCCGACCCAGCCCCCGACGCTGCACCGGCCGCAGCACCCGGTCCGGCTGGTGACGGCGTCGAGCCTCTTCGACGGTCACGACGCCTCGATCAACATCATGCGGCGGATCTTCCAGTCTCAGGGCTGCGAGGTCATCCACCTCGGGCACAACCGCTCGGTCGCGGAGATCGTCGAGGCCGCGATCGAGGAGGACGTCCAGGGCGTCGCCGTCTCCAGCTACCAGGGCGGCCACGTGGAGTACTTCGAGTACCTCGTGCAGCTCCTCGCCGAGCGGGGCGCGGGGCACGTCAAGGTCGTGGGCGGCGGGGGCGGCGTCATCGTCGCGGACGAGATCGAGCGGCTGCGTCGCAGCGGCGTCGTCATCTTCTCCCCCGAGGACGGCCAGCGGCTGGGCCTGGCGGGCATGGTCAACCAGGTCGTCCGCGCGTGCGACGTCGACCCGTGGACCCGCCGCGCCGACGCCGCCGACGCCACCGACCAGCCGGCCGACCAGCCCACCCAGCAGGCCGCCCTCGACGTCGACGCCGTGCTCAGCGGGGAGCGCGCCGCGGTCGCCCGGGCGGTCACCGGCGCGGAGACGGGACGCCTGGACGGGTCGACGCTCGCGCGGCTGCGTCAGGCCGCGGCCGCCCGCGCCGTCCCCGTGCTGGGCCTCACCGGCACCGGCGGCTCCGGCAAGTCCTCCCTCACCGACGAGCTGCTGCGCCGCCTGCGCGTCGACCAGGAGGACAAGCTGCGCGTGGCCGTCCTGGCCGTCGACCCCACGCGCCGGCGCGGCGGCGGCGCGCTGCTGGGCGACCGCATCCGCATGAACAGCCTCGACCTCGCCGGGATGGACCGCGACCGCGTCTACTTCCGCAGCCTCGCCACCCGCGGCGCCCGCGAGGTCCCCGAGCACCTGGACGACGTCCTCACCGTCCTGCGGGCCGGCGGCTTCGACCTCGTGGTCGTCGAGACGCCGGGCATCGGGCAGGGGGACGCCGCGATCGTGCCGTTCGTCGACGTCTCGCTCTACGTCATGACGCCCGAGTTCGGCGCGGCCAGCCAGCTGGAGAAGATCGACATGCTCGACTTCGCCGACGTCGTCGCGATCAACAAGTTCGAGCGTCGGGGCGCCGCGGACGCGCTGCGCGACGTGGCCCGCCAGCTCGTCCGCAACCGGGAGGCGTTCGGCGCCCGACCCGAGGACATGCCGGTCTTCGGCACCTCGGCCGCCACGTTCGGGGACGACGGCGTCACCGCCCTCTACCAGCACCTGCGCGGGCTGCTGGCCGAGCACGGGCTGGCCGTCGGGGAGGGCTCGCTGGCCCCGGTCGGCGTCCGCCACTCCACCCGGTTCGGGGCGATCGTCCCGCCCGAGCGGGGCCGCTACCTGGCCGACATCGCGACCGTCGTCCGCGACTACCACGCCGAGACCCGCCGCCTCGCCGCCGCCGCCCGCCGGTGGCAGTCGGCCACCGAGGTCGCCGCCGCGCTCGCCGCCTCGGGCGCGGAGCCCGGCGGGGTCCCCGCGCTCGTCGAGGAGACCCGGGCCGCGCTGCCCGGCGACGTCCTCGCCGCCCTCGAGGGCTGGGACGACGTGGTCGCCTCCTACGCCGGCGACGAGCAGGTCGTGACGGTGCGCGGACGCGAGATCGTCACCCGGCTGAGCCGCGAGTCGCTCTCGGGCACCCGCGTGCCGAGAGTGGCGCTGCCGCGCACCACCGACGCCGGGGACCTCGTCTCGTTCTGGCGGCGGGAGAACCTCCCGGGCTCCTTCCCCTTCACCGCCGGGGTCTTCCCCTTCAAGCGCGACAACGAGGACCCGGCCCGCATGTTCGCCGGCGAGGGCGACCCCGCCCGCACCAACCGCCGCTTCAAGGTGCTCTCGCAGGGCCAGCCGGCCACGCGGCTCTCGACGGCCTTCGACTCGGTGACCCTCTACGGCCGCGACCCCGACGAGCGCCCCGACGTGTACGGCAAGGTCGGGACGTCCGGCGTGAGCGTGGCGACGCTGGAGGACATGCGCCGGCTCTACGACGGCTTCGACCTGCTCAGCCCCACCACGAGCGTGTCGATGACGATCAACGGCCCGGCCCCGACCGTCCTCGCCCTCTTCCTCTCCACCGTGCTGGAGCAGGCCCGCGACCGCGGGATCGACGAGGCCACGGCGCTGGCGACGGTCCGCGGCACGGTCCAGGCCGACATCCTCAAGGAGGACCAGGGGCAGAACACCTGTCTGTTCTCCACCGAGTTCAGCCTGCGCTGCATGGCGGACGTGCAGGAGTGGTTCATCGAGAAGGGGGTGCGCAACTTCTACTCGGTCAGCATCTCCGGCTACCACATCGCGGAGGCCGGGGCGAACCCCCTGAGCCAGCTCGCGTTCACGCTCGCCAACGGGTTCACCTACGTGGAGGCCTACCTCGCGCGCGGGATGGCGATCGACGACTTCGCCCCGAACCTGTCCTTCTTCTTCTCCCACGGGATGGACCCGGAGTACACGGTGCTCGGCCGGGTGGCCCGGCGGATCTGGGCCGTGGCGATGCGGGACCGCTACGGCGCGAACGAGCGCAGCCAGAAGCTGAAGTACCACGTGCAGACCTCGGGCCGCTCCCTGCACGCGCAGGAGATGGACTTCAACGACATCCGCACCACGCTCCAGGCGCTGGCCGCCATCTACGACAACGCCAGCAGCCTGCACACCAACGCCTACGACGAGGCCGTCACGACCCCGAGCGAGGAGTCGGTGCGCCGCGCCCTGGCGATCCAGCTCATCATCAACCGCGAGTGGGGCCCGGCGATGACGGAGAACCCGCTCCAGGGCGCCTTCGTGGTGGACGAGCTCACCGACCTCGTGGAGGAGGCCGTGCTCGCGGAGTTCGAGCGGCTCACCGAGCGCGGCGGCGTGCTCGGCGCGATGGAGACCGGCTACCAGCGCGGCCGCATCCAGGACGAGTCGATGCTCTACGAGCAGCGCAAGCACGACGGCTCGCTGCCGATCGTCGGGGTCAACACGTTCCGGCGCGCCGACGACGGGGGCGGGACGCCGCAGACGGTCGAGCTCGCCCGGGCCACCGAGGCCGAGAAGCGGGGACAGCTCGACGGCCTCCGCGCCTTCCACGCCCGGCACGCCGAGGAGGCCCCGGCCGCGCTCGCCCGCCTCAAGGAGGTCGCGGCCGGCGACGGCAACGTCTTCGCCGCCCTCATGGACGCGGTCCAGGTGTGCAGCCTGGGTCAGGTGACGGACGCGTTCTTCGAGGTCGGGGGCGCGTACCGGCGCTCGGTCTGAGCGAGGGACGCCGGCAGGCCCGTGACCAGGCCCGCGAGCCGGTCCAGGGCCGGCTCCAGCCACGCCGGGGCGGCGAACAGCCAGGTCGCCCCGGCGCGGAGCAGCGCCCGGTGCGCGAGCAGCGTCAGCGGCACCACCGCCGCCGCGAGGACGACGGGGGCCAGCCAGGCGGCCACGGCGGCGACCAGCGGCCCGCCGAGGTCGGGCGCGTCGGCCACGGCGGCCAGGGCCGCGGCCAGCGGCAGGTGCACCGCCACCGCGAGCAGCGGGAGGTGCAGGACGTAGACGGGCAGGGTGCGTCGGCCCAGCCAGGCCAGCCCCCGCGCCGGCCGGCCGCGGACGGCCAGCGCCGCCCGCAGGCCCATCGGGACCCCGACCACGGCGGCCAGCAGGAGCAGCACGCTCACCGGCTCGGCCGGGAGGACGGCGTCCAGCGCCCACCAGGTGAGGACGTAGGCACCGACCGCCACCGGCAGCGGCACGCGCGACACCCACCGGACGAGGGCGTGGACGAGGTCCGGCGCGAGGGCGCCGACGGCGAAGAAGACGACGTGGAAGACCACCGAGAAGCGGTTCCAGTGCTCGGTGGGCACGTAGGACGCGGTGGCCGCGACCGCGGTCAGGACCAGCAGCACCGGCACCCGCGGGAGCCCGGCGACCAGCTTGACCAGCACGAAGTAGGCGGCCAGGGCGTAGAGGAACCAGAGGCTGGTCGAGGCCCAGAGCAGGTCGAGCGCCACCGCTCCGGGCCCGGTGAGGCGGTTGGCCGGGAGCGTCGGCTCCACGGCGAGGACGAGCACCAGGACCGGCAGCCACACCAGGTGCAGCCACGCGGGGCCCAGGACGCGGCGCCGCGCGACGCGCCAGGGCCGGTGCACGGCGGGCGCGGCGACCAGCCCGCTGAGCACGAAGAACAGCGGCATCCGGATCGGCTTGAGCGCCGTCGACAGCTCGAACCAGCCGTCGGCCACCCAGGCCAGGTCGGCCGGGAGCTGGACGAGCAGGTTCTTCGTGGAGGCGTGGTGGAGCACCACGAGGAGGATGCAGGCGCCCTTCGCGACGTCGACCCAGTCGAGGCGGCCGGTCACGGCAGACAGCGGGGTCGTGAACGGGGTCGTGGACGGGCTCGTGGACCGGCTCGTGCGGGTGGTCATCGTGTGCGGTCTCCGAGGGCGGGGGCGGCGCGGCCAGGGTGCCTGATCGGCCGCTGGGACGCCGCATCGAGCCCGACGCGGCCGGCTTCACGGGATCAGCACGCACGGGTGACGAAAGGCCCTCGGACGCTGCGCCTACGGTGGCCCGGTGAGCACCCCGCCCGCGGCCCGGCGCGTCGTCAGCCTCGTGCCCTCCCTCACCGAGTCCCTGGCCGCCACCCGTCCGGAGGCGCTCGTGGGCGCGACCGACTGGTGCACCCACCCGGCGGCGCTCGACGTGACCCGCGTGCGCGGCACGAAGAACCCCGACCTGGCGGCGGTGCAGGCGCTGGACCCGGACGTCGTCGTCGCCAACCGCGAGGAGAACCGCGAGCTCGACGTCCGCCGCCTGCGCGAGGCCGGGGTGCGGGTCGTCGTCACCGACATCGAGAGCGTCCCGCAGGCCGTCTCCGAGCTGCGCCGGCTCCTGGTCGACGAGCTCGGCTGGGGCGAGCCCCGGTGGCTCCGCGAGGTGGCGGACGCCTGGCCGACCGCCCTCCCGTCCGTCACCAGGCGGGTCGTGGTGCCGATCTGGCGGGACCCGTGGATGGTCGTCGGCCCGCGCACCTTCACCGCCGACCTGTGCCGCCGGCTGGGGTGGGAGGTCGTCGCACCGCAGGACCCGGCGCGCTACCCCCGTGTCGAGAGTTCGTGGATGGACCAGTCCGGTGCCGACGTCGCCGTCCTGCCGGACGAGCCCTACCTCTTCACCCCCGACGACGGGCCCGAGGCCTTCTCCCGGACGCCGGTCGAGCTCGTGCCCGGCAGGCTCCTGACCTGGTACGGGCCGTCCCTGCTGGAGACCCGGGAACGGTTCTGAGCCCGCCCTCGGCCCGGCACGGGCCGCACAGGTGTACTCACCCGGAACGGGCGGGGTCGCCTGGAAGTGAGCGTGCCCACCCTTGAGGGGGAGATTGGGCTCCCAGCCATTCGGGAAACAACTCCCAGGCGGCGCACAGGCGCCCCGGGGAGGATCAGGGACCACATCATGAGCGTCATCGACTTGCTGCCCGCGGCACGACCGGAGGGCACGAAGCCCAGCCGGCTCAGCGTCGAGCAGCCCGTCCACATGCCTCTCGTGGCCGGCCGCTACCGCGTCCTCGGCGCCCTCGGCACGGGCGGCACCGCCGTCGTCCACCGGGCCCTCGACGTCCACCTGGGCCGCGAGGTCGCCCTCAAGGTGCTGCGCAGCGACGCGGACACCGAGATCAACCGCGAGCGGCTCGCCGACGAGGCCCGGCTCCTGGCCCACGTCAGCATCCCCGGCGTCCCGCGTCTCCTGGACGCCGGCGACCGCCCCTCCCACCTCGTCATGGAGCTCGTCGACGGCCCCGACCTGGCCCGCGTGCTGGCCACCGGCCCGCTCACCCCGCACCGGGTCGCGCAGATCGGCGCGGACGTCGCGACCGCGCTGTCCTCCGTCCACGCCCTCGGCGTCGTCCACCGTGACGTGAAGCCCGGCAACCTGCTCGTCGGCGCCGACCGCGTCCACCTGGCCGACTTCGGCATCGCCCAGTGGTCCGGTCGCCGCACCCGCGACCTCCCCGGGCACACCGTCGGCACCGTCGCGTTCCTCGCCCCGGAGCAGGTGAGCCAGGAGGAGGTCACCGACCGCGCGGACGTCTACGCCCTCGGCCTCGTCCTGCTCGAGGCCCTCACGGGCCGCCGCGCCTACCCCGGCAAGGACGACGACGCCGCCTACGCGCGCCTCGACCGCAGCCCCCTCATCCCGACCTCGCTGCCCGCCGGCTGGTCCGCGCTGCTGCACCGGATGACCCGCCGCGAGCCCACCCAGCGGCCCAGCGCCGCCGAGGCCGCCGCGATCCTGCGCGACCTGGCCTCCTCCGGGCTGCGCCAGGTGGCCTCGCCGGTCTCCCTGCTGAGCGCCCCCGTCGTCGACGTCGACGACCTGGCCCAGCGCGCGGACGAGACCGGCCTGCTGGCCCTCGACCTCATGCTCGACTCCGGGGACCGGGCCACGGACGCCGAGCGCCTGGCCCAGATCGACGCCGTCCGCCGCGCCCGGCCCGCCCGCCGCCGCGCCGGCCGCAGCTGGGGCGTGCCCGCGGTCGTCCCCACCGGCCGTCGCTACGCCGGACGCCACCGCCGCGACGACCTCGCGGGCTGACCCCGTCACCACGCCTCGGCGCCACCAGTCACCGCCACGCACCAGCAGGCACCAGCACGCACCGCCGCCCCCGGACCTCTCGGCCGGGGGCGGCGGCGTGCTGTGCAGCCTTCCTCGGGGCCTCAGTCGACGACCGGACGCAGGAGGGTGATCCTGCTGGCGCCCAGCTCGGTGACGTAGAGGATGCCCGACCCGTCCGGGTCCTCGGTGAGGTCCAGGGGCTCCGAGAACCCGGTGAAGCCGGTGACCCCCGTGGTGAGGCCCGTGACGTCGCCCGCGGCGTTGCGCGACACCACCATCACGTCCTTGCCCGCGCTGTAGCGGACCACGAGCAGCTTGCCCTGGAGCTTGTCTCCGAAGACGTCGCTGGAGTACTGGATCGCGCCGTCGGCGGAGGCGTGCATGCTCGCGTCGAAGACGTCCTCGGAGCGGAAGTTCCGGTCGGCCTCGACGCCCACCGGGTACTGCGTCTCCTCCCAGGCGTCGGTGCCGGAGGTCGGGTTGCCCCCGTAGGAGATGAACTCGCACCGGGACGGGTTCGGGTGCCCGTAGTAGCCGCCCTCCACGATGTGGTGGATGAAGTCCGTCTGCGCCGTCGGGTTGCCCAGGATGGTCGCGAACGTGGGCCCGGAGTAGGTCCAGGCCCCGGCCGTGCCGGAGTCGATGCGCGAGGAGCAGCTCGCCGGGAGCGTGGTCGGCACCGACGGGATGTTCGCCCCGGCCGCGGAGCCGTTGGTCGGCGCGTACAGCTGACCGTCGTCGGTCCACACCAGGTCGAAGGCGTTGCGGACGCCGGTCGCGTACAGCGTCACCGGCGCACCCGGCGCGTACGGGTCGTAGGTGCCACCGCCGTCCACCGTCTTCACGTCCAGCGGCAGCGAGGACGGCAGCGCGTCGGTGTCGATCCGCAGGATCGCCCCCGACAGCTCCACCTCGGCCCGGTTGGCCCACGCGGCGTCCGGGTAGCCCATGCCGGTGTTCGACCCCATGGCGAGGTACATCGCGCCGTCGGGCCCGAACGCCAGCGAGTTCGCCTCGTGGTCGTGCGCCGAGCGGGGCAGGTCGACGATGACCGTCTCCCCGTTCTGCAGGTTCGCCCCGGTGAGCCGGTCGACCTTGCTCGACCAGTCGGGCACGTCGTCGGTGCCGATGTACATGTAGTTGTCGGTCACCCACAGGATCGGGGCGGCCGCCGTGGAGTCCGGGTCGAACGTGAGCCCGACGATCGTGCGGTACTCGCCGTCGTTGAGGTCGTAGACGGTGTTGATCTGGTACTCGTTGCTCAGGGTGCCGTCCGCCGCCACGTCGTAGCGGAAGATGAAGCCGTTGAGCGTGGCCGCGTAGAGCCGGCCGTCCGGACCGAAGGTGACGGACGTGAACAGGTGGCTCCCGCCCACCGTCTCCTGGTCGAAGGCGACGCCGTCGATGCCGGTGCCCGAGAGCAGGGTGCCCGTGGTGAACGTCGAGCTGAACGGCAGGAAGTCGTTGCCGACGATGTCCTTCACCCCGTCGGTGACCACGAACTCGTACTCCGTGCTCGCCGCGAGGTGCTGCGTCGGCGTCAGCACCAGGACGTCGCCGCCACCGCTGGTGTTCGCCGAGGACGGGACCACGGCGCCCGTGTCGACCTCGAGGAGCTGCACCGTGCTCGCGGTGACGGTGTTGTAGTCGATGGCCCCGCCGGGCAGCGTGAGCTCGGTGGTGACCGAGGTGTCCCGGTAGACGTCGGTGGCCCCGGAGGTGGGCGTCACGCTGGCCACGCGCGGGCGGGACGGGTCGATCCAGTCGATGATCGCGTAGTCGATCTTCGTGTTCGTGCCCTGCGAGGCGTCGATGGTGAGGCGGCCGTCGGTCACCGCCACGGTGACCGTCCGGACGGCGAAGCGGTTCGCGCTCGTCGGTGTGAACCCGCCGACCGCCGTGACGCCCTCCACGTCGAGGGCGTGGACGCTGTCGTAGACCGCGGCCGCGTCACCCACCGCCACCTCCACCCGGTACGTCCCGTTGGGCACGGCGAGCTCCCAGGCGGCCGGCTGGGCGACCCCGTTGGACGCGGAGCCGCTGAAGTCCATGTGGATCAGGCTGAGCAGGCGCGGGTCCGTGGTCGCGGTGCTCGAGCGCTGCCGCCCGTTGAGCGTGACGTCGAGGGGCGTGTCCGTCCCCTCCGCCACCCAGCCGTAGGAGTACCCCCCGGTCCGGGCCCCGAATGCGGACCCGCTGTCGAGCACGTACCCCGAGGGGGCGGTGCTGGACGTCGCGCCGAAGTCGACGGCCAGCGGCAGCGCGGCCTCCTCCGGGTCGTCCCAGGCCACCACGTCGACGAAGTCGAGCTTGGTGTTGGTGCCGCCGGTGGCGGAGATCGTCAGGACGCCGTCGGTGACCTCGACGTCCACGACGCCGGTGCGGAACTTGGTGGACCAGGTCGGCGTGTAGGCCGCGATCGCGACGCTGCCCTCCACCACCACCCGGTGGCTGGAGTCGTAGTTGTTGCCGGCGTCGCCGGTGCCCACGGTCACCCGGTAGGTGCCGTCCGGCACGGCGATGCCGAAGTCGCCCGGGGTCGTGACCCCGCTGCCGGCGCCGGCCTGCATGTGCAGGAAGCTCGCCTGCCTCGGGTCCGCCAGCGACGTCGCCGTGCGCAGGCGGCCGTTGCCCACCAGGCTCAGCGGCGTGGACGTGCCCTGCACCAGCCAGCCGTAGACCCCCGCGGCGTGCTGCCCGTACGCCTCGCCGAAGTCGCGGACGCTGCCCGCGGCCGGGTCGCTGCCCGCCGTCCCGAAGTCCACCGAGAAGGGAAGGTCCGCCGTGTCCAGCGAGGTGGCGACCTGGGTGATCTCCACGTAGTCGATCTTCACGTTGGTGCCGCCGATCCCGTCCAGCGTCAGCCGGCCGTCGTCGACCGGCACCTCGAGGGTCGCCTGGCGGAGCCGGTCGGCGGACGTCGGCGTCCACGCGGTCACGACGGTGCGGCCCTCGGCGGCCACGGTGTGGACGCTGTCGTAGTTGGCTGCCGCGTCGCCCAGCCCGACGGTCACCGAGTACCAGCCGTCCGCGACCTCCACCTCCCACGCGCCGCGCGTGCCGTCGGCGGCCGCCATGTGCATGAACGTGGTCTTGCGGACGTCGGTGAGCCCCGTGCCGGTGCGGATGCGCCCCCGGCCGTCGAGGTTCAGCGGCGTGCTGCCGGCCTCGGTCACCCAGCCGTAGGTGAGCCCGGTGCCCTGCTGCGCGCCCGTCCTCACCCCGTAGGCCTCACCGTGGTCGAGGACGTTGCCGGACGGCACGGTGGCCGACGCGGCGGCGAAGTCGACCAGCAGCGGCGAGCTCGCCGGGGCCGCCGGTGCCGACGTGAGCACGGTGCCGGAGGCGGCGACGAGCGCCGTTCCCAGCGATGCGGCGAGGACGGTGACGACCCTCGCCCAACCTGTGAGCCTCATGTACGTTCCTTCCTCACGACGACGCGTCGCACCGCGTCGTCACACCTGGTGGTCGAGCCGGTCGTCGGGCCCGTGGACGGGCCTGGTCCGGTTCCTGCCGTCGGGCCCCGTCGTCGATCCCCGTTCGAGGAGACCTCGTGAGCACCTGTGCGCGCCCCTGCCCGGTGAGGCCCGCCGACGCGTCGCCGGGCCCCCTCCCGGGGCCGTTCCCGAGGCCGGTCCTGGGCCTGCTGCCCGCCCTCGCCCTCGCCCTGCTCGTGGGCCTGCTGTCGGGGGCGACCACGGCCCCGGCGTCCGCCGCGTCCGCCCGGCTCTCGGCGCCCGTCCTGCGGCTGGTCGAGCGCGGGGGGCGGGTGCACGCCACCGTGCGGGTGCGGGCCTCGGAGCGTCTCTCGCTGCGCCGGGTGGGCGTCTGCGCCCGCCGCGTCGGCGGCGGCCGGGTCGACCTGCCCACGGCCCTGCGCCGGCCCGATCCCCAGGGGGTGCGCGTGCGAGCCTCGCGGGCGCTCGCGGACGGGCGGTACACCGCGTGGGCCTGCGTGGGACGCGGCGGGCGGCTGCGCCGCGTGGGCGAGCGGGTCGCCCTCACCGTCGGTGCGGTGGGCGGACGCGCGGCACGCGACCACGGCAACGCGGCCCCCGTCGGCGACCTGCGGCACTGGCGTCAGGTCTTCACCGACGACTTCCGCCGGACCGCCCACGAGGGGAGCTTCCTGCGGCGCTACGACCGCTGGAGCGCCTACGACGGCTTCACCGACACCTCCGGCGGCGCCCGGTACGACGCCTCGCGGCTCTCGGTGCGGGGCGGCGCGCTGCGCCTCCACCTGGGCACGAAGGACGGCGTGGCGCGTGCGTCCGCGCCGGCGCCGGTGATCGGAGGACGCGCCTGGTCGGGCCAGACCCACGGGCGCTGGAGCGTCCGGTTCCGCAGCGACCCGCTCGACGGGTGGAAGACCGCCTGGCTGCTGTGGCCGGACAGCAACGACTGGAACGAGGGCGAGATCGACTGGCCGGAGGGCCCCCTGGACGGCACGCTCTCCGGCTACGTCCACTGCCTGGGCGACCCCACGCAGAACTGCGGGTGGGCGCACACCTCCCGGCGCTACACGCGCTGGCACGTGGCGACCATCGAGTGGACCCCGGCCCACGTGGACCTCTACCTGGACGGACGGCGCCGGCTGCGCACCACGGACGCCGTGCCGACGACCGACCTGCACTGGGTGCTCCAGACCGAGAGCGACGGCGGCACGCCGCCGTCCACGAGCGACGGGCGGGTCCGGATCGACTGGGTGTCGGTCTACCGCTGGACCGGCTGAGGCCGCCTCCCGCGCCGGCGCGCCGGGCAGGAACGGCGGGGTGGGCGCGGCGCTCATGCGGCGCTCCCGGCCCGTGCGGGCTCGGCGTCCGGCTCCCCCGCCGCGGGGGTCTCCCGGCACGCCCGCAGGACGCCGGGCAGCATGCACGCCCCGCCGACCACCTGCGTCACCAGGTAGGCCAGGCCGACGCCGGTGATGCCCAGCGGGCCGAGCAGCCACGCCGCACCGGCGATCGTCCCCACGCCCAGCAGGGTCTGGGCGACCACGAGCGGAACGAGGCGGTGGCCCAGGCGCGCCAGCGTCGTCCACACCACCACGACGGCCGTCGCGGGCGCGGCGCTCGCGGCCAGCCGCAGCATCCAGCGGCTCTGCTCGGCGTACTCCGCCCCCACCAGCGAGAGGAGCAGGTCCCCACCGAGCCAGAGCGTCACCGCCCCGGCGGTCCCGACGGCCAGGGCGAGGGTGAGCGAGGACCGCGCCGGCGACGTCGACGCCGGCTCCCCGGGCCGCGACGCACCCCGGACCAGCATCGCGGAGGCGATGTTCCACAGCAGCAGGTTGAGGGCGGTCGCCGCCATCCACGGCAGGGAGAACCAGGCGTTGGCCTCCAGCCCGAGCCGGTGCACCACGAGCAGCGGCAGCACGAACGGGACGGCGGTGGAGACGAGCCCCGTCGCGTACTCCGCCGCGACCGACTCGCGCAGCGTCCTGCGACCGGGCAGACGACCCCGCGGCGGGCCGTCTCCGGGCCGGCCGAGCACCCTCAGCGGCAGGAGCAGCGCCGAGACCACCCCGACCGCGACGGTCGCCGGGAGCACCCAGGCGACGAGGATGCCGCCCCGCGGCCACAGCGGGGCCACCGCGAGGAGCAGCCCGAGCTTGGCCGTCGCGAAGAGCAGGCCCTCGACCGGCACCCAGACCGCGCGGCCGACCGCCACGAGCACGAGGTCCTGGAGCGCGAACACCGCCAGCACCGCCACCACCAGCGGCAGGGCCAGGCGCTCGGCCCGTCCCTCCAGGAGCGGCGCCGAGGCCGGCATGAGCGCGTAGCCGGAGCCCAGGAGGACCGCCATCAGCAGCACCGCCCCGGTGCCGGTGGCGACCATCCGCCGCTGGCGGTCGAGCGCGGCGGGGAGGAACCGGCCGAAGACGTTGCCCAGGTTGAGCTGGGCCAGCGTCGCCAGCAGGGTGGCCGCCGAGATCACCGCCGAGGAGCGTCCCACCTCCGCGGTGTCGTAGGACCGGGCAGCGACGGCCCAGAAGACGAGGCCGAGCACGGAGGTGACGGCGGTGGCGGCCATGAGGGAGGTCGCGGGGCCCAGGACGGACGCCGACCTCCCGGACCACCCGGACCACGCCGCTCCTCCGGGCCGCCCCGCTCCTCCTGACCGAGCCGGCCCTCCCGACCGCGCCGTCACCGGACCACCAGGCGCAGGGCCATGGCGCAGGCGAACGCCAGGGTGAGCGGCAGCCAGCACCGGGCGGCGAGCCGGAGCGCCCGCCCGTCCCTGGTCTCCTCCGGTGCCACAGCGCCGACCTGCCACCCCACGGCGGCGACCAGCGCGGCGACGCCGAGCACGAGCCCGACGGCTGCCACGATCCACCCCACGTCTCAGCTCCCGTCCTCGGCGGCGAGCAGGACCACGTCGTCCGCCCGGTAGAGGACCGTCCACCCGCCCTCGGCCGCGAGTTCCTCGGCCAGGGCCATGCCCCCGCCGGGCGTGCCCGTGGTGAGCTCCCAGAAGGCGTCGTCGGTGGTGGAGGCGTAGACGAAGTCGCCGTTCCAGTGGTCGACGCACGCGGTGGTCAGGCCGAGGGAGCCGCAGCTCTCCGCGGAGACCTCCTCGTTGCGGGGCTGCGAGGGGTTCAGCAGCCCGAGCGGGTTCTGCCACCCGAAGCTGAGCACCACGTCGTCGTCCTGGCGCAGGGACAACAGGAGCCGGGTGGCCTCGAGCTGGCTGGTGCTGGTCTCCTCGAACGGCGCGTTGGCGTTGCGGGCGGCCAGCTGGGCGGAGAAGAGGCCCGCGAGGGCCAGGCCCACGACGAGCGGGGCGACGACGGCGCTGGGCCGGTCGTGCCGGCGTCCGGCCTCCACCCGCGCCGCGGCGTCCAGCGGCCAGGCCAGCGCCGTGGCCGCGAGGACGCTGAGGAAGGGCAGCGCGAAGACGAAGGAGCGGATGACGACCTCGCCCCCGTAGCTCTGGAGGGCGACCAGGCCGAAGGGCAGCAGCCCGAGGCAGGCGAGCAGCAGCGCCGAGCCCTCGCGGGCCCGCCACAGGCGGAACCAACCCAGCGCGGCCAGCACCAGCAGCACCGCCGAGAGCGCCATCCGCAGCGCGAGCATCCTGACGTGGTCGTCGGACCCCACGACGCGGTCGGCCACGCCGGCGGCCATGTTGCCGCCGAGCTGCCCCATGGTGCCGAAGATCTGGTCGAGGTGGCCGACCCAGAAGTCGGTCGCGCCGAACGCGTCCCACAGGACCGTGGCCAGCAGCATGACCAGCCAGAGGCCACGGAAGGGGACCCGGCGGGCGAGGGCCAGCACCAGGAGGGTGCCGACGGCCACGACCGGGGTCAGCTGGTGGCTCACGGCGATCGCCAGCAGGGGCAGGAGCAGCGTGACGAGCACGCCGGGCTGGGAGGCCCACGGCTCGTGCGCGGAGCCCCGCCCCAGGTGCAGGAGCAGCGCCAGCACGCCCACCAGGAGCGTGAGCGCCATGGCCTGGGGCGCCAGGTAGTCCTGGAGGTACCAGTTGAAGCCGGCGTAGAGCAGCGGCACCAGCACCACGACCCGCGGCGAGCGGGAGACGGAGCGGGCCAGGAGGACGAGGACGGGGAGCACGACCAGGCCGTTGACCAGTGGCGCCCACCGAAGCAGGGCGATGCCCTCGGTCAGCCCGGAGGCGGAGACCGCGACGCCGAGGAGTGCGAAGAAGCCGGGCCAGCTGAACCGGGCGTCGGTCGCGGCCAGCAGGCCGCCGGAGTCGGTCATGGAGTCGGCGAACGCCAGGTGCAGCCACCCCACGGGGACCCCGCCCACGCCCTCGACCAGGATCGGGGTGCCCTGGAGGACGAGGACCACGGCCACCACCAGCGCCCCGGCGGCGACCGGGCGGGGCGAGGGGCGGCGCAGCTCGAGGGCGCACAGCGCGGCGAGGCCGGCGACCGCCAGCCAGATGGCCGGGCTCAGGGCGGACGCCAGGCCGTAGCCGTCCATCCCCGCGTCGACCGCGGCGGCGACCCCGAGACCCCAGACCCCGAGCACGACGGCGAGCGGGAGGAGCACGGGAAGCAGGACGGGCAGCAGCACGGGCACGGCGCGACCCGCGTCCCCACCCGCCGAGGGCCGGGCCCGGCGCGGCGGGTCGGTCGAGCGCCAGGCCAGCCCCACCAGCACCAGGCCGCAGGCCCCGACGACCGTCGTGACCGCGGCGGCCGACAGGACGCCGGCGACCACCAGCGCGGTCGAGAGGACGGTCTGCGCCCCCACGCTGACCAGCCCGACGGTCACCGCTCGTGCCCAGGGGTCCCGCAGCCGCAGGAGGCCGACGACGGGAAGCCCGGGCACCAGCAGCACGAAGGCCAGCACCAGCAGGGGCCGCAGGGGCAGCGGCGGGTCGGTCACCGTGAGGACGGGGACCAGGACCGCCAGGACCGCCGTGAGCAGCAGCAGCGGCCGCGAGGCGACCCCACGGTCGGGGAGCGCGAAGGGCAGCGGGGCGCCGGTGCCGGGACCCTCGTCACCGGGGCCCGCGGTGAGCAGGCGGATGGACTCGTCGGTGCTCATGGCTCAGACCTCTCTGGGAACCTGCAGGAGGGACGCGGCCGGGGCGACGTCGTCGTCGCCCGGCCCACGGCCCGCTTCCTCGACGGCGGCCGGTCGCGCGACCGGCCGGGCGGGCGCGCCCACCACCACCTGTCCCGGTGCCACGTCCCGGGTGACGACGGCGAGGGCACCCACCCGGGCGTCGTCCCCGACGTGCACGGGTCCGAGGACGGCGCAGGTAGCGCCCAGCTCCACCCGGTCGCCGATGACCGGGTTGCCGCGCTCGCGACCGTCGGCCTCCACGACGTTGCCGAGGGTGGTGCCGTGCCGCAGCACGCAGTCGGCCCCGATGACGACCCCGGGGTTGACCACGACGGTGTGCGGGTGGAACAGGCGCAGCCTCGGCCCCACCGGGCAGACGGCCGGCAGCTCGACCCCGAGCGCGAGCGAGTTGAGCGTCTGGCACACGAGCGCCACCAGGCGTCCTGGCCGGCCCCACCGGGCCGTGGCCCACTGCGAGAACCGGAAGACCAGCAGGCAGGCCCGTGAGTCCGGGTAGCCGGCGTTGGCGGCCCAGTCCCGCAGCACCCAGCGCGCCAGCGAGTCGGCCGGGCCCGGCAGGCCCGCGCTCACGCCGACACCGCCCTCAGGCTCGACTCCGTGCAGGCCTGCTCGAGGGTCGCCTCGAGCCCGTCGACCACCCGGTCGAGGGTGAAGTGCCCCTCCACGTGCGCCCGGGCGCGGGCGCCCCGCCCCGGGTCGACGGTGCGCCAGTCCCAGGTCCGCGCCAGGGTGGCGGCGAGGGAGGCCCGGTCCCCCGGCAGGCACAGCCCCGCGGCGTGCTCGCCGGTGAGGATCTCCGGGATGCCGCCGACCGCGGCCGCGACCACGGGTCGCCCCGACGCCATGGCCTCGACCACGACGCGTCCGAACGCCTCCTGCCACCGCGCCGGGAGCGCGACGACGTCGGCCGCGTGGAGGAGGCCGACCACGTCGGCCCGCCCGGGCAGCCACAGGACGCCGTCCGGGGCGCTGACGCGCAGTGCCCGGACGTAGTCGGCGTGCCGCGGTCCGGCGTCGCCGACCAGGACCAGGCGGTCCTCGGGACGCCGGCCGGGCAGCGTCCGCCAGGCCTCCACCAGCAGGTCGACGCCCTTGGCGGGGTCGACGCGGCCGTAGGAGAGCACGACCCTCCCCTGCTCCGGCAGGCCCAGGACCTGACGGGCCGCCGCCCGCTCCGGCAGCCCGCCCCACGGGTAGGCCGCCGGGTCGATGCCGTTGTGCAGGGTCGTGATCCGCCCGGCGGGCACGCCCGCGTCGACCCAGCGCTCGCGGACGAAGTCCGACACGGCCAGGTAGTGCTGCGGCCGCCGCGCCACGAAGCGCAGGCCCGGTACCGGGAGGTGGGTGCGCACGTGGACGACGAGCGGGCAGCCCGCGGCGCGCGAGGCCCCGAGCCCCCAGACGAGCTGCTCGGCGCGGTTGAGCCAGACGACGTCCGGGCGCCAGCGCGCGGCGGCCCGGACCGCCGGGGCGAGGCGCCACACGTCGAGCGGGGCGCTCAGCCCGGCGCAGTCGAACGAGGGGACCTGCTGGAGGTGCGTGGCGACCTCGCGCCACTCCTCCGTGTGCTCGCCCCCACGGCGGTAGAGGACGCTCACGCGGTGGCCGCGCTCCACGAGGCCGCGGGACACCTGGAGGGTGCTGAGCTCGACCCCGCCCACGGGGCCCAGGGCGTTGACGTTGACGAGGACGTGCATCAGGCCACCTCCGGGGTGGGGTGCGTGCTCGGTCGGGTGGACGGCCGCGGTGCCGCCGGGGACGGAGCGACCCGGTGCCGCCGCGCGGCGCCGAGGTACCAGAGGGGCCCGGCCGCGAGCCCGGCCAGCTCGCGGGCCAGCAGGCCCCCGGTGGGGAGTGCGGCGCCCACGGGCTCGCTCGGGGGCGTCAGGGGCTGTTCGGCCACGGGGTCCGCCCCGACGGTCCGCCGCGCGCCGCGCGCGTAGTGCGCGAGGCCCTGGGGCAGCCGGGCCAGCATGAGGCGGCGCGACCGGCCGTCGAGGAGGTGCTTGGTCAGGTAGGCGGACAGGCCGGAGCCGTAGCCCACCATCTGGCGGCGCAGCGCGGGGAGGTCCGAGCGGTGGGAGTGCCAGAGCACCGCCGAGGGCTCGTAGTGGAGCGCGTGCCCGGCGAGCAGCACGCGCGCGAAGACGTCCAGGTCCTCTCCGCCACGGGTCCGCGTCCCGGCGCCCAGCACCTCGTCGAAGCCCCCGAGGCCGCGCAGCACGCTCGCCCGGAACGCCATCCCCGCACCGGTGCCGAACGCCCCGGCCGCGAACGGGTGGAGCGGCTGGTCGTCCTCCCGCGGACGGAAGGTGCGCGGCTGGCAGGCACGCGACCACGAGACCCGGGCGTCGAAGAACCGCTCCGCGGGGGTGCTCAGGGAGCGGGCGCAGACCAGCGAGGTGACGCACGCGGCGTCCGGGTGCTCGTCGAAGGCGCGCACGGTCGCCGACACCCACGCGGGATCGGCGAGGACGTCGTCGTCGGTGTACGCCACGAGGTCGCCCCGCGCCTCGGCGAGCCCGCGGTTGCGCGCCGCCGAGACGCCCGGGACGTCCTCACGGACGTAGCGGAAGCGGGGGTCGTCACCCACCGTGGCCGCGAAGGCCGCGCGGGTGGCGTCGCTCGAGGGCGCGTTGTCGACGACGACCACCTCGAGGGCGGGGTGGTCCTGGCGACTCAGGGCGGCCAGGCAGCCCACGAGGTGGTGCGGCCGCTCGCGGGTGCAGACGACGACGCTGACGAGCGGGACGTCCTCGACGGGCGCGCCCTCGAGCGGGACGGTGCGGCGCCGGGGGTGCTCGTGCAGCGGCACGGTCACCTCGTCGACGCAGCCCTCCTGCACGCAGGCCACGAGCTCGTCGGCCAGCCGGGCCGACCCGAGCGGGCCGAGTCCGGCCAGGAGCACCTCGGGGGCGAGCCGCGAGGGGTGGGCCGGGACGTCCACCATGCCGAGCACGCGGCCGTGCAGCCGCAGGAGGACGCGCGCCCGGTCGGCCGGCGGGTCGGCGGGCGGGGACAGCGGGCGTTGCCGGCCCGCCAGCTCGAGCTCCGTGCACCAGGTGACGGCGCTCATGCCGCCTCCCGGGTGGTGGGAGCCCACGCGGCGGACGTCGGCGCGACCGCGGTCCGACGGGCCAGGCGGCCCCGCAGGTAGCCCGCGCCGGTGGCCAGGAGGCCGACGGCCACGGCGCCGGAGCGTCCCAGCCCGGTCAGGTCGCCACGGGCGGCCTCGCCCAGACCGGCCCCGACCGCCGCGGGCAGCGTCCGGACCACGTAGGAGCGCTCGGTCTCCAGGGCCGCGCCGGCACCGACCCGACCGGACACGACCGCCTTGGAGACCCCCTCCCAGTAGCACCGCCGGACGAAGTAGCGGGGCTCGAGGCGGGCGGAGCCGACCCGGTGGCGCACCCGCGCGTCCCGGGCGAGCAGGACGCGACCCTCGGGCAGGCGCTCGGCCACGCGTATCGCGAGCTCGGTCTCCTCGCAGCCCACGGGCAGGTCCCCCACCCGTCCCACCGCCCCGGCGAAGCCACCGACGACGGCCAGGGCGTCGCGACGGAACCCCATCGCGGCACCGATGGGGTTGCGCACGCGGGCCCCGTCGGCGGGCAGCCCGTCGTAGCTGCAGCCGACGACCCAGAGGAAGGCGGACGGGAACCAGCGCGGCCGCCCCGGCTCCGCCCAGGCGGGCTCGACCCAGCCGGCCACGCCCACCACCCGCGGGTCCCCGAACGGTGCGCTCATGGCGCGGACCCAGTCGGGCCGGGCGACGGCGTCGTCGTCGAGGAAGAGGACGACGTCGGCGGTCGTGGTGGCGATCCCCGTGTTGCGGGCGCCGGAGAGGCCCCTCGGCCCATCGCTCTCGACGACCCGGACCTCGGCGGGCAGCAGGCAGCTGAGCCGGTCTCGCAGCCCGCGGTGGTGGTCCACCACGACGACCACCTCGTCGGGTGGCTGGTCCTGGTCGAGCAGCGAGGAGACCGCGGCGACGGCGTCGTCGGTGCGGTCCTCGGTGTAGGTGCAGACCACGACGGCCACGGACGGGTCGTGCGGGTTCACGTCGGGCTCCCCACGGCGGCGACGGGCGCCGCGAGCGGCCCGGCCACCGGGACGGTCCTGCCCGCCGACGCCCCGGCCTGGCGCGCCGCCCGCGGGACGGGGCGCCCGTGCGCCCGCTCGCGCAGGATGGTGGCGAGCACGCGCGTGCCGTCCCGGAAGGTCCTCAGGTTGCTGTCCCCGGTCAGCCGCTCGGACTCGAACGACCCGACCTCGCTGATGCGCAGCCCGGCCTTCGCCACGCGGACGTTGAGGAGGGTCTCGATCTCGAAGCCGTCCCCCCACCGCTTCTCCGCGGCGATATCGTGGCCGTCGGGCAGGTCGAACGCGGCCAGGCACTCGCGGCGGAAGGCGTTGTAGCCGTAGCAGAGGTCGGAGTAGCGGGTGCCGAACAGCCCGTTCGCCGCGAGGTTGAGCGCACGGTTGCCGGTCCGGCGCACCCACGTGATGTCGTCGCTGCCGCCGCCGTCGGTGAAGCGGGTTCCCTTGGCGTAGTCGGCGCCCTCGTCGAGCGCCGCCAGGAAGCGCCTGATCTCGGCGGGGTCCATCGACCCGTCCGCGTCGATCATCACGATGTAGTCACCGCGCGCGGCCTCGAAGCCCGCCGCCAGGGCGTTGCCCTTGCCGCGGCGCGCCTGGTGCACCACCTCGACGTCGGGGCGCGTCTCCAGCGCCACCCTCACGGTGTCGTCCGTGGAGCTGCCGTCGACGAGCACGACCTGGTCGATCCCGTCGGGCAGCCGGCCCAGGACGTGGGCGATGTTGCGCTCCTCGTTGCGCGCCGGCACCACGACGGTGACGGTGGCGCGAGCCGGCGTCGACCGCACGACGGGTGCCTCCCGCTCGGCCGCCGCCACGTGCGCCTCCCGATGGGCGGCCTGGTGGAGGGTCAGCGGCCCCGTCTGCCGGGCGTGGGCGACGTGGCCGCCGTGGACTCCGCCCGGGTGCGCGGACACCGGGAGGTGCCCACCCGGAAGGGTGACGGCCGAGGTCGGCGCGCCGGCCTCGGCCGCAGCCGCAGGACGGGACGCCTGGGCGACCTCGTGCAGGAGGTCGAGCGGACGGCCGGAGCGCCGGTCCGACGCGAGGTCGGACGACGGTTCGAGCGGGGCGGGACGTCCGCCGTGGTGGGACTGGGCCTCCGGCGCGGGGGCCGCCGCCGGGTCGTGGGGGTGGGGCATGGGGTTGCGCCTATCTGCGTGGGTGCGATGGTCCGGTTCGCCTCCGAGGGCAGACGTCGCCGGGGCTCCCGATCGGGCCCCTGACGTCGTGCCAGCAGCGTCCAGCGGGGCCGCGCCCGACAGGCGGATCCGCGGGGCAGATACCCCAGATGGTGTGTTAAACCGCAGGTCAGCGCGGTGCAGCAGAAACCTTGGGCGCCACCTGTCCAAATCCTGTGCCACCGCGAGGTGAATTCTCGACACCGTCAGGCGGGGCTGTCGTCGCCCCCACGCGAGCGGCTCGGGAGGAGTCTTGACCCGAACCCTGAGGGCCCCGACTCTGCCCTCCCACAGCTCGACTCACATCCCCTGCCCGCCCTGGCGTCGGCCTCCACCGCGACCGGCCCCGACCCGCCGCGACCGCGCGGTCGGGCCCGCCCGGTCGAGCCCGCGGACCCCGCCCCACCTCGAGGTCGCCCACTCGCGCACGGAGGCGCGGATCGACGCCGCGCTGGACGCGCCGGCCTTCACGCTTCCTTCACGGCATGGGTCCTAAGGGGTGAGTCTGTAGAAGGTTTGTGGATGGCTGACTACTCTGTGCATGCGCCACCTCGGCACCCCCGGGCAGAGGTGGCACCCGGAGCGGGACGAAGGAGCACGCATGAGCGCTGGACCGGCCGACGAGGCCCGACGCGACGACCACCGGCGGCAGGCCCGTCCGGGCCGCCGCGGCGACGCGCCCACGCACCAGCGCAGCGAGCGGCAGGGGCGGGGGCCCGAGCACCGCGTGCTGCAGGACAGCCCTCAGGACGCCCCCCGGGTCGTCGGCGCCTCCCGACTCTCGGACGACGAGCGTGCACAGATCACGAGGACGCTGCTGCTGCGCGCCGCCGCGACGGGGGACGAGACGGAGCGCCGCGCTTGCCTCGACGCCGTCGTCGAGGTCAACATGCGGGTCGCCGAGGCGGTCGCCCGGCGCTACAGCAACCGCGGGGTGGCGCTCGAGGACCTGCGACAGGTCGCCTACCTCGCCCTGGTCCGCGCCGTGCGGACCTTCGAGCCCTCCCGCGAGGTCGACCTCCTGTCGTTCGCCGTCCCGAGCATGACCGGTGAGATCCGGCGCCACTTCCGGGACCACAGCTGGACCATCCGCCCGCCCCGCCGCGTCCAGGAGACCTGCACCCGCCTGGTGCGCGCCGGCGGCGAGCGCGACCGGCTCGACGACGCCGGTCTCGCCACCCTCGCCGCCCAGGTGGACGCCGAGGTGGACACCGTGCGCGAGGCCCTGACCGCGCGGCACCTGTTCACGCCACCGTCGCTCGACCGGGTCGTCGGCGAGCAGGTGCGAGAGCCGGCGTCCGACGACGACGGTCTCGAGCGGGCCGAGACCCGCGCGCTGCTCGACCGGGTGCTGCGCCAGGTCTCGCTGACCGAGCGCCGGGTCCTCGACCTCCGCTTCGGCCAGCAGCTCTCGCAGCAGGCCATCGCCGACCGCCTCGGCATGACCCAGGTCCAGGTCTCCCGAACCCTGCAGCGGGTGCTCCTCCAGCTGCGCAGCGCCATCGGCGACGTGGCTGCGGCATGACGCGGAGCGGCCGCCGCGCCGTGCCGACGGGCGGCGCGCGAGGTCAGCGCAGCTCGTCGTCCTCGTCGACGTCGCGCTCGACCACCTCGTCGGCGCCCCACACGTCCGCCGGACGCTCGGGCATGTCGGCGGCCGCGGCGGCTTGGTGCATGCCGACCCGCTCCATCCAGCTCAACCCGGGGGACCAGGCGGCCCGCATCGAGACCTCGCCGTCCGGCTCCATGACCTTGAGCAGGACGACGGCGCCCAGCACGAGCTCCCCGTCCTGCGGTCGGTGCTCGACCCCCAGGGAGTCGACCAGCCGCCCCAGCGGCTGTCGCTCGGACATGGCACATACCTCTCGTGCGGCGTTGTCGCGGACTCAGGCCGGTCGCTGCCGGTCGTACTCAGTCATCAAAGCACACGGTCGAAGGTTCGTCTAAGGTCCGCCCGGGTGAAGCCTGCCGCAGGTCCCGCGTGCCGCGCACGCGTGCGAGGACCGCTCGTGAAATGATCCCCGGCTCGAGCGTCCCCGTTCCCGACCCTCCGGAGAGGGTGGGCGAAGCCCGCGCGGGCGAGGTGAGACGTAGAAGGTTCGTCTAGAGTTGCACCTTCGGCGGGCCCCGAGCGCCACGGGCCGCGAGGGAGGCCCCCGAGGGCCGCAGGAAAGGAGTCGCCCGGTGGTCACGACGCCGCCAGGACGCTTCCGCATCGGCGCGCTCGCCAAGCGCGTCGGCGTGTCCGAGACGCTGCTGCGCGCCTGGGAGCTGCGTTACGGCCTCCTCACCCCGGTCCGCACCACGGGCGGGTACCGGATGTACGGCCCCGAGGACGAGCGCCGGGCCCGCGCCATGGCTGAGGCCCGCGCCGAGGGCGTGCCGGCGGCCGACGCCGCCGCCCGCATCCTGGCCGACGACCGGGCGCAGGCCCCCACGGGCCCGGGGCCCCGCCCGCCCACCTCGTCGGAGGAGGTCGCCCGCCTCCGCGCCGAGCTCGAGACGGCCATGACCGCCTTCGACACGGGCTCCATGCACGACACGATCGACCGCGCGTTCGCCGCTCTCTCCGTCGAGACCACCATCCGCGAGGTCCTGCTGCCGTTCCTGGTCTCCGTGGGCGCGGGCTGGCAGATGGGCGACTTCGACGTGGCCGACGAGCACTTCGCCTCCGACGTGGTGCGCGGCCGCCTGGCCGCCCTGGCGGCGGGTCCCGGCTCGCGCACCGGCCCCCTCGTCCTGCTCGCCTGCCCGCCCAAGGAGTCCCACGACATCGCCCTCAAGGCGTTCGAGGTCGTCCTCCAGCGCGCGGGTTGGCGCACCCGCTACCTCGGTCCGCACACCCCGCTCGCGAGCGTGGAGGTCGCGGTCGAGGTGGTGAACCCGGACGTCGTGGTCCTGGCCGGCACCGCGCGCGCCGTGTTCGAGCTCCCCGACCACGCCGTCGAGATCGTCCGCCGCATCGCCGGCTCCGCCCGGCTGCTCCTCGCGGGAGCCGGCGCGGACGACGACCTGGCCGCGTCCTGGGGCGGGGAGCTGCTGTCCGGCGACCCCATCTCCGCGGCCCAGCTGCTGGTGCGCCGGGGTGGACCCGTCGCCGAGGACGAGGCACCCGGGGCCTGAGCGCCCCTCACCCTCCCGGGTGTGATCCACCCCACCGGAACATCCGAAGGGGTGAGGGTGATTGAACCGTCTCCGAAGCGGATACAGAGGGTGTGTGGGCGGTGACGCCCCCGACTTCGAGACGCAGAGGTGAACCCGATGAGCAACTCCCCCGTGACCGTGACCCTGGTGGACGACCACGACCTGGCCGTCGCCGGCCTCGAGTGCCTGCTGAAGAACTACGACTCCCGCGTGCGGCTGGTCGACGTCCGCACCGCGCTGGCCCACCCCGACGAGGTGGACGTCGTCCTGTACGAGCCGATGGGCCAGTCGGCCTTCAGCGCCTCCATGCTGCGCAACCTGCAGGCCGCCGCCGAGGCCCAGGCCGTCGTGTTCAGCTGGGCGCCCGGCGACCAGCTTCCCACCACCGCCGCCACCCCGTACCTGTCCAAGGCGATGACCGCGGCCCAGCTCGTGGTCGCCATGGAGGACATCGTCTCCGGCCGCGGCGTCCCCGCGCCGCCGCAGCACACCCCCGCGCCGGTCGAGGCGCCCGCCCCCGAGCCCGCCCAGCTGCGCACCCCGACGCAGCCGTCCGGCCCCGCGGGCAGCCGCCTGACCCCCCGCGAGCTGGAGATCCTCACGCTCATCACCGCCGGCCTCACCAACGGCGAGATCGGCGAGCAGCTGGGCCTCTCGATCAACTCGATCAAGACCTACATCCGCCAGGCCTACCGCAAGATCGACGTCGAGCGTCGCACCCAGGCCGTCGCCTGGGGCATGGCGAACGGCCTCGTCGACGAGGACGCCGCCGTCGCGGTGTGACCCGCCGGCCGCACCGCGGCCACCCTCTCTGCGCCGAACGGCCCCGAGGCACTGCCTCGGGGCCGTTCGGCGTTCTCGGGCCCTCGCGGGCCCCGCAGCACGGGTGGGGCGTCAGGCCTTCTGGCCCGCCAGGCGCAGCCAGGTGTCGACGACCGTGTCCGGGTTGAGCGACATCGACTCGATGCCCTGCTCGAGCAGCCACTCCGCGAGGTCCGCGTGGTCGGAGGGGCCCTGGCCGCAGATGCCGACGTACTTGCCGGCGTCCTTGCAGGCCTGGATGGCCAGGCTGAGCATGTGCTTGACCGCCGGGTCGCGCTCGTCGAAGGACTCGGCCACGAGGCCGGAGTCGCGGTCCAGGCCCAGGGTCAGCTGGGTCATGTCGTTGGAGCCGATCGAGAAGCCGTCGAAGTACTCCAGGAACTGCGGCGCGATCACCGCGTTCGAGGGCACCTCGCACATCATCACGACCTCCAGGCCGTTCTCGCCGCGGCGCAGGCCGTGCTCGGCGAGCAGGTCGATGACGCCCTTGGCCTCCGCGAGGGTGCGGACGAACGGGATCATGATCCGGACGTTGGTGAGGCCCATCTCGTCACGCACGTAGCGCAGCGCCTCGCACTCCATCGCGAAGCACTCCGCGAAGTCCTTCGACAGGTACCGCGACGCGCCGCGGTAGCCGATCATCGGGTTCTCCTCGTGCGGCTCGTACAGCTCGCCGCCGACGAGGTTGGCGTACTCGTTGGACTTGAAGTCGCTCATCCGGACGATGACCTTCTCCGGCGCGAACGCGGCGCCGATGGTGGCCACGCCCTCGGCCACGCGCTTGACGAAGAAGTCGCGCGGGCTGTCGTAGGCGGCGATGATCTCGTTGATCTCGGTGCGCAGGTCGACCGGCAGCGCCTCGGCGTCCGCCTCGAGGTCGAGCAGCGCCTTGGGGTGGATGCCGATCTGGCGGTTGATGATGAACTCCAGGCGGGCCAGGCCGACGCCCGAGTGCGGGAGCCGCGAGAAGGCGAACGCCTGCTCGGGGGTGCCCACGTTCATCATGATCTTCACCGGTACGTCGGGCATCGTGTCGAGCTCGGTGCGCTCGACGGAGAAGTCGATCGCGCCGGCGTAGACGAGGCCCGTGTCGCCCTCCGCGCAGGAGACGGTGACGGCGGTGCCGTCGGAGAGGGTCTTCGTGGCGTCCCCCGTGCCGACGACGGCCGGGATGCCGAGCTCGCGGGCGATGATCGCCGCGTGGCAGGTGCGGCCGCCGCGGTTGGTGACGATGGCGGACGCGCGCTTCATGATCGGCTCCCAGTCGGGGTCGGTCATGTCGGCGACGAGCACCTCGCCGGCGTTGAAGGAGTGCATGTCCTCCAGCGAGGAGAGGACCCGGACCGAGCCGGCGCCGATCTTCTGGCCGATCGCGCGACCCTCGACGAGCACGTCCGCGACC
Source organism: Nocardioides sp. GY 10127 (assembly GCF_004919085.1). Lineage (GTDB taxonomy): Bacteria > Actinomycetota > Actinomycetes > Propionibacteriales > Nocardioidaceae > Nocardioides. Next base: position 142,248 of record NZ_STGL01000009.1, on the reverse strand, counting down.
TTCGTCGCCGCCTTGTCGATCGCGAAGCGCTCGAGGGCGCCGGACTTGCGCGACTGCACCGTCTCCGGACGGGCCTGGAGGATGTAGAGCTTCCCGTCCACGCCGTCCTTGCCCCACTCGATGTCCATGGGGCGGCCGTAGTGCTCCTCGATGACGAGCGCGTGCGCGGCCAGCTCGGTCACCTCGGCGTCCGTGAGGGAGAGCGTGCGGGAGACGGCGGGGTCGACCTCCACGAACTCCGTCGTGCGGCCGACGGTCGCGTCGTCCGTGTAGACCATCTTGGTGGCCTTGGCGCCGACGCCGCGCTTGAGGACGGCGGGGCGACCGGCGCGCAGGGCCGGCTTGTAGACGTAGAACTCGTCGGGGTTCACCGCGCCCTGCACGACGCCCTCGCCCAGGCCGTAGGCCGAGGTCACGAAGACCGCGTCGGTGAAGCCCGACTCGGTGTCCATCGTGAACATGACGCCGGAGGAGCCGATGTCGGAGCGGACCATCTTCTGCACGCCCGCGGAGATGCCGACGGCGTCGTGGGCGAACGAGTGGTGCACCCGGTAGGCGATCGCGCGGTCGTTGTAGAGCGAGGCGTAGACCTCGCGGATCGCGGTGAGGATCGCGTCGATCCCGCGGACGTTGAGGAAGGTCTCCTGCTGGCCGGCGAAGGAGGCGTCGGGGAGGTCCTCGGCCGTGGCCGAGGAGCGCACCGCGAAGGACGGCTCGCCGCCGGACTCCGCCACGAGCTGCTCGTAGGCGGCGCGGACGTCGGCCTCCAGGTCGGCCGGGAACGGCTGGGCCACCACGGTGTCGCGGATCTCCTTGCCCGCGGCGGCCAGCGCGCGGGTGTCCTCGATGTCGAGGCCGGCCAGGATGCCGGAGATGCGCTCGGCCAGGCCGGTGTCGCCGATGAACCGGTGGAACGCGTCCGCCGTCGTGGCGAAGCCGTTGGGCACGCGGACGCCGAGGTCGGTGAGGTGGCTGACCATCTCGCCCAGGGAGGCGTTCTTGCCTCCCACCTGCTCGAGGTCGCCGAGCCCCAGCTCGGAGAACCACCGGACGTTGCCGGGGTGGGTGGGCTCGCTCATGGATGGCTCCTTCTCGTCGTGGTGCACCGTGGGTCGTACTGACGTGGACGGGGAGAGGTCGGGGCCGGCGGCTGGGGTGCTCCGGCGTGGGGCGGCGCCGCGGCTCGCGGCGGCGGCGTGCTCAGCGGGGGTCGCGGCCCTGCGCGCGCACCTGCGCGACGCGTTGCTGGAGGATGAGGGTCGCCATCTCCTCCACCGACTTCTCGGAGGAGTCGATGACCGGGATGCGGTGGCGCTCGTAGATCGTGGCCGCGCGGCGCAGCTCCCAGCGGCACTGCTCGGTGGAGGCGTAGCGCGAGCCCCGGCGCCGCTCGCTGCGGACCCGGCTGAGCCGCTCCACGGTGGTCGTGAGACCGAAGCAGCGCTCCTGGTGCTCCTGCACCGGCCGCGGCAGCTTGTCCAGCTCCAGGTCCTCGTCGACCAGGGGGTAGTTCGCCACGAAGAACCCGTGCTGGAGGGCCAGGTACATCGACGTGGGCGTCTTCCCGCAGCGCGAGGGGGCGAGCAGGATGACGTCCGCCTTGTCGAGGGCCCGCAGGCTCTGGCCGTCGTCGTGCTCGATGGTGAACTCCACCGCCGCCATCCGGGCGTTGTAGCGCTTGATGTCGCCGACGCCGTGCAGGCGCATGGCCTCCCGCTCGCCGGTGCGGCCGAGGATGCTCTCGACCTTCTGCATGTGCTGGTCGAACAGGTCGATGACCGGGGCCTTGGACGTCAGCAGCGCGGTGCGCACGCCGGTGTCCGCGGCGGTGCAGAACACCAGGGGCGTGACGCCCTCGTCCATCGCGGCGTCCAGCTCGGCGACGACCTCGAGGGCCGCGGCGGGCGAGTCGATGAACGGGATGGTGGCGCGCTCGAAGTGCACGTCGGGGAACTGGATGAGCAGGGCGTTGCCCATCGTCTCCGCGCTGATGCCCGTGGAGTCCGAGAGGAAGAGGACCGGGGTGCTCTCCTCGGCCACGGCACGGCGCACGACGTCCAGGACGGCGCAGCCGGTGCTGCCCGTGCTCGCGCTCGTGCCGGAGCGTCCGACCTCGCCGGGATGCTGGATGACCACGCGCACCCTCCTGCTCGTCGTGCCGCTCGTTCGCCGTCGGTCCGTGGGTGTCGCCCCGGGCCCGTCCCAGCTCTGGCCGAGCCCCGTCCGGGGTCGGACGTCGGGCCCCACCCGGGCGGCTCGGGGCCGCCGGGTGGTCACGAACCGTAGCCCGCTGGACCGGCCCGGCGGGAGCAGTCCACCAGCAGATTCACGCCCACGGACGTGTCCTCGGTCACGTTTCCCCGATTGGATCGATCCACCGCCTCATCGGGTGGGAAACCGCTGGGCTAGCGCTCTCCCGGGCACCTCCGGGCGGGCCCGCTGACTAGGGTGGGCGGGCGCCGATGCGGACCCACCGCGTCCGGGTAGCCGGAGGAGGCGAGCCCCGTGGAGCTGACCATCCAGGGCCCGGTGATCGAGTGGCGGGGGCCCGCACCGCACCACTTCGTCCCCCTCGACGAGGACGACGCCGACCTCCTCCGCGAGGTCGCCGCCGGCCTCACCTACGGGTGGGGCTGCATCCCGGTCACGGGCCGGGTCGGGGACACGTCCTTCACCACCTCGCTGATGCCGCGCGAGGGCACCTGGCTGGTGCCGCTCAAGGTGGCCGTGCGCCGGGCCGAGGGCATCGCCCTCGGGGACGTCGTCGAGGTGCACCTCGACCTGGGCTCACCGGCCTGACCCGCCTGCCTGAACCGACTGCCTGACCCGACTGCCTGAACCGCCCGGACGGGCACCGGCAGGTCCGGACGGGAACCGGACCGGGCCGGGAGCCACCCGCCGGGGCGAGGGTCGTGACCGAGATGCGGGCAGGACGGGCGAACGCTCCCATGCCGGCCCGCTCCGTGCGATCCTCGTGCCTCGTCGGGAAATCCTGACGAGAGTCTCGGAAGGTCCCTCATGATCGGCACCTCGCACCTGCGCCGGCCCCGCGCCGCGAAGAAGCCCGTCCCCCCGGCGGCTCCTCCGGCGGCCCCGGCGGCCGCCACGCCTGCCCCGGTCCCGGCCGACGCACACGCCGACGTCGAGGCCGACGGGCCGGGCGTCCCGGAGGCCCTCGTCACTCGCGTGCGCCGCACCGAGGACGGCTGGGCCGTCGAGCTGCCGCACCTCGGCCTCAGCCTGCCGGTGCCGGACGCCGAGTCCGTCGGCGCGGCCCTGGGCGACGTCCTCGCCGGCGCGCTCCTGCGCGGCGAGGCGGACGTGGCCGACGTGGTCCTCACGTTCCACCGGGGGTCGTCCACCGGCGCCTGACGACTCCGGGTCGGGCGCCCCTCAGGCCGCGCACAGCGGTGCCGATGGGAGCCTCGGAAGGATTCCGACAGCACGCACGGAGGCGTGATCAGATGACCCGTCGCGACGATGCCGGGCGCCCGTGGTGGGCCCTCGGACGTCGGCGGAGAGTGCCACGGAAGGCACTCGGCCAGGAGCGCCCCCGCGGCCCCCTGCACCCGCCGTCGGACGAGTGGGACCGACCCACGGGGCCACCCGGCCCACGACCGAAGAAGCCCTGGAAGAGGGACGCCGACGAGGCGACCCCGCCCATCTTCACCCCCCTGCACGCCGTGCCCGACCCCCCACCGGGGCCCTGGGACGGCGTGACCGGCGCCGACGGCGCCCACGACCCGGAGATCGAGGTCTGGGAGCCGCAGCCCGACGAGTGCCTGAGGCTGGGCCGGCAGTTCGCCCGCAACGCGTTCGCGCTGTGGCCGACGCCGCCGGCGCGTCCTGGCGAGGAACGGCTGATGGCCACCCTGGCGGCCGCGGCCGTCGCGGTGACCGACGACGACCTCCTGCGCGTCGGGGTCCACCCGCGGGCCACGCACCTGGACGTCACGTTCATGCTGGCCGGCGGCTCGGGCGACGCGCTCGCGCAGCAGCTGCTGTCCGAGGTCGCCTCGAAGGACGAGGAGTGGGCGGAGATCCTCGCGCCCGTCCTGCGGCAGACGTTCACCCAGCGCACCCTCGCGCTGGTGCTCGTGTTCTCCGTGCTCGCCCGGCTGCTGGCCGACCGCGACGCGCGGCAGCGCGAGGCCGGCTGAGCAGCAGCACCCGCGCAGCACCCACGCACTACCCGCACCCCACCACCAGGACGACCGTTCCGACCATCCCGCGCCACGACGCTCCCCGCCTCCGACGCGCTCCACCCGCCCCGGCGACCAGCCGGGTGCCGCACCGACACCGCAGCACCGACACCGCAGCACGGCGCCCCGTGACCCTCCTCGGGTCACGGGGCGCCGTGCTGTGCTGCGTGAGGCGGGAGCCTCGCGGCCGGCGGCCGGCGTCAGCCGACCTGGTCGCGGACCGTCTCGAGCGCCGCGTCGAGGACGGCCAGGCCCTCGGCCACCTCGTCGTCGCTGATGACCAGCGGCGGGACGACGTGGATGCGGTTGAAGTTCACGAACGGCAGGATGCCGCCCTCCTTGCAGGCCGCCACGACCGCGTTCATCGCGGGGCTGCTGCCGCCGTAGGGCGCCAGGGGCTCGCGGGTCGCGGGGTCCGCGACGAGCTCGAGCGCCCAGAACGCACCCGTGCCGCGCACCTCGCCGATGACGGGGTGCTTGGCGGCCAGGGCCCGCAGGCCGGGCCCGAGGAGCTCGGTGCCGAGCCGCTCGGCCCGCGCCACGACGTCCTCGTCCTCCATCGCGCGGATGGTGGCGACGGCGGCGGCGCACGCCAGCGGGTGCCCCGAGTACGTGAGCCCGCCGGGGTAGGCCCGGTGCGCGAAGGTCTGGTGGATGGCCTCGGAGATCGCCACGCCGCCCAGGGGCACGTAGCCCGAGTTCACGCCCTTGGCGAAGGTGAGCAGGTCGGGGACGACGGGGCTGCCGTCGGCGTGCGAGGCGTGCTCGATCGCGAACCAGCGGCCGGTACGGCCGAAGCCCGTCATGACCTCGTCGGCGATCATCATGATCCCGTGCCGGTCGCAGAGCTCGCGGACGCCGGCCATGTAGCCCTCCGGCGGCATCATGATCCCGGCGGTGCCGGGAATGGCCTCCAGGATGACCGCGGCGATGGTCGACGGGCCCTCGAGGGCGACGACCTGCTCGAGGTGGGCCAGCGCCCGCTCGCACTCCTCCTCCTCCGTGGTGGAGTGGAAGGGGCTGCGGTAGAGGAACGGCCCGAAGAAGTGGACGGTCCCGGCCGCGCCGCGGTCGTTCGGCCAGCGGCGGGGGTCGCCGGTGACGTTGATCGCCAGGTCGGTGCCGCCGTGGTAGCTGCGGTAGGTCGAGAGCACCTTGGTGCGCCCGGTGTGCAGCCGCGCCATCCGGACGGCGTGCTCGTTGGCGTCCGCGCCACCGTTGGTGAAGAAGACGTGGTCGAGGTCGCCGGGCGTGTGCGAGGCGATCAGCCGGGCGGCCTCCGAGCGGGTGCCGTTGGCGAAGGCCGGCGCCACGGTGCACAGCGTCGCCGCCTGCTCCTGGATCGCCGCCACCACGCGCGGGTGCTGGTGCCCGAGGTTGGTGAAGACCAGCTGCGAGGTGAGGTCGAGGAAGCGCTTGCCGTCGCCGTCCCACACGTGGCTGCCCTCGGCCTTGGTCAGCACCGTCGGGCTGAGCTCGGCCTGGGCGGACCAGGAGTGGAAGACGTGCGCGCGGTCGAGCTCGTAGGCGCGCTGGGCGTCGTGGGTGTCGGCCAGGTCGCTGCCCTGGCCGGTGCGGGCGGTGGTGTCAGTCATTGCGCGGGAACCCCAGCTCGAGGCCACCCGCGGGGCGGTTGGCCGGGTCGATCCAGCGGGAGGTGACGACCTTCCCGCGGGTGAAGAAGTGCACGCCCTCGGTGCCGTGGGCGTGGCTGTCGCCGAAGAGCGACTGCTTCCACCCGCCGAAGGAGTAGTAGGCCACCGGCACCGGGATCGGCACGTTGACGCCGATCATGCCGACCTCGACGTCCGCCTCGAACCGGCGGGCGGCGCCGCCGTCGTTGGTGAAGATCGCGGTGCCGTTGCCGTAGCGGTTGGCGTTGATGAGGGCGAGGCCCTCCTCGTAGGAGGCCACGCGGACGACGGAGAGGACCGGGCCGAAGATCTCCTCGGTGTAGACCTCCATGTCCGGGGTGACGTGGTCGAAGAGGGTCGGGCCGAGCCAGAACCCGTCCTGACCGCCCTCGGCGGCGACGTCGCGGCCGTCCAGGACGACCTTGGCGCCGGCCTTCTCGCCGGACTCGACGAACGAGGCGACCTTGTCGCGGTGCGCGCGGGTGACCAGCGGGCCCATGTCGACCTCGGTGTCGTGGGCGCCCCGGGCGCCGTCACCGACGCGGATGGTGCGGGCACGCTCGGCGATCCGGGCGACCAGGTCGTCGCCCACCGGGTCGACGGCGACGACGACGCTGATGGCCATGCAGCGCTCGCCGGCGCTGCCGAAGCCCGCGTTGACGGCCGAGTCGGCGACCAGGTCGAGGTCCGCGTCCGGCAGGACGAGCATGTGGTTCTTGGCGCCGCCGAGGGCCTGCACGCGCTTGCCGTGCTTGCTGGCCGTCTCGTAGACGTACTGGGCGATCGGGGTGGAGCCGACGAAGCTGATCGAGGCGACCTCGGGGCTGGTGAGCACCGCGTCCACGGCCGTCTTGTCGCCCTGCAGCACGGTGAAGACGCCGTCGGGCAGACCGGCCTCCTTCCACAGGCGCGCCATCCAGAGGGCGGAGGAGGGGTCCTTCTCGGACGGCTTGAGCACGACCGCGTTGCCGGCGGCGATGGCGACGGGGAAGAACCACATCGGGACCATCGCGGGGAAGTTGAAGGGGCTGATGATGCCCACGACGCCGAGCGGCACCCGCTTGGAGTGGACGTCGACGCCGGTCGAGGCGCCCTCGGTGTAGCCGCCCTTGAGCAGGTGCGACATGCCGCAGGCGAACTCCACGACCTCGAGGCCGCGGGCGATCTCGCCGAGCGCGTCGGAGTGCACCTTGCCGTGCTCGGCGGTGATGAGGGCGGCGAGCTCGTCCTTGCGGGCCGCGAGCAGCTCGCGGAACGCGAAGACGACCTGCGTGCGGCGCGCCAGCGAGGTGCCGGCCCAGCCGGGGGCGGCCGCGGCGGCCGCCGCGATCACGGTCTGCGCGTCGGCCTCGTCGGCCAGGGCGACCTTGCCGGTCACCTTCCCGGAGGCGGGGTTGGTCACGTCCGCCCAGCGGTCGGAGGAGCCCCGCAGCTCCTCGCCGACCCAGTGCACGATCTCGTTCGTCATGCGGCCATCCTCGCGGGCGGGCACGCACCGGCGACCTGACAGACCGTAGGATCCGGGACGCCGGGCCGACAGATCGTCGGGGGGCGTCCGCAGGCGACGCCGGAGGGCCCAGGACCGGTGGACCAGTGCCGGAGGACGAGGAGGCGGTCGGTGGACGCGCACGTGACGCTGGCCGACGTCCTGGCGATGCCGCTGGTCCGCGAGGCGGACCCGGAGGTGGTGGCCGGGGCGTCCGCCCTGGACCGGCCGATCCGCTGGGTGCACGCCACCGAGCTGAGCGACATCGCGCCGCTGCTGCGCCCCGGCGACCTGCTGCTCACCACCGGCGTGGGCCTGGAGGGGGCCGACGACCCCGTCGCGCTGGCCGCCTTCGCCGCGAGCCTCGCCGAGTCCGAGTGCGCCGGCCTCGTCGTCGAGCTCGGCCGCCGCTGGCGCGACGCCCTTCCCGCGGCGCTCGTGCAGGCGTGCGCCGCCACCGACCTGCCGCTCGTCGCGCTCCACCACGAGCTGCGGTTCGCCGCGCTCACGCAGGCCGTCGGGGAGCGGATCGTGGACGCCCAGCTGGCGGAGCTGCGCGAGAGCGAGCGGGTGCACGACACCTTCACCGAGCTCGGCTTCAACGGCGCCGGGCCCGAGGAGGTGCTGGAGGCGGTGCAGCGCCTCGCGGGCAGCCCGGTGGTGCTGGAGGACGGCGACCACCGGGTGCTCGACTACCGCGTCGGGGGCGGGGACCCCGGCGAGTTCCTGCGGGACTGGTCGACGCGGTCGACGCGGGTGCGGCCGGGCGCGCGGACCGGGTGGGACGAGCGCAACGGCTGGCTGGTGACCCGTCTCGGGCGGCGCGACCAGGACTGGGGGCGCCTGGTCATCGGCGCGGACGCTCCCCCGACCGCCCGGCTCGTCGCCGTCGCCGAGCGGGCCGCCGCCGCCCTGGCGATGCACCGGCTGCACGACCGCGACCGCGGCCACCTGCTGCGACGCACCCACGCCGACCTGCTCGCGGCGCTGCTGCGCGAGCCCGGCAGCACCGACGTCCGGCGCCGCCTCGACCTCGCGGGCTTCCCCACCCGCCGCCGCGTCTTCGTCGGGCTCTCCGTCCGGGTGCCCGGGCGCGACCGGACCGCCCCCGAGCTGCTCACCACCGTGCTGCACGCCGCCGACTCCAGCGGGCTGCCCGCCCTGGTCGTGGAGGAGTCCCGCGAGGTCGTCGTGCTCCTGTCGCTGCCGACGCCCGCGGCCGGCACGCCCGGGGCGCACCCCGCCGAGGACCGGCTCGCGGCGCGCGTCCGCGAGCGCTGGGCCGGCACCCCGGGCCGCACCCGCCTGCTCGTCGCGGCCGGGCGCGCGGTCGGCCTCCTCGAGGACGTCGACCGGACGCTGCGCGAGGCCGGCCAGGTGGCCGACGCGGTCTCCTCGGCCGGCGCCGGCCGGTCCCGGACGGTGCACCGGCTGGAGGACGTCCACCTGCGCGGCCTCCTGGCGCTGCTGGGCGACGACGACCGGCTGCGCCTCTTCGCCGAGCGCGAGCTCACGCCGCTGCGCCGGCACGACGCTGAGCACGGCACCGACCTGGTGGCCGCGGTGCGGGCGCTGCTGGAGCACCCGACGAGCAAGTCGGACGCGGCCGCGGCGCTGCACCTCTCCCGGGCGGCGTTCTACGCGCGGCTGGAGCGGGCCGAGCGGGTGCTCGGCGCGCGGCTCGACGACCCCGAGGTGCGGGTCTCCCTGCACGTCGCGCTGCTGGCCGAGCAGGTCCGCGACAGCGGCTCGTAGGCGTCCCCCGCCCCTCCCCCGAGCTCCGACCAGCACCCGACAGACTGTCGGGTGAGGCCACGCGGACGAGACACTCCGCCGCCCCGCGGGCGCCCACGCGCGAGGCAGGATGGGGGCATGGCGACTGCCCAGCCGACCGCGTACGAGCGGCACGCCCCGTCCCGCAAGCTCGTCGAGCGCTCCCTGGAGGGGAGCCGCGCGAGCGTGTTCTGGCTGGAGGACGCCGGCGAGGCACCGGTCCGGCCGCCGCTGACCGCCTCGACGACCGCGGACCTCGTGGTCGTCGGCGGCGGCTACTGCGGCCTGTGGACCGCGGTGCTCGCCAAGCGCCGCGACCCGGCCGCCCGCGTCGTCCTGCTGGAGGCGCAGAGCATCGGGTGGGCCGCCTCCGGGCGCAACGGCGGCTTCTGCGAGGCCAGCCTCACCCACGGCGAGGAGAACGGCCGCAGCCGCTGGCCCGACGAGTACGACACCCTGGAGAAGCTGGGCCAGGCCAACCTGGACGCCTTCGCCGCCGACGTGGTCGAGCTCGGCCTCGACTGCCAGCTCGAGCGCACCGGCAACCTGACCGTGGCCGTCGAGGAGCACCAGCTCGAGTGGCTCGAGGGCGAGGGGGTGCTGGACGCCGAGGGCGTGCGGGCCGAGATCGACTCGCCGCTCTTCCTCGGTGGTCAGTGGAGCCGGGACGACACCGCGCTCGTGCACCCCGCCCGGCTGGCCCGGGAGCTGGCCCGCGTCGCCGAGGAGCTCGGCGTCGAGATCCACGAGGGCTCCCCGGTGGTCGGGCTCGACTCCTCGGGCAGCGGCCCGGTCGGCGTCCGCACCGCGCGGGCGACCGTCACCGCCACCCGCGTCGCGCTCGCCACCAACGTCTTCCCCTCGCTGCTCAAGCGGAACCGCCTCATGACGGTGCCGGTCTACGACTACGTGCTCATGACCGAGCCGCTGACCAGCGAGCAGCAGGCCGCGATCGGGTGGTCGCACCGGCAGGGCCTGGCCGACATGGCCAACCAGTTCCACTACTCCCGCCCGACCGCCGACGGCCGCATCCTCTGGGGCGGCTACGACGCCATCTACCCGCTCGGCGGGTCCGTGGACGTCGCCCACGAGGAGCGCCCCGAGACCTTCGCCAAGCTGGCCTCGCACTTCCTCGCCACGTTCCCGCAGCTCGAGGACGTGCGGTTCAGCCACCGCTGGGCCGGCGCGATCGACACCTGCACGCAGTTCGCGGCCTTCCACGGCCTCGCCCGGGGTGGACGCGTCGCCTACTCGGCCGGGTTCACCGGCCTCGGCGTCGGCGCCACGCGGTTCGCCGCCGAGGTGATGCTGGACCGGCTCGCCGGGGAGCGGACCGAGCGCACCGAGCTCGCGATGGTGCGCAAGCGGCCGCTGCCGTTCCCGCCGGAGCCCTTCGCCAGCACCGGCATCAACCTGACCCGGTGGTCCCTGGACCGCGCCGACCACCGCCGCGGCGAGCGCAACGTCTTCCTCCGGGCGCTCGACTCCGTCGGGCTGGGCTTCGACTCCTGAGGCTGGCGGCGGCTCAGCCGTCCAGGTCGTCGAGGCTGGTGCCGGGCGCGCCCAGGACGGCCGCGCGACGCAGCAGCATCTGCGCCTCCTCGGGTCGGGACTGGCGCTCCAGGGTCCGGCTGAGCAGCAGGCAGGCGTAGGCGTCGGTGGGGTCCTCCGCGAGGACGGCACGGGCCGTCTCCTCCGCCCGCCCGAGGCTGGCCGAGTGGTAGTAGGCGCGCGCCAGCAGCAGCCGGGCGTCGGTCACGCCGGCCCGGCCGGCGTCCTCGTCGACCGCCAGCTCCGCCAGCAGCGACTCCAGCTCCTTCACGGCACCCCGGAAGTCCTTCATGCCGAAGAGCGACTGCGCCCAGGTGTATCGGTCGTGGTACCCGCGCCTCTCCATGCCGCCTGCAACGCCTTGGCCGGGCGCGGTGTTCCGGAGTGCGGGGCCTCGGCCAGGGCTCCCGGGCCTCTGCGCTCTGGGTGCGCGCCGGTGGCCTCCGTGCCGGCGGGCCGGAGGTCGTGATGGTGCGGGGGGGTCGCGGGAGCGCGGGCGCCGCTCACGTCCGCCGGTGCAGGCGGATACGTCCCGCGGACGCGGGCTCGACCCGGTAGCCGGGGTCATGGACCCGCCGATGGTGGTGCGGACACAACAGCCGCGCACCCTCCACGCTCGTGGCCCCGCCCTGCGACCACGGTGTCTCGTGATGGGCGTGGCAGTACGCCGGCGGCGCCCCGCACCCCTCGACCGTGCACCCCCGGTCCCGCAGCCCCAACGCCAACCGCTGCGCGGGGGTGTGGAACCGCTGCGCCCTGCCCAGGTCCAGCACCTCGCCCTTGCCGCCCAGCACCGCCGGCACCAGACCCGCCTCACACACCCACCGCCGCGCCTGACCCGCACTGACCCGCGTCCCGGTGTCCAACGTGACCGACCGCGCCGTGCCCACCAGGTCCGCCAGCGTCATCGTCACCACCACCCGCGCCGCCACCCCACCCGAGGACGGCAACCGCTCCGCCGGGAACCGATCGATCCACTCCGCGAACGCCTGCCCCAGGCGCAACCGGTACGGCCGCACCCACCAGCCCCGCCCCCGCCCGGCCTCACCAGACGCCTCACCGCCACCCTCGCCAGACCCCTCGCCCGCGCCAGGCTCGATCCCCCCGGCCCGGCCGGTGGTGCGGTGGTGCTCCGGGGACGCCAAGGCCTGCAGCACCCGCTCCAGCTGCTCCCCCTGCGCCACCGGGATCCGGAACGTGCCCCACGTGAACCCCTGCCCGTCGTGCCGCAACCGCAGGTCCGCGTTCTCCCACGCCACCCGCTCCTGATCAGCCAGCACCTTCGCCTCACGCGCCTCCCCGACCTCCGGGGCCACCCGGGTCAGCAGCTCGCTCCCCAGCCGCTTCAACCGCACCGGGTCCAACGCCATCTGCCCACCCCGCAACGCACTGGTGTCCACCGCGGCCTCCACCATCAGCTCCTCCGCCGCCGCGTACACCCACCCCTCCAACCCCGCCGGCAGATCAGCCAAGGCCACCACCACCACCTCGACCTGCGCCTCGGTGACCAGACCCCGCGCGAAGACCCCCGCCAGCCGCGAGAACCCCTCCACCGCCCGCGCCAACCGCGACCGCCGCCGCGCCTGCGCACCCGAGACACCAGACCGGTTCGCCAACCACGCCGCCGCACTCGGCGCACCCGACGCCGACCCCACCCCCACCGCCTCGGCCCGCGCCGTCACCACCGACCGCAACGCAGCCACCCGCGCCTCCAACGCGGTCACCCCCAACAGCGCCTCCCCCGCCTCGACCTCACCCAGACCCGCCGACGACACCCCCAACGCACGCCCCACCGTCACGTCCACCTCAGCCAACGCGCGCAGCAACGGATGCGGCACCGGCTCCCCCGGCACCGCCCACCCACCGGGCCCACCGCACTCGTCGTCCCCGCGTCGCTTCACGACCACCACGCAACCACCCGGCACCGACAGTCAGACCCTGACAAGCCCCGGGAACGGGACCGGTCCCACCACACCCGTCTTCCCGGGACGGAACCGGTGGACAACCCCCGCTGAACTGTGGAAACAACCCCATCACGCCAGCCCTGTGGACACCTCATGGCTCACTTCCAGACCAGGGCGCCACCACGGCGGTCAGCGACCGGACGACAGCGGCACGCGGCCGGAGCGCGCGTACTTGAACACCAGGCTCGTGCGGGTGGAGGCGACGTCGGGGTTGCCGGAGAGCCGGCCGATGACGACCTCGTGCAGCTCCTCGACGGAGCGGGCGGCGACATGGAGGAAGAAGTCGGCCTCGCCACCGAGCAGGTAGACGTTGAGCACCTCGCGCATGGTCCGTGCCTCGTCCATGAAGGCCATGAGCCGGTCCCGGGCGTGGGAGGCCATCTCGACGGCGATGATCGCCTGGATGGGGTGGCCGAGGGCGGCGGGGTCGATGTCGGCGGCGAACCCCCGGATCACCCCGCGCTCGCGCAGCGCCCGCACCCGCGCCAGGCACGTGGACGGCGCGACGCCCACCCGCTCGGCGAGCGCGTTGTTGGCGATCCGCCCGTCGACCGCGAGGACCTCGAGGATCGCGGCGTCGACGTCGTCCAGGACGGGCGGGGCGGACGGGGCGGACGGGGCGGACGGGGCGGTCACGGTGGTGGGCTGGGCGTCCATTCGTGCGGCCTCCTCGAAGGATCTTCAGCCGACCAGGCGGCCCCGGTGGCTCGGATCGAAGAATAGTCGGAAGATCGACGCCCTGACCGAATCACCCACGCGGCCACTGGCGCTCGGCCGCCGAAGAGGACCACAGTGGGGCTGCACGAGGCGACCCGTGCGGCGCTGGTCCACGGCCGCGGCACGCCTCCCACCGAACCCCTCCCACGAATGGAGTCGAAAGTGAAGATCGGCGTCCCCACCGAGGTCAAGAACCGCGAGTACCGCGTGGGCATCACCCCGCTCGGCGTCGCCGAGCTCACCGCCCACGGCCACGAGGTGCTCGTCCAGGCCGGCGCCGGCCTGGGCTCGCAGATCTCCGACGCCGACTACGTCGCCGCCGGCGCGACCATCACCCCCGACGCCGACACCACGTGGGGCGACGCCGAGATGGTCATGAAGGTCAAGGAGCCCGTCGCCGAGGAGTACCACCGCCTCCGCGACGACCTGACCCTCTTCACCTACCTCCACCTCGCGGCCGACCAGGGCCTCACCGACGAGCTCGTCAAGCGCGGCACCACCGGCGTCGCCTACGAGACCGTCCAGCTCGCCTCCGGCGCGCTGCCGCTGCTCTACCCGATGTCCGAGGTCGCGGGCTGCCTGGCCCCGCAGGTCGGCGCGCACTCGCTGATGAAGGCCCAGGGCGGACGCGGCGTCCTGCTCGGCGGCATCGGCGGCGTCGCCAACGCCAAGGTCGTCGTCATCGGCGCCGGTGTCTCCGGCCAGAACGCCGCCAACATCGCCCTCGGCATGGGCGCGGACGTCACCCTGCTCGACACCGACCTCGACAAGCTGCGCATGTCGTTCTGGCGCTACGACAACCGGGTCCACGGCCTGGCCTCCTCGAAGCTCGCCATCGAGCAGCACGTCACCACCGCCGACCTGGTCATCGGTGCCGTCCTCATCCCGGGCGCCGCGGCCCCCAAGCTGGTCACCAACGAGCTCGTCGCGAACATGAAGCCGGGCTCCGTGCTCGTCGACATCGCGGTCGACCAGGGCGGCTGCTTCGAGGACACCCGTGCCACCACGCACGACGACCCCACCTTCGAGGTCCACAACTCCACGTTCTACTGCGTGGCGAACATGCCGGGCGCCGTCCCGGTCACGTCCACCTACGCCCTCACCAACGCGACGCTGCCCTACGCCGTGGCGCTCGCGAACAAGGGCTGGAAGGACGCCATGCGCGGCAACGCCGGCCTCGCCAAGGGCCTGAACACCTTCGCCGGGAAGATCACGAACGCGCCCGTGGCCGAGGCCACCGGGTACGATGCTGTCTCCCTCGACGAGGTCCTCGCCTGACGCACCCCAGCGCGTCCCCGAAGGCCGGCCGCCGAGGTTCTCCCTCGGCCGCCGGCCTTCGTTCGCACCACCCGGAAGAGCGCATGAACACCCTCGACCCGGGGCACCGCCGTGACGTGCCCCTGACCTCACCCGACTCCCCGTCCCCCGCCACGCCCGCGCAGGACGCCGGCAACGAGACCGTCCTCGCCGAGGGCGCCCGTCTCACCCGCCGACTCACGCGCGAGCTCGCCGCCGCCGAGCGCACCCGGCCCGAGGTCACCGCCCCGGTCCACCTCCAGCTGCTCGCCGCCCGCCGCGGGCTCACCGCGGGCTCGCTCAGCCCCGAGGCCTACGTGGCCCGGATGGACGAGCTCCTCGAGGCGCTGGTCTGAACCGGTCGGGTCCGCGGCCCGGAGCCCGGACCGAGCCCCGGACCCAGCACCGGACCGAGAACCGGCGCGTCACATCAGCGCGGCGGTGAGCCGGCAGGCGTTGTCCAGCCAGCGCTTGCGGCGCGGCTGGCGCGCCCACTCCTCGGCCGTGAGCACCCGCGAGACGGACCGGTAGGACTCGTCCACCTCCCCGAGCCTGGCCACGAGGTCGCCGCCGAAGGCCAGCAGCATGATCTCGCTGTTCAGCGCGTAGCTGCGGAAGTCCATGTTGGACGAGCCGAGCACCCCGATCCGTCCGTCGACGGTGAGGTACTTGCTGTGCAGCACCGTCGGCGGCGGATAGAGGTGGATCTGCACGCCCGCCTCGAGCAGCTGGCCGTAGTACGAGCGCTGCGCGTGCCCGACGAGGAACTGGTCCGCCTCCTCGCCGACGAAGAGCTCCACGCGGACGCCGCGGTGCACCGCCGACGTCATGGCCGACAGGAGCGCCTCGTCCGGGACGAAGTAGGGGCTGGTGACGGTCACCGACTGCGTGGCCTGGTGGATGAGCGTCGTGAACATCCGCAGGTTGGGCTCGGTGCGGAAGCCCGGCCCCGACGGCACCAGCTGGAACGCGTGGGCGTCGCCGCCGGGCACCAGGTCGGGCTGGTCGGGGAAGTACGTCTCCGGGTGGAGCACCGTGCCGGTCTCGAGGTACCAGTCGGTGGCGAACACGGCCGCCACCTCCGTCACGACGTCGCCGGAGACCTCGACGGTCAGGTCGAGCCAGGCCCGGCCCGAGCGCCGGTTCTTCTCGCTGCCGTAGGCGGGCTCGATGAGGTTGTGGGAGCCGACGAAGCCGCGCTCGCCGTCCACGACGAGCAGCTTGCGGTGGTTGCGCAGGTCGGGGCGGCGCCACTGCCGACGGCGCAGGCTGATCGGCATCATCAGGTGCCACTCGATCCCGGCCTCGGCCAGCCGCGGGCCGAGCTCGGCGAAGCCCGGGTAGGCCCGCGAGCCCAGGTGGTCCATGAGGAACCGGACCTCGACGCCGCGCCGGGCCGCGCGGCACAGCGCCTCGAACACCGGGGCGGTGGTGGCGTCCCAGGCCGCGATGTAGAACTCGACGTGCACGAAGTGCCGGGCGGAGTCGACGGCCGCGGCCATGGCGGCGAATGCCTGCTCGGTGTCCGGGTGGACGTCGACCACGCTGCCCGTGACGCACGGCAGCCCGGTCAGGGCCCGGTTCATCCGGACGACCGAGGTCAGGTGCTCGTCGACCACCGCACCCTCGGGCAGCACGGGGAAGGCGACCGTCTTCTCGGCCAGGACGGCCGTGGCCGCCTGCTGCTCGGTCTCACGCTTCCCGCGCACCCACGGACTGCCGATGATCCAGAAGAGCGGCAGCCCGACCAGGGGCAGCCAGAAGATGAGCATCAGCCACGCGGTCGCCGAGCCCGGCCGCCGGTCCCGGGGGACGGTCCCGACCGCCCACACCCGCAGCCCCGTCTCGATCCCGAGCCACAGCACGGCCCAGATCGCGACCACCCAACCCACCCACCCCGCGGGGTCCCCCGTCTCCTGCACGCCTCGCACCCTAGGGCCGATCACGATCCGTGACGACGTAAACGGTTAACGATCCCCGACCCGTAGCCACGCCGCTCCGTTCGGCGTACCTTCACAAGATCCCCATCCCCGTCGGGCTCGCCCTCACCCCGGCTTCACGAGGACCTGACGAAGATCGGGACGTTGGACCCTGGTCCCCGGCAACCCCAGCGCCGGAACCCCACCGCGCAGTGTCACCGCTCCCCCCGCACCCTGCCCGGTCCTCCCCCTGGAACAGGTCCTGACGCCCCCTCGAAAGGACCATGGACGTGTTGCAGCGCCCGAGCATCCTGTTCGGGTCGGCCGCGAAGACGGAGCAGACCCCCCGCTCCCGCACCTCGCCGTCCGCCCCCGGCACGACGCAGACCCCGTTCCCTCCCACCCCCCTCTCACCCGCGTCGCTGCCCCCGGACCCCGCGACCACCCGGCTCCTCGCCCCGCGGCGACCGCTCTCCGACCTCCTGGCGGAGTCCACCGCCGCACGCACCCTCGCCGGCGTGCCCACCCAGCGCGTCCTTGACCCGCACCAGGCCCCGTCCCCCGCCCACGACCCCGCACCCCCGGCGGACCCGTCGTCAGGCCGTCCCGCGGACGCCCGGGAGAACGACCCCGACGCCGCCCCGGCGGCGCTGGGCGTGCGCGCCCAGCGCCGCGACTTCGCGGCCCACGGGCTCCTCTACGTCACGCTCTTCGTGCTCGGCCGACTCACGGTCCCGGACGGCGCGGAGCTCTCCGCGATCTGGCCGGCGGCCGGCGCCGCGGTCCTGTGGATGCTCGGCCAGCGCACCCCGCGTGGTCGGGCGGCCGTCGTCCTCGGCATCCTCGCCTCGGTCGCGACGCTGCTCGCCCTCGGTGCGGTCACGGGCCACGCCGCGATCTCCTGGCGCACGGCGGCGGTCACCCTCGTCGCCGGCCTCGTGCAGACGCTCGTCGCCACCGCGCTGCTCGACCGCTCCGAGGCCCTGCGGCTGGTGCGCGGCGAGGCCCGCGCGGCACAGCCGGACACCCCCTCGTCCTCGCTGCGCGTCGTGCTCCGCGTCGGCGCGGCGCTGCTCGTCGCGAGCCTCGCCGGCGCCCTCGTCGCCGGCGCGGGCTACCTCCTCACCGCCCCGGACACCGCGCTCGTGGCGACGGTGACGGGGTGGGCCCGGCAGGTCACCGGACTCCTCGTGGTCGCCGGTCTGGTGCTGCTGCTGCGGGTGCAGCGCACCCACGGCCGCACGGTCCGCGGCGAGCTCCACGACCTGCGGACCCGCGCCGCGGGCGAGCTGGCCGTGGTCAGCGCGCTCACCGCGGGCGCGTACCTGCTCACGGTCGGCGGACGGCACGCGCTGCTCTTCCTGGCCCTGTTGCCCGTGCTGTGGACCGCCGCGCGGTTCTCGGCGGTCCTGGCCCTCCTCAACGCCCTGGTCTACGCGGGCTTCGTCACGGTGATGACGGCGCTGGGGCAGACGGCCTTCACCGACGCCGACACCGCCGTCGACCTGGTGGTCGACCTCCAGCTCTTCCTCCTCACCATGCTCACGGTGACGCTGGTGACCAGCGCCATCACCGAGGACCGCCGTCGCCTCCTCGACGCCCTCGTCCGCCGTGACCGCGAGCGCGCCGAGCGCCTGGAGCTGCTCGGCCAGCTCACCGAGTCCATGGGCGAGCCCGTGCTCGTCCTGGACGCCGAGCGGCGCGTCGTCCTGGCCAACGCCGCCGCCCGCACGTTCCTGGGCCCCGGCCGCACGGTCCTGGACTCCGACTTCTCGGGGGTGCGCCTGCGACACCCCGACGGCACGCTCCTCGAGGACCACGAGCGCCCGTCGGTCCGGGCCCTCCTCCACGGCTCCGTCCCGGCCCACGACCTGCTCGTCCACGACGCGGCGGGGCGCGAGCGCGTCGTGTCGGTGACCAGCACCCGCCTGGACGTCGCGCGCACCTGGGGCGGCAGCGACCGCGCCCTGCTGGTGATGTCGGACGTGACCGACGACCGCGACCGCAGCCGCCGGCTCGCGGAGTTCGCCTCGGTGGCCGCCCACGACCTGCGCTCCCCGCTGGCCACCGCCCGCGGCTGGACCGAGCTGGCCTCGGGCGACCTCGCCCTGGTCGCCGCCCGTGCCGGGGGCCGCGACGAGGCGATCGACGAGGCCATCCGGCTCGTCGAGGAGGCCACCGCGCAGACCCGCTCGGGCCTGGACCGCATGGGCGACCTCGTCACGGACCTGCTCCAGCAGGCGGTCGCCGAGTCCGGCTCCCTCCAGCCCGTCGTCGTGCCGGTCTCCGACGAGGAGGGGCCGCTGGCCGACCTGCTCGACGAGGTCTCGCTGCAGGCGGAGATCCACGTGGGTCGCGTCCCCGACGTCGAGGCGGACGCCGCGCTGCTCTCCCAGCTCCTGCGCAACCTCGTCGGCAACGCGATCAAGTACGTCTCCCCGGGCGTCATGCCGGTGATCCGGATCTCCGGACGCCGGATCGGCGACCGCGTCGTCCTCGAGCTGGAGGACAACGGCATCGGCGTCCCCGAGGCCTACCGGGAGGCGATCTTCACCCGCTTCACCCGCGCGCACGCCGACGACCCGCACTACACCGGCACCGGGCTGGGGCTCTCCCTGTGCCGCACCATCGTCGAGCGGCACGGCGGCAGCATCAGCTGCCGGGCCGCACGGTCGGTGGGCGGCACCGGCGGGCCCGGCTCCCGGTTCGTCCTGGACCTCCCGGCCGCCCAGTCTCAGGACGGGCCGGCGGCGAGGACCGACGCCCTCGAGCACCGGAGCGGGCCGGCGGCCTGACCGGGCGGCGGCCCGCCGGGCCCGCCGCGCCCGCCGGGCCGCGCGCGGGAGGGGTGTTCGCCCCGCCCGGGGGCGGCGGGGCATGCTGGGCCCGTGCCCGCCTCCCTCCCCGTCGTCCTCGACCCCTCGCTGCCGGACGTCGGGCGGGCGCTCGCGGCCGCGGAGGAGTCCTGGGCCGCGGCCGACCGGCTGGACGACCCCGCGGCGGCCGAGTCCCTGCTCGGCGCCCGCGGCGACGACCTGGACCGGCTGCTGGCGCTGGCCGGCTCCGTGCGCGACGCCGGCCTGGAGGCCGCGGGGCGCCCCGGCGTCCTCACCTACTCCCGCAAGGTCTTCCTCCCGCTCACCCACCTGTGCCGCGACCGCTGCCACTACTGCGTGTTCGTGCAGTCGCCGGCCCGGCTGCGCGCCCAGGGCCTCGCGCCCTACATGAGCGCCGAGGACGTGCTCGAGGTGGCGCGCGGCGGCGCGGCCCTGGGCTGCAAGGAGGCGCTGCTGACGCTCGGCGACCGCCCCGAGGACCGCTGGCCCGAGGCCCGCGCCTGGCTCGACGAGCACGGGTACGCCTCGACGCTCGACTACGTCGGCGACATGGCGCGGCTGGTGCGGCGCGAGACCGGCCTCCTCCCCCACCTCAACCCGGGGGTGATGACGTGGGGCGAGCTCCAGATGCTCAAGGACGCGGCCCCCTCGATGGGGATGATGCTCGAGACCACGTCGACGCGCCTGTGGGCGGAGCCCGGGCAGCCGCACCACCTGTCCCCGGACAAGGAGCCCGCGGTCCGGCTGCGGGTGCTCGAGGACGCCGGCCTGGCCCGCGTCCCGTTCACCACCGGCGTCCTGCTCGGGCTCGGCGAGACGCCGGCCGAGCGGGTCGAGGCGATGCTGGCGCTGCGCGACGTCCACGACCGGCACGGTCACCTCCAGGAGGTGATCGTGCAGAACTTCCGGGCGAAGACGAGCACGGCGATGCGTCACCGCGACGACCTGGACGCCCAGGAGCACGCGGCGGCCGTGGCGGTCACCCGGCTCGTGCTGGGCCCGGGCATGCGGGTGCAGGCGCCGCCGAACCTGGCCGACCCCGACGAGCTCGCCCTGCTCGTGCGCGCCGGGATCGACGACTGGGGCGGCATCAGCCCCCTCACCCCCGACCACGTCAACCCCGAGCGGCCCTGGCCCGAGGTCGAGTCGCTGGCCGCCCGCTGCGCCGACCTCGGCTTCGCGCTGCGCGAGCGGCTCACCACCCACCCCTCCTACCTGCGCGCGGCCCGCGAGGCCGCGGACGGCTCCGGCCGCGCGGGGGCGGACTGGGTGGACGACCGGCTGCTGCCCCACGTCCTGGCCCTCGCGGACGCCGACGGCCTGGCCCTGGACGACGCGGTGGCCGGCCGGTCGCCCGCGGGGCCGTCCGGGCCGCCGCGCACCGCCGCGCCCGCCGTCCTCACCTCCGAGGTCGCGGGCCTGCTCCGCGCCGCGGAGGCCGAGCCGTCCGGGCTCGACGACGCCGCCTACGCCCGCCTCCTGGCCGCCGACGGCGCGGACCTCGAGCGGCTCGCGGCGCTGGCCGACGAGGTGCGCCGCGACCGCCTCGGCGACGTCGCCACCTACGTCGTCAACCGCAACCTCGACCCCGGCCTCGACCCCGAGCGGCTGCGCGCCCTGGCCCGGGAGGCGGCCGACCTGGGCGCCACCGAGGTCTGCGTCCAGGGGCCGGCCCCGGCGGGCTCGGGCGCCGAGGGGTACCTGGCGATCGTCCGGGCAGTCACGTCCGTCACCGGCCCGCACGGCGGCCCGCTGCACCTGCACGCCTTCCGCCCCGCCGAGGTGATCGACGGCGCCGCCCGCGCCGGCCTCACCGTGCCGGCGTGGCTGCGCGAGCTGCGCGCGGCCGGCCTGGGCACCGTGCCGGGCACCGCTGCCCGCATCCTGGACGACGAGGTGCGCGCCGCGCTCACCGCGGGCACCGACGTCGCGGTGGCCGCCTGGCTGGACTCGATCGAGACGGCCCACGCGGCCGGGCTGCGCTCGACCGCGACGATCGTCTACGGCCACCTCGAGACGCCCGCCCAGCAGGTCGCGCACCTGCGCACGCTGGCGGGCGTGCAGGACCGGACCGGCGGCTTCACCGAGCTCATCGCCATGCCGTTCGTGCCCGCCGAGCACCCGTTCCCGGTCGACACCTCCCGCCCGGGCGCGCGCCCCGGGCCGAGCCTGCGGGAGACGCGCGCGGTGCACGCCGTCGCCCGGCTGCTGCTCGACGGCCGCATCGACCACGTGCAGGCCGCCTGGCCGAAGCTCGGGGTCCGCGGCGCGGAGCGGGTGCTCGCCGGCGGCGCGGACGACCTCGGCGGGGCGCTGCTGGACGGCGTCCTGGACCCCGGTGTCGGGGCCGAGGCCGGTCGCCAGCTGCTCCCCCGCGACCTGCGCCGGATCGCCGAGCGCCTCGGCCGCACCCCGGTGCAGCGCACGACGCTCTACGACCCGGTGCCCGGGTGACCGGCCGCGTGACCGCCCGGGCCCGCAGGACCCGCGTGGCCGTCGTCGGCGCCGGGATCGCCGGGCTGGGCCTGGCCGCCCGGCTGCGTCGCGCCGGGCTCGCCCGCGACGCGTCCGACCTCGTCCTCCTCGAGCGGGCCGACGAGGTCGGCGGCGTCTGGCGCGACCACGTCTACCCGGGCGTCGCCTGCGACATCCCCGCCCGGCTCTACTCCTACTCCTTCCGCCCCGACCGCTGGGACGAGGCCTTCGCGCCGGGCGCGAGCATCCAGGACTACCTCGTGCGCACCGCGGACGAGGAGGGCCTGCGCCCGCACCTGCGCACCGCCACCGCGCTGGTCGGCGCGGACTGGACGGACGCGGACTGGACGGACGCGGACTGGACGGACGCGGCCCGGGCTGACGGGGACCGGGCTGACGGGGGCTGGGCTGACGGGGGCTGGCGGCTCTCGCTGGTCGGCCCCGACGGCCCCGAGGAGCTGCTGGCCGACGTCCTCGTGCTCGCAGCGGGACGCCTCACCCAGCCGCGCCTGCCGGACGTGCCCGGCCTCGCCTCGTTCGCCGGCCGGGTCTTCCACTCCTCCTCCTGGGACCCGCGACCGCTGGCCGGGCTGCGCGTCGGCGTCGTCGGCTCCGGGGCCAGCGCCGTGCAGCTCCTCCCGCACGTCGCCCGCGAGGCGGCGAGCACCGTGCTCTTCCAGCGGACACCGCCGTGGGTGCTGCCCCAGCCCGACCCGGCCGTGGCGGCCCCGGCGGACGCCAGCCGCGCCGCGCTCTCGGCCACGGCCGACCGGCTCTTCGAGGCCCGGCTCGCCGGCTCGGACGCGGCGGCCGCGCTGCGCCGCCTGGCGCTGGACCACCTCGAGGCCCAGGTGCCGCCGGGCCCCCTGCGCGACGCGCTCACGCCCGACTACGAGATCGGCTGCAAGCGCGCCCTCTTCTCCGACTCCTGGTACCCGGCCCTCCAGCGCCCGGACGTCACGGTCGAGACCTCCGCGCTGGCCCGGGTGGAGCCCACGGGGGACGGCGTGGACGACGGGCCGGGCACCGGCTCCGTGGCTGTCGCCGCCTCGGGCGCGCGGCACCCGCTCGACGTCCTCGTGCTCGCGACGGGCTACGCCACCACCCGGCAGCCGTACGCGCCGCTGGTGCGCGGGCGCGGCGGCGTGAGCCTGGACGAGCACTGGGCCGATGGGATGACCAGCCACGCCTCCACCGTGGTGCACGGCTTCCCCAACCTCTTCGTGCTCAACGGCCCCAACGGGACGCTGGGGCACCACTCGGCCTTCGAGGTGGTCGAGGCGCAGGCCGGGCTCGTCGTCGGCGC
Source organism: Nocardioides sp. GY 10127 (assembly GCF_004919085.1). Lineage (GTDB taxonomy): Bacteria > Actinomycetota > Actinomycetes > Propionibacteriales > Nocardioidaceae > Nocardioides. The sequence continues at coordinate 119,088 of NZ_STGL01000009.1, read as the reverse complement.
GCTCGAGCAGCTGCGCGACGGCCGCGGGCCGCTGGAGGTGCGGGCCGAGGCCGAGGCCGCCTACACCGACCTCATCGACACCCTGGCCGCCCGGACCGTGTGGACCCAGGGCGGTTGTCGCTCCTGGTACCTCGACGAACGGTCCGGACGCCTCACGCTGGTCTGGCCCGAGCGCGCCGAGGAGTTCCGCCGGCGCAACGGGCACTTCGACCCCTCCGCCTTCACCCGGCTCGGTGCCGCCCCGCCGGAGGGCGGCGACCCGGCGTCCAGCACCCCACGCGTGGGCTGCGTCACCCCCGCGGTGTGACGCGCCCGCTAGGTTGACGACGTCGACCACAGCGCGGCCCCGACGCAGCGGCCCGCGAGAAGGAGTGCACCCGTGGACCTGAAGCTCGGCTACAAGGCCTCCGCAGAGCAGTTCGCCCCGCGCGAGCTCGTGGAGCTCGGCGTCACCGCCGAGGAGGTCGGGCTCGACTCCGTGTGGGTCTCCGACCACTACCAGCCGTGGCGCCACGTCGACGGGCACGCGCCGTTCTCGCTGTCCTGGCTGGCGGCCGTGGGCGAGCGCACCGAGCGGGTCCAGCTCGGCACCAGCGTCCTCACCCCCACCTTCCGCTACCCCCCGGCGCTCATCGCGCAGGCGTTCGGCACGCTCGGCTGCCTCTACCCGGGCCGCGTGATCCTCGGCGTGGGCACCGGCGAGGCGCTCAACGAGAAGGCGGTGCTCGGCGACTTCGAGTGGCCCGAGTTCAAGGAGCGCTTCGGTCGGCTGCGGGAGGCCGTCCGCCTCATCCGCACGCTGTGGCGCGAGGAGCGGGTGACGTTCGAGGGCGAGTACTACTCCACCGTCGACGCCACCGTGTACGACCACCCCGAGGTCGAGGTACCGGTCTACGTGGCCGCGGGCGGCCCCACTGTCGCCAAGTACGCCGGGCGGATGGGGGACGGGTTCATCTGCACGTCGGGCAAGGGCATGGACCTCTACACCGAGCAGCTCCTGCCCGCCCGCACCGAGGGCCGCGCGCTCGGCCCCTACGCCGGCCAGGAGCAGGACCTCACCATCGAGATCAAGCTCAGCTACGCCCACACCCGCGAGGCCGCGCTGGAGAACTGCCGCTTCTGGGGCCCGCTCTCGCTCACCCCGGAGCAGAAGCACTCCATCACCAACCCCGTCGAGATGGCCCGCGTCGCCGACGAGCTGCCGATCGAGCAGGTCGCCAAGCGCTGGATCGTGGCGACGACGCCCGAGGAGGTCGTGGAGCAGGTGAAGCAGTACACGGACGCCGGGTTCAACCACCTCGTGTTCCACGCCCCCGGCGGCGACCAGCGCACGTTCCTCACCGAGTTCGGCAGCGAGGTCGCCCCGGCCCTGCGGTCCCTGGTGCCCGCCGCGCAGGCCTGAGCCACGCGGGCGGGAGCGCCCGGGTGGGGCCAGGCGGTCCAGGCCGGGCGTGTGAGGCCGGGCGTGTGAAGGTAGGCGCGTGAGAGAGGTGCTGCCCGCGCTGCGGGCGTGGTGGGACGAGGGCGCGACCGTCGGCCTCGCCACCGTCGTCCACACCTTCCGCTCCGCGCCCCGACCGCCCGGCGCCTCGATGCTGGTCGGCCCCGACGGCAGCGTCGTCGGGTCCGTCTCCGGCGGGTGCGTGGAGGGCGCGGTCTACGAGGCCGCGCGCGAGGTCGTCGCCACCGGTCGCGGGCGGGTCGAGCGCTACGGCGTGAGCGACGACGACGCCTTCGCGGTCGGCCTCACCTGCGGCGGCGTGCTGGACGTCGCGGTCGAGCCGGTCTCGCGGCACACGTTCCCCGAGCTCGGCGCGCTCGTCGAGGCCGTCGCAGCCGAGCGCCCCGTGGCCACGGCCACCGTGGTCGCGCACCCCGACCCCGACCGGGTGGGGCGGCGGCTGCTCGTGGGCGAGGTGAGCGGCGGCTCGCTCGGCAGCGCACGGCTCGACGCGGCGGTCGCCGACGACGCGGCCGGCATGCTGGCGGCCGGCGCGACCGGCGTCCTGGTCTACGGGGTGGAGGGCGAGCGCCGCGGGGAGGGCTGCGAGGTGTTCGTGCACTCGTTCGCCCCGCCGCCGCGGATGATCGTCTTCGGGGCGATCGACTTCGCCGCCGCGATGAGCCGGGCGGGGGCCTTCCTGGGCTACCGCGTCACCGTCTGCGACGCGCGGCCGCTCTTCGCCACCGCCGCACGCTTCCCGCACGCCGACGAGGTCGTCGTGGACCAGCCGTTCCGCTACCTCGCCGCCGAGCGGGACGCCGGACGGCTCGACGGGCGCACCGTGCTGGTGCTGCTCACCCACGACCCGAAGTTCGACGTGCCGCTCCTCGAGGTCGCGCTGCGGCTGCCGGTGCCGCCGGCGTACGTGGGGGCGATGGGGTCGCGGCGCACCGACACCGACCGCCGCGAGCGGCTGCGCGAGCGCGGACTCACCGACACCGAGCTCGCCGCCCTGTCCGGGCCCGTCGGCCTGGACCTCGGCGGCCGCACGCCCGAGGAGACGGCGATCAGCATCGCGGCCGAGATCGTCGCCCGTCGCTGGGGCGGCACCGGCCTCCCGCTCTCGCAGCTCACGTCCGCCGTCCACCACTCCTGAGGCTCCCGGCCCGCGTCAGGCCGGATCAGGCACCACAGGGGTGAGGTGCGTGTGCTTCGGGGCCGTGCGGGGCAGAGTGGCAGGTGCGCGCTCCCCAGGGACCACACCCGACCACACACGGGCCGCGACCGGCTCCCGAGCACCTCTTCTTTTCCCCCCCCCGCAAGGATGCGAGCACCTCATGGACGACTCCTGCGGCCCTGCCCCCGGCGGGGCACCGCCCGACCGGGCGGAGCGCACCGCGCTGCTCCTCGCCGAGTGGCACGGCCTCACCGACGACCACGACACGCCCGACGGGCGGGAGACCCGCGCCGAGGTCGTGCACCTGCACATGCCCCTCGCGCGCAGCCTGGCCCGCCACTACGGCGGCCGCGGCGTCGCGACCGACGACCTCGAGCAGGTCGCCTACCTCGCCTTGGTCCACTCCGTCGACCGCTTCGACGTCCGCACCGGCGTGCCCTTCGTGGCGTTCGCCGTGCCCACGATCCGCGGCGAGCTGCGCCGGCACTTCCGCGACAACAGCTGGACGATCCGGCCGCCGCGCGCGGTGCAGGACGCCCGGTGGCGGCTGATGCGCAGCGGCCTCTCGTTCGACCGCGTGACGAGCCTCGAGGTCGAGGACGCCGCGCACGCGCTCGACGTGAGCGAGGGCACCGTCACCGACGCGATGACGGCCGGCAGCGCGTTCCACGCCGACTCGCTCGACGCCCCGGCGCCGCGGGGGGCGGCCGAGGACGGACCCGCCGAGGGCACCGGCCGCGACCTGGCGGGCACCCGCGACGAGACGGCCGACCTCGTCGACCGCCTCGCGCTGGAGACAGAGGTCGGCCGGCTGGGCACCGACGACCAGGACCTGCTCGTGATGCGCTTCGTCGAGGAGCGGACGCAGGCCCAGATCGGCGTGGCGCTGGGCGTGTCCCAGGTCCAGGTCTCCCGCCGGCTCAACCAGGTGCTGGGCCGCCTGCGCTCCCGGCTGGACGACGCGTTCGGAGCCGACTCCCTGGGGCTCCCGGACGTGCCCGGCTCCGGCGCCGCCTGAGGGCGGGCCGGGCCGGGCCGGGGCGGGGCGGGTCGGGCCCGGCAGGTGAGGTGTCCCGACGCGGGCGTCAGGCGGGCCGCAGCCGCAGGCCCTGCATGCCGCCGTCCACGTGCAGGACGGTGCCGGCGGTGGAGCCGCTGCTGGGGCCGACGAGGAACGCCACGGCGTCCCCGATCTCCTCGGGGGCCACGAGGCGGCCGTGCGGCTGGCGGGCCTCCAGCGCGGCCAGCTCGGCCGCGGGGTCCGGCGCCGACGACAGCAGCCGCTGCACCCAGGGGGTGCCGACGGTGCCCGGGGCGACCGCGTTGACCCGGATGCCTTCGCGGACGTGGTCGGCCGCCATGGCGAGCGTGAGCGAGAGGACGGCCCCCTTGCTGGCGCTGTACAGCGCCCGCTGGGGCAGGCCGGCCGTCGCCGCGATGGAGGAGACGTTGACGATGGCCGCCCGGTCGGACGCCCGCAGGTGCGGCAGGCACGCCCGGCTCACGCGGGCCATGCCGGTCACGTTGAGGTCGAGGACCCGGGCCCACTCGGCGTCCTCGTTGTCGGCGACGGTGCCCTGGGCACCGATGCCGGCGTTGTTGACGACGACGTCCAGCCCACCGAGCAGGGCGACGGCGTCGGCCACCGCCGCGACGACGCTCGCGTCGTCGGTGACGTCGCAGCGGAACCCGGTCACGCCCTCGGCCGTCGGCTCGTTGACGTCGAGGGCGACCGCCCGCGCGCCCCGCGCCTGCAGCGAGGCGATGACCGCCGCGCCGATGCCCGAGGCGCCACCGGTGACGACGGCGCGGACGCCGTCCAGCTCGTTGCTCACCAGGTCACCCATGTCAGGCCCCCTGACCCGCGCCGTGGGCGACGCACACCTGCGCCTGGCTGCCGAGGCCGTCGACCTCGAGCTCCATCCGGTCCCCGGGGACCAGGTACGGGAACCGGCCCGAGAGGGCGACGCCCTCCGGCGTGCCCGTGAGGACGACGTCGCCGGGGTCGAGCACCATGTACTGGCTGAGCTGCCACACGATCTGCTCGACGGAGAAGATCAGGTCGGAGGTGGAGGAGTCCTGGCAGGTCACGCCGTTGACCTTCGTGCGCAGGCCGAGCGCGGCGTGGTCGACCTCGTCGGGGGTGACCAGCCATGGGCCCAGCGGGGTGGAGCCGGGGACGCTCTTGCCCTTGCACCACTGGCCGCCGGAGAGCTCCAGCTGCCACTCGCGCTCGGAGAGGTCGTTGGCCACGGCGAAGCCGGCCACGTGGGACAGCGACTCGGAGGGGTCGGCGAGGTAGGACGCGCGGGTGCCGATGACCACGGCGAGCTCGACCTCCCAGTCGAGCTTCCGCGAGGTGGGCGGGACCACGACGTCGTCGAACGGGCCTGCGAGGGTGTTGGCGTGCTTGAGGAAGATGACGGGACGCTCCGGCGGCTCCGCGCCCGACTCGCGGGCGTGCGCGGCGTAGTTCATCCCGATGCACACGATCGCGCCCGGCTTGGTGACCGGCGCACCGAAGCGCTCGCCGTCCTGGGCCACCTCGAGCGGCGGCAGGTCACCGGCAGCCACCGCGGCCTGCACCCGGGCGACCGGATCCGAGCCGAGGAAGGCGCCGTCGACGTCGGCGGTCAGCGGGCGCAGGTCGAGCCAGCCCTGGGCCTCCGCGACCTGCACCGCAGGCACCTCGGCACCGAGGGCGCCGATGCGAGCGAACTTCATGATTCCTCCCAAACATCCGATTACTTCAAGCCTGCCAGGCGGCCCATTTCGGAGCCACCGGGGGTGATGCTAGCGTTATGTGAGTCACGACACGAACAAACATCGGAGCAATAAGGTGCCTGAGGAGTCCCTCGTCCGTTCGCTCACAGCCACGGATTCCCTGTTCCCCGGCCGGGTGGCCCTCGGCTGCGCGAACCTCGGCAACCTGATGGCGCCGATGGACGACGCGACCGCCCACAGTCTCCTCCAGGCCGCCTGGGACGGCGGGGTGCGCGCCTTCGACACCGCGCCCCACTACGGCCTCGGCCTGTCCGAGCGGCGCCTCGGCGCGTTCCTCGCCGACCGTCCCCGCGAGGCCTTCACCGTCTCCACCAAGGTGGGCCGGCTCCTCGTGCCCGACCCGGAGGGCGAGGGCCTCGACCTCGCGAACGACTTCCACGTCCCCGCCGACCACCGCCGGGTGTGGGACCTGAGCGCCGACGGCATCCGCCGCAGCGTCGAGGACTCCCTCGAGCGCCTCGGGCTCGACCGGATCGACGTCGCGCTCCTGCACGACCCCGAGCGGCACGACCTGGAGCAGGGCGTCCGCGAGGCGCTCCCCGCCCTCGTCGCCCTGCGCGAGGAGGGCCTGGTGAGCGCCGTGGGCGTCGGCTCCATGGACGCCGAGGCCCTGCTCGCCTGCGCGCGCACCGGGGCCCTGGACCTCATGATGGCCGCCGGCCGCTTCTCCCTGCTCGACCAGTCGGTCGTGCCCGAGACCCTGGCCGAGTGCCGTCGCCACGGCACCCAGGTGCTCGCGGCCTCGGTCTTCAACTCCGGCGTCCTGGCGCGGGAGGACGGCGACGGGCTCTTCGACTACGCCCCTGCCCCCGCCGCCGTGCGCGAGCGGGTGGCGACCCTGCGCGAGGTCTGCCGGCGCCACGGCGTGCCACTGCCCACCGCCGCGCTGCACTACCCGCTCACCGAGCCGCTGGTGGCGGCCGTGGTCGTCGCCGGCGCCACCGGCGCGCAGGTGAGCGAGAACCTCGACCGGCTCGACACCCCCGTCCCGCAAGCCCTGTGGGACGACCTGCGCGCGCTGGGCCTGCACCTCCCGTGAGCACCGCCGCCGGCGTCCCCGTCGTCGACGCCCACCTGCACGTGTGGGACCTGGCGCGCGACGGCTACCCCTGGCTGACGCCCGACCTCGGCCCGCTCCACCGCACCCACGTGGTCGGGGAGGTCGAGGCCGACCTCGACGCGCTCGGCATCGACGCCGTGGTCCTGGTGCAGGCCGAGGACAGCGAGGACGAGACCGACCACCTGCTCGCGGTCGCCGACGCCTCGGACCGGGTCGCCGGCGTCGTGGGCTGGCTCGACCTCGCCTCCCCGGGCGAGACCGCCGACGGTCTCGCCCGCCGGCTCGAGGCGGGTCGCTTGGCGCCGTGCACCGACGCCGTGGCCCGGGAGGTGAGCGGGGGCTCGGAGCGGAGGAGTCGCGGCCGACTGGTCGGCGTCCGGCACCTCGTCCACGACGACCCCCGGCCCGACTTCCTGCTGCTGCCCCCGGTGCTGGAGTCGCTGGCCCTGCTGGCGGACCTGGGCCTGCCCCTCGACGTCCCGGACGCGTTCCCGCGGCACCTGGAGCAGGTGGCCGCGGTCGCGGCGCAGGTGCCGGGCCTGACCGTCGTGGTCGACCACCTGGCCAAGCCTCCGCGCGGCGAGGACCGAGGGACCTGGCTCGCCCAGCTCGCGGCGGCCGCGCGCCACCCGGGCGTCGTGGCGAAGGTGTCGGGTCTGGCCGACGCTGTCGACCCCTACGACGCCGCCGGGCTGCGGCCCCTGTGGGAGACCGCGCTGGAGCTGTTCGGCCCCGACCGGCTGCTGTGGGGCAGCGACTGGCCGATGGACACCGCCCGCCGCGGCTACGCGGAGTCCTGCGCGCCGCTCCTCGCGCTGGCGGACGAGCTCGCCCCGGCCGAGCGCGCCGCCGTCCTCGGCGGGACGGCCGCCCGTGTCTACTCGTTGCCGAGCGGCGGCATCAGGTCCGAGAGCGGGCCGTCATAGCCGCGCAGCCACTTCTCGACGTTGAAGATGTGCGCGGTGGTGAGGGACTCCCCCAGGCTGCCGTCGCGCATCTCGAGCGCGTCCACGATGGCGGCGTGCTCGGCCAGCGTCCGCTCGGCGGCGTTGTCCTGCGTGAGGCCGCGCCACACCCGGGCACGCACGGTGCGCACCGAGAGGGACTCCAGCAGCGTGGCCAGGTAGGTGTTCCCGGCCAGACGCACGATCGAGGCGTGGAACGCCAGGTCGTGCTGGACCAGCTCGTCGACCGGCGTGTCCTCGTCGACCAGCGCCAGCTGGGCGCGCAGCTCCGCGACGTCCTCCTCAGTGATGCGGGCCGCCGCGAGCGCGACCGCGGCGGGCTCCAGGATGCGCCGCACCCCGAAGATCTCCAGCAGCGTGTCGTCGTCGTGCAGGTCGGCGACGAAGGAGACGGCCTCCAGCAGCAGCGCCGGCTCCAGGCTGGTCACGTACGTGCCGTCGCCTCGGCGGACGTCGAGCACCCGGATGACCTCGAGGGCCTTCACGGCCTCGCGCATGGAGCTGCGGGAGATGCCCAGCCGCTCGCTGAGGTCCTTCTCCGGGGGCAGCCGGTCGCCCGGCTTCAGCTCGCCCGTCGTGATCATCTGCTTGATCCGACGGATCGCGGTGTCTGTCACGGCCACGTTGTCACCCTAGGACCTTCCCCGGGCCCGAGCGGCCCCCTGCTTGACGCGACATCTGATGTTTTAGCGGGTCGTGCGACCCGGGACGAAAGAGGAGAGAGCACATGAGGATCGGCCAGCGCATCCGACTGCCCAGGGAGCACCGCGAGCGGTACCTGGAGCTCCACGCGGCAGTGTGGCCCGGGGTCGAGGCCACGCTCACCGCGGCCGGCGTCCGGAACTACACGATCTTCCTCGACGGCGAGGACCTCTTCGCCTTCTTCGAGGTCGACGGCGGCCCGGACGACGTGGCCCGGGCCCTGGCCCGGGTCGGCGAGGACCCGCTCACCCGCGAGTGGTGGACGCACACCGACCCCCTCCAGGAGCGCCTGCCCGGCACGCCCGAGGGCGAGCAGTGGAAGACGCTCACCGAGGTGTGGCACCTCGACTAGGGCTGCACGGGCCACGGCCCGGCGATCCGGGTGCCGTCCCGGACCGACGGGCCGTGGCGTCCGTGAGGCCGGCCCTCAGGTCAGCGGCAGGGTGACGACGACCGGCAGGCCGTCCTCGCCGACGCCGGTGACGCGCAGCAGCAGCCCGTCGTCCACGACCTCGGCGGTGACGTCGCCGCCACCGAGGACGGCGGCACCGGCCGGGTCGACCGCACCGGCCACGACCGGCACCACGACCTCGCCGGGCTCGCCCAGGACGACGTTGAGCACGCCGTCCCCGCGGGTGAACCGCACCCAGCCCTCGGCTGCGCCGGCGGGGTCGACCAGCTCGGGGCCGGCGACGGAGGTGCCGAAGACGGCCGCGCCGTTCCGGGCGTTCCACGCGCCGAGCGCCTCCAGCGTCTGCCGCTGGAGCGGCGGCACGCTCCCGTCGGCCGTCAGGCCGATGTTGAGGAGCAGGTTGCCGCCCTGCGCCACGATGTCGACGAAGTGCCGCACGGCACCCCCGCCGTCCAGCGTGTGCGCGGCGGTCTCCTGGGTGTTGTGGCCGAAGGAGTAGCCGATGCCGCGGCAGTTCTCGAAGACCTCGCCGCCGAGCTCCGGGGACTCCTGGTACTCGCTGGTGCGGAAGTCCCAGTGGGTGTCGCCCCAGCGGTCGTTGACCACGCCGTCGGGCACGACCTCGTAGTAGCGGTCGAACAGCGCGAGCAGGGACGTGGGTCCGGGCTCCTTACCGGCGTCCGGCCAGTCGATGTCGCCCCACAGGACGGCGGGCTTGTAGCGCTCGATGAGGTCGAGCGTCTGCTCGTAGGCGTAGTCGGCGTAGGCCTTGTCGTTCGGACGTCCCGGGAAGTCCGCCCCCACCTCCGCAGGCTTCTCCGTGAGCGCCGGCAGGCCGGTGAAGTGCCAGTCCAGGCCGCCGGAGTAGTAGGCGCCGAAGCGGACGCCGACCTTCTCCATCGCCTCGGCCATCTCGGCCACGAGGTTGCGGTGCGGGCCGCGGTCGACCGTGTTCAGCCCCTCGGAGCGGGGGGCGTCCCACAGCGTGATGCCGTCGTGGTGCTTGCTCGTGGGCACGAAGTAGCGCGCCCCCGTGCTGCGGACGAGCTCGGCCAGCGCGTCGGCGTCGAAGCTCTCGGCCTTCCACTGGTCGAGGAAGTCGTAGTAGTCCGCGTCGCCGTAGGTGGCCGCGTGGTGCTCGGCGGCCGGGCTGCCGGGGATGCGGATGGTGTTCGCGTACCACTCGGCGTAGGGGTTGCGCGCGAAGTCGCCCGGGTCCTCCTCGGAGCCGAGCTCGCCCAAGGGCTCCGCCCAGGCCGGCACGGAGTAGGCCCCCCAGTGGACGAAGATCCCGAGCTTCGCCGCGGCGAACCACTCGGGGACCGGGTGCTCCAGGTGCTGGTAGGCCTCCGGCCGGTACGAGTCGTTCTTGAACATCGCCATGGGGTCTCACCCTTTCATGTCGGCTGGGTCACAACGAGGAGCAGCGTATAGATCCGATGTCTAACTCGCTAGTCCACGCTCACAAGGGCCGAAATGTGACGGTTGACACCCGGAAACATCCGGTGTTTAGATGACGCCCGCTCCACGGACCCCAGGAGAGTGACCCTTGAGCCGCATCACCCAGATCGCGACCCGCGACATCCGTTTCCCGACCTCACGGGACCTGTCGGGCTCGGACGCGATGAACGCCGACCCCGACTACTCGGCCGCCTACGTCGTCCTGCGCACGGACGCCGGGGACGGCCTCGAGGGGCACGCCTTCGTCTTCACGATCGGCCGGGGCAACGACGTCGAGGCCGCCGCGGTCTCCCTCGTCGGCTCGATGCTCGAGGGCGAGGACGTCGAGTCGCTGCTCGCCGACATGGGCGGCACGTGGCGCCGGCTGGTGCACGACAGCCAGCTGCGCTGGCTCGGCCCCGAGAAGGGCGTCATGCACATGGCGATCGGCGCCGTCGTGAACGCCCTGTGGGACCTCAAGGCCAAGCGCGCCGGGCTCCCGCTGTGGCAGCTGCTCTCCCGGATGAGCCCGGCCGAGCTCGTGGCCCTGGTCGACTTCCGCTACCTCTCCGACGCCCTCACCCCCGACGAGGCGCTGTCGATCCTGGAGCGGGCCCAGCCCGGTCGCGAGGAGCGCGAGGCGATCCTGCTCGCGCAGGGCTACCCCGCCTACACCACCACGCCCGGCTGGCTCGGCTACTCCGACGAGAAGCTGGAGCGCCTGTGCCGCGAGGCCGTGGAGAGCGGCTTCCGCCAGATCAAGCTGAAGGTGGGCCTCTCGGTCGAGGACGACCGCCGCCGGCTGGCCATCGCCCGCCGCACCGTCGGCCCCGAGATCCGGGTGGCCATCGACGCCAACCAGCGGTGGGACGTGGACGAGGCCATCACCTGGGTCAACGCCCTGGCGGAGTTCGACATCGCCTGGGTCGAGGAGCCGACCAGCCCCGACGACATCCTCGGCGCGGCCCGGATCGCGCAGGGCATCGCCCCGCTCCCGGTCGCGACCGGCGAGCACGTCGCCAACCGCGTCATGTTCAAGCAGCTGCTCCAGGCGGACGCCCTCCAGGTCCTCCAGATCGACGCCACCCGCGTCGCGGGGGTCAACGAGAACGTCGCGATCCTCCTGCTCGCCGCCAAGTTCGGCGTCCCCGTGTGCCCGCACGCGGGCGGGGTCGGCCTCTGCGAGGCCGTGCAGCACCTGTCCATGCTCGACTTCGTGGCTGTCTCGGGCAGCCTCGACGGCCGGTGCATCGAGTTCGTGGACCACCTCCACGAGCACTTCCTGGAGCCGGTCGACATCCAGGACGGCCACTACCGCGCGCCCAAGGCGCCGGGGGCCGGCACCGAGATCGACCCGGAGTCGCTCTCGCGCTTCTCCTACCCCGATGGTGCGGAGTGGACCTCCACCGAGCACCAGCTCCCCACCCTGTCGCCGACGGTGGCGTCAGGTCCTCACAACAGTGGAGTGGTCAACTCATGAAGAACCGCACAGTCCGCCTCGCGGCCGTCGCCTCGGCGGCCGTCCTCGCCCTGTCGGCCTGCAGCTCGGGATCGTCGGCCAGCTCGCAGAGCGCCGACGACCTGACCTGGGCCATGTGGATCTCGGGCACCGCCGACCAGAACGCGTGGCAGGAGGTGGCCGACGCCGTCTCCGACGACGGCGGCCCGACCGTCACCATCCAGGGCGCCCCGTTCACCGACTACTGGACCAAGCTGCGCACCCAGCTCAGCTCCAGCGACGCGCCTTGCATCGTCACGGTCCAGAGCCTCCGTGCGGCGAACTACACCGACCAGCTGATCCCGCTGGACGACCTGGTGAAGGAGGACGGCGTCGACCTGTCCGGCTTCGACACCACCGCGCTCGACGGCATGACCGTCGACGGCAAGCTGTACGCCCTGCCCTACGACACCGGGCCGCTCCTGATGTTCTACAACAAGGACATGTTCAAGGCCGCCGGCGTCACCCCCGAGCCCGGTTGGACCGTCGACGACTTCGAGGCCGCGGCGGCGAAGCTCAAGGCCAACGGCGACAAGATCCTGGCGACCTCCGACGAGGACCTGAACCTGGAGTCGCTCATCCTCGCCTACAACGGCGGCCGGGTGATCACGGAGGACGGCGACCTCGACGCGACCAACGCGAAGTTCGCCGAGGGCCTGGACTGGATCAACTCGCTGGTCGAGAAGGGCTACGCCACGCAGGCCCAGGCCGACAGCACGGCCGACGACACCGCCTTCGTCAACGGCCAGGCCGGCACGTACATCGACGGCCCCTGGTCGATCATCAACCAGAAGGGCGTCGTCGACTTCGACCTCGGCGTCACCACCATCCCGGTGGGCGACTCCGACGCCGGCACCTTCAGCGCGGGCTCCGGCTTCGGCATCTCCTCGCAGTGCAAGTACCCCGAGCAGGCGTTCGAGGCGATCCAGACGATGACGAGCGAGCAGGTCCTCACCTCGCTCGCCGAGGAGGGCCGGGCCCTGCCGTCGCGGACCAAGGCGCAGTCGGCCTGGTTCGAGACCGCCGGCATCGACGGTCTCGACAACGTCCTGAAGACCGCGCTGTCCACCTCCGTCCCGCTGCCCGGCAACGCGGACTCCGACCAGCTCTCGCAGCTGTTCGCGCAGTACGCCCCGCCGGCCATCAACGGCCAGCAGACCGGCGAGGAGGCCATGTCGGCCATCGCCTCCCAGCTCGGCTCCTGAGGCTGCAGCAGACACACTGATCGACCCGTCCCGGGGGAGGCGCACGCACGCCTCCCCCGGGGCCCGTACCGGAGGGAGAGGTGCTGTGGCGACGTCCACGCCCCAGTCCACGAGACCGACGACGACGGGGGGCCGCCCCTCGGGCGCCCCGCGGAAGGGGGGCCCCGCCCACGGCGGCCGCCCCCGACGGCGGGAGGGGACCTCCAGCGGGTGGGGCTGGGGGTTCTCCGCCCCGCACCTGATCGGCCTGGCCGTCTTCACCGCGCTGCCGATCATCATGACGGTGACGGTCAGCCTCTTCGACTGGCCGATGCTGGGCGACCGCTCGTTCGTGGGGCTCGCCAACTACACGAGGCTGCTCGGTGACCCGATCTTCCGCGAGGTCATCCGCAACACCGCGGTGTTCACGCTGCTCTACGTGCCGCTCAACCTCGTGGTCTCGCTCGGGCTCGCGGCGTGGCTGACCCCGCGCATCCGGCACCGCCACGTCTTCCGCGTCATCTTCTTCATCCCCACGGTGACGCCGATCGTGGCGAACGCCGTCGTGTGGCGCTTCCTCTACCAGCCCGACGGCCTCATCGACGCGACCACGCAGACGGTGGCCGGCGTCTCCGCGCCGAACTTCCTCGCGGACGACCGCTTCGCGATGCTCGCCGTGGTCGCCATGAGCGTGTGGCAGGGCTTCGGCTACAACATGCTCATCTTCTCGGCGGCCCTGGACTCCGTGCCGGAGAGCCAGCTCGAGGCCGCGCAGCTGGACGGCGCGGGCGCCTGGACCCTGTTCTGGAAGATCAAGTTCCCGATGATCTCGCCCTCGGTCTTCTTCGCCACCACGATGACGCTGATCACCTCGTTCCAGGTGTTCATCCAGCCGTTCATCCTGACCAAGGGCGGGCCGGGCTCCTCCACGCTCACCCTGGTCCAGTACATCTACAACGAGGGCTTCCAGTACCAGCAGCTCGGCCTCGCCTCGGCCGCCGCGTGGATCCTGTTCGTCATCATCCTCGGCCTCACCGCCGCGCAGTTCGCCGGCCAGAAGAAGTGGGTGCACTATGAGTGACCTGGCCACCCGTCCCGCCCCCGGGGGGACCGCCCCGCACGCCGGGCAGGCCCCGCGCAGCGACGGCTCCCACCGCGTGCGGCACGTCGTCTCCTACGTCGTGCTCTGCCTGGTCGCGCTGGCGTTCCTCTCGCCGCTGATCTACATGGTCGCGACGTCCTTCAAGCCCCGCGCGGAGGTCCTCTCGACCCCGCCGTCGCTGTGGGGCAGCGAGTTCCGCTGGCAGAACTACGTCGAGGCGTTCACGTACTTCCCGTTCGCCCGGTTCATGGTCAACGGGATCGTGGTCGCCGCCGTCGGCACGGCCATCAACCTCACTGTCTCCGCCCTGAGCGGCTACGCCTTCTCCCGGCTGCGGTGGCGCGGGCGCAACCTCGTGTTCGCGGTCTTCCTGGCCACCCTCATGGTCCCGCAGGACGTCCTCGTGGTGCCGATGTACGTGCTCATGCAGCAGGTCGACTGGGTCGACTCCTACCAGGCGCTCATCGTGCCGTGGGCCTTCACCGCGCTGGGGGCGTTCATGATGCGGCAGTTCTTCCTCACGCTGCCCCAGGAGCTCGAGGACGCCGCGAGGGTCGACGGCGCGGGCACGATCCGCACGTTCCTCTTCGTGATGCTGCCGCTGGCCCGGCCCACCATGGCCGTGCTCTCGGTGTTCTCGTTCATCACCTACTGGAACTCGTTCCTGTGGCCGCTCATCGTGGTCAACGACGTCAACACGTTCGGCACGATCCCGCTGGGCCTGCAGTCGTTCTTCGGCCAGCAGGGCAGCCAGTGGAACCTCGTCATGGCCGCCTCGGTCATCTCGATGGTGCCCACGGTCGTGCTCCTCGTCCTGCTCCAGAAGCACCTGGTGCGCGGCATCGTCACCAGCGGCCTCGGCGGCCGCTGAACGTCGCCCGTCAGCACCGCCGCCGCAGGTCAGCACCGCCCGCCGCACGCACGAAGGCCGCCCACCCCGCACGGGGTGGGCGGCCTTCGTCGTCGCGCGGCTCACGCGTCGAGGCGGGTCACCTCCGCTCGACGAGCACCCGCACGTCCCACGGGCCCAGCAGCAGCGTCTCGCCCGCTGCCACCGCGCCGGTGGTGCCCTCGCCCAGGACGTCGACGAGCGCGGCCGGGGCCGTCACCTCCGTCGGCTCCCAGGAGAACTGGTGGACGACGTGCACCCGCTCGCCGGCCGCGTTCCGCCCCGTGTGGACGGTGACGCTCGGCGGCAGGTCGCGCCAGCCGGAGACCGGCCCGCCGACGAGCCCGAGCAGGTCGCGCATGACGTCGGCGCCCAGCACCGGGTCGGGCAGGGTCCCGACCGTCGTCACCGTGCCGGCCCCGTGGGCACGGCGGGTGAGCGCGGGCCAGCGGCCGAAGTGCGGGTGGTCGTAGCCGAGCAGCACCTGCGCGTCCGAGCCCTCCTCCAGCTCGAGGCCGTCGACCCACTTCGCCGCCGCACCGCCCTCGGTGAGGGCGATCCCGCCCTCGACCGGCGCGACGGCGAGGGGCGCCACGAGGTTGGAGTACTCGTCGTAGGAGACGCCGGCCGCCGCGGTGAGCCCGGCCGGGCCGCGCGCCACCCGGGCGCGGGAGAGCTGGTCGGCGTAGAGCGAGCGGGGCCCGAGCACGAGGTGGCCGCCGGCCGCCGCGTAGGCGTCGAACCAGGCCGGGGCGGCGTCGTCGGAGAGGTAGTAGCCCGAGACCACGAGCAGCGGGTGCTCGGCCGCGGCCTGCGCCGGGTCCTGGGCCAGCAGCCGACGGGCGTGGACGATGGTCGACTGGCCGCCGGCGTCCACGGTGCCCCGGTAGAAGGGGTCGACGAGCCGGGAGTAGGAGTGCGGGTCGGGCGAGCCGTCGGGACGGCACAGCACGGCGTACTTGGAGAACAGCCACTTGCTCGGGACGTCCCAGAGGATCGTCACGTCGGCCTCGGGGCGGTAGCCCTCGAAGACGCCGGACGCGGCCTTGAGCTCGGCCCCGATCCCGGCGAGCTCCCGGTAGGTGCGGCCCGGCTCGCCGGTGTGCGGCAGGACGCCGCCCCAGTAGGTCTCGGCACCGAAGGTGTTGGTGTTCCAGTGCCAGTACTCGATCATCCGGGCGCCGCGCGAGACCAGCGCCCAGGCCGCCTGGCGCCACTGGCCGTCGAAGGCGGGTCGGGTGTCCCACGGGAAGCCGATGTGGCCCGCGGTGGTCTCGGTGACGAGGAACGGCTCGCGCTTGGAGGAGTACAGCCGGTCGCCGGACTGGAAGAGCGACCAGGCGCCGTGCCGGGTCCAGGACTGGTCGGGGTCGCGGTGGTCGGGCCGGGCCAGGTCGTCCTGCATCCCGTAGTAGGAGTTGCCCGAGTTCACCGACAGCGACTCGGTCACGAGGTCGTCGTCCAGGCCGGGGCGGGCCTGGTCGAGGCAGGTGGTGACGAACTGGTCGGGCGAGGTGTACTCGCGGGCCAGGTCGGCCTGCCAGGCGATCATCTCGTCGACGAGGCGGCCCTGGAACGCGCGCCAGGCCACGTCGTACTGCGGCTGGACGTTGCCGTCCGGGCGCCACAGGTCGGCCCAGGTGGAGAGCCGGTGGGACCAGTAGACGAGGCCCCAGGCGTCGTTGAGCGCCTCGACGGTGCCGTACTCGTGGCGCAGCTCGTCGGCGAAGCGCTGGAAGATGCCCTCGTTGAAGAGGATCTCCGCGCCCGGCTCGTTGTCGACCTGGACGCCGATGACGCTGGGGTGGTCGGTCCAGCGCGCGAGGATCGCGCGGCACACGCGCTCGGCGTGGAACCGGAACGCGGGGTGGGTGAGGTCCACCTCCTGACGGGCGCCCCAGCCGATCCGCTGGCCGGTGGCCCGCTCGCCGGTCATCTCGGGGTAGCGGCGCACCAGCCACGGCGGGATGGCGTAGGTGGGGGTGCCGAGCACGACCTTGATGCCGCGGGCGTGCGCGGCGTCCAGCACGGGGCCGAGCCACTCGAGCTCGAAGCGGCCGTCCTCGGGCTCCCACGTCGACCACACCGACTCACCGACGCGGATGACCGTGACGCCTGCCTCGACCATGAGGTCGAGGTCGCGCTCCATCCGGTCCGGCGCCGCGCCGTGGGGCTGGTACTCGGCGTAGTACGCCGCACCGAACAGGAGGGTGTCGGGCAGGTGGGACATCAGCGATGGCTCCTCGGGGCGGGCGGCCGGCAGGGTTCCGGACCGCATTGTTAGCGCTCACATGGTGAGGTGGTGGGCGTCACGTGTCAACGCCGGCGCTCGCCACGTCCGCGCCGACGGGCGCCCGCCACGAGAGCAGCAGCGACTCCAGGTGGGCCGCCATGTCGAGCGACCGGTCGTAGAGCCACATGTTCTGCAGGCCGTCCATCGTGGCCACGAGCAGCGCGCCCGCCACGTCGGGGTCGAGGTCCGCGCGCAGGTCCCCCTCGGCCACCGCCGCGGCCAGCGCCCCGGACATCGCCGCGCGCACCCGGACGTAGCGCTCGGCGGCGTAGGCGTGGGCGGCGTGGTCGACGCCCATGGCCTCGGCGAGGACCTGGACGTAGAGCTCGACCAGGCCCGCGACGTCCGCGTTGTGGCGCACGAGCGCGGTGAGCCCGTCGGTGAGGCGGTCCAGCGCGGGGCCGGCCGCCGGCATGAACCGCGTGGAGTCGGCGTCGCGGGCGGCGAGGACGGCGGCGAACAGCTCGTCCTTGGAGCCGAAGTGGTGCATGAGGCCGGTCGGGCTGATGTCCGCGGCGGCGGCGATCTCGCGCACCGTGGCCCCGCTCGGCCCCGCACGACCCACCACCTCCAGCGCGACCTGCAGGATCTCCTCCCGCTTGGCCGCGCCCTTCGCGTACTGCCGCCGGCCCGTCATGCGCCGCACTGTAACGGGATCTTCCGCCAAGAAACAGAACGCTGTACTGTTTTTTGGTAGCCCCGGTCACACCGCCTCCCCGGCGGGTGGTGGCCGCGCACGCACCTCTCCCCGACGCGAAGGAGCCCCGGATGGGTCCCACCGACAGCCCGCACACCGACCTCGCCGCCATCAGCGGCCTCACCCTGGAGGAGAAGGCGTCCCTGGGCTCGGGTGCCTCGTTCTGGCGCACCAAGGCTGTCGGCGACATCCCGGACGTCGTGGTCAGCGACGGCCCGCACGGCCTGCGCAAGCAGGAGGAGAAGGGCGACCACCTCGGCATGGGCGGCTCGCTGCCCGCCACCTGCTTCCCGCCCGCCGCCGGGCTCGGCCAGACCTGGGACACCGACCTGGTGCACCGCGTCGGCGAGGCCCTCGGCGACGAGTGCCAGGCCGCCGGCGTCCACGTGCTGCTCGGCCCCGGCGTCAACATCAAGCGCTCGCCGCTGGGCGGCCGCAGCTTCGAGTACTACTCCGAGGACCCGCTGATCAGCGGCTCCATGGGCGCCGCCTGGATCAACGGCATCCAGAGCCGCGGCGTCGGCGCCTCGCTCAAGCACTTCGCGCTGAACAACCAGGAGGACGACCGGATGCGGTCCTCCTCCGACGTGGACCCGCGCCCGATGCGCGAGATCTACCTGCGCGCCTTCGAGCGGGCCGTCCGCGACAGCCAGCCGTGGACCGTCATGTGCTCCTACAACCGGGTCAACGGCGTGCTCGTCTCCCAGAACGCCTTCCTCCTCGCCGAGGTGCTCGTGGGCGAGTGGGACTACGAGGGCCTCGTGGTCTCCGACTGGGGCGCCGTGGCCGACCGCCCGGCCTCCACCGGCGCCGGGCTCGACCTCCAGATGCCCGCCGACGGCGGCCTCTCCGACGCCGCGGTCGTGGACGCCGTGAAGGCCGGCGAGCTCGACGAGGCGGCCGTGGACCGCGCCGCCGCCCGCGTGGCCGGCCTCGCTGCCCGCGCGCACGCCGCGGCCCGCCCGGACGCCACGTTCGACGTCGACGCCCACCACGAGCTCGCCCGCGAGGCCGCGGCCCGCTCGATCGTCCTGCTGCGCAACGACGCCGTCGACGGCGCACCGCTGCTCCCGCTGGCCGGCACCGGCTCGATCGCCGTGGTCGGCGAGCAGGCCCGCACCCCGCGCTTCCAGGGCGGCGGCAGCTCGCACGTGAACCCGACCCGCCTCGACGTCCCCCTCGACGAGGTCGTGGCCGCCGCCCCCGGCGCCCAGGTCACCTTCGCCGCCGGCTGGGCCGCCTCGATGGAGCCCGACCAGGCGCTGGTCGACGAGGCGGTCGCCGCCGCGTCCGCCGCCGACGTCTGCGTGCTCTTCCTCGGGCTCACCGACGGCATCGAGTCCGAGGGCTACGACCGCACCGACCTCTCCCTGCCGGCCGACCAGCTCGCCCTGCTCGCCGCCGTCACCGCGGCGCAGCCGCGCACGGTCGTCGTGCTCACCCACGGCTCGGTCGTCGACGTCGCGCCGCTGGCCGGCGTCCCCGCGATCCTCGACGCCGCGCTGCTCGGCCAGGGTGGCGGCAAGGCGATCGCCGACGTCCTGCTCGGCGCCGTCAACCCGTCCGGCCGCCTCACCGAGACCGTCCCGCTGCGCCTGGCGGACACCCCCGCCTACCTCTGCTTCCCCGGCGAGCACTCGCACGTGCGCTACGGCGAGGGCCTCTTCGTGGGCATGCGCTGGTACGACGCCCGCGAGATGGAGGTGGCCTTCCCGTTCGGTCACGGCCTCTCCTACACGACGTTCCGGACCGAGGGCCTCTCGCTGGCCGCCGACGACGCCGGCCTCACCGCCACCGTCACGGTGACCAACACCGGCGACCGCGCCGGCCGCGAGGTCGTCCAGGCCTACGTCGGCCTCCCCGGCTCGGCCTACCAGCGCGCCGTCCGCACCCTCGGCGGCTTCGCCTCGGTCGACCTCGAGGCGGGCGCGAGCGCGACCGTCGAGATCCGCATCGAGAACCGCGACCTCGAGGTGTGGGACCCGCGCGTGGACCACTTCGTGCTCGAGCCCGGCGCCTACTCCGTGTGGGTCGGCGCCTCGAGCCGCGACCTGCCGCTGGAGGGCTCGGTCGAGCTCGCCGGCGAGACGGTGCTGCTGCCGCTCACGCTGGAGTCCACGCTCAAGGAGGTGCTCGCCGACCCGGTGGCCGGCGCCGGCATCACCGACGCCCTGCCCTTCGCCAAGGGGATGGCCGAGAGCGGCAACGACGACGCCAGCCTCGGTGCCGACATGGCCGAGATGATGGGTGCGATCCCCGTCGGCCGCCTGCTCGGCTTCGCCCCCGGCTCCGACCCGGCCGCCGTGAAGCAGGGCCTCGTCGACCTGCTCGAGAAGGCCAACGCCGCGCACTGACGGCCCGGGCGAGAAGCCCCGTCCCGACAGCCCCCACCGCCTCGGCGGTGGGGGCTGTCGGCGTCGTGGGGGAGGATGGCCGCGATGGCAGCGCCGGACCACGAGTGGACGCTCGAGCGCGTCGAGCGCGCGGCGCCCGACGCGTCCTCGTGGGCTGCGGCGCGCCGCCTGACGCTGCCGCCGGGGTCGGGCCCGTGGTCGGCCACCGGCGCCACCGACACGCTGGTCTGGGGGCAGTGCCAGGGGTCCGGGCGGACGCCGTACCAGGTGAGCGTCGACCTCACCGGCCCCGCGTACCGGTGCTCGTGCCCGAGCCGGAAGTTCCCCTGCAAGCACGCCCTCGCGCTGCTCTCCCTGTGGGTGCGGGGGCTGCTGGAGGGCGACGCCGGCCCCGACGCGGCCGCCGCCGACCCGGCCGCCCGCGCGTGGGCGGAGCAGCGGGCGCGAGCCGCGGCCGTGCGCGACGCGGCGCCCGCGAAGCCGGTGGACACCGAGGCCCAGGCCAAGCGGCTGGCGGCCCGGCTCGCGCTCATGGACGACGGCGTCGAGGACCTCGCCGCCTGGCTCCTCGACCTCGCGCGGGCGGGCACCGCGGACGCGCGGTCGCGGCCGACGTCGTGGTGGGAGCAGACCGCCGCGCGGCTCGTCGACGCCCAGCTCGGCGGCCTGGCCGAGCGGGTCCGGGACGCCGGCTCCGAGGTGCTCCGGCGCCCCGACTGGCCCGACGCCCTGCTCGACGAGGTCGGGCGGTGGTGGACCGCCGTGCACGCCTGGCGCCGCCGCGCCGAGCTGCCGGGCGAGCTCGCCGCCGACCTCCGCGCCTACGTGGGCTGGGCGCTGCCGAGCGCCGAGGTGCGGGCGGGCGAGGCGATCGAGGACGAGTGGGTGGTGCTGGGCGCGCACCGCACCGACCGCGGCCGGGTGCAGGAGCAGCGGACGTGGCTGCACGGCCGACGCTGCGGCGAGACCGTCCGGCTGCTGGAGTTCGCCGCCGGTGGGGGCGCCCTGCCGACCGCGGGGCTGGCCGGCAGCGTCCTGGGGGCGCCGGTGGCGCTCTATCCCGGGTCGAGCCCGCGGCGCGCGCTGTTCGCCGCCGAGCCGGTGCTCGTCGAGCCGGCGGCTCCCCTGCCGGTCGACCCCGGTCTCGGCACCGACCTCGACGGCGCGCGGCGCCTGCTCGCCGCCGCCTGGCGGCGCAACCCGTGGTGCGAGCGGGTGCCCGTCGTCCTCGAGGACGCGCGGGTCGGCGCCTCCGCGGTGCAGGACGCCGCGGGCCGCACCGTGCCCCTGCTCGACGGCGAGGACCCCTGGGTGCTGGCCGCGGCCACCGGCGGCAGGCCCGCACGGGTCTTCGGCGAGCTGGAGGCGGGCGGCTTCCGGGCCCTGGCGGTCTCGCCGGACCTGCCGGACGCCACAGACCTGCCCGGCGCCACGGACACCGTGGGCTCCCCCTCGGCGGCGGGGGCGGGCGCATGAGCGCGCCCGCGACGCCGGCGGGCGTCCGCGCCTGGTGGGAGGCCGTCGAGGCGAGCGCGCTCGTCGGGACGGCCCGTCGACCGTTGCCGCCCGACCTGGCCTCCCCGCTGCCCGTCCGCCCCGACGCGGACCCCGCCACCGCGCTGCTCGACGCCGCGGCGGCCGGCTCGGTGCTGCGCCGGGCCGCGGCGGTCCCCCCGGAGGCGGAGGCGTGGCCGGAGCCCAGCCCGCCCGACGTCCTCGACCCTGCGCCCGCCCGCGCCGGGCAGCTGCTCACGCTGCTGCTCACCCAATCGCCCGTCGGCGCCCTCACCCCGCACGCGCTGCGCCGGTGGCTGGAGGCGGCCGCGACCCGCGGCGTCCGCGCGCCGCACCCCACGCTCGTCGGCCTGCTTACGACGGGCACGCAGCAGCCGTCGCTGCGCCCGGCCGTGCTCCCGGTGCTCGACGCCCGGGGCGCCTGGCTCGCGGGCGGCCGGAAGGAGTGGGCCTGGGCACGCGGCGGGTCCCCGGTCGACCCCGCCCACCCGGACGAGGCGGCGTGGCGGCTGCTGCCGTCGGCGCAGCGGGCGGTGGCCCTGCGGCGCCTCCGCGCGGCCGACCCGGCGGCCGGGCTCGCGCTGCTCACCTCGACCTGGCGCCAGGACCGGGCCGAGGTGCGGGCAGAGCTGCTCACCGCGCTCGAGGCGGGGCTGTCGGAGGCCGACGGTGCGTTCCTCGAGTCGGCCCTCGACGACCGGTCGGCCGCGGTGCGCGAGCGGGCGCTGGCGCTGCTCGACGCGCTGCCCGGCTCGCCGCGCGCCCGGCGGCTGGGCGACGTCCTGGACTCCCTGGTCGTGCCGCAGGGCCGGCTCCGCCGCGGCGTCGAGGTCGCGCTGCCGGACGACTCGGCGGCCGCCCCGCGCGACGGTCTCGGCCCCGCGCCGAGGGGCCGGTCCCGCCGCGGCTGGTGGCTGGAGCGGATCACCGCGGGCGCGCCGCTGGAGGTGTGGACCGCCGACGGCGTCACCCCCGAGGTGGTCGTGCGCAGCCTCGCCGCCGCGGGCTCCGACGCGCTGCCGGGCCTGCTCCGGGCGGTCGCGCTGCGCGGCGACGTGGAGTGGGCGCGGGCGGTCCTGCGCTGCACCTGGGACGCGCGGATCGCCGCCGTCCTCCCCGAGGCCGAGCGCGGGCCGCTCGTGCTCGCGCGGGTCGGCGCCGTGACGTCGGTGCCCGACCTGACCTCGGCCGTCCGGCTGCTCCCCGGCCCGTGGGACGAGGCGACGAGCCTGGTGGTGCTCGCCCGGCTCGAGCGGCTCCAGCGGCCGCCCCACGTCCTCACCGACCTCGTCGACGTCCTCGCCGACCGCCTGCACCCGGCGGTGGCCACCACCCTGCGTCGGCTCGCGCCGGCCGAGGGCCCGGCCCACCCGCTGCACCGCCTCGCCACCCTGCTCGACCTCGTCCCCGCACTCACGGAGGCCTTCCGATGACCACGCACCCCGCAGCCGACCAGGCCACCGACCAGGCACCCGACGGCGTGCTGCGCCCGCACGCCGAGCAGGCGTTCGCGGGCGAGCTCGCGGCGCTGGCGGCGGCGGACGACCGACCCCGCCCCCCGCGCTGGCGGCTCTCGCCGTGGGCGGTGACCACCTACCTGCTGGGCGGCACGCTGGCCGACGGGACCGTCATCAGCCCCAAGTACGTCGGCCGTCGCCGGCTGATGGAGGTCGCGGTGGCCTCGCTGGCCACCGACCGCGCGCTGCTCCTGCTCGGCGTGCCCGGCACGGCCAAGACGTGGGTGAGCGAGCACCTGGCCGCGGCGATCAGCGGCGACTCCACCCTGCTGGTGCAGGGCACGGCGGGAACGCCGGAGGAGTCGCTGCGCTACGGCTGGAACTACGCGCGCCTGCTGGCCGAGGGGCCGAGCCGGGGCGCCCTGGTGCCGAGCCCGGTGATGCGGGCGATGGAGTCCGGCGCGATCGCGCGGATCGAGGAGCTCACCCGCATCCCCGCGGACGTGCAGGACGCCCTCATCTCCCTGCTCTCGGAGAAGACGATGCCCGTGCCCGAGCTCGACACCGAGGTGCAGGCGCGGCCGGGGTTCAACGTCGTGGCGACCGCGAACAACCGGGACAAGGGCGTCAACGACCTCTCCTCCGCCCTCCAGCGCCGCTTCACCACGGTGGTCCTCCCGCTGCCCGACACGCTGGCCGAGGAGGTCGACATCGTCCGCACCCGCGTGGCCTCGCTGTCGACCGGGCTGGCGCTGCCCGCCGACGTGGCGCACGCCGACGAGGTCGCCCGCGTCGTCCAGGTCTTCCGCGAGCTGCGCTCGGGCTCGACCGACGACCAGCGCACCGCGCTGCGCTCGCCCACCGCGACGCTCTCGACCGCCGAGGCGATCAGCGTCGTCGTCAACGGCGCGACGCTGGCCGCGCACTTCGGCGACGGCCGGGTCGGGGCGGACGACGTGGCCGCCTCGCTCGTGGGCGCGGTGGTGAAGGACCCGCTGCAGGACCGGATCGTCTGGCAGGAGTACCTCGAGACCGTCGTCCGCGACCGGCGCGAGTGGGCCGACCTCTACCGGGCCTGTCGTGACCTCGACTGAGGACGTGGCCGGCGCCGCGGAGGCCGGGCCGCTGCTGCGCCGGGCGGGCGTGCACGTCCTGGGGGTGCGCCACCACGGGCCGGGCTCGGCGCGCTCGGTGCTCGCCGCGCTCGAGGAGCTCGCCCCGGACGCGGTGGTGATCGAGGGGCCGCCGGAGCTCGACGTCCTCGCCGCGCACGCCGGGGACCCCGACCTCGTGCCGCCGGTCGCGGGGCTCGTCTACGTCGCGGACGAGCCGCGGCGGGCGTCCTTCTACCCGATGGCGGACTTCTCCCCCGAGTGGGTCGCGCTGCGCTGGGCGGTGGCCCGCGGGCTGCCCGTGCGGTTCGCGGACCTGCCCGCCACCCACGCCTTCGCCCTCGCCTCGCAGGCGGAGGCCGAGGGCGAGGACGCCGTGCCCCCGCCGCCCCGCAGCCGCGCCCGCCTGGACCCGCTGGCCGTGCTGGCGGAGACGGCCGGGTACGACGACCCGGAGCGCTGGTGGGAGGACGCGGTGGAGCACCGGTCGGCCACGGCCGGCTCGGCGCTGGAGGCGTTCGACGCGGTCGCGGAGGCGATGGCCGAGGTCCGGGCGCTGGAGTCCGAGCAGGACCCGGCGGCGAACCCCGAGAACGACCGCCGCGAGGCCGCGATGCGGCGCGTGCTGCGCGAGGTCGCGGCCGCGCACGAGGTGGTCGCGGTGGTGTGCGGGGCGTACCACGCGCCGGCGCTGCGACAGGGCGCGTGGCCGACGAAGACCGCCGACGCCAGGACGCTGGCGAAGCTGCCCAGGGTGAAGGTGACCGCGACCTGGGCGCCCTGGTCGGCCGGGCGGCTGGCGCGCGGCAGCGGCTACGGCGCGGGCGTGACCAGCCCCGGCTGGTACCAGCACCTGTTCGCCGCCTGGCGCGACGGCACCGACGTGGTCGCGGGGTGGCTCGCCCGGGTCGCGCGCGAGCTGCGCGAGGAGGGCATCGACGCACCGCCGGCCTCCGTCGTCGACACCGTGCGGGCGGCCGAGGCGCTGGCCGCGCTGCGCAGCCGCCCCTCCGTCGGGCTCCCGGAGCTCACCGACGCCACGACCGCCGTGCTCTGCGGTGGCTCCGAGCTGCCGATGCGGCTCGTGCACGAGCGCCTCGTGGTCGGCTCCGACCTCGGGTCGGTGCCCGAGCGCGTCCCGCAGACGCCGCTGGCGCAGGACCTCGCCCGCCAGCAGCGGGCGGTGCGGCTCAAGCCGTCGGCCACGCCCCAGACCCTCGTGCTCGACCTGCGCCGGGAGAACCAGCGGGCGCGTTCGCTGCTGCTGCACCGGCTCCGGCTGCTGGGGGTGCACTGGGGCGAGGAGGTCGACTCGACCGGCACCGGCACCTTCCGCGAGACCTGGGAGCTGGCGTGGGAGCCGGGGCTCGCGGTGGCCGTGGTCGAGGCCGGCCTGCACGGGACGACGGTGCTGGACGCGGCCACCGCCAAGGTCGTCGAGGAGGCGGCCGGAGCAGGCGACCTCGGCGCGCTCGGCCGCCTCGTCGAGCAGTGCCTGGTGGCCGAGCTGCCCGAGGCGCTGCCGGCCGTCGTCGACGCGCTGGCCGCGCTCACCGTGCGCGCCCACGACACCCTCGCGCTGCTGCGGGCGGTCGAGCCGCTGGCCCGCACCCGCCGCTACGGCGACGTCCGGGGCTCGGAGACCGAGCGGGTGGCCGGCGTCCTGCGCACCGTCACGCTGCGGGCCTGCGTCGGGCTGCGGGCCTCCGCAGCCTCCCTGGACGACGAGGCGGCCGCCGACCTGCGCGCGGCCGTGGACTCCGCCCACCGCGGGCTGGCGCTGCTGGCCGGCGACACCGCCGCCGAGCTCGGGCCGGCGTGGACGCAGGCCCTCGGCTCGGTGGCCGGCGACGACCGCGTGCACGGCTCGGTCTCGGGGCGGGCCTGCCGGCTGCTGCTCGACGGCGGGCACCTGGACGCGGGCGAGGCCGCGGCGCGGATGGGCAGGCGGCTGTCCCGCGCGGCGCCCGCGCCCGCCGGGGCCGCCTGGCTCGACGGCTTCCTGGACGGCGACGCCCTGCTGCTCCTGCACGACGAGGTGCTCCTCGGCCTCGTCGACGCGTGGGTCGCGGGCGTGAGCGACGAGGTCTTCGAGGACCTGCTGCCGCTGCTGCGGCGCACCTTCTCGCGCTACCAGCCCGCCGAGCGCCGGCAGCTGGGCACCCGGCTGCGCCGCGGGCCGGCCGCCCCCACCGCCGGGGACGCCCTCGACGCGCTCGTCGACCTCGAGACCGGCCTGCCGCCCGCCCTGGCCGTCGCCGCGCTGCTGGGCATCCCGCTGCGCCGGACCCCGACACTGCAGGAGGCCCCGACGCGGCAGGAGGCGGACGCATGACCCGCGACAGGCTGGTCCGCTGGCGGCTCGTGCTGGGCGGCGGCGACGCGGACGGGATCACCCGGCGCGAGCCGCGTCCCGGGTCCGGCTCCGGCCGGGGCGAGGGGGACGGGGACGGCCCGGGCAGCGGGCCCGGCGAGGGGCCCGGCGACCGGCCCGGCGAGGGGCCGGGCGAAGGACCGGGCGAAGGACCGGGCGACGGGCCGGGCGAGCTCGGCCCCGACGACCGCCGCCGCGACGAGGCCCTGGCGGCGCTCTACGACAGCCCCCGCCGCGGCGGTCTCGGCGGCTCGGCGCCGCGGGTGGCGCGGTGGCTGGGCGACGTCCGCACGTACTTCCCCACCTCCGTGGTGCAGGTCCTCCAGACCGATGCGATGGACCGCCTCGGCCTCCACCAGCTGCTGCTGGAGCCGGAGATGATGGAGGCGGTGCAGCCGGACGTGCACCTGGTCTCGACGCTGGTCGGCCTCAACGCGGTGATCCCGCCGCACAGCCGGGAGACCGCCCGGGCGGTGGTGCGGACGGTCACCGACCGGCTCGAGGAGCGGCTGCGGCAGCAGACGCTCCAGGCGGTGACCGGGGCGCTGGACCGGGCGGCCCGCACGCGGCGTCCACGACCGGCCGACATCGACTGGGGCGCCACCGTGGCCGCCAACCTCAAGCACTGGCTGCCCGAGCACTCCACGGTGGTGCCGGAGCGGCTCGTGGGGCACGCGCGACGCTCGCGGAGCCTGGAGCGGCACGTCGTGCTGTGCCTGGACCAGTCGGGCTCGATGGCGGAGTCCGTCGTCTACGCCAGCGTCTTCGGCGCGGTGCTCGCCTCGCTGCGCGCGGTGCGCACGAGCGTGGTCGCCTTCGACACCGAGGTGGTCGACCTCTCCGAGCTCGCCGAGGACCCCGTGGACGTGCTCTTCGGGGTGCAGCTGGGCGGCGGCACGGACATCGACAAGGCGCTGGCGTACTGCCAGTCCCTCGTGCGCACCCCGGCGGAGACCGTCCTCGTGCTCGTCAGCGACCTGATGGAGGGCGGGGCCGGGGACGCCATGGTGCGGCGCGCCCGCGACCTCGTCGGGGCCGGCATCACCGTGGTGGCGCTGCTGGCGCTCTCGGACTCCGGTGCCCCGGCGCACGACGCCGACCACGCGGAGGCCCTCGCGGCCGTCGGCGTCCCTTCCTTCGCCTGCACCCCGGACCTGTTCCCCGACCTCATGGCCGCCGCCATCGAGGGACGCGACCTGGGCGCCTGGGCCGCCCGCCACGACCTTCCTGCGTCCGGCCCGCGCGAGGCGTGAGGACGCGCGCGGGGTGAGCGTGTGCGCCGCGGACGACGGGGCAGGATGGTCGCCATGACGTACCAGCCCGCACCCGAGCGCTACGACGCCATGCCCTACCGGCGCACCGGCGCCTCCGGCCTCAAGCTCCCCGCCGTCAGCCTGGGCCTCTGGCACAACTTCGGCGACGACGCCCCGTTCGACCGCCAGGCCGCGACCCTGCGCGCCGCCTTCGACGCCGGCGTGACCCACTTCGACCTGGCCAACAACTACGGCCCGCCCTACGGTTCGGCCGAGACCAACTTCGGCCGGCACCTCGCGACGACCTTCGCGGGCCTGCGCGACGAGCTGGTGATCTCCTCCAAGGCCGGCTGGGACATGTGGCCCGGCCCCTACGGCGATGTCGGCGGCTCCCGGAAGTACCTCGTCTCCAGCCTCGACCAGTCGCTGAAGCGGCTGGGGCTGGACTACGTCGACATCTTCTACCACCACCGGCCCGACCCGGAGACCCCGCTGGAGGAGACGATGGGGGCGCTCGACCACGTCGTCCGCTCCGGCCGCGCCCTCTACGTCGGCATCTCCTCGTACTCGGCGGAGTCGACCGCCGAGGCGGCCGCGCTCCTGCGGGACCTGGGGACGCCGCTGCTCATCCACCAGCCGTCCTACTCGATGCTGAACCGCTGGATCGAGGGGCCGGGCCTGCTCGACACCCTCGCCGAGGTCGGTGCGGGCTGCATCGCCTTCTCCCCCCTCGCGCAGGGCATGCTCACCGACAAGTACCTCGACGGCGTGCCCGAGGGCTCGCGCGCCAGCCAGGGCAAGTCCCTGGACCCGGGCCTGCTCACCGACGAGGCGATCACCCACGTGCGCGCCCTCAACGACCTCGCGCGCGACCGCGGGCAGTCCCTCGCCCAGATGGCGCTGGCCTGGGCGCTGCGCGACGATCGGGTCACCTCCGTGCTCGTCGGGGCCTCCAGCCCGGAGCAGATCCGGGCCAACGTGGCGGCCACGGAGAACCTCTCCTTCACCGCGGACGAGCTCGCCGCGATCGACCACCACGCGGTCGAGTCCGGCATCGACCTGTGGGCGGGAGCACGCGACTCGCTCGGCTGAGCCTCTCGCCGCGGCACGCGCGCCACCCCACCGGCTAGCCTCCGGGGCGTGGCGCGCGTGCTGCTGGTGGAGGACGACCCGACGATCCGTGACGCCCTCGTCCGGGGTCTGCGGCAGCACGGCCACGTGGTCCGGGCCGTCGGCACCGGCGCCGAGGCCGTCGCCGCGCTGGGCGAGGAGCGGCCCGACGTGACCGTCCTCGACCTCGGGCTGCCCGACATCGACGGCGCCCACGTGCTGGAGCTGAACAAGATGCTCAAGGGCGCGCCGGTCGTGGTGGCCAGCGCCCGCGACGACGACGCCGAGGTCGTGCGCATCCTCAACGCCGGCGCCGACGACTACCTGGTCAAGCCGTTCTCGGCCGCCCAGCTCGATGCGCGCGTGCGGGCGGTGCTGCGGCGCGCCGGCGCCGTCGCGCAGGACGACGGCCAGGCGACCCTGGCGGTCGGCGGGCTGCGGCTGGACCCGGTGGGCCGGGCCGTCACCCTCGACGGGCAGCCCGTCGAGCTCACCCGCAAGGAGTTCGACCTGCTCCACGTGCTCATGCAGCACGTGGGCGAGGTGCTCTCCAAGCCGATGCTGCTGGCCGAGGTGTGGCAGCAGCCGTGGGGCGGCGCGGACCGCACCGTCGACGTCCACCTCTCCTGGCTGCGCCGCAAGCTCGGCGAGGACGCCGCCCACCCGCGCTACCTCGTGAGCGTCCGCGGCGTCGGCGTGAAGCTCGTGGAGCCGGGCGCGTGAGGGCACGTCGGCCCCGCCCCGGCGGCACCCGCCTGCAGCGGGTCACGCTGCGGGCCCGGATCATCGCGCTCGTCGTGGGCACCACCGCCCTCGTGCTGGTGCTCGCCGGCGTCCCCCTCGCGCTGGTCCTGCGCGGGAATGCGCACACCGCCGCGCAGCGGCACGCCACCTACGCGGCCGACTCGGTGGCCGACTACCTCACCACCGGCGACGTGGACGAGCACGCGCTCCTGGAGTACCTCGACCGCGCGAATTCCCGCAGCGACTACCCCGTGACCGTCCTGCTCACCGACGGCAGCCTCGTCGGCGCCGACCTCGACGACACGGTCCGCGCCGCCCTCGGCCCGGAGTGGGACGCCGACCACGACGGGGACGGCGCGGCGCGCGGCGGCACGGACGGCGGTACCGATCCCGACGGCGACGGGGACACCGCCGCCACCGGCATCACCTCCACCACGGTCGTCACCACCGACGACGCCACCGCGGTCGAGCTCGTCTGCCAGACCGACGACGGCGTGGTGCGCGTGGCCGCCGTCATCGACGACACCCAGCTCAGCGGGACTCTACGCTGGCAGTACCTGGCCGGGCTGGGCGTGGCGGTGCTCCTGCTCCTGCTGTCGTGGGTGGCCGCCGAGATCACCAGCCGCCGGCTCGTCCGCCCGCTCCAGCGGGCCGCCACCACGGCGCAGGCCCTCGGCGAGGGCGACCTCGCCGCCCGCGCGCCCGTCGAGGGCCCGCCCGAGGTGGCGCGCGTGGCCGTCGAGCTCAACGCGCTCGCCACCCGCATCGACGAGCTCCTCACCCAGGAGCGCGAGCAGGCCGCGGACCTCTCCCACCGCCTGCGGACCCCGCTCATGGCGGTGCGGCTCGGCGTCGAGGCGCTGCCCGACTCCCCGGGCCGCGCCGAGCTGGAGGGCAGCGTGGACGCGCTCGAGCGGGCGCTCACCCGCGTCATCCGCGCCGCCCGCCGCGGCAACGCGGAAGGGGTGAACCCGCGCTGCGACGCCGTCGCCGTGACCCGCGACCGGGTGGACTTCTGGACGCCGCTCGCGGACGAGCAGGGGCGCGACCTCACCCTCGACCTGCCCGACGGGCCGCTGTGGGTGCGCTGCACCGAGGAGGACCTCGCCACCGCCCTGGACTCGCTGCTGGAGAACGTCGTCGCGCACACGCCCGACGGCACGGCGTTCGCCGTCTCCGTGCGTGCGGCGCAGCCCGGGGTCGACGTCGAGGTCACGGACGACGGGCCGGGCATCGCGCCCGAGGCGCTCCGGCGCGGCCTGAGCGACCGCGGGTCGACGGGCCTCGGCCTCGACATCGCCCGCGGCACGGCCGAGGGGTCGGGCGGGTACCTCCAGCTCGTCGACCCGGGGGCGGGCGGGCGCGAGGACGGGCGGGCCCGCGGTGTCCGGCTGCACCTGGGCGCGTCGCTGCGCTGAGGGGCCCGGGACCGCTCCACCCCCGCCTCCGGTGACCCCCGTCACCGGCACCCAGGTGATCCACAGACTCGCTTGACGTCGACTTGACGGTGCGCTGAGGCGGCGTTGCCGCGGCCCGCCGGAAGGTGGACCCATGACCGACCACCGCTCCCCCGGAGCCGGACCCCTGGCCGTCGGCCGACGACTGCGCCGACGCAGCCGCGTCTGGCTCGCCGCCCTCACCGTGGGCGGCGTCGCGGCCGTCAGCGGCTTCACCGTCGCCGCGGCCGACGCCTCGTCCACCTCCGGGACCACCGACTCCACCTCGGACACCACCTCCGGGACCACCGACACCGGTGGCACCACCTCGTCCGGGACGTCCGGCGACGACTCTGGCAGCACGTCGTCCGGCTCCCCGTCCGGCTCCTCGTCCGGCTCCTCGTCCAGCGACTCCTCGTCGTCGGGCTCGTCCGGCAGCTCGTCCTCGGGCTCCTCCAGCGGCACCTCCGGCAGCTCGTCCTCCGGCTCCTCCTCGAGCGGCTCCGGCAGCACCAGCTCCGGCAGCACCAGCTCCGGCAGCACCAGCTCCGGCAGCACCGGGATCTCCGGCGGCACCAGCACCTACGGCGGCACCGACGGCGGGACGCACTCGTCATGACCGGCCGGCACACGGCGCGCTGGACCGACTGGTCCTGCAGCGTCCGCGTCACCACCGTCGACGCCCGCGACCTGGGGGTGCTCGAGCCGCTGGTCCGCGGCCTCATGGGCGACGTGGAGCGCGCGGTCAGCCGCTTCCGTCCCGACTCCGACCTGTCCCGCGTCAACGCCGCCGCGGGGCACCTCGTCCCGGTCCGCCCGCTCACGCTCGACCTCGTCGACGTCGCCCTGGCCTCGGCGCGGCACACCCACGGTGCGGTCGACCCGCTGCTCGCCGCCGACCTCGAGGCGCTCGGCTACGACGCCGACCTCGCCGTCGTCCGGCGACGCGTGGTGCCGCTGCACCTCGGCGGCGGGGCCCGCGAGGGCCGCGAGGCCGGTGCGTGGCGCCGCGTCCGCACCGACCACCGCGTCGGCCTCGTGGGCGTCCCCTCCGGGCACGGCCTCGACCTCGGCGCCACCGCGAAGGCGTGGACCGTCGACGAGGCGGTCCGCCGCGGCGCGACCCAGCTGCGGGCGCCGTTCCTCGTCTCGATCGGCGGCGACCTCGCCGTCCACGGCGCGCCCGACGGCGGCTGGCAGCTGAGCGTCGAGGAGGTCGAGGGCAGCGGTGGCAGCACCGTCAGCCTGACCTCCGGCGGCCTCGCGACCTCGTCGACGACGGGGCGGCGCTGGGCCGGCGTCCACCACCTCCTCGACCCGCGCACGGGCCGCAGCGCGAGCGGTCGCTACCGCACCGCGAGCGTGTGGGCGCCGTCGTGCCTCACGGCCAACACGCGCAGCACCTGGCTCCTCGTCGACGCGGACGCCGCGACGGCCGCACCCGGGCTGCCGACCCGCCTGGTCGACAGCCGCGGCGGCGTCCACGTCCGCGACGGCTGGCCGGAGGAGTCGCCCGCCCCCACCACCCACGAGGCACGCGCGCAGCAGCCGCGCCACGAGCAACAGGAAGCAGAGGTGGCCTCATGAGCAACGAGACCATGTGGTACCTGATCCGGTCCTTCGGGATGGTCTCCTGGGTGGCGTTCACCGTCACCGCCTTCCTCGGCGCCACGAGCGCCGTCGGGGGTCGCTCGGACGCGGCGGTCGACCGTCGCACCGTGCGCCAGCTCCTGCACCGCGGCACCGCCGTCCTCGGCCTGGTCACCCTCGCCGTCCACCTGGTGCTCGTCGTCCTCGACGCGTACGTCGACACCTCCCTGACCGCGGTCTTCGTGCCCTTCACCGCCGACTACGAGCCGTTCGCGCTCGGCGTGGGCACCCTCGGCATGTACGCGCTGCTGCTGGCCGCGGGGGTCGGCTGGGGCCGCCGCTGGTTCGTGAACCACGCCACCGAGGTCACCTGGCGCCGGCTGCACCTGGCGGCCTACGTCGGCTGGGCCCTCAGCCTCGGCCACGGCCTGCTCTCCGGCACCGACACCTCCCAGCCCTGGGCGCTGGCCACCTACGCGGTCGGCACCGCCCTCGTGGTCGCCGCCCTCGTCGTCCGCCTCGTCGGACGCGCCCGCCGCCCCGTCGCCCGCACCGCGGACGGCACCTTCGCCCCCCGTCGCCTCGAGGAGGTCGCACGATGACCGTCACCGACCCGGGCACCCTGCCCGCGCTCTTCCCCGCCACCCCGCCGCTGCTCACCCTGGGCGAGCCCCGGCTGCTGGCGGCCGCCCCGCCGGCGGTGCCGTCGCGCGACCGTGCGTGGCTCGTCCACGCCGCCACCGACGTGCGGCTGCTCGGCCGCGGCGGCGCGGCCTTCCCCGTGGCCCGCAAGCTCGCCTCGGTGCCGCTCGGCGCCCGCGTGCTGGTCAACGCGAGCGAGGGCGAGCCCGCCTCCTTCAAGGACCGTGCGCTCATGCGGCACAGCCCCGACCTCGTCGTCGCCGGCATCCGGCTCGTCGCGGCCGCGCTGGGCAGCGGCCGGCCCGCCGTCGTCGCGGTGGAGGACGAGCCCTCGGCCCAGGCGCTGGCCCAGGCCGCCGGCCGGGCGGGCGCCGAGCTCGACGTCCGGCTCACCCGCCACGGCTTCGTGGGCGGCGAGATCGGCGCCCTCGTCAACGGGATGGAGGGGCGCGCACCGCGCCCCGACGGCCGCCGCGTCCTGCCCACCGAGCGGGGCCTGGCCGGCCGCCCGACGTTCGCCTCGAACGTGGAGACCTTCGCCCAGCTGGCGCTGCTCTCCGCCCTCGGACCGGCGGGCTACGCCGCGGTCGGCCCGGCCCACGAGCCGGGCACCTCGCTCACCACCGTGCTCGGCGCGACCCCGGTCAACGGCGTCGTCGAGGTGCCCCACGGCACCGCGCTGCGCGACCTCGTCGGCCACGACGACGGCCCCGTCCTCGTCGGCGGCTACCACGGCACGTGGGCGGTGCCGACCGGCGCGCGCGTGAGCCGCGTCGAGCTGCGCGAGCGGGCCATCGGCTGGGGCGCCGGCGTGCTCGCCGTCCTGCCCGCCGACACCTGCCCCGTCGCCGAGGTCGCCCGCGTCACCGACTGGCTCGCCGAGGCCTCCGCCCGTCAGTGCGGGCCGTGCGTGTTCGGCCTGCGGGCCGTCGCGGACGACGTCCAGGCGCTCGCGCAGGCGCGACCCGTCGACCTCGAGCGGCTCCAGGCCCGCGTCGGGATGGTGCGCGGCCGCGGCGCCTGCCACCACCCCACCGGCGCCACCGGCTTCGTCGCGAGCGCGCTCACCGTGTTCGCCGAGGACGTGGCGCGGCACCGCGCCGGCCACCACTGCGGCCGCGCCGACCTGGGCGTCCTGCCCACCACTCACACCACCGGAGGTGTCCGATGACCCGCCTGGCCGTCGACTGGACCCGCTGCGACGGGCACGGGCTGTGCGCCCGGCTGCTCTCGGAGTCCATCACCCTGGACGAGTGGGGGTTCCCGATCCTCACCGACGCCCCCGTCGACGAGGACGCCGCCCGCACGGCCGTGAGCGTCTGCCCGGCCCTGGCGCTGCGGATCGAGCACCCCGCCCGCACGGCGTGAGCGCAGGTCGTGTGCCCGGATCGGCGCCCAGCGCCCCGTCCGGGCACACGACCTCCGCGGTCGCTGGCCCACTGGTCCCGGCTCAGCCCAGCAGCCACCGCGGGTCGGCCAGGTAGCGCGCCCCCACCTCGACGGTGCCGGGCAGCATCGCCGCAGCCAGGTCCGGCGGCAGCGCGTCCTCCCGGTGGGTCACCGTCCAGCCGAGCAGCGTGAGCCGGCGCAGCATCGACAGCGCGCCGGCGACGTCGAGGTCGCGGCGGGTGAGCGGGGCGTGGGCGGTGTAGCCCTCGACCCACGCCCGCGCCATCGCGGGGGCCTGCGGCAGGTGCTCGTAGAACGAGACCGCCGCGGCGAGGTCGTAGAGGTAGTAGCCGAGGCCGCAGTCGTCGAAGTCGATGACGGTGAGCCGACCGGCGTCCGGTGCGACGCCCTCGGTGCCGGCGGCGACCATGAGGTTCGAGGGGCGCAGGTCGCCGTGCACCAGCCCCCACTCCCGGGCGTCGAGGGGGACGTCCGCGAGCAGCGTGAGCGCGCTGCGCTCCGCCTCCTCCAGGACCCGCAGGTCGGGGGCGTCCAGCGCCGCCACCCGCCACCTGCCCCAGCGGGCGGCCGGACCGACGAGGTCGTCCAGGCCCCACGTGAACCGGCTGAAGCCCGCCGGACGCTCCCACGAGCGCGCGTGCGCGTGCAGCGTGGCGACGACCTCACCGATCGGGCCGAACCACGGCACCGCGTCGTCGGGGCCCTCGCCCAGCACGTCCTCGAGCATGAGCCCCGGCACGAACGCGAAGCCGATCGCCGTCCACGTGGTGCCGGCGTCGTCGCGCACCTCCTGCACCAGGGCGCCGTCGAGGCCCCGCACCGGCGCCGGCGTGGCGACCGGCGTCTCGGCGGCGACGGCGTCGACCCACCACAGCTCCGAGCGCACCTGGTCGAGGTCGACGTAGCCGGGCCGGTGCACGCGGACGACGAGGGTCGGTGCCCCCGCGACCCGGACGACGAAGGTGGCGTTCTCCGACACCGCGAGGAGCCGGACGTCGGACTCCCCGCCCGCGTCGCCGTGCGGCAGCCAGGCCTCGGCGATCCCGCGGGCGAGCCACGTCGGCGCGGCGGCCCCGCGCTCGAGGGCGGCGAAGACGGCCAGCGGGTCGGCGCTCGCGGGTGCGGTCATGGGCGCAGGGTAGGCAGCCGTGCGCCGCTGCGGGGCCCCGCGTGACGGGATCGTCGCGGCGCCCAGGACGACGAAACCAACCATTCATCCAGCGGGCCGGATCGGTAACCCGGACGACTCCGAAAGGCATCCCGCGGGCCCCTGCGGGGCGAGCAGGATGAGGACGTCCCCGTCGCTCGTCCACCCGAGGTCCGCATGTCCCAGGTCCTACCGCCCCATACCGGATCGAAGCAGGCCGGATCGGAGCAGGCTGCGTCGGAGAAGGCCGCGTCGAAGCAGGGCTCCAGCATCCTCGACGCCAACGCGGGCGGGACCGACCTCGAGGCACTCGGACCGCGCAGCCGCGACGTCGCACGCCGGCGGGGCGACGTCCTCGGCTCGGGGTACCGGCTGTTCTACTCCACGCCCCTGCACCTCGTGCGCGGCGAGGGCTGCCGCGTGTGGGACCTGGACGGCCGCCGCTACCTCGACCTCTACAACAACGTGCCGGGCCTGGGCCACGCCCACCCCGCCGTCACCCAGGCGGTCACGCGGCAGCTCGGCACGCTCAACACCCACACCCGCTACCTGCACGAGGGCATCGTCGGCTACGCGGAGGACCTGCTCTCGACGATGCCGGCCGAGATCGACCGGGCCGTGTTCGTGTGCACCGGGTCGGAGGCCAACGACCTGGCCGCCCGCGTGGCCCGCCGGGCGACGGGACGGCGCGGCATCATCGTCACGAGCGAGGCCTACCACGGCAACACCGAGCTGGTGAGCGGCCTGTCGCCGGCCCTCGGGGGCGGCCAGCCGCTGGGCGCGGACGTGCGGATCGTGCCGCCGCCGGACCCGGCCCTGGCGGCGGCCGTCGGGCAGCGCGACGTGGGCGCCTGGTTCGCCGACCACGTGCGCCGCGCCACCCAGCAGCTCCAGGCCTCCGGGGCGGGCGTCGCCGCCCTGCTCGTGGACACGGTCTTCTCCTCCGACGGGGTCTTCCCCGGCGAGCCCGGGACGCTCGACGCGGCCGTCCGGATCGTCCGCCAGGCGGGCGGCGTGCTGATCGCCGACGAGGTGCAGCCGGGCTTCGGTCGCGTCGGCGTCCCCCTGTGGGGCTTCGCCCGGCTCGGGCTGGTCCCCGAGCTGGTGACCATGGGCAAGCCGATGGGCAACGGGATGCCGGTGGCCGGCGTGGCCGCGCAGGGCGACGTCCTCGGCGCCTTCACCGACGACCAGCCGTACTTCAACACCTTCGGCGGCAACCCGGTCTCCATGGCCGCGGCCCAGGCGGTCCTCGACGCGCTGCGCGCCGAGGAGCTGCCGCGCCGCGCCGAGATCGTCGGCGACCACCTGCGCGCGGGCGTCGTCGACCTGCGGCGCACCCACGCCTCGGTCGGCACCGTCCGGGGGATCGGGCAGTACACCGGTGTCGACGTCCTCGACCCCGACACCGGGCGGCCGTCGGGCGACCTCGCGCTCGCCGTCGTCGAGGCGATGCGCGAGCGGGGCGTCCTGCTCTCCGTCGCGGGTCCGCTCGCCCACGTGCTCAAGATCCGGCCGCCGCTCGTGCTCGGGCTCGCCGAGGCCGACGAGGCCGTCGAGGCCCTGGACGGCGCGCTCCTCGACGCCACCGCCGCGCTCCGTCGCGCGCGGGGAACCGACGGCGGGCGGTGACCCGGCGCCTGCGGCCGGTCCCCCAGCCGGCCCCGCACCCGGCCCCGCACCGGCCGCGAGCGGCGCCGGCTGCGCCACTAGGCTCGGGCCCGTGCCCGACGTCCGCCCCGACCGCGCGCTGCTCGTGGCCCGGATCGAGCGGCTCCTCGCCGAGCAGGGGCTGCGGCCGGGTGAGCGGCTGGGCAGCGAGCGTGGCCTGGCCGAGTCCCTCGGCGTCACCCGCTCCGCGCTGCGCGACGCCCTCGACGTCCTCGCCGGGTCCGGACGGGTCCGGCGCGTCATGGGCCGCTCCGGCGGCGTGTACGCCAGCGACGGTCGGATCGAGCGGCGGCTCAACACCATCGAGGGGGTGCCCGCGCTCCTGCGCCAGCAGGGCGTCGGCCTCACCACGGTGGTCCTCCGCGCCGACCTCGGCCTGGCCACCCCGCCCGAGCGCCGGGCCCTCCGGCTGCCCGAGGACGGCGTCGTCGTGCGCGTGCGCCGTCGACGGGACGCCGGTGGGCGGCCGTGGTCGCTCGAGCGCTCGACGTTCCCGGCCGTCCGCGTGCCCGGCATCCTCGAGCGCGATCTGTCCGGCTCGCTCTACGAGCTGCTCGGCTCGGGCTACGACGCCTCCCCCGTCGAGGCCGAGGAGGAGGTGGACGTCCGCGGCGCCGACGCCGACGCGGCCGCCCACCTCGACCTGGCCGAGGGCGAGCCGGTGCTGCACGTGTGGCGCGTGGCCAGCACCGCCGACGGCCTGCCGATCGAGCTCGGCACCGACCTCTTCCGCGCCGACCGCACGCGGCTGCACCTGCGCCGCTACGGCGCCAGCTGGAAGCGCAGCGCCCAGCGCTGACCGCCGGGGGCAGCGGCCCGCCGGCGCCCTCCCCCGCACGCGACGCCCGGGTCTCCCCGACCCCCGGGCGTCCCTCGCCGACCCCGCAGCGTCGCGCCGGCCGGCCCCGTCCCGTCCCTGAGAAAGGCCGCACGTTGAGCGACACCCGGATCGACTTCCTCTACCTCTCCGAGCCCGACATGGTCGCCGCAGGCGTGACCGACATGGGCGCCTGCATGGACACGATGGAGGAGATGTTCTCCGTCATCGGCCAGGGCGACTACCGGATGGCCGGCAGCAACGCCGCCTCCCACGGCGCCATGGTGGGCTTCCCCGAGCACCCCGTCTTCCCCGGCATGCCCCACCACACCGAGGACCGACGCTTCATGGCGATGCCCGCCTACCTCGGCGGCGCGTTCCGGATGGCCGGCGTGAAGTGGTACGGCTCCAACATCGAGAACAAGGCCTCCGGCCTGCCCCGCTCGATCCACCTCTTCGTCCTCAACGACACCGACACCGGTGCCCCCGTGGCCCTGATGAGCGCCAACCTGCTCAGCGCGATGCGCACCGGCGCGATCCCGGGTGTCGGCGCCCGGCACTTCGCCCCCGCGGACGCCGAGGTCGTCGGGCTCGTCGGCCCGGGCGTCATGGCGCGGACGGCGCTGGAGTCGTTCGTCGTGGCCCGCCCGGGCCTGCGCAAGGTCAAGGTCAAGGGCCGCAGCAGCCGCGGCGAGCGGGCCTTCGCCGACTGGGTGGCCGCCACCCTGCCCCAGCTCGAGGTGGAGATCGTGGACAGCAACGAGGCCGCCGTCCGCGACGCCGACATCGTCACCTACTGCACGACCAGCGGCGGGGCGAAGTCGAACTACCCGGCGATCGAGAAGTCCTGGGTCAAGCCCGGCGCGTTCCTCGCCATGCCGTCCTCCCTGGCGCCCGACGACGCGCTCATGGGCGAGGGCGTGCGCAAGCTCGTCGACCACCGCAAGCTCTACGAGGCGTGGGCCGAGGAGTTCCCCTACCCGACCTACGACGAGATCCCGATCATCGGCTGCCACTTCACCGACCTCGTGCACGACGGGCTGATGAAGGAGGAGGAGATCGAGGACATCGGCCTCCTGCTGCACGCCGGCGAGGCCCGGCGCCGCGACGAGGACGAGATCGTCCTGTTCTCGATCGGCGGGATGCCGGTCGAGGACGTCGCGTGGGCGACCCGCTGCGTCGCCACCGCCCGGGAGAAGGGCCTCGGTGTCCCGCTGAACCTCTGGGACAGCCCGGTGCTGGCATGACCGGTGAGGGCATGACCGGTGAGGGCATGACCGGTGAGGGCATGACCGGTGAGGGCATGACCGGTGAGGGCATGACCGGACGCCTGCCGGACCGCGTCGTCGACGTCGCGGTCGTCGGCCTCGGCACCACCGGCGCGATGGCGCTGTGGCAGCTCAGCGGCGTCGAGGGCCTGGACGTAGTGGGCGTCGAGGCCTTCGGGCCGGTCCACCTGCACGGCTCGTACTCCGGGGAGTCGCGGCTGTTCCGGATGGCCGTGAAGGAGGGCAGCCTCTACGTGCCCCTGCTGCGCCGGGCCAGGGAGCTGTGGCAGGAGCTCGAGGCCGAGGCCGGCCGGGAGATCCTGCTGCCGGTCGGGGCGCTGAGCATCGGCCCCGTGGGCCAGCCCGAGCTCGAGGCGACGCTGGCCACGATGGCCGAGCACGACCTCCCCTCGCGAGTGCTGGACGACGCCGAGCTGGCCGCGCAGTACCCGCAGCACGTCCCGCGGGCCGGCGACATGGGCATCCTCGACCCGCTCGGCGGCGGGCTGCGTCCGGAGGTCGCCGTGCTGGCGGCCACCGAGGCGGCCCAGGCGCGGGGCGCGACCGTCGTGCACCACTGCCGGGTCACCGGGCTGGAGCGCACCGACGACGGCGTGCTCGTGCGGGCCGGGGACGAGGTGCTGAGGGCGCGGAAGGTCGTGGTGACGGCCGGGTCGTGGACGTCCGCCCTGCGCCCCGACCTCGCGGGCCTGCTCACCACCCGGCACATCCCGCTCACGTGGTTCCTGCCCCGGGACCCGTCGGCGTTCCGCCCCGAGGTGTTCCCGGTGTTCATGCGCGACCTCGACGGGTTCCACGCCTACGGGGCGCCCTGCCTGGACGGGGCCACGGTGAAGGTCAGCTTCAGCACCCCGGAGCACGACGACCTGGCGTCGGTGGACGACGTGCCGGCGCTCGTGCCGGAGGACCTGCTGGCCGCCTTCAGCGAGCAGCTGCCGCACTTCTTCTCCGGCATGCACCCGTTCCCGGCACGCGCCACGAGCCACCACGACACGTGGACGCCGGACCGGGTGCCCGTGGTGGACCTCGACCCCGAGGAGCGGGTCGTGACGATCGCGGGGCTGTCGGGCCACGGGTTCAAGCTGGCGCCGGCGTTCGGCCTGCTGGCGCGCGACCTCGTCGTGGACGGCGGCAGCGCGCTGCGTCCGCCCGAGATGGCGCTGGCCGCGCACCTGGGTCGGCAGGCCGCGGCGGTCTGAGGCCGCCCGAGGCAGCAGGAACGGGGGGATCGGGGTGGACGCGGTGCAGCGGATGCACCGCATCCACCCCGATCTCAGCTGAGCAGGGCCCGCTCCGGGGCGGCCGCGACCCGGAGGGCGCCGCGGACCTCGGCCTCACCGCCGAGCGGGTTGAGGACGAGCTCGGTCTCCTGCTCCAGCGCGGGGGTGACGGCGCGGCGCAGGTGCAGCCGCAGCTCGTCGACGAGGTCCGGCACGTAGTGCACGAGCGGCCCGGCCACGGCGATGACCGAGGGGTTGTAGAGCACGGTGAGGGTGCCCATGGCCTCGGCGAGGGCCTCGGCGGCCTCCTGGGTGACGCGGCGGACGACGGGGTCGCCGGCCTGCAGCCGGGCGATCAGCCCCGCCTCGTCCAGCTCCTCGGAGACCGCGATCGAGGCGCTCTCGCGGATGGCCTCGACGGAGGCGACGGACTCCAGGCAGGACGTCCGGCCGCACCGGCAGACCCGGCCACCCGGCCGGCGGGCGGTGAGGTGCCCGATCTCGCCGGCCATCCCGCCGCCACCCTCGAGGGCGGCACCGCCGACGGCGAGCCCGGCGCCGATGCCGCTGGTCCACTTCACGAACGCGACCGGGGCGTCGGTCCCGAGGTGGTGGGCCAGGGCGACCGCGCCGAGGTTGGCGTCGTTCGCCACCCGGACGGGCACGCCGATGAGCTCGCTCATCTCGGCGACGACGTCGACCCCGCGCCACGCGGCGGGCACCTGGACGGCCGCGATCCGCCCCCGGTGCACCGGGGCGGGCAGGGCCATCACCGCACCCGAGACCTGCTCGAGACGGCCGCCGACGTCGGTGAGCGCCCGGCGGGCCAGGTCGGCGACCTCCTGCAGCACCGCGGGCTGCCCCGGGGAGCGGAGGTCCTCGCTCCGGACGTCGAGCACGGTCTCGCCCGTGCCCACCGCGACCCGGGCGAACTTGGTGCCCAGGCTGAGGCCCAGGGCCAGGGGACGGCGCTCGGGGTGCCGGTCGATGAGGCGGCTGGCACGGCCGTTGGTGGTCCCGTGGGTGACGACGACCTCGCCGTCGCGCTCGAGCTCGGCGACGAGGTTGGAGACGGTGGCGGCGGAGAGTCCCGTGGCGCGCGCGAGCGTCGCCTGGCTGAGCGAGGTGCCGGCGTCGAGCTCGGTGAGCAGGCGCTGCTTGTTGGCCCGGCGCAGGGCGGTCTGCGAGCCCGGCGCCACCGCCGACCTGGTTGCGGACACGTCTCTCCTCCGGGTCCGCCGTCCGCCACCGCAGGGATCGGTGGACGTCCCGTCCCTGGGGCCGGGGACGGACCGGGGACCAATCTACCGGGCGGCGCGGGCGGGAACGGTCGCTGTCCGGGGCGCTCACAGCAAAGAAACGAGCCCGTTCCGGGCTCACACACGGGCGCAGCTCGGGGTGTGGGCGCCGCTCAGCATTCGCCCAGGAAGGTCACAGGCGCGCGCGGGAACCTACCCCGGCGACCCCCCACTCCCCTCCGCCTCGCGGACGAGTGATGGCTCACATTCACATGATAATCATTCCCAAGTAGAGTGGCGGACATGAAGAACCGAACGCTGCGACTCGCCGTCGCGCTCCCCGTGGCGGGGCTGCTGCTCGGCGCCCTCTCCGCCTGCTCCTCCTCGTCGTCCTCCGAGGAGAGCGCCCCCCTCTCGATCGTGGCGTCCACCAACGTCTACGGCTCGATCGCCTCGGCGATCGCCGGCGACGACGCGACCGTCACGAGCCTCATCACGAACGCCAACCAGGACCCGCACGAGTACGAGGCGACGGTGAAGAACCAGCTCGCCGTGTCCGAGGCCGACCTCGTGATCGAGAACGGCGGCGGCTACGACGACTTCATGGACAAGCTCGTGAAGGCCTCCGGCACCGACGCCACCGTCCTCAACGCCGTCGAGGAGTCGGGCCTCGCCCCCGCCGGCAGCGACACCACCGACGAGATCGACGGCTTCAACGAGCACGTCTGGTACGACGTCGCCGCGGTGGAGAAGATCGCCGCCGCCGTCCGCGACGACCTCTCCGACGCCGACCCCGACCACACCGAGGACTACGCCGCCAACTACAGCGCGTTCGTCGCCCAGCTCAACGGCCTGGAGAAGACGGAGGCCACGCTCAAGAAGTCGTACAAGGGCGAGTCGGCCATCATCACCGAGCCGGTGCCGCTGTACCTGCTCGAGGCCGTCGGCCTGAAGAACAAGACCCCCTCCGCCTTCAGCGAGGCCGTCGAGGAGGGCGACGACGTCCCCGCCCGCGTCCTCCAGCAGCTCCTCGACATCATCGGCAGCGACGACCTCGCGCTGCTCGCCTACAACACCCAGGCCGCCGACACCACGACCGTGCACGTCCAGATGGCCGCCGAGGCCGCCGGCGTCCCGGTCGTGGACTTCACCGAGACCCTGCCGAAGGGCACCTCGTACGTGACGTGGATGAAGGCCAACCTGAAGAGCCTCTCCTCGGCGCTCGCGTCGTGACCGGGCGGGACGGGGCGTCCTGCGCAGTGACGCAGGACGCCCCCACCGCCGCGTCCTCCTCGCACCCGGACCGCTCTGCGCACCCTGCGCACCCGGCGCCGGTCCTGGAGGTGCGCGGCGCCACCCTCGCCTTCCACGGCAGGACGCTGTGGTCCGGGCTCGACCTCGACGTCCGGCCCGGCGAGTTCCTCACCGTGCTGGGGGCCAACGGCTCCGGCAAGTCGACGCTCCTCAAGGCGCTCCTCGGCGTGCAGCGGCTGGGCTCGGGCACCATCCGCATCCAGGGCGAGAGCGTCGCCCGCGGCCGCCGGCGCGTCGGGTACGTGCCGCAGCAGCGGCTCATCCCCACCGGCACCCCGATGCGCGGGCGCGACCTGGTCGCCCTCGGCGTCGACGGGCACCGCCCCGGCGTCCGCCTCCGCGGGCGGCGGGCGCTGCGGGCCCGGGTGGACGCCGCCCTGGCCGCCGTGGACGGCACCGAGCTCGCCCGCCGCCCGATCGGTCAGCTCTCCGGTGGCGAGCAGCAGCGGATGCGGGTCGCCCAGGCGCTCGTCTCCGACCCGGCCCTCCTCCTGTGCGACGAGCCGCTCGGCAGCCTGGACCTGCACCACCAGCAGGAGGTCGTCTCCCTGGTCGACCAGCGCCGCCGCAGCCACGGCACCCCCGTCGTCTTCGTGACCCACGACGTCAACCCCGTCCTCCCCGCCACCGACCGCGTGCTGTACCTGGCCGCCGGCTCGCACCGGCTCGGCCGGCCGGAGGAGGTGCTGCGCTCCGACGTCCTCTCCGAGCTCTACGGCACCCGCGTGGACGTGGCCGAGGTGGCGGGCCGGATCGTCGTGCTCGGCGCCCCCGCGCACCTCGACCCCCATCACTGGGAGGAGGGCGCATGAGCGGGCTGGACGCACTGACGATCCTGGCCGGCCACGCGCAGTGGTGGCACCAGGTCATCGACTTCTCCGACTACGGCCAGCTCATGGCGCTGGTGCGCAACTCGATCATCGCCGCGGCGGTCCTCGGCGTGGTCGGTGGCGTGCTGGGCGTGTTCGTCATGCAGCGGGACATGGCCTTCGCGGTCCACGGCGTCTCCGAGCTGTCGTTCGCCGGCGCGGCGGGCGCGCTGCTGCTCGGGTCCAGCGTCGTCGTCGGCGCGCTGGCCGGCTCGCTGCTGGCCGCCCTCGCCATCGGCCTGCTGGGCGCCCGGGCGCGCGACCGCAACTCCGCGATCGGCGTCCTCATGCCCTTCGGACTGGGCCTCGGCATCCTGTTCCTGGCGCTCTACGACGGACGCGCCTCCAGCAAGTTCGGGCTGCTCACCGGCCAGATCATCTCCGTGGACGGGCCGCAGCTGTGGTGGCTGGTCGGCATCTGCGTCGTCGCGCTGGCGATCCTGGTCGCCATCTGGCGGCCGCTGCTGTTCAA
This sequence comes from Nocardioides sp. GY 10127, assembly GCF_004919085.1. Classification (GTDB taxonomy): domain Bacteria; phylum Actinomycetota; class Actinomycetes; order Propionibacteriales; family Nocardioidaceae; genus Nocardioides. The sequence goes on along the minus strand of NZ_STGL01000009.1, from coordinate 74,407 downwards.
CTCGCTCGACCCCGACGTGGCTGCCGCGCGCGGCGTCCCCGGCCGCGTGGTCTCGATGCTGTTCATGCTGGCGCTCGGACTGGTGGTGTCGGTGGCCGTCCAGGTGGTCGGGGCGCTGCTCGTGCTGGCGCTGCTGGTCACCCCGGCGGCCTCGGCCCTGCGCGTCTCGGCCTCGACCGTGGCGGTGCCGCTCCTCGGGGCGTTGTTCGGCCTGGTCGCGGCCGTCGGCGGCATCCTGCTCGCGCTCGGTGGCTCGCTCCCGATCAGCCCGTACATCACGACGATCGCGTTCGCGACCTACCTCGGCTGCCGCGCCGTCGGGGCCGTCCGGGACCGCCGGGCGGCCTGATCGCCGGTGCCCCCGCCGGCGGCTGTCGGGCGGGCGGCGGGCGGGCGGGCGGGCGGGCGGCGGACGTCATACATCCCGGCCCCACAATGAGCCGCCTCGTATGACGTCCCACGGCTGCCCCCCGGACGTCATACACCCCGGCCCGCAGACGCACCGCTTCGTATGACGTCCCACTGCCGGCCGGCCGAGCAGCCGAGCAGCCGAGCAGCCAAGCGGACAGCGGTCAGCGGACAGCGGACAGCCGCAGCCGGAGACGAGCTCAGTACGACACCCGCACCTCGTCGGCGGAGGGGTCGACGAAGCGGGCGGCGAGGGCCTCGCTCCCCCGGGCGAGCAGGACGACGTCCGCCCCGACGAGCACGAAGCGTGCTCCGGCCTCGAGGTAGGCGTCGGCGACGGCCGGGTCGAAGGCGTTGACGCCCACGGGGGTGCCGGCGGCGCGGACGGCGTCGAAGGCCCGCTGGACGGCGGCGACCACGTCGGGGTGCGACTGCTGCCCCAGCAGCCCCATCGAGGCGGCGAGGTCGGAGGGGCCGACGAAGACCCCGTCGACACCGTCGACCGCGGCGATCTCCCCCGCGGCCTCGACCGCGGCGGCGGTCTCCACCTGCACGAGCACCGAGACGTGGTCGGCGCCGTCACCGAGGTAGTCGGGGATGCGGTTCCACCGGGCCGAGCGGGCGAGGGCCGAGCCGACGCCGCGGCGTCCACGGGGCGGGTAGTGCGCCGCGGCCACGACCTCGGCGGCCTGCTCGGCGGAGTCGACCATCGGCACGAGGATCGTCCGCGCGCCCAGGTCGAGCACCTGCTTGATGAGCACGGTGTCGCCGGTGGGCACGCGCACCACCGGCACGACCGGGTAGGCCGAGACCGCCTGGAGCTGCGCGAGCACCGACTCCAGCCCGTTCGGCGCGTGCTCCATGTCGATGAGCAGCCAGTCGAGGCCGCCGCCGGCGCACACCTCGGCCACGACGGGGTCGCCGCTGCACACCCACATGCCGGCGAGCGCGCGCTCGGTGCCGGCCAGGGCGGCCCGCATGGTCTGCTGGACGGGCGTGGCGCCCGCGAGGCTCAGAGGAACCGGCACGAGATCGTCCCCATCGGCCCGTAGTCGCAGAGCACCGAGTCGCCGCGCTCCACCCACATCGGCCGGGTGAAGGAGCCGGCGAGGATGATCTCGCCCGCGTCGAGGTGGGTGTCGTGCTGGTGCAGCTTGTTGGCCAGCCAGGCGACACCGCTGGCCGGGTGGTTGAGGACGCCGGCGGCCACGCCGGTCTCCTCGATGGTCTCGTTCTTGTAGAGCAGTGCGGAGACCCAGCGCAGGTCGACGTCCTCCACCTTCACGGGGTTGCCGCCGAGCACGAGCCCGCCGTAGGCCGCGTTGTCGGCGATGGTGTCGACGATGGTGCGCCCCTGCATCTCGATGTGGCTGTTGAGCACCTCGAGGGCGGGGACGACGTACTCGGTGGCGCGCAGGACGTCGAACAGCGTGCAGTGCGGGCCCTTGAGCGGCTCGGCCAGCAGGAACGCCAGCTCGACCTCGATCCGGACGTTGGAGAACCGGTCGAACGGGATCGTCGAGCCGTTCTCCCACACGGTGTCGTCGAAGATGACGCCGTAGTCGGGCTCGGTGATGCCGGTCGCGGCCTGCATGGCCCGCGAGGTCAGCCCGATCTTGCGGCCGACCAGCCGGCGCCCCGAGGCGAGGTTCTGGTCGCGCCAGACCCCCTGGATCGCGTAGGAGTCCTCGACGGTCGCCTCGGGGTGGCGCGCGGTGATGCGGGGGACGGTGGTGCGGGTGCGGTCGGCCTCGGCCAGCTCGGCGGCGAGCGCGGAGAGGGTCTCGGTGGGCAGCACGGCTCACGCTCCTCGGGTGGAGGTCAGGAAGGCGGTCAGGGCGTTGACGCGGTGGCTGCGGACGGCCTCCTCGACCTCCTCGAGAGGCGCCTCGGCCTCGATGAGGTCGAGCAGGCGGTCGTGCTCCGCGACGGAGATGGCGGCGCGGCCGGGGACGGCGGTGAAGATCGAGTGCCGCATGGCGCCGAGGCGCTCCCACTCCCGCTGGACCAGCTCGAGCATCCGCGGGTTGGGACAGGGCCCGTAGAGGGTCCGGTGGAACTCCTGGTTGAGCTCGCTGAGCGCCCGGGGCGCGGCGTCGCCGACGCCGGCCCGCAGCCGCTCGTTGATCTCCCGCGCGGTGCGCAGGTCGTCCGGCGTGAGGTGGCGCGAGGCGAGGGCGGTGGCCGCGCTCTCCACGACGCTGATCACCTGCATGGCCCACCGGTACTGCTCGGCGTCCACCCTGGCCACGCGCGCGCCGACGTTGCGCTCGAAGGTGACGAGACCCTCGGCGGTGAGCTGGCGGATCGCCTCGCGGATCGGCACGACGCTCATGGAGAGCTGGTCGGCGAGGTCGGTCAGGACGAGCCGGTAGCCGGCGCCGAACGAGCCCGCGACGATCTGCGCGCGGATCCACTCGTACGCCTGCTGCGACTTGCTCAGTGCCGCGGCGGAGGAGACGCCGGGGGCGGGGGTGCTCATCGCGCGGCCCGCTCGGCCTCGTAGCGCGCCCGCCAGGCGGCGTTCATCGGGAACAGCCCGCGGACCGGGTGGCCGGCCCGCACCTGCTCGGCGATCCACGCGTCCTCGTCCTCCTGGGCGAGGGCCGCGTCGACGACCTCCTCGGCCAGCGCGGGCGGGATGACGATGACGCCGTCGTCGTCGCCGACGAGGATGTCTCCGGGCTGCACGGTGGTGCCGCCGCAGGCGATGGTGAGGTCGGCGTCCCACGCGACGTGCTTGCGGCCGAGGACGGCCGGGTGGGCCCCGACGGTGAAGACGGGGATGCCCACCTCGCCGACGGCCACGGCGTCGCGGACGCCGCCGTCGGTGACGATCGCGGCCGCGCCGCGGGCGTGGGCACGCAGCGCGAGGACGTCGCCGAGGGTGGCCGAGCCGGTCTCGCCGCGGGCCTCGATGACGATGACCTCACCCTCGGCGACCGAGTCGAAGGTGCGCTTCTGCGGGTTGTAGCCGCCGCCGTGGGCCTTGAAGAGGTCCTCGCGGCCGGGCACGAAGCGCAGGGTCCGGGCGGTCCCGACGAACCGGCGCCCGGCGACGAGCGGTCGCACGCCGTCCACCGTCACGTTGTCCAGGCCCTTCTTCCGCAGCTGCGCGGAGAGCCCGGCCACCGGGGCCTGCTCGAGCTTCTCGCGCAGCGCGGGGGTCAGCACGGGCGCGGGCGGCGCGACCGGCAGGGCACCCAGCGCGGGGTCGAAGGGGACGCTGCCCGCCTCGACGCGCGTGGTGAGGCGTCCGGACGTCGGGGTGCCGACCGCGTCGGGGGCGTCCACCTCGACCTCCACCAGGTCGCCGGGGTGCACCACGCACGAGCCCGCCGGGGTGCCGGTGAGCACGACGTCGCCGGGCTCCAGGGTGAGGTGCTGGGAGAGGTCGGCGACCAGCCGCGACAGCGTGAACACCAGCCCGTCGGTGGTGTCGGCCTGGCGGAGCTCGCCGTTGACCCAGGTGCGCACGCGCAGCACCGCGCCGGCCAGGGAGTCGGCCGGCAGCAGCACCGGCCCGAGCGGGGTGAACCCGTCGCGTCCCTTGGAGCGGACGAGCGAGCCGCCGTCGGCGACGCGCAGGTCGGCGAGGCCCAGGTCGTTGGCGGCGGTCACCCAGCCGACGTGCGACCACGCGTCCTCGAGGGAGACGTGCCGGGCGGTGGTGCCGATGACGAGGGCGATCTCGCCCTCGGCACGCAGGTGCTCGGTGCCGGCCGGGCGCTCGACGCTGCCGCCGGACAGGCCCAGCGAGCTGCCGGGCTTGAGGAAGTAGGAGGGCTGCGCCGGGTGGCGGCCGGTCTCGGCCGCCTTCGAGGCGTAGGAGGCGTGGACGGCGAGGATCTTGCCGGGCCGCGGCCAGGCCGCGTCGACGAGGACGGTGGTGGCCTCGTCGGCCTGAGTCGGGGGGGTCATCGGGGTGCTCCGCCTTCCATGGTCGTGCATCGTATACGAAATCGTGTCTGGTGTCCGGAGAAGTTGTGCGCCGGTTGTGCGCGGCGGCGGCACGGACGGCCGCTAGAGTGCGAGCGCCGACGCTCTCCGCCCCTCGCGCCGGTCGCGGGCCGCAGGTCCGCGCGGACGACGAGCAGGGGCCGAGCCCCCGGAGGGGAGGCCGACCTCGTGGCCAGCAAGGCCGAGCAGTGCTTCGAGATCCTCAAGGCGGGGATCATGGACGGCACCTACTCCCCCGGGCACCGCCTGGTCATCGACCAGCTGGTGCGGGCTCACGGCATCTCCTCGGTGCCGTGGCGCGAGTCCCTGCGACGGCTCGAGGCCGAGGGCTGGGTCGAGATCGTGCCGAACGTGGGCGCCCTCGTCCGCACCTTCGACACCGACGCCTGGGCCCGCGGCCTCAACCTGCTGGCCCGCATCGGCGGCTGGGCCACGGCGCTCTCCGCCCCGCACCTCTCGCCCGAGCAGCTCGCCGAGGCGCGCGGGCTCAACCGCGAGATGAACGAGGCGCTCGCCGCCTTCGACCCGGCCCGCTTCGGCCGGCTCAACCGCGACTTCCACCTGCTCCTGGCCTCGCGCTGCGGCGACGAGCGGCTGCTCGGCATGGTCCGCAACGAGTGGGCCCGGCTCGAGGTCATCCGTCGCTCGGCCTTCTGGTACGCCCCCGGACGCGCCCAGGCGGCCGTCGCCGAGCACGACAGCATCCTCGAGCTGATCGAGGCGGGCGCCGACCCGGCCGCCGTCGAGGCCGCCGCCCGGCAGCACGAGATCAACACCGTGGAGGCGGTCGCCCGTGCCGAGGGCGCCTCCCCCGGTGCTGCTGTGCCCGCCGGTGCGGGGCTCGACGTCGACCACGGCTGATCAGTCCGTCTGCTCGGCCCAGGCGCGGGCCAGGGCCGTCCCGTAGTCGCCCGCGTTCGGGTGGCGCAGGGTGGTGTGGACGTGGAAGCGCGCCGGGAGGCGGTTGGAGAGCCACACGCCCGCGTGGTGGTCGAGCTCGGCGATGACGACCGGGCTCTGCACGCGCAGGTAGAAGGGCTTGCTGCCGTCCGTGCCGCCGTACCAGGAGAACCAGGTCTCGCCGAGCTGGGCGTCGTAGTCGGCCATCGTGAGCGCCCGCTGGTCGTCGACCAGGAGGAGCAGGAAGTCCTCCACGACCGCGCGCACCAGGGCCTGCTGCTCGGCGTCCAGGTCGGCGACCCGGACGCCCTCGTAGGGGACGACCCGGTTGTCGCGGAACGCGCCGGCCACGTGCCGCTCGTCCGCGGGGTGGATGCGTCCCTCGGGCATCGCCTCGTCGAGCACCGAGTCGAAGACGACGGCCTGCTCGCGCTGCGCGGGCGTCAGCGACGCCACGAGCCGCAGGGCGGTCTCCTCGCGGGTCTCGAACAGCGGCGGCCGCTGCCCCTCGGTGAGCGCGGGCTCGGCGCCCAGGAAGACCGGCGCGATGACGTGCCGGCCGCCGACGGAGACGAAGTTGAGCGCGACGTGGTGGCCGAAGAGCTGCCAGCCCCAGGGGCGCAGCGGGTCCGGGTCGCCGAAGAGCGAGAACCAGTAGCTGCGGTTGTTCATGATCGTCGGCAGGTCGACGAGCTCGCCGAGGTAGCCGTTGAGGTCCATCGCCTCCACGACCCGCGCGTAGCCCGCGGGCGAGAGGGAGGCCTGCACGAGCGCCATCGCGGCGTCCTGCTTCTCGGTGTCGAGGTCCTCCAGGCGCAGGCCGTTGCGGTGGAAGACGAACTCGGGGTTGCTCCACCCGCGCCAGTCCGGGGCGTCGAAGGGGTACCGCAGCCGCTCCGCCTCCTCCGGGGAGAGGACGTCGAGCAGCGCCTCGGCCGCCTTGGCCTGCGTGGCGTCGGCGACCGGCTCGGCCGGCAGCGGGTAGACGCCCTCGAGGACGGTCCCGTCGCTGGTGAGGCCGACGAACGGCTCGGCGTACAGCCCGTCCCAGTACTCCAGCAGCTCCCGCAGGAACGGCGCCTGGTACCGGTCGGCCGTGAACTCCTCGTAGGACATGCCCCGCACGTCGGCGAGCATCGGGTCGTCCAGGTCGTGCAGGAAGGTGAGGTAGCTGCCCTCCGGCAGCTCGACGGCCTCCGCCCGGCCCGCGGTGCGGGCCGTGGTGAAGAAGCCGTCGATGTCCTCCTCGGGTGCGGACCCCATCGGGTCCTCCTCTCGGTCTGGTGCAGGTCTGTCAGGTGCGTGTGGATCAGGCACGCGTGGATCAGGTGCGGCGGGACCGCGGCGCCGGCCGGTGGCCGACGCCGCGGGGCCCTCGCGGGAGCAGCCTCAGATGGGCAGGTTGAACAGCCGCGCGGCGTTGCCGGAGAGGATCGCCTCGCGCTCGGCGTCCGTGACCTCGATGGTGTTCTTGAGGAAGTCCACGCCCTGGCTCATCCAGCCGTAGAAGACCGGGAACGAGGAGCCGAACATGTAGTGGTCGGCGCCGTTGACCTTGATCGCGCACTCGACCTGGTCCTTGCCCCACGAGTGGGGGTGGGTCATGTCGAAGTAGAGGTTGTTCTCGAGGTACTGCGCGATCTTGTCGCCGCCGGTCGGGTCGAGGCGGTTGATCGCCTCCTTCTTGTTCGACTGGTGCGGGGTCAGCAGCGCGGTGTTGGCGAACCAGTTGCCGCCGAACATCGTGTGCACGAACCGCAGGCCGGGCATCTTGTCGAACATGCCGCTGAAGAGCTCGCGGCCGACGGCCGTGGCCTGGTCGACGATGCGGCCGTACTCGCGGCGCAGGTTCTGGTAGTCGATGACCGACTTCCACTCCACCGGCAGCGGGGTGTGGTGGACGATCACGGGGATGTCGAGCTTCTCGATCACCTTGAGGTAGGGCTCGAACACCGGGTCGTCGAGGTAGAGCTGGCCGTAGTGGCAGGCGAGCTGGACGCCGACGGCGCCGAGCTCGCCGACGCAGCGCTCGAGCTCGTAGATGTTCTCCTTGCCGCCCCACGGCGGGACGCACGCGGTGGAGAAGAGCCGACCGTTCGAGCGCTTGACGATCTCGGAGGCGTTGTCGTTGACCTCGCGGCAGGTGTCGAGGCCCAGCCACTCCTGCCACACGGGCACGCGCATGATGCCGTAGTCGACGCCGGCGTCGTCCATGGCGGCGAGCTTGGCCTCGGCGGAGTAGTCGCCGTCGACGTAGTTGAGGTTCTGGTAGCCGGCGGGCTTCTCGAGGATGAGCTGCTGGCGGCCGTCCGCGATCTCCTCGACGCGGGCGATCTCGCCGAACCCGCGTGGGGCGCTGTCGAGGAAGCCGTTGAGAATCTTGGGGTTGCTGAAGAGGTCCTCGGGCAGGTGGTGGATGTTGATGTCGACCACGGTCATGACGGTGGTTCCTTCTCTCTTCGCTCGTTCTCGAGCCTGGGTGCTGGCGCTCGCGTCGTCGCGGCGTCGGGGAGGTGGTGACGACTGGTGGTGACGGCGGGTGGAGCTGCGGGTGGAGGCGGCCGGTGGGCCTAGCCCGCCGCGGCGCTGCGCTCGCGCAGGCGGCTGCGGGGGGCGTCGGTGTAGATCGCGGAGACGACGTCCTGAGGCATGATCTCGCCGGTCAGCTCCTCGCGGACGACGCCGTCGGAGAAGACGAGCACGCGGTCGCACAGCAGCGCGATCTCGTTCTCGTCCGAGCCCGCGACCACGACGGCCCGGCCCTCGGCGGCGGCCGCCCGGACGGCGGCGACGATGATCTGCCGGGCGCCGACGTCCACGGCCTGGGTGGGCTCGTGCAGGACCAGCAGGTCCGGGTCGGTGGCCAGCCACTTCGCCAGGAGCACCTTCTGCTGGTTGCCGCCGGAGAGGTTGCCGACGACCGCGTGCGGCAGCGGCGGACGGACGTCCAGCTTCTCGATCCACTCCTCGGCGCGCGTGCGCTCGGCGTGCGCCGCCAGCGGCAGGACGCCGGCGCGCGGCGCCGTCTGCGGGAACGCGATGTTCTCCGCCACGGTCATGGCGACCGCGAGGCCCGCGTGCTCGCGGCCCTCGGGGACGAGCGCCATGCCGGCGTCGACCGCCTTGGCCGGGGAGAGCTTCTTGACCCGCACCGGCCCGCGCGGCAGCGAGACCGTGCCCTCCGTCGCGGCGCTCACGCCGGTGAGCAGGTAGGGCACGTCGTCGTAGCCGGAGCCGCCGAGGCCGGTGAGGCCGAGGACCTCCCCGGGCCGGACGTCGAAGGAGACGTCACGGACGCGCAGGCCGGTGAGCCGGCGCACCTCGACGGGCTTCTCCTCGGTGCGGACGTGGGCCGGCTCGCGCTCCTCCAGGTCGGCCGCGTTGCGGCCGAGCATGAGGGAGGCCAGCCCCGGCTTGTCGAGGCCGGCGACCTCGCGGCCGGCGACGACCGCGCGGCCGTCACGCAGCACCGTCACGCGGTCGGCCGCGTCCACGACCTCCTCGAGGCGGTGGGTGATGAGCAGCGCGGCCGTGCCGGTCGCGACCACGCCGTCCAGCATGGCGAAGAACTGCTCGAGGGCATCGCGGCCCAGCGAGCGGGTGGACTCGTCGAAGATGATGAGCCCGGTGCCGGGCGAGATGTCCTGCAGCGCCCGGGCGATCGCGACGGTCGCCCGCTCGTCCTCGCGCAGGCTGCCGACCGGGACGTCGAGCGGGATGCGGCGGCCGAGGCGCTCGAAGACCGCCTCCGTCGCCGCCGCCTCGGCCTTCCAGTCGATGCGCCGCAGGAACCTCGAGCCGGTGAGTCGACCGACGCGCGCGTTCTCCAGCACGGTCGCGTCCTTGACCAGGCCGAGGCTCTGGTGCACGACGGCGACCCCGCGGGAGCGGGCCTCGTCCGGGCGGACCGGCAGCGAGAGGGCGTGGCCGTCCACGCTCACCCGGCTGCCGGCGTCCGGGCTGTAGAGGCCCGTGAGGATCTTGGCCACCGTCGACTTGCCGGAGCCGTTCTGGCCCACGAGCGCGTGGATCTCCCCGGGGCGGACGTCGAAGGCGACGTCGTGCAGCACCTGGGTGCGCCCGAAGGTGATGGACAGGTCCTCCACCGCCAGCCGCGGTGCCTGGGCACCGCGGCCGGCGGGGGTGGCGTCGGCCGACGAGGTCACTTCACGCCCCAGAGCTTCTCGAAGTCCTCGGGGAAGGTGGTCGGGCCGTACCACTCGCCCGAGGCCTCGGCGGCGTCGGTGAGGGTCACGTCGTCGATCGTGTCCCGCGTGAACAGGCGGACCGGGATCGTGTAGGTCGGCACGTCCATCCCGAGCATGAGCCGCATCGCGACGTCCGCGTCGGCCCAGCCGGAGAAGGCCGAGGCCTGGCCGGCGGCCGCGTAGAGGAAGTCGCCGCTCGCCAGCGCCTTGAGGCCGCTGAGCTGGACCGAGCCGGTGAGGCCCTTGATGTCGGTGCGCGACGTCTGCTGGACGCCGGCCTCGGTGGGCTGGAGGTACTGCTCGAACTGGGAGACCACGTAGGTGATCGAGGGGTCCTTGACCAGCGCGGCGCTCGTGGAGGGCGTGATGAGCGAGAAGTTCGCCGAGGACACCTCGTTGACGGTCACCTTGCAGCCGTCGCAGGAGTCGTCGTAGACCTTCTGGCCGGCGGCGACGAAGACCGCCGGCGCGGGGCCGTCGGTGCCCTGGTTGATGAGGACCTGGCCGGAGCCGTCGGAGTCCGCGATGACCCACTCGGCCAGCGCCTCCTGCATGGCCGAGCCGCTGGCCTCGATGTAGGCGAGGGTGTCGGAGGCCGGGTAGTCGTCGCTCGCGAGCTGGTTGGTGTTGACGATCGGGATGCCCGCGGCCTGCGCGTCGTCGAAGGCGTTGGCGGCCAGCGCGTAGGGGATCGCGTCGGTGATGATCGCGCCCGCCTTCGCCTCGGTGGCCTGGGTGACGCAGGCGCTCACGTCGGTCGGCGTGGCCTTGCCGTCGCAGACCTGGAGCGAGATGTCGACGGCGTCCAGCGCGTTCTTCAGCGCGGCCTGGGTGACGGCGAACTGCGGCGACTGCGAGGTGATCGGGATGTAGTAGATCGTCTCGCCGGCCAGGGAGGAGGCGTCGAGGCTCTCCGAGGGCAGGTCGTAGGAGTCGACCGGCTTGGTCAGGGCCTCGAGCTCGGCCGACATCGTGGAGTCGTCGGAGGCGCTGGAGGAGTCGTCGGCGCCGGAGTCGCTGCCGCAGGCGACGAGCGAGAGGCTGAGCGTGGTGAGCGCGACGGCCGCCACGGCGGCGCGGGCGAGGCCGGACTTCTTCGGCCTGGCGAGGTGGGTCATCGGAAGGGCCCTTTCTGGGTGCTTCAGCTGTGCGTCACGAGGGACGCGCGGTGACGGGTGGTGCTGGGTCGTGCTGAGACGTGCTGGGTGGAGCCGGTGGTGCGTGGTGCCGGGTGGAGCGACGGGACCGGACGTTCCGAGGGCGTCAGCGGGCCCGCTGGTGCAGGCGGGTCGAGAGGGTCACGGCGAGCACGAGGACGCCGCCGTAGAAGACGCTCGAGACCCAGGAGGTCGCGCCCAGCAGCTGGAGACCCAGCACGCCGGTGGCGAGGAAGTAGACGGCGATCCAGGTGCCCATGGGGTTGAACCGACCGGGCTGGAGGATCGCGGTGCCCAGGAACGTCGCCGCGAAGATCGGCAGCAGGTAGGCCTGGGAGGAGTTGGGGTCGAAGCCGCCGGTGGCCGCGGCGGAGATGACGCCGCCGAGGCCGGCGATGAGGCCCGCGGTGGTGAAGGCGCCCCAGCGCACGCGGGTGACGCGGACGCCGGCCAGGCGGGCGACCTCGCGGTTCTCCCCCACGAAGCGCAGGTTGCGGCCGAGCGGGGTGACCTGGAGGACGTAGGCGAAGCCGAGCATGAGGGCCAGGCCGTAGAAGAAGCTGATCGGGAGGCCCGCCACCTGCTGCAGGGCGATCATCTTGAAGTCGGACGGGAGCCCGCTCACCGGCATGAGGTCGGTGAGCCAGAGCGAGACGCCGAGCAGGAACGTCCCCATGCCCAGGGTGACGACGATGGTGTTGACCCCCATCTTCACCACCAGCCAGCCGTTGACGAACCCCACGGCGGTCGAGGCGACGACGGCGGCGAGCGCGGCGGACCAGACGCCCCACTCGTGCTGGACGTTGAGGACGGTGACGAGCACGGCGGCGAGGCCGAAGTTCGAGGCGACAGACATGTCGACGAACTCGCCCACGACGATCGTGCAGAGCAGGGCGGCGGTGAGGAACACCAGCGCCTGCTGGGAGCCGAAGACCACCTTGAAGGAGCCGGCGGTCAGGAAGGTCTCGGGCCGCAGGACGCCGTAGAGGACGGCCAGCAGCAGCCAGACACCGATGACGGCGAAGCGCGCGGCGAACCAGCCGGCGCCGCTGTGCGGGGACCGGGCGGGGGCGGGGGCCGGGTCGGGCTTGCCCGGCGGCGCGACGGCCGTGGCGGAGGACTGCTCGGACATGCGTGGGGCTCCTCTTCGCGAGAGCGGGAGTGGCGTGCGTGCGGGTCGGGCGTCGGGCGCCCGGGGCTGTTCCGGGTGGGTCCCGGGCGGTCAGCCCAGGGCCGGCGAGGAGCGTGACGGCGCTCACTCGGGACGATCGTGTACGAAACCATATATGCGATTTCCTGTGATGCAAGTCCCAGATTCGAGCCTGTCAAATCGTGCTTGAGATCGTACACGATCTGGCCTAGGGTCCCTCTGCGTCCGTCTCCGGGTGACCGCGGTCACCCGTGCACGGACGTCCGGAAGGCCCCGCCACGCGGGGCAGGAAGCGCCGAGCACCGCCCTCCGCGGTCGCCGGCACGCCTTCGCACGAGAGGACGACATGGCCACGAACGACCTGCTCAGCCGCGAGGTCTCCCACCCCGGGAGCACCCGCCGCGACCTCGAGTACACGGTGGACGGCGCGCTCATGCGCGGCCACGTGGTCGAGCCCGCCTCCACGCCCGAGGGGGCCACCGCCGTCCTCGTCCTCCCGGACGCCTACGGGGCCGGCGAGGACATGCTGGCTGTCGCCGACCGCCTGACCGCCCTCGGCCACCCCGTCCTCGTGGCGGACGTCTGGGGCGAGCGGGCCGAGCCCACGAGCCCCGAGGAGTTCGGCCCGATGATCGGCGGCCTGGCCGGCGACCGGGAGACGTGGCTCGCCCGCGTCCGCGCCGCCCGCGCCCAGCTCGACGAGCAGCCGGAGACCGCCGGGCGCCCCGTCTGCCTGCTGGGCTTCTGCTTCGGCGGCTCCGGCGCGCTGGAGTACCTGCGAACCGGCGGCGACGCGGACGGCGTCGTGAGCGTGCACGGCGGTCTGGACCTGCTCGCCGACGACTGGTCGGCGCACGGCAGCGCCAGCGTCCTGCTCTGCACCGGCGAGGAGGACCCGATGGCCACCGCCGCCCAGCGCGAGGCCCTCACCGGCTCCCTCGAGGACGCCGGCCTCGACTGGCAGCTGCACGTCTACAGCGACACGGTCCACGCCTTCACCAGCCCCCGGGCCGCGGCACACCCGCACCCCGGCGTCACCGCCTACTCCGCCCGCGCCACCGAGCGCTCCTGGGCCGCGCTCACCCAGCTCCTGGCCGAGCTCGACGCCTGACCCCGACCCGCACCACCCACCCGCACCACGGACAAGAACCGAGGACTCCCATGACCGACACCAGCCTCGACATCGCGATCATCGGCGCCGGCCCGGCCGGCCTGGCCGCCGCGCTGCGCCTGCACCAGCAGGGCTACTCCCCGACCATCTACGAGACCGTCCCCGAGCTCCAGCCGCTGGGCGTCGGCATCGACGTCAAGGTCTACGGCTCCAAGGAGATCGAGGAGCTCGGCCTGCTCGAGGAGTTCCGCACCATGTCGGTCGACGCCAAGGAGTCGATCTTCTACAACAAGTACGGCCAGGAGATCTACGCCGAGCTGTGCGGCGTCCACATGGGCTACCTGCACGAGCAGCGCTTCGTGCACCGCGGCTACCTGCAGATGCTCTTCTACCGCACCGTGCTGGAGCGGATGGGCGAGGACACCGTGGTCAACGGCCTGCGCTGCACCGGGTACACGAACACCCCCGACGGCCGCGTCACGCTCGACATGGTCGACCGCGAGGGCACCACCTCCCAGGTGACCGCCGACCTCGTCATCGCCGCCGACGGCATCAAGTCCGCGATCCGCACCCAGATGCACCCCGAGTCGTCCGACCCGGTCTACTCCGGCATCACCATGTGGCGCGGCACCACCCTCATGGAGCCCTTCGCCTCCGGCGGCACGATCCTGCACATCGGCGCCCCGCAGAGCTCCTCGATGATCGTCTACCCGATCGCGGAGAACTTCGAGGGCACCGGCAAGGTGCTGGTCAACTGGGTCGTCGAGGCCGTCCGCGACGAGACGGTCGAGGACTGGAACCAGCGCGGCACCGTCGAGGAGATCCTCGGCTACTACGACGACTGCGACCTCCCGTTCCTGGACGTCCAGGAGATGATGCGCAACGCCCGCGAGGTCTACCTCTTCCCGCTCATCCGGCACGACCCGCTGGAGACCTGGATCGACGGCCGCGTCGTGCTCATCGGCGACGCCGCGCACGCCATGTACCCGCGCGGCGGCAACGGCGCCTGCCAGGCCATCGTCGACGGTGGCGCGCTGGCCTCCGCGCTGGCCGCCACCGACGACGTCGACGCCGCGCTCAAGGCCTTCGAGTCGGCCCGCATCAACGTCGTCAACGGCATCGTCATGGCCCACCGCGGCGAGGGCTACGAGGTCATCCGCCGGATGGTCGAGGACCGCACCGAGGGCAAGCCCTTCAGCGACATCGAGGAGGTGCTGCCGATGGAGGAGGCGGACGCCATCTTCAGCAAGTACCACTCCCTCGTGGGCCAGCCGCGCCCCGGCTACGAGGCCGGCGACACCACCGGCTTCCGCACCGAGTACGCCGCCGCCACCCGCTGAGGCCCGCCCCGCATGGACCTCGGTCTCACCGGCCGCACCGCCTTCGTCGCGGCCTCCTCCCAGGGCCTCGGGCTCGCCTGCGCGCGCTCGCTGGCCCGGGAGGGGGCGCACGTCTGGCTCAACGGTCGCGACGAGAAGAAGCTCGCGGACGCCGCGGCGCGGCTGCGCGCCGAGCTGCCGGGCGCGGTGGTGGCCCACGTGGCCGCCGACCTCGTCACGGACGCCGGGCGCGCGGCCATCCTCGAGGCGGTGCCGGCGGCCGACGTCCTGGTCACCAACAACGCGGGGCCGCGGCCCGGCGCGCTGGAGGACTGGGACGCCGAGGCCCTGCGCGGGGCGGTGGACGCCACGCTCGTGCCCGCCGTCGAGCTCATCCGAGCCTACGTGCCCGGGATGCGCGAGCGGCGGTTCGGCCGGATCGTCAACATCACCTCCGCGATGGTGAAGAGCCCGGCCGCCGACATGGGCCTGTCCACGTCGGCCCGCGCGGCGCTCACCGCCATCGCCAAGTCGGTGAGCAAGGCGGTCGCGATCGACAACGTCACCGTCAACAACCTGCTGCCCGAGCGGATCGACTCCCCCCGCCAGGAGTTCATGATCCAGCGCCGGATGGCGGCCGAGGGCGTCGACCACGCCGAGGCCCGCCGCCGCATCGCCTCCACCATCGCCGCCGGTCGCCTCGGCACCCCCGAGGAGTTCGGGGACGCCTGCGCCTACCTGTGCTCGGCGCAGGCGGGCTACGTCTCCGGCCAGAACCTCCAGCTCGACGGCGGCTCCTACGAAGGACTGATCTGATGCCCACCCCCACCTCCACCTCACCCGGCCCCGTCGTGGTGGCCGACGAGGCCGTGCGCGCCGAGGTCCTGGCCGTCGAGGCCGCCCGGCGCAAGGCGCTGCTCGAGGTCGACCTCGAGACCCTGGACGACCTCTACGACGAGAGCCTCGTGCACGTCCACGCTCCCGGACTCACCCACGACAAGGCGCAGCTCATGGAGCACGTCGCCACCCGGCAGGCCTACCTCGACATGACCCGCGGCCCCCTCCTGGTGCGGCTCGTCGGCGACGTGGCGATCGTGACCGGCCGGATCGTCAACCGGCTCTCCAGCCCCGACGGCACCGAGCGGATCGTCGCCGGCCCCGCCATCCAGGTGCTGCGCCGCTGCGAGGACGGCCGCTGGCGCTTCCTCAGCTTCCAGATGACCCCGGACGGCGAGCACATCTGGCCGCCCACCGAGTCCGAGCTCGCCTCGATGGCCGCCGAGCGCGGCGACGAGCCCGACAGCACCCCGACCGACAGCAGCACCGACACCACCGAGGACGCCTCATGAAGATCGCCCGTTTCCACCTCCCCGACGGCCCCAGCCGCCTCGGCCGCGTCGAGGGCGACGAGGTCGTCGACGTCACCAGCGTCCTCGGGACGTCGCTGCGCGCTGTCCTGCCCGTGCTCGACGGCCTGCTGCCCGAGGCCCAGGCCTGCGTCGGCGCCCGCTACGCGCTCGACGAGGTCGTCCTCGAGGCGCCGATCGACTCCCCGCAGAAGTACCTCGGCATCGGCATGAACTACGCCGCGCACGCCGAGGAGGCGCGCGCCGCCGGCATCCCGGTGCCGACCTCGCAGATGTGGTTCAACAAGCAGGTCAGCTGCATCGTCGGCCCGCACGAGAACATCGTGAAGCCGGACCTCTCCGACGAGCTCGACTACGAGATCGAGCTCGGGGTCGTCATCGGCCAGCGGTGCAAGGACGTCAAGGCCGCCGACGCCCGCTCCGTCATCGCCGGCTACGTCGTCACCAACGACGTCTCGGTGCGCGACTGGCTGGCCAAGCGCTCGCCCACGTTCACCCTGGGCAAGTCGTTCGACACCCACGGCCCCATGGGCCCGTGGCTGACCACCGACGACGAGGTCGCCGACCCGCTGGACCTGCAGATGCAGCTCACGGTCAACGGCGAGATCCGCCAGGACTGGCGCACCGACGACATGATCTACGACATCTACGAGCAGATCGAGTACCTGACCCAGGTCTTCACGCTCATGCCCGGTGACGTCCTGGCGACCGGCACGCCGGCCGGCATCGGCGCCCCCACCGGCAACTTCCTCAAGGTCGGGGACGTCGTCCGCGCCGAGATCGAGGGCCTGGGGGTCATCGAGAACCGCGTGGTCGCCCAGCAGCCGGACAGCGCGTCCTGATGCCCCGCCGCAGCCTGTCCCTCCCGGGGTTCTCGCACGCCAACCCCATCCCCGTCGCGGCGGTGATCGACCGGGTCCTCGCGACCGGGATGATCACCGGCCGCGACCCGGGGACCCACGAGATGCCGCCCGACCTGGCCACGCAGGTGCACCACGTGTTCGGCCACGTCCGGGCGGTCCTCGAGGCCGCCGGCGGCGGCCCGGAGGACCTGTTGCGGATGACCGTCCACCTCGCCGACCCGACCGACCGGGTCGCGCTCAACGAGGAGTGGACGGCGATGTTCCCCGACCCCGACGACCGGCCGGCCCGCATGGTCCTGCCGGCCGCCACCGGCAGCCCGACGCTGGTCTTCTGCGACCTGCTCGCGGTGCTGCCGGGCTGAGCCCGCTCCCCTCCCGACGTCCGCCCACCGAAGCGAGGACCCGCATGACCGCCACCGACACCCGCCCCGAGACCACCGCCCCGGCGACGTCCGGGGGCCTGACCTACCAGGCGCCGCAGACCATCCGGCAGATGCTCTTCGCCACCTGGGCGCTGCTCGACTCCCTGGACCCCGCGCTGCGGGCCCAGGCGATCAGCCCCGACATGGAGGACCCGCGCCGCGTCGACTGGGACTTCATCCCCAAGCCCGACCGCGCCGGGGTGCCGCTGTCCAAGCTCGTCGGCCACCAGCGCACCCTGGCCCAGACGCTGATCAAGACGGGCCTCTCCATGCGCGGCTACAGCCAGGTGCTCTCGGTGATGGCCACCGAGAACCTGCTGCGGGAGATGGAGGTCGTCGAGCGACGCTTCGGCGTGCTGGCCGGCGACTTCCGCGACCCCGACGGCTACTGGCTCAGCTTCTTCGGCCGCCCCGCGTTCGAGGACACCTGGGGCTGGCGCATCGCCGGCCACCACCTCTCGCTCAGCTTCACGGTGGTCGCCCAGCGCTTCCTCACCATCACCCCGTTCGCGATGGGCGCCATGCCGATCCCGGCCGGCGTCCTGGACCCCCTGGGCCTCAACGGGCGGATGGCCTTCGACCTGCTCGGCTCCCTCAGCGAGGACGCTCGCGCGGCCGCCCACGTGCACGACGTGGCCCCGGCCGACTTCGTGACCCGGCAGGTGCCGCGCGTCGGTGCGGAGGAGTGGTCGGACAACGTCGACCTCGGCATCCCCGGCTACATCATCTCCGACGAGGACCGTCGCAAGCTGGCCTTCGTCCAGGCCGCGCCCTCGGGCCTGCGGGGCTCGGACATGACCGGCGACCAGCTCACGGCCGCCCGCGAGCTGCTGCTGCGCTACGTCGAGACCGGGCCGGACGAGCTCACCGCGCAGTACCGGCGCGACGTCCTCGCGGGCGACCCCTCGAAGCTGGTCTTCGCCTGGGCCGGCGGGCTCGCCCCGGACACCGCGCACTACTACCGCGTCTCCACCGAGCACCTGCTGCTCGAGGCCGACAACGCCGTGGCGGCGGGCCAGCACGTGCACACCGTGTGGCGCGACCTCGCCAACGACCTGGGCGGCGACCTGCTGGTCGACCACTACGCCCGGCACGACCACGGCGGGGCCCACCTGCAGCGGCGGCTGGTCTCCAACCGTCCGACGGAGGACTCCCCGCTCGTCACCGACTCCTGGTACGCCCCGGAGCCCTACGCGGTGAAGCCCAACCCCGTCACGCTCGCCCGCGGGCAGTGACACGCAGGACGCCGCGGAGCAGACATGTCTGCTCCGCGGCGTCCTGACCGGGTGATCTGCCGCCCGCGGGCGTCAGACCCTGAAGCTCCCGACCGCGCCGCGCAGCTCCTCGGCCATGCGGGCGACCTCGTCGACCGCGGTGCGGCTCTGCGAGAGCGCCTCGGTGGTGCCGTGGGCCGCCTGCGAGACGCCGCTGATGTTCTCGGCGATCTGCGAGGAGCCGGCCGAGGCCTGCGCGACGTTGCGCAGCATCTCCTCGGTGGTGGCCGACTGCTCCTCGACCGCCGAGGCGATCGTCATCTGGTACTCGTTGATCGAGCCGATGATGTCGGAGATCTCGCCGATGGCGGCGACGGCGCCGCCGGTGTCGGCCTGGATGGCCTGGACGCGGCCGATGATGTCCTCGGTGGCCCGGGCGGTCTCCTGCGCGAGCTCCTTGACCTCGTTCGCGACGACGGCGAAGCCCTTGCCGGCCTCGCCGGCACGGGCGGCCTCGATGGTGGCGTTGAGGGCCAGCAGGTTGGTCTGCTCGGCGATCGAGGAGATCGTCTGGATGACCTCGCCGATCTCCTGGCTGGAGACGCCCAGCTTGGAGATGGTGGCGTTGGTGCTCTCGACCATCTGGACGGCGTTGGCGGCGACGCGGGAGGCGTCGGTGGCCGAGGCGGCGATCTCGCGGATCGAGGCGCCCATCTCCTCCGCGCCGGAGGCCACGGTGGAGACGTTGCGGGAGATGTCGTCGGCGGCCTGGCTCACGACGTTGGCCTGGACCGCGGTCTCCTCGGCGCCGGCGGCGATCTGCGTGGACGAGGCGGAGAGCTCCTCGGAGGAGACGGCGAGGGCGCCGGAGGACTCCGAGACCGTCGTCATGAGGGAGCGCAGCTTCTCCGAGGCGTCGTCGAGGGCGGCCGCCATGCTGCCGATCTCGTCGCGGGTGGACAGGCCCGAGGTGGCGGTGAGGTCACCGCCCGCCAGGGCGTCGGCGACCCGCCGGACCGAGGCCACGTCGGAGAGCACCCGGCGCAGGACGAGGGTGGTGATGGCCAGGGCCACGCCGATGCCCAGCAGCAGGACGATGATCGTGAGGTTCCGCATGGAGGCCGTGGTCGCGTCCGCGTCGTCCGCGGCGGTGGCGGCGTCGGTGGCGACGATCTCGGTGAGCTGCTGGAGGCCCTGGACCGCATTGCCGAAGTGCGGGTTCTGGTCGGGCTGCGCCGCGATCAGCCAGTCCTCGTACTGGTTGGCCAGCGCCAGCGGCGCCAGCACCTCGTCGTTGTAGGCCAGGCCGGCCTCGAGCTCGCTCGTCACCGTGTCGAGCTGGCCCGTGACCTCGGCGCCGAGGCCGAGGGCCGCGAGCGACGCGGCGTTCTCCTGGTAGGAGGCGTAGAGGGTCTTGATGGAGTCGAGGCTCTCCTGCGTGCTGGCCCGGTCGGGCTGGAGCGCGGACTCGCGCAGCGCGATGCCGATCTCCTCGACGTCCGTGATCGCCTTGGCGGTGAGGATGCCCGCCTGGACGTTCTCCTCGTACATGGTCTGCGTGGTGGCGGCGGCCGTGCTCAGGTTGACCATGCCGAGCACGCCGACGCCCACGGCCACGACGGCCAGGGTGACGACGACGGCGAGCAGCTTCGTCCGCAGACCGAGGTCGGCGAGGCCGGCGAAGGCGGAACGGCCCCGGCTGCCCGCGTCCGCGCGGGAGGACAGGGGGAGGGAGACGGGCACGGACGTCAACGGATCACCTCGGAGGTCGGGCGCACACGGGCGCTGGCGGCACGGAGCAGGAGCTCCGCCGAGGTGTTGCTCGGCATCCGCGGCGCCCACCTGAGGAGTCCGGGCCGCGCCCACCACCCGCGGGGCCTCACCGGGAAGGGCTCAGGACCTGCTCAGACGTGGGCGGGGAGGGTGAACCGGAAGCTCTTGGACCAGCCGTCCTCGTCGCGGATGTCGATCTGGCCACCGTGGCGCTCGACGATGCGCCGGCAGATGGCCAGCCCCACGCCGGTGCCGGAGGCGACCCGCGCGCCGTCGGTGCCGCGCCGGAAGATCTCGAAGACGAGCTCTCGCTCCTCCTCGGGGATCGGGACGCCGCGGTCCGCGAGCCGGAGCTCCACCATGCCGGTGCCGGTCATCTCTCCGTGCAGGGCGAGGTCGACCGGCCCGTCGCCCGGGGTGTACTTCACCGCGTTCTCGACGAGGTTGGTGAGGAGCCGGTCGATCAGGTGGTCGTCCGCGTCGACCACGGCGGGGCCGTTGACGTCGAGGTTCACGGCGCGGCCGGTGGTGACCGAGGCCGCGTCGGCCAGGGCCCGCACGGACTCGGCCAGGTCGATCCGGGTCGGCTCCGGGTCGACGGCGCCGACCTCCTGGAGGTCGAGCAGGTCGTCGACCAGCGCCATGCCCCGGTCGGTGGCCGCCCGGACGCGCTCCTCCACCCGGGCCCGCGACTCCTCGCTGGAGGCGACCTCGAGCATCTGCATCCCGATCCTGATCGCGCTGAGCGGCCCCCGCAGGTCGTGCACCGCGGCGGAGGTGAAGTCGCGCAGGTCGCGGTTGGCGATGCGCAGCTCCTCGGTGAGCGCCGAGAGCTGGTCCAGCGCCTCCGCGGCGGCCAGACGCGCCTCCTCGGCCTCGGTCGTCGCGGCCTCGGCGGCCGCCCGGGCGTGCTCGGCCTCGGCCCGGCGGACGTCGGAGTCCCGCAGCCACGCGCCGGCACCCCAGACGAGCGCTCCGCTCGCGAGCGAGACGAACGTGACGATGCACGCGACGACGAAGCCCGGCCCGGCCCCCTGCCGCATGGCCCAGACGCCCACCCAGCCCGTCGCCAGCGGGACCAGCAGGATCACGGGCAGCAGCGTCCGGGCGAGTCGGCCGCCCGTCGTCCTGGAGCGCGCGAGCCGGATGAACCCGACGTCACCCGTCGCGAGGACCAGCGCCAGGCCCTGGAGCAGGATGCCGGCGGCCGTGTGCAGGGCCAGCGTCTGGAAGTAGCCCACGCTGTAGAGGTCCGAGCGGCCGAACGCGTAGCCGGAGAGGCCCATCAGCCCGATGGCGACGCCCGCGATGGCGGCTCCGTGCGCGAAGGCCCGGCGCCCGCCCACGAGCAGGGCCAGCGACCCGGCCAGCGTCAGGTGCGCGACGGCGGTGATGCCGGACATCCGGCCGCCGTTCTGCGCCATGTCACCCAGGAACGTGAACGGGTAGTCCACCTGCTCCAGCTCGCAGACGAACGCGGTCCCCGCGATCACCACGACGAGGCCGACGGCGACGAGCGCGACGGCCGCGGCAGCGCGCGGGGTGGGCAGCTTCGTCTTGAAGACCGCGGTGCCGAGCCCGAGGAGCACGAAGTCGGTGGCCGTGGCGGGCTGCATCGCCACCAGGGAGGGGAGGACGTGGGTGAGGGCGTCGAGCCCCAGCGCCCACCCCAGCAGGACGACGAGGCCCAGGAACGCCGTGGTCAGGGAGAGCACGATGGCGGGACGGGCCAGCGGCCCCACCGGCTCGGCGCTCGCGCCGCCGGTCGGCGTGCCTGCGGTACCCGTCACCCCACCAGGGTCCCGCATCCACGGCCCGAGGGCCATGGCGGGGTCAGGACGTCTTGATGCCGCAGTGCCGACGCAGGAGGTCGGAGAGCACGGCGAGGTCCTTGACGGAGACGTCCGCGCCGGTCCGCGGCAGGGCCGACCAGACGTGCACGGGCACCTCGGGCCGGCTGTAGGCCAGGTGGTCGCGCACCTCGCGCCCGTCGATGCCCGGCAGCCGGAGGTCGGCGATCACCAGGTCCGGCACCGAGCCCGTCGTGATCGCCATGAGGGCCGCGTCCCCGGTGCTCGCCTCGTGAACCCGCACGCCGACGTCCTCCAGCCGCAGCCGGACCATGGCGCGGAAGTCGGCGTCGTCGTCGACGACGAGGACGGACGGCGAGGACATCGGTGGTTCCTTCGGCAGACGGGACCGGCCCACCGCCACGGGGCGGTCGACAGGAGGGGATGGTGCCAGGGTGGCACCTCCCACGCCGTGAGGCGCCACGGGAGAGCGACCTTGCACGCGTCCTTCACGGACACGGGACCATCGGCCTCACGGCCTCACGGCGTCCTCACACGGCTGCGACCCGGCTCACGTCCCGCGGCCGAGGGGGTCCCACGGGGAGGCCGTGGTCGCGGAGCGGACCCACCTCCCAGCCCAGCGCCCGCCACTCGCGCAGGAGCACGTCCAGCGCCTCGGCGGTGCGGCGCCACGAGCCGGGGGTGCCGTAGCGGTCCGTGTCGTGCAGCAGCACGGTCCCGCCCGGGCGCAGGGTGCGGCGCACCCGCCAGGCCACGCCGGCCGCGGAGACGTAGCGCGACCAGTCGCGGCCCCACGCCGTCCACAGCACCGGCTCCAGCCCGCACCCGCGGGCCGCGATCACGCTGGCCCGGGTCGTCACGCCGAACGGTGGCCGGTACCAGCGCGGCCGGCGGCCCGTCAGGCCCTCGAGGAGGTCGGCTGTCCGGGCCAGGTCGGCGGCGAGCTCGTCGGGACGCCGGCGCAGCACCGCGTCGTGCGTCCACCCGTGCACGGCCAGCTCGTGCCCGGCCGCGTGCATCGAGCGCACCAGCCCGGGCGCGCTCGCGGCGCGCTCGCCGACGAGGAAGAAGGTGGCCCGCACGTCGTGCCGGTCCAGGACCCCCAGCAGGTGCGGGGTGGAGAGCGGGTCGGGCCCGTCGTCCAGGGTGAGGGCGACGTGCCCGGTGTCGCTGCGCCCCGCCATCCGCGGGGTGAGCACCCGCCGTGCGGGGCCGTGCAGGGCCTCGGGCAGCCAGCGGTCGACGGCGCGGGCCGGGTGGAGGACCTCCCGTCCCGGCGCGCTCACGCCGACACCCCCGTGGGGAGGCCGTCGAGCGGGAGGCCGTTGGCAGGCGGACTGGCGGTCGGCAGGGTCTCGGCCAGGACGTCGGCGAAGCGGGGGCGAGCGGCCCAGCCCGTCGTGCGGGCGCCGGTGACCGCCAGGGCGCGGGTCACGGCTGCGGCAAGGGCCGAGGCGTCCTGCGGCCACTCCGCGAGGCCCTCGGCCCGCAGGGCGCGGGCGTTCTCCTCGCCGTGCCCGGGCAGGCACCGGTAGGAGAGCAACGGCCGGCCGCGCTGCAGGGTCTCGAGCGTGGTGAAGCCCCCGGAGTTCTGGACGACGAGGTCGGCGGCGTCGATGGCGGCCGACAGCCCGTCCAGCCACCCCAGGGCGGTGACGCCGGGCACGCCGGCGAGGGCGGCGCGCAGGCCCTCGTTGCGGCCGCAGACCACGACCGGGTGGACGAGGCCCGTGCCGAGCAGGTCGCGGACCGTGCCCAGCAGGTCGCCGGCGCCCTCCGAGCCACCGACCACGAGGGCCACGGGCCGCTGCCCCACGGCCCACGCTGCCCGCAGCCGGGCCCGGCCTCCGGCGTCGTGCTCCCGGGCCGACGGGAGGAGCGGGGCGACCAGCCGGACCCCGGCCGCGCCCCGGGCGAGCGCCTGGAGGGCCGCCTCCTCGTGGATCGCCACGTGCCCGTCCACGCCCGGGGCGATCCACAGGCCGTGGACGGAGGCGTCGGTGAGGTAGGTGAGGACGGGGACGTCGAGCCGCCCGCGGGCCCGCAGCCGCCCGAGGGCCTGGCCGGCGAACGGGTGGGTCGACACCACGGCGTCCGCCCTCTCCTCCGTGTGCGTCGCGCCTGCGCGCCCGCCCGCGACCTCGGCGAGGAGGCCCCGGGCGGGCAGCACGCGCAGCAGGAGCAGGAGGGCGCGGGCGAGCAGCCCGCTCGGACCCGAGGTGCGCTCCAGCAGGCCGAGGAGCCGACGCCACGTGGAGGGGCACACCGCCAGCTGGGCGAAGTAGAGGCGACGCAGGGCACGGCCGATCCCGAGGGGGAACAGGTCCACCACGTCCACGACCCGGGCCGCTCCCCCGCAGGCGACCACCGCGCGCGCCACCTGGGCCGCCGCGGCGTCGTGGCCGGCGCCGTAGCTCCCGGTGACGACGAGGACGGTCCCGCCGGTCCTGCCGGGCGCAGCGGGCTCGCCGGGCCCGCCGTCACGCTCCACCGTGACCGGGGGCAGGCCCCAGGGGGCGACCGCGCGATGGCGACGCGACGGGTGGAGCGGGGTGCGGGGGACCAGCAGGGTGGACATGTCCAGCAGGCTCCGCCCGCCCACCTGCACGCAGCCTGACCGCCGGGCACTGGTCCGTGCCGGTCGCCTGGCGGTTCCGTGGGGGGGCGGGCACCTCACCCCGGGGTGGCTCGACGGTCAGGTGACGTGCAGGAAGGCGGACGCACGGTGGAACCATGCCCGTCCCCGACCTGCACCGCACGACCCCTGACGCACCCGTCGGCACCGTCGCCGACGCCCTCCCCCCGACCGAGCTGGCGCCGAGCGCCCTCCCGCCGAGCGAGCTGCCGCCCACCACCGGGGCGCGCCCCGGCCTGGTCCCCCGGCTGGCCCGCCGCCTCGCGCTGCTGGGCGTCGCGGGAGGCGCGGTGGCCGTGCTGGCGCCGCGGCTCGCGGGCGTGCCCTGGGCCTCGGTGCTCGCGGTGGTGACCGGGGTGCCGGCGGTGTGGCTGGTCGGGCTGGTGCTGCTGTGGGCGGCGGGGCTCGCCACCCACACCGTCACGCTCACCGCGGCGATGCCGGGGCTGACCCACCGGCGCGCGGCGACGCTGAGCCTGACCGGCAGCTTCGTCGCCAACGTCCTGCCCCTGGGCGGCGCCGCCGGGGTCGCCGCGAACGGGCTGGTGGCCCGCACCTGGGGCTACTCCGGGCGCGACGTCGCCGCCTACACGGTGGTGACGAACGTCTGGGACGTCCTGGCCAAGCTGGTCGTGGCCGCCCTGGCCGCGGCCTACGTGCTGCGGGCCGGGCTGGCGCTGCCCGGGCTCGGCACGCTCGGCGCCGCGGCCGGCGTCCTGCTCGTGGCCGTCGGCGTCCTGCTGGCCTCCGACCGGGCGACCCGGCTCCTCGTCCGCCCCCTCGACGCCCTCCCCCGCCTCCTGCTGCGCGGGCGCGGCGGCGCCTGGGGCACCGAGCTCCTCCGCACCCGCCGCACCGCCGCCCGCACCGCCCGGGCGCGCTGGGCCGGACTCACCGTGGGCATGGTCGGGTACACCGCGCTGCTCGCGCTCCTGCTCGCCGCGTGCCTGCACGTGACCGGCGCGGCCGTCCCGTTGGTGGGCCTGGCC
Source organism: Nocardioides sp. GY 10127 (assembly GCF_004919085.1). Lineage (GTDB taxonomy): Bacteria > Actinomycetota > Actinomycetes > Propionibacteriales > Nocardioidaceae > Nocardioides. The sequence continues at coordinate 49,120 of NZ_STGL01000009.1, read as the reverse complement.
GCGGGGTTCGCGGTCGAGCGGGTCCTCACGCTGGCCGCCCTCACCCCCGGCGGCCTGGGCACGGTCGAGCTCGGCCTCACCGCGGTCCTCGTCTCGGCGGGGGCCGACCCGGTCGGCGCGGTGGCGGGCGTCCTGCTGTACCGGCTGCTCACCTTCGCCCTGGAGATCCCCGTGGGCGGCACCTGGCTGGCCGCCTGGTGGTGGTCGGCCCGGCGACGGACCCGGCTCGGCGCCGGTGCGGCCGGCACGGCGGCGACGGCGGTGGCCCGATGAGGATCTGGCACGTCGCCGACAGCTACGCCCCCGTCGTGGGCGGCATCGAGGTCCACGTCGCGTCCCTCGCCGCGCACCAGGACGCGCGCGGGCACCGGGTCCGGGTCGTCACCCTGGCCCCGGACCCGGCCGCCGCGCCTGACGGCTCCTCCGGCGTGACCGACTCCTCCGGTGCCGTCGACTCCTCCGGGGTGGCCGTCACCCGGCTGCGCGCGCCCGGCACGGGCCTGAGCCTGCACCAGCTCGCGGGCCTCACCGACGACCTGCGCCGCCGGCTGCGCGCCGAGCGGCCGGACGTCGTCCACGTGCACGCCTCGGTGCTCTCCCCGCTCGCCGCCGCGGCCCTGCGCGCGGCCCACGAGGAGCGGGTGCCCGCAGTGGCCACCGTGCACTCGATGTGGGCGGGCATGGGCCCCCTGCCGTGGGCCGTGCGGCACGCCGTCTCCCCGCAGCGCACCGACACGGTGTGGAGCGCGGTGAGCCGGGTGGCCGCGGACGCGGTGGCCCCGGTCGTCGCGCCCAGGCCGGTCGCGGTGCTGCCGAACGCGGTCGAGCCCGACCGGTGGGCCGGCCTGGGCCGACCCTCGCCCGCGGGTGCGCCCGTCCACGTCGTGGCGGTCATGCGGCTGACCCGGGTGAAGCGGGCCGTGCCGCTGGCGGCGGTCCTCCGCGCGGCGCGGCGCGCCCTGCCCGAGGACGTCCCGCTGCGCGCGACCGTCGCCGGCGGTGGGCCCCAGCGGGCCGCGCTCGAGCGCTACCTGCGCCGGCACGGCATGGACTGGGTGGACCTGCCCGGACCCGTCGACCGGGCCGGCGTCCGCGACCTGCTCGCGACCGCCGACGTCTTCGTCGCCCCCGCCTACCGCGAGTCCTTCGGCATCGCGGCGCTGGAGGCGCGGGCCGCCGGCGTCCCGCTGGTCGCCCCGCGCTCCTCTGGGGTGACGGAGTTCGTCACCGACGGGGCCGAGGGGCTCCTCGCGGACGACGACGCCGGGATGGCCGCGGCGATCGCCCGGCTCGCGGGCGACCGCGCCCTGCGCGCCGCGGTGCGGGAGCACGACCGCACCGTCCCCGTCCTGCACGACTGGGACCGCGCCGTCGCCGGGGCCGACGCGCTCTACGTCCGCGCCGCCGCCCTCGTCGGCGCGGCGCCGCTCGCGCTCCCCGTGGGCACGCCCGGCGCGGACGGAGCCGGACGATGAGCAGGCGTCCGGATGCCCGCACCCTGCCGGGGCGGGGCACCGTGGTCGCCGTCCACGCCCACCCCGACGACGAGGCCCTCTGGACGGGCGGGGCGCTGGCCGCCGCGGCCGCCGCGGGCCGCCGCACCGTGCTCGTGGTGGCCACCGACGGCGAGGCGGGCCTCGCTGACGAGGGGCTCTGCCACGGGCTGGGCCGGCTCCGCGTCGCCGAGCTCGAGCGCTCCGCGGAGGCCCTCGGCGTGGCCCGGGTGGTGCTGCTGGGCCACCGCGACAGCGGGTCCGGGACGCCGGCGCCCGGGGGTTTCGCCACGCTCGACCCGGCCGCCGTCGCACCGGAGGTGGCGGCGGTCCTGCGCGAGGAGGACGCCGAGCTCGTCACGTCCTACGACGGGGCGGGCGGCTACGGCCACCCGGACCACGTCCAGGTGCACCGGGTCGTCCGGGCCGCGGTGGCGCTGCTGGGCGACGACGCCCCGCGACTCCTGGAGGCCACCGTCGAGCGTGAGCGCGTGCTCGCGGCCTCCCGGCTGCTGCGCGGCCTCGGCCGCGTGCTGCCCGTCCCCCGGGTCCCCGACCTCTCGGAGAAGTTCACCCCGCGCGAGGAGATCACCCTGCGCCTGGACGTCCGGCGCCAGCTCGGCCCGAAGGTGCGCGCGATCGCGGCCCACGGCAGCCAGCGCACGGGCGGTCCGCGCACGGCGTCCCTGCTCGTGCGGCTGCCCCGCGCGCTCCAGCGCCGCGTGCTCGGCACCGAGTGGTTCGTGGAGGTGCCTCAGCCGACGCGGGCGTGAGCCGGGAGGCTCACCCGGAACGTGGCCCCGCCCGCCCCGGCCGCCGTGCCCGGCCCGCCGTCCTCACCGGGGGCGACGCCGGGGACGTGGGTGACGTCCCCGCCCGCCGAGCGCGCCACCCGCCGCGCCAGCGGCAGGCCGAGGCCGGCGCCCCCGGAGCCCGAGCGGCCCGGGAGGAACAGCGCCTCCGCGTCGTCCTCGTGCACGCCGTCGCCGTCGTCGGTGACGTCGAGCCAGGCCCGGTCGCCCTCGAGCCGCGCGGTCACCCGCACGTGGGTGCCGTGCCGGTCGGCGTTCGCGAGCACGGGCGCCAGCGCCCGCACCGCCAGCTCCCGGGGGACCTCCAGCACCAGGTCGTCCGGGACGTCGAGGGCCACCGCGGCGCTGAGCACGTACTGGTCCACGGCCTGCCGGACCGCGTCGGCCGCCGGGGTCCCGGGGGCAGCGCCGCCCCCGGGCGTGCCGCCCGCCGCGCCCGCGGTCGAGAACGGGGAGGCCTGGGCGCGCGCGACGTCCAGGAGGACCGTGATGGTGGCGGCCATGGAGCGGGAGGCGGCGAGGATGTCGTCGAGGTCCTCGCGCAGGTCGGCGTCGAGGTCGTCGCGGGACGCCGCGAGCTCCGCCGTCACCTGCAGGCTGGTGAGCGGGGTGCGCAGCTCGTGCGCCAGCTCGGCGGTGAGGCGCTGCTCCGCGCGGATCGCCTGGGCGACGCGGTCGAGCAGGGCGTCCAGCGTGTGCCCCAGCGCCCGGATCTCGTTCGTGGGTGCGCCGAGCTCGAACCGTCGCTGCAGGTCGTGCTCGCTCCACTCCTCCGCGGTGGCGGCCATCGCGGCGACCGGTGCCAGCGCCCGGCCGCTCGCCCAGCCGGCGACCGCCGCAGAGAGGGCCACCAGCACCACGCCCGCGACGATCGTGACGACCAGCGCGAGCACCTCGTCGCCCTCGTAGGGGGCCAGCGGCTCGGCGATCACGACGACCGCGCCGCCGGCCTCGGTCTCGAAGGGGAGCGCGAGGAGGCGGTAGGCGTCGCCGGCGCGGACGATCCGCCGGGAGGTGGAGGTGGACAGGTCGTCGAAGACGCGGCCGAGGGAGGCGGGCACGGAGCCGGCGACCAGGGCGCCGGTGTCGTCGTAGACCACGACGCCGGGGTCGAGGAGGGTGTCGGGCACCGTGATCCCGCTCGAGGCGGTCGTGGTGGCCAGGACGCTGGAGACGACCGCGTCGGCGCGGTCGTCGAGCACCCGGTCGGCGGCCGAGGAGGAAGAGGTGTTGAGGACGGCCTGGAGGACGACGGCCAGGACGACCGCGACCAGCAGCGCGACGACCGCCGCGAGCGTCACGACCTGGCCGCGCAGACCGAGCCGTCGGCGGCCGGCGGCCTCGATGCTCGGCCATGAACCGGACCGCCCGGAGAGGCCCCACCAGCGGGGCGGTCGCGGCGGGCTCACGCGGGGTCGGCCGCAGGGTCGGCCGTGGGGCCGGCCGCAGGGTCGGCCGCCTGCTCGCGGGCGGTGAACCCGACCCCGCGGACGGTCTCGATCCGCACGGGCGAGGCGATCCCGTCCAGCTTGGCGCGGATCTTGCGGACGAACGAGTCGATCGTGTTCTCGCTGACCTCCGCGCCGTCCGGCCACGCGGCCGCGACCACCGTGCGCCGCCGCACGACCTCGCCGGGCCGGGAGAGGACGGCGGCCAGCATCCGGAACTCGGTGGGGCTCAGCAGCACCTCGCCGGTGGCCGTCCGGGCGGCGTGCGCCACGGCGTCCAGCGTGAGGCCGCCGACGACGGCGCGCGGCCCCGCGCCGCGCCGCACGAGCACCTCGAGCCGCGCCAGGAGCTCCTTGAGCTCGAACGGCTTCACGAGGTAGTCGTCGGCGCCCGCGGCGAAGCCGGAGAGCAGGTCGTGCGTCGCGCCGAGGGCGGTGAGGAAGAGGACGGGGGCGTGCTGGCCGGCCGCCTTGAGCGCGGTGACGACGTCGCGACCGTCCGCGTCGGGCAGGCCGATGTCCATCACCAGCGCCTCGATCGGGCAGTCCGCGCCGAGCAGCGTCAGCGCCTCGCGGCCGTCGTGCGCGACGACGACCTCGTGCCCGGCCTGGCGCAGGCCGCGCACGAGGACCTTGCGGATCGCCGCGTCGTCCTCGCAGACGCCAAGGGTCGCCATGTGTGTCGCTCGCTAGTAGGTCAGCTGTCGTCCCCGTCGGGCCCGCCCGGCGGGGGGCCGTCGTTGGTCGTGCCGGAGACCTGGTCGCCCCAGGCGGCCCGGGCGCCCGAGTCGCCGACCCGGTAGACCTGCACGCCCGCGGCGACGGCGGCCACGACGGTGAGGACCGCGACGGCGGTGGGCAGGAACGACGGCCCCACGGCCGGCTTGCCCTGCTCCTTGCGGCGGGCCAGGAGGACGAGCGCCACGGTGAGGACGAGCAGCGGCAGCGCGAACCAGATGAGCTGGTCGCCGAGCTCGGCGTGCTCGCCGGGGTCGCCGACGCGGTGCTCGAGTGCCTCGCCGCTGCTGGTGGCGATCGGGATGAAGACGCACGCCACGACGGCGACGCCCACGACCAGCCAGCCGTAGCGGACGGCCCAGGAGGGGCGGACCGCGATCGCGATCGCGCCGAGGATGGCGAGGGGCAGCAGGACGACGACGGCGTGCACCACGAGCGGGTGCACCGGCAGGCCGTTGATGAGGTCGAACACGAGGGCTCCTGAGGAGGGGCGGGTGCTCCCGGTGGTCGGGGGCTCTCCCGCGGGCGGAGGAGGACGGGCGAGGACGGACGGGGGGTCTCGACTCGGCACGAGTGTGCGCCCGGGCACCTGCAGGCAACCTGACCGCGCACCCGTGGGCCGGGCCGGTCCAGCCCACGGGTGTCGGTCATCCGCCCGGCGGACTCAGCCGCCCAGCGTGCTCAGCCCCCCAGCGTGGTGAGGAGCGTCCGGAGAGCCTGGTCCTCGTCCGCCTGCTGCGGGCTCGAGGCGCGCACGGCGGTCAGGGCGTCGTCGATCTGGCCGTCCAGCGTCGTCCAGGCCGCGCAGTCCATCGGCTGGAGGGTCGACTCGTCGTCGTCCCAGGCGGTCTCGAGGTCGGTGATCCGCGTCTGGGCGCCGGCCTGGTCGCCCTGGTCGACCAGGGCGAGGGTGTCGGTGGTGATGGTGCGGTAGTCGGCCATCGAGGCGGCGGGGAAGTCCTTCGCCGCGGCCGGGGCCGCAGCCGACGGGTCGAGGGCGGCCGAGGAGCAGGCGGGCGCGCTGCCCTCCTCGGCGTCCAGCGCGCTCACGTGCGGCTGGTGGTCGGCCCACGTCAGGAGGGCCACGGTCGCCACGGCCACGACGAGCAGGACGCCGAGCATCGCGCGCTCGCGGCCTGGCCGGACCGGAGCGTCCTGCTGCTCGCCCGTGCCGGCCCCCGGCCCGTCCTCCTCGGCGACGTCGACCCGCGTGATGGTGAGCAGGACGACCGTCGCGAGGATCGCGGCGAGGAAGACGAGGCTGGTGCCGAGCGTGCCGAGGCCCAGGCCCTGCTCGCTGCGGGGGCTGGCGAGCCAGTCGCCGATGTTCGCGCCGAGGGGGCGGGTGAGGATGTAGGCCACCCAGAACGCGAGCACCGGGTTGGCGCCGCCGCGCCAGAGGACCGTGACGATCGCGATGAGGCTCAGCGGCAGCAGGACCGAGACGCCGGGGCCCCAGCCGGTGAGCTCGAGGGTCCAGTCACCGGTCGCCGTGCCCAGCGCGAACGTGACGAGGACGGCGAGCCAGTAGAACGCCTCGCGCGGGGTGGTGGTGATGCTGTGGATCGACAGCGTGCGCTCCCGGAGCCACCAGACGCCGAACACGCCGGCGAGCAGCACCGAGAAGACCGTCGTGCTGAACCACAGCGGCACCCCGAGCTGGTCGGTGAGCAGGTCGGTGTAGAGCGTGCCGGTCACGCTCACCACCACGACGGTGAGCCAGTAGACGCCGGCCACGTAGCGGCGCAGCCGCATCTGCACGGTGAGGACCACGGCGAACACGACCGTGAACAGCACCGCCGTGCCGACCAGGCCGACGCCGAGCTGCATGTTGATCCAGTCCGCGAAGCTCTCGCCGACCGTGGTGCAGAGGATCTTGATCACCCAGAACCAGAGGGTGACCTCGGGGACCTTGTTGAGCATGGTGCGGCCGAGACCGGCGTGGGCGTCGTGGCGGCCGGTGCGGGGGCCGCCGGCCCGGCCGGTGCGGGTGCCGTCGAGGCCGGTGCGCGCGGCGTTGCGCGGCTGCGTGGAGGGGGTCATGGCAGGAGGGTGCGGTCCCCCGGCTGCATCGAACCTGACCATCTCGCTCGGCCGCCCGGCCGACCGGCGGTGCGCCAGCAACCTGGCAGCCCCGGTCATCGGTTGCTCACACACCGCCCCACCCCCAGCCTCGCAACCAGCGGTGCCCCAGCAACCTGGCCACCGGGCTCATCGGTTGCCCAAACACCGCCCACCCCAGGCCCGCAGGCCAGCGGTGCCCCAGCAACGTGGCCACCGGGCTCACCGGTTGCCCACACACCGCCCCACCCCCAGCCACGCCGACCAGCGGTGCGCCAGCAACCCGCCCACCCCGCACAACCGTTGCCCACACACCGCCCCAGGACCCGGGGAGAGGCCCCCGGAAACCGGTGAACACGTGATCAGGTTCCGTGCAGAGAGCGGGCCTCACCCTCCTCGGCATGAGCCACTCCCTTCCCCCGCTGCCGTCCTCGCCCGACCTCGACCTCGAGGAGATCGGGCAGGCCGCCACCTCCAAGCTGCCGCACGTCACCCTGCTATTCTGGGTCCTCAAGATCGCCGCGACGACGCTCGGCGAGACCGGGGGCGACATGTTCGCCCAGACGCTGCAGCTCGGCTACTTCCTGACGACGATCGCCCTGTTCCTCGTCTTCCTCGTCAGCCTCGTCGCTCAGATGCGCTCGAAGTCGTACCAGCCGGCCCTGTACTGGGCGGTCATCCTCACCACCAGCATGGCCGGCACGACGATCAGCGACTTCATGAACCGCGACGCGTCCGCGCAGTACCTGTCCAGCGGCACCTCGCTGGGTTGGGGTCCGCAGGGCCTGGGCCTCGGCTACCCCGTCGGCGCCGCCATCCTGAGCGCGATGCTCCTGGCCACCTTCGCCGTCTGGCGGGCCACCGGCCACCCGTTCTCCCTCAAGAAGATCACCTCGTTCCGCGCCGAGCTGCTGTTCTGGACCGCGATCCTCATCTCCAACACGCTCGGCACCTCCATGGGTGACTTCCTCTCCGACTCCTCCGGGCTGGGCTACGCGGGCGGTGCGCTGCTCATCGCCTCGCTGCTCGCCGTCATCGCCGCCCTCAAGTTCGTCCCCCGCGTCTCCAACGTCGCGCTGTTCTGGGCTGCGTTCGTCCTGACCCGCCCGCTGGGCGCGACCGTCGGCGACTTCTTCACCAAGCCCACCGTCAAGGGTGGGCTGGGCCTCGGCACCTACGGCGCCTCGGCCGTGCTCCTCGCCGTCCTGGTGAGCGGCATCGTCTGGCTGACCGTCAAGGAGCGCCGCGCGACCGCCGCCCTGGCCGCCTCCGCCCCGGAGCCGGCCGCCGCCTGACCCCCTCCCACCGGCCTCCCCCAGCGGCCGGACCCACCCGACCCCCGCGCTCGCCCTGAGCGCGGGGGTCTCGTCCTTCCCGCCCGCTTCACGAACGCTTCATCCTCGGCTCCCTAGCGTCCGCGCCATGACCACCACCCCCAGCCCCCGCCCGGACGGCAGCCCACCCGCGGCCGTCGAGGCGGTCGGCCTCGTGAAGACCTACGGCAGCGTCCGGGCCGTCGACGGCGTCTCGCTGCGCGTCGAGCCCGGCGAGGTGTACGGGATGCTCGGCCCGAACGGCGCCGGCAAGACCACGTTCCTGCGGATGCTCTTCGGCCTCATCCGCCCCGACTCCGGCACCGTGCGGGTCTTCGGCCGCTCGTGGGCGGAGTCGGGCGTCGGCGTCCTCGAGGGCGTCGCGGGCTTCATCGAGGCGCCCCGCTTCTACCCCTACCTCACCGGCCGGCAGAACCTCGAGGCCCTCGCGCTCCTGGACGGCGGCGCGAGCCGAGGCCGGGTCGAGGAGGTCCTCGGCACGGTCGACCTGGCCGACCGCGCCCACCTCAAGGTCGGCGGCTACTCCTACGGCATGAAGCAGCGGCTCGGCGTGGCCGCCAGCCTCCTGCGCGACCCGCGGCTGCTGGTGCTCGACGAGCCGGCCAACGGCCTCGACCCCGGCGGCATCCGGGACATGCGGGCGCTGGTGAAGCGCCTGGCCTCCGGCGGGCTCACCGTCCTGCTCTCCTCCCACCACATGGACGAGGTCGAGGAGATCTGCGACAACGTCACGATCATGGCCCGCGGGGCGGTGGCCTTCCACGGCTCCCTGCCCGACCTGCGCGCCCTGGCCCCCGAGCCGGGCCACCTGCTGCGCACCACCGACGACGTCGCCGCCGAGCGGCTCGCCCTCGCCCGTCCGGACCTCCGGGTGGGGCGGGACGGCGACACCCTCCGCGTCGCCGGGCAGCGCGCCGCCACCACCGGGCTGGTCGCCGACCTCGTCGCCGCCGGCGTGGGGCTGCTCGAGCTCACCCCCACCCAGACCCCCCTCGAGGAGCTCTTCTTCATGCTCACCGACCCCGCAGGGACGGCACCCACGGGAGGGGCGGCCGCATGAGCGCCGCGGTCCGCTTCGAGCTGCGCAAGCTCGCCGCCCAGTGGCGCGTCCGCGCCCTCCTCCTCGCCGCCCTGCTCGGGCCGATCCCGGTGGCGCTGGTGATGTCCGCCCAGGCCAACCCGCCGAAGGACACGCTGTTCGGGCGGTTCGCCCTGGACAACGGCTTCGCCCTGGCCCTCATGCTCCTCGGCTTCCTCGGCCAGTGGGTGCTGCCGCTGCTCACCTCGGTGGTGGCCGGCGACAGCTTCGCCAGCGAGGACCAGCACGGCACCTGGAAGACGGTGCTCACCCGCTCCACCAGCCGCAACCGGCTCTTCTGGGCCAAGGTACTGGTCAACCTCGGCCTCACCACGCTGGTCCTGGTGGTGCTCGCGGCCTCGACGATCGCCTCCGCGCTGCTCGTCGAGGGCGCGCCGGCCCTCACCGGGCTGACGGGCCAGCTGATCGCCCCCGGCCACGCCCTGTGGCTCGTGGCCGCGGCGTGGCTCAGCGTCCTGCCGCCCCTGCTCGGCTTCACCTGCCTGGCCCTGCTCATGTCCGTGTGGACCCGGAGCTCGGCCGCGGCGATCGCCGTGCCCGTCGTCCTCGCCCTGGCCATGCAGATGCTGGGCTCGGTCGGCACCCTCGAGCCGGTCCGGCCGTTCCTGCTCACCACCGCGTTCGAGTCCTGGCACGGCCTGCTCACCGACCCGCGGTTCACCGGGCCGCTCCTCGAGGGCTTCGTGGTCAGCGCGGCCTGGGCCGCGGTCTGCCTGGCCGGCGCCTCGTTCATCCTGCACCGTCGCGACATCACCGGAGGCTGACCCATGCGCCGCGTCCTCATCCCCGTCCTCGTCCCCACCCTCGCGCTCGTCCTCGCCCTCGCGGCGCTCACCGGGCTCGCGTTCGCCACCAACCCCGGCAGCACCGTCACCAAGGCCCGCCTCGAGCGCGCGCTCCCGGCCGTCTTCGCGCACGTCTACGTGCAGGAGCAACGCCTGGCCGGACGCACCGGGCTCACCGTCGCCGACCTCGACCCGGTCGCCATGTGCGACCGCGGCGGCCCGAGCGTGGCCGACACCGGCCCGGGCTCGGACTGGGTCTGCCTCATGAGCTGGCAGGACCCCGAGGTCCCCATGCCCACGGAGGGCTACGGCAAGTTCGAGCTCACCGTGCGCAGCAACGACTGCTTCACCGCCTCCAGCCCGTCCAAGCTCGTCGGCTACGCGACGATGACGGACGCCTCGGGCAAGACCGTCACCAACCCGGCCTACGAGTTCGACGGGTGCTTCGACCCCGACACCTCGAACACGCCCACCGGCCACACCTTCCCCTCGCTGCTCTCCCTCACCAGCACCACGGCCCAGGTGGACGCCTCGGGGCACCCCCAGGTCCAGCTCGGCTGCGGCACCGGCAGCGACGGCTGCGCCGGCACCCTCACCGCCACCGTGGCCACCGCCGACGGCAGCACCGGGCGCAGCCTGGGGAGCGTGCCGTTCGACCTCGCCGAGGAGCAGGTGAAGACCGTGACGCTGCCCGGCCGGCTGCGCGCGGGCGACAGCCAGGTCGTCGTCACCCTCTCGACCACCACCGGGGTGGGGTCGAGCAGCCCGGCCACGCTGGCGGTGCAGGGTGCGACCGGCTGACGCACGCCTCGCCCCCGGCTCCGGCGCGGGTCCCGGGGAGGGGGTCGGGGAGCACGCCTACGCTGAGGCCGTGCCCCCCGACCAGCCCGCCCCGCGGGTGCTCCTCGCCGAGGACGACCCGCGGCTGGGGCTCGTGCTCGAGCAGGCCCTGAGCGAGGCGGGCTGGGAGGTCACCCTCGTCGGCGACGGGGGCGCCGCCTGGGCGGAGGCCAGCGAGCCGGGCGCCCACGACGTCCTGCTGCTGGACTGGATGCTGCCGGGCCGCAGCGGCGTGGACGTCGTCCGCGCCCTGCGGGCCGACGGCGTGACCACCCCCGCGATGGTGCTCACCGCGCGCGACCAGGTGCCGGACCGCGTGCAGGGCCTGGACGCCGGCGCCGACGACTACCTCACCAAGCCGTTCGACCTCGAGGAGCTGCTGGCCCGGCTCCGCGCCCTGCACCGGCGCGGGGCCACCCCGGTCGCCGCCGACGTGCTCGCCTGCGGCGGCCTGGCCCTGGACCCGGCCGCCCGCGTCGTCACCCGCGACGGCGCGCCGGTCGAGCTCACCGCCCGCGAGTTCGACCTCCTCCACCTCCTCCTCCGCGCGCAGGGCGCGGTGGTCACCCGCGACCAGGTCCTGGCCGCGCTGTGGGACCCGGGCACCGACCTGCGCAGCAACGCCATCGACGTCCACGTCGCGGGGCTGCGCGCGAAGGTCGACCGCCCGTTCGGCACCGCCACCGTCACGACCGTCCGCGGCGTCGGGTTCCGGGTGGACGCCGGGTCGGGCGGCTGAGCCCGTGACGCCCGCCAAGCCCGCCCCCGAGCCCGCCCCGTCTCCCGCCCCGTCTCCCGCCCCGTCTCCCGCCCCCGTCTCCCGACGCACCCGCCTCCGGCGCCGGGTCTCCCGACTGCCGCTGCGGCGGCGCCTGGTCGCCGGGTTCGTGCTGGTGATGCTGGTGCTCCTCACCAGCGCCGGCGGGTTCGTCTACTGGCGGGTGGAGTACGCGCTGGACCGCGGCCTCGACGACGACCTCTCCACCGCCGCGTCCACCCTCGCCACCCGGGTCGGGGAGGACGGCGAGGTGAGCGCACCGCTCACCGGCACGCCGGTCGCCGCCTGGCAGGTGCTCGACGCGGACGGGCAGGTGCTCGACTCCTCCACGCCGGGCGAGGTCCCGCTGCTCCCCGTCACGGAGCTGCCGACCGATCACGCGGCCGGCGACACCGTCACCGAGGACGTCGGCTCCCTGCTGCCCGCGGACGCCGGCGCGGTGCGTGTGCGGGCCGTGGCGCTGGGCACGAGCGGGACGGGCCGGCCCGCGTGGCTGCTCGTCGCCGTCGACCGGGCCCACCGCGACGAGGCCCTGCGCGAGCTCGTGCTCCAGCTGTCCCTGACCAGCCTCGGCGCGCTGGTCGTCTCGGGGTTCGTGGGCGACCTGCTCGCCCGGGCGGCCCTGCGGCCGGTCGAGCGGTACCGCACCCGGGCGCTCCAGATCGCCGACGGCGCCAAGGGCGGGCTCGCCCTGCGCCTCGACGTCCCGCCCGACCGCGACGACGAGATCACCCGCCTCGGCGCCACGTTCAACCACCTGCTCGACGTGCTGGCCGTGGCGCTGGAGCGCGAGCAGCGGTTCGTCCGGGACGCCGGCCACGAGCTGCGCACCCCCCTCACGCTGCTGCGCACCCGCATCCAGCTCACGCTGCGCCGCGAGCGCTCGACCGAGGAGCTACGGGCGGCGCTGCGCGAGCTCGAGGTGGACGTCGACGCCCTGGCCGAGCTCGCTTCCGTGCTGCTCGCGGGCGCCGCGCCCGAGTCCCTGGGCAGCGGCACCGACGCGGACGCGACCGCCCGCGCCGTCCTGCGGGACTACGCGGCGCTCGTGCCGGGCGACGACCTGCGCACCGACCTGGGCGCCCCGGGCGCCCGGGTCTCGCCGCCGCCGTCCTCGCTGAGCCGGACCCTGGTCAACCTCCTCGACAACGCCCGCGCGCACGGCGCCGCGCCCGTCACCGTCACGAGCCGCACCGACGCCGGCCACTACGTGCTCGCGGTCGCCGACGCCGGGCCCGGCATGCCGCCGGCCCTCCTCGCCACGGCCACCGAGCGCTTCGTGCGGGGGGACGAGGCGCGCGGCCGCGCCGGCTCCGGGCTCGGCCTCTCGCTGGTGGCGGGCCTGCTGCCGCCGGGCGGCGAGCTGCGGCTGTGCCAGCGCGGAGAGCACCGGGTCGAGGGCCCCGGGTCGGCCGGTGCCCCGCCGTGCGCGCACACCGACGCCTTCACGGTGACGGTCGTGCTACCCCTCGTGACCGGCCCGCCGCCCGGCACCGGCAGCGGGCCCGGCGCCACCGCCGGCCCGACCGCCTAGGGTCGGGTCATGGACTTCGCCGACGCCGTCTGGGCCGCCGTCGACCGCCTGCTGACCCCGGGCCCCGAGGGCGGGGCGGACGACGGCCTCACCGACGCCCGCCTCGCCGAGGCCATGGGCCAGCCGCTGCCGGTGCTGCGCGCCGTCCTCACCGCCGGCGACGACCGGTTCGAGGTCGTGACGGCGAAGGGCAAGCAGCCCTGGGTGGTGCGCCGGGCCTGAGCCCAGGGCAGGCCCAGGACGGGCACCCTGCCGGGTGGTCTGGCGCCGCCGGGCGCGGGGAAACGGGTGGCTGCGACGTCCACCCGAGACGTCCCCCTTCTCGAGAGGACCCCTCATGGCGACCCGCACCAGCAACGACCCCGGCCCGAGCGTGAAGGACCCCGAGCTCTACGAGCGGCTGCGCGAGGAGGGCAACAGCAAGGAGAAGTCGGCCCGGATCGCGAACGCGGCGGCCGCGTCGTCCCGCTCGGAGGTGGGCGGGCGCGGAGGCTCCTCCCCCGCCTACGAGGAGTGGACGGTCGAGGAGCTGCGCGGACGGGCGCGGGAGCTGGACGTCGCGGGCCGCTCGAGCATGACCAAGGACGAGCTCATCGAGGCGCTGCGGGAGCACTGAGCCCGGCGTCCTGCTCCTCCCCTGCTACCCGCGCTCCCCGCGCTCCTCGCCCGCCCGGCTGGTGAGCGGGAGGCTGCGGGGGCTGACGAGGTGGCGGGCCGTGCCGTCGACGGGGTCGGTGAAGGCGAGCTCGCTGGCCAGGAGCTGGAGCGGCCGGGAGAAGTCGTCGATGTCGACGTGGAGGTCGACCGGGTAGAGCGGGTCGTCCACGATCGGGGCGCCGAGGTCGCGCAGGTGCAGCCGGAGCTGGTGGGTGCGGCCCGTGCGCGGGGAGAGGCGGTAGACGGCGAGGTCGCCCCGCCGCTCCTCCAGCTCGACGAGCGTCTCGGCGTTGACGGGGGCGTCCGGGACGACGTGCGCCCGACCCGTCCGCGGGATGGCGGCGATGTGGTTGCGCACCGTCAGCGGCTCCTCGAGGCCGGGGAGGTACGGCGCCAGGGCCCGGTAGGTCTTGCGGACCGTGCCCGCGGCGAACATCGACTGGTACTCGGCGCGCCACCCCTTGCCGACCGTGCAGAGCACGAGCCCGGAGGTCACCCGGTCGAGGCGGTGCATGGTCGTGAGGTCGGGCAGCCCGAGCTCCTCCCGGGCCCGCACCACGAGGCTCTGCACGACGTGGTTGCCGCGCGGGACGGTGGAGAGGAACGGCGGCTTGTCGAGCACCACGATCCGCTCGTCACGGTGCACCACCACGAGCTCGCCCGGGACCACCGGCTCCTCGCGCAGCTCACGGTGGAACCACACGAACACCTGGGGCCGGTACCGCTGCTGCTCGTCGACCGGCTCGCCGTCCGAGCCCACGAAGCGTCCGGCCGCGAGCATCGCCTCGACGTCGACGCGGTCGTCCACGGCGTCGCGCAGCCACTCCCCGATCGTCCGCCACGGCGCCGGACGCTCGGGGTTGGCGTGCGGCGTCACCACCCACGCCGCCTGCAGACCGTGCCGGGGCGGGAGCGGGGAGCGGGGCACCCGGGCAGCGTAGTGACCTGGTGCTCGGCGGCTGCGGGGGGCGGTGCGTGAGCAACGTGGTGTGGCTGCCGGTTGGTTGCTGAGCCACCGCTGATCGGGTCTTCGGCGACCGGCGGTGCGCCAGCAACCTGATGCGGCGGCGGGTCGGTTGCTCAGCCACCGCTCCTCAGCAGGACACCGAGGGGCGGTGCGCCAGCAACCTGATGCGGCGAACCGGTTGCTCAGCCACCGCTCCTCAGCCGGCCCCGGACGTCATACAGCTGAGCCGTCTCAGGGCCACTTCGCATGACGTCCCGCAGTCGCCACTCGGGACGTCATACGCACCGCACTGATCCACGGCCGGTTCGTATGACGTCCGGCGCCGGCGGGCCGCATGCGGTCGACCGCGGCGTCCCCGACCTGAGAGCAATTTCCGACTTCCGCATTCCCATGACAAGCCCCGATTGACGACCTAGCGTCCTGCGAGCACGCGGCGACTCGGGCCGTGTCGACGAGAGGAACACGATGAACCAGACTCCCCCGCCCGGTTGGTACCAGGACCACTCCGGAACCGGGCTCCGCTACTGGGACGGGCAGAAGTGGACTGAGCACACGGCTCCGGGCGGCGATGCCGGCGGCTCCACGGCACAGCGACCCGAGGTCGCCGGGGCAACCGCCCAGGCGGGAACCTCCCACGCAGCGGACCCGGACCCCGCCAAGAAGAACTGGTTCGTGAGGCACAAGGTGCTCAGCGGCCTGATCGCCGCGTTCCTGCTCCTCACGTTCATCGGCGCCCTGAGCGGAGAGGACGAGGACACCACGCCGGCAGCCGCGGAGACGGGGACGAGCGCCGTCGACGTCGCGGAGAGCGACCCGACACCGGCTACCGAGGACGAGCCTGACGTGGAGCCCGTCGACTCCGACGGCGACGGGGTCACCGACGACGAGGACTACGCGCCCGACGACCCCAAGGTCCAGACCGCCGACGATGTCGACACCGACAAGGACGGCGTCCCGGACTACAAGGACGCCTTCCCGAAGAACGCCAAGTACAGCAAGGACAGCGACGAGGACGGTGTAGCCGACCAGCTCGATGCCTTCCCGGACGATGCGCGGTACAGCAAGGACAGCGACGGCGACGGCGTGGCTGACGAGAAGGACGCTTTCCCGAAGGACCCGAGCCGCTCCAAGATCACGCTCGCCATGTCCAACGCACTGGCTGCGGCCAAGGACTACCTGCAGTTCCAGGCGTTCAGCCGCCAGGGCCTCATCGACCAGCTGTCGTCCGACTACGGCTCCGGGTTCAAGCTCGCCGACGCCACCTGGGCAGTCGACCAGCTGGACACCGATTGGAACAAGCAGGCGGTCCGGGCGGCCAAGTCGTACCTCGACTTCCAGCCGTTCTCCCGGCAGGGGCTGATCGATCAGCTGTCCAGCGCCTACGGGTCGCAGTTCACCGTCGCCCAGGCGACATACGCGGTCAACAAGATCGGTCTCTGACCCGGCCTCACGTCCGCGCCGAGGACGTCATACGAACAGGGCCATTCCACGGCCTGTTCGTATGACCTCCGACGGCCGGCGCGGGCGTGCCTGAGCAACGCGGTGTGGCTGCGGGTCGGTTGCTCAGCCACCGCTCCTCGGCCGGCCCCGGACGTCATACAGCTGAGCCGTCTCAGGGCCACTTCGCATGACGTCCCGCACCCGCCACCCGGGACGTCATACCCACCGCACTGATTCACGGCCGGTTCGTATGACGTCCGGCGCCGGCGGGCTGCTGGCGAGCGGTGCGCCAGCAACCTCAGCGGCCGACTCATCGGTTGCTGAGCCACCGCTCCCCAGCAGGACGCCGAGGGGCGGTGGCTGAGCAACCTGCTGCGGCAGCCAACAGGTTGCTCACGCACCGCCCACCAGCTCAGCCGCCACCGGCGGTGCGCCAGCAACCCCACCGGGCGACACAAAGGTTGCTCACACACCGCCCACCGGCCAGCCAGCCGGCAGCAGCCACCAGCCACCGTCAGCCCGGCAACCCGTACACCCGCCGCGCGTTCCGACCCGCGATCGCGTGAAGCGCATCGACGGCATCGGCCTCGGAGCAGTCACCGCGCCGCAGCCAGGTGCCGAGGGTGACGGCCATGCCGCGCCGCCACAGCACCGACCCGAGGAAGTGCAGCTCGGGCGGGCCGAACGCGTCGGAGGAGTACAGCTGCTTGGCGAACGGCGCGAGCTCCATCGCCTCGCCGACCAGCTCGACGGAGCGGGGTCCGAGGTAGTTGATCGCGAGGCCGATGTCGAAGCTGACGTGGTCGAACGCCTGGGCGAGGTAGGCCGCCTGCCGGTGGAACGGGTAGCAGTGCAGCAGCAGGACGGGCACGGTGACCGTCCGCAGCAGCGGCAGGAGCAGCAGCGGGTCGGTGCGGTGCAGGTCGAGGTCGCGGTCGCCGAAGCCGACGTGCAGCTGGATCGGCAGTCCGAGCGCGGCGGCCTCGTGCACCGCGAACGCGATGAGCACGGGGTCGGCCACCCGCGGGGTCTCCCCGTCGGGGGTGGCGGCCGCGAGGGCGGAGGCCGCCGCGGCCACGGCCGCGTCGGTGGGCCGCGACCAGTCGATGTCGAACCCGCACCGGTACGCGGCGATCGACTTCACGCCGACCTGCTCGGGCCCCGCGGTCGCGGCGGCGAGCCGCGTCCGCACCTCGTCGGCGACGTCCGCGGGCGCCACCTCGGCGACCACGCGCTCCACCATCGGCTCCAGCCGGACGATCTCCGACCAGGTGCCGCCGCCGGTCCCGGCCAGGGCGGTCGGCGACTGCACCGACCCCCCGGAGAAGCCGGTGTCCACGACCCAGCGCTCCACGCCCGCGGCGGAGGTGAAGCGGCGGGCGAGCTCGTCGGCACCGAGCGCCGAGCGGGCCTCCCAGTACTCCTCGCCGCCGGCGTGGGCCGGCAGGCCGAGCAGGGGGGCGCACCAGCGTCGCAGCGAGAGGCCGAGCGGCGTCGCGAACGCGGAGTCCCAGGCGGGCACGGGGTCGGTCGAGGCCTCGACCAGCGCGTACTCGAAGGCCGAGCGCTCGACGTCCGCGGTGAAGGCACCGTGCACGTGGTGGTCCACGAGCGGCACCTCCCGGACGGCGCGGGCCAGCCCGGCGGGGACGACGTCCTCGATCCCCGACAGCAGGTCCAGGTCGGGCGGCAGGCCCGGGGTCTCACCAGCCGGCATAGGGAGCCACCTCCTCGTCGGTCACCACTCCGGCCGCAGCATCTCGCACGGCCCAGCCCAGGATCTCGGCGGCCCTGGCGGCCTCCTCGGCGGTGAGCACGAGCGGGGGCGTCACCTCGAGGGTGTTCCCACCGACGTAGTGAACGACGGCGCCCAGCTGCCACGCCCGGTAGACCGTGCGCGCGGCCAGCGCCGGGTCGGGCGCGCCGTCGGCGTCCACGAGCTCGACGCCCAGCATGAGGCCGCGTCCGCGGACCTCCCCGAGCCGTCCGGCCCAGTCCTGCGCCCGCAGCCCCTCGGCCAGGACGGCGCCCACCGTGGCCGCCCGCTGGGGCAGCTCCTCGGCGACCAGGGTGGCGAGCACCGCCCGGCCCACCGCGGTGGAGAGCGGGTTGCCGGCGGTGGTGAGCAGCGCGGACCCCACCGGCCCGTCCAGGACGTCGGCCGGGCCGACCGCCGCGGAGAGCGGCAGCCCCCCGCCCAGCGCTTTGCCGAACGTGACGATCTCGGGCTCGATCCCGTCGTGGGCGAAGGCGTGCAGCAGGCCGGGGCGGCCCAGGCCCACCTTCACCTCGTCGCAGATCATCAGCACGCCGTGCCGGCGGCACACCTCGTGCAGCCGGGCGAGGAACCCGTCGGGCGGGACGACCATCCCGCCGTCCGACAGCATCGGCTCGACGAGCAGGCAGGCGACGGTCCCGGAGGCCAGGGCCTCGTCCGCCGCGGCGAGGATCGCGACGACGTCCGCCTCGATCCCCTCGGGCCCGGGGCGGAAGGGGTTGGGGTAGGGCAGGAAGACCGCGTCGGGGTCGGCCTCGGCACCGGCCTCCACGTGGACGCCGGAGACGCCCATCGCGACGCCGACCCCGCCGTGGTAGCTGTGCTCGAACGCCACGACGGTGCGCTGACCGGTGGCGTGCCGGGCCGCGCGGATGGCGACGTCGTTGGCGTCCGACCCGGCGTGGCCGAGGTAGACGCGCCGGTCCCCGGAGCCGGGGACGACGGCCAGCAGGTCCTCAGCGAGACCCACGGAGGCGGGGTGGACCGCCGACAGCCCGCCGGCGCCCGGGGCGTCGACGGCCGCGCGGGCCAAGGCCTCGGCCACGGCCGGGTGGCCGTGGCCGAGACCGCACGCGGTCCAGGTGGCGGAGAGGTCGAGCAGCTCCGAGCCGTCCGGCGTGACGAGCGTCGACCCGTGGCCGGAGACGACCTCGATCGGGAAGAACCGGAGCTTCTCGATGCCCGCGACGGCCCGTGCGTCCCGCTCGTAGAGGCTGACGCCGGCCGGCGCGGTCGTGAGGGTCGGGTAGGGCAGCGTGGGGCGGGTCGGGAGCGTGGGGCTGCCCGCCGTCATCGGGCCTCCACCACCTCGGCGGTCGCGGCCGCGCCCTCGTTGAGCTCGGCGGTGAGCCGGGCGCCCACGGCCTTGGCAGTGCGGGAGGCGACGAGGGCGATGACGAGGCCCACGAGGCACCACCACAGGCCGAGGATCGTGGCGTCGAACGGCGAGGTGGCCGAGGAGACGTTGGTCCACAGGACGATGAGGATCACGACCGCGCCGATGACGGGCAGGACGACGCCGCGCAGCTTCGCGTGGCCGCCGTGGACGTGGTGGAAGCGGGGCGCGACGACGAACCAGGCGGCGGCGACCTCGACCATGAAGTAGCAGATCATCAGCGAGACCGAGCCGGCCACCGCGAAGAGGAAGTAGGTGTCGTTGGCGGCCGAGCCGGAGCCCATGTCGGGCCAGCCGGTGATCCCGCAGAGCAGGTTCGCGACGAGGCCGACGACGATGACCAGCCAGCTGGCGCGGCGGGGGCCGCCGGTGGAGTCGACGACGCCGAGGGCGGCCGGGCCGAAGCCGTCGCGGGCGAACGCCATGAGCATGCGGCCCGAGGTGGCGGCGGTGGCCATGTGGCAGCCGAACGCGGCGACGGTGGCGGTGAAGATGATGATGAGCGAGAACCACTGGCCGATGTAGGTGCTGCCGAGGTCGCCGAGGGTGTTGCCCGAGGAGGCGAAGGCGTCGAGGCCGGCCTGGTCGGTGCCGAAGCCGACGGTCTGGGCGAACATCACGAAGACGAAGAGCACGCCGGTGAGCACGAGCGAGCCGGCCAGGGCGCGGGGGATGTTGCGCTTGGGGTCGTCGGTCTCCTCACCCATCGAGGCGCAGGCCTCGAAGCCCGCCCAGGACAGGAACGCGGAGACCACGCCGGAGAAGACGGCCGACGGCCCGCCGTCGCCGAAGGAGAACGTCGAGAGGTCGAGGCCGGTGGTGTCGGCGCCGCCCTTGCCGAGGATGACGAAGGACAGGATCAGCATCGCCACGATGCCGACGCCCTCGATGCCCAGCAGCAGCTTGGCGAGGAACGAGACGTCCCGTCCGGCCAGCAGCAGCGAGACGGCCGCGCCGACGACCACGACGAGCAGCCACGGCAGCTGGAAGGGGTCGGCGGAGTCGGGCTGGAGCTCGGCGAGGAAGGCGTTGACGAACGCCGCGGTCAGCGCCAGCGTGCCGATCGAGAAGCCCAGGTAGGCGCCGAGCATCGCGAAGCCGGAGAAGAAGCCCGAGCGCGGGCCGACGGTCGCGCCGACCAGCGCGTAGGAGTTGCCGGCGTGGTGCAGGTGCTGGGTGAGCCGGTAGAAGGAGTAGCCCACCAGGGAGACCCCGATGATGCCGATGACGAAGACCAGCGGCACCGAGGCGCCGACGGTGCCCACGAGGCCCTGGCCGTTGCCGGACATCGCGAGGGTCGGGCCGATCGTGGCCAGCGAGAGGGCGAGGGCCACCCAGAGGGGCAGCCGTCGGCGTTGCGTGGGAGTGGCGGTCGAGCTCATCAGGGGCCTTCCGGTGGGTGGGTCGGGGCAGGGCAGAACGGGGCGGGACAGGGCGGATCAGGGCGTGACGGCCCGGGGCGCCGTCGCGGAGGACGACGCCCTGACGGGCGGCGGTGGAGCGGCTGGTGCGGGAAGCGGGAGAGGAGGGTGGAGAGAGGGACAGTCGGGGTCAGCAGGTCCAGGCGAGGCGCAGCGCCTCGGCGACGTCCGCGACCGGACGCTCCCCGAAGGTGTCGGCCTCGTAGGTGCGGACGGCCAGGACGCCGCCCACGATCCCGTCGCCGAGGAGGCGGCGGGCGCGGGCGGAGCCGTCGAGCGCGGCGAGCGCGTCGCGCTGGGTGGTGGGCAGCGGCGGCAGCGTCGCGCCGTCGGGGGCGTCGGTGACCTCGGCCGGCAGCTCGGTCTTCTCCTCGATGCCGTCGAGGGCGGCGCCGAGCATCGTCGCGACGGCGAGGTAGGGGTTGGTGCTGGGGTCGACGACCTTGAGCTCCACGTTGGCGCCGTGCGGGTTGCCCTGGGTGGCGCCGAGCAGGCGGACGGCGGCCTCGCGGTTCTCCAGGCCCCAGCACGCGGCGGCGCCGGCCCAGTTGCCCGGCTGCAGCCGGACGGGCGAGAGCACCGAGCCGGCGTGCAGCGCCAGCAGCTCGGGCAGGCTGTCGACGAGCCCGGCGACCGCGTGCTGCCCGGCCTCGCGCATCCCGTGGGGGCCGTCGCCGCCGGCGAGCAGCGGGCCCTCCTCGTCCGCGAGCGAGAGGTGCAGGTGGGCGCCGTTGCCGGCCTCGCCGGCGAACGGGACGGGCGAGAAGGAGATCCGCAGGCCCTGGGACTCGGCCGCGCGGGAGAGCAGGATGCGCGCGAGGACGACGGCGTCGGCGGCCTCGACGGGCGGCAGCGGCGGCAGGGAGAGCTCGAGCTGGTCGTGGCCGTACTCGTCGTGCAGCTGCTCGATCGGCAGGCCGGCGGCGGCGAAGCGGGCGGTGACCTCGCGGAGCAGGCCGGCGTGGGCGAGCGAGGTGCGCACGCTGTAGGGCGACCACGGGGACGTCGTGGAGTGGCTCCCGTCGGGGGCGAGGACGGTGCACTCCAGCTCGGCGCCGACGAGCACGCTGAGCCCGAGGTCGGCCGCGCGGGCCGCCTGGCGGGCCAGGGCGCCGCGGGTGCACATGGACGAGGGGGTGCCGTCCTGCTCGTAGAACTCGCCGGGCGCCCAGGCGACGCCGTCCTCGACCGGGCGGGCCTGCGTGGGGTCGACGCGGATGCGCAGGTCGCCGACCACGCCGAGCTCGGGGGTGAACGCGATGCCGCTGTCGACGCAGAACACCGACCAGCTCGGGGAGGCGCCCATGCCGGAGCGGTGGAAGGCGGGGACGCGGTCGAGGGGCACGTACTTGCCACGGGTCACGCCGGCGAGGTCGGTGACGGACCCCAGCAGCAGCTGGGTGCCGGCCTCTCGCAGGGCCTGGGTGCTGCGCTCGACCTCGGCGTCGGTGCGCGTCTGCAGGGCGGTCACGGGCGGTCTCCTCACGGATCGGTTGCGGGGCGTCGAACGGCGTGCCCCACGGCGGTGCAGCCATCATCCTGCAGCCGAAGAATGTCACGCATGTTTCAGATCAGTATCGAATGACTCGTCTTGTTCGATCCATTACAAACGCCGCAGAATGTGGGCATGTGCCGCCTCCTGGGGATCGTCTCCCCCGCCCCCTCCACCGTCGCCGGCGTCGTCGGCGAGACGACCCTGACCGAGCTCACCGACCTCGCCCGCCTGCACGGTGACGGGTGGGGCATGGCGGCAGGAGGAGCGGGGCTCGAGCCGTCCGTGCAGGTCAGCGCGCTGCCGGCCAACACCGACGCGCAGTTCGGCGCGGCCGTCCACACCGGGGCGTCCACCGCCTCCGTCGTCCACCTGCGCTGGGCCACCTCCGGGATGCGGGTCGAGCCGCAGAACTCCCACCCGTTCACCGCCCAGGGCATCGCGTTCGCCCACAACGGCTCGCTGCGCCCCGTCGAGACCCTCGACACGCTCCTCACGGACGCCGAGCGCGCGGCCCTGCACGGCACGACCGACTCCGAGCGCTACTTCATGCTCGTGCGGCGCCACCGCGCCTCGTCCCCCGACCTCGGCACCGCCGTGCTCGCCGCGGTCGCCGAGCTGCGGGCGCACTTCCCTGTCTCCAGCCTCAACGCCCTCGTGCTGGACGAGCACCAGCTCGTCGCCGTGCACGCCAGCGCGACCGCGGTCCTGCCCGCCGACGACCTCGACGAGATGCAGTCGGCCTGCATGCCGGCCGAGCACGTGGAGGACTACTTCGGGCTCCGCCTGCGCCACGGCGCCGACGGGTCGGTCGTCATCGGCTCCACCGGCTTCGGGTCGGCCGAGTCGGCCGACCCGGCCCAGGGCGGGCAGTGGCAGGGCGGGTGGGAGCAGCTGGAGCCGGAGTCGGTCACCGTCGTCGACCTGGCCACCCGCGCCGTCCGCACCCTCCAGCTCGCGCCCGCCTGACAGGGTGGGGGCATGGACGACACGGCGGACCCGGTTCCCACGGCGGCGGAGACCACCGACGGGGCCGGTCGCGTCTACGACCTGACGACGGCGGCGCTGTCGTCCCTCTCCCGCGCCGAGCGGCGGGTGGCCAGCGCGCTGCTCGCGGACTACCCCAGCGCCGGACTGACCAGCGCGGCCCGGCTGGCCGAGCGGGCCGGCGTCAGCGCGCCCACCGTGCTGCGGTTCTCCCAGAGCCTCGGGTTCGAGGGCTTCGCCGACCTCCAGCAGTCGCTGCGCAGCGAGCTCAGCGCCCGGTCCACCGGCCCCATCTCCCGCCTGCGCGACGCGGCCCCGCCTGCCGCCGACCCGGACGGGGTCGTGGCCGCCGCCGTCGCCCAGGGTCGCGCCCAGGTGGACCTCGCCCTGGCGGCGCTCGCCGCCGTCCCCACCGACACGTTCGAGGCGGCCGTCGCCCTGCTCGCCGACACCTCGCGCCGGCTGCTCCTGGTCGGCGGCCGGTTCTCCTCGCTGCTGGCGAGCAACCTCGCGCTGCACCTGGAGCAGCTGCGGCCCGGCGTCCGCTACCTCGGCGACCCGCTGGGCCGCGACCTCGGCGCCGTCGTCGACCTCGGCCGCCGCGACGTCCTCGTGGTCTTCGACTACCACCGCTACCAGCACAGCGCGGCCGAGCTGGCCACGGCCGCGCACCACGCGGGGGCGACGGTCCTGCTCGTCACCGACGACCACGCCTGCCCGGTCTCGCGGGACGCCTCCGTCGTGCTCGCCGTGCCCAGCACGGTGGGCAGCGCCTACCAGTCGATGGCCGGCGGCTACCTGCTCACCGAGCTGCTGCTGCCCGCCGTCATCGCCGCCCTCGGCGAGCCCGCCCGCACCCGGATGGCGCTGTGGGAGCAGCACCGGGTGCCGGGCCTGCTGCCGTGACCGACGCCGGCCGGCCCCACGCCGAGGAGCCACGCGACCTCGACGCCTGGCTCCTCGAGCGCGCACCCCTCTTGCGCGCCTGGGCCGACTTCACCGCCGCCGCGCCCACCCCCTTCACCATCCCCGGCCACCAGCGCCGGGCGGGCGCCTGGTCGCCGACGCTCGGCGCCGTGCTGGCCGCCGACGTGCCGCTCTACGGCGGCCTCGACACCGTGGGGCTCGAGCGCGGCACGCTCGCGCGGGCCGAGGCGCTCGCGGCCGCACGGTGGGGCGCGGACGTCGCCCGGTACTCCACCGGCGGGGCCACCCACGCCAACCAGGCGCTGCTGCTCGCCACCACCGGGCCCGGCGACACGGTGCTGGTCGCCCGGAACGCGCACCGCTCGACGCTGCTGGGCCTGGTGCAGTCGGGCGCGCGGCCGGTGTGGCTGCCCTTGGAGCACGACGAGGCCTCCGGGCTCCCGCTCGGGGTCGCGCCGGCGACGCTCGAGGCCGCGCTCGCCGAGCACGCGCGGTCGGCGGCAGTCGTCCTGGTGGAGCCCTCGTACCTCGGGACCCTGCACCCGCAGCGCCGCCGCACGATCGAGGTGGCGCACGCGGCGGGGGCGGCGGTGCTGGTCGACCAGGCGTGGGCCGCCTACCTCGGCTTCCACCCCGACTACCCCGCGCACGCGCTCGCGCTGGGCGCGGACGCGCTGGTGACGAGCGCGCACAAGGCGCTGCCGGCGTTCAGCCAGGCCGCGCTCGTGGTGGCGAGGACGGAGCGGATCGACCCCGCCCGGCTTGACCAGGCCTTCGAGGCCGGCCACACCACCAGCCCCGCGGGCGCGATCCTGGCCTCCGCCGACGCCGCGACCGCCCTGCTCGAGCACCCCCGCACCCGGGCGGCCCTCGGCGACCTCGCCGCGCTGCTGGCGTCGGCGCGAGCCCGGCTGCGGGCGGTCGGCTACGTCGTCCCCGGCCCCGACACGCTGCCCGCCGCGGACCCCGCGAAGCTCGTCGTCACCGGGTCGGACCGCGTGCCCGACCTGCGGGTCCTGGCCGAGGCCCTCGCCGCCCGGGGCATGCCGCTGGAGATGGCGGACGCCGGGATGCTCGTGCCGATCGTCGGGCTGATCGACCCCGCGCCGGCCGTGGAGGCGCTGGTGCGGGTGGCGGAGGAGGTCGCCGCCGGCTCCTCGCTGTCAAGGCCCGTCGCCCCATTGAGCGCCGGGGCCGGCTGGGCGTCCTCGTCCACCTTCCCGCCGCAGCGGCTCACGCCCCGCGAGGCCTTCTTCGCGGCGCGCGAGACCGTGGGCGCCGACGAGGCCGTGGGCCGGGTCTGCGCCGAGGTGGTGGCGCCCTACCCGCCCGGCGTGCCGGTGCTCGTGCCCGGCGAGGAGGTCACCGTCGACACCCTGGCGACCCTGCGCCGCGCGCAGGCCCGCGGCGTCCGGATCGCCTACGCCGCGGACGCCTCGCTCGCCACGCTGCAGGTGGTGCGCTGAGGACCCTCTGCCCGCCTCCGGGGCAGGTCAGACCTGGGTGCCGTAGCTCCGACCGATCCCCAGGTGCTCGCCCTCGTCCTCGTCCTCGTCGCCGTAGAGCTCCGGGATGGGCGGCGAGGCCACCCAGAGGACGCCGAGGACAGCGAGGAAGGCCACGCCGAACGCCAGGCCCCCCGGCGCATCGGCCTCGGCGAGCAGGAGCGACGCCAGGATCAGCGTCACGGCGCCCACGAAGAGGCAGCGGACGATCAGGTCCTTCACCCAGCCGACCAGCATGGTGGCGTGCAGGGCCTGCTCGTACCGGGTCATGGCCGGAGCGTAGGGGCCAGGGCCGACAGCCGTCAGGAGATCGCGGCAACTCTGGCGGCGCCGGGGTGGTCCGCGGTCGGCGCTCCGCGGACCAGCTGGAGGGTCAGCGGTCGAACACCTCCACCTCGGCCAGCTGCATGCGGTACTCGCCGTTCTCGTCGGCCCGGAGCCGGGTACCCGTGATGCGTACGTACCGGGCATCGGTGGCATCGACACCGAAGTCCTGCGGGCCGCCCTCAGTGGGCTTGGGGTAGTCCGTGCGGTCGGCCACCGTCGTCCAGCTCGTCCCGTCCGGTGACACCTCGATCGTGAAGTCGATCGGGAAGTCGGTGCCGGGCTTCTGCATGTCGAAGTTCTGCGGCCACAGGGTCACCGTGTTGATCGTCCGGATGGCGCCCAGGTCGACCTGGAGCCACTCGGTGTGGTCAGCGTCGGTCTGGGAGTCGCTCGACCAGCCATTGGCGTGGTCGACGCTGTAGGGCTGCCCGTCCGTGACGCTCGCGATCTGCCAGGGGTCCTGCTCCCAGCTGCTCGAAGCCGTGGCGGTCTTCTTCCAGGCCAGGTCCGGTGCCTGCGGCGCCGGGAGCTGGTAGCCGGCGGCGTCGCCGCCGACCAGTCGGACGTCGTGCTCGCCCGCACCCGTGTAGGTGTAGACGGCCCTGCCCCGCTCGTCCGCCGTCACGGTGCTGGCCACGCCGTTGTCGACGACCCGGTAGCGGGCGCCCGGTTCCTGCCCCGACCAGGACAGGGTGACCGGCTCGACGTCGCTGCTGAAGTCGACCACCTGGTGCAGCTCGTCACGGTAGGTGACCGTCACCGTGTCGGTGTCGTGGACGGCCCGGGTCACGCTGGTGCCGTCCATCGCGGTCGGGATGTTCGGCGCCACGGTCACGCCCTCGGCGGTGGGCTGGATGCCGAGGACCTCGGTGTACAGCCCACCGGCACCGTTCGCGTTGGACGGGAACCAGGCCTCGCTGGTGTGCTCGCCAAGATCCCAGTCGACGAAGCTCCAGCCGTTGAAGCCGTCCCACGTGTAGCGGTCGACCGTGTTGTTGAGGTAGTCGAGGCTGCGTCCGCGCTCGCCCACCGTGGCGGCGGCCCGCATGTACTCCTCGGTCATCATCGGGTAGATCGCACCGTCCTCGAGACCCGTGGGGAAGTGGTCTCCGCTCCACTCGTACGACCGACCAAGCGGGGTGAAGTTCAACGGCAGCATCGGCAGGTGGAACCGCTGCATGTTCTGGTCGATGGCATCCAGGATCGTGTGGGAGCGGTCCAGGTCGGCGATGCCGTAGTAGATGGCCTGCAGGTTGACCTGGGTGTGCTGGATGCGCGCCTGCACCGTCCCGTCGGGGCACTGCCAGTAGCCGTAGCTGTTCGTCCCGGCGTCCCAGAAGCCTCCCTCGCCCGCGTCCTCGTTGAAGGCGGCCTTCAGCCTGGCCGCGAGGTCGCTGTACTGCTGCGCGGTGGCAGCGTCCCCGAACACGTCCCGCTCGAGGTCGGCCCACGCCGTGAGCGCGGCGTACATCTGCTCGTTGACGTAGGCGCTCTCGTACCGGACGAAGTAGGCGTCGCTCCACTCGCGGGCGCCCTTGGTGCTGGTGCAACTCGTGACGTCGTTGTGGAACAGCCCGTCAGCCTCGTCGTAGTAGTCGGAGATCATGAAGCCCAGCGATCGCTGGACCGAGTCCCGCATGCCGGCGAGCCACGCGCGGTCGGGCTGCGCGTCGTACATCTGTGCCACCGACAACGCGTACGCCGGGTCGGCGTCGAAGAGCGAGCTGTCCCCCCATGTGTGGTCGCGGTGGTAGGTGCGGCCCTTCATGTGCCCGTCCTCGCGCTGCGCGTGGTCGCGGAAGTACTCGAGGAGGCGCTGGTGGGAGGCGGTCACCTCGGGGTCGTCGAGACCCAGCACCGTTCGGTCGGCATAGATCATGTCGTAGGGCCCCACGCCGGGGTACTTCAGCCCGACGGTGGACATGCCGTAGTCCTTGTCGATCACGCCGGACCGCCCGAAGTCGTTCAGCAGCGAGCTGAAGGCACTGGTGTCGGTGACGCCGTGGAGGGTGCCGACGTCGTAGTACCAGTCGTAGTCCTTCCCGGAGAAGGTGTAGTCGACGACATCGTCCTGGCCCTGACCGACCGCGACGGGAGAGTAGATGTACGCGTCAGTGCCGTCGGACGAGTGGCCGCCGTAGACGTAGCCCGAGTCCTTGTCCCCTGCGGTGTAGGACCAGGACGGCTCTGCGCTGACCTGGGTCTCCTGCCAGGTGGACTGCCCTCCGTCGTAGGAGAACTCCGTCGCCAGGCTGCGTCCCTGGCTCGTGGCGTCGACACCGAGGGCCAGGCCGCCGGCTTGGCGCAGCATCACGAAGCGCGACTCCTCGACGCCGTACCGGTCGGTCGGGTCGTTGAGGTAGAAGCCGTTCTTTCCGGTGTAGTCGTTGCCGAGCGGGATCGTGCCGCCGTCGTCGGGCCTGCGGATCGCGTCCCAGGTACGGGCCCAGCCGATCGTGAGCTGCCCGTTGTGATCAACGGTCCGCGCCGCCCCATCGGCCCAGGTGTAGACGCGCTCGACGTGGAGCTTGATGCTCGCGCGGGTCACCACGAACTTCCAGGTCTCCGCGACGCTGACGTCGTCGTCCGACTGGGTGAAGGAGGTCGACACTGTCGCGCCATGGACGGACACGGCCGGGCTGGTGTCGAGGTGACGGGAGTCAAGACCGTCGCCGTCGGCCACCTGGAGAGCGCTGAACATGCCGGCGTCGAGCACCTCGACACCGTCGATCCTCAGGCTGGAGACCAGTGCGCGGTGGTCGGTGTCGAGCACCATGCTGAGCCGGGGGCTCGTCATGGTGACCGTGTGCGCGTCGTCGTCCCGGCTGATGCTCGTCCCGGACCCCGCCGCAGCGGTGACGGCGGACGCCTGCGCTGTGGAGCCGGTAGGCGACGCCCAGGCCCCAGGGACGACTGCAGCGAGCCCGAGGCCGGCCACGAGGCCGGCCGTCGTCGCGGCGACGAGACGGGTGCGAGTCGGCCTGAGGCCTGCCAGGCGTGATGGCGTGGTCATGCGATGTCCTCCCGGAAGGTGCTGGTTTCGTCGACCGGCAGCGCGTGCACGGCTGCCGCGCCGAGGTCACGCACAGCACGTGTGATCCCCCGGCTCTCGGTGATCTGGCGGTCCCCCACGTCGTGCGGGGGGCGTCGGGCTACGGCGCAGTAGTAGTGCTCGAGGCGGCCGTCGCGGGTGACGACCGCCGGCTTGTGCGCGTACAGCGAGTCGATGGCACCCTCCGGCCCGACGTCGATGAGGACGTCCCCGGACTTCGTCCAGGTCCGCAGGTCGGGGGAGGTGGCGACGCCCTCGCGCGCATGACCGTCCTCGGCGAGGCCGAAGTAGAACATCACCCACTGGTCACCGTCGCGCAGCACGCACGGGTCCGAGGCGAAGACCTCGTCGAAGTCGCCGTCTGCGCCCACCGGCAGCACCGGGTTCTCGGACACACGGGTCCAGGTCTCCAGGTCGTGCGAGACCGCGAGGCCGGTCTGCTCGACCCAGGGCCACTCGTCGCGCTGCTTGGCGTTGTAGAAGAGATGGAACAGCCCGTCGTGCTCGAGCAGCCACGACTTGTACAGCCCTCCGCGCTCCCACTCCGCGCCGTCCTCCGGACGGAGGACCCCACCGACCCGCTCCCACGTGTGCAGGTCGCGGCTCCGCAGGAAGCCGATGGATCCCGGTCCGGCCTCGTAGCCGGCGCCCGGGTAGGCGTGGAAGGTGGCGAGGTACCAGCCGCCGACGCGGCGCAGCTCGCCGCCGGACCACAGGTCGTTCTCCCGCAGGATGGACGTGAGCGCGGCGTTCCAGCGGGTGAGCGGGTCAGCCGGGTCACGCGGCAGCACGAGCTCGCCGGGTGTCCACCGCTCGTCCTCGAGCCAGGAGAGCGCGGTCTGATAGCCGTCGCCGTCCCATCCGACGTAGGTCATGCCGGTGCGTCCGTCAACGGAGAAGACGAAGGGGCAGTCCACGGCGAGCGAGTCGAAGCGGCCGGGCTGGAGGCTCGGTGAGACCACGAGCCTCCCGTCCCGCTGGGGTGTGGCGAACCGGCCGGGTCCGCTTGGGATCTCAGGCATGGGGAGTCACTTTCCGGTGCCGGCCACCAGGCCGGCCACGTAGTAGCGCTGGAGCAGCACGAACAGCACCACGCACGGCAGCATCGTGACCGTGATGCCGGCTTGGAGCCCGCCCCAGTCGACGGTGTTAAGCGGGCCGTTCTGGGCGTTGACCAGCGCGATCGGGAGGGTGAACTTGCTGTTGTCGTTGAGCAGCACGAGGGCGGCCAGGAACTCGTTCCAGGCCGCGAGGAACGCGAACAGGACGACGGTGACGACGCCGGGTGCGACCAGCCGCAGCAGGATGTGCCACAGAGCCGAGAGACGTCCGCAACCGTCCAGGAGCGCGGCCTCGACGATGTCGGCCGGGACGGAGTCGAAGGAGTTGCGCATCATGTAGATGGCGAAGGGCATCTGGAAGGTCGAGTAGACGAGCCCCAGTCCGAGGAGCGAGTTGGTGAGGCCCAGCCAGACCATCACCGTGAAGAGCGACACGAGCAGCGCCGGGTACGGGACCAGCAGCACTCCGATGCTGACCGCGAAGAGCACGTTCTTCCCGCGGAACCGGAGGAACGCCATCGCGTACCCCGCCAGGACGGCGACCACCGTCGTGATGGCCACGGTGAGCAGACTGACGGCGACCGAGTGCGCGATGTAGGTGGTCAGGCTGCCGCCGGACCCGCCGCCGAGCTTGGTGAAGTTGGCCGTCGTCCAGTCGTGTGGCCACCACACCGGAGGGGAGGCGTTCGCCTCCGTCGGCGACTTGAACGCGCCGAGGGTCGTCCACGCGATCGGGAACGCGAAGAGCAGGGCCAGCAGGCCCGCCACGACGAAGCGAACCCGATCGCCACGACCGGACCGCCGGGGACGACCGCCGTGGTGGGGGGCTCCCGGGCCGACGGAAGGACCCGCGGCCGCCGGCCCGGAAGTCAGCGCGCTCACTGCGCGCCTCCCCGCTGGAGCCACGCCTGGGGCAGCGAGATCACGGCCATCACGACGACAACGACCACGGCGACCGCTGCGGCGTACCCGCGGTCCAGGCCGACGAACGCCGCGTTGTACAGGTAGTAGACGACGCTGACGGTCCGATTGTCGGGCCCGCCCTTGGTCATGGTGAAGAACTGGTCGAACGACAGGAAGGTGGTGCTCACCGTGAGCAGGACGACGAGGGACAGCGGCTTGCGCACCAACGGCAGCGTGATGCGCAGCAACGTCGACACGGCGCTCGCGCCGTCGAGCTGGGCCGCCTCGTAGACGTCGTCGGGGATGGCGTCCATGCCGATGATGAGCACGAGCATGGCCAGGCCGACGGTCTTCCAGAGCGTCATCACCACGACGACGGCCAACGCGCTGCCGGCGTGGGCGAACCAGTCGGTGCCCTGGTCGGCCAGCCCCAGATCCCTGGCCAAGGAGGGGAGCACGCCGGTGCGTGAGTTCGACATGGACAGCCACAGCAGCCCGGCCGGCGCGAACCCGATCGTGACGGGAGCGAAGAGCATCGCGCGGATCCCCGTCCGCCACCGCATGCGGGGACGGACCAGGAGCGCCAGCGCCAGTGAGAGCGCCAGCCCCAGCACGGAGGTGACGACCGTGTACAGCACCGTGAACACCACCGCGTCGCGGAACTTCGAGTCGGTGGCGATCTGCTGGTAGTTCTCCGTGCCCACCGCCGTGTGCGGGCCGAAGGCGGGCCAGTCGAAGAACGACATCCATACCGTCAGCCCCAGTGGGAGCACGAAGAACAGACCGAGCAGGGCCGCCGCCGGAGCCGAGAGGGCCCAGCCCAGGACGTTGTCGCGGCGCCTCGCGGTGCCCTTGCCGCCCCGCGGCCGCGGGGCCACGGTGGGGCGGGCGGCCTCTCGCTCGCCGCGTGCCGGGTTCTGCAGCACGACGCTCATCGGGTGATGGCGTCCGCGGCCTGCTGGGCCTGGGCCGTCGCCTCGGCGGGGTCGGCACCGTTGAACACGACGGACTGGATCATCTCCAGCCACGGGCCCTGGTTGGAGGAGACGACCTCGTTGTAGTCGGTGCTGACGTAGGTCTGTCCCTTCTTGATCAGCTGGGCGGGCACCGTGAACTGATCACCCAGGGAGTCGGGCACGGTCGCGTCGGTACGAGGCGCCATCGCGGGCAGCGTCAGGTAAAGGTCCTCGGAGGTGCTCTTCGAGGACAGCCACGAGATGAAGTCCCAGGCCTCGTCGGGGTGCTCGGTGGTCGCGCTGATGTTGGCCGTGTCGCCCCCGGAGAAGGTCGCCCACTGGCCCTCCTCCGGACCGGGAATCGGCGCCAGGCCGAAGTCGAAGGAGGGGTCCGTGCCGAGAGTGGCGGTGTTCACGCCGTTGCCGCCGGCCAGGTCGATGCCGATCTTCCCGCTGGCGAAGACCGAGAAGAACCCGTCCCCGGTGTCGGTCTTGGCCGAGTCGGGGATGTCACCGCGCTGCTGCAGCTGCTGGAGGAACCCGAGCGCCTTCTGCGTAGCCTCGTTGTCGAGGTCGAAGCCACCGTCGGAGTCGACCACCTGCTGGCCCTGCGCCCAGATGAGTGGGGTGACGTCGTAGGCCAGGCAGCCCGGGCAGTCCCCGCTGAAGTAGAAGCCCTTCACCCCGTCACCCAGAGCGGTGATCCGGTCGGCGGCGTCCAGCAGCTCGTCCCACGTGGACGGCGGGTCGTCGGGGTCGAGGCCGGCCTGACGGAAGAGGTCCTTGTTGTAGACGTACAGCGAGGTGTCGGTCACGAAGGGGACGCCATAGGTCCTGCCGTCCGAGGTCGAGGCCTGCTCGTGCGCCGGTGCCAGGGTGTCCGCGGCGCCGGACTCCTCGAGCAGGGACGTCAGGTCCATCACCGCACCGGTAGCGATGATCTGCGGCTGGAAGACGATGTCGGAGGTCAGGATGTCCGGCAGCGAGTCGGACTGGGCAGCGGCCGCGAACTTGGCGACGTACTGGTCCGCCGGCACGTGCGTGATCGAGACCTGGTTCTGGTGCGAGGAGTTGTAGGCGTCGACCACCGCATCGGTGACGGCCTCGTTCCCGGCTCGGACCCAGAGGGTGAGCTCGGCGCCGTCGTCCTTGGCGGTCACCGTGTCCGGCGAGACCGCGCCGGTCGAGTCACCTCCACACCCGGCCAGGACGGAGACGCTCGCTGCGACCGCGCCTCCCGCGACGACGGCTCTGGCCCAACGCTTCATGGTGACTCCCGGTGCTCTCGGTTCCGCCCGGCGACGTGCCGGCGACCCCGACTGTGGCAATCGGTTTCCAAATCTGTCAATGTTTTTCCACAGGTTTTCGTGACTGGCGTCACAGTCATGTCCGAAACGGATGCGCAGCCCTGCAGCGGCGCACCGAGCGTGGACGGCCTGTGTGGACAGTCCGAGTCCAGCAACGGGAGTCGAGGCGGCGTTCGGAAATGTCTTCCGCAGTTTTCTGCTACTTTTCCTCCGTGACCGAGACGCAGGCGACGGACCCCTCCGCCCCCCGTCGACGCAGCCCGACCGCTGCCGACGTGGCCGAGCGCGCCGGAGTGTCCATCTCGACCGTGTCCAAGGCGCTGTCGGGCAAAGGCGCTGTCCGCCACGAGACGCGGGAGCGCATCGTGGAGGCCGCTCGCGAGCTCCGGTACCAGACCAACGCAGTGGCTGCCAGCCTGCTCGCCGGACGGACGAACACCGTAGGGGTCATCACCAGCGACCGGTTCGGCAGACTCACCGCGCCCGTCCTGCTCGGAGCCACGGAGGCACTCGCCCAGGAGGGCGTCGCCCTCCTGCTGTGCGACGGACGTGGCGACCGCATCCGCGAGCAGTTCTTCGTGGACTCCTTCCTCCAGCGTCGCGTCGACGGCATCCTCGTCACCGGCGCCGGCATCTTCGGCCGCGAGTCCGTGGGGCGCGACCTCTCCAGTCCCACCGTCTATGCGATGGCGTGGTCCGACGACCCCCACGACGTGTCGGTGGTCCCCGACGACGCGGCCGGCACCGAGGCGGCGGTGCGGCACCTGCTCGCCACTGGGCGCCGCCGGCTCGCTTTCGTGTCGGGACGGTGGGACGACGCGTCCCGCGTCCGGCTCAACCGAACGACCGACGTGCTGGAGGGGCAGGGACACTCGCTGGTCCACCCGCCGCTCCTCGGCCAGTGGACCGAGGGATGGGGCCGCCAGGCTGCGCAGCAGCTGATCCGATCGGGCATTGAATTCGACGGCGTCGTGTGCGGCAACGACCAGATCGCGCGCGGCGTCGCCGAGTCCCTACGGGACGCGGGCATCGACGTCCCACACCAGGTCGGTGTGGTCGGATTCGACAACTGGGACGTCATGGTGGACGCGTGCCGGCCTCCCCTGACCAGCGTCGACCTGGGCCTCTACGACGTCGGGCAGATCGCCGCCCGGCTGCTGCTCGACGCCATGGGCGGCCAACAGCTCGAGGGCGGAGTGCGTCGGACGCCGTGCCACCTCGTGCCGCGCGAGTCGACCGCCACACCCTGAGCCGTCCACCGAACCGGGGCGGGCCCTGCGAAGCCGCAGGGAGAAGCCTGTCTGAGCCGCGAAAGCCGACAGCCCCTGCCTGCATCACTGCAGGTCAGGGGCTGTCTGGTGGAGCCGCCTGTCGGAATCGAACCGACGACCTATTCACCTGTCAAAGGGGGATACAAACCGACTCGGTCCGACTCGATGAGGAGCAACAGGGCATCTGACCTGGAGCAACGCGAAACCCGCGAGCGCAGCGCGTTGCTACAAAGTGCGGCGAATCGTGTCGTTTCTGCGGGAAACGTGTCGCAAACGTGTCACTTTGATGCGACGACGCACCGGCTGGCCCAGGCCGTCGGCGTGACCGCGAATCCGCCCCACGAGGCCGGCCGGAGCACGACGCGCGGAACCGGTCTTCGGCGCCTCGTGCAGCCGCGCTTACTCCATCTGACTCGGTGGCTCAGTCACTGCACCCAGCGAACCAGGCGCCAGGGCACCAGTCGCGCACACGGCGCCCAGCACAGCCGGGGTCAACCGGGTGCCGTCGGACAGCGCAGGGTAGCTCTTCACCCGCAGCTTCCGCTGGTCACGCATCTCTGTCCAGCCGGCGACCGGCACCAGTCGAGCAGGGAGCATCCGCGACGGATTTACAGACCCCGACTCCCCCAACCGGCCACCAGCACGAACACCCGGATTTCGACGCCGCGGGGCACAGATGGGGCATGAGTACGGCGGTGACGGCGATCGACATCAGGGCGGCGCGCAAAACCATGTCACCTATCCGTGCAGCAGACCCGAGCTCGTCGACGTGCCGGTGCGGATGGCGCTGTGGCAGCGCGGCCGCGAGGGCCACCCCGTGGTGCGCGGCGAGCTCATCGGCCACGCCGATGCCGGGTCCCAGTACACCTCGATCACGTTCACCGAACATCTCGCCGATGAGGGCATCCGGCCCTCGATCGGGTCAGTCGCCGATGCCTACGACAACGCCCTCATGGAGTGCTTGATCGGCCTGTACAAGACCGAGTGCGTGCGCACCACGATCTTCCACGCCGGCCCCTACCGGACCATCGGAGACGTCGAGTACGCCACCGCGGGGTGGGTCGACTGGTACAACAACAGACGCCTGCACTCGACTTTGGGGATGATGACTCCCGTGGAGTTCGAGCAGGCCCACTACGCGACCCTCAACCGAGAGCCGCACCCCGTATAGGACCGGCAGAGAACCTGGGGCGCTTCAGAGGACCTGCCCGACCTGCATCACCCCCGACCCAGCCCCCGCGTCACCAACCTCCTGCCCCGCAACAGCTAGGACTGAGGAGCGCTTGCGGCGACTTCGGCAAACGCGGCATCAAACAATGAAGTCACGTCGGATCTTTCCACGACCCCGTCCTTGACGATGTCAGGATTCTCGGGATCTGAGTAGTTTGGACAACGCTCAAATAGTTTGCCCTCATCGACAATAAAAGAGCCTGACAGTCCGTCCGCTGCGTAGTAGGCGCCCGAACTTCCTGTTTCGCCAACCAGTACTGCATACGGCCCTGCCGCGAACGGGTCGTATCCGGCGACAATTGGCTCCAGCTCCAGCGTCCGAACAGGTCCACTCGGCAGCGAGCCGGACAGGAGCTCGGAGGAGCTTACCCCCACGACGCGAGCTGCGTCATCGGCGCTCGTCTCGTTTCCAATCGTGAGGACTACCAAAGCCACTGCCCTGCCGGATTGCACAAGGCGCGCCGCATCGGAGGAGTCGAGCAGTCCATGACACGTCTGAACCGGGGTTGACGCTGGCGTGGGCGGTACGCCGCTTGAGGGAGAAACCGTATTGGAGGCAAGTGGGCTCTGTTCAGTTGCCGAATTCTGACCCTGTCTCGAGCAAGCTGTCGAAAACGTGACGCTTACGATAATGACGGCAAGCGAAACGAGGTGCCTCACGGCCGTTGTGCTCACCATAGGCTGTCCCCTGAGCTGTAGCATTGCGTTGCATTTATGACACCTGAGAGGCCGGTACGTATGTCAGCGTCCGCCAATACCTTCAGGGCATATCTGCATGTATTGTCCGGCGACTCGAGGAAGTGACCGTGAGTGGCGTCGACCCACACTCCACTAGAATTCTTGAATTGTATGGCCGGGTTGTATGTGACCGTCGGAAATGCCGCCGATGAGCCAATGGGGTTCGGGTCGACTATCTCAGATATGACCCCAGCATTTAGTCGTTGAAAACTTGAGTTCGACAAAGACATGGACAGTGTCGGACCATAGGTCACGCCGTCGAGTGCCCAGCGCCAGGATACTGCGCTTGACGTTACGTTCGTGATCAGCAGTCGGAAGTAGTGGTCACCAGTGAGATTGCAGTGGCCATCATTGTAGAGATCTGAGAAGACGCTCTGGCCCGACGAGTTCAATCCAGTTACAAAGGTAGCGAATCCGGTCTGACAGAGATCTGAGTACTGGTTGCTCGCATCGAGATAGCCGGACTGAAAGAAGGTCCCGTTTGGAAAGGTTACAGCACCCCAATATGTCCGCCCGTAGGTTCCGTTAATGAACGCGGACGGCTCGGCAATGTGTGTTCGGAAGTCGCTTTCGTAACCGGAGCCGCCCGCGGCGGCCCCAACCTGTTGAGAGAATGCTGCACCCTCAATAATGATGCAAGTCATGACCGAAAGGAGTATTGCAGCAGGTAGACGTGATGACCACCGCATTGCACGCTCCTCAGAAACAGTGGCCGCGACAGCCATCCGCCAGTTCAGCCTCGACGACGGGAGAGGGGGCGAGCAATGGCCCAATTGGGTAAAGGTTGATAGCCCTGCGGCGCTATGGAAGACGCAAAGGAAGCTTTGCTTTGGTGGGTGACCCGCGCCAAGGCCAACATCACGACCGCCTTCCAATCGGGCTTGTTCGACGAGCGGACACCGCGACTTCGCGGGAGTAGGATCCGAAGGTGGAGCCGCCGAGCGACCGGCGCGGCCACGGTTTCAGGGACCTCCTCGTTCCGGTCGTGTTCCTGATGGTCGCTGCCCTCGGTCTCGTTCAGGCAATCGCCTCTGGCAGCCTCCACTGGGCGTCCTTTGGCTCGGGCTTCTTCCTGGCCGCAGCGATCGCCGTCCTTGGCCGCCGACGTCAGGTCCGTAGACACTACGAAGACGCGCGCTCCGGCCAACCGATACCAACTGCGTCTTGGAACGGCAGACCAAGCCAGACTCCGCCCGTTTGCGCGTTCCTCCCTACACTGCCCGACTGAACGGCTGGATGCGATGAAGGGGCCACTTGATGTGGACGTCACGAACATCGAGTCGGTGCGGGTCGGTGGTTTAGCCACCAGGCTCCGGGCCCTGTTCGCCGACGATCGGCACGTCGAGGTCGAAGCGACCTGGGGCATCTACCAGCGGATGATCACCGCCTACCGCCACGAAGACCGCCGCCAGGGCCGCGAGCTCACGACCCAGGTCATCGCATCACTGGCCAGCGGTGTCCCGGAGCCGCTGACCGAACTCACCACCCTCGGACGGACATTGAAGAAGCGAGCCGATGACGTCCTGGCCTACTTCGACCTGAGTTGGGTCAATCGGCTTAGTGCCTTGCTCGCGAGGGCGAGTCCAACTTTCGGCGCCCACGTTGTTGCAGGTCGCGACGCTCGTGGCGCCCGTGGCAGCTGGTCGGCCCAGGAAACTCACTCGACCGCGCAGCCTCGTCACCAGGGCCAGAACGGACTCGTGAGCGCCTGGTCAACGGCAACACGCCGAATGCCGTCCCTGATATGTACGCCTCGACGTCGATCTCGAGGTGCCCGGCGGCCGCCACGAGCATCAAGGTCCGAGGCTGAACGTCAGCCTCGACACCGCTTGCTGCCTGGGATTAGTGCCTTGGTGGCGCGCTAACTGACGCCATCGCCGCAGGTCAGCTTGATCCGCTCCCCGAAACGGAAGGCACGTGACCCAACTCAGGAGCGGTGTCCCGGAGCCGCTGACCGAACTCACCACCCTCGGACGGACATTGAAGAAGCGAGCCGATGACGTCCTGGCCTACTTCGACCGGGCCGGCACATCCAATGGACCGACCGAGGCCATCAACGGTCGCCTCGAACACCTCCGCGGCTCCGCGCTCGGGTTCCGCAACCTCACCAACTACATCGCCAGGTGCCTCCTCGAGACCGGAGGCTTCAGACACCGACTACACCCTCATCTGCGATGAGCCACTTTCATGAGAAGTCACAGGATTCCGTGTATGCGCTGGACCACTCAGTCGGGTCTGCTGCACGAACCGGTGTCACTCTGACGTGGCGGCAACCGCCCCTGCCCCCCTCAACGGCATTGGCCAGCGGCAGGCTCGGACAACTCATGCCACCGGACTCCCACGCCGGGCTCCGGCTCAACGAACCTGCCAGGCCGAGAGATCGGTGCCAGCAGCTAGACCCACACACCTAGTGCATCACCGGGATGGTGAAGCGTCCGTACGTAATGCGGACGCGCACTTGCCCTCGCCAGAGGGGGGTGCGTCCAGCCACGCGTCAACCCGTGAACAGCGACCTGTGGGCGTCGATCCACTCGACGTCGGCCAGCTCGGTCTGCTCCACGAGCCCGTCGGCGACCCAGGTCTTCTGGGGCTCGTGGCCCTGATCGGCCAGGAACCTCACGTGGTCGCCGGTGTACCTGACCCAAGCGATGACGGCGTCGGCGACGTCGACCCCAGCCGGCATCCCGTACGCATCGCGGAACGCCCGGGCGCGGGCGCGCCGGTCCGGCACCGCCGGGAAGTGGTGCCACTCCACGGCGGCCTCGTCGTCCCGCAGCGGCGCGAACCACTGCAGGGCGTAGGCGACGTCGCTCATCGGCGGTGCCGGGTGCAGGAAGTCCCAGTCGATGAGGGCAACGGCCTCGCCGTCCCGCCACACGAAGTTCCAGGGGCCAGGGTCCCCGTGGACGAAGACCTGACCGCCGTCCACGGGCGGCGCGGCGAAGACCGCCTCACGCGGCGGGACCCACGTTTCGGAGGCATCGTGGACGCGCCTCAGGAGCCGCGCCGCCGAGCTCAGCCCACGTTCGTCGTGCTGGTGTGTCCAGGCATCACCACCACTGTCACCGGCGATGTAGCGCAGGGTCTCGGTCTCGCGGTCGAGCGAGAGGGGTTCGGGCACGCAGTCCAGCCCCTGCTCACGCAGGTGGCGCAGGAACGCGTGGACGGTGGCGGTGTGGGCGCCAGCGGGCCGCGTGACGGTCTCGGCCGAGATCTCGATAGGTCTGAGCTGCTCGTTCAGCTCCGCCGCCCGGGCCCGTGGATCGTCCTCAGCCATGACGCCGACCCTCCCACCTGGGCACCGCTCGGGCCACGGAGATTCGGCGGGGTGCCTCGTGTCCGACGCCGACCGACGCCAGTGCGGTGGTGAGTGCGGTGGTGAGTGCGGTGGTGAGGTCTCACCACCGCAGCCCCTGTGGACAGGCGGCGAGCCTCCACAGACGGGCGCCGCCCACCAGCACCCGACCCTTCCCGGTGCCAGGCTCGAACGCGCCGTCCGACACCCGGCCGGTCCCGCGATCACTCCCCGACCCCGGGGCGCGCCTCTGGTGTCACGAACGGTCTCCGACGGCACCCGTCGTCACGTTCGCTCCAGGAGGCACCATGACCGCACCCCAGCACCAGCACCCGCAGACCG
Source organism: Nocardioides sp. GY 10127 (assembly GCF_004919085.1). Classification (GTDB taxonomy): domain Bacteria; phylum Actinomycetota; class Actinomycetes; order Propionibacteriales; family Nocardioidaceae; genus Nocardioides. The sequence continues at coordinate 9,147 of NZ_STGL01000009.1, read as the reverse complement.
CACCGACGCTAAACGCCGAGGACCCGCTGCTCTCGCCCGAGCAGGTCTCGCAGATCCTCGGCGGCATCCCAGTGGGCAGCCTGAAGAAGTGGCGCACCGAGCGGCAGGGCCCGGCCTGCCTGCACATTGGGCGACACGTCCGGTACCGGCGGTCGGCCGTCGAGGCCTGGCTGCAACAGAAGGACGACGAGGGCGCCGTCTGGATGGAGTCCTGACCCTTGCCCCAGAACCGCATCCCTCGCGGGGAGAGCAGTCCCGTCACCACCGCCCGCCAACCCGGCGGGCGGTGGCTGGCGCGGGCGCAGGTGCGGGTGCCGACGGCCGCGTCAGCTCGGTCCGCGCGACGGCCGACACCAAGGGCGCTGCCGTGCGGGCGGTGCAGCGCAAGCTCGCAGCCCGGGACACAGCAGGCACCGAGACCATCCGCGGCGACACCACCGTCGGGGAGCTCGCCGAGATCTGGCTCGAGCACCGACGTCAGCACGGCAAGAGCCGATCCGAGGGCCCGCTCGCCCCGCAGACCCTCGCCGGCTACGACAACGAGGTCCGCGTCGCCGTCGTCCCCGCCCTCGGCGGGGTGCACCTGCGTGAGATCACCGTCCCGCTGCTCGACAACCTCTTCGCCGCCATCGAGAACGGACGCCCCCACGGCCGCTACCCGGCACGCCCCGGCGGGCGCGCCACCGAGCAGCTGCGCGTCGTCCTGTCCGGCATGTTCTCCCTCGCCGTCCGCCACGGCGCGATGACCGCGAACCCCATGCGGGACACCCCGCGGACCTCACGCCGCCGGCCACGCGAGGTCGACTTCCTCACCGTCGAGGCCGCGCTCCACCTCCGTCGGCGCGTCCGCCGAGAAGCCGTCCGCATCCCCGACCGGCGCATGCCCAACCACGACCTCCAGGACCTCGTCGACCTCCTCCTCGCCACCGGCTGCCGCGAGGGCGAAGCGCTCGCCCTGCGCCGCCGCGACCTCGACCTCGACGCCGACGTGCCCACCGCAGCGATCACCGGCACCCTGGTGAACCCCCGCACCGGCTACGTCGAGGCCCTGCACCGACAGGACTGGACCAAGAACCACGAGGACCGCACCCTCGTCCTCCCCGACGCCGCGGTGCAGCTCCTCCGCCGACGCCTGGCCGACTCCCCCGCCGACGACGACACACCCGTGTTCCGCGGCCGCACCGGCGGCTGGCTGCACACCTCCAACCTCCGCACCCGGCTCCGCACCGCGCTCGCCCGCGTCGACGAGCCGCCCTCGGCGCTCGACCTGGCCGTGGCCGGCACGACCTTCCACACCCTGCGCCGCACCGTCGGCACCCTGCTCGCACACGAGGTCTCCCTCGACGCCGCCCGCGACCAGCTGGGCCACCGCGACCCCTCCGTCACCTTCCGCCACTACGTCGGACGACGCGAGGTCGCACCCGACCTCCGCGCCGTGCTCGACCGGCTGCTCGCACCCCTCGACATCTGACCCGAGGCGGTCCGCAATCGCGGTGCCACCGAGCCCGACACCGCACGTCAGAGGGCAGATCTGCGCCCCGGATCTCGCTGAAACGTGTCGCAAACGTGTCAATCGGGCCATTTCGCCCCGGAACGCCGACAGCCCCCGCCTGCATCGCTGCAGGTCAGGGGTTGTCTGGTGGAGCCGCCTGTCGGAATCGAACCGACGACCTATTCATTACGAGTGAATCGCTCTACCGACTGAGCTAAGGCGGCGTGTCCTCGCGCCCGTGACCGGGCCCGGCGACGGCAGTGAGTATAGGGAGAGCCCGGCGCTGGCGTGAAAACGCGGGGCGACCCGGGTCACGCGCCAGGCCTCCCCGCTTCCTACCCGGCCGGGTGGACGCGGTCGGCCGAGCGCGAGGCACCGTGGAGACATGACCGCACAGCGCTCCCTCCCCGACACCGGCCGCACGACCCTCGCCACACCGCAGGGGCACGCGGACGCCGGCCGACGGACCGCCCCGAGCCGGGGCCGACAGGTCGCGGCGCTGGTCGGGTTCCTGGTGGCGGTCGCGGTAGCCGCGGGCGTGGGCGGCCTGGCCGCGAGCAGCGCGGCCTCGGACTACGCCGCCCTGGAGCTGCCGGCCTGGGCACCGCCCTCGTGGCTGTTCGCCCCGGTCTGGAGCGTCCTGTACGTGCTCATCGCCCTCGCCGCCTGGCAGGTGTGGCGGCGGCACGGGGCCGACCGGTTCCTCGGCGCATGGACGGTGCAGCTGGTGCTCAACGCCTGCTGGACGCCCCTGTTCTTCGCGGCAGCCCTCTACGGCTGGGCGCTCGTGGAGATCGTGGTGCTGCTGGTCGCGGTCGCCACCACGCTCGTGCTGGGCGTGCGGCGCGAGCGGGCGGCCGGCGTCCTGCTGGCCCCCTACCTGCTCTGGGTGGCCTTCGCGACGTGCCTCAACGCCGCCATCTGGTGGCTCAACCGCTGACCCGCGACCACCGGGGGACCCCGGAGACACGTCGAGCCCGCTCCGACCATCAGGTCGGGCGGGCTCGTTGCGTGCGCGCCGGCGGCCGGCGCAGATGAGCCTCGGGCAGCGTGGCCGAGGCGGTGGGGCTCAGGCGTCGGCGAGGACGTGGCCGGTGCCGGCAGCCTGCTCGGCGCCGCACCAGCAGGTGAACGTGACCTCGGTGCCGACCTCGGTGGTGCGGACGCCCGAGAGCATGCTCGGGAAGATCAGCTGGTCCTTGGCGCAGGCGGAGCAGTGGTGGACGAACATGGGGGTACCTCCCGGGGAGTCGGATCGACGTCGTTGACGAGTTCCATTCTGAGGACTCCTCTTGCCCAGGGGTAGCCTTACTTTCCAGCCGGTTCTCAAGGCTCGACCTATGGCTTGAAGAGAGGTGCGTCACATGCTGTCGCTGCACCAGCTGACCTGCTTCCTGGCGACCTACGAGCACGGCTCGCTCACGGGTGCCGCGAACGCGCTCGGCTACGCCCAGCCGAGCGTGTCCGAGCAGATCAGAGCCCTGGAGAAGACCCTCGGGGTGCAGCTCTTCCGCCGGGTCGGACGGGGGGTCGTGCCCACCTCCGTGGCCGACACCCTGCGGCCCCACGCGGAGAAGGTCCTGGCGTCCGTGGAGGAGGCCCGCCAGGCGGTCGCGAGCGTCCGCTCTTTCGAAACTGGCACCATCCGCTTCGGGATGTTCGGCATCGCCCGCCTGTACGCCGGCGCGAGCCTCATCGCCGACGTGCTGGCCCGCTACCCGGGCGTCAACGTCGAGCTCGTCGGGCAGAACTCGATCGCCGTGGCCGAGGACCTCCGGCGCGGACGGCTGGAGGCGGCGATGCTCGCGGTCTCCAGCGTCAACGCAGACGGGCTGACGGTGACCCCGGTGGCCCGCGAGGAGCTCGTGTACATCAGCGCCGACCCCGCGCACCTGGCCACGCCCGTCACCGCCCACCGGCTCTCGCTGGCCAGCCTCGTGATGCCCGAGACCACGTGGGCGGAGGTCGACTCCACGCGGACCACGCTGCGGCAGATGCTCACCGAGACCGGCCGCAACCCCCGCAGCAAGATCGAGGTCGAGGACATCGAGACGGCCGTCGAGGTCGTGGGGATGGGGCTCGCGGACTCCGTCATCCCCCACGGCGCCGCCGAGCAGCTCCTGCCCCGGCTCGCCCCCAACGCGGGCTGGGTGTCGCTCCGGCCCCGCCAGTTCGACACCTTCGCGGTGGTGCACCGCGCCGGGGCCGTCCTCTCCCCCGCCGCGCGGCTGATGATCGAGCTGGCCACGGAGCGCATCCGCTCCGTGGCCGAGCCGATCAACCGACGCTGACGCGGGCTCCGGTCGCGCCCCGCCGGATCAGCAGGTGGTGCCGTCGTCCGGCACGACGTCGTCGATGAGGTAGCCCTCGATCGCCGAGTCGATGCAGCTGTTGCCGGAGTTGTAGGCGGTGTGACCGTCGCCGTCGCGGGTGAGCAGGACGCCGGAGTCCAGCTGGGACGCCAGGGCCTGGGCCCACTCGTACGGGGTGGCCGGGTCGCGGGTGGTGCCGACGACGAGGATCGGGTTGGCGCCCTCGGCGGTGATGTCGCCGACCGTCTCGGTCGCCTTCAGCGTCTCGCCCTGGCAGCCGAGCATCCCCCAGGCGAACACCTCACCCAGCGTCGGCGAGGCCTTCTCGAAGGCCGGGATGTCCTTCTTCACCTGGGCGATCGACTCCGAGGCCGGGTCGTCCAGGCAGCTGATGGCGTAGTAGGCCTCGAAGGAGTTGTCGGCGTACGTCCCGTCGTCGCTGCGCGAGGTGTAGGCGTCGGCCAGGAGCATCAGCGTCGAGCCGTCCCCCTGGAACGCCTGCTTGAGGCCCTGGGTCAGCAGGTACCAGTAGTCGCTGTTATAGAGCGGCGTGATGATCCCGTAGAACGCGTCGCCCTCGGTGAGCGTCCGGCCGTCCTGGGTGGGCAGCGGGTCGGAGTCGGTGCTCTCGAGGAAGTCGGAGATCGTCTGCAGGCCCTCGTCGACGGTGTCGCCGAGGAAGCAGCCGGACGCGCCGTCCACGCAGTCGGTGACGTAGGCCGTGAGCGCGCGCTGGAAGCCCTTGGCCTGGCCGAGGGCGAGCTGGCGGCTGCTGAGCGAGACGTCGACCGCGCCGTCCAGGACGAACCGGCCGACCCGGTCGGGGAAGAGCTGGGCGTAGGTCGCGCCGAGCTTCGTGCCGTAGGACGCCCCGAGGTAGTCGAGCTGCGACTCGCCCAGGGCCGCCCGCAGGACGTCCATGTCCCGCGCCGCCTCGGCCGTGGTCACGTGCCCCACCAGGTCGTCGGAGTTCGCCACGCAGCCGGCGAAGAGCGACTTCAGGGCGTCGACGGAGGCCTGGGCCTCGGCGTCCGTGTCGGGATCGGGGTCCATGGCGACGAAGTCGTCGATCTCGGAGTCGGAGAGGCAGTCGACGGGGTCGGAGGAGCCGGTGCCCCGCGGGTCGAACCCGACGATGTCGAAGGCGTCCATCACGGGCTGGGTGAAGACCGAGCTGCCGCCCGCCGCGTAGCTGGTGCCCGGCGCGCCGGGGCCGCCCGGGTTCACCACGAGCGAGCCGACCTTGTCCGCCTGGTCGGCCGCCGGCACCCGCAGCACCGCGAGGCCGAACGAGCCGTCGTCCGGGTTGTCGTAGTCGACCGGCACCTGGAGCGTGGCGCACTCGTTGCCCGAGCCGTCGCCGCAGTCGGCCCAGTCGAGCGTCTGGGAGTAGAACTGCTGGAGCGAGGCGTCCGGCGCGGTCGTCGCGTCCTCGTCGGCCGAGGCGCTGCTGGACGGGCTCTCGGAGGGGGCCGCCGACGAGCTCGTGCTCGACGCGCTCGTGGAGTCGTCCGACCCGCCGAAGAAGGCCAGGCCCGTCGCCAGGCCGGCGCCGGCCGCGGCCAGCACCACCGCGACGGCGGCCACGACGGCGACCACGCGGGTGGCCGTGGAGCCGCGTCGCGGCCCCTCGGGGCCCGGCTGCGCGCCTGCGAGCTCCGGCGGGAGGGGCGGGTACTGCGGCGGCTGCTGGCCGTTCTGCGGCGGCTGCGGGGAGGACCCCGGCGGCGTCCAGTCCCCGCTCACCGGTGGGCCTCCGGCACGCGCAGCGCGACCATCATCGACTCCAGGGCCAGGGCAGGGGGCACGTTGAACTCCATCATCTGTTCGCGGGCAGCGAAGATCCACTCGATCCGCTGCAGGTTCAGCTCGGGGGTGGAGGCGCGGACGACCTCCTCCACCTCGTCCCGGATCTCCTCGTTGACGAGCTCGCCGGGGGCGCCCACGCCCAGGGCGATCGCGTCGCGGTAGACCGAGACGAGGTCCATGAGGGAGCGGTCGACGACGTCGAGCACCCGGCGCCGGGCGCGCCGCTTCTGGCCCTCCGTCATCTCCTTGAGGGCCGCCGCGTACTCGCGCGGGCGGCGCCCCTTGTCCTCGTAGCCGAACGCCTGGTCGAGGTCGGCCTTCTCCCGGGCGTCCAGCTCACCGGTGATCGCGTCCGCCTCCTCCTTGGCGACCTCGGCCAGGTTGGAGGCGGCGGTCATGGCGGCGCCGATGCCGGTGAGGCGGCGCGGGTAGCGGACGACCTCGCGGCGGCGGTTCCGGGTGGCCTCGTCCAGGGCCAGCGCCTTCGCGCGGCCGATGTGGCCCTGGCTCGCCCGGGCCGCGTACGCGGCGAGCGACTCCGGCACGCCGGCGGTGCGCACGAGGAAGTCCGCGACCTGCGGGGCGGTCGGCGTCGCCAGGGAGACGAGCCGGCAGCGGGAGCGGATGGTCGGCAGGACGTCCTCGACCGTGGGCGCGCACAGCAGCCAGACCGTGCGCGGGCCGGGCTCCTCCACGGCCTTGAGGACGGCGTTGCCGGAGGACTCGTTGAAGCGGTCGGCGTCCTCGACGACGATGACCTGCCAGCGCCCGGAGACGGGACTCATCGCGGCCTTGCGCACCATGTCGCGGGCGTCGCGGACGAGGAACTGCACGGAGTCCGTGCGGACGCGGGTGACGTCCGGGTTCGAGCCGGCCAGCGTCGTGCGGCACGGCTGGCAGGCGCCGCAGCCCGCCTCCGGCCCGGGGCCGCGCTCGCACTGGAGGGCGGCCGCGAAGGCCATCGCAGCGTTGGAACGACCCGAGCCGGGCGGGCCGGTGAAGAGGAAGGCGTGGGTCATGCCCTTGCCGGCGGCGGCGTCCGCGAGGGACTCGACCACCCGCGCCTGGCCCACCAGGTCGCCCCAGACCCCGTGACGTGCGGTCACGGTCGCCCCCCGGCGGCCTGGCCGAGCAGCGGCTCGACGCGGGCGCGGATCGCGGCGGCGATCTCCTCGCGGGGCGCCCGGGCGTCCAGGACGAGGTAGTGCTCGGCGTCCGCCTGTGCCATGTCCAGGAAGGCGGCGCGGACCCGGCGGTGGAAGTCCAGCGACTCCCCCTCGATCCGGTCCCGGCCCTCAAAGCGGGCGAGGGCGGCGTCCGGCTCGAGGTCGAGGACGACGGTGAGGTGCGGACGCAGGTCCCCGGTCGCCCAGCGGGCGACGTGCTCGACCTCCGCGACCGCGAGGGTGCGGCCGGCGCCCTGGTAGGCGAGCGTGGAGTCGACGTAGCGGTCGGTCACGACCACCGCGCCCCGGTCGAGCGCCGGGAGGACGAGGTGCTCGACGTGCTCGGCCTTGTCGGCGGCGTAGAGGAGCGCCTCGGTGCGGTCGGCCAGGACGCCGGTCTCGGGCGAGAGGACGATCCGGCGCAGCTCCACCCCGACGTCCGTGCCGCCCGGCTCGCGCGTGAGGACGACGTCGTGCCCCGCCTCCACCAGCCACGACTCGAGCAGCGCGGACTGCGTGGACTTGCCGGAGCCGTCGCCGCCCTCGAAGCAGACGAAGACTCCCGTGTCGGTGTAGCGGCCGGGCCAGGTCACGCGACGACGGTAAGGGAACGCGCCGACACCGTGGCAACGGGGTGTCCGTCGCCCGGTGTCGGCGCGTGACGTCGGGCCCAGCAGGGGAGGACCCGACGCGTGGCCGGTGTCGACCGGCCGGGCGGGGCCGGGGTCAGCCGGCCAGCTTGGTGGCGAGGGCGACGAGCTGGTCGAGCATGCCGCCCAGCTCGGCGGTGCGGCGCTCCATCGGCGCGAAGCCGGACTCGCCGAAGTCGCTGAAGAGGCCGAGGGCGACGAAGCCGCGCACGTCGTACATCTGGAAGTTCACCATGATCTGGCGCCACTGCTCGGTGGCACGGACGCCGCCGTCGGCGCCGTAGGAGACGAACGCGACGGTCTTGCCGACCCACTCCGGGCCCAGGCTGTCGACGGCGTTCTTGAACGCGCCGGGCACGCCGTGGTTGTACTCGGGGGTGACGAAGACGTAGGCGTCGCACTCGTCGATCGCGGCGCTCCAGGCCTGGACGCCGGCGTCGGCGTAGGACTTGCCCGCCATCATCGGCAGGGTCTCCTCGTCCAGGATCGGGACGTTGTACTCGGCCAGGTCGACGACCGAGACCTCCACGCCGTCGCGCTGCTTGGCCGCCTCCGCGACCCACTCGGCGACGGACGCGCCGCGGCGCCCCTTGCGGACCGAACCGATGACGACACCGATCTTCATGCTTCTGCTCCTCGTAGAAATCGACACGCTCTCCGTATCGCTTTCAACTATGCCCGGGGTTGCCCGGTTGCACGCGGTCGAGGGCGCATGACTCTCGACACATGACGGGGTGGGAACGGGGGGTGCCGGGTCTGCCGGGCCGGCGGCTGCTCGCCGGCGTGGGTGGACGTCATCCATCCCGGCGTGTCGTGGGGCGTGTGCGTATGACGTCCCGGGTGGCGGGGGCGGACGTCATCCATCCCGGCGCACCGCAGGGCGCGTTCGTATGACCTCCCGGGGCGGCGGGGCGGACGTCATCCATCCCGGCGCACCGCAGGGCGCGTTCGCATGACGTCCCGGGGTGGCGGGGGCGCGGCGGCGGGCGGCGGGGTGGACGCCGCACGCCAGACTGAGCTCGTGGACGACTGCTACAACTGCCGGCTCGAGACCCGCGTCGACGCGCTGCCCCCTCGGGAGAGGGTCGTGCTCACCGACCACTGGCGGGTCGCCCACGCCTTCGACGCAGCCCTGCCGGGGTGGCTCGTGATGGTGCCGCGGCGGCACGTGCTCGCCCTCGACGAGCTGCCCGAGGCGGCCCTCGCCGAGATGGGCGTGCTGCAGGGTCGGCTCACCGCCGCGCTCCGACTCGTCGTGGGAGCCCGGAAGTCGTACGTCATGCAGTTCTCCGAGGCACCGGGGTTCGCCCACCTGCACGTCCACCTCGTGCCGCGGGTCCCCGACCCGCCCGACGACCGCAAGGGCCCTGGGGTCCTCGGCTGGCTCGGCGCCGGAGACGACCTGAGGGTGCCGGACGACGTCCAGGACTCACTCGCCGAGCGCCTCGCCGCCGAGCTGGCCTGAGCCTCGCGGCGCCGACCGGGGGTGCCCCAGCAACCTGAGCCGCGCCCCGAAAGGTTGCCCACACACCGCCCCACAGCCACCACCGGCGATCGGCGGTGGCTGACCAACCCCACAGCCGCACCGAACGGTTGCCCACACACCGCCCACCCAGCCACCCGCCAACCAGCGGTGCCCCAGCAACCTGAGCCGTGCGGTGGATTCAACCCGCGTCTGCAACACCATGTTTTGGTGGGTGGGACAGTAGCCGGTCGAG
>NZ_STGL01000008.1 GCF_004919085.1 Nocardioides sp. GY 10127 | reverse complement strand
CCGGCCCGCGGGCGGGTTGGGTCCTCGTGCCCACGAGGACCGAAGGCGTCTCGGTGCGCTGGGTGGTGGTGCGTTGGTGCTGGTCAGCGGGGTGGTGTCGCGGGCGGGCGCGGGTTCGGTCCTTCTGGGGCGCGTGGACGGCCTGCTGGGCGTGGCGGGTCTGCTGACTGAGTTCCTGAGCGGTTGGGCTCCGGCCCTACCCGCGGGCGGGTTGGGTCCTCGTGCCCACGAGGACCGAAGGCGTCTCGGTGCGCTGGGGGTGGAGTGTTGGTGCTGGTCAGCGGGGTGGTGTCAGGGCGGGTGTGGGTTCGGTCCTTCTGGGGCACGTGGACGGCTGGAGGCCAGCCCGCTCACGGCCAGCCCGGGCCACGGCCGGCCCCACCCCTCAGCACGCACAGCAGCAGGCGGACACGTCCCTGCTGGTCACGGCGCTTCGGCTGTCTGTCAGGATGAGAGCGTGAGCGACGCAACGCCCCGGCCGCCGCAGGTCACGTTCGCCTCGTGGCTGATCGTGCTGGGTTCCCTGGGCGTGCTGGTCACCTCGTGGGAGCGCATCTCCGACCTGCGCTCGCTCGACAGCCGCGAGCAGGTGGCCGGCTGGGTCACCAGCGGCGCCGGCCGCGACCTCGGCCTGAGCACCACCGAGCTGCTCGACCTCCTGCACTGGGTCACGATCGCCGTGGCCGCATGCGCGGTCGCCGCCGCCGTCCTCGGGCTCTTCCTGCGGGAGCCGGCCCGGCTGACGCGGGCGGTGCTCGGCGTCCTGGCCGTGCCGATCTTCCTCGGCGGCCTCGTGGTGGGGAGCATCCTCACCTCGATCGTGGCCGCCGCCGTGGTGATGCTCTGGCTGCCGCCGGGTCGCTGGTGGTTCGACCCGGACAAGGCGCCCGCGGGCTACGACCCCAAGACCGGGCGGATGAAGCCGGACGAGCGGGTCGACCCGGGCGAGGGCCCGCGGCGTCCCGGACCCTGGACCGCCGCCCCGTACGGCTCCTCCCCCTACGGCTCGCTGGAGCGACGCCCGCAGGCCGTGGTGACCGCGTGCCTGCTGACCTGGGCGCTCAGCGCGATGGTCGCCGTCGTGCTGGGTCTCGTGATCGTCACGCTGCTGGTCTCCGGCTCCGCCGAGGTCGACCAGGCGCTGGACGAGGCGATCACCCAGATGAAGAGCGTCGACCCCTCCGTGGCCACCGGCCTCGACCGACACCTCCTGCTCATGGTGATGATCGCGATGATGGCGGGCTTCGTGCTGTGGAGCCTGCTGGCCGTCGTCCTCGGCGTGCTGGTCTGGCAGCGCCGCGACTGGGCCCGCTGGCTGCTCGTCGTCTCCGCCGGCTGCGCGGCCCTGACGATGATCCTGGGCGCGGTCGCCACGCCCGTCCTGCTCGTGCCCTTCGCGGGGTGCGTTGCCGTCGTGATCCTGCTGCTGCGGCGCGACGTCAACGCCTGGCTCACCCGGCGCTGACGTCCGCGCTGAGGTCCGCCCCCAGCAGCTGCTCGACGGCGCGGGAGAGCACCTCCGGGCGCTTGCAGAACGTCCACCGGACGAGGTGGCGCGACGCGTCGGAGTCGCCGAAGCCCTGCAGCGGGATGGCGACGACGCCGGCCCGCTCCGGCAGCGCCCGGCAGAACGTCTCGCCGTCCGGCCAGCCCAGGTGCGAGACGTCCGTGACCGCGAAGTAGGTGCCCTCGGGGGTGCGCACCGGGCGGGCGGGGTCCACGAGGCCCGCCTCCGCCAGCCCGGCGAGCAGGAGGTCGCGCCGGCCCTGGAGGTCGGCGGCCAGCGCCTGCGGCCAGTCGCCGTGCTCGCGCAGCGCCACCTCGACGGCCGGCTGGAGCGGCGCGCCGGAGGTGAACGTGAGCCACTGCTTGGCCGCGAGCACCGAGGCCACGAGCGGGGCGGGCCCGGTCGCCCAGCCGACCTTCCACCCGGTGAGGGAGAAGGACTTGCCGACGCTGGAGATGGTGAGGGTCCGCTCGCGCATCCCCGGGAACGTCGCGGCAGGACGGTGCCGGCGGCCGTCGAAGACGAGGTGCTCGTAGACCTCGTCGGTGATGACCAGCAGGTCGTGCTCGACGGCCACGGCCGCGACGGCGGCGACCTCGTCGTCGGTGAGCACCGTGCCGGTGGGGTTGTGCGGGGTGTTGAGCAGGACGGCGCGGGTGCGGTCCGTGACCGCGGCACGCAGAGCGGCCACGTCCAGCCGGAAGTCGGGCGCGCGCAGCGGGACGGGCACGCGCACCGCGCCGGCCATCTGGAGCATCGCGACGTAGGAGTCGTACCAGGGCTCAAGGACCAGCACCTCGTCGCCGGGGTCCAGGAGCCCCAGGACGGCGGCCGCGACGGCCTCCGTGGCGCCGGTGGTCACCACGACCTCGGACGTCGGGTCCAGCGTGATCCCGTAGCGCCGCTGCTGGTGCTCGGCGACCGCCTCGCGCAGCCCGGGCAGTCCCGGCCCGGGGGCGTACTGGTTGTGGCCCGAGACGAGCGCCGCGCGCGCCGCCTCGACGACCTCGCCGGGCCCGTCGACGTCCGGGAAGCCCTGGCCGAGGTTGACGGCCCCCGTGCGCACCGCAAGCGCGGAGTACTCGCTGAAGACCGTCGGCGCGATCCCGGCCAGCCGCGCCGCGCGACGCAGGGCGCCGGCCCGGTCACCGGCCCGGGACCCCGGGGAGGCGCCGGGGGCAGAGCCGCTGGTGGAGGGCGTGTCTGTGGGCAGGCTCATGCCCGCCACCGTAGGCCGCGGGAGGCCGGGGGCCGCGCGCGTCTCGCGGACCTTGTTGAATGGTCCCCGTGACGACCTCCTCGCAGACCCCTGTCCCGGACGAGACCCTCGCGGCCGACATCGACGCCCGCTGCCGCCTCACGGGCACGTTCACCCTGCGCTCCGGCCAGGTGGCCTCGGAGTACTTCGACAAGTACCTCTTCGAGTCCGACCCGGCGCTGCTGCGCCGCGTCGCCGCCCAGATGGTCGGCCTCCTGCCCGAGGGCACGGAGCTGCTCGGCGGCCTGGAGCTCGGCGGCGTCCCGATCGCCACGGCCGTCTCCGGCCTCACCGACCTGCCGGCGCTCTTCGTGCGCAAGAAGGCCAAGGAGTACGGCACCTGCAAGCTCGCCGAGGGCCCGGACGTCGCGGGCAAGCGCGTCACCCTCATCGAGGACGTCATCACCACCGGCGGCGCCGTCCGCGACGCCACGAACGCGCTGCGCGAGGCGGGCGCGATCGTCGAGGTCGTGGTCTGCGCGATCGACCGCAGCCCCGCCGACGTGACCCCGCTGGCCGACCTCGGCCTCGAGATCCGCCCGGTGCTCACCAAGGCCCAGCTGGACGCGGTGAGCGGCGCGTGAGCCTCGCCGCGGACGGGTACGGCGCGGACGCTCCGGGGACGCCCCCGGCGCACCCCCGGCGCTCGCGGGCGCTGCTGCCCCTGGACGTCCTCCGGGGCTTCCTCATCGGCACCGCCGAGCTCGTCCCCGGCGTCTCGGGCGGCACGGTCGCCCTGGTCACCGGCGTGTACGACCAGCTCATCAGCTCGGCCTCGCACGTCGTCTCGGCGGCCCGCCGCCTCGTCCTCGGGCCGCAGCGGCTGGCCGGCCTGCGGGTCGAGCTGGCCCGCACCGACTGGTGGCTCGTCGTCCCCGTGCTCGTGGGGATGGCGACCGCCGTCCTCACCATCGCGGGCGTCATGGAGGGCTTCGTCTCCGGGCACCCCGAGCTGGCGCGCGGGCTGTTCTTCGGCCTGGTCGCGGAGTCCGTCCTCGTCCCGCTGCGGATGCTGCCCGCCCAGGGTCGCCGGCACTGGGGCGTCGAGGTGCTCGTCGTCGCCACGATGGCGGCGCTCGCCTGGTGGCTGGTCTCGCTGGCCGGCGGCAGCGCGGACGCCGACCCCGCCCTGCCCGTCGTCTTCCTGGCCGCCGCGGTGGCGATCTGCGCGCTCGTCGTGCCCGGCGTCTCCGGCTCGTTCTTCCTGCTGGCCGTCGGCCTCTACACCACCACGCTCACCGCGGTCGACGAGCGCGACCTCGTCTACATCGCCGTCTTCGGCCTCGGCGCCGTCGTCGGCCTGGCCTCGTTCGTGCAGGTCCTGCGGTGGCTGCTCGACCACCACCGCCGGCTGACGCTGCTGGCGATGACCGGCCTCATGATCGGGTCGCTGCGCGCGCTGTGGCCCTGGCAGTCCAGCGGGGGCGCGGAGGACGGCGAGGCGCACGGCCCGGGCGCGCTGCTCGCCCCCTACGACCCGGTGGCCGGCCCGATCCTGCTGGCGCTGCTGGGCGCGGCGATCGTGCTCGTCCTCCTGGTCGTGGAGTCCGTGAAGGAGCGGCGGCTCGCGGCGTCCGCCTGAGACGCCTGAGCCGCCCGAGCCGCCCCGGGTGCCCGAGCCCGGTCAGGCCCGGCTGCGGGACCGGCGACGGTCCTTGACCCACTCCACGACGAGCGGGACGAAGAAGACCGCCATCACCAGCAGGAGGATGAGGTCGAGGTTCTCGCCGAGCCAGGGCAGCCCGCCGAGGAAGTAGCCGAGCAGCGTGATCGACACGACCCAGGCCAGCGCGCCGACGGCGCTCCAGAGCAGGAAGACCCGGCGCGGCATCTCGGTGGCGCCGGCGACCACGGTGACGTAGGTGCGGACGAAGGCCACGAACCGGCCCCCGACGATCGCGGCCTGGCCGTGCTCGGCGAAGAAGAGCCGGGTGCGGTCGATGCCCTTACTGTTGATGAACCGGCCCTCGCGCTCGTAGAGCCGGGGGCCGATGCGCCGCCCGATCTCGTAGCCGACGACGTTGCCGAGGAACGCCGAGAGGCTGAGCAGGGCGATGGAGATCGTCAGCTCGACGGCGGCGTTGCCGGGGAACAGGTCGAAGTTCCCGGCGGCCACGAAGAGGCCGAAGCTGAACAGCAGGGTGTCGCCCGGGAGGAACGGGAACAGCAGCCCGCACTCGATGAACACGACGACGAGGCCGACCCAGAACAGGGCGGGCCCCAGGAGGGCGAGCCAGTACTCCACGTCCAGGAAGTCCAGCCCGAGGAGAAACGGCTCGATCCCCAGCACCCTCTCAGGTTACGGGTGGCCCGGTAGCGTCCTCGTGTGCGGGACCACCCAGACGACCTCGGCCGTGACGAGCGACACCGTGACGAGGCCCCGCCCCCCGAGGCGACCACGCCCCCCGAGGAGCGCGCGCCCTACGACCCGATGCCCCACGGCCGGCCGGAGGTCGGCGTCGGGCCGTGGGAGGGCCCGTGGCCCGAGGGCCCGCAGTGGGACCCGGTGCTGCTCGCGGAGGGCGACCGGCGCAACGTGGTGGACCGGTACCGCTACTGGACGCTGGAGGCCGTCCGCGCCGACCTCGACACGCGCCGCCACGACTTCCACGTGGCGATCGAGAACTGGCAGCACGACTTCAACATCGGGACGGTCGTGCGCAGCGCCAACGCCTTCCTGGCCGCCGAGGTGCACATCGTGGGCAACCGCCGCTGGAACCGCCGCGGCGCCATGGTGACCGACCGCTACCAGCACCTGCGGCACCACGGGAGCGTCCCCGACCTCGCGGCGGACCTGCACGCGCGGGGCGTGGCGCTGTGGGGCGTCGACAACCTGCCGGGCTCCCTGCCGCTGGAGACCGCGGCGCTGCCCCGCCGCGTCTGCTTCCTGTTCGGCCAGGAGGGCCCGGGGCTCTCGGAGCAGGCGCGGGAGGCGTGCGACGCCACCTTCTCGATCGCCCAGTTCGGCTCGACGCGCTCGATCAACGCCTCGGCCGCCGCGGCGATCGCCATGCACACGTGGGTGGTGCAGCACGCCGACCTCGCCGGCGAGGACGCCTGGCGGGGCTGAGCCCGCCCGCGTCCCCGCCGGTGGGGGTCAGTTGCTGGTGCGGGAGAAGCAGGCGACGACGGCGGTGGTCGCGGACAACCTGCGCCACGAGTAGAACCACTGGTCGGTGGTGGTCAGCCTCGGGCACTGCGCCTTGGTCTTCTTCGCCACCTGCTTGGCCGCCTTGCTGTCGTTCTTGCTCAGCTTCTTGGCCACGAACGTGCCCGTGGCGCGGGCGACGTGCGCGTGGGAGCACAGCGTGGTGGCGTACTTCGCCGACACGCACCGGCCCACCGAGCGGCGCGACGCCCGCCCCACGTTCGCGGCGGTGACCTTGAGGAGCGTGGCGGGCAGGGGCGCCAGGGCGGCGTCGCTCTTGAGGAGCGTCATGTCGCACCGGTACCAGCGGGCGCCCCGGTCGAGCTGCGCGTCGGTGGGGCGGAAGATGAACGCGCCGTACAGGGTGCGGAAGGCGGTCGTGGGCGACCCGTAGACCTTCGCGAACGACGGGTCGCACCGGTCGCCGATCTCCGCGAGGACGGCCGTCTCGTCGCTCCAGTCGGTGTCCGCAGGCAGCAGGCCGGTCTTGAGGACGACGACCTGGTGGGTCTTCTTGCACGGGACCGCGTCGATGTTCAGCGCGGCCTGGTAGACCTGCTTGAACGTCGCCCGGTAGCAGTCGCCCTCCGAGGGCGCGCCGGCCCAGGCGTCGGCGGCGGTGACGGGGCTCGCGAGCGCGAGCAGGCCGAGCACGGGGCCCAGGAGCAGGCCCAGGAGCAGGGCGAGCAGGCGGGGCAGGGCGGGCAGGGCGCCGCGGTGGGTCATGGGGGTCCTCTCGAACGGGTGGTCGCCGCAGCGTAGGTGCAAGACGTTCCGGACGTCTCCGGAACCCTGACTTCCGCGCCCGTTCGTGACCATCCGCCGCCGGCGGGCACCCTCAGTCCTCCAGCGCGGACCTCACCTCGGCCAGCGCGCGCCGGTGCACGAGCTCGACGAGCGCCTCGCGCGCGGGCAGGTCGGCGACCAGGTAGGCGGCACCCAGCAGCCCGGCCGGGTCGAACCGGACCTCCTGGCTCACCACGGCGCCGGCGTCCCGCCCCCGGCCGGCGGGTCGCACCAGCGTCTCCAGCCGCACCCGGCCCGGCGCGCGGACCTCCGCCTCCAGCAGCAGCCGGTGCCCGTCGGGCCCACGGCCGCAGCTGAGCACCCGCCAGAACCCGACGAGCTCGCCCTCGCGCAGGAGGGCACGCCCGCTCGGCTCCCCTGCGGCCCCCGCACCCCCGAGCAGGACGTCGAGCAGCGCGCGGAACCGCAGCGGCAGCGCGTCCGCGTACCAGTGGGGCCCCGGGCGGGCGGAGGCGAGCGTCCGGAAGGCCGCCGCGGGCGTGGCGGGGAACCGCGTCGCGCGGGAGGAGGTGAGCAGCGTCCGGTCGCGCCGGCGGCCGGGGGAGCCGTGCAGCCCCGCGGAGGGGGGTCCGGAGGTCATGACGATGCAGCGTACGTCGCACGGACACGGGACCAACGGCAGCGCCGGGAGCGACTAGGCTCGGGCCGTCCTCGACGTCACCGTCGCCCTCGTGAGGAGACTCATCGCATGCCCATCGCCACTCCGGAGAAGTACGCCGAGATGCTGGACGCCGCCAAGAGCGGCCAGTACGCCTTCCCGGCCGTCAACGTCTCGTCGTCCCAGACGCTCAACGCGGTCCTCCAGGGCTTCGCCGACGCGGGCTCCGACGGCATCATCCAGGTCTCCACCGGCGGCGCGGAGTACCTCTCCGGCCAGAAGGTCAAGAAGATGACCACCGGTGCCGCCGCCTTCGCCGCGTTCGCCGCCGAGGTCGCCAAGGACTACCCGGTCAACATCGCGCTGCACACCGACCACTGCCCGAAGGACAAGCTCGACACCTTCGTCCGGCCGCTGCTCGACATGTCGCTCGAGCGCGTGAAGAACGGCTCCGCGCCGCTGTTCAACTCGCACATGTGGGACGGCTCGGCCGTGCCGCTCGACGAGAACCTCGTCATCGCCGAGGAGCTCCTCGAGAAGTGCATCGCGGCGAAGATCATCCTCGAGATCGAGGTCGGCGTCGTCGGTGGCGAGGAGGACGGCGTCGCGCACGAGATCAACGACAAGCTCTACACCACGCCCGAGGACGCCATCGCCACCGTCAAGGCCCTCGGCCACGGCGACCGCGGCTACTACATGACCGCGCTGACCTTCGGCAACGTGCACGGCGTCTACAAGCCGGGCGGCGTGAAGCTCAAGCCGTCCGTCCTCAAGGACGCCCAGGAGGCCGTCGTCGCCGAGCTCGGCCTCGAGGCCGGCTCCAAGCCGTTCCACTTCGTCTTCCACGGCGGCTCCGGCTCGGCCCCCGAGGAGATCGCCGAGGCCGTCTCCTACGGCGTCGTGAAGATGAACATCGACACCGACACCCAGTACGCCTTCACCCGCTCGATCGCCGGCCACATGCTCGGCAACTACGACGGCGTGCTGAAGATCGACGGCGAGGTCGGCAACAAGAAGCTGTACGACCCCCGAGTGTGGGGCAAGGCCGCCGAGACCGCCATGGCCGCCCGCGTGGTCGAGGCCTGCCAGGACCTGTCCTCCGCCGGCAAGACGCTGGGCTGACTCCTGGGCTGAGTCCCGGGCCGGCTCCCGCAGCAGCCGCGACGCCCCGCACCCGTTCCCGGGTGCGGGGCGTCGTCGCGTCCGGCCCGCGTCCGGCCCCCGCTCCCGTGTCGTGGGGCCGGTGGCACGATGACCCCATGAGCATCGGAACCGACCTGATGGCCGGGCCCCCGCCCGTCCACCTCCCCGTCGACCCGGCCCAGGCCGAGCTGGCCGCGGGCGCCGACCCGTCCGCCGTCGCGCGGGCGCACCCCGCCTCGCCGTTCGCGTGGGCCGCCCTGGCGGGCGCGGCCGCCGAGCGCGAGGACGACCCGATCACCGTGTACGCGTTCGCCCGTGTCGGCTACCACCGCTCGCTGGACCTGCTGCGCCGCAACGGCTGGAAGGGCCACGGGCCCGTGCCGTGGGAGCACGAGCCGAACCGCGGCTTCCTCATGAGCCTGGCGATGCTGGCGCTGGCCGCGACCGCCATCGGCGAGACCGAGGAGTGGGAGCGCTGCTCCACGTTCCTGCGCGAGACCAGCCAGACGGCCTACGACGAGCTGCTCGCCGACCTGGCGTGAGCCGCGCCGCCGGTGGTCCGGGTCTCGAGGCTCGGCCGTGGCCGGCCTCGCACCTCGACCACCGGTGAGGTCGCCGGGTCTCGAGGCTCGGCCGTGGCCGGCCTCGCACCTCGACCACCGGTGAGGTCAGCGGGCCTCGGGGCGCAGGTGCGGGAAGAGGATGGTCTCGCGGATGCCGGAGCCGGTGAACAGCATGATCATCCGGTCCAGGCCGAGGCCCAGGCCGCCCATCGGCGGGGCGCCGTACTCCAGCGCCCGCAGGAAGTCCTCGTCGAGCTGCATCGCCTCGGGGTCACCGGCGGCTGCGGCCAGCGACTGGGCGGTGAGCACCTCGCGCTGGACGACCGGGTCGACCAGCTCGGAGAACGCCGTGCCGCGCTCGACGCCGCCGATGATGAGGTCCCACGCCTCGATGAGGCCGGGCTTGCTGCGGTGCGGGCGGGCCAGCGGCTGGGCTGAGGCCGGGTAGTCGCACAGGAACGTCGGCTGGAGCAGGCCGGGCTCGACGAGCTCGGAGAGGAGCTCCAGCGCCAGCTTCTCGGTGCCCCACTTCGGGTCGAAGTCGATCTCGTGCTTGCGCAGGTGGCCGATGAGCGTCGCGGCGTCCGTCTCGATCGTGATCTCCTCGCCCACCGCCTCGCTGATGGCGTCGTAGACGGGGAGCCAGCGCCACTCGGCGTCGAGGTCGATGACGCCCTCGGGGGTCTCGACCTGGCGCGAGCCCGCCGCGTCGGCGGCGGCGAGGAAGAGCTCGCGCATGAGCGCGGCCATCGTGAACTGGTCGCCGTAGGCCTCGTACGCCTCGAGCATCGTGAACTCGGGGGAGTGGGTGGAGTCCACGCCCTCGTTGCGGAAGATGCGGCCGAGCTCGTAGACCTTGTCGACGCCGCCGACGACGGCCTTCTTCAGGTTGAGCTCGAGGGCGATGCGCAGGGTCATCGGCTGGTCGAAGGCGTTCATGTGGGTGGTGAACGGCCGGGCGGCGGCGCCGCCGTGGATGAGCTGGAGGGCCGGGGTCTCGATCTCCAGGAACTCGCGGCCCTCGAGGACGCCGCGGACGGCGCGGGTGATGGCCGCGCGGGTGCGGACCATGTCGCGCGCCTCCTGGCGCACGATGAGGTCGGCGTAGCGCTGGCGGACCCGGGACTCCTCGGAGAGGTCCTTGTGCAGCGTGGGCAGCGGGCGCAGGGCTTTGGAGGCCATCTCCCAGCGCGTGGCCATGACGGAGAGCTCCCCGCGGCGCGAGGAGATGACGCGGCCCTCGACGAAGACGTGGTCGCCCAGGTCGACGGTGCGCTTCCAGTCCTCCAGCGCCTCCTCGCCGACCTCGGCGAGGCTGAGCATCACCTGGAGGCGGGTGCCGATGCCCTCCTGGAGGGTGGCGAAGCAGAGCTTGCCGGTGTTGCGCGAGAAGACCACGCGGCCGGCGATGCCGACGACGTCCTGCGTCTCCTCGCCCGACTCCAGGTGGCTCCAGCCCTCGCGGACGGCGGCCAGCGAGTGGGTGCGGGCGACGTGGACCGGGTAGGCCTCGCGTCCCTCCTCGAGCAGGCGCGCGCGCTTCTCCTTGCGCACCGCGATCTGCGAGGGGACGTCCTCGGTGACGTCGGCCGCGGTGGCGTCAGGGTGCGCGTCGGTGCTCATGGGGCGAGGGTATCGAGAGGGACGCCCCTGGCCCGAGTCGGCGGAGCGGGTGCCCGCCCGTGCGGGGGCGGCGCGCGACGGCGCGGGCCCGCGATGGTGCCGGCGGCGCGTCTCTCGGAGCGGCGCCGTGCGCCCCACGCGGACAGCGACGTCTCCGGCGCGGCTCGCCGACACCCACGGGGGAGGGTGGGCGCCGGAGTCAACCCCTGAACTCGACCCCGACGCCCGGACGTGCACGATGCGGGTCATCCCCCGACGAAGCCCGTGTCGCGCCGGTCCGCCGTAAGGCAGGACCGGACCGTCCTTCGCGCCATCATCGGGGCGGAGCCGGTTCCTTTACCAGGCAGAAACGGACAATGGCAGGAAGCGGACACCATCCCGGGACTCAGGTCCCTGTGCGGGGATCAGGGCGGACTCTGGTGAACCTGTGCGCCGGGATGATCTCCCGTCCTACTCTCCGGTCATGCCGCTCCCGCCCCCCGAGTCCGTGCTCACGGCCCTCGGCGTGCCGCGCGCGGCGGAGCGGACCTACCAGCGGGTCCTGGGGCAGTCGGGCCGCGAGGTCGTCTCCATCGCCTCCTCGCTGCTCCAGACCGAGGCCGAGCTCCTGGCCGACCTGGCACCCCTCGCCGAGCGGGGCCTGGTGGACGTCCGCGACTCCCGCGTCTTCGTCTCCACCCCCGCCGAGGCCGTCTCCCGCGCCATCGCCGAGACCTCCCGCGCGGCGGCGGAGGCCCACCGCCGGCTCGAGGCGATCTCCGACGCCGTCCCGTTCCTCACCGCCACCAACGTGCGCCCCGGGCCCGGCGAGGTGCTCGACGTGCTGCCCGTCGACGGGGAGATCAGCTCCGGGGGCAACCCGGTCGAGCTCCTCACCAGCCTGATCCGCGAGAGCAGCGGGGACCTCCTCTGGCTGCGCCCGGACCAGTTCCGCCGTCCCCGTGAGGACGCCATGGCGGCCCTCGTGGGCGAGATCGTGGCCAAGGGCCGGCGCTCGCGCGCCATCTACCCCGTGCGGGCCGTCTCCGAGGCGCCGGAGACCCTCTCCCTGCGCGCGGAGGTCGGCGAGGAGATCCGCATCCTCCCCGACCTGCCCACGCGGATGTTCATCATCGGGACGACGCACGTGGTGCTCCCCGAGCCGCTGGGCTTCGCCGACGAGCCGCGCTCGCTGGTGCGGCAGGCCGGGTGGGTGCAGGCGATGACGCACTGGTTCGAGCTGCTGTGGGACCAGGCGGTGCCCTACGCGCAGCAGTCGCGCTCCGAGGTGCGCTCGGACATGCGGACGTTCCTGCTCCAGCAGCTGGCCAGCGGCGCCCAGGACGAGCAGATCGCCCGCCGCCTCGGCGTCAGCCTGCGGACGGTGCGCCGCCGCGTGGCCGACATGATGACCGAGCTCGGCGCGGAGTCCCGGTTCCAGGCCGGGGTCGAGGCCGCGCGGCGCGGCTGGCTCTGACGCGGTCCTCCTGGTCAGCAGCGGGCTGAGCGGGGGCTCAGGCCGGCGGCGGCTGCATCGCGGGCAGGACCATCCGCAGCGCGTGCGGCTCGACCCGCCAGGTGCGGCGCCGGTCCGGGCCGTCGATCTCGCCGTCCGCGGAGCACCAGAACTCCTCGCCGGACACCGAGACCCGGCTCCCACGCAGGTACAGGACGTCGTCCCGCTCGGGGTGCCGGCCGCGCACCAGGTCCGCCACGTAGCCGAAGCGGGCCAGCGGGCCGACGGACCGGCTCACCATGACGTCCACCTTGCCGTCGTCCACGCGGGCGAGCGGGGTCAGGGGGGTGCCGCCGCCGACGTGCCGGCCGTTGCCGATGGCGACCATGAGGACGGGCTCGTCGACGTCCACCACGCGCTCGCCGTCCACCTCGACGCGGAGCCGGACGAACGGGGGTCGCACCGCGGCCTGGAGCGAGCCGACCGGGTACCCGAGCCGTCCGAGGTTCACCCGGCCCACGCCCACGCGGTGCAGCCGCTCCTTCCAGCGCGCGCCCCGCCGGCTGGCCTGCGCCCCGGCCCCGACGTGGACGCTGTTGACCACGACGTGGCCCAGCTCGTCGACCACGAGGTCGACGGGACGCTCCACGCCGGTGAGCACGAGCCGCGCCGCGTCGTCCACCTCGAGCGGGACGCCGTTGCCGCGGGCGAAGTCGTTCCCGGTGCCGAGGGGGAGCAACCCGAGGACCCGCTCGCCGAGCTCACCGCGGGCGTGCAGCGCGGCCACGACCGCGTGCAGGCTGCCGTCGCCGCCCGCCACGACGATCCGCCGGGTGCCGGCGCGGTGCAGGACGCTGTTGAGCTCGCCGGGGTCGCCGGTCGCGACGACCTCGACCGACGTCGCCTCCCGGAGCACGGACAGACCGAGCTCGAGGTTCTCCTCGTCCGCGGTCCCGGCTCCGCTGTTCCTGATGACCAGCAGCGGCTCCACGGCGACGACGCTACCGTCCGACCCGCCGCCCGCGCCCCCGCCCGGGCGGGTGCAGGAGCGTGCACCGGAACGTCGGCCGCCGCCGGCCGCAGAACCGGTGCGTCCGACATCCGGACGTCCGTCCAGCCGGACCGGACGGGTGAGGCCCGCCGATCAGGCCCCGGGGGGTCTCCGGTGCTAGCGTGCTGCCGCACAAGCCCCCGGCCGTTGTGCCAGGGGCATTCGCCTTTCAGGGCCCGCCGCGAGGGCGGTCCCCCGGCTGGAGAGTGAGCAGGCAGATGCCCGCGATCGCCATCATCGGAGCCCAGTGGGGAGACGAGGGGAAGGGCAAGGCCACCGACCTGCTCGGCTCCTCCGTCGACTACGTCGTCAAGTTCAACGGCGGCAACAACGCGGGCCACACCGTCGTCATCGGCGACGAGAAGTACGCCCTGCACCTGCTGCCGTCGGGCATCCTCACGCCGGGCTGCACCCCGGTGATCGGCAACGGCGTGGTCATCGACCTCGACGTCCTCTTCCACGAGATCGACGGCCTCGAGGCCCGCGGGATCGACACCTCCCGCCTCGTCGTCTCGGCCAGCGCCCACGTCATCCCGGACTACAACCGGACGATCGACAAGGTCACCGAGCGCTTCCTCGGCTCCCGCCGGATCGGCACCACCGGCCGCGGCATCGGCCCGACCTACGCCGACAAGATGAACCGCATCGGCATCCGCGTCCAGGACCTCTTCGACGAGTCGATCCTGCGCCAGAAGGTCGAGGGCGCGCTCGAGCTCAAGAGCCAGATCCTCACCAAGGTCTACAACCGCAAGGCCCCGGGCGTCGACGAGATCGTCGACGGCCTGCTCGTGCACGCCGACCGGCTGCGTCCCTACGTCGCCGACACCGTGCTGCTGCTCAACCAGGCGCTCGATCGTGGCGAGACGGTCCTGCTCGAGGCCGGTCAGGCCACGCTGCTGGACGTCGACCACGGCACCTACCCGTTCGTGACCTCCTCCTCGGCCACCGCCGGCGGCGCCTGCACCGGCTCCGGCATCCCGCCGATGCGGATGGACCAGGTCATCGGCATCGTGAAGGCGTACACGACCCGCGTCGGCGAGGGCCCGTTCCCCACCGAGCTGTTCGACGACGCCGGCGAGCACCTGCGCAAGGTCGGCCACGAGTACGGCACCACCACCGGCCGCCCGCGTCGCTGCGGCTGGTACGACTCCGTGGTCGCCCGCTACGCGGCCCGC
Source organism: Nocardioides sp. GY 10127 (assembly GCF_004919085.1). GTDB lineage: Bacteria > Actinomycetota > Actinomycetes > Propionibacteriales > Nocardioidaceae > Nocardioides. The sequence continues at coordinate 429,628 of NZ_STGL01000008.1, read as the reverse complement.
GTCAACGGCGTCACCGACTTCGTGCTCACCAAGCTCGACGTCCTCACGGGCCTCGAGCAGGTCCCGGTGTGCGTGGCCTACGACGTCAACGGCGTCCGGCACGACGAGATGCCGGTCAACCAGACCGACTTCCACCACGCCAAGCCGATCTTCGAGTACCTCCCCGGCTGGTGGGAGGACATCTCCGGTGCCCGCACCTTCGCGGACCTCCCCGAGAACGCGCAGAACTACGTGAAGGCCGTCGAGAAGCTCTCCGGCGCCCGGATCTCCGCCGTCGGCGTGGGCCCGGCCCGCGACGAGACCTGCGTGGTCCACCCCCTGGTCTGAGCGCACAGCGCCCCACCGCGACGCGGCCCGCCCCCACCGGGGACGGGCCGCGTCCGTTTTTCCTTGACCGCGATCCTCTCGCTCAGTGGAAGCGCTGCGCCGAACGGTCGCTAGCGGTCGGCCAGCGGCCGAGCCCGTGGCGAAGGTCCCGAAAGGTGCGTTCGGCAGTCCTCTCAGGTCGGGCCTGCTGCCGCCCGCCGCCGTGCTCCGGCCGCCGTACGGTGCTCGGGTGTGCCTCTCCGGCAACCGGGGAGGGGGATCTGGCAAGGGGGCTGGAATGACGCTGGACAGCTCTCCCGTGCCGGCGGCCGAGGCGGTCGTCTGGCGGGAGAAGACGCTGGGAGAGAACCTGGCGAGGGCCGGCGTCTCACGCCGCTCCTTCCTGGCCTTCTGCAGCCGGATGGCGGCCGTGTTCGCGGTCGGCGCGCCCGTCGCCGGATGGGCCGGCTCGGCCAGCGGCGCGACGCCGACGGCCGAGGAGATCGCGAGCGCGCTGGAGAAGGTCACCAAGCCCGTCGTGGTGTGGCTCCAGCTCCAGGAGTGCACCGGCTGCTCGGAGTCGCTCCTGCGCGCCGGCGGCACCACGGTCGAGGACGTCGTCCTCAAGCTCCTCTCCGTCGACTACCTCGAGCTGCTCATGGCCGCCTCGGGCGACGCCGCGAACAAGGCGCTCGAGGACGCGAACGCCTCCGACCACGTGCTCGTGGTCAACGGCTCGGTGCCCACGAAGAACGGCGCCTTCTGCGTCATCGGCGGGGAGTCGGCCGAGACGGTCCTGCGCAAGTCCGCCGAGAACGCCACCGCCGTGCTCGCCGTCGGCGCCTGCGCGGTGTGGGGCTCCGTCCAGGCCTCGAAGCCGAACCCCACCGGCGCCGTCGGCGTCGAGGAGATCATCACCGACAAACCGGTGCTCAACGTGGCCGGCTGCCCGCCCATCGGCGAGGTCATCGTCGCCGCCATCACCTACATCCTGGCCAACGGCGACCTGCCGGAGACCGACAGCGAGGGCCGCCCGACCTTCGCCTACGGCCAGCGCATCCACGACACCTGCCCCCGCCGCGCGCACTTCGACGCGGGGCAGTTCGTGAAGACCTTCGACGACGAGGGCGCCAAGCAGGGCTGGTGCCTCTACGACGTCGGCTGCAAGGGCCCGAGCACCTTCAGCCCCTGCCCCGTCGTGCAGTGGAACCTGGGCACCAGCTGGCCCATCGGGTCCGGCCACCCCTGCATCGGCTGCACCGAGAAGGACTTCTTCGACACCTTCACGCCCTTCTACACCGAGCTCCCGGACGTCGAGCTGCCCGGCGTGGAGGCCACCGCCAACAAGGTCGGGCTGGGCCTGCTCGGCGTGGCCGCGGGCGGTGTGGCGATCCACTCCGCCGCCACCGGCGTCCGCCGCTGGCAGGGGAACCGGAAGGACGCGGGCGACGCCCCGCTGGTCGCCTTCGGCGACACCGACAAGGTCTGGCTGCCCACCCCGCAGGGCCGCCCCGGCCTCGGCGGCCGGCACCAGGCACCCGACGAGACGACCGAGGAGCAGAGCTGATGTCCACCACCCGCGTCGTCATCGACCCGCTGACCCGCATCGAGGGCCACCTGCGGATGGAGCTGGAGGCCGCCGACGGCGCCGTCTCCGACGCCTGGTGCGAGGTCACCCAGTTCCGCGGGATCGAGATGATCCTCAAGGGGCGCGACCCGCGCGATGCGTGGGCCTTCGCGCAGCGCATCTGCGGGGTCTGCACGGCGGTCCACGCCGTGGCGTCCGTCGTGGCCGTCGAGGACGCCCTCGACTACGCCCCGCCGATCCAGGCCCAGCGCATCCGCGAGCTCGTCCTGGCCTCGCAGACGGTGCAGGACCACGTCGTGCACTTCTACCACCTGCAGGCGCTGGACTGGGTGAACGTCCCGAACGCCGCGAAGGCCTCCCCGGCGGCGGCCGCCGCCTTCGCCGCGAACGCCGGCTCCACCTGGACCGGCAACTCCGTGGAGCGGATGGCCGAGGTCAAGGAGACGCTCACCTCGATCCTGGCCAGCGGCCAGGAGTCGATCTTCACCAACGGCTACTGGGACCACCCCGCCTACGAGCTGCCGCCGGCCGCCGACCTCATGGCCGTCGCGCACTACCTGGACGCGCTGGAGTTCCAGCGGACGATGATCCGCGTCGGCACCGTCTTCGGCGGCAAGAACCCGCACCCGAACTTCCTGGTCGGGGGCATGGCCTGCTCCATCGACGTCGACTCCCAGACGGCGGTCAACCAGGTCGACATCGACTCGATCACCGCGTGGATCGACGACACGGTCACGTTCGTCACGGACTGCTACTACCCGGACGTCCTGGCGCTGATGAAGGCCTACAAGCCGTGGTTCTCCATCGGTCGGGCCGCCGACACCTACCTGGCGGCCGGCATGGCCGGCGCGGTCTTCCAGGGCGACCCGAACGACACCCGGACGCTGCCCTCGCTGAGCCCGGTCATGGGCGGCGTCCTGCTGGACGGCGACCTCTCCACGGTGCACCCCATCGACACCGACAAGATCGCGGAGTACGTGACCTCGGCGTGGTACTCCCAGGACGACCCGGACGCCGGCCTGCACCCCAGCAAGGGCGAGACCGAGCCCGACTACACCGGCCCCGAGCTGCCGTGGGAGTGGATCGCGGACGAGGACCGGTACACCTGGTCCAAGTCGCCCCGCTACGACGGCCGGGTCACGCAGGTGGGCCCGCTGGCCCGCGTCCTCATGGCGTACGCGCAGGGCCACGACCGCACGGTCGAGCTCGTGGACGAGGCGCTGAAGGTGCTGCGGATCGAGCTGAAGGACCTCAACTCCACGGCCGGTCGCATCCTCACCCGCGCCATCGAGGCGGTCACGGCCGCCGAGCTCATGCGCGACGCCACCTGGGCCGCCTTCACCGCCGACGTGGCGTCCGGCACCACCGACGTCTTCAACGCCGAGAAGTGGGAGCCGAAGACGTGGCCCTCGCAGGCGTCCGGCTTCGGGATGATCGAGGTCGCGCGCGGCAACCTCTCGCACTGGGTGACGATCGAGGACGGCGAGGTGGCGCGCTACCAGGCCGTCGTCCCGACGACCTGGCTCTCCGGCGGGCGCGACGCCGAGGGCAAGCCGGGGCCGTACGAGCAGTCGCTCACGCTCGACACCCACCCGCTGGTGGACCCGAAGGCCCCGCTCGAGGCGCTGCGGACCATCCACAGCTTCGACCCGTGCATGTCGTGCGCGGTGCACGTGCTCGACCCGGAGGGCGCCGAGATCGTCTCGGTGACCACGTCATGAGCACCGTCGCGGACGAGGACAGGCGGGCCGGCACGCCGGCGGAGCCGCCGCGGGTCGAGGTGCAGGTGGCCTCGGCGATCTCGGTCGGCACCGTCGCCGCCTCCCGGGTCACGGCCCTCGCGGCCGCGGCCTGCCCGGAGCCCGTGACCGCGGTGCTCGCCGACGCGCTCGGCGAGCAGGCGCCGGCTCCGGACGCGGTGGACGAGGCGCTGGCGGCCGCCCTCTGCGTCCTGCTGGAGGAGGCCCACGAGACCGACGCGCACGAGGTGGAGGGGTGCACCTGCGCGGACGTGCTCGGCCGGGTCCGGGTGCTCGCCCACGAGCCGGCCACGCCGTCGCGGCGCTACAGCCGCACCCGGCTCACGGGTCTGCTCTACCCGGACGGTGCCCGCTCGGGGGAGATCGAGGTGCTGCGCGGCGAGCTCGGGGCGGTGGCCCACGCCGTCCGCCCGAGCATGGAGCGCCGGCTGCTGCTGCGCCGCAACGCCTCCTACGTGGAGTCGCGGGGGTGGCGGCCGCTGGCCGTGGCACTCGCTCCGGTCGAGCACGGCGAGGCGGGACGCTTCGACCTGGTGGGCCTGGTGCCCGTGCGCGCGGCCGGGGCGACCGGGTTCCGCCGCGGTGTCTCGGCCTCGACCGCCGAGTGGGTCCGCGTGCCGCTGTGGCCGGCGAGCCTGCGGGCGCTGCACTGGCTAAACGTGCTGGCCATCGTGCTGCTCACCGTCACCGGCTTCCTCATCGCCGACCCGCTCCTGGGCGGCGGGGACGGCACGGCGACCACGACCTACACGATGGGCTGGATCAGGCTCCTGCACTACGTCGGGGCCTGGGCCTGGATCGGGCTCGGGGTGATCCGCGCCTGGCAGCTCGTCGGCTCGCGCAACCGGTTCGTCCGCTGGACCGCCCTGTGGCCGGTCAAGAGCCGGCGCGACCTGCACCTGCTGTGGCACACGCTGCGGCACTACGCGGTCGCGGACGCCGGGCACGCGCCGACCTTCGTCGCGCACAACCCGCTCCAGCAGCTCGCCTACACGGGCATCTACGTCATGGCGATCGCCCAGGTGCTGACCGGCCTGTGCCTCTACGGCCTCTACCAGCCGGAGTCCGCGTTCTGGGCGGCCTTCGCGTGGCCCGGGGCGCTGCTCGGCGGCATCCCCGTCGTGCGGCTCGTGCACTACCTGATCATGATCTTCTTCTGGGTCTTCCTGGTCGTGCACATCTACATGGCGGTGCGCGCCGACACCCTCGAGCGCCACGGCGGCCTCTCCTCGATGATCAACGGCGGCGTGTGGATCCGCCGCGGTGCCCACCCCGTCGACCTCCCGGACGTGTGACGTGACGACCTCTCCTCCGCTGCTCACCCTGCCCGCGGCGCCTGCGTCCTCGCCGGCCACGTTCGACGGGCCGGTGCCGGTGCGCGTCGGCCGGCTCGACGGCACGGGGACGGCCGTGCTCGGCATCGGCAACCCGCTCATGGGCGACGACGGCGTCGGCCTGCGGCTCCTGGAGGAGCTGATGGGCCTCGACCTGGCCGACGGAGTCGAGTACGTCGACGGCGGCACGATCGGCCTCTCGCTGCTGCCGCTGGTGCAGGACGCCACGAGCCTGCTGGTGCTGGACGCGGTCGCGCCCGGGGGCACCGGCGCGGGGCGGCGCGAGCCGGGCGACGTGGTCCGGCTGGACGGCGACCAGCTGCCGCGGCTGCTGCGGACCCAGCTCTCGCCGCACCAGGTCGGGCTGCTCGACGTCCTGGTCGGGGCGCGGCTGCTGCGGGCCGACCCGGAGCGAATGTGCGTCGTGGGGGTCGTGCCGTCGTTCGTGGACCTGGCCTGGGGCCTCACGCCGGTCGTCGAGGCCGCCGTGCCCGAGGCGCTGCGCGTCGCGCGGGAGGTGCTGGAGGGCTGGTGGGAGCGGTGACGGGCTCAGCCGTCGGTGGGGTCGTCGGTGGGGCCTGCGGCCGTCTCCTCGGCCGTCTCCTCGACGTCCACCCAGGCCACGGAGAGCTCCTTGCCGCGGCTGATCGCCCCGGCCGGGGTGTCGCACACCGGGCAGCGCCAGGCGTAGAGCTCGTCGACCTCGACGTCGCGGGCGCACGTCGGGCAGGCCACGGCGGCCTGGACGGTCTCGACCACGAGCCGCGCCCCGGCGAGACGGGTGCCCGCGCTGGCCATCGGCCAGGCCGCGTCCAGCGCGACCGGCTCGGCGCCGCTCATCGTGCCGACCGTGAGACCGACCGCGGAGACGGTGCCCGGCCGGTCGGTCAGGGCGTCCTCGACCGCGGTGACCACCGATGCCAGCAGGCCGAGCTCGTGCACGGGATCAGTCTGGCACTGGTCAGTCTGTCGCCGGCGGGCGCCACGGGGGGTGCCGCGTGAGCACCCGGACGCTGCGGCTCGACGCCGTGGTCGACGCGGACGCCGCGCAGGTGCTGGCGCGCCGCGGGGCGGACGGTGCGTGGGCGGAGGCGCGGTTCGCGCTGGACTCGCTGCCGCGGATCGAGCCGCTGCTGCGCGGCCGGCCGGTGACCGACGTGCCGCGGATCGTGGAGCGGCTGTGCGGCATCTGCCCGGCCGCGCACCACCTGGCCGGCGTCCGCGCGCTGGAGTCGCTGACCGGGCTGGACGTGTCCTCGGCGACGGCCCGGGCCCGCCGGCGGCTCCTCCACCACGCGACGGTCGCGCAGGAGCACGCGCGGCACCTCACGCACGTCTCCGGCCCCGAGGCACGGGCTGTCCACGCGGCCGCGACGCGCCTGGTGGCGGCGGCCTCGGGCGACCGACACTTCCCCGTCTGCGCGGTGCCGGGCGGCTCGACCGGCCCGCTCGACGCCGCCCGGGTGGCCGGGCTGCGCGGCCCGGTCGCCGACGCCCTGGACGCGGCCGCCGCGCTCCTGCGGGGCGCCGCCTCGGCGGAGCAGGGGGACGGGCTGCCGCCGTTCGCCGGCCACGACCTGGCGCTGGTGGACGAGGACGGCCGGCTCGACCTGCTCGGCACCCGGCTGCGCGGCCGGGACGCCGAGGGCCGACTCGTCGTCGCCGACGTCGCGCCCTCGGCCTGGCCGGCCCTGGTGAGCGAGGAGCGGCCCGGCGCGAGCGCGCCCCGGACGTTCCTCACCTACCTCGGCACGCCCGGCGACGGGCGGGTCGGCGGGGCCTACCGGGTCGGCCCCCTGGCGCAGCTGCGGGTGGCCGCGCTCAGCACGCCGCGGGCCGAGCGGGCCCGCCGGGCGTGGCTGGCCGCTCGGCCCGGGGCCGCGGCCGGCGGGGCGACGACCGCCCGGGCCGTCGTCCTGCTGCACGCGCTGGAGGTGGCGGCGGCGCTCCTGGAGGACCCGGCACTCACCTCCGCCGACGACATGACCGCGCCGCCGGTGGTCCCGCCGGCTGCGGGCGGCACGGGCGTCGGCTGGGTCGACGGCGCGCGCGGGCTGCTGGTGCACCTGTACGTCGCGGACGCCGACGGCCGGCTGGCCGACGCCCGGATCACCACCCCGACCGCGCAGAACGAGCGGTGGCTGGGGGAGCTGCTGTCCGCGCTGCTGCGGGCGGGCGTGGGGTCGGGTCTGGAGGCCGCCGTCCGCGCTGCCGACCCGTGCCTGCCCTGCTCCTCCGCCCCGGTGGGCGGCATGCACCTGACCGTCGCCGAGGAGGCCTGAGATGTGCCTGGGAGTGCCCGCGAGGATCGTGGAGGTGAGCGGGGTGCCGCCGCTGCGCTCGGCCGTGGTGGAGCAGGGGGACGCCCGTCGCACCACGCGGCTGACCTACCTGCCGGAGGCGGACGTGGGGGACTGGGTGCTGCTCCAGAACGGCTTCGCGGTGACGCTGCTGGACGAGGAGTCGGCCCGGGAGTCGCTGGCGCTGTTCGGTGAGCTGCTCGACGAGATGGGCGCCGGGCCGACCTCCTCGTAGGATTGCCGCCCGTGAGCGATGCGTCCCTGACCTGTCTCGTCATCGGCACCGGCGGGCGCGAGCACGCGCTGGCGCGGGCCCTCGCGGCCGACCCGGCCGTCGCCGCGGTCCACTGCGCCCCGGGCAACCCCGGGATCGCTGCCGTGGCGACCCTCCACGACGTCGACCAGCTCGACGGCGAGGCCGTCGCCGACCTGGCGGTCTCGCTGGGTGCGGACCTCGTCGTCGTCGGCCCGGAGGCCCCGCTCGTCGCGGGCGTCGCGGACGTCGTGCGCGCCCGCGGGGTCGCGGTCTTCGGCCCGTCCGGTGCGGCTGCGCAGCTCGAGGGCTCCAAGACGTTCGCCAAGGAGGTCATGGTCGCCGCCGGCGTCCCGACCGCCGCTGCGTACACCTGCACGACCGCGGAGGAGGTGGCCGCCGCCCTCGACGAGTTCGGCGCCCCCTACGTGGTCAAGGACGACGGCCTGGCCGCCGGCAAGGGCGTCGTCGTCACCTCCGACCGCGACGCGGCCGTGGCCCACGCGGCCGCCTGCGAGCGGGTCGTCATCGAGGAGTACCTCGACGGCCCCGAGGTCTCCCTCTTCGCGATCTGCGGCTGGGACGAGGAGCGTGGCACCACCGTCTACCCGCTGCAGCCGGCGCAGGACTTCAAGCGCATCTTCGACAACGACGAGGGCGGCAACACCGGCGGGATGGGCGCGTACACGCCCCTGCCGTGGGCGCCGGAGGGGCTCGTGGAGGAGGTGCTGCGGGACGTCCTCCAGCCGACCGTCGACGAGATGGCCCGCCGCGGCACCCCGTTCACCGGTCTGCTCTACGCGGGCCTGGCGCTGACGTCCCGCGGTACCCGTGTCGTCGAGTTCAACACCCGGTTCGGCGACCCGGAGACCCAGCCGCTCCTCGCCCTGCTCGACTCGCCCCTCTCCCCGCTGCTGCTCGGTGCCGCGAACGGCACGCTGGACTCCGTGCCGGCGCCGGCGTGGAAGGACGGCAACGCCGTCGCCGTCGTCATGGCCTCGGCCGGCTACCCGGAGTCGTCCTCGAAGGGCGACGTGATCGCCGGCCTCGACGCCGCCGAGGCGCTCGAGGGCGTGCACGTGATCCACGCGGGCACCGCGCTCTCCGACGCGGGCGAGGTCGTCACCGCGGGCGGCCGCGTGCTGGCCGTGGTGGCCGTGGACACCTCGCTGGCCGCCGCCCGCGACCGCGCCTACGCCGGGGTCGGTGAGATCTCGTTCGACGGCGCCCAGCACCGCACCGACATCGCCCTCAAGGCCGCCCACCTCTGAGCACTCGGCAGTGGGGCCCGCCCGGGCCCTACTACTGACTCCACCCGACCCGAGGCCGCCGACTCGGTAGTGGGGCCCGGCTGGGGTCATCTACCGATGGCAGTGAAGGCGCTCAGGCCCCATCGGTAGTTGGGCCCGCCTGGGCCCATCTACCGACGGCAGTGAAGGCGCTCAGGCCCCATCAGTAGTGGGGCCCGCCTGGGCCCATCTACCGACGGCAGCGAACGTGCTCAGGCCCCATCGGTAGTTGGGCCCGCCTGGGTTCCACTACCGACTGCACCTGACCCGAGTCCGCCGACTCGCTAATGGGGCCCGGCCGGGCCCATCTACTGATGGGGTGGGGGTCGGCGGCATGCGGTCGGTAGTTGCGCCCACCCGGGCCCCACTTCCGAGTGCTCGGGAGGGGACCCGCGCCTCGGCAGCGCGCAGGGGCCCGGCCGCACCGCCGCACCGACGGTTATCCACAGGCGCGGCGAACGGCGGCTGACAGACCGACCAGGCGTCCCTAGCGTCGCCTCCATGTCAGCACCAGGGCCGGCACCAGGGCCGGGACCACGGGTCGTCTACGACGAGGACCACGCCGCGCGCCTCCGCGCCGAGGCGGCGGCCGCCCTGCCGCCGTTCCTCACCGGTCGTCAGGCGCGCGAGCTGCTCGCGGGCGAGGGGGTCCCCGAGCGCTCCACCCGCCACCTGCTGGACAACGGCTGGGCGGGCACCCCGATCAGGACCTCCTCGGCGCTCCTCTTCGAGACCCGCGCCGTCCTGGCGCTCGCCCTCCGCCCCCGCCTGGGGCCACGCGACCTGGACGCCTTCGCGATCCCGCTGCTCCTCGTCACCCGACGAGCGTTCCCGGCCGGCCCCGACGCGGCCACCGAGCGCGAGCGGCTGCGGGGCCCCTGGCCCCTGGGCCGGTTCGCCTCCGCGACGCTGAGGGCCGTGCTCAGGCTGTACGGTCCGCAGCCGCTGATCGCGACGGTCGCGGGCATCGTCGTCCAGGGGGCCGAGATCACCGGTGCCAGGCCCGGCCGCCCGGAGCCGGTGCCCGGCGGAGTCGGGGACGCCGCGGTCGAGCCCCTCACCCTCGACCTGGCCCCTGCCGGACCCTGGTTCCCCGCCTGCGCAGCGACCCGCGTCACGCACGGCCCCGGCCGCCCGTGGGTGCTGCACGGTTTCGACCAGGTCTCCCAAGCCCCGCGTCACCCGCCATCCGTGGGAGAATCCAGCGCGTGACCGTCCCGAACGTCCTCGCCACCCGCTACGCCGCCGCCGACCTCGCGGCCATCTGGTCGCCGGAGCACAAGATCGTGCTGGAGCGCCAGCTCTGGGTCGCTGTGCTCAAGGCCCAGAAGGACCTCGGCATCGAGGTTCCCGACGGGGTCGTCGAGGCCTACGAGAAGGTCGTCGCCCAGGGCGAGGAGGCCGTCGACCTGGCCTCGATCGCCGCCCGCGAGCGCGTGACGCGCCACGACGTGAAGGCGCGCATCGAGGAGTTCTGCGCGCTCGCCGGGCACGAGCACATCCACAAGGGCATGACCTCGCGCGACCTCACCGAGAACGTCGAGCAGCTCCAGGTGAAGCAGTCCCTCGAGCTGGTCCGCGACCGCGCCGTGGCCTCGCTGGCCCGCCTCGCCCGGCTCGCCTCCGAGCACGAGACCACCGTGATGGCCGGTCGCTCCCACAACGTCGCCGCCCAGGCCACGACCCTCGGCAAGCGGTTCGCCAGCGTCGCCGACGAGCTGCTGGTCTCCGTCGAGCGCGTGGAGGACCTGCTGGCCCGCTACCCGCTGCGCGGCATCAAGGGCCCCATGGGCACGGCGCAGGACATGCTCGACCTCCTCGACGGGGACGCCGAGAAGCTGGCCGAGCTGGAGTCCCGGGTCGCCTCGCACCTCGGGTTCGAGCGGGTGCTCACCAGCGTCGGTCAGGTCTACCCGCGCAGCCTGGACTTCGACGTCCTCTCCGCCCTGGTGCAGACGGTCGCGGCGCCCTCGAACCTCGCCACCACCATCCGGCTCATGGCCGGCAACGAGATCGTCACCGAGGGGTTCAAGGAGGGGCAGGTCGGCTCCTCGGCCATGCCCCACAAGATGAACACCCGCTCGTGCGAGCGCGTCAACGGCCTCGCGGTCGTCACCCGCGGCTACCTCTCCATGGTCGGCGAGCTCGCCGGCGACCAGTGGAACGAGGGGGACGTCTCCTGCTCGGTCGTCCGTCGCGTGGCGCTGCCCGACGCCTTCTTCGCCGTCGACGGCCTCTTCCAGACCTTCCTCACGGTGCTCGACGAGTTCGGCGCCTTCCCCGCCGTCATCCAGCGCGAGCTCGACCGCTACCTGCCGTTCCTGGCCACCACCAAGGTGCTGATGGCCGCCGTGCGCAACGGCGTCGGCCGCGAGACCGCCCACGAGGCGATCAAGGAGGCGGCGGTCGGCACCGCGCTGGCCATGCGCGCCGGCCAGGCCGAGAACGACGTCTTCGCCAAGCTCGCCGCCGACGAGCGCCTCGGGCTCACCCCCGACCAGCTCCAGGCCCTGGTGGCCGACCCGATCACCTTCACCGGGGCCGCGGTCGCGCAGACCCAGGCCGTCGTGCGGGCGGTCGAGGAGCTGTGCGCCGAGCACCCGGACGCGGCCGTCTACAGCCCGGGCGCCATCCTCTGACGCTCCCCGGGACGGCCCAGGCGCTGACCCCGCCCGGCCCCGGGCCACGCGCAGCGTGATCGTGCCCACGGTCTTGCCACCCGAACCCGGGGTGCCGCTCCTGGGCCCGGCGCGCAAGGATGGGCCACATGGCCCCCGACACCCCAGAGGACCCCACCCCCGAGGAGATGATCGCCGCGGACCGGCGCGAGCCGCGCGTGGCGGACTTCGCCCAGGCGGTCAGCAGCGGTGAGCAGCACGCGGCGCTCCGCGCCTCCGTGCGTCAGCTCGGCACGCTCCTCGGCGACGCCCTGAGCCGGCACGAGGGCGAGGACCTCCTGGCCCTCGTCGAGGAGGCCCGCCACCTGGCGCGCACGCCCGAGGACGGTCGGCTGGAGGCGCTGCTCGCCGAGCAGGACGACGCCACGGCCGTCGTCCTCGCCCGTGCGTTCACCGCCTACTTCCAGCTGGTCAACGTCACCGAGCAGCTCCACCGCTGGCAGGAGCTCAGCGCGTCGGAGGACGGCCCGCTCGCCGCCACCGTCAAGAAGATCGGTGAGGCCGTCGAGGCCGGCACGATCTCGCTCGACGAGGTGCGCGAGGTGCTGGCCCGCGTCGAGTACCGCCCGGTCTTCACCGCGCACCCCACCGAGGCGTCCCGCCGCACCGTGCTGCGCCTGCTGCGCAAGGTCGCCGAGACCGTCCAGGCCGCCGAGGACCCGCGCGCCACCGGCTCCGCCAAGGCCCGCGCCGACCGGCGCCTGGCCCAGCTCGTCGACATGCTCTGGCAGACCGACGAGCTGCGCATCGCCAAGCCGCAGCCCAAGGACGAGTCGCGCACCGCGATCTACTACCTCACCCAGCTCGAGGGCCACGTCGTCCCCGGCCTGATGGAGGAGCTGCACGAGCAGCTCGCCACCATCGGCATCGAGCTGCCCGCCGACGCCCGCCCGCTGCGCTTCGGCGCCTGGGCCGGCGGCGACCGCGACGGCAACCCGTTCGTCACCCCCGAGGTCACCCTCGACGTGCTCGGCCAGCAGCACGACTTCGGTCTGCGCCGGCTCATCGACCTCGTCGAGGAGGAGCTCACCGAGTCGTCCGCCTCCACCCGGATCGTCCCGATCTCCGCGGCGCTCCAGGCCTCTCTCGAGGCGGACGCCGAGGCGCTGCCGATCACCTACGAGAAGGTCCGTCGCCTCAACGCGGAGGAGCCGTACCGGATGAAGCTCAGCTTCGTCCGCGTGCGCCTCATCCGCACCCGCGACCGCCTGGTGAACGGCACCCCGCACGAGCCCGGCCGCGACTACGCCTCGTTCGACGAGCTGGTCGCGGACCTGTGCCTCATGCGCGACTCCATGCTCGAGGTCGGCGACAAGCTCTTCGCGGACGGCTCGCTGCTCAGCCTCATCCGCACCGCCACTGCCTTCGGGATGGGCCTGGCCACGCTGGACGTGCGCGAGCACTCCGCCAAGCACCACGCGGCCCTCGCCGAGCTCTACGACCGCCTCGGCGAGCTGGACACCCCCTACGGCGAGCTCGACCACGCCGAGCGGATCACCACGCTCTCGACCGAGATGGCCGGCCGGCGTCCGCTCGTCGCCTCCGGCACCCACCTGGGCGACGGGCAGGCCGAGAAGTCGCTCTCGCTCATGCGGACGATCCGCGAGGCCCAGGACACCTTCGGCCCGGACGTCGTGGAGACCTACATCGTCTCCATGACCCACGACATCGACGACCTGTTCGCGGTCGTGGTGCTGGCCCGCGAGGCCGGCCTGGTCGACACCGGCTCCGAGACCGAGCCCGCCTCCGCGCGGCTCGGCTTCGCCCCGCTGTTCGAGACCGTGGCCGAGCTGGAGCTGGCCGGGCCGCTGCTCGAGGGGCTGCTCTCCGACCCGTCCTACCGCCGCGTCGTCAAGGCGCGCGGGGACGTGCAGGAGATCATGCTGGGCTACTCGGACTCCTCCAAGGACGCCGGCATCGCCGCGTCCCAGTGGCAGATCCACCGCGCCCAGCGCGGCCTGCGCGACATCGCCGCCAAGCACGGCGTGCAGCTGCGGCTCTTCCACGGCCGCGGCGGCTCGGTGGGCCGCGGTGGCGGCCCCAGCGCGGAGGCGATCCTCTCCCAGCCGTACGGCTCGCTCACCGGCCCGATCAAGGTCACCGAGCAGGGCGAGGTCATCTCGGACAAGTACCTGCTGCGTGGCCTGGCCCGCTACAACCTCGAGAACGCGCTCTCGGCGGTGATCGAGGCGTCGGTGCTGCACCGCACCTCGCTGCTGCCGCGCACCGTGCTCGACGGCTGGGACTCCACGATGGACATCGTGGCCTCGCAGGGGCAGGTGGCCTACCGGGCCGTCGTGCGCGACCCGGCGCTGGTCCCGTTCTTCGTCACCGCCACCCCGGTCGACGAGCTGGGCAAGCTCAACATCGGCTCGCGTCCCTCCAAGCGCCCCGGCGGCGAGGGCGGGCTCGACGACCTGCGCGCCATCCCGTGGGTGTTCGGCTGGACCCAGTCGCGGATCATCCTGCCCGGCTGGTTCGGCGTCGGCTCCGGCCTCGCCGCCGCCCGCGAGCAGGGCCGCGAGAAGGCCCTCACCGAGATGTACGGGTCGTGGAACTTCTTCCGGACGTTCCTGTCGAACGTCCAGATGACGCTGGCCAAGACCGACCTCGACATCGCCTCGCGCTACGTCAACACGCTGGTCCCCGAGGAGTCGCGCGGCCTGTTCGACCTCATCCGGGCCGAGCACGAGCGGACCGTCGAGGAGGTGCTGCGCGTGACCGGGCAGAAGACCCTCCTGGAGTCAGCCCCGGTGCTGCGCCAGACCCTCGAGCTGCGCGACGCCTACCTGGCGCCGCTGCACGCCCTGCAGGTCTCCCTGCTGGCCCGCTCCCGTGCCGCCGCCGCGACCGCCGGCGACGAGCCCGAGCCGGTCCTGGACAGCGACCTCCAGCGCGCGCTGCTGCTCACCATCAACGGCATCTCCGCCGGCCTGCGCAACACCGGCTGAGCCGACACCGCCGTTCCGCACGAGGTGCGGGGTCCCGCTGGGGCCCCGCACCTCGTGCGTCCGGGGGCCGTCGGGAGCCCGCCCGGTGCCCGGCGGGTGCGCGCCGGGCGTGCCGCACCTCACTGCCTGGGACCCCCGGGAGGGGGAAACATGTTCGGTGTGGTGAATCATCAGGGTGTGGTGGCGGAGACGACGGCAGCAGCGGTGACCGACGACTACGTGCCCCACCCCCACCGCTGGCGCATCCTCTGCGTCTCGCTCGTCATCGGCTTCATGGCCCTGCTGGACGTCTCGATCGTCAACGTCGCGCTGCCCTCGATGAGCAGCGGGCTCGGCGCGAGCGAGGGCGAGATCCAGTGGGTCGTCTCCGGGTACGCGCTCACCTTCGGCCTCACGCTCGTGGCGGGCGGACGCCTCGGGGACGCCTACGGCCGCCGGCGGATGATGCTCATCGGCATCACCGCGTTCGTGCTCTCCAGCGCCGCGGTCGGGTTCGCGCCGACCACCGGGACGGTCGTGCTCGCGCGGCTCGTGCAGGGCGCCTCGGCCGGTCTGCTCACCCCGCAGAACTCCGGCCTCATCCAGGTCCTCTTCCGCGGTCGGGAGCGGGCGCAGGCGTTCGGCGTCTTCGGCATGACGGTGGCCAGCGCCCAGGCGCTCGGGCCGGTCATCGGCGGCCTCATCATCGCCGTCGCGGGCAGCGCGTCCGGCTGGCGCTGGGTCTTCTGGGTCAACATCCCGATCGGCGTGATCGGGCTGCTCGGCGTCCTGCTGCTGGTGCCGCGGGTCCTGCCGCGCAAGGACCGGCCCGACCCGCGCATCGACGTGCTCGGCGCGCTGCTCCTCGGCGTTGCCGTGGTCTGCCTGCTGTACCCCGTGGTGAGCCTGGAGAGCGACCGCTACCTGCCGCTGGTCATGCTCGTCGGCGTCCCGCTCGGCCTGTGGGCGTTCGTGCGCTGGGAGGCCCGCGTCCAGCGGCTCGGCCGTCCGCCGCTGCTCGACCTGCGCCTGCTCCAGGGCCTGCCCGGCTACGTGAACGGCCTCGCGGTCGGCGCGCTGTACTTCACCGGCTACGTCGGCTTCATGCTCGTCGTCTCGCTGCACCTGCAGGAGGCGCTCGGCTACTCCGCGCTCCAGGCCGGCCTCACGATGATGCCGTTCGCCGTCGGGGCGGCCGTGGCCGCGCCGATCGCCGGCCGCTTCGTCACCGACCTCGGCCGGGTCATCACCGTGGCCGCGCTCTCGGTGCTGATGCTCGGGGTCCTGGCCGTGGCCGTCTTCGTCCAGGTCGCCCCCACCGACCGGCTCTGGCTGGTCATCCTGCCCGCCCTGCTCATCGGCGGCATCGGCTCCGGCGCGGTGGTCTCGCCGAACATGGCCCTCACCCTCGCCGAGGTGCCGCCCGCGATGGGCGGGGCCGCCGGCGCGGCCGTGCAGACGGGCCAGCGCATGGGGCAGGCCATCGGGTCGGCGCTGGCGGTCTCCGTCTACGGCATCGTCGGCTCCCGCCTCACCTCCGAGGACGGCGTGAGCGCCGCCCTGGTCGTGGAGGCCCTGCTGCTCTGTGCGGCGCTGGCGATGGCCGTGCACGCCAAGCGCCAGGCGTCGGCCGCCTGACCCGCCGGCCGCCTGACCCGCCGGCCGCCTGACCCACCGGCCGCCTGACCCACCGGCACGGGCGGGCCGCCGCCCGTGAGGCGTCCCACCCCCGCCCGAGGTGCGTCCGGGGCCCGTCACCGCGACCATGGGTGCCATGACGGATGCCCCTCCCGACCATGTCACCGACGTCCACCCCGACGCCGTGACGGTCTGCGTCTCGCGGGTCGTCGACCCGTCCCGCGAGGCGGAGATGATCTCCTGGCTGACCGCCGGACAGTCCCTCGCCCAGCTCTTCCCCGGCTTCCTCGGGGTCGGCTGGGTCCGCCCCGCGCCCGGCCACGACACCTGGCACGCGCTCTACCGGTTCGCCGACGCCGACGCCCTCAAGGCCTGGGAGGAGTCGCCGCAGCGCCACTGGTGGCGCGAGTCCGCGGTCGGGCTCGTCGTGCGCGAGGTCGGCACCGAGAAGCGGTCCGGCATCGAGGGCTGGTTCGACGCCCCGACCGCCCAGGTGCTCGCCGACGCCCCGCCCCCGCCGCCCCGCTGGAAGCAGGCCATCACCATCTTCCTGGTGTTCTACCCGGCGTCCCTGGTGGTCAACTTCCTCGCGCTGCACCTCGGCTGGGTGCAGGCGCTGCCCCTGCCGCTGCGGCTGCTCTCGACGATCGTGGTGCTGACCCCGCTGATGGTCTACTTCGGCCTCCCGTGGATCACCCGCAAGATGGACTGGTTCCTCCACGGCCGGCCCGCCCCCTGGCGCCGAGGCAGCGCGACCTGACGTCGCAGGACCGGAACAACGCGGTGGCGGCCCGAGCAGCACGCCGCTGACCTGCGCCGACGCAGGCAGCCGGGCGCTCGGGCCCGCGTTGTTCCGGTCCTGGGACGCGCGGGCGTCGAGCCGACCCGTCGCACGTCCTAGGCTGGCCCCGTGAGCACGGAGCTGAACATCCCCGCCGCCCCCGCGATCCCCGGCACCCGCCACGTCCACTCGGGCAAGGTGCGCGACCTGTACGAGGTCACCGAGGGCGAGCACACCGGCCGCTTCCTCATGGTGGCCAGCGACCGGCTCTCCATCTTCGACTTCGTGCTCGACACGACGATCCCCGACAAGGGCGAGATCCTCACCCGGATGTCCCTGTGGTGGTTCGACCAGCTCAAGGACCTCGTCCCGCACCACGTGGTCTCCACGGACGTGCCGGACTCGGTCAAGGGCCGCGCCGTGATCTGCGAGAAGCTCGACATGTTCCCGGTCGAGTGCGTGGCCCGTGGCTACCTCACCGGCTCCGGGCTGGTCGACTACACCGCCACCGGCGAGGTCTGCGGCGTCCCGCTGCCCGCCGGCCTGGTGGACGGCAGCCGCCTGCCCGAGCCGATCTTCACCCCCGCCACGAAGGCCGACCTGGGCGACCACGACGAGAACGTCTCCTACGAGGCGGTCGCGGCGACCATCGGCGAGGCCGACGCGGCCAACCTGCGCGACCTCACGCTCGCCGTCTACGGCCGGGCCGAGGAGATCGCCCGCGAGCGCGGCATCCTGCTCGCCGACACCAAGTTCGAGTTCGGGCGGGACGCCGCGGGCCGCACGATCCTCGCGGACGAGGTGCTCACCCCCGACTCCTCGCGGTTCTGGCCGGCCGACCAGTGGCAGCCGGGCCGCACCCAGCCGTCCTACGACAAGCAGATCGTCCGCAACTGGGCGCTCTCGGCCGAGTCCGGGTGGGACAAGGCCTCCGGCGAGCGTCCGCCCGCCCTCCCGGCCGAGGTCGTGGAGCGCACCCGCGCCCGCTACGTCGAGGCCTTCGAGCTCCTCACCGGCCAGACCTTCTGAGGGGGCCGGGGTGGTCGCGCGGCACGGCTCGGGCAGGGTCCGCTTCGGCGTCCCGCAGGACGTCGCGTTCGACTACCTCGTCGACCCGGCGAACCGGCCCGCGTGGCAGTCGTCGCTGCGCGCCGTCACCGGTGTGGAGGGCGAGCCGCGGGTCGGTCAGACCTGGGTCGACGTGACGGTGCCCGGCCTGCGCCCCGCCATGCGCACCACCCTGCTCGAGCGTCCGCACCTGTGGGCCGAGTCGGGCCGCTGGCGTGGGGTCACGGCCACCCTCGACCTCGCGTTCACGCCCGCGGCCGCGGGCACCGCCTGCGACGTCGGGTTCCGGTTCCGGATCGAGGCCCTCGGGGTGCTCGGCCTGGCCGCGACGTTCGCCTCCGTCCCGGCCGTGCGGGCCGACCTGAAGCGGGCCGCGGCCATCCTCCTGCGCGACGCCGGCTGACTCCGCGGCACCGGACCGGCCCCCCGTGGACCTGCTTGTGACTCCTGGGTAGGTTGTCCGCATCACACCCGGACGTGACGGAGGCCACTCTCGTGTCGGACTACAACCTCGCCAGCCTGCTCGAGCACAGCGCCGCGTCCTTCCCGGGCCGCGACGCCGTCGTCCTCGGCGACACCCGGCTCACGTACGCCCAGGTGGACGGGGCGGCGAACCAGGTGGCGAACGCGCTGGCCGCGCGGGGCATCGGCCACGGGGACAAGGTGGCGCTCTCCTGCCCCAACCTGCCCTACTTCTCGATCGTCTACTTCGGCATCCTCAAGGCCGGGGCCTCCGTCGTGCCGCTCAACGTCCTGCTCAAGGGCCGCGAGGTGGCCTACCACCTGGCCGACTCCGACGCGAAGGCCTACTTCTGCTTCCAGGGGACGCCGGAGCTGCCGATCGGCGCCGAGGGCCACGCCGGCTTCGAGGCCGCCGACGCCTGCGAGCACTTCTTCATGATCACCGCCGACCCGACCGCCCCGTCCCCGATCGAGGGCACCACGACCCTCGGGCAGGCGATGGCGGGCCAGGCCCCGACCTTCGACACGGTCGTCACCGACGAGGACGACACCGCCGTCATCCTCTACACCTCCGGCACCACCGGGCAGCCCAAGGGCGCCGAGCTGCGGCACCGCAACATGCGCGACAACGCCCTGGCCGGCGAGTACCTCTTCGGCGCGGACGCCGAGAACCCCGACACCTACCTGTGCGTGCTGCCCCTCTTCCACTCCTTCGGCCAGAGCGTCATCCAGAACGGCGGGTTCGCCTTCGGCGGCACCGTCGTGATGCTGCCGCGCTTCGAGGCGGCGCCCGCCCTCGGCCTCATGCTCAAGGAGCAGGTGACGTTCTTCGCCGGCGTCCCGACGATGTACTGGGGCCTGCTGGGGGCGCTCACCCCCGAGATCGACGTCGACACCCTCTCCAAGAACCTCCGCGTCGCCGCGGCCGGCGGCTCGGCCCTCCCGGTCGAGGTGCACCGCAAGTTCGAGGAGCAGTTCGGCGTGACGATCCTCGAGGGCTACGGCCTCTCCGAGACCTCGCCCGTGGCGTCCTTCTCGCCCTACGGCCAGCCGGTGCGGGTGGGCTCGATCGGGCTGCCGATCCGGGGCGTGGAGATGAAGCTGATCGACCCCACGCCGGGGGAGTGGAGCGACATCCCGGGCGACCTGGACGAGAACGGCATGACGTCGGTCGGCGAGATCGCGATCAAGGGCCACTGCGTCATGAAGGGCTACTACGACCGCCCCGACGCCACCGACGCCGTCCTCAGCCCCGACGGCTGGTTCCGCTCCGGCGACCTCGGCCGTCAGGACTCCGACGGGTACTACTACATCGTCGACCGGTCCAAGGACATGATCATCCGCAACGGCTTCAACGTGTACCCGCGCGAGATCGAGGAGGTGCTGATGACGCACCCGGCGGTCTCGCTGGCCGCGGTCATCGGCATCCCGCACGAGGAGCACGGCGAGGAGATCAAGGCCGTGATCATCCCGGAGAAGGACGCCGCGATCACCGAGGCCGAGCTCCTGGCCTGGGGCAAGGAGCAGATGGCGGCCTACAAGTACCCGCGCGTGGTCGAGCTCGTCCCGACGCTGCCGATGACCGCCACGGGCAAGATCCTCAAGCGCGAGCTCAGCTGAGCCGAGCCACGTGGGGCCCGGCCGCGCCGGCCGGGCCACTACGCTCTCCCGCGTGAAGTACGTGGTGTTCAGCGTCCTGGCCCTGCTGATGCTGGCGGCCGGCGTCCTGTGGACGGGCGAGGCCTACGGCTGGTTCGGCGGCGAGGCCGCGACGGACGGACCGAAGGCCGTGCTCGGCCCCGCGCTCGCCGGCCTGGGCCTGGCGATGGGGATCGTCGTCGCGCAGAACGCGGTGCACCGGGACTGAGCCGCGACCGCCCCGCGCAGGGTCGGGAACTGGCGGCTCAGGCGAACGGGTTGGGCAGCGCGCCCGGCAGCCCGGCGAGGATCTCGCGGGCCTGCGCGGCGACCTTGTGCTCCACCAGCACCTCGTAGCGGGTGGCGACCACCTGCGAGACCGAGGAGAAGTCCCGCTGGCCTCGGGTCAGCGCGTAGCTGATGAGGGTGAAGATCAGCCCGAACAGCGCGCCCATCACCATGGCGGGGACGAGCGTGCCGAGCAGGGTGCCGTCGCTGGAGAACAGGCTGAGCACCAGGCCGACGAAGAGGCCGAACCACGCGCCCGAGGCCGCGCCGCCCGCGGCCACGCGGCCGGTGGTGAGCCGGCCGGTGATCCGCTCGACCCGCTTGAGGTCGGTGCCCACGATCATGCAGTGCTCGACCGGGAACTTCTCGTCGGAGAGGTAGTCGACGGTGCGCTGGGCCTGGGCGTAGTCGTCGTAGGTGGCCAGCGACTGCGGGAACTCGAGGCGGAAGACGTCGGCGGTCAGGCGGCGGGGGTGGCTGGCGCTCATGCGGCCAGTCTGCCCGGCCGCTGGGAACGCCGGACAGGCCCGTCCCTGTGGGCCGGCCATGAGTCCGGCGGGGAGGGGCGTGGGCGGGTCAGTCGGTGAACTGGCGGACGGCACGGACCAGCGCCACCGTGTACCTCTTCTGCCCCTTCGCGCGGTGCATGAGCCGGGCGTCCCGCTTGTTGCGCATGTTGCCCGCCTCGAGCATCACGGTCGGGACGTCGGAGAGGTTGAGCGTGCCGAGGTCGCCCCGCGCGTCGATGCCGGTGCCGCCGGCGACGTAGTTGGCCTTACGGAAGCCCTGGTGGACCAGCGTGTGCCGCAGCACCCGGGCCAGCCGGCGGCTCGGCTTGAAGATGTCGGCGGTCCACTTCTTGCGGTAGGTCGGCCGGATGACGTGGAACCCGCGGGCGCCCTTCACCGTGGTCCCGTCGCCGTGCAGGGAGATCATCAGGTCGGCGTCGTACTTCGCCCCGGCGCGGCCCCGGGTGTTGATGCACGGGCCCCACTCGTCCTCGGAGTTGCTGTGCCGCGTCAGCCGCACCACCGCGCCGAGGCGGCGCAGCTGCTTGCGCACCCGCACCGCCAGCTGCCAGGTGAACGTCGCCTCGGGCCAGCCGCCGTTGGTGGCGGTGCCGGTGGTGTTGCAGGCCTTCTTGAACCCGCCCGCGTTGACGAGCCGGTTGATCTCGTCGGGGAAGTTGTGATTGCCGAGCTGGTGGCCGGGGTCGATCACCACCGTCACGCCGTCCAGCGGCCGCGCGGCACGCGTGCCGGTGGTCGTGGCGGACGCCGTGCCGGGCACCGCCCCGACCAGCAGACCGGCGGCCAGCGCCAGCGTCAGGAGCGGGGCCAGCAGCGGGGCCAGCAGCGGGGCCGCGAGGGGGGCCGGGACGCGGGCGGGGACGACGGACGGGCCGAGCCGGTGGGGGAGCCGAGACATGCCAGCAGGGTAGGTCCGGAGTCCGCGGTGCGCAGCGGGCTCGGTGCATCGGGCCGCGCCGCTTAGACTGAGGCCGCGCCGGCCCGTCCGGCGTCCCTGAAACCCCACCGCGCACCCGCAGGAGTCGCCGTGCCCGTCGTCGTCGTCGACGTGATGCCCAAGCCCGAGATCCTCGACCCGCAGGGCAAGGCCGTGCAGGGCGCTCTGCCCCGCCTGGGCTTCTCCGGGGTCAGCGACGTCCGCCAGGGCAAGCGCTTCGAGCTGACCGTGGACGAGGTCACCGACGAGGTGCTCGCCCAGGTCGCGCAGATGGCCGAGACCCTGCTGAGCAACCCGGTCATCGAGAACTTCACCGTCCGGGTGGAGACCGAGGTCGAGGCCGCGGTGGCGGGAGCGGGCGCGTGAAGGTCGGCGTCGTCACCTTCCCGGGGACGCTCGACGACGTCGACGCCGCCCGCGCGGTCCGGCTCGGCGGCCACGAGGCCGTCTCGCTGTGGCACGGCGACCACGACCTCAAGGGCGTGGACGCCGTCGTCCTGCCCGGCGGCTTCTCCTACGGCGACTACCTGCGCTGCGGTGCCATCTCCCGCTTCGCGCCGGTGATGACCGAGGTCGTCGCGGCCGCGCACGGCGGCCTGCCGGTGCTCGGCATCTGCAACGGCTTCCAGATCCTGTGCGAGTCGCACCTGCTGCCGGGCGCGCTCATCCGCAACGACCACATGAAGTTCGTCTGCCGCGACCAGCGGCTGCGGATCGAGAACAACCGCACGCCGTGGACCGCGGCCTACGCCGAGGGCGCCGAGATCACCATCGCGCTGAAGAACGGCGAGGGCGGGTACGTGGCCGACGAGGCCACCCTCGACATGCTCGAGGCCGAGGGCCGGGTCGTGGCCCGCTACCTCGACCTCAACCCGAACGGCTCGCTGCGCGACATCGCCGGCGTCACCAACGAACGCGGCAACGTGGTCGGCCTCATGCCGCACCCCGAGCACGCGGTCGAGGAGCTCACGGGCTCCGGCACCGACGGCCTCGGGTTCTTCACCTCGTTCCTGGAGCAGGCCGCCTCGGCCTGAGCAGGAGCGCCACCGACGCACCGCGAGCCGGGGCGACGGAGCAGCGGGACCTGGTGGTCCCGCCCTCCGCCGCCCCGGCTCGTGCCGTTCCGGGTCCGACGGGCCGGCGTCGGCACCGGCGCCGGCCCGCGGCAGGCCGGGAGCGCGTCAGGAGCGCTGGCCGGTGCGCAGCATCGTCCACTGAGCGGCGGTGACGACGCCGGTGGCGTCCAGGCCGACGCGGCGCTGCCACTGCTTGACGGCGGTGGCGGTGGAGGCGAGGAAGACGCCGGTGACCGGCGTGTGGATCTTGTCGGAGACCGCGTTGAGCGTCCGCTGGAGGCGCCTGACCTGGTTGCTGCCGTCGCCGAACTTCAGGCGCGTGCCCTGGGCGTACTCCGACAGGGCGGCGACCCAGTTCTCCCGCGACCAGGTCCTCGACATCGAGAAGCCGTGGTGGCGCTGCCAGGAGCGGACGACCGCGACGAGGTCGTCGTCGTAGACGCCGTCGACGGTCCCGCCGGCGAACCCGTCCAGCTTGAGGACGCACTGCAGCGCCTTCACCCGGGACGCGCTGGGTGTCACGGTGGTGCCGCTCGACGTCGTGTGGGTCGGTGAGAGGGCGGGGTAGTCCTGGAAGTCGATCCGGGTGCCGTTGCAGACCGAGGCCTCCTCCGGCGCGGTGGTGCCGGTGCCGAGGTCGAGGTAGCTGGAGTCGATGTTGACGGTGACCCCGCCCCAGGTCTCGTCGTGCCCGCCGCGGTACTGCTTCATCCGGGCGCCGTCGGACCACCCGTCGTCCGAGATGTACTCGCTGGAGGTGGTGGCGTCGCCGTCCCAGTCGGCGATCCAGATCCGGTCGGGCAGCGCGAAGCGGTTGGGCCGGTTCTGCCGGGCGCCGTCGAGCGCCTTGATGCCGGAGCTGGCGCTGGAGTAGACGCCGGAGACGTAGCCGAGCTCGTGGAGGCGGTCGGTCCACCCGTCCAGGAAGGAGAGGGCGGACTCGCGGCAGTGCTTGCTCCCGAGGTTGAAGCCCTCCATGTCGTACCAGAGGGTCGAGCCGGCGGCGATGCCCAGGTCGGAGGCGGTGTTGACCGCGTGCGAGGCGGAGCCCACGCCCTGCTCGTAGGCCTGGTCGTAGCGGCCGTTCTTCCCGGGCTTGGCGATGACGGTCTCGTCGTTCTTGTACCGGGGGAAGCGGGGGTTGCAGGACGCCTGGGGCCCGAGCGTGATCGGGAGGATGCGCCAGCCCTTGGCCGCCTGCGTGGCCACCCACGTCGCGGTCAGGTTGGGCTGGCTGCGGCAGGCGCGCGAGGCGCCGGAGATGTAGACGCCGACTGCCTGGTAGGGGGACGCCTTCCACCAGGCGTTCATCGTCTTCTGGCTCTGCGTGTGGCACTGGTCGAAGGCCAGGCCGGTGAAGTTGCGGGGCGTGACGACCGTGGGGTCGCCGTCGCGGGTGGCGGTGCCGGCGGCCTCGGCGGCGCCGCCCGTCAGCCCGGCCGCGAGCAGCGGGACGACGGTGAGGGTGGCGAGGACGGTGGTGAGCAGTGCGCGCAGGCGCGTACGGCGGTGCATCGTGACTCCGAGGGGTCGGGAGAGGCGCCCGGGGAAGGGGCCGGAGGGGAGCGGCCCCAGCACGATAACCCCAGGAGTCACTCCCGTACCGGGCTTCACGAGAGGTGCACACGACCGAGCCCGGGCCGGCGGACCGGACCCGGGCTCGGGGTGTGACGGGGTGCGAGCGCTGCGGCGGGCCGTTGTCCGCCGAGGGCTCAGGCCTGCGCGGCCACCGCGCGGCGGGCCCGCACGTGGGCGACCGTGAGCGAGGCCCCCGCGAGGGCGGCGCCCGCCGCGAACGCGCTCGCGGTGAGGAACGCGGCCGACATGCCGGGCACGACCTGCCCGCTCACGGCACCCGCGGCGTAGACGGACACGACCGCGGCGAGCCCGACCGCGCCGCCGAGCTGCTGGGCGGTCTGCAGCAGACCGGACGCGGCGCCGGCGTCCTGCGGCCGGACCCCGGCCATGACGATCGAGGTGAGTGGCATGAACACCAGGCCCGCCGAGGCGCCGATGACGAGCAGCGGCAGGAGCAGGTGCGGGAAGAAGCCGTCGCCGGCGTCGTAGGTGGACAGGGACGCGAAGGCCACGGTGAGGCCGAGCGCGCCGGAGGTCACCAGGACGGGCGCGCCGAACCGCGCGACCAGGCGCGGGGCGAACCGCGAGACCGTGAAGATCGACAGGCTCACCGGCAGGAACGCGAAGCCGGCGGCCAGCGGGCCGTAGCCGAGGTCGCCCTCGAGGATCTGCACCACCAGGTAGAACATCGACATCTGCGCGCCGAACATCAGCGGCATGACCACGAGGGCGCCGACGCGGCGGCGGTCGCGGAGCAGCTGCGGGTTGACCAGCGGGACCCGGCCGAGCGCCTCCTGGCGCAGCTCGGTGCGCACGAGCAGGGCGACGAGCACGAGGCCGACGACGAGCAGGTCGAGCGTCCGGGTGGAGGTCCAGCCGTGGTCGGCCGCACCGACGAGCCCGTAGACCAGGGACACGGCGCCACCGGTGGCGAGCAGGGCGCCGAGGACGTCGAAGCGACCCGGTCGGCGCGGGGTCTCGCTCACGAACCGGCCGACCAGGGCGATGACGGCCAGGCCGAGCGGGACGTTGATCCACAGCGTCCAGCGCCACGAGCCGAGGTCGGTGACGATGCCGCCGAGCAGCAGGCCGACGCTCGCACCGCCGCTGGAGACGGCGGCGAAGAGGGCGAACGCGCGGTGGCGGGCCGCCTCGTCCTTGGCGCTCGTGGTGAGCAGGGCCAGGACGCTCGGGGCGGCCAGCGCGGCGCCGACCCCCTGCGCGGCCCTGGCGGCGACCAGCTGGCCGGGCGTCTGGGCCAGGCCGCCGAGCAGCGAGGCGAGGGTGAAGACCGTGAGGCCCACGCGGAAGACGGAGAGGCGCCCGAGGACGTCGCCCAGCCGGCCGCCGAGCAGGAGGAGGCCGCCGAAGGCGAGCGTGTAGCCGTTGAGCACCCACGAGAGGGACGCCGGGCCGAAGCCCAGGTCGGTCGCGATGTGCGGCAGCGCCACGTTCACGACGGTGGCGTCCAGGACGATCATCAGCTGGGCGACCAGGACGATCGCCATGCCGAGGCCGGCCCGGCGGTCGGCCCGGTGGTCGGCCCGGTGGTCGGCCCGGTGGGTGTCTGCCTCGCCGGGGGCCGTCGCCTGGTGGCGGGGGCCGGGCTCGAGGTGCGCGACGCCGGGCTCGGCGGTCGGCGGCACCTGCGAGTGGGCGCGGGAGGAGGCGGGCGAGTGGCGGCGCTCGTCCAGGACGTCGCCGGCGTCGAGCATGACCGTCTCGAGCGGCTGTGGCGCGGGCTCTGCCTGGGTGCGGGGGCCGGCGTGGCCGGGGTGGAGCGTGATGCGGGTGAACGACTCGTGCGGGTCGTCGGTGCGGGGAGTCGGGGGCGTGGTCTGGGACATGGGGAGCGTCCTGTTCTGACCGGGGCGGTCGACGTAGACTCTGGAATCGGAGATGTCCTCCGGTTCGCTGTCGACGATACGGAGACACTCTCCGCTTAGCAAGGTTCGGGGACGAGGTGTTCCCGCAGGAGTCGTGAGAGGTGCGTCATGCGCGCTGATGCCCAGCGCAACCGGGACAAGATCGTCGATGCTGCTCGTGAGGCCTTCCGCTGCGGCGGCTACGACGTCCCGCTCGACCAGATCGCCAAGGCCGCCGGCGTCGGCCCCGGCACCCTCTACCGGCACTTCCCGACCCGCGACGACCTGCTCGACGCCGTCATGGCCCCCTGGGTCGCGAACGTCGAGGCCGCGGCCGACCGCGCCCTGGCCGCCACCGGCACGCCCCGCGAGCGCCTGCTCGCCTGGTTCGACGAGTACGTGCACCTCATCTGCGTGCACAAGGGCGGCCCCGCGAAGTTCACCACCGCCCTCGGCGACGAGGGCTCCCCGATCAAGCACAAGTGCGGCGTGCTCCTGGGTGCGCACGAGCGCGTGCTCGAGCCGCTGCTCGCCGAGGGCGCGCTGCGCGACGGCGTCACCGCGATCGAGGTCGGACGCCTCGTCGGCGGCGTCGCCATGGTGAGCGACTCCGGTGGGCTCGACGAGGCGGCCGTCGCCCCGATGCTGGCCGTGGTCGCCGACGGGCTGCTCGCCCCGGCCCCCGCCGCGTCCGCCTCCTGATCCTGCGAGCGCGTCGGCGTCCACCCGTCTGGACGTCCGGGGCGCCATGGACGGATCCACGGACCCGGCCCGCGGGGCGCTGGGAGTATCGGCCGCATGAGGTCCGCCCTGCTCAGGCACCCGCTGCGACTCGTCCGAGTTGCAGCGGCTGTCGCGATGACTCTCGCGTCGGCCTCGTGCGGGGAGGCCGGATCGACGACGGTCGACGACGACGGCCCGCTCTCGACCAGCACGGTCGTAGGTGGAGGCGCGGTCGATCCGCCGCTGGGCTGGAAGGGGTCGTTCGAGGCGACCTTCGGGTCGTTCGTCCTCTGCTCCACGGAGGAGGGGGCCAGCATCCGTCTGACCGAGGTGACCTTCCCCTCCGGTGCCCCGGACGGAGTGACGGCGTGGGTCCGGAGGGTGCTGCCGGATGACGTGGCGGCCGTCGCGCCCCGGAATCGCCACCGGCGGTTCACGCCCGTCGCCTTCGGTCTCGGCGCTCCGCCCTCGTTCGACCAGCCCTACTCGTCGATGCGGCCCGCCGGCGACTACACCGACGACGTCAGTGCGGTCACGGTCGACGAGTCCTGCACACAAGTCCACCGGGCGGCGTCGGCCCTTGCCTCGGGGGACGTGCCGACGCACGGCTACGACGAGCTGATGATCAGCGTGCCGTCCACTCACCGAGGCGCCGACGTGCGGGGGTTCTCCATCTCCTACGAGGCCGACGGTCGTTCCTACGACGTCCGCGTCCCGTGGACCATGGTGGTCTGCGACGCGAAGGGCACACGTCGGCACTGCTCGTGAGGTGCGAGCACCGAGGTCTCGGATCTGCCGGTCGGGGTCGGGCGGGCCTGGCAGCAGGTCCACCCGCGCTCGCCGAGGTGAGCCGAGGGGCGGTCGGCAGGTAGATTGCCCCCGTGCTGGACACCGTCTCCGTCGCCGCGTCCGACCCCGACCGCGAGCAGCCGTTCGCCGAGCTCGGGCTCAAGCCCGACGAGTACGCCAAGATCAAGGAGATCCTGGGCCGTCGGCCCACGAGCTCCGAGCTGGCGATGTACTCGGTCATGTGGAGCGAGCACTGCTCGTACAAGTCCTCGAAGGTGCACCTGCGCCAGTTCGGGGAGATCCCGCAGGAGACGAAGGCCGGCCGCATGCTCGCCGGCATCGGTGAGAACGCGGGCGTCATCGACGTCGGCAACGGCTGGGCCGTGACGTTCAAGATCGAGTCCCACAACCACCCCAGCTACGTGGAGCCCTACCAGGGCGCCGCGACCGGCGTCGGCGGCATCGTCCGCGACATCCTCGCGATGGGCGCCCGCCCGGTCGCCGTGATGGACCCGCTGCGCTTCGGCCCGCTCGACGCCGCCGACACCCGACGGGTCCTCCCGGGCGTCGTGGCCGGCGTCGGCGGCTACGGCAACTGCCTCGGCCTGCCGAACATCGGTGGCGAGGTCGTCTTCGACTCCACCTACTCCGGCAACCCGCTGGTCAACGCCCTGTGCGTCGGCGTCCTCAAGCACGAGGACCTGCACCTGGCCAAGGCGTCCGGCGAGGGCAACCTGGTCATCATGTACGGCGCCCGCACCGGCGGCGACGGCATCGGCGGCGCCTCGATCCTGGCCTCGGACACGTTCGAGTCCACCGGCCCGGCCAAGCGCCCGGCGGTCCAGGTCGGCGACCCGTTCATGGAGAAGCTGCTCATCGAGTGCACCCTCGAGCTGTTCTCCGCCGGCATCATCGCCGGCATCCAGGACTTCGGTGCGGCCGGCATCTCGTGCGCCACCTCCGAGCTGGCCGCGGCCGGTGACGGCGGCATGCACGTCGAGCTGTCCGGCGTCCCGCTGCGCGACTCCACGCTCGCTCCCGAGGAGATCCTCATGAGCGAGTCGCAGGAGCGGATGATGGCCGTGGTCGAGCCCGGCGACGAGGCGCGCTTCATGGAGATCTGCGCCAAGTGGGACGTCGAGGCCGTCACCATCGGCACGGTCACCGGCACCGGCCGGCTGGTCATCGACTGGGACGGCGAGACCATCGTGGACGTCGACCCGCGCACCGTGGCCCACGACGGCCCGGTCTACGAGCGCCCCTACGCCCGCCCGTCGTGGCAGGACGCCCTCCAGGCGGACGGCGCGGAGTCGCTGCCCCGCCCGGCGGCCTCCGAGCTCAAGGACCTGCTGCTGACGATGGTCGGCTCGCCGAACCTGGCCGACAAGAGCTGGGTCACCGACCAGTACGACCGCTACGTCCGCGGCAACACGGTCCTCTCCCAGCCGTCCGACTCCGGCATGATCCGGATCGACGAGGAGAACGGCACCGGCGTCGCGCTGGCCACCGACTGCAACGGCCGCTTCGCCAAGCTGGACCCGTTCGCCGGCGCCCAGCTCGCGCTGGCCGAGGCCTACCGCAACGTCGCCACCGGCGGCGCCACCCCGCTCGCGGTCTCCGACTGCCTCAACTTCGGCTCCCCGGAGGACCCGGACGTGATGTGGCAGTTCGCCGAGGCCTGCCGCGGCCTCAAGGAGGCCTGCCTGACGCTCGGCGTCCCCGTCACCGGCGGCAACGTGAGCCTCTACAACTCCACCGCCGGCAGCCCGATCCTGCCGACGCCGGTCGTCGCGGTCCTCGGCCTCATCGAGGACGTCGCCAAGCGCACCCCGTCCGCGTGGAGCGCCGCCGGCGAGCGGGTGCTGCTCCTGGGCGCCACCCGCACCGAGCTCTCCGGCTCGGAGTGGGCCCACGTCGTCCACGGCCACCTCGGCGGCACCCCGCCGCAGGTCGACCTGGCGGCCGAGATGTCGCTCGCCGCGCTGCTGGCCGAGGGCTCCGCGCTCGACACCGGCCTGGTCACGTCCGCCCACGACCTCTCCGACGGCGGCCTCGCCCAGGCGCTGGTCGAGACGAGCCTGCGCCACATGGTCGGCGTGCGCGTGTCGGTGGCCGACGTCGCCGACGGCGACCCGTTCGTCGCGCTCTTCTCCGAGTCCACCGCCCGCGCGCTGGTCACCGTCGCCGAGGGCGACGTGGCCGCCTTCTCGGCGCTGGCCGAGAAGCACGGCGTGCCGGTCACCGAGCTCGGCGTCACCGGCGGGGACGACCTCGTCGTCTCCGGCGCGGACGGCGAGGTGCTCACCGCCGGCCTGCTCGAGCTGCGCGCGGCGTGGACCGCGCCCATCCCGGCGGCCATGGCCTGACGGGGCCCGGCCCGCCCCACGGCGGGCCGCCCCGCGCCGGGTGACGCCCACCCGGTGCCGCAGAACGACGTGGAGGACCCGTGGCCGACGACCTCCCGGTGACCCGCAGCCTCACGGTGCGCGGCGCCGACCTGACGGAGCGGTTCAGCCGCTCGTCCGGGCCCGGCGGCCAGGGCGTCAACACCACCGACAGCCGGGTCGAGCTCGTGCTCGACCTCGAGGCGGCCGACCTGCCCGAGCCCACGCGCGCCCGGCTGCTCGAGCGGCTCGCCGGGCGGCTGGTGGACGGCCGCCAGCTCGTGGTCGCCGCGAGCGAGCACCGAGCCCAGCTCGACAACCGACGTGCCGCCCGGGAGCGGATGACGGCGCTGCTGGCCCAGGCGCTGGCCCCACCACCGAAGAAGCGCCGCCCCACGAAGCCGACACGCGGTTCGCAGAGGCGGCGCCTCGACGCCAAGAAGCAGCGCGGTGAGATCAAGAAGGGCCGGCAGAAGGGACGCGGCGGCGACTGGTCGTGAGCCGGCCCAGCCGCCTCGCCGGCCGGACTCAGACGCCCGCGGCCAGCCCGAGGGCCGCGAGGTCGGGGTGGTCCCCGGAGTTGTCGACGACGACGTGCTCGGCCCCGTGCCAGGAGCACTCCCGGCCGCTCGCGCCGGTCCAGAACTCGTCCCAGTGGGCGAGCTTCCAGGAGTCGCGGGAGTAGCCCCGCTCGACGACCCGCCGCCGCACGGTCTCCCCGTCGGTGACGACGTGGACCACCCGCCACAGGGCGGGCGGCCAGCCGTGCGTCGCGGCCTGGCGGACGAGGAAGTCCGGCTGGTCCAGGTAGGCGCCGAACGGCGCGTCCAGCACCACCGAGCGCCCGAGCCGCAGGTTGTCGCCCGCGACCCGGAGCAGGGCCGCGTACTCCAGCGGCATCACCTGCTCGGTGTACCAGGGGTTGTTGTCGCGGTCGCGCGGGTCGTGCCCGGCCCCGGCCAGCAGGGCCTCGACGAACTCCTTGGCCAGCGAGTCCTTGTCCAGGTAGGCCGCCACGGAGCGCGTGGCGATCTCCCGGGAGACCGCGCTCTTGCCCGAGCCGGCCGGACCGATGACCACGTCGACCACGGGGAGGTCGCCCGCGGCGTCGGCCACCTGGCTCATGCGAGGACTCCCTTGCGGTCGCGGACGAAGGCGCCGTAGGAGACGGCACCCACCAGCAGCAGGATGCCCCCGACGAGGAAGACGAGCGAGTAGGAGCCCGTGGCGTCGAGGATCCAGCCGGTCACGACCGGGGCGAAGGCCGCACCGACGAAGCCGCCGAAGTTCTGGATCGCGCCGAGCGAGGCGACCTGGTGGGCGGGGGCGACGTCGCTGGCCAGCGTCCAGATGACGCCGATCGGGACCTGCGAGAAGAAGTAGCCCAGGCAGAGCAGGACGATGGTGAGGCCGGTCGAGCTCACGTAGGCGACGGGGAGCACGGACGCGGCGGCGAGGGTCGCGCCGACCACGATCGGCAGCTTGCGGGCCCGCAGGACGGGCATGCCGGACCGGACGAGCGCGGCCGACGTCCCGCCTCCGACGAGGACGCCCAGGACGCCGCACAGGTAGGGGAGCGCGGCCACCCAGCCGGCGGTGGAGAGGGAGAAGCCCTGGTCGGTCTCGAGGTAGCTGGGCAGCCAGGTGAGGTAGACCCAGACCGTGTAGAAGATGCCGAACGCGCCGAGCACCATGAACCAGGTGTTGGCCTCCTTGAGCAGGCCGCCCCAGGTGCGCAGGGACGACTTCTGCTCGCCCTCGGCGGCGTCCTCGGCCGCGAGCGCCTCGGCGCCCTTGATGGCGAGCGCCTCGTCGTGCGACGGGTCGCGGTAGGACAGCAGCCACACGGCGACGAGCACCACGCCCAGGACGCCGACGGCGACGAACATGCCCTCCCAGTCGAAGGTGAGCAGCAGCCAGGTCAGCAGGGGCGGCGCGATGGCGTTGGCGATCTGCGAGCCCGTGTTGATGAGCGAGATCGGCAGCGAGCGCTCGTCCTTGGCGTACCAGCGGTTGGCGACCTTGAGGCCGGAGGTGAAGAACGGGGACTCCGCCACGCCCAGCAGCACGCGGAAGGCGTAGAGCGGGCCGAAGGCGCGTGCCGTCGCGGTGAGCAGCGTGACCGCGGACCAGGCGGTCGCGGCACCGGCGTACATCCGCTTGGGGCCGAACCGGTCGACCAGGAAGCCGGCCGGCAGGTTGGCGATCGCGTAGGGCCAGGAGAAGGCCGAGAGGAGCAGCCCCATCTCGGTGTTGGAGAGGCCGAGCTCGGAGGCGATCGTCGTGTTGCCGACGCTCAGCGTGGAGCGGTCGAGGTAGTTGACGATGCCGCCGAGCACCAGCAGGGCGACGAACCACCAGCGCAGCCGCTTGACGGCCGGGGAGAGCCCGGAGGACGTCGCGGTGGCGACGGACTCCGGGGCGCGCATCTGGGTCATGGGGAGTGCTCCTTGTCTGGGCGGGGCGTCAGCGGCCCGCGCGGGCGTCGGCGACGGCGCCGACGAACTCGGCGGCGGCCTTGGTGATGAGGACGGGGTCGAGGTCGGCGCCGCCGGCCTTCGTGATGTAGCTGGCCGCACCCACGGCGGTGGCGCCGGCGGCGAACCACTCGGCCGCATTGCCGGGGGTGACCCCGCCGGTCGGGCAGATCGGCACGTGGGCGAGGGGGGCCTTGATGCTCTTGAGGTAGCTCGGGCCCAGCGCCTCGGCGGGGAAGAGCTTGACCACGTCCGAGCCCGCCCGCAGCGAGGCGAGGACCTCGGTGGGGGTGAAGGCGCCGCCCAGGGCCAGCGCGCCGGCGGCCTTGGCCACGGCCAGGACGTCGGGGGCGACGTGCGGGGTGACGATGACCGAGGCCCCGGCGTCCAGCGAGCGGTGCGCCGCGTCCGCGTCGAGGACGGTGCCGGTGCCGACGGCGATCTCCTCGCCGTACTCGTCGGCCAGCGTCCGCACGACCGACAGGGCGTCCGGGGTGGTGAGCGGGATCTCGAGCACCCGGACGCCGCCCTCGATCGCCGCGTGGGCGACGCGCTCGGCCTGGGCGGCGGAGCCCATGCGAAGGATGAGGACGGTGGCGGTCTGTTCGAGGAGTGCGGCGGCGTGGTTCGTGGTCACGGTCACACGATAGAACACGGATTAACAAATAGGAACACCCATGTGAATCCATGTGAACCTGTGATCATCGGATGTGAGGTCGCGTGACCTCTCCGCGGCTCGGGCTGACAGACTGGCCGGGACGCGGTCCGACGGAGGAGGTGGCTGGTGGCAGGCATGATCCCGGTGCAGCGGCACGAGCGGCTGCTGCAGCTGCTGAGGCGCGACGGGGTGCTCTCCACCAGGGCGCTGACCGATGCCCTCGACGTCTCGCACATGACGGTGCGGCGCGACATCGCGGCGCTCGAGGCGGACGGCCTCGTCGAGGCCGTCGCCGGGGGCGTGCGCCTCGTGGGCACCGGCGCCGGCGTCCAGCCGCCCCGCGGGCGCGCGCAGCGTGCTGAGCTCGAGCTCGACCGCAAGCAGGCGATCGCCGCGATCGGCGCAGGCATGGTGGAGGACGGGGCCACCGTCTACCTCGACGCCGGCACGACCTGCCAGGCGCTCGTCCCGCTCATCGCCCGGCGCGAGGGCGTCACGGTCGTCACCAACGACTTCTTCTCGGTGATCGCCCTGCTGGACCACCCCCACGTCGAGACCGTGCACATCGGCGGCCGCGTCGACACCGACTCCGGCTCGTCCTGCGGGGTGCTGGCCACCCGGATGCTCGAGGCCTTCCATCTGGACGTCTTCTTCCTCTCCACCGGAGCGTGGAGCGTCGCCCGGGGAGTCACCGCGCCGACGGCCGACAAGCTGGACCTCAAGCGCGCCGTGATGGAGCGCAGTCGCGCGACCGTCCTGCTGGCGGACGCCACCAAGTACGGGGCCGCGGCGACCTACCGCGTCGCCGGGCTCGACGACCTGGACTCGATCGTGGTCGACGACCGGCTCGACCTCGGCGCGCGGGACCAGCTCGCGGCGCTCGACGTGGACGTCCGGCTCGCGGCCACCGTCCCGCCGGCCTGAGGGCTGACACCTCGGGCGGGCCCCCATCCGAGGACGCCGCCCGCCCCGAACCCCCCGCATGCTGCCCCGACCCACCACCGGTGCGCTGAGCCGCCGCCGCGTCCTGTCGCTGCCCGCCCTCACCGCCGTCGGGGCGACGGGCCTGGCCGTGACAGGCTGCTCCCGGACCCCGGAGGTGCCCGACATGACCGACCCCGACGCCGACCCCGGCGCTGGCCCCGACGCCGCAGCCGCGGGCGAGCCGCGACAGGTCGCGTACGGCGACGACCCCAGCCAGTACGGCGAGCTCACGCTGCCCGACGGCGAGCCGGTCGGCGTCGCCGTCCTGGTGCACGGCGGGTTCTGGCGGGCGCAGTACGGCCTCGAGTACGCCCAGCCGCTGGTGCCGAGCCTCGTCGACGCGGGCTGGGCCACCTGGGTGGTCGAGTACCGGCGGGTCGGTTCCGGCGAGGGCGGGGGTGGCGGTGTCCCCGAGACCCTGGACGACGTGCGCGCGGCCCTCGCGCTGCTCACCGAGCCGTCGAGGACCGGCGTGGACCTGCCGCTCGAGCGGGTCGTGGGGCTCGGCCACAGCGCCGGTGGGCACCTGGTCACGTGGGCTGCCGGTCCGCACGGGCCGGGCGTGCTCACCCACGTCATCAGCCAGGCCGGCGTCCTCGACCTGGCGGGTGCGGCGACGGCCGGGCTCGGAGCCGGCGCGGTCGAGGAGTTCCTCGGCCATCCCTACGGACCCGAGGACGCCTGGGTGGACCCGCTCACGCAGGTGCCGCTCGACGTCCCCGTGTGGTGCGTGCACGGCGACGCGGACACCAACGTGCCCCCGTCGCAGTCGCTCGCCTACGTCGAGGCGGCCACCGCGGCGGGGGCACGTGCGGAGCTGGTCGAGGTCGTGGGCGACCACTTCGTGGTGATCGACCCGGGCTCGCAGGCGTGGTCGAGGACTCTCGTCCTCCTCGACGGCCTGGTGGACGGAGCCGGGACGGCACCGACCAGCTGACGCGGCGACTCGACGGTCCGGGTCGGGGGCCCGGGCCGACGGCTCCTCCCGCCGCGTGGTCCAGAAGGTCTCCAGTCGGGCGTCTCAGCCCTGGTCCTGGGCGAGGTGGGCCACCTCGTCGGTGACCTGCTCGGTGGTGCGGGCGACCGCCTGGATCGCGTTGCGGGCCGTGTCCGCGGCGGCCTTCTGCACGGCGGCCGCGCTGGAGATGACGGCCTGGGCCTCGGTCACCCGGGCGAAGACCGACTCGATCTCCCCGGCGCTGGCCAGGACGTCGCGGGTGCCGTTGCGGACGTCGTCCACGACCCCACCGATGAGCTCGGTGGCGCGGGCGGTCTCGCCGGCCAGCTCCTTGACCTCGCCGGCGACGACGGCGAAGCCCTTGCCGGCGTCCCCGGCCCGGGCCGCCTCGATGGTGGCGTTGAGGGCGAGCAGGTTGGTCTGCTCGGCGATGCCGGTGATGGTCTGCGCGATGGTGGCGATCTGGGCCGCGGACTGCTCCAGGCGGCGGATCACCGCGTTCGAGGAGGTCACCGACGCGTTGGCCGCGTCGGCGGAGGCGGTGGCCGTGGCGGCGGCGGACTCGATCTCGCTCGCGGCGGCGAGCAGCTCGGCCATCACGGTCTCGGACTCGTTCACGCTGCCGCGGAGGCTGTCGCCGGCGGCGTTGAGGCCCTGGAGGCGGCGCTCCATGTCGGCGCTGCGCGCGGCGCGGGCCTCCAGCTCCGTGCGGGCCCGCTCCGCGGCGTTCGCCTGCTCCTGGGCCAGCTGCTGCTGCGCGGCCACCTGGTCGAGGGCGACGGCCTCGGCGCGGGCCTGCTCGGCGCGGCGGGCGGCGTCGGCGCGCTCGGTGAACGTCCAGGAGACGGCGAGCGCGACGCACTCGGCGAGCAGGAGGCCCGCGTGCAGGAGCGAGAAGAGGATGGGGTGCGCCTGGGCGCGGGGGTCGGAGAAGACCATCATCGGGTCCATGAGGCTCATGCCGATGTGGTGCAGCGCGACCACGACGATGGCGAGCAGGAACGGCGACCAGGTCTGGTAGAGCGAGACCACCGCGACGGTGACGAAGAAGTGCAGGTGCAGGTCCGTCATGCCGCCCGAGATGTGGACGAGCACGACCGAGCACATGGTGAGGCTGAGCGACATGGCCGTGGCGCGGGCGGCCTGCGAGCCGAGCACCCGTCCGGCGAGGAACGCCAGCACGACGACGCCGATGCCGGTCCACGCCATCCAGCCGTGGTTGTCGGCGGCCGACAGGTGCATCGAGTCCTCGCCCGCGAACGGGTGCCACACCAGCGCGAGGACGACGAGGACCGGGATGTGCACCGCGGTGACCGCCGAGATGCCGTTGTGCCGGGCGCGGAACTCCGCCTCGCTCAGCTCGGCGCCGCGGGGGATCCACGAGCGTCGCTCGGAGGCCCCAGGTGCCGCGGCGACCGCGGGCGCGGCGCCTCGAGGGGCCGCGGCCGGGGCGGAGGAGGGCGGGTCTGCGAGCAGCGTCATGCCTGGTGGATCGGGAGGGGCACGGTGTGCCGTGAGGGGCTGCACAACTTCTTCACGTCCCCGGGACCAGGGTCCCTCGCGCGGGTGAGGCGCTCGGGGGCCGGTCGTGCGCTCCCGTCGTGCCGTCGCGTCGTGCGGGTGTCTCAGGTGCCGAGGCTGCGGCCGGTGAGCCGGGCCTCGGGGCCGGGGCCGGGCTGGCAGTGGGGGCACCACTGCGTGAGCCGGTTGGCCGGGTCGTTGGGGATCTCCTCGGCGCGGCGGATCGGCGTGCCGCAGCGCAGGCAGCGGCGACGCCGGGCGCCGTAGACCCAGTGGTCCTCGCCGGGCCGGCTGCGCCCGGTCGTCACCTGGTAGGCGCCCGGCACCAGCGCCGAGTGCCGCAGGGCGCGTGCGCTGCGGGCGACCAGGCGCTCGACGTCCACCTCGCCCACGGGGGTCCAGGGGCTGACGCCGGTGAGGAAGGCGATCTCGTTGGCCCACAGGTTGCCGAGCCCGGCCATCCGGGTCTGGTCGAGCAGGGCGCTGACCAGCGGCCAGCCGGGGTCGGCCGCGAGGCGCCGCACGGCCTCGTCGGCGTCCCAGTCCTCGCGCAGGGGGTCGGGGCCGAGGTGGCCCACGACCCGCGACTCCTCGCTCGTGGGCACCAGCTCCAGGCGATGCACGCGTCGGCCCCACGCGGTGGTGCCCGACTCGGTGGTCAGCGCCACCCGGACGTCGTCCTGCAGCCGGGCGGGGAGGCGCTTGCCCGGGCCGGTGAGCGACCACTCGCCGTCCATCAGGAGGTGGGAGTGCAGGGTGACGTCCCCGCTGAAGCGGGTGAGCAGGTGCTTGCCGTGGGTGTCGTGGCCGAGCACCTCGCGGCCCGTCAGGTCGCGCGTGGCCAGCTGCGGGACGCGGAAGTCGGAGGCGGCGAGGACGTGGCCGGCCAGCGCGCGGTCGAGCGTGCGCGCCAGCAGGTAGACGGTGTCGCCCTCGGGCATGACGGTGACGCTACCGAGCGGGACCCACCCGGCCGGGTGCGGCGCCGGTTGCGGCGCCCGGCGGGCAGAGCCCTGGAGGCAAGGATCGGGGCGGGCCGAGCAGGTGCCGTCCCGCTCGGACCGCCCCGACCGGATCGGGGTCGCCCGCGCGTGGCGGGCGAGGTCTCGCCGTGGTCAGTGTGCCCCGACGGGGCGCGGCGAGTCGTCGGTTCCCTCGACGTCCTGTGCGGCGGGAGAGCGCCGCACGGCCAGGGAGAGGACCACTGCGACGGCGGAGATGATGCCGCCCCAGACCAGCGCGGTGTGGGCGCCGGAGGCGACGGCCTCCGTGACGCTGCTGCCGGCCGCCAGGGAGGCGGCGCTCTCGCGGCTGAGCAGGGTCACGAAGAGCGCGGTGCCGGCGGCGCCCGCCACCTGCTGCACGGTGCCGAAGATCGCGCTGCCGTGGGAGTAGAGGTGCGGCGGGACGGCGGCCAGCGCCGTCGTCATGAGCGGGGTGAAGGCGAGCGCGAGGCCCAGCGACATGAGCACGTGCATGCCGATGACGGCGGGGATGCTCGAGCCGGTGTCGAGGGTGGACATCAGCCACAGCGCGGCGCAGGTGAGCGCCACGCCGGGCGGCAGCAGCGGGCGCGGCCCGTAGGCGTCGTAGGCGCGGCCGACGAGCGGGGCGAGCAGCCCCATCACCAGGCCGCCGGGCAGCAGGACCAGGCCGGTCGTGAGGACGTCCAGCTCGAGCGCCTGCTGGAGGAAGAGCGGGAGCAGGACGAGGGTGCCGAAGAGCGCCGCCATCACCACGGCGGTGAGCACGATGGAGAGGGAGAAGGTGGGGCTGGCGAAGGTCCGCAGGTCCATGAGGGCGCGGTCGCCGAGCGCGAGCTGACGCGCGACGAAGCAGGCCAGCGCCACGCCGCCGACGGTGAGCGGCAGCCACAGGGGCAGCGGGGCGTCGCCGGACTCGCCGATGGAGACGAGGCCGTAGATGAGCCCGGCGAAGCCGAGCGCGGAGAGCGCCACGGAGAGCACGTCGAGGGGGACGGCGCGGGGCTCGGTGACGTTGCGGACCCACCGGGCGCCGGCGACCAGGGCCACCAGGGCGATCGGCAGGACGAAGCCGAACATCCACCGCCAGCTGAGCGACTGGAGGATGAGGCCCGAGATCGTGGGGCCGATGGCCGGTGCCACCGAGATGACGATGGAGATCGTGCCCATCATCCGCCCGCGGTGCTCCGGGGCGACGACGGTCATGACGGTCGTGATGAGCAGCGGCATCATCACGGCGGTGCCGCTGGCCTGGACGACGCGCCCGAGGACCAGCACCCCGAAGGCGGGCGCCAGCATGCTGAGCAGGGTGCCCGCGCTGAACAGCGACATGGCCAGGACGAAGACGGTGCGCAGCGGCAGCCGGGTGAGCAGGTAGCCGCTCACCGGGATGACGACGGCCATGGTGAGCATGAACGCGGTGGTGATCCACTGCGCCGTGCTGGCCCCGACGGAGAACTCGAGCATGAGGTCGGGCAGGGCGACGCTCATGATCGTCTCGTTGAGGATCACCACGAACGCGGACGCCACCAGCAGCCCGATGAGCAGCCCGGTGCCGGAGGAGCCCTGGGTGGCCTGGGGCGAGTGGGGGGCGTGGGGCGCGGGTCGGCCGGCGGTGCCGGTCCCGGTGCTGGTTCCGCTGCTGGTTCCGCTGCTGGTTCCGGGGGCCTGGTGGTCGGCGACGGACGACACGGGGTGCTCCTGCTTCGATGACGAGGTGGGGGGGTGGCTGCCTGGCGGCTGCTGACATTGTGACAGTCAGTGCCATGTCTGCGCCAGATGCCAGGCGCGGGTCTACAGTGCTCGCATGGAGACGAGCGCCACTCTCGAGGTCGCCGAGCCCGGGCTGCGGGAGCGGCGGCGGCTCCAGACCGAGCGCGAGATCGCCCTGGCCGCCCTCGGGCTGTTCGAGGCCCAGGGCGTCGACGGGACGACGGTCGAGGACATCGCCCGCGCCGCAGGCATCTCCCCGCGCACGTTCTTCCGCTACTTCCACTCCAAGGAGCTCGCCGCGTTCGTCCCGGAGGTCGACATCGACCTGCGGTTCCAGAGCCGGTTGGAGCAGATGGACGCCGCGCAGCCGCTCGCTCCCCAGCTGG
Organism: Nocardioides sp. GY 10127; assembly: GCF_004919085.1. Classification (GTDB taxonomy): domain Bacteria; phylum Actinomycetota; class Actinomycetes; order Propionibacteriales; family Nocardioidaceae; genus Nocardioides. Next base: position 389,753 of record NZ_STGL01000008.1, on the reverse strand, counting down.
TGGGCATGTTCCGGGAGGTCCTCGAGGGCCTGGTCGAGGACGACGCGGCGGCCGTGGTCCGAAGGGTCCGCCGGCTCGAGCTCGCCGAGCCGGCCGTCCGGCTGGCCGGGATGCGGCGGGACGAGGAGCACACGGACGCGTTCGTCGCCCGGCTCGCCGAGGTGTTCGGCGCGGGCAGCGACCTCGAGGTGAAGGTCGTCGTCGAGGGCTGCCGGGCCGCGCTGCGCATCACGCTGGACCGCTGGGCCAGCGGCCTCGACCGCGGTGCCGAGGTCGACGTCTGCGCGACCTTCGACGTGTGCCTCGACGCGCTGTCCGCCCTCGGTCGCCGCGCCTGATCCCACTGCCGCGGGGGCTGATCCCGATCGGTCGCGGCCGATCCCGGCCGGCGTCCGCGTCTGCCGGGCAGACTGGGCCCGTGTTCCTGCGCTGGAAGCTCGCGGTGGTGACCGACGTCGGCAGCCCGGCCGGTCGTGACGCCGCGCTCCGGCTCGCCCGCGTGGGGGCGGGGCTGCTGTGCGCCGACCCCGACCGGGCCGCGGCCGAGGAGGTGGCGCGCGAGGTGGGCGCCCTCCGCGTCCAGGCGTGGACGTGGCAGGCCGACGTGACGGTGGCCGGCGACCGCGGGTGGCTCGCGGCCCGCGCCGAGGACCTGGGCGGGGCGGACCTGCTCGTGGCGAGCGGCACCGAGGCGCACGTGGCCGACCTGGCCAGGCGCCTGCGCCTCGACCCGGAGGTGCTCGAGGCCGCCGACCCCGCCGCCGCGATGCGGCACCTCACCGACGCCGAGCCCGGCACCGCGGTGCGGCTGACGGACTGACCCAGCCCCCCGGGGGCGTCAGTGCAGCGGAAGGTACGGCGAGAGGTCGGTGCGCTCGCCCGACGCGGAGACCTTGCCGGACTCCCGGGCCTCGGCCCAGCTCAGCGCACCGGTGGCGAGGCCGATGAAGGTGGCGCCGTCGGTCTCGACGACCGCCGGCGGCGTCCCGCGCGTGTGTCGGACCCCGGGGATGCACTGCACCGCCGCGAACGGCGGCACGCGGACCTCCACCGAGTGGCCCGGAGCCTTGTCCTCGAGCGTGGCCAGGTAGTGCTTCACGAGCAGCTTGAGGTCGGACTTCTGCGCCGTCCCGCCCTCCACGGCGGCCAGGGCCGCGCGGACGTCCTCGATCGGGGCGCGGCGGAGTCGGGCAGGCACGTCCTCGATCGTAGGCGGCGCTCAGGCCGCCACGGTCGCTGCCTCCGGCGGAGGGGTGGCCGGGGGGACTGGTGGGCGGTGTGTGGGCAACGGTTCGGCTGCCGGCTTCGGTTGGTGGGGCACCGCCGCATGTGGGACGTCATACGAACGGTGGCTTCGTAGGGCCGGTTCGTATGACGTCCGACCGAGGGGGCGCGGGACGTCATACGAGGCGGTGTGCCCCAGGGCCGGTTCGTATGACGTCCACGGCAACCGGCAACCGGCAACCGGCAACCGGCGGCCGGCGACGGGCGCCGGGGGACCGAGGACGCGGGCGGCTAGGTTGGCCCCATGAGCACCCCTCAGACCACCCCCCTGACCACGGAGGCCGCCCGCGAGAAGGTGGCAGCGATCCTGCCCGGCATCCGCAGCGACCTCGAGGACCTGGTGAAGATCGAGTCCGTCGGCGCCGACCCGGCCCGCCGCGGCGAGGTCGACCGCTCCGCCGAGGCCGTGCGCGCGCTGTTCGCCGCCGAGGGCTTCGACGCCGAGATCGTCTCCCACGAGGGTGGCTTCCCCGCCGTCCTCGCGCACAAGAGGACGACGGTCGAGGGTGCTCCCACCGTCCTGCTCTACGCCCACCACGACGTGCAGCCCGAGAACGACCACGCCGACTGGGACACCCCGCCGTTCGTCCCCACCGAGCGCGACGGCCGCCTGTACGCCCGCGGCGCCGCCGACGACAAGGCCGGCATCGCGGCCCACCTCGGCGCGATCCGCGCGCTCGGCGACGACCTGCCGGTCAACGTCACCATGTTCATCGAGGGCGAGGAGGAGCTCGGCTCCGAGACCCTGCCCGACCTGCTGGCCACGTACAAGGACCGGCTCCAGGCCGACGTCATCGTCATCGCCGACTCCGGCAACTGGGACATCGGCATCCCCGCGCTCACCACGAGCCTGCGCGGCCTCGTCCGGCTCGACGTGGAGGTGCGCACCCTCACCCACGCGGTGCACTCCGGCATGTGGGGCGGCCTCGCGCCCGACGCCCTCATCGCGCTCTCGCGCCTCATCGCCTCCCTGCACACGGACGCCGGCGACGTCGCCGTCGAGGGCCTGCACTCCGGCCCCGCGGCCGACGTCGACTACCCCGAGGAGCGGCTGCGCGCCGAGTCCGGCGCCGCCCCGGGCCTGGAGTGGATCGGCAGCGGCTCGGCCGTCGAGCGGCTGTGGACCAAGCCCGCCCTCAGCATCACCGGCCTGGACGCCCCGAAGGTGGACGGCGCCTCCAACACCCTCGTCCCCGCCGCCCGCGCCCGGATCTCGATGCGGATCGCCCCCGGCGACACCACCGCCAACGCCGAGGCGTGCCTGCGGGCGCACCTGGAGAAGCACGTCCCCTGGGGTGCGACCCTCTCGATGCGCACCGTCGACACCGGCGAGGCCACCGCCATCGACGCCACCGGCCCGCACTACGACGTCGCCCGCAGCGCCTTCACCGACGCCTGGGACGGCACCGAGCCGGTCGACATGGGCGTGGGCGGCTCGATCCCGTTCATCGCCGAGTTCCTCGAGTCGTTCCCGGCCGCCAGCGTGCTGGTCACCGGTGTCGAGGACCCGGACACCCGCGCGCACGGCGCGAACGAGGGCCTGCACCTGGCCGAGTTCGAGCGCGTCCTCGTCGCAGAGACGCTGCTGCTCTCGCGCCTCGGCGGGGCCTGAGCCACCTGCGGGGCGCTCAGCCCCCGGGCAGCGCCACGGTGAAGGTGCTGCCCCGGCCGAGGGTCGAGGCGACGTCCACGACCCCGCCGTAGCGCTCGGCGGTGCGCCGGACGATCGCCAGGCCGAGGCCGGAGCCGGGGCGGTCGGCCGCCACGGGGTCGCTGGAGCGGAAGAACTCCTCGAACAGGCGGAGCCGGTCCGCCTCGGGGATGCCGATGCCGTCGTCGCTCACCGACAGGGCGACGCTCGGCTCGTCGTCCTCCGTGGCGGTGAGCCGCACCCGCACCTGCCCGCCGTCGTGGGAGTACTTCACCGCGTTGCCGACGAGGTTGGTGACGAGGGTGACGAGGTCGTCCCGCTCGGCCCGCACGAGCACCTCGCCGTCGGGGCCCTCGCTGGCCAGGCGGACGTCGCGGGGCAGCGCCTGCCCGGCCATGACCGTGAGGACCTCGGCGACGACCGCCGTGAGGTCCACCGGCTCGAGCTGCGCCGGCTCGGGCGCCTGCTGCAGCCGGGCCAGGGCGAGCAGGTCCCCGACGATCCCGGTGAGCCGCTCGGAGGCCCGGTCGATGCCCGCCAGCGAGCGGACCAGCTGGTCGGCGATCGCGGTGGGCAACATCGGGCGGGCGTCGTCGACGAGGTCGCCCATGACGACGCCGAACCCGCTCACGGCGGCGAGCGGGTTCTTCAGCTCGTGCGCCATCGTGCGGACGACCTGCTGGCGGTAGCGGGCCAGCTCCGCCTCGCGCAGCCGCAGGCGGTGGTTGAGGACGGCACGGCCGAGGTCGTGGCCGATGTCGAGGGCCGCGTCCGCCTCCTCGTCGCTCCAGTCCTCCCTCGTGTGCCGGACCAGCACGACGTGGCCCAGCACCTCCCCGCCGCCGCCGATGGGGGCGAGCAGCAGGGACGCGGCGCCCTTCTCCTCCAGCGTCCGGACCAGGGCGGTGTGCTCGGGGCCGCTGAGCAGGCCGGGGGCCGTGCGCTGCGGAGAGCAGATCGCGACGCGCTGCGCGCGCCAGCACCGGGCGGCGACCTCGTCGAGCAGGGCGGCGGTGCGGTCGGTCGTCCAGGTGCACGCGGGGCCGGCGGCGCGGGCGTACCCGTGGTGGTGGGCGTGGCCCTCCGCCTCCACCACCATGCCGGGCTCGAGCGGGACCTCGCCCTCGTCCAGCGCGACGTGCACCTCGTCGACGCCGAACCCGTCGCGCACGGTCTCCTGGACGGTGCGCACGAGCTGGTCGAGCCGCTGCTCGGAGTGGGCGACGGTCCGGACGACGCGGCGGGTCGCGCCTGCCAGCCGGACGGACTCGGTCAGGTGCTCGCGCTCGACCGCCTGGGCCAGGGCCCGGACGGCGCGGTTGACGTGGGTCTCGATCACGACCCGGCGCCGGCGCCCGGGGCGTCGGCCGTCGACGGGGCGGTCGAGCCACAGCAGGCCGACCAGCGTCCCGCGCTCGTCGCGCACCGGCGCCATGAGCAGGTCGTAGGGGTGCCAGGCGCCCTCGTCGAGCGGCTCGTCCTCGTCGGCGGTCCACACGTGGTCGGCGTACTGGAGCGCGCGCTCGTGCGGCACGAAGCGCAGGGGGCCCCAGTCCTCCGCCTGGGCCAGCATGCCGAGGATCTCCGCGGTCGGCGTGACGTCGCCCTGGAGCGCCGCCTGGGCGTCGGGGTCCCCCGCGATCGTGACGAACTCGAGCTCCTCGGACCCGCGGAACAGGCTGACCGCGGCGGTCACGAAGCCGGCGCGGGTCGCGACGGCCTGGGCGACGTCGTGGAGCGTGACCACCAGGTCGGGCCGGCGGGTGACGGGGCGCCGGGCCGGGGGAGCGGGGCGGTCCTCGGGGCGCGCGGGGGTGACCGTCGTGGACGTCCGGTCGGTCGGGCCGGGGGTCGGGACGGATTCCGCGCGGAGCGAGTGCTGGGTCACGTCAGGCCTTGGGGGAGGAGTCGGCGCAAGGTTAAGGGTTCACCCGACCCAGCAGGTCCTGAACACCTGTGCATTCCTGAAGGTCTGCGGAACCGCTGGCCAGAGGGCGCGCGGCGGTCCGCGCAGGCGGTGCCGGACGGCCCCAGCGGTCTAGTCGGCCGGGCGTCCTGCGGTGCGACAGCGGCCGGTAGAGGGCGGGAGAGGCCGGCGTCAGCGCCGCGGGGCCGGCGCGGAGGGCAGGCGGACGCGGAACGTGCTGCCCTGCCCGAGCTCGGACTCGACCTCGATCGCACCGTGGTGGCGCTCCACGATCCGCGCGACGATGCTCAGGCCCAGCCCGGTGCCGGGCTGCGCGAGGGCCTCGGGGTTGGTCGACCGGAAGAACTCGGTGAACAGCCGGGCACGGTCCTCCTCGGCGATCCCGAGGCCGGTGTCGATGATCTCCACGACGCACTCGCTGCCCTCGGTGAACAGCCGGGTGGAGACCCGGCCGCCCTCGCCGGAGTACTTCACGGCGTTGCTGACGAGGTTGGAGAGGACCCGCTCGAGCTCCTCGGGATCGCCCTGCGCCACGACCGGCTCGGTGCCCGGCTGGTTCTCCACGACGAGCCGCTTGCGCACGGCGCCCACCGAGCTGATCGCCCACACGTCGTCCATGAGCGCGCGCAGGTCGACGGGGCGGCTGGCCACCGGGTAGTCGGGGTCGCCCACGCGGCCCAGGAGAAGGAGGTCGTCGACGACGCGCACCAGCCGGCGGGCGGCCCGACCGATGGAGTGGACGCTGGTCTGCACGTGCCGCGGGAGGTCCTCGTCCTCGAGGATCTCCAGGTGCCCGGTGATCGCCGCGAGCGGGTTCTTCAGCTCGTGGGACACGGTCGCGATGAGGTTGCCCTTGTAGCGGTCGACGGCGCGCAGGTCGTCGAGCATGGCGTGCTCGCGGGCGAAGGTGCGGGCGTTGAGGACGACGCGGCCCAGGTCGTGGCCGATGTCCAGCGCGGCGGCGGTCTCGGCGGCGGTCCACTCCGGGCTGCCCGGGCGCCGCAGGAGCGCGAAGCCGCCGAGGCAGGCACTGCCGGCGCCGATCGGCACGAACATCACCGAGCCGACGCCGTACTCGCGCAGGTGCGCCCGGAGCGCCGCGGCCTCGGCGTCCTCCGGGAGGGTCGGTGCGTCGCGGGCCGGGTCGTCGCGCGGGACGGGCTCGACGCCGGTGCCGACCAGCCGCAGGAGCGGGGTGTCGGCGGTGGGGGAGGCGATGCGCATGGTGACGACGGTCTGCTCGGCCCACGCCTGGCGGGCGGAGCGCTCCCCGGCCCGGGCCAGGGCCGCGTCCACGCCACCGGCGGTGTCGCCGAGGAGGACGTCGCCGTCGTGGCCGTCGCCCTCGAAGACCTGGAGGGTCACGCCGTCCGCCTGGAAGCCCTCGACGAGGGCGTCGGTGACCTGCTCCAGCGTCTCCCGGACACCGCGGTTGGCGGGCGCGTTGCGGACGATCTCGCGCGCCGTCGTGGCCAGGCGCACCTGCTGCATGAGCTCGGCCCGCTCGAGCGCAAGGACGCCGGCGTGGGTGGCCTGGGCGGCGTACTCGGAGAGCACCCGCTGCTGCTCGGGGCCGGGGCGGCGGCCGTCCACCGGCAGGTCGATGAAGAGCAGCCCGAGGAGCTCGCCGTCGTGGCCGGTCAGCGGGGCGGAGAGGGAGTCCAGCGGGTGCCAGGCGTCCTCGCCCTCGAGCGGGGTGAAGTCGGGCACCCAGCCCCAGGTGTCGCTCTCGAGCCGGTCGTGCGGCTTGAAGCGCAGGACGCCCCACTCGTCCGCGCCCTCGAGGTCCGCGAGCGCCATCGAGAGCGGGGTGCAGGTGCCCAGGAGCTCGCCCCTGGCCTCCTCGCTGCCCGCGACGGAGACGATCTGGAGCATGTCGCCGCGGACCAGGCCGATGGCGGCGACGCCGAACCCGGCGATGCGCGTGACGCCCTCGGTGACGAGGTCGAGCATCTCGTCCGCCGGCAGCAAAGGCTCGGACTGCGCGTGGCTCTGCGTCACTGGGCCCTCCTGCCGTTCGGCGCCCATCCTAGGGCCCGAGGTGCCCCGGCCGTCCCGGAGTCCACGCAGGACGTGGCTCGGAACACCTGACGGGGGCCGGCTGAGCGGGCCCGCGGTCACCGAGGCGGCATATCGCGCGCGGGCCCGTAGACTGACGCCCGTGCCCTACGACTCTCGAGGCCATCGTGTCCGACGCGGGGACGGCCGCCTCACGGCCGCACTCGACCCGCAGGACTCCGGACCGCAGGACGCCTGCGGCGTCTTCGGCGTCTGGGCGCCGGGCGAGGACGTCGCGAAGCTGACGTACTTCGGCCTGTACGCGCTCCAGCACCGGGGCCAGGAGTCCGCCGGCATCGCCGTGAGCAACGGCCGGCAGATCCTGGTCTACAAGGACATGGGCCTCGTCTCCCAGGCCTTCGACGAGACGACGCTGGACTCGCTCCAGGGGCACCTGGCCATCGGTCACTGCCGCTACTCCACCACCGGCGCGAGCACCTGGCAGAACGCGCAGCCGACGTTCCGGCCGACGCCGGACGGCTCGGTGGCGCTCGGCCACAACGGCAACCTGATCAACACCCACGAGCTGCGGGAGGCCGTCGAGGCGCTGCCGGACCCCTCCGACCAGCTCGACCTGCACTCCCGCCAGCAGGAGACCGCCACCAACGACACCAGCCTGGTGACGGCGCTCCTGGCCCACCACCCGGACAGCAGCCTGGAGGACCGGGCGATGGAGGTGCTCCCGCAGCTGCGCGGCGCCTACTGCTTCGTGTGGATGAACGAGGACACCCTCTTCGCGGCGCGTGACCCGCAGGGCATCCGCCCGCTCGTGCTGGGCCGCCTCGACCGCGGCTGGGTCGTGGCCTCCGAGGACGCCGCCCTCAAGACCATCGGCGCCAGCGTCGTCCGCGAGGTCGAGCCCGGCGAGATGATCGTCATCGACTCCTCGGGCCTGCGCTCGCGCACCTTCGCGCAGCCGGAGCCCAAGGGCTGCGTCTTCGAGTACGTCTACCTGGCCCGTCCGGACGCCACCATCGCCGGACGCTCGGTGCACCAGGCCCGCGTGGAGATGGGCCGCCTCCTGGCCCGCGAGTTCCCCGTGGAGGCCGACCTCGTCATGCCCGTCCCGGAGTCCGGCACCCCGGCCGCCGCGGGCTACGCCGAGGAGTCGGGCATCCCGTTCGGCCAGGGCTTCGTGAAGAACGCCTACGTCGGCCGCACGTTCATCCAGCCGTCCCAGACCCTGCGTCAGCTCGGCCTGCGGCTGAAGCTCAACGCGCTGGAGCACATGGTCCGCGGCAAGCGCCTGGTGGTGGTGGACGACTCGATCGTCCGCGGCAACACCCAGCGCGCCCAGATCCGGATGCTGCGGGAGGCCGGCGCCCTCGAGGTGCACGTGCGCATCTCCTCGCCGCCGGTGAAGTGGCCGTGCTTCTACGGCATCGACTTCGCGACGCGGGCCGAGCTCATCGCCAACGGCCTCGACGTCGACGAGATCGCGGCCAGCGTCGGGGCGGACAGCCTCGGCTACATCTCCCTGGAGGGGATGGTCGCCGCCACCGGTCGCGAGCAGGGGCAGCTCTGCACGGCCTGCTTCACCGGCGAGTACCCGGTGGAGCTCCCGGAGGAGAGCCAGCTCGGCAAGCACCTGCTCGAGCAGAGCCTCTCCTCGCCCACGCTCGGCCGGGCCCTGCCCGTCCTGAACAACCCCTGATCCGCGCCCCGCGCACCCGCGAACACTGCGAAGACGCAGCGAAGACCCGAGAGGCTCGTGACGTGACCGAGACCAACGCCTACGCCCAGGCGGGCGTCGACATCGAGGCGGCCGACAAGGCCATCGAGCTCATGAAGGTGTGGGTGGAGAAGGCCAAGCGCCCCGAGATGATCGGCGGGCTGGGCGGCTTCGCCGGCCTCTTCGACGCCTCGGCCCTCACCCGGTACACCCGGCCGCTGCTGGCGACCTCCACCGACGGCGTCGGCACCAAGGTCGCCATCGCCCAGGCGATGGACGTCCACGACACCATCGGCCACGACCTCGTCGGCATGGTCGTGGACGACCTCGTCGTGTGCGGCGCCGAGCCGCTGTTCATGACGGACTACATCGCCACCGGCCGGGTCGTCCCCGAGCGGATCGCGGCCATCGTCAAGGGCATCGCCGAGGGCTGCGCGCTCGCCGGCTGCGCCCTCGTGGGCGGCGAGACCGCCGAGCACCCCGGCCTCCTGGCCCCCGACGAGTACGACGTCGCGGGTGCCACCACCGGCGTCGTCGAGGCGGACGACCTCCTCGGCCCGGCCCGGGTGCGGCCCGGCGACGTGGTGCTCGCGATGGCGGCCTCCGGCCTGCACTCCAACGGCTACTCGCTGGTCCGGCACGTCTTCCTGCGCCCGGCCGAGGCCGGCGGCGCCGGGTGGGCGCTCGACCGCGACGTCCCCGAGCTCGGGCGGACGCTGGGCGAGGAGCTCCTCGAGCCGACCCGCATCTACGCCAAGTCGTGCCTGGACCTGGCGCGCAGCGTCGAGGTGCACGCGATGTCCCACGTCACCGGTGGCGGCCTGGCCGCGAACCTCGAGCGGGTCATGCCCGTCGAGCTCGAGGCCCGGATCGACCGCGCCACCTGGACGCCGTCGCCGATCTTCGACCTCACCCGCAAGGTGGGTCGCGTCAGCCAGCCCGACCTCGAGGCGACCCTCAACTGCGGCGTGGGCATGGTGGCGCTGCTGCCGGCCGACGCCGTGGAGGCCGCTGTGGCGCTCCTGGCGGGTTACGGCATCGACGCCTGGGTCGCGGGCGAGGTGCACCCGGCCGGCGAGCGGGGCGGGGCCGTCACGCTGCACGGCCAGCACCCCGGCTGGTGATCCTCGACTCGCCGGGGCGCCGGCCCGCGCGGTGATCCCGGTCACGTGCGCGGGCCCTCCGGCGGGTCGTGCCCGCCGTCCGGCACGCTCCCGCGGGCCGTTCGGCGGCGAGGCGTCGCCGGTGGGTGAGCCCCGATCTGGCGACGGGTGTGCGTGAATCGGCGAGCAGCAGGTAACCTCTCCCCCACGAGTATTCGAGAGTCAGCCCGGGTGCCTTAGGCCCCGGCCAAGTGTGCGAGGGGGCTGGACCCTATGGGCCGCGGCCGTGCGAAAGCCAAGCAGACCAAGGTCGCTCGCGACCTGAAGTACCGGAGTCACGAGACGGACTTCGACGCTCTCGCCCGAGAGCTCCATGGTGACGAGTCCGGCAGTGATGCCGAGGACGACTCGGACGACTGGGCGGACTACTCGGGCCCCTCGGGTCGCGGCTGACCCGTCGCGGTCCGGACCCGGTGCCTCTCGGCCCGGGTCGACCCGCCGGTCCCTCCGGTGATCAGGCCTCCGTCGTCGACGGGGGTCGAGTGCTCAGGACGACCACGTCACCGTGGGTCCCGTACCCGAGCACCCGGCCTCCGGCGGCGGTGCCGTTGAAGGTCACCATCAGCCAGTGGGCGGCGTCCTGTGTGGGCACCAGCGTCGGCCACGGCAGGTTGGTCGGGTAGGGCGCGTCGAGCGTCCCGACCTCCGTGAGGTCGAGGTCCCACACCGGGTAGCGCTCGCGCTGCCCGCGCGGGTTGTCGCGCCCGTCGCTGGCCAGCACGCGCCAGCCCTCCTCGGTGCGCAGCAGCGTCGTCCCCTCGGTCGCGCGGCGGTCCGGCGCGGCCGCCCGCAGGCGCAGCGCGTCCAGGCTGGGCCCTTCCGCCACGACGGGGTGGAACTCGAAGAACTTGCGTGCACTGACGTAGCCGACCAGCCACCGGTCGCCGTCGCGGACGACGTGGCTGTCCCACACCGCCACCGACCGCAGCCCGTCCGTGGGCAGCGGCAGCTCCTCGGCGTCCAGGACGTGCTCACCCGTGGTGAGGTCCTCGCCGCTGCGGGCGAGCAGCACGGCGACGCGGGCGCCCTTCTCGTCGGGGTCGAAGTCGCCCCACGAGGACGTCGTGACGAGCCACCCGTCCGGCAGCGCCACCAGGTGGGTCGCGTGGTCGCCGTAGACACCCGGGACGGTCGCGCCGCCGGCCTCGTTGCTGGCCGCGGGGTCGTGGCGCCCCGGACGCCGGAAGAAGAGGTCGGCCCGGTGCTCGAGCCGGAGCCCGTCGAGGGCGAGGCGCCACACGGACGTGTGCGCGGTCGGGAAGAACCCGGGCCCGGCGCTGGTCGCGGTGAACCACCGTGCGTCCGGGTCGCCCTCGGCGACCCAGGGGCTGCCGTCCTCGGTGGTGACGAGGCGGACGTCGCGCAGCCCGAGCTGGCCGAAGCGTCCGGCCCGCAGGTTCCGCACCTCCCCGCGGTGGCGGACGACCAGGCCGGCCAGCCACGCGGGGTCGCGGACGAGCCGCTCGGCGCCCGGGGCGCTCCGGGTGAGCTCCCGCAGGTCGGTGCGGGCGCGGCCGGTCCACGTGCCGGTGCTGCCCGCGGCGTCCAGCGTGAGGGCGGTGACCTGGGTGCCGGTGAGCACCAGCGCGAGCGCGACCGGCGAGCCGGCGTCCCCTCCGCGGCGGCTGGCGTGCGTGGTGGTGCCGTGCGGGCCGTGGACCTCGAGGTGGCAGCGGCCGCCCTCGACGACTGCGACGCAGCGCAGGACGCTCTCCCCTTCCTCGCCATCGTCGTCGCCATCTTCGTCGCCGAGACGGGCGGAGAGCTCCAGCTCCACGCGGTCCCGGCCCCAGCCGACGAGCTCGACCGTCGCCGCCACACAGGCCGCCCGCACGGGCAGCGGGTGCTCGCCGGCGACGTCCGGCTCCGCGACGTCCACCTGGACGGCGTCCGGGCTCACGATCGCGACGGGGCGTCGCCGGGCGACCTGGGTGAAGCGGGCCGTGAGCGGATCGGTGCTGGTCATCGGCCCCACCCCATCACGGGCCGGGGCCGGCGGGCGGCAGGAGGTCGCGTGTCCCCCGCGCCCGTGGGCGAGGGCACCGGTCAGCCCAGCGACCGGCGCAGCTCCTCCACGGCGTAGGCGCACTCGGCCTCGACCCGCGCCAGCAGGGTGGGGGCGTCCTGGGTGCGGCCCCGGTGCGCCTCGTCCTCCAGCGCGAGGGCGGCCGCGGCGACCCGCGGGAGACCGAGGTTGAGCGCGCTGCCGCGCACCAGGTGCACGGCGGTGAAGGTGGTGTGCGTGTCGTGCGCCTCGACCGCCGCTCGGACCGCGGCGAGCTGCCCGTCGATGCGGCTCGCGAACGAGCGGGCCGTGCGGTCGAAGAAGCTCTCGCCGTCCTTGACCAGCTCGGCGAGCATCGACCGGCGCTCGGGGTCGATGACGGGCAGCGCCCCCGCGCCCGCGGCGGGGGAGGCGTCGGAGGGGAGGTCGCGAGCGGTGGCGGGCTGCGCGGCGCCGTCGTCGCCGGGCGACCCCGGCTCGGTGGCCCCCTCGGCCGCCGACGGGTCCGCCCCGTCGCCGGGGTCGGTCGTGCGGTCGGGCAGCCAGCGGCGCAGCGCCTCCTCGAGCCGCGCGGGGTCCACCGGCTTGGTGAGGTAGTCGTCCATCCCCGCGGCCAGGCAGCGCTCGCGCTCGCCGGTGAGGGCCGAGGCGGTCATGGCGATGATCGGGACGGGGGTGGCGCCCCTGGTGCGCTCGAGGGCCCGGACGGCGCGGGTGGTGTCGAACCCGTCGAGGCCCGGCATCCGGCAGTCCATCAGGACGAGGTCGGCGCGGGGGCCGTCCACCGGGTCGAGCGCGTCGAGGGCGGTCTCGCCGTCGTCCGCGAGCGACACCTCGACGCCGAGCGCCTCCAGCAGCCCGGTCGCGACGAGCTGGTTGACGGGGTTGTCCTCCACCACGAGCACCCGGACCGTCCCCCCGGGCGCGAGCAGCCGGACCGGCCGCCGCTCCTCGGCGACGTCCGCGTACCCGGCGATCCTGGCGAGGGCGGAGCGGAGCTCGTGGTGGCGGACCGGCTTGCTGAGGACGTCGCGGACGCCCGCGTCGTGGGCCGCTCGCGATCCCACGCCGTGGTCGGTGGTGAGCAGGACGACGAGCGGGGGCTCGGCCCCGGCGGCGGCCTCCTGCGCGGCGAGCAGCGCGACGGCGTCCAGCCCGCCCGGCCCGTCCTCGACGGGGAGGCCCGCGTCGAGTAGCAGCACCTGGTAGGGGCGGCCGGCGGCGCGCGCCCGGGCGACCTCCGCCAGCGCGGCCGTCGCGTCGGCGGCGACCCCGCCCTCGGACCCCCACGCGTCGAGCTGCGCCCGCAGCACGGTGCGCTGGACGGTGTGGTCGTCGACCACCAGCGAGCGCACGGAGGACAGGTCGACCTCCGCAGCGGCCTCGACGGACGCCCTGCCCAGCTGCGCCGTGAAGGTGAACTCGGAGCCGGTGCCGGGCGCGCTGCGCAGCCCGATCCGGCCGCCCATCGCCGCCACCAGCTGGCGGCAGATGGCAAGGCCCAGCCCGGTGCCGCCGTGGTGGCGGGTGGTGGCGAGCTCGGCCTGCGTGAACGCGTCGAACAGGGTGGCCTGCGCCTCCGGCGGGATGCCGATGCCGGTGTCGCGCACCCGGACGCGCAGCCAGACCGAGCGGCCCCGGGCCCGCTCGACCGTCGCCTCGACGACCACCTCGCCGGACTCGGTGAACTTCACCGCGTTGGAGCCCAGGTTGGTGAGGACCTGCCCGAGCCGCGTGGGGTCGCCGCACAGGTACGTCGGGACGTCGGGGGCGCACGAGACGACGAGCTCCAGGCCCTTCTCGTGGGCCCGTCCGGCGATCGCGGCCGCGGACTGCTCGAAGACGGAGCGGACGTCGAAGTCGACCTGCTCCAGCTCCAGGCCGCCCGCCTCGATCTTGGAGAGGTCGAGGACGTCGTTGAGGATGGCCAGGAGCCCGAGCCCGGCCTGCTCCACGCCGTGCGCCAGCCGCGCCTGGTGGTCGTCGAGGTCGGTGTGCAGCAGCAGGTCGTTGAGGCCGATGACGCCGGTCATCGGGGTGCGGATCTCGTGGCTCATCGTCGCCAGGAACTGCGACTTGGCCAGGCCGGCCCGCACGGCCTCGTCGCGCTCGTCCGCGAGGTCCGCCGTCGTCCGCTCCCGGGCGGTGACCGCCGCGAGGGCGCTGCCGAGCTCCACCAGCACCGGGTCGTCGACGGCCACGGGGTAGGAGTCCGCCAGCACCTCGAGCACGGCCACGACCGGCTCGGCCCCGCGGCCGGCGGGTGCCTCGGGCGCGAGCACCGGCAGGGCCACGAGGGCGCGGGCGTCCCCCGGGCCGGAGGCGCTCACCACGACGGGCCCGCGCTCCTGCCGGGCGCGCTCGGCCAGGACCGGGTCGGGCACGACGAGGCCCGACGGGTCGTGCACCCGTTCCAGGGCTCCGGCGCCCTGGGCCGGGCAGCGGTACGCGCCGACGCTGCGCCACCCGGTGCCCGGGACGAGCACCTCGGCCAGCGCCGGGAGCGCCGCCTCGAGGCCGGTGCAGGGCTGGACGGCGCGGTGCAGGTCGAGCAGCAGCCGCGTCACGTCCCCACGACCGCTCACGTGCACCTCCGGCCGTGCTCGCGCCGGGCGCCCGAGCGGCGCCTCACCTGGGAGGAGTCTGCCGCCTGGGGCCCGTTCGGGCGAGGGCGGGTGAGCCGTGTCGTCGTCGGCGTCAGCCCGCCGAGGACGGCGGTGCGGTGCTGGAGCGGACCACCAGCGTGTGGTCCAGGACGACGGACAGCGGCTCCGCCGCGTGACCGACCTGCTCCGCGGGGTCGACGGGATCGCCGTCCGCGGTGCGGCCGACCAGGTGGAGGACCGTGGTCACCGTGCGCGCGGCCTGCTCGGCCACGTGCTGGTCGACGGTGGTGAGGTCGAGGAGCTCGGCGATCGGGTGACCGTCGACGCCGATCACCGAGAGGTCCTCGGGGACCCGCAGCCCGGCCTCGCGGGCGCCGACGACCACGCCGGCGGCCAGCTCGTCGGAGTAGGCGAAGACGGCGGTCGGACGCTGCGGCAGGGCGAGCAGCCGCTGCACGGCCTCGACGCCGGCCCGGGGGCCGATCTCCACGGTGACCCGGAGCTCCTCGCGCGGTTCGAGCCCGTGGTGGCGCAGGCGCTCGGACCAGCCGCGGCTGCGCAGCAGGTCGGCCTCCCAGGGGGTCTCGTCGGTGTCGGAGGTGCGGACCATCGCGATGTCGCGGTGGCCGAGCCCGACGAGGTGGTCGACGGCGGTGTGCGCGACGGCGAGGTCGTCGACCTCGACGTGCGGCAGGTCGCGCAGCCGGCCGCCGGCCACGACCACGCGGACGCCGAGCAGGTCGAGGCGGTCGCGCTGGGAGGGCGTCAGCGGCAGCGCCAGCAGGACGACGGCGTCCACCTTGCGGCGGGCGGGGAGCTCCTCGACGAAGCGGCCGCGCTCCTCGGGGCCGTCCACCTCGTACAGGAGGGTGTCGAGGCCGGCGTCGCGCAGGAGGCGCACCACCTCGCCGACCATCGTGGCGTAGAACCACGGCGCCAGCTGGGGGACCACCACCGCCACGCGGCCGGTCTCCCGGCGCGAGAGGTGCGAGGCCTCGGGGGACACGACGTAGGCGAGCCGCTCCGCCACGGCCCGGATGCGGCGGCTGGTCTCCTCGCCGACGCCGGGGCGCCCGCGCAGCGCACGGGAGACGGTCGCGATGGACACGCCGGCCTCGCGCGCGACGTCCGCCATGTTGGCGTGGGGGAGGGGTCCGGACCCTGGGGTCCCGGGACCGTGGGAGGCATCCACCCTCGGCACCATATGACCAGGGAACCCTGCCGACCAGTGATCCCCCCGGCGGGTCGCGACCGGTCTCGACCGGTCCCTGCGTCCACGGGGGCGGGGCTACCGTGGCCCGTCATGAGGCGGGCGCCGCACGAGAACGTCGCCACGGTCCTGGTCGACCCGGGCCGGCTGGCGGAGCTCGAGCTCGCCCTCGTGGCGCACGACCTGTGGGTCTGGCCGGTCGCCACGGCCCCCATCTGCGTGGACGGGCCGCGCCAGGCGTTCCAGATCCGCCGCCGGCTGGTGGAGTCCCAGCAGGGCCGGTGGGACTGCGCCCGCGCCTGGGTGCCCGTGTGGGTCTCGTTCGGGGAGTCGTGGGGGCACCGGGACGGCCCGGTCACCTGGCCCGCCCGGCGCGCCCTCTACGACGTGCTCGACGCGTTCGCCGCCCACGTGCGCTACCGCCGGGGGCTGGGCGGGGTCGCGCCGCTCCCGCTGCCGCGGGAGCAGGCGGGCTGAGCGGGGCGCTTGCTTGCCGGGGTCAGCGCACGACGTCCAGGACCTGCATGGTGACGCCGTTGGCGTAGGCCTCGTGCTCGACCACCTTGAGGCCGGTCTTGGGGGAGTCGGCGAAGAGTCGCTTGCCGGAGCCGAGGAGCAGCGGGAACGTCAGCAGGTGGTAGCGGTCGACCAGCCCGGCCGCGGCCAGGCCCTGCGCCAGCGTCGCCGAGCCGTGGACGATCAGCGGGCCGCCGTCGGTCTCCTCCTTGAGCGCCGCGACCTCGTCGAGCGAGCGCAGGAGGTGCGTCTCGCCCCAGCCGTCGACGAGCTCGTCCTCGGCCAGGGTCGTGGACACGACGTACTTCGGCATCGCGTTGTACTGCGGGAACTCCTCGGTCATCGACGGCCACACCGGCGCGAACTCGGTGTAGGAGACCCGGCCGAGCAGCATGGCGCCCGCCTCGAGCTGCTCGCGGCCCTTGATCGCGTAGGCGGCGGGGTCGAACGCGACGTCCTTGAAGGTCCAGCCGGCGTGCGGGTGGTCCCCGTTGCCGGGGGAGTCGACGATGCCGTCGAGGGTGAGCATCTCGGTGACGACGAGGGTCCGCACGGTGGTCTCCTGGGGTGGTGGGTGGACGGTCGGGGGTACCGACCGGCGGGGACAGCCTGACTCATCGCCGCCGCTGGACCCAGTGCGGCCGGCCGGGGTGACAGTCCCTGACGAACGGACCGTCTTTCGGGCCGCGTAGCGGTCCGTTCGTCAGGGACCATCGCGAGCATCAGGACGTCGCGCGCGTCCGACATCTCACAGTTCCTGGTCTGGTGCGGGCCGTTCACGCACCCTTGACCGAGTGAGTGTCCTGTCCGCTGCCGACGTCGAGGTCGGCCCCGCCGACGGCGACCCGCGGCACCGGCCGGGGAGCGCCGGGTACCGCCGGCTCAATGTGGCGATGTTCTTCGCCGGGCTGGCGGCGTTCGGGCTCATGTACGGCACGCAGCCGCTGCTGCCGCAGCTGACGTCGACCTTCGGGGTGGACGCGACCCGCGCGGCGCTCACCGTCTCCGTCACCACCGGCGCCCTGGCGCTGTGCACCGCGCCCGCGGCGGCGCTGGCCGAGCGGGCGGGCCGGGTCCGGGTGATCCGGGTGGCGCTCGTCGTGGCCGCGCTCGCGTCGCTGGCCTGCGTCGTCGCGCCCACCTTCGAGGTGCTCGTGATCGCCCGGCTGGTCCTGGGCGCGGCGCTCGGCGGGGTGCTCGGCACGGCGATGGGGCACGTCGGCACCGAGGTCCACCCGGCCGGGCTGGGCGCCTCGATGGGGCTCTACGTCGCCGGCAACACCATCGGTGGGGTCAGCGGACGTGTCCTCACCTCGATCGCGGCCGACCTGGCCGGCTGGCGGGGCGGCCTGCTCACCCTCACCGTCTTCTGCGTCGTCGCCATGGTGCTGTTCTGGGCCCTGCTGCCGCAGCCGGTGCTGTTCACCGACGCCTCCCGCGGGGCCGCCGGGGCGGGCCGCGACAAGGTCCTCGCCCTCGTCGTGCTCGTGGTCGTCCCGTTCGCGCTCATGGGCGGCTTCGTCGCGGTCTACAACTACCTGACCTACCGGCTCACCTCCGCGCCGTTCGACCTCACCCCGGCCCTCGCCGGCCTCGCCTTCCTCGCCTACCTGGCGGGCACGGTCACCTCGGCCACCGCCGGACGCCTCGCCGACCGCGTCGGCCGGCTGCCCGTCCTCCTGGCGGGGACCGCGGTGATGCTGGTCGGGCTGGCGATCACGCTCTCGGGCAGCCTGGCGCTGGTGATCCTCGGCCTCGTGGTGTTCACCGCCGGCTTCTTCGCCGCGCACGCCACCGCCAGCGGCTGGGCGCCGCAGCTGCTGCCCTCCGCGCCGGGTCGCGCCTCGGCGTCCTACGTGATGACGTACTACGCGGGGTCGAGCATCTTCGGCGCGGCCCTCGGCTTCGCCTGGCACGGCGGCGGCTGGCCGGGCGTCGCGACGGCGGTGGCCTGCCTGACGGTCGTGGGGGCGCTGGCCGCCACCACCGCGTGGGCGCTGTCCCGCGAGCGCGGCTGAGCCGGTAGCTCCTCGCCCCACCCGCAGGGACCTGCTCGCGCTGCCCCCGGCGGGTCAGCCTGGGGGTGTGAGCACGCCCCGACTGTGGAGCACCGCGCTGTCCCCGGACCCGCGGGTGCTCCTCGCGCCCGACGAGCCCTGGCTGCTGCTGCACGCGTTCCCGCTCGGCTCGGCGATCTTCTCGCGCCTGGTGCCGGCGCTGCTGGGGTGCGGGCGGCGCGTGCTCCTCGCGGACCTCCCCGGTCTGGGCGCGAGCCCCGTTCCCTCCGAGGAGCCCACCATGGACGTCGTGGGGGATGCCGTGGCCGCGGTGCTCGACGCCCACGAGGTCGAGGCGGCCCACGTGCTCGGCATCTCGACCGGCGGCTACGCGGCCCTGGAGGTCACCCGCACGCGGCCTGACAGGGTCGCCGGGCTCGTCCTCGCCTCCACCACACCGTGGCGGATCGAGCCGGACGAGCCGGACGTCCGCCGCGAGACCGCCCGGACGGTGGAGCGCGACGGCTCGACCGCCTCGCTCGCGGACGTCCCGGAGGCCGCGCTGGGCCCGACCGCCCACCGCGAGCAGCCGGACCTCGTCGACCTGGTCGCGGGACTGGTGGCCGCCGCCGACCCGGCCGGCGTCGCCTGGATCGCCCGCGCGATCGCCGCCCGGCACGACACCGCCGACGTGGTCGCCGCGTTCCCGCGGGAGGTCCACCTGCTGTTCGGCGCCGAGGACCGGGACACCCCGCCCGCGCGCGCCGAGCAGATCGCCGCCCTGCGGCCCTCCGGCGCGCCCACGCGCGTCACCGTCCTGCCCGCGACCGGGCACCTCACCGTCCTGGAGCGGCCGCGGGAGGTCGCGGAGTCGTTGCTGGGCTGAGGTGCTCCCGCGGCTGGGCCGCGGCCGGCTGGGGCTGGCTGGTGGGCGGTGTCGGAGCAACCGGTGGGGTGCGGCAGTCGGTTGCTGGGGCACCGCTGGTGGTGGCGGGGCTGACTGGCGGTGTGTGGGCAACCGGTGTGGTGCGGCAGTCGGTTGCTCAGTCACCACCCGCGCCGCAGATGATCCGGCGCACGCGGCGCACAGCCGGAGAGCGTCCCGTAGCGGACTCACAGGTTTTACCCGGACGCACTGGACGCACCCGTCCCACGAGGACTAGACACTTGCCACTGTCAACTGGGTTCCGAGCATCTCGGGCCGTGAATCTCCAGGAGCGACAACAGTGAGAAGAAGTGTGTCCTCAGCCGCCCTCGCGGCGGCGTCCCTCGTCGTGGCGGGTCTCGTCGGGCTCGTCCCGCAGGCCTCGGCGGCACCCTCCCCCACGGGGCAGCTGCACAGCCAGCGGGTCTGCGCCTCGAAGGCCTCCGCCGGCGAGGCCACGTGCTTCGCCGAGAAGCTGGTCGACGCGGCCGGCAACGCGCCGAAGGCCACCGCCCCGCCCTCCACCGGCCTCACCCCCAGCGGCCTACAGGACGCCTACGGGCTGACCGGGCTGTCCTCCGGCGGTCGCACCGTCGCGATCGTCGACGCCTACGGCTACACCAACCTCGAGAAGGACCTGGCCACCTACCGCGCCCAGTTCGGGCTCCCGGCCTGCACCACGGCCAACGGCTGCCTCACGATCATGGACCAGAACGGCGGCACCAGCCTGCCGCGCATGGACGTCGGCTGGGCCCAGGAGCAGGCCCTCGACGTGGACGCCGTCTCGGCGGCCTGCCCCGACTGCAAGATCCTCGTCGTCCAGGCCAAGAGCCCGACGTTCGCCAACCTCGGCACCGCCGTGCAGACCGCGGCCAAGCAGCCCGGCGTCGTCGCGATCTCCAACTCCTACGGCGGCTCTGACGCCCCGGACTCCACCTACGGCGCCTACTACAACCACCCGGGCATCGCGGTCACGGCGTCCACCGGCGACAACGGCTACCAGGGCGGCAGCTACCCGGCGTCCTCCTCCTACGTGACCGCCGTCGGCGGCACCTCGCTGGTGCCCGCCTCGAGCACCGCGCGCGGCTGGACGGAGTCCGTCTGGGACGGCGCCGGCTCCGGCTGCTCCCAGAACGTCGCCCTCGCGGCGGCTGCCTCCTTCAACACCGGCTGCTCCGGCCGCGCCATGGCGGACGTGTCCGCCGCGGCCGACCCGAGCGAGGGCGGCCTGGCCGTCTACTACCCGTCCTCGCGCAGCGCCTCGACGTGGGGCCAGTTCGGGGGCACCAGCGAGTCCGCGCCGATCATCGCCTCGGTCTACGCCCTCTCCGGCAACACCTCGGGCTACGCCAACGCCAAGCCCTACGCCCACCCCGAGCTGCTCAACGACGTCACCTCGGGCAGCAACGGCACCTGCTCGCCGGCCCAGCTCTGCACGGCTCGCGCCGGGTGGGACGGTCCGACGGGCCTCGGCACCCCGAACGGCGTCGGCGCCTTCTGACGCAGCGGGAAGCAAGCAGGAAGCAACCAGGAAGCAAGCAAGCACCACCCGGCCGCACCGGCCGGGGCGTGATCAGGCGGGCCGTTCCCTCGGGGAGCGGCCCGCCTGCTCGTCCAGTCCCTCGCCGACGTCCCCGCCCCGCGCCGACCACCGCCGGGCCAGCCCGGGCACCGAGCTCAGCAGCAGCGCGGCGACCACGACCACCGCGAGGGCGACCTCCTGGTGCGGCAGGAACGAGCCGAGCACGCCCACGCTGGCGTAGCAGAGGGACCAGAGGGACGCGGCCCCGACGGCGGCCGAGGCGAACCGGTACCAGGGGTAGCCGGTCAGCGCGGCGACGAGCAGCACGGGCACGCGCCCGCCCGGCACCAGCCGCGAGACCAGCAGCGTGCGCAGCTCGTGCCGCTCGATCCGTGCCCGGAGCGTCTCCAGCCGGTCGTGGGCGGTCCCCTCCTCGAGCCAGCCGGCCCGCTCGGCCAGCCCCGTCCCGGCGACGAGCAGCGCGGCGTAGACGACGAGGTCGCCGGCGTAGGCACCGACGGCCCCGGCCACCACCACCGGCACGACCTCCCACACGTGGGTGTCGACGGCCAGGACGGCGGCCGCCGAGACCGCCGCCCCGGTGGGGACGACGGGCAGCACGGCCCCGAACGCCACCACGGCCGCGAGCACCAGCAGCGCCCACGGCGTCACCTGGTCGATCACGGCACGAGCCGCTCGCCGTGGCGCGCGATCACGGCGCGGGTCCGGGGCGCCCAGCGACCCATCGACGCGACGAAGCGCTCCCCGGGCGTGGCGAAGAAACGGTGGAACGTCCCGGGCGCGAGCCGCTGCAGCCCGATCGGCCAGAACGTCCCCCAGTGCACGGGGACCGCGGCCGCGGCGCCGAGCAGCGACACGGCCTCCGCGGCGTCCTCGGGACCCATGTGGCCCTCGTCCAGGCTCGGCCCCCACCCGCCCACGGGCGGGAGGGCGAGGTCGACGGGGGCGAGGTCGTGCAGCGTCCGGCGCAGGACGTCGTCCAGCTCGGTGTCGCCCGGGAACCACACGGACCGGCCGCCCGCCGCCACGTGGAAGCCGATCGCCGGGGCGACCAGCGAGCGGGGCAGCGGCAGCCGCCGCCCGTCGTGGGTGGCCGGCAGGACCGTGACGGTCACGGCCACCCCGCCGGCGGTGGTCAGCTCGACCACGTCGCCGGGCACCACGCCCCGCACCGCGCAGCCGCGCAGGCCGGCCCCGAGCAGCTTCTGCCCGCCGTCCGGGACGAGGACGACCGCGCCGGGCACCAGCCGGCGCAGCGACGGCACGTGGAAGTGGTCGGCGTGCAGGTGGGAGAGCAGGACGACGTCCGCCTCGTGCGCGTCGACGCCGGGCGTGGGCGTGCGGCGGCGCAGGTGGTGCAGCCGGTCGTCGAGCACGGGGTCGAGCAGGACGCGGGCGCCGCCCGGCTCGGCGGTGGCGGACGCGTGCCCCCACCAGGTCAGCGGCACGCTCATGCGACGACCTCGGGGGCCTGGGGCGTCTCGGGTGCCTGGGGAGCCTCGGGTGCCTGGGGAGACTCGCGGGCCGTCCGCGCCGCGGGACCCGCGTCCGGCGTGCCGGGGCGCAGCCCGAGCTGCTCGAGCCGGTGGACGAGCGCGGCGTGCACGTCGACGCCGCGCAGCGCCGCGTCCGGCACGTCCCAGGAGGCGGGGTGGAGGAAGAGCGCCTCGGTCTGGTCGCCGCCCACGCCGCCGTGGCTGCCCACCAGCTCCTCGAAGGCGACCACCTCGCCGAGGTCGGGGTCGCAGGCCCCCAGCAGCACCAGGTCGCCGACGCCGTCCTTGCCCTCGAGCTCGAGCAGGTCCGCGGCGGCCAGGGGGCCGAACGGCGTGAGCGGGTCGGGGCCCTCGCCGCCCTCCACCAGCACGTCCTCGGGGCCGGGCCGCACCAGCCTCCAGCCGGTCGGGCCGGTGACCCGCAGGTGGCCACCGCCGGTGCGGGTGACCACGAGCCCGATGCCCTCCTGGTGCGCGAGGCCGTCGACGAGGGCGGGATGGAGGCGGGCGAGGTCGTCGTGTGTGAGGCGTCCGGGCAGGTCGGTGCGGTAGACGTGGGCCAGACCGCCGGAGGCCGCCACGACGATCGGGGACGCGGGCTGCTCGGCGTGCCGGGCGCGGCTGCGCTCGGCGGCACCGGTGACGGCCCGGGCCGCGGCCTGCTGGCTGCGGGAGCCCCCGGCGAGCAGCAGCGAGGCCGGGAGCATCCGCTCCCCGCCGTCCAGGAGCCCCTCCGCCGCCGCCTGCGCCGCCGCCTGGGCCGCCCCCGCCTGCGTGGCCAGCGGCCCGCTGGGCTCGCAGGCCCCCGCGAGCCCCTGCACGACGTCGCGCAGCGGACGCCCGGTGAGCTGCTCGAAGGTGCGGCCCTGGGCCTGGCCGTGGTCGGAGACGACGACGATCTCGTAGGCGCGGTCGGCCTCGGCGGCGATGTCGGTGAAGAGCTGGAGGGTGCGGTCGAGGTTCTCCAGCACCCGCATCGACTCCGGCCGGCTCGGGCCGGCGTGGTGGGCGACCTCGTCGTAGTCGACGAAGTCCACGAAGATCGCGGGCGTCCCGGAGGTCATCAGGTCGGCGACGATCGACAGGTTCAGGTCCCGCAGGACGACGGTCGTGAGGCCGCGCAGGAAGAGGAACGGTCCCAGCCGGCTCACGCGGGGCTCGACGCCGCGGATGCGCTGGCGCCGCGCCTGGTGCAGCTCGGTGACGATCTGCCCGACGAACAGCACGATCGAGCGCAGGAAGCCGGAGCGATAGGTGGCGAACGCGGCCGCGCCACGTCCGCCACGGGGCAGGCCGGCCTCGCTCATCGTGAGCAGCTTGGTGGGGGCGTCCCCGGAGAAGAGGACGGCGACGCTCGCGCCGCCGTCGGCGAGCAGGCCGCGGTGCCCGGACGTCGCGGAGAGCCGCGGCTGGATCACCGCCAGGTCCGGCTGCTTGCTGACGACGAGGAGGCGGCCGAGGTCCTTGTCCCACCAGCGGTACCCGGGCACGGAGGTGTCGTCTCCGTGCAGCAGCACGGCCTGGCCCGCGGGGGTGGTCGAGGGGATGCCGGTGTGCCAGCGCCGCAGCCGGTAGTCGCCCGAGCGCAGCCAGCGCGAGACGGTCGGCACCGCGCCGGAGACCACCGCCTGCCGCAGCAGCGGCTCCGAGACGCCGTCGAGCTGGACGACGAGCAGTCCGGCGCCCGCGTGGCCCGGGTGTCCCGAGCCCTGGGTCGCGCGGCGCAGCACCTGGCCGAGGAACGCCTCGTCGCCGCTGGCGTCGAAGAGCCAGTTCACGCCCGCCGCGGCCACCGCCGCGCTCCAGGACGCCAGCAGGATCTCGGGCCACGGGAACGGGTCGACCGTCGGGATGACCGCGAGGGCCACCGCGAGCACGAGGGCCTGGGTGAGCAGGCCGGCGAGCAGCAGCCCGACGACGCCGGTGAGCACCGTCAGGCGCGTGAGCAGGGGGCGCAGCAGGGCGCCGACGACCAGCACCCCGACGGCCAGCGCCGCCACCGACTCGGCGCCGTGGTCCGCCTGCGTGCCGGGCAGCGCCCAGAGGCTGAGGGTGAGGGCGAGGAACGAGACGACGAACGAGCGGACGACGTCGAGGGCCCAGGATCGCGAGGGACGGAACCGGGCCAGCCGGGTCGCGCCCAGCCGGGCCCGACGCCAGCGCGTGCGCGTCAGCGACCGCTCGTCGCCGGCCCGTTCCCGCTGGTCCTGCCCCTGCCGTTGCCCCACCTGCCGATCGTAGTTCCGGGTGCCGACGCCGGACCTGTCCGCTCGGGTGGGCAGCGGGCGAGAGGCTGCTCACGCGTCCCCCGTCCCGCGTCTCGCGCAACCGCGCCGCGCGCCGGCTCGGCGCCCGGCCGAGGACCGCCCTGCGTAGGCTCGCCTCCGTGGACGCCCCCGACGACGCCTCCCGGGACCCCTTCCCGCCCGCCGCCACCGGCGCCGGTGGCCCGGCGTGGGCGGTCGGCTCGATCGTCGCCGGCCTCCTCGGCGTCCTGCTCTCGTGGACGGGCGTGCCGGGCCTCGTGCTCGGCCTCGTCGCCATCGGCCTGGGGGGCACGGGGACGTGGCGGTCCGGCCGGGGTCTCGCGACCGGACGACTCGGCGCGATCGTCGGGTGGGTCCTCGGACTCATCGCGACCGCCGTCGCCGGCGGGGCGCTGCTCCTGGACGCCTGGCTGCGCTGGCAGATCACCCGCTGACGCGCGTCCCGCTGCCCCGCTGCCCCCGGGACGTCATACGAGTCGGCCCTGGATCGCGCCGGGATGGATGACGTCTGCACCCTGCCGGCGGGAGGTCATACGAGTCGGCCCTGGATTGAGCCGGGATGGATGACGTCCGGGGGCAGCGGCCGCGGAGGGCGGTCCGACGGGAGGGGTGGTGTCGAGGTCCGGCGTTCCGGGTAGCAGGACGCCTGCAGCACTGACAGTCATGACCACCGACCCGGACCACTCCGAGGACCAGGAGCGACGATGAGCGGCGAGCAGCAGACCGGCGAGACCCCGTACCCCACCGAGGCGGGCACCGCCCCCACCCACGAGAACCACGCGGCCTACGCGGCCGGCCACGGCGCCCCGGCGACCGAGAAGCGCGGCGGACCCGGCCTCGCGATCGCGGCCCTGGCCGTCGGCATCCTGGCGTTCCTGCTGTCGTGGACCGTTGTCGGCGGCATCATCGGCGGACTCATCGCCCTCGTGCTCGGCCTGGTGGCCTCGAGCAAGGCGAAGAAGGGCCGCGCGAGCGGCCGGGCGATGGCCGTCATCGGCTGGCTGCTGGGCCTCGTCAGCATCCTCATCGGCGGCGCCGTCCTGGCGGCCGGTGTGGCGTTCTTCCAGTCCGACTCGGTGCAGAACCTCCAGGACTGCCTGACCCAGGCCGGCAGCGACCAGGCCGCCATCGACTCCTGCACCCAGGAGTTCGGGAACTCGGTCAGCGGTAGCTGACCCGCCGGCGCACCCCCGGACGCCCTGAGGGGCCGCCCCGCCGACGCACCCGCGTCAGCGGGGCGTCGCGCGCATCCGCTCGCCCAGCCGGATCGCGGCGGTGACGACCACGTCCGCCTCGTCGGGGTCCGTGGCCAGCACCTCCGGCACCGCGCCGCCCAGCAGCGCGGCCGGCTGCGTGAGCCACGACCAGACCGCGAACGGGTCGCCCTGCGCGGCCAGCAGCGGCTCGAGCACCGGCGAGAGCTCGGGCCGCGGCTCGCCGTCCTCGAGGAGCTGGAAGGCCGGCACGAGGACGTCCCCGCCGTCGGGCGCGGGCACCAGCAGCAGCCGCCGTTCCTGCGCGGCCTTGTGGACCGCGAAGCGCGCCGCGTTCTCGCTCACGCCGCGCAGGGCAGCGAGCGAGGCGTAGGTGTGGGTCGGGGAGGCGAGCAGCCGCGCGCGGGTCTCGGCGCGACGGGCCACCTGGATGAGCCCGACCGGCACGGCGTGCCGCGGGTCCTCGCCCTGGCCGCGCAGCTCGGTCTCGAGCTCGCGCAGCCGCTCGAGGCTGAGCGGCGTGCCGTCCGCCTCGCGCCAGACCGGCACCCCGGCGCCGGTGCGCTCGACCGTCGGCAGCCCGGCCTCGGCCAGGTGCGGCAGCAGGCCCAGCCCGTCCAGCCAGTCCGCCAGCTCGGTGCCCAGCCGCTGCGTCTCCTCGCGCTCGCTCACGCCCCCCAGCATGCCCCGCGCCCGGCCCCTCGGCCCTCACCGGCCCCCGTCGTCCACGCTGCTGCGCCAGGAACCGGCGATAGTCCCTGACCAACGGACCGCCGAACAGGCGGATCAAGGGTCCGTTGGTCAGGGACTATCCCCGGCCAGGGGAGGCCCCGCTCAGCGGCGCCGGGCGCGCAGGACGGCGTCGTGCCAGGTGAGGTCGCCGGAGCCGTCGCGGGCCGGAGCGACGCGCTCGCGGGTCTCGGCCAGGACGTCCCAGACGGCCGGGTCGAGCGCCGGCACGAGCGACTCGGGGGTGTGGGTGTGGCGGCCCGGCCCGGAGCCCGGCGGCATGTCGACCGGGTGGTGGCCGACGACGAGCAGCGTGCCGCCGGGGGCGACGGCCGCGGCCAGCCGCCGGGTCACCTCGACCATCCCGCCGTCCGGCAGGTGCAGGAAGTGGCAGGTGACGAGGTCCCAGGACTCCTCGCCGGCGTCGAAGGTGCGGACGTCGACGTCGCGCCACTCCACGCGGTCGCCGAGCCCGCGGCGCTCCGCCTCGGCCGCGGCCCGCGCCCGTCCGGTGGAGGAGAACTCGAACCCGGTCACGCGCCAGCCCCGCTCGGCCAGCCACAGGGCGTCGCCGCCCTCTCCGGAGCCGATGTCCAGGGCCCGCCCGGGGGTCAGGTCGGCCGCCTCGTCGGCCAGGACGGCGTTCACCCGCCCGCTCCACACGTGCTCGTCGCCGGCGTAGCGCTCCTCCCACGAGGGACGCTCGAAGATCCGCGCCCGCGCCGCGGTCACGGCGCGCTCGGCGTCCTCCGAGACGAGGTCGACCGTGATCTGCGCGCCCGCCCACGCGCCCCCGGCCATCGCCCCCACGACCTGCGCGTGCAGGTCCGTGACGTTGCCGGCGGCGTACACGCCGGGCACCGAGGTCTCGGCGGTGGGGGAGACCTCCACGCGGGTGCCGTAGGCCGTCCCGCCCACCTCGAAGGGCACGACCGGCACGCCCAGCCCGGCGAGCACGTCGCTGCGGGCGGTCATGGTGCCGGGGCAGACCACGACGTCGGCGGGCAGCGTCCGCCCGTCGTCGAGCAGGACGCCGACCACGCGGTCGTCCTCCACGACGACCTCGACGCAGCGACCGGTCTCGGTGCGCACGCCGCGCGCCTCGAGCCGCTCGGCGTCGGGTCCGCGGGGGTCGATCAGCGCCTGCCCGCCGTCCTCGACCGCGGGCACCACCAACGTGACGTCGTCGCTCCACTGCCGCCACAGCAGCCCGGCGTGCGCGGCCATCGGGGTCAGCCCGAGCACGACGAGCCGCCGGTCGGCCACCTCGAAGCCGTGGCAGAAGGGGCAGTGGACGACGTCGCGACCCCAGCGCTCGGCCAGCCCGGCCACGTCGGGCAGCTCGTCGACGAGGCCGGTGGTGACCAGCAGCCGCCGCGCGAGCACGGTGCGGCTGCCGCCGTCCGCGCCCTCGACGGTGACGGCGAACCCGGTGCCCGGGTGGTGCCACGGCGCGGCGGCGCTCACGCGTCCGGACTCCACCACGGCGCCGAACCGCTCCACCTCCTCGCGCCCGAGGCGGGCGAGCTCGGCGGGCGCGGTGCCGTCGCGGGTGAGCAGGTTGTGGACGCCCTCGGCGGGGGCGTTGCGCGGCTCGCCGGCGTCGACGACCAGCACGGAGCGGCGCGAGCGGGCCAGGGAGAGGGCGCCGGCCAGACCGGCGGCGCCCCCGCCGACCACGAGGACGTCGACGTCCTGCGGCCCGGGCGGCAGCTCGACGGGCGGCTGGGGCGTCCCGTGCCCGTGCCCGTGGCCGTGCCCGTGCCCGTGGCCGTGCCCGTGGCCGTGCCCGGTGGCGTGCGTGTCCTCTGGCGGCGTCATGGGGCGAGCCTGTCGCCCCCCGAAGAAAAGCGCAAACATTCTTGCCGTTCTGGCAATTCCTGACGCATCCTGGCGCGATGGGAGCGAGGCGAGCGCAGGACGAGGGGGCCACCGGCGGCCCGCCGGCGGTGGCGTCCACGCTCACGCCCACCCCGGCGCCCGGCGACGAGGACGGCACCCAGGCCGCCCTGGAGCAGGTCGGCCCGCGCCTGCGGCAGCTCCGACTCGAGCGCGAGGCGACCCTCGCCGACCTCTCGGCCGAGACCGGTATCTCCGTCTCCACGCTGTCGCGGCTCGAGTCCGGGCAGCGCAAGCCCACCCTCGAGCTGCTGCTGCCGCTGGCGCGCGCGCACCGGGTCGCCCTCGACGAGCTGGTCGACGCCCCCGAGACCGGCGACCCGCGGGTCCGGCTGACCCCGCTGACCCGGCACGGGCGCACCTACCTGCCGCTGACCCGGCGGCCGGGCGGCGTCCAGGCGTTCAAGATGGTGATCCCCGTGGAGCCGGGCGAGCCCGGCGAGCTGCGCACCCACGACGGCTACGAGTGGATGTACGTGCTCTCCGGCCGCGTGCGGCTGGTGCTCGGGTCGCGCGACCTGCTGCTCGGGCCGGGGGAGGTCGTCGAGTTCGACACGCGCACCCCGCACTGGTTCGGCAACCCCGGCCCGCACCCGGCCGAGGTGCTGGCGCTCTACGGTCCGCAGGGCGAGCGGATGCACGTCCGCTCCTGACCCGGCCTGCCCCCAGGTGGTAGGCAGGGCACCGCAGTCGTCGAGGGGGGTTCCATGAAGGTGCAGGGCAAGGTCGTCGTCATCACCGGAGCGGCACGCGGGCAGGGCCTCGCGGCCGCCCGGCTGCTGGCGGCGGAGGGGGCGCAGGTCGTCGCCACCGACGTCCTGCCCGCCGAGGTGGTGGTGGAGGGGGTCGAGCACCGGCACCTCGACGTCACGGACGAGGCGGGCTGGGCCGCTCTCGCCGAGGCGCTGCGCGAGCGGCACGGCCGCGTGGACGCGCTGGTCAACAACGCCGGCATCGCCGCGCGCGAGCGACTGCCGCACGTGAGCGCCGAGGGCTGGCGCCGGGCCCTGGACGTCAACGCCACGGGCCCGCTGCTGGGCATCCAGGCGCTGGTGCCGCTCATGCCGCCCGGCTCGAGCATCGTCAACGTCTGCTCGGTGGCCGCCGTCTCCGGTCACGCGGCGGCGGCCTACACGGCGAGCAAGTGGGCGCTGCGCGGGCTGACCCGCTCCGCCGCCCTGGAGCTCGGCAGCACCCGCGGCATCCGGGTCAACGCCGTGATGCCCGGCTTCATCGACACCCCGCTCATGGCGAGCGCGTCGGGGGCCTTCCTCGGCGCGGCGGTGGCGGAGGTGCCGCTCGGCCGGGTGGGCACGCCCGAGGACGTCGCTCCCACGATCGCGTTCCTCTGCTCGGACGACTCCGCCTACTACAACGGCGCGGAGCTCGTGGTGGACGGCGGGCTCACGGCCCACGTCTCGCACAAGCGGATCGCCGACGAGACGCGGCCGGCCGCCGAGGACGTCAGCCGCTGAAGGCCCGCAGGACGCGTCGGGGCGCGTCCTCCAGGCCCGGCTCGTGCTCCAGGTTCACGCGCTCGGGGCGGTAGTCCATCGTCATGGGCGAGCCGGGGGTGAGCGCGCGCACCTGGTGGCCGCGCTCCTCGGCGAGCCGGGTGGCCTCGGCCAGGGGGAGCCCGGCCAGGGAGTCCAGGAAGGTCTGCTCCGCGGGATCGGTCATGCCTCGAGCCTGGCACGGTCCTGCCCGGGGGGCGGTCACCCCTTCGCGTCCGACATATTCCTTGACGGGAATACGTGACGGCGCCTAGCGTCGCGCCATGACCGGGACAGGGGCGCGGCCGTGAGTGCCGCAGCCGCCACCTTCGCGGCGCTGGGCGAGCCCAGCCGCCTGCGGATCGTGGAGCTGCTGCGCACGGGCCCGCGCGCCGTCGGCGACATCGCCGACGCCCTCGGCCTGCGCCAGCCGCAGGTCTCCAAGCACCTGCGGGTGCTGGGGGAGGCCGGGCTCGTGCGGGTCCGGCCGCAGGCGCGCCGCCGGGTCTACTCCCTCGAGCAGGACGCGTTCGACGACCTCGCCTCGTGGCTCGACTCCTTCCAGCGGGTCTGGGAGACGCGGCTGGACGCGCTCGGTGCCCTGCTGGAGTCGGGCGCGGCCGACCTGCCTACCGATCTGCCGACCGACCTGCCGACCGACCTGCCGCCCTCACCACCGGCGCAGCCCGGCGCCACCTCACCCACCCAGGAGACCTGACGTGCCCGTCCTCAAGAAGCAGAAGACGTTCGACCTCGAGCGCACCTACGCCGCCCCCGTCGCCGCCGTGTGGCGGGCGTGGACCGAGCCCGACCTCCTCGCGCGCTGGTGGGGCCCGGACAAGACGTTCGTCCCCGAGTGCACCCTCGACCTCCGGGTCGGCGGGGAGATCGCCCTCGTGATGGAGGCCGGCCCCGAGATGGGCCGCTACGCCGGGACGCGGTGGCCGATGGCCGGCACGTTCACCGAGATCGAGGAGCACGCGCGGCTCGTGTGGTCCGCGCGCTCGTGGACCGACGGCAAGGACGACGTCACCACCATCGAGCACGTCAACACGGTGACCTTCACCGAGGTCGAGGGCGGCACCCACGTCCGCCTCGACGTGGCGATCAGCGCCATCGGCGCCAAGGCCCGGATGGCCGCCTTCGGGATGAAGTGGGGCTACAAGGCCCAGCTCGGCCGGCTGGACGGCGTCCTGGAGCCCGCGCCGGCGGGCTGACGCGCGCCGCCGGCGGGCTGGCGCCGACCCCTGCCCAGCCGCCACCGTCGGTGGTCCCCACCTCCCGGAGCCGTCCGGCGAGGCGTCCGCGCCGTTCGTCGCAGTTCTCGACGTCCGTCGAGTTCTGCCTTGAACGAGCGGCGCGCGCGGGCTTGCGTGGAGGTGACCACCCGCACGGACGGCCGGCGCCCGCCGGCCACGGCAGAGGAGCTGAGGACATGCGCGCAGCGCGCTACTACGACCGGGGCGACATCCGCATCGAGGACGTCGAGGAGCCGTCGGTCGAGGCCGGCACGGTCGGCATCGACGTCGCCTGGTGCGGCATCTGCGGGACGGACCTGCACGAGTACACCGAGGGCCCGATCTTCGTGCCGCCGCACGGCCACCCGCACCCGATCAGCGGCGAGTCGGCCCCCGTCACGCTGGGCCACGAGATGTCCGGCGTCGTCTACGCCGTGGGCGAGGGCGTGACCGACCTCGAAGTAGGCCAGCACGTCGTGGTGGAGCCCTACATCATCCGCGACGACGTGGACGCCGGCCCCGACTCGGTCGACTACCACCTCTCCGACGACATGAACTTCATCGGCCTCGGCGGCGGCGGTGGCGGCCTCGGCGAGAAGATCGTCGTCAAGCGCCGCTGGGTGCACCCCGTGAGCAACGACGTGCCGCTCGACCAGGCCGCGCTCATCGAGCCGCTCTCGGTCGGCTACCACGCCGTCCAGCGCTCGGGCGCGAAGGCCGGGGACGTCGCGCTCGTCGTCGGCGCCGGCCCGATTGGCCTGCTGACCGCGGCCGTCCTCACCGCCCTCGGCGTCGAGGTGATCATCTCGGAGATGAGCGCCCTGCGTCGGCAGAAGGCCGCCGAGACCGGCGTCGCCAAGCACGTCCTCGACCCCGCCTCCCAGGACGTCGTCGCCGAGGTCCGCGCGCTCACCGGGGGCAAGGGCGCGGACGTCGGGTTCGAGTGCACCTCGGTGCAGGCCGCGGTCGACACCCTCACCGACGCGCTGCGCCCGACCGGCGTCCTCACCGTCGTCTCGATCTGGGGCAAGCCCGCCCAGTTCGACATGCAGAAGATCGTCCTCAAGGAGCTCGACGTCCGCGGCACCATCGCCTACGTCAACTCCCACCCGGCCACGATCGAGCTCGTCGAGTCCGGGAAGATCGACCTCGCCCCGTTCATCACCGGCCGGATCGGCCTCGACGGGCTGGTCGACGAGGGCTTCGACACCCTCATCCACCGCAACGAGACGGCCGTGAAGATCCTCGTCTCGCCGTCGGGCAAGGGCCTCTGACCGCTCGACGCCGCGAGAACGGCGAAGGCCCCCACCGCACGCGGTGGGGGCCTTCGTTCGCGAGTCTGAGCCTCGCGGTGCTCGTGGGCAGGGGCGGGGTCGAACCGCCGACCTATCACTTTTCAGGCGATCGCTCGTACCAACTGAGCTACCTGCCCGAGCGGGGAAGACTCTAACGCAGCGGTGCGTCGGGTCACGAATCGCCCGGGGCTCCGGGGCGGAGGGGCCGGGCGGAGGGGGCTCTCAGCGCTGCGGCGGCGGGGCCGTGCTGCCCCGGACCACCACGCTCGTGGGCAGGACGTGGCGGGGCTGCTCGTCGGGGGTCTGGCCGTCGGGGGCCTGCTCGCCGGCCCGGGTGCTGGCGATCGCGTCGACGAGCAGCTGGACCGCGAGGCGGCCCTTCTCGGCCAGCGGCTGGCTGACGGTGGTGAGTCCCAGCGCCTGGGCCACGCTGCTGTCGTCGAACCCGACGACCGAGAGGTCGTCGGGCACCCGCAGCCCCAGCGACTCCGCCGCGCGGACCGCCTGCGCGGCCAGGGTGTCGGAGAAGCAGAGGAGCGCGGTCGGTCGCTGCTCGGCGTCCAGCATCTCCCGCACCACCTCGAACGTCCGGGTGCGGGGCTGGACGGGCACCAGCCGCACCGCGGCCGGCTCGACCCCGGCGGCGGCGAGGGCCTCGCGCCACCCGCTCATGCGCTCGGTGGCCGGCGGGTTGGAGATCTCCTGCGCCCGCTCGGCGGAGTCGGTGTCCTCCTGGACCGGCGCCAGCTGGACCAGCCCGATGCGTCGGTGACCGAGGTCGAGGAGGTGCTGGGCCGCGGCCCGGGCGCCGCCCCGGTCGTCGACGTTGATGGCCGCGACGTCGGGCAGCGGCACCTGGTCGATCGTCACCAGCGGCAGCTCGCGCTTGCGCAGCCACGCCACGTCCGGGGAGTCGGGCTCGCAGGTGTAGACGAGGGCGCCGTCCATCGGCACGTCCCGGGTGGGGACGACGTCCTCGCCGGCGAGCCCCGCCGGCAGCAGCGTGAGCGCGAGACCCCGCTCGGCGAGCGCGTCCGCGACGGTGACGAGCATCTGCATGCTCACCGCGTCGTCGGCGTTCTCGCCCAGCCAGCCGGTCCACAGCAGCCCGACGGTGCCGGTGCGGCCGCGCGCCAGGGCGCGGGCGGCGGGGTCGGGCCCGACGTAGCCCATCTCGTCTGCCGTCGCGAGGATGCGCGCGCGCAGCTCGGCGGAGAGCTTCTGCGGCCGGGAGAAGGCGTTGGACACCGTCATCCTGCTGACGCCCACGGCGTCGGCGATAGACTGGAGCGTCACCTTCGCCATGTCCTGCGCCCCTCGCCTGGCCGGTCGTCCGCGGTGTCTCGCCGACACCCGTGCACCGCCCAGCCTGCCACGTCCCCGCCGCGCCGGGCGGGTCCGCCGGGCGGCGCGGCTGATCGAGCGAAGGGATCGAGGCCTCCCTCGGGCCGGCGTTGCTTCAGGGGAACACGCACGAGCCCGGGGGAGGCGGGGACCGTGTCGGTCGGGGAGGCGTCACGGCCCACTCAAAACCTAGTGACCACTTGATTTAATGGTCAACGGTGATCCCGGTCATGCCGGCGCCCCCGGGATGGCGCGGGCCCCGCGGTGGCGCCGTAGGATGCCGCTCGTCCGGCCCCCATCGTCTAGCGGCCCAGGACCCCGCCCTTTCACGGCGGTAGCACGGGTTCGAATCCCGTTGGGGGTGCCACGTTCCTTGTTGGACGATGGGAGCCATCGTCGAGCGGGCGGGTCTCAGGACCGCGTCCTTTCCGTTCCCGACGGTGTGCGCTGCGTGCCGCGCGACCACGCGGGCGTGGGCGCACTTGTCCTCGCTGGATACAGTGGCCGCGTCGACATCGATCGCGCGCGCGTCCTGGGCGGCGCCGGTGTGCTGGCGGAGTCGATCCGGTGGTTCGGCGGCGAGGATCAGCACGACGGGCCGTGGGAGATCGACCTCGAGCTCTTCCTCGACCGCGTCGAGGGCCTCCGCGCCGAGTGTGATCGTGCTCGGCACGTCCTTCGGGGCCGAGGCCGCGTTGCTGACCGGCGCCTTGTCAGATCGCGTCGACGCGGTGGTCGCGTTCGCGCCGTCCGATGTCGTCTGGGCGGGCGTCACGGCCGAAGGGCGAGTCACCTCGCACTGGAGCCGTCACGGGCGGCCGCTCCCGTTCGTCTCGTTCGACGAGACATGGGAGCCCACGGAGGACCCACCCGCATACACCGACCTTACCGCCGTTCATTCCTGCGGTCCCCCGAGGCAGCCGAGGGCGCGACGATCCCAGTCGAGCGGATCCGTCGACTCGTGCTGGTCGCCGGGGGTGATGACCGGGTCTGGTCGTCGGCCGAGCACGCCGATTGGATCCGCGCACGCCGTGCCGCGCACGGGCTGGAGACGACGCTGATCACGGACCCGGAGGCGGGACATCGCACGATTCTGCCGGGCGAGCCGGTCGTGGCTGCGGGCGTGCGGATGCAGCGCGGCGGGACGGAGGCCGCGGACCGAAGGCTGGGGGCGGCCGCGTGGGGAGCGATCGAGACACTGCTCGCCTGAACGATTCCTCCTCGCGAGATCACCGCAACCGGATCCGCTTACGAGACGGCTTGGGGCGCCGTCCTATGGCTTCTTGAACACGTCGTGGTCGCCGACGCGGCGCCACCGGCATCGCAGTTCGCCATCGACGGTGACCAACTCGAACGTGGCTCGGCCGTCGGGGCTCGCGAAGGACCAGGTCATCTCCAGCACGCCGTCGGCGCCCTGAACCGACTTCACTCGGAGCGATGCCGGCCACGGCGTGCTGGGGTCGGCGGCGT
This sequence comes from Nocardioides sp. GY 10127, assembly GCF_004919085.1. GTDB lineage: Bacteria > Actinomycetota > Actinomycetes > Propionibacteriales > Nocardioidaceae > Nocardioides. Next base: position 354,751 of record NZ_STGL01000008.1, on the reverse strand, counting down.
AGGCGTCGCAGGCCGGTGCGAACTTGTCGCGGACGACCTCCTTGAAGGTGGCGAGGTGTTCGCGCTTGAGGCGCCGGACGTCGCTGTCGAACGCCGGCGTCGTCTCGAACTTCACTCCGCGGTGACGTCGTCGACGTGGGCCAGGAAGTCGTCGACATCGTCGTGGACGGCGACCTCGCCGGCGACGACGTGGGCGTCGACCTGGCGTTCCCGCTCTTGCCAGCGCTGGGTCCAGAACCAGGCCTGGTCGGCCGGAACGGGCAGGGCGGCGCGGAGCTCGAGGACGCCGTCCTCGCGCTCGGTGATCTCGAGCTGCGCTCCGGGCTCATCGAGGTGCATCCGCTCTCGCAGCTCTGCGGGCAGGGCGACGACGCCTCGCCGCTGGAGGCTCACATAGCCGTGGAACCGCTGCTTCGTGCCCATGTCTTCATTGTGCCGCGCCGTGCGATATCGCCGCAATGCCGCAAAGCGGCGATCCGGTGGAGCGTCGGGGGAGCGGTCGACCAGATCAGAGGTCGGAGGGGTGACCTTCGATGGGGCCTGAGGAGCCTCTGGGGCAACACTGGGGCAACACGAGGTCCAGATTCGGCCCGATTCCGCCATCGGCGACCAACCGCAGATAGAGGTTCTGGCCTGCAGTTTCATTGACCGTCAACGTCCTCCGGATACCCCTCGTTCGCCCTTTCACGGCGGTAGCACGGGTTCGAATCCCGTTGGGGGTGCCACGCGTCCGGCGGCGGCATTCCCAGGGGGAGGCTGCCGCCGAGTCGTTTCCCGGAGGGTTGGGGAAGTGTCCAGACAGCGCGTCCTTGCTGGTCAGACGCCCGGACGAGCCCTCCGCTCTCCCGAATTGGGTGCCGCGAGGTCTCTGGGTTAGAGTTCTCACGCTTCACCGGTTCGGCCGGGAAAGTCACCTGGCCCCGTAGCGCAGTTGGTTAGCGCGCCGCCCTGTCACGGCGGAGGCCGCGGGTTCGAGTCCCGTCGGGGTCGCCACCAGCACAGCCCGGTCCTCATCGAGGGCCGGGCTGCTGTCATTCTCGGGCACCCCGACCCGGTCGGGGTGCGCCTGGCAGGATCGTCCCCATGCCCCTGGAGCTGGACCCCGCGCAGTTCGACGCGCTGGTGGACGACGCGCTCGACGGCATCCCGCCCGAGCTCGCAGCCCTGGTCGAGAACCTCGTCGTGCTGGTGGAGGACGAGCCGCCGGAGGACGAGCCGCCGGAGGACGAGCCGGACGACCTCCTCGGCCTCTACGACGGGGTCGCCCTCACCGAGCGCGACCTCGGCGCCCCGCCGCAGCTGCCGGACCGGATCTTCCTGTTCCGCGGGCCGCTGCTGGACTTCTGCGACACCCCCGAGCAGCTCGCCGAGGAGGTGCGGATCACCGTGGTCCACGAGGTCGCGCACCACTTCGGCATCCCCGAGTGGCGGCTGCACGAGCTCGGCTACGGCTGAGCCCTCCCGCGTCCGGCGCGCCTCAGGCCAGGGCGGTGCCGGCCGCGTAGCCCAGGCTGCACAGGGCGAGTGCCGGCAGCAGCGTGAGCAGCGCGTAGGCGACGCCGATGCCCCAGCCGGCCCGGCCGGGGCGCCGCGCCTGCCCGTGCGTCTGCACGGCGAACGAGGAGTACGTCGAGAGCGCGCCGCAGAACCCGGTGCCCAGCAGCGCCAGCGGGTGACCGCCCAGGGCCAGGCCCGTCAGCAGCCCCAGGAGGGTGGAGGCGAGCAGGTTGGCGGTCAGCGTCCCGCGGTGGAACCCGGGGGAGTCCAGCCGGAGCCCCAGCCAGTACCGCAGCGGCGCGCCCACGGCGGCCCCGGCCGCCACGAGCAGGACGTCGGGGCTCACTCGTCGGCCCCCGCGGACTCCAGCTGGCGGCGCTGTAGTCGGGTGGAGAGCAGGTCGGCGACGGCCACCGCCAGGACGGCCGCGACCAACGTCCCTCCGACGTAGGCGACCGCGACGACCTCCTGGCCCGAGGCCAGGAGGGCACGCGTCTGCTCGGAGGCCGTGGAGAGCGTCGTGAAGCCGCCGAGGACGCCGGTGCCGAGCCCTGTCGCGAGGGTCGGGCGCCGACGGACGGCCGGGATCGCGGGGAGGAGCGCCAGCAGGAATGCGCCCACGACGTTGATGGTGAAGGTGGTCAGGGGGAACCCGGTGCCGTCCGGGGCCCACTGGCCCAGCGACCACCGGGCGACCGCGCCGACGGCTCCGCCCACGGCGACGGCCGCCAGGGCGGACGGTCGGGGGCTGGGCACGGTGCGAGGGTAGGCGACGGCGCCGGGGGCTCCCGAGGGAGGCCGGGCTCAGCCGGCCGCCTGGGCTCCCGGCTCGAGGGCGGGGTCGGGCACGAGGGTCTCCAGCCGCGGCGCGGGCGTCGGCGCGGCGCCGCGCGCCTGGGCGGCGAGCTCACCGAGCACCCACGTCTGGAAGGCGCGCTGGACGTTGTCCCGGGCCAGCGTGAGCAGCCGCTCGTCGCTGCAGAAGTGGTCGGCCAGGTCGAGGAGGGCGGGGAGCCGCTCGAGCGCGTCCAGGTGGTCGAGGTCGACGTGCAGCTCGAGGTCGAGCAGCCCAGTGGCCTCGTCGACGACGGCGCGGTCGGGCTCGGTGACGAGGGGGCGCAGCTGGGCGTCGAGGACGGCGAGCACCCGGTCGAGCTCGAGGATGACCGGGTAGTCGGCCCCGTGCGCCAGGGCCAGGAGGCGGACCTCGCGGCGCAGCGCGCCCTGCTGGAGGCCGAGGCCGTGCAGGAGGTCGCCGCGGACGCCGGCCAGGCGGACCGGGCGGACCTCCCCGGTCGCGACCGCCCCGGCGTCCTCGCCCGTGACGACGCCGTGCGGCCCCTCGTCCTCGGCGACGGTCTCCGCCGGCGAGAACCAGACGACCTTGCCGTGACCGTCGGCGTCGACGTCCACGCCCCACGCGTCGGAGCAGCGGGCCACGATGTCGAGCCCCCGGCCGAAGGTGGCGAGCAGGTCGGCCTCCTCGTCGGGGACGGACGGGCTCGGCAGGGAGGCCTCGTGCGGGAGGATCGGGAGCACCGCCGTCCCGTCGTGCACCTCCACCCGCGGGTGGAGGCGGGTGCCGCGCACCTGCACGGAGATGGGCTCGCGGGCGTGGAGGACGGCGTTGGTGACGACCTCGCTGACCGCGAGCTCGCCTGTCTCGACCAGGTCCTCCCGGTCGATGTCGCGGAACGTCCCGACGACCCATCGTCGGGCCTCGGCCACCGCCTGGGGACCCGGCATGAGACGCCGCGCGGGTCGGTTCAACGGCACGTCCGGTCCTTTCGCCAGCTTTTCTGCGCACCGAGAGGAGAACGCCTCGCGTTCCTCTCGGACCAGGTGTGCCCGGCCGATGGGGAACACAAACGCCCTTCTAGACCTTTCTGTTCTACAGATGTAGTTCAGGTGTGTCCGTGCCCGAAGAGGGTAGGTGCGTCTGGGAAGGCCGTGACCCGCGCGCAGCGCAGGTGCGACCTGGGTCACAGAGACTACCCACAGGCCCATGGGGGTAGTGCCGATCGACCCGAGGGAGCGCGACACTGAGTCGCGGGTAGGCCTGCGAACGTGGCCCGGAAGGGCCGATCAATGAAGGAGAAGTCGATGTCCAACGAGCAGGTACCGCAACCGACCGTCCAGCCTCTGTCCTCGTCGGGCAAGCACCGGGTGGTCGTGATCGGTTCGGGCTTCGGTGGGCTCTTCGGCGCCAAGGGGCTCAAGCACTCCGACGTCGAGGTCACGCTCATCGCGAAGACCAGCCACCACCTCTTCCAGCCGCTCCTCTACCAGGTGGCGACCGGCGTCCTGTCCGAGGGCGAGATCGCGCCCTCCACCCGCGAGATCCTGGCCAGCCAGGACAACGCGCGCGTCCTGCTCGGCACCGTGACCGACATCGACGTGGAGAACCGGCTCATCACGTCCGAGGTGCTGGGCCGCAAGACCGTCACCGGGTACGACTCGCTGCTGGTCGCCGCCGGCGCCGGCCAGTCGTACTTCGGCAACGACCAGTTCGCCGAGTTCGCCCCCGGCATGAAGTCGATCGACGACGCCCTCGAGCTGCGTGGCCGCATCTTCGGCGCCTTCGAGATGGCCGAGATCGCCGCCAGCCGCGGTGAGTCCGTCGACCACCTGCTCACCTTCGTGGTGGTGGGTGCCGGCCCGACCGGCGTCGAGATGGCCGGCCAGATCGCGGAGCTCGCCCACCGCACCCTGCACAAGGACTTCCGCGCCATCAACACCAAGCAGGCCCGCATCGTCCTCCTGGACGCCGCGCCGCAGGTGCTGCCGCCGTTCGGTGCCCAGCTCGGTGACAAGGCCAAGCGGGAGCTGGAGAAGGTCGGCGTCGAGGTGAAGCTCGGCGCGATGGTGACCGACGTCGACGAGCGCGGCGTCGAGATGAAGTACAAGGACGGCACGGTCGAGCGCATCGAGGCCGTCACCAAGATCTGGTCCGCCGGCGTGGCCGCGAGCCCGCTGGGCAAGACCCTCGCGGAGCAGACCGGCGCCGAGCTCGACCGCGCCGGCCGCATCGCCGTGAACGCGGACCTCACCCTCCCGGGCCACCCCGAGATCTTCGTCGTCGGCGACATGATGAGCCTCAACCACCTCCCCGGTGTCGCCCAGGTGGCGATCCAGGGTGCGAAGTTCGCGGCGAAGGAGATCGACGGGCGCCTCAAGGGCAAGCCGTCGCAGGGCACCTTCCAGTACTTCGACAAGGGCTCGATGGCGACGATCAGCCGCTTCAGCGCGGTGGCCTCGATCGGCAAGCTGAAGCTCACCGGCTTCGTGGCCTGGCTGATGTGGCTCGTCGTCCACCTCTTCTACATCACCGGCTTCAAGAACCGGGTCACGGCCGTGCTGCACTGGCTGGTCTCGTTCCTGGGTCGTGGACGCTCGGAGCGGACCACGACCGAGCAGCAGGTGTTCGGCCGCTCGGCGCTGGAGCGGCTCGATCGCGGCGCCTCGGACCTCATCTCCGACCCGGGCGTCTTCGACGCCAAGCGGGACCGGGACGAGGAGCGCCGCAAGGAGCTCGAGCACTGGGCGAAGGTCGAGGCGGACCTCACCGACTCCGGTCGTCGCGGCGTCGGCTCCGCCAGCGCCTGACGGCCCCACTCAGCACGACCCGGACCCCCGGGCGGCCCTCACCGGCCGCCCGGGGGTCCTGTCGTTCCGGGCCGCGCAGCGGGACGGAGTGGACTGGCCATTCGGCCGCGCGACAGCGGAGTCAGGTGCATAGTGACGCCGTCGGTCTCGGTGGGAGGTGTGCAGGTGGGTCTCGGGGAATGGTGGGCACGGCTGAGGGGTCGGGGTCCGGTCGGGCCTCAGCCGGCTCGGAAGACGTCGTCCGAGGGGAACGGTGTCCGGCCACGAGCCGCGGGAGATCCCTTCGGGTCGTCCGCGCGCTACGCAGTCCTGGACGTCGAGACGACCGGACTGTCACCGCAACGGGACCGGATCGTCGAGATCGCCATCGTCACCACCGACGAGTACGGCCGAGTGCTGGGTGAGTGGTCGACGCGAGTCAACCCGCAGGGTCCCGTGGGCGCGACTCACATCCACGGCATCACGGCCGCCGACGTGGCCGGTGCTCCCACGTTCGAGGCGCTGGTCCCCGAGGTCAGCACCCGCCTTGCCAGCCTGGCCGTGGTGGCGCACCACGCCCGCTTCGACCTGGCCTTCCTGCGAGCCGAGTACGAAAGGGCTGGGTGGCTGCTGCCGCACCTGCCTGCGATGTGCACGCTGCAGGCGTCCGAGTACCACCTCCCCGCGCTGGAGCGCCGGCGACTGGCGGACTGCTGCTGGGCGGTCGGGCACCCGCTGACCTCCGCCCACTCCGCCCTGGGCGACGCTCGAGCCACGGCCTTCCTGCTCGCGGCCTACATGCACCCCACGTGGGGGCGGGCTCCGTTGCTCGAGCACCGGGACCTGCCACGGGTCGCGGCCGCGGTGCGATGGCCGACGGGCCCCACGGGAACGACACGGTCACCAGCAGCTCGGCCGAGCGCCGTCGCGAGGAAGTCCGCCCCGCCGAGGACCGCTGCCCACCAGGCGAGGGAGGCCACCTCTGCCCAGCGGCGCGAGCTGGCAGCGCTGGTCGAGCGGTTCAGCCTGGACGACGCCTTGGACGAAGGCGCGCCGGAACTGTCGATCCCCTACCTGGAGAAGCTCGCGGAGGTGCTCGAGGACGGCGAGATCACTGCGGAGGAGGCGACCGACCTCGAGGCGGTGGCGGCCGTGGAGGGGCTCGATGACGCGTCCGTGGCTCTGGCCCATCGGGCCTTCGTCCAGGCGCTCGCTCACGAGGCGCTGCGCGACGGGGTCGTCACCAGAGCGGAGCGGCAGGAGCTGACCGGGGTGGCAACCCTCCTGCACGTCCCGAGCAGGGCGGTCGCCGCTCTGCTGGAGACGGCCGAGAGCGCCAGGAATGCGCGGTTGGCTGTGGGTCTGACCCCGCTGCCTGCGGACTGGAGGTGGGGGGAGCCCCTCCGGGTGGGGGACAAGATCGCGATCACAGGCTGTGACGACGCCTGGCGGACCAGGACCGAGGCCGCTGCCGAGAAGCGAGGCGTGCGTGTCATGGCCTCGGTCTCCCGCCGAACGGCTCTGCTCGTGTCGGACGGTGCCGTGGCCGGTGTGAAGGCGTCGCGAGCGGACGAGCTGGGTGTCCGCGTCGTCGCTCCTGACGTGTTCGACCAGTTGCTGCGACACCTCCAGCCTCAGACGTCGGTGACGCCGAGGACGGGTGCCGAGCCTGGCCCGCGGGTCGATGAACCCGTTGTCCGCGCGGTCTCATCCGAAGCCGAGCCGCTGCCGCCCCCCGCGGTGGTGCCTGCCTGGGCTCGGGAGGCTGGCTTGGAGGTCGGCGTCCGTGGGAGGCTGCCCGTCGAGGTCAGCGAGGCGTACCGACGCGCTCACGCCACCGTCTGATCGCGTCAGAGGGTGGGGCGGTGCCAGCGCAGCGCCTCGGTGAGCGGCACCGAGTCGACGTCCGCGGCGGTGAGGCGGACGCTCGCGCCGCCGAGCTGCTGGAGCGCGAGCTCCCAGCCCAGGCGGCCGGCGACGCCCTGCACCTCGACCAGCACGTAGGGGCTGGCGAGGTCGAAGGTGTGCCGGTGGGAGCCGGTCCGCACCTCGAGGAGGCCGTGCTTCAGCCGCACGTGCACGGGCGTGGTGCGGGCGCGGGCGATCCAGAGCGCCGCGACGGCGAGCCCGAGCACGGCCACGGCCACGGCGTCCGCGGGGCGACCCGAGGCGGTGGCCACGACGGCGGCTGCCGCGGTGGCGGCCACGGCGACGACCAGCGCCCCCGTCGCCAGCGAGTGGACACGGCGCCGCGGGGTCAGCACGAGGTCGGGGGAGGGGCCGCTGCGGCCAGGGTGCCGCCCGGGGCGCGGGCTGCGGGGGATGAGCGGGAGCCCGCCGGGCAGCCCGTGGGGCAGGCCGGTCGCGGTGGCTGCCGGCCGGCGGGGGCCGGTGCTGCGCGGCAACCAGATCCCCGGCGCGACGTCCTGGACGGCGGCGCCCGGCTCGGGTGAGGGCCCGGGGACGTCCGCGGGGCCGGTGGAGCGGCTCGAGGCGCGCGGAAGCGCCTCGGGGGCCGGGTCGGCGGCCGCCTCCCGTTCCGGTGGCTCCATGGTCCGAGAGTAGGGGTCCGCCGGGTCTCCCGTCGTCCCCCAATTCAGGAAACGCCTGTACTGGCACAGTCCTCAGGTGTCGGTCACCCCGGCCGAGGCGGCGTAGTCGATGACGTGGCCGGGTGGGGTCAGCGCTCCGGCAGGAGTCGCGGGCGCGCGGCGAGGACACCCGCGTTCACCGCCACGACGAGCCCCGCGGCGACCGCCACCCAGCGCAGGCCGGCCGTGTCCAGGACGAGGCCGCCCACCGCGGACCCCACGGCGATGCCGCAGTTCGACGTCGCGTTGACCCAGGCGCCGGCCATCTCGGGGCTGGCGTCGCGGGCGCGCACCGCGGCCGTCTGGAACAGCGTCGGCACCGCCCCGAACGCCGTGGTCCACACGAGGCCGAGGCCGAGCACCAGGACGGTCGCCGGGAAGGTCGCGCCGATCAGCAGCATCGCGGCGGCGATCGCCGACACGCAGGTCAGCAGGGTCGCCCGCAGGTGTGCGTCGATGAACCGGCTCGCGATGCCCAGGCCCACGAGCCCGGCCGCGCCGAACACGAGCAGCACCCCGCCGAGGAGCCCGGCGGGGGTGCGGGCGCCGAGCAGCAGCGTGCTCACGTAGGTGTAGAGCACGTACTGCCCGATGAACAGGGTCAGGTTCAGGGCGGCGACGGCGCCCAGCCGTCGCCCGATGACCCGCGGTCTGCCGGTGGGCGCGTCCGGCTCCACCCGCGGCAGGACGACGGCCGCCAGCACCAGGAGGAGCACCGCCAGGACCGCGAGCACCGAGAACGTCACGCGCCACCCGACGGCGTGGCCGAGCGCGGTGCCGAGCGGCACGCCGAGCACGAACCCGGCCGACGCCCCCGTCGAGACCAGGGCGAGGGACGCGCCCGTCCGTCCCGGGGGAGCCAGCCGGGCGGCGAGCCCGATGCAGACGGAGAAGAACAGGGCGTGCACGAGGCCCCCGACGGCGCGGCCCGCGGCGACCATCGCGAAGCTCGTGGCGGTGGCCACCAGCACGTTGCTGACGGCGTAGCCGGCCAGCGTCGCCAGCAGGAGCGCGCGGGCGCCGATGCGGCGGGTCAGCAGGGTCAGGGGGATGGCGAAGAGCGCCACCATGAGCGCGTAGACGCTGACCAGCAGACCGGTGGTCGCCGGGGAGACCGCGAACCTGTCGCCGATCTCGGGCAGCAGTCCGACCGGGAGGAGCTCCGTCGTCAGCGCCACGAACTGCGAGGCGGCGAGCACCAGGAGCCGCGGGAGCTGTCGCGAGTCGGCCGCGTCGGGGGCGACGGGGCTGCGTCGGGTGTCGGTCACGGCCGCAGTCAACCCCCGGAGCCGCGTCCACCACGAAACGGCGGCGCTAGCCCTCCAGGGCGCGCCGCAGCGCGGGCAGGACGGACTCCGCGTCCCGCGGCGTGCGCAGCACGAGGACGGTGGTGCCGGGGTCGTCCGCCGGTCCGGACCCGGCCGCGACCACCGCCATGGCGTCGGCGAACGCGGCGCGGGCCCGCGCGTCCACCTCGGGCCCGGTGGTCGCGCTGCGCAGCCAGGCGCGCAGCACGTGGTTGTGGGCGGTGCTCACGGACGCCGCCAGGAGCTCGGCGCGCAGGTCCGATCCCGGCTCCTCGCCGGTCCAGCCGCGCAGGGCGTCGCGGAAGACCCGCTGGTAGCGCAGGGAGCTGGCGGCCTCGCGGTCGCGCAGGGTGGGGACGTCGCGGATGAGGCGGTACCGCGCCCGCGCCAGCTCGCCCTCGGCCAGGTAGTGGGCGAGGACGAGACCCGTGGCGTCCGTGACGTCCGAGAGCGTGGTGGTGCCGGACAGGGGAGCGGCCAGCCGGGCCCGCACCCGCGCGAGGATCTCGTCGTGGTCGGGGAAGACCACGTCCTCCTTGGTGCCGAACGCGCGGAAGAACGTGGTGCGGCCGACGCCGGCCGCGGCGGCGATCTCGCCGACGGTCGTGGACTCGTAGCCCTGGGCGTCGAAGAGGCGGAAGGCCTCCTCGCGCAGCCGGTCGCGGGCGCTGGCGCCGGTGGCGGTGGTCGCCTCGGTCATGGCTGGTCTCCTCTCCGGCCGACGCCGTCGTCGTGCCGGTCATGGTGCCTCGCCCGGCCCGTCCGTCCGCGATCGAGGCGCGGGCGTGGGGCGGGACGATCTCCTGAGCGGACGCCGTCGTCCGACATCCGCCCCTTGGAAACGCTTGGTGATACGCAGTTCCAGGAGTAAGGTACTCCGTACCAAGCGAAAGGAAGTGGCGTGGGACACATCGAGCGGGTCGGGGTCGTCGGATGCGGCCTCATGGGGGCGGGCATCGCGGAGGTCTCGGCGCGGGCCGGGCTGGACGTGGTCGTCGTCGAGTCGACGCAGGCGGCGGCCGACGCGGGACTCTCCCGGCTGGAGTCCTCGCTGAAGCGGGCCGAGACGCGCGGCAAGATCGAGTCCGCCGCCGACGTCCTGGGTCGCATCACCCTCGCCACCGACCTGGAGGCGCTCGCGTCCCGCGACCTCGTGGTCGAGGCGATCGTCGAGGACGAGACGGCGAAGGTGGAGCTGTTCCGCACGCTCGACCGCGTCGTCGCCGGCGAGGACGCGATCCTCGCCTCCAACACGTCCTCGATCCCGATCATGAAGCTCGGCACCGTCACCCGACGCCCCGAGCAGGTCATCGGCATCCACTTCTTCAACCCGGTGCCGGTCCTGGCGCTGGTCGAGCTGGTGCCGAGCCTGCTCACCAGCGACGAGGTCACCGACCGCGCGCGGGCCTTCGCCGGCGAGCAGCTCGGCAAGCACCCGATCCTCAGCCAGGACCGGGCCGGCTTCGTCGTCAACCAGCTCCTGGTCCCGTTCATCCTCTCCGCGATCCGGATGCTCGAGTCGGGCTTCGCCTCGGCCGAGGACATCGACAACGGCCTGGTGCTGGGCGCCGCGCACCCGCAGGGGCCGCTCGCGCTGGCCGACCTCATCGGCCTCGACACGACCAAGGCCGTCGCGGAGTCGCTGTACGAGGAGTTCAAGGAGCCCCTCTACGCCCCGCCGCCGCTGCTGGCCCGCATGGTCGACGCCGGCCTCCTGGGCCGCAAGACCGGCCGCGGCTTCTACACGTACTGACCCACCCACCGCCAGGCCCGCAGCGTCGCGGGCGAGGAGGAGAACCACCCGATGTCCGACTTCCCCATGTACGGCCTCTCCGAGGAGCAGCAGGCGGTCCGTGAGGCCGTCCGCGAGCTCGCGGACGCCAAGATCGCGCCGTTCGCCGCGGAGGTGGACGAGCAGGCCCGCTACCCGCACGAGGCCGCGGCCGCGCTGCTGGCGTCCGACTTCCACGCCCCGCACGTGCCCGAGGAGTTCGGCGGCGCCGGCGCCGACGCGCTGTCCACCGTCATCGTGATCGAGGAGGTCGCGCGGGCCTGCGCGTCGTCCTCGCTGATCCCGGCCGTGAACAAGCTCGGCTCGCTGCCGCTGATGATCGCCGGTTCCGAGGAGCTGAAGAAGCACTACCTCGGGGCGCTCGCCCGCGGCGAGGGCGGCTTCTCCTACTGCCTCTCCGAGCCGGAGGCCGGCTCCGACGCCGTCTCCATGAAGACCCGCGCCGTGCGCGACGGCGACCACTGGGTCCTCAACGGCACCAAGCGCTGGATCACCAACGCGGGGGAGTCGCAGTTCTACACGGTCATGGCCGTCACCGACCCCGACGCCCGCTCGAAGGGTATCTCCGCGTTCGTGGTGGAGAAGTCGGACGCCGGCGTCTCCTTCGGCGCCCCCGAGAAGAAGCTCGGCATCAAGGGCTCGCCGACCCGCGAGGTGTACCTCGACAACGTCCGCATCCCGGCCGACCGGATGATCGGCGCCGAGGGCACCGGCTTCGCCACCGCCATGAGGACGCTCGACCACACCCGCGTCACCATCGCCGCCCAGGCCGTCGGCATCGCCCAGGGCGCCCTGGACTACGCGCTCGGCTACGCCAAGGAGCGCCAGCAGTTCGGGAAGCCGATCGCCGACTTCCAGGGCCTCCAGTTCATGCTCGCCGACATGGGCATGAAGGTGGAGGCGGCCCGCCAGATGACGTACGCCGCCGCCGGACGCTCCGAGCGCGGCGACGCCGACCTCACCTTCTTCGGCGCGGCCGCCAAGGCCTTCGCCTCCGACACCGCCATGCAGGTCACCACGGACGCGGTCCAGGTGCTCGGCGGCTACGGGTTCACCCGCGACTACCCGGTCGAGCGGATGATGCGCGACGCCAAGATCACCCAGATCTACGAGGGGACCAACCAGGTCCAGCGGATCGTGATGGCGCGCCAGCTCCTCGCCGGCGTGCAGTCGGAGCTCTGAGCAGGCATGACCGAGAAGATCCTCCTCGTCGACGGCGCCCGCACGCCCGTCGGCTCGTTCGGCGGCGTCCTCAAGGACGTCCCGGCCCACGAGCTCGGCGCGGCCGCCGCGACGGCGGCCCTCGAGCGCTCCGGCGTGCCGGCCGAGGCGGTCCAGGAGGTCGTCATGGGCTGCATCGGCCAGGTCGGCCCGGACGCCTACAACGCCCGCCGCGTCTCCGTCACGGCCGGGCTCCCGACGTCCACGCCCGCCTACACCGTCAACCGCCTGTGCGGCTCCGGCCTCCAGGCGATCTGGTCGGCGGCCATGGAGATGCGCTGGAACGGCCTCGACGTGGCCCTGGCCGGCGGCGACGAGTCGATGTCCCGCATGCCCTTCTACGACTTCGGCGCGCGCAACGGCTACCGCCTCGGCGACCGCGCTCTCGTCGACGGCACCGTGATGATGCTGACCGACCCGTTCCACGGCATCCACATGGGCGTCACCGCCGAGAACGTCGCGAACAGGTACGGCGTGAGCCGCGAGGAGCAGGACGAGTTCGCGCTCCTCTCCCAGCAGCGCGCCGCGACCGACGCGGCCCGCGCCGCCTTCGCCGAGGAGATCGTCGCGGTCTCCACCGGCGGGCGCCGACCCGTGACCGTCGAGACCGACGAGCACCCCAAGCCGGGCACGACCCTCGAGGCGCTGGCCGGCCTGCGGCCCGCGTTCGCGAAGGACGGCTCGGTCACCGCCGGGAACGCCTCCGGCATCAACGACGGCGCCGCGGCGCTCGTCCTGGCTTCGGAGAGGGCCGTCGCCGAGCGCGGGCTCTCCCCGATGGTGGAGCTGGTGGCCGTGACCACCGGCGCCATGGAGCCCGAGCTCATGGGGTACGCCCCGGTGCTCGCGCTCCAGGCCCTGTTCGAGAAGACGGGCACCAGCCCCTCGGACATCGGCTCGGTCGAGCTCAACGAGGCGTTCGCCTCGCAGGCGCTCGCGGTGATCCGCGACGCGAAGCTCGACCCCGAGCGGGTCAACCCCTACGGCGGAGCCATCGCGCTCGGTCACCCCGTGGGCGCCACCGGCGCGATCCTCTCCCTGAGGGTCGCGAAGGACATGGTGCGCCGCGACCTCGAGCTCGGCATCGTCACGATGTGCATCGGCGGCGGCCAGGCCCTGGCCGCCCTCTTCCGGAGGGTCTGAACATGACTGTCACCACCGTTCCCACCACGTCCGCCGCCACCACCGCGCCGCGGGTCACCGCGCGGCTCGGCACCATGACCCCGGCCGTGCCGGCCCCGACCGGACGGACCACCGCGCCGACCCGTCGCCCGGCGCCCGGCGCCCCTGCCCGGCCCGCGGCGCGCCCCGCCGTGCGTCCTGGTGCCCGCCCTGTCGGTCGTGGCGCCGCTGCACCGGCCGGCGCTCCTGCCGGCGCTCCTGCCGCCGGGGCGGGTGCCGCGGCCACCGCCGCGCCGCGACGCCTCCCGGCCTGGTTCGTCACCGGCCCGATGATCGAGTTCACCGTCCACGGCGACCCGGTCTCCCAGGGTGGCCTCGTGCACGCCAAGCGGCTGGGCACCACCGTGACGGCCTGCGGGATGCCCGCGCTGACCTGGGAGAAGGCCTACGAGCGGGCCTTCCCGCTGCCCGGCGCGGCCGCGTGCCGCGACTGCCACGACGTCGTCGCCGCCCAGCTCGAGCGCGCGCGCCGCGGGGGTCGCTGACCCGCAGCCCCCTGTCGCCACCGGACGCCGGTCACCCCACCTCGGGGTGACCGGCGTCTCGTCGTCCGGGTGGAATGAGGTCGCGTGGATCGGGGTTCCGAATAAGTGGAAGGCATCCTTCCACTTATCTGTCACCGATCTGAGGAGCCCTTGTGAGCCAGGCATCAGCCACTCCCTCGCAGGCCGCAGCCGGCGCGAACCACCGCTGGTGGATCCTCGCCGTCCTGGGCCTCGCCCAGCTGGTCGTCGTCCTCGACGCCACCATCGTCAACATCGCCCTCCCCGACGCCCAGGCCGACCTGGGCTTCGGGGACGCCTCCCGCCAGTGGATCGTCACCGGCTACTCCCTGGCCTTCGGGTCCCTCCTGCTGCTCGGCGGTCGCCTCACCGGCATGCTGGGCCGCCGCAACACGCTGATGATCGGGGCGGTCGGCTTCGCGCTGGCCAGCGCGGTCGGCGGCGCGGCACCCAGCTTCGAGGTGCTCGTCGGTGCCCGCGTCGCGCAGGGCGTCTTCGGCGCGCTGCTCGCGCCGTCCACCCTCTCCCTGATGACCGTGACCTTCGCCGGCAGCAAGGGCCGCGACAAGGCGTTCGCCGTCTTCGGCGCCATCGCCGGCGGTGGCGGCGGCGTCGGGCTGCTGCTCGGCGGGCTGCTCACGGAGTACGTCTCGTGGCGCTGGTGCATGTACGTGAACCTGTTCATGGTCGCCGTCGTCGTCCTCGGCGCGTTCGTCTTCATCCCGCAGCAGCCGCGTGAGGACCAGGGCCACGGGCTCGACCTGCGCGGCGCGGTCCTCTCGTTCGTCGGCGTCTTCGCGCTCGTCCTCGGCTTCGCCCAGTCCGAGACCGACGGCTGGGCCTCGATCACCTCGTGGCTCCCGCTCGCCGTCGGCGTCCTCGCCCTGGTCGCCTTCGGCCTGGCCGAGCACCGCAGCACCCACCCGCTCCTGCCGCTGCGCGTCCTCGCCGACCGCTCCCGCGGGGCGTCCTACCTCACCGTCCTGATCGCCGCGATCTCGATGTTCGGCGTCTTCCTCTTCCTCACCTACTACCTGCAGGAGACCCTCGGCTTCTCGCCGATCCGCTCCGGCGTCGCCTTCCTGCCGATGGTCGGCTCGATCCTCGTGACCGCCCCCGTCGTCGGTGCGGTGCTGCGCCCCCGCGTCGGCCCCCGCCCGCTCGTGCCCCTCGGCGCGCTCATCGCGGCGTCCGGCATGCTCTGGCTGACCCAGATCGGGGTCCACACCGCCTACCTCACCCACGTCCTGCCCGGGCTCGTGCTGTTCGGCGTCGGCATGGGCTTCGTGTTCTCGAACGCGATGAACTCCGCCACGAACAACGTGCGGCGTGAGGACGCCGGCGTGGCCAGCGCGGTCGTCAACACCTCCCAGCAGGTCGGCGGCTCGATCGGCACCTCGCTGCTCTCCAGCATCGCGGCGTCCGCCGCCACCGCCTACGCCGTCGACCACGCCTCCGACGCCGACGTCGCGATGGCGGCCGCGGTCCACAGCTACGCCACTGCGTTCGCCTGGTCGGCCGCGTTCTTCCTGGTCGCCGGCGTGCTGGCGGCGATCCTCTACCCGTCCGGCGCCCCCTCGGGCGACGCGGACTCCCACGCCGCCCCCGGCGAGGCGGCCGGCGAGGCGGCCGGCCCCCGGCACCTGTCGGCGCACCCCGCGGGCGTCCACAAGGACGGCGTGCCGACGCACGCCGGTGCGGGTGCCCCGTCCGGCTCCTCGGCCGGCTCCTCGGCCGGCTCCTCGTCCGGCAGCGCCGGGCACCGGGGCTAGGGTCCGGTCATGGCACTGCGGGCCGACGCGGCGGCGAACCGCGAACGACTCCTCGTCGCCGCCCGCGAGGTGTTCGCCGAGGACGGCCTCGAGTCCACGATGACCGAGGTCGCCCGGCGCGCGGGCGTGGGGGTGGGGACCCTCTACCGGAGGTTCCCCACCCGCGCCGACCTCGTCCTCGCCGTGGCCGGCCAGCGGGTCGCGGCACTCGTCGACACCGCCGAGCGCGCCCTCGCCGAGGAGGACGCCTGGGAGGGCTTCCTCCTCATGCTCCGCACCCTCGTCGACGCGTTCGGGGAGGACAGGGCGCTGCGGGAGCTCATCATGCAGACCAAGGACGACGGGCTGCCGGCCTCGCTCGCGGACGAGGCCCGGGTCAGCGCCGACCGGCTCCGCGCCGGCATCGCGGCCCTGGTGGCCCGGGCCCACGCCGACGGCGGGCTGACCGAGCGGTTCACCCCCACCGACGTGCCGGTGCTCGTCACCGCGCTGCTGGCGGCCCGCGAGTTCGGGGGCGACGTCCGCGACGATCTCGACCGGCGGCTCGTCGGTCTCCTCCTCGACGGCCTGCGCCCCGGCCTGCCGGCGCACGCGGGCCACGAGCGGTTCCTGGCGGTGCCGCCGCTGGAGCCGGCCGAGCTCCAGCAGATCATGCGGGCGCGGCCGGGCGAGGGTCGCTGAAGGGTCCTCGGGGTCGCTCCCCGGGCCGGCGGCCTCAGCCGCCGAGCGTCGTCTCGAGTCGGCCCAGCAGGTGGGCGAACCACAGGTCGTAGTCCAGCACCGCCTGGTTGAAGTGGCCGAACAGCTCCAGCGAGACGGCGCCGACCAGCGCCGACCAGGCCGCGAGTCCGTCCGCGGTGCGGCCGGCCTCGATGACCGGCCCGTGGCCGGCGTCCGCGAGGGCCGAGGAGACCGGGAGCAGCGCCTGCGCGAGCGCGGGCTCGGGGGTCCGCCCCCTGCCTTCGTCGCCGGCCTCCGCTCCGGCCTCCACGCCGGCTGTCTGCCGGTCCTGGAGCAGTCGCAGGAACGGCGCCACAACCCGGGTGGCCGGGCCGACCGTGGTCTCGGGCGCGGCGTACCCCGGCACCGGGCTGCCGTACAGCAGGGCCCACCGGTGCGGCTGTGCCCGCGCCCAGTCCCGCAGCGCGTGGCCGAGGGCGTGCCAGCGGCGCCCGAGGTCGTCCTCGGGTCGCTGGCTCGCCTCGAGGGCGTCGGCGAGGTCGTCGTACCCGGCGACCAGCAGCAGCGTGAGGAGGGCGTCGCGCGAGTCGACGTACCGGTAGACCGCCGAGCTCGCCATGCCGAGGTCGCGCGCGACGGCGCGCAGCGACAGTGCCGCGGGGCCCACCTCGGCGAGCTGCTGCTCGGCGCGCTCGAGGATCGCCCGGGTCAGCTCGACGCGGGCGCGCTCGCGGGCGGTGCGGGGGGCGGGCTCGTCCATCGCCCCCGATGGTGCCGTGCGAGAGCGCTGCACGCAAATGAGAGCAGTGCTCTTGCGTTTGCCTGCGGGCGGGTCCATGCTCGGTTTCGAGAGCAGTGCTCTCGAAGTTGTCGGAAGCGAACGAGGAGCGGACATGAGCAGGTACGTCGTGGTGGGGGCCGGGCCGGTGGGGCGGGAGACGGCGCGTCTCCTGGCCGAGCGCGGCGAGGAGGTGCTGCTGGCGAGCCGCAGCGGCCGGGGCGAGGAGGTGCCCGGGGCCCGACGCGTGGCCGTCGACGCGGCGGACGCCGAGGCGCTCACCGGGCTCGTCCAGGGCGCGAGCGCCTTCTTCAACTGCGTGAACCCCGGCGACTACACGCGCTGGGAGCGGGCGTGGCCGCCGGTCGCCGCCGCCCTCCTGACCGCGGCCGAGCGCACGGGCGCGCTCCTCGCGGTGACCGGGAACCTGTACCCGTACGGGCCGGTCGACGGGCCCATGACCGAGGACCTCCCGGACCGGCCGAACGGGCACAAGTCGGCCCTGCGGGCCCGGATGTCCGCGGACGCGTTCGCCCTGCACGAGGCGGGGCGCGCCCACGTCGTCGAGGTGCGCGGCTCGGACTACACGGGCCGCGGGGTCCGCGGCAACGGCCACCTCACCCTGGCCGGCTCCATGGCCATCGGCGGCCGGACCGCCTGGATGATCGGCGACCCCGGCGTGCTGCACTCCTGGACCAACGTGACCGACATGGCCCGCGCGCTCGTCGCGGTCGCCGACGCCCCTCGGACCTGGGGGCGCGTCTGGCACGCGCCGACCAACCCGGCGCGCAGCGGGCGCGACGCCGTCGCCGACCTCTGCCGCGCCGCCGGCGTGCCGGTGCGCGGGGTCCGCGGCTTCCCGCCGGGGACCCTCGGCCTCGGCGGGCTCGCCGTGCCGCTGCTGCGCGAGCTGAAGGAGACCGCGTACCAGTTCCGCCGCGACTACGTCCTCGACTCCTCAGCGATCACCCGCGAGCTCGGCCTGGCCCCGACCCCGTGGGAGGAGTCCTGCCGCGTCACCGCCGAGGACCTGCTCGCCCAGCGGGCCGAGCGCGCCGCGGCCTGAGGCTGCTCCGCGGCGCCGGTGCCCCCCGGGTGCCCGCGACGTCATGCGTCTGGGTGTGTCTCAGGGGCGGTTCGTATGACGTCCGGTGGGGCCGGGCGCGGCGGGGGTGGGACGTCATACGTCCGGGTGCGTCCCAGGGGCGGTTCGTATGACGTCCGGTGGGGTTGGGCGCGGCGCGGCCGCCGCGAGGAGGTCAGACGTAGCGCTCGAGGATCGTGGACTCGGCCAGCCGGGAGAGGCCCTCGCGGACGCTGCGGGCACGCAGCTCGCCGACGCCCTCGACGGCCTGGAGGTCGTCGATGCCGGCGGCGAGCAGCTTCTGCAGCGTCCCGAAGTGGTCGACCAGCCGGTCGACGACCGCGCCCGGGAGGCGCGGGACCTTGGCGAGCAGCCGGTAGCCGCGCGGTGCGACCGCGCCGTCCAGGTGCTCCCCGTTGCCCAGGCCGAGGATCTTCGCCGCGGCGGCGGGGTCGACGAGCTCGGTGGCGGTGAGCGCGGCCATCGCGGCGAGCGGGCCGTCGGGGGCCTCCTCGCGGCGGTCCGCGGGCAGGTAGTCGCGGACGACGAGCTCGCGCTCGGCGTCCACCCCGGTGACGAGCTCCTCCAGCTGCAGCGAGAGCAGGCGCCCGTCGGTGCCGAGCTCGAGGACGTAGTCCTCGATCTCCCGCGCGATGCGGGTGACCATCTCCAACCGCTGGGCGACGACCGCGACGTCGCGGACGGTCGCGAGGTCCTCGATCTCGAGCGCCGACAGGGTGCTGGTGACCTCGTCGAGGCGCATCTTGTAGCGCTCGAGGGTCGCGAGGGCCTGGTTGGCGCGGGAGAGGATCTGCCCGGAGTCCTCCAGGACGTGCCGGGTCTCGCCCACGTAGGCCGCGATGATCTGCATCGACTGGGACACCGAGATGACCGGGTGACCCGTCTGCCGGGCGACCCGGTCGGCCGTGCGGTGCCGCGTGCCCGTCTCGCTGGAGGGGATCGTGTGGTCCGGCATCAGGTGCACCGCGGCGCGCAGGATGCGCGTGAGGTCGGCGTTCACGATGATCGCGCCGTCCATCTTCGCCAGCTCCCGCAGGCCGGTGGCGGTGAACGGGACGTCGAGGGTGAACCCGCCGGTGGCGATGCCCTCGACCACCTTGTCGTGGCCGAGGACGATGAGCGCGCCGGTGCGCCCGCGCAGGATGCGCTCGAGGCCGTCGCGCAGGGACGTGCCGGGGGCGATCTTGGCGAGCGTCTCGCGCAGCCGCAGGACGTCGTCGGAGCGGTCGTTGGCGGGCACGGTCCTCCTTGGGGAGATGGCGCTGGGGGGTCCGCGGTGGAGTGGTGTGAGTGTAGGCCGTCGCGGCTCCTTGACGGCGATCGTCCCGCCGCGGGTCGCCCGGCGTGCCGGTCCGTGCGCCGGGCGGTGGCCGGGGCGTGACCGAGGTGGGTGGTGACCGGGGCGGGTAGGGACGTCAGCCGTGCTGCGGGCCCAGCCCGACCAGGCCCAGCGCCTGCCGGACGGTCGGGGCCTCGACGACGGCCATCCCCTCCACCTCACGCCGGCCCGGGCGGCTGCCCGGCTCGGGCGGCACGACGGCCAGCGAGAAGCCGAGCCGGGCAGCCTCGGCGAGCCGCTGCGGCAGGTCTCGGACCCGACGGAGCTCGCCCGAGAGGCCGATCTCGCCGATGGCCACCAGCCCCTTGCCGGGTGCCTCGCCGCGGAACGAGGAGGTGAGCGCGATGGCGGTCGCGAGGTCGCTGGCCGGTTCGTGCAGCCTGGCCCCGCCGACGGTGGAGACGAAGACGTCCTGCCGGGGCATGGGCAGGTCGCAGTGCTTCTCGAGGACGGCGAGGACCATCGCGACGCGGGAGCTGTCGAGGCCGGAGAACGCGCGGCGGGGCTTCTCGGTGGACTGGCTGGAGACCAGCGCCTGGACCTCGGCCAGCATGGGCCGGCGGCCCTCCATCGTCACCGCGACGCAGGTCCCCGAGACGAGGGCGTGGTGCTGCTCGACGAAGAGGCCGGTGGGGTCGGCGACGGCGAGGATGCCGGACTGGGCGAGCTCGAAGCAGCCCACCTCGTCCACCGGCCCGAAGCGGTTCTTCATCGCCCGGACCATCCGGAACCGCGAGTTGCGGTCGCCCTCGAAGTGGAGGACGACGTCGACCAGGTGCTCGAGCACGCGAGGCCCGGCGATGGAGCCGTCCTTGGTGACGTGGCCGACCAGCACGGTCGTGATGTTGCGGGTCTTCGCCACCCGGATGAGGGCCGCGGCGACCTCCTTGACCTGGGTGACGCCGCCCGGGACGCCGTCGATGCCAGCGGCGCCGATGGTCTGCACCGAGTCGACGACCAGCAGCTCGGGCCGGACCTGCTCGATGTGCGTGAGCAGCGCGCCGAGGTCGGTCTCGGCGGCGAGGTAGAGCTCCTCCTGCACGGTGCCCGTGCGGTCCGCGCGCAGCCGCACCTGCGAGGCCGACTCCTCGCCCGTCACGTAGAGCGTGCGCCGCCGGTAGCGGGCGGTCTGTGCCGCCACCTCCAGCAGCAGCGTCGACTTGCCGACGCCCGGCTCGCCGGCGAGCAGGATCGCGGCGCCCGGGACGAGGCCGCCGCCGAGCACGCGGTCGAGCTCCGGGACGCCGGAGCTGCGGAACGCCGACTCCTCCACCGAGACCGACCCGATGGGCACGGCCGGGGTCGCCACGGGTGCCGCCTCCGTGCGGGGTGCGGGGGAGGCGGCCGCCTCGGCCACGGAGCCCCACGCCTGGCACTCGCCGCAGCGTCCGACCCACTTCACGGTCTCCCACCCGCACTCCGAGCAGCGGTACGCGGGGCGGGTGCGGGCGGTGGATCGGGCCATGGCGCAGACCCTAGGCGGCGGCGCCGACAGGGGCGGCGGGCCGGGTGGTGCGGCGGGGCCGGGAGCCGGCCACGGGCCACCGGGACGTGCGGCCCAGGTCACGCCTCGGGCGGGCCGCCGCGTCGATATGCTCACGAGGTGAAGGCGTGACCCGGGGCACACCCGGGCCGGCAGAGGGGAGTGGAGGTGGCGATGGCGCGCGGTGCACGCACCCCGTCCGGCCCGCCGACGCTCGCGGACGTCGCGGAGCGCGCCGGGGTCTCCCGGCAGACCGTCTCGAACGCGGTCAACAACCCCGACCTCCTGCGGGCCGACACGCTGGCCCGCGTCCAGGCCGCGATCGCGGACCTCGGCTACCTGCCCAACCGGGCGGCGCGGAACCTGCGCACCCGGACGTCGCACCTGATCGGCCTGCGCATCCAGCCCGCCCAGGAGGGCACGGCCAACGCGACGATGGACCGCTTCGTCCACTCGCTGGTCGAGACCTCGCGGGAGGCCGGCTACCACGTCCTCCTGTTCACGGGTGATCCCACGGACCCGCTCGCGGGCTACGACGACCTGCTCCGGTCGACGGCGGTCGACGCGTTCGTCGTGACCGACACCTACCTCGGCAACCCGCAGGCCATGTGGCTCGACCAGCGCCGCGCACCCTTCGTCGCCTTCGGCCGGCCCTGGCAGCAGCCGGGTGCCACGCACGCGTGGGTCGACGTCGACGGGGCGGCCGGGGTCGCCCTCGCCACCGACCACCTCCTCGACAAGGGCCACCGGCGCGTCGCCTGGATCGGCTGGCGCAAGGACTCGGCCATCGGCGAGGACCGTCGCTCCGGCTGGACCCGGGCCATGCACCTGCGCGACCTGCCGACGACGGGGCTCGCCTCGCGGGTCGAGGACACGGTGACGTCGGGACGCAGCGCGGCCGGCGTCCTGCTCGACGAGGCCGCGCCCACCGCCTTCGTGTGCGCCTCCGACACCCTCGCCATGGGCGTGCTGCACGCCCTGGCGGAGCGCGGCCTGCGGGCGGGCGACGACGTGGCCGTGGTGGGCTTCGACGACAGCCAGGTCGCCCAGGTCGTCCGCCCTGGCCTCTCCTCCGTGCGCCAGCCGCTGGAGCAGGTGGCGGTCGAGATCGTGGCGACCCTCGAGGGGCTGCTCGCGCACCCCGCGGTGCCGCAGGCGCAGGGCGTGCTGCTCACGCCCACGCTCGAGGTGCGCGACACCTCGGGCCCGGTGCGCGGCTGAGCCGCTACCAGGTGCGGTGCCAGAGGTTCACCGCGTAGTCCACGGTGAGCGGCGCGCCGGCCGCGCGGTGCTCGCCGAGCACCTCCTCGGCGACCGGCGCGGGGAGCTCGATGCGGACGACGGCCTCGAGGTCCTCGAGGGACTCGAACTCCCACCGGGTCAGCACCGGCACGCGGGCGAACCCCTGCGCCTCCCAGAAGGCCTCGACGACGGCCGGGGCATGGAACTGCGGGTAGCCGCGGCGGAACCAGCCGCCGAACGTCGAGCGGGTGGCGTCGTTGTCGATGACGAACGCGGTGCCCCCGGGGCGCAGGACGCGCGCCACCTCGGCGAGCCCGGGCTCGCAGCCGGGGCCGAAGAAGTAGGCCCAGCGGGCGTGGACGACGTCCACCGACGCCGCCGGCAGGCCGGTGGCCTGGGCGGTGCCCTCCAGGACGCGGACGTGCTCGAGGCGGCGGGTGCGCCGGGCGGCGATCGCGCGGAGGTCGGGGTGCGGCTCGACGCCGGCCACGCTCGCGGCGGCACGCCCGAGGCGCGGGAGGTGGAAGCCGGAGCCGCAGCCGAGGTCGAGGACGTCGGTGCCGGCCCAGTCGCGGACGCCGCGCATCGCCTGCTCGACGAGCCCGTCGGGGTCGAAGGCCCGGTTCTCGGTCTCGTAGACGTCGGTGTGGTGCCAGATGTTCGGGCTCGGGCGCGTGCCCTCCGGCAGCCGCTCGCGCAGCTCGTCCGGGACGCCGGCCCACGGCTGCGCGCCGGGCCCCGAGCCCTCCGGGGCGGTCGCGCGGCCGTCGTCCTGCCCGCGCTCGGGTGCCTGGCCGCTCACGGCTGGTGCCAGGGGCGCCCGCTCAGAGGCGGACGAGGCCGTTCGGGGTCTGGACCTGGACGGCGACGATGCCGGGGGTGCCGTGCGGGGCGACCCACTCGACCTTGACGTCCTCGAGGGGCTTCTCGACGGGCTCGCCCATCCAGTCGCTCACGCGCTGCGGGTCGCCGGCGATCTCGAGGGCCACGAGGCTGAAGCGCTCGTCCGCGCCGACGGAGGGGTGCAGCGCGGGGTCGATCTCCCAGTGCAGGAAGTACGGCAGCTGCGGGTCCGCGGCGGTGCTGGTGAGGCCCATCTGCTTCCAGCGGAGCTCGACGCCGTCGGGGCGGTGCCGGCTGCCCTGGTACGCCTTGCGGCCGAGGCGCTCCTCGATCGTCGGGAGGTCGGAGACGGCCACGGCCCAGCCGAGCCAGCCGCCGCCGAGGCTGGAGCGCGCGCGCACCGCCTGGCCGAAGGAGGCCTTCTGCGAGGCGGGGTGGTCGAGCACCTCGACGACCTCGAGGTACATGGAGCCCGCCAGCGGCAGGATCATGTTGCGCGTCCCGAAGCGGGGGTGGATGCCACCGTCGAGGAACGTGGCCCCGAGCAGGGTCCCGATCCGCTGGGCGGTGCCCTCGAGCCCGTCGGGTCCAGCGGCGTAGGAAAGGTGGTCCAGGCGCATGCAGGCATTGTGGACACCGTCGTCCCGTCGGGTCACATCGGGGTCGAGGTCTCTCGATGTCGAGACTTTTTACCGTGCCCGGTGAGGTGTCCGGCGCGTCGGGTTGACGCCGCGGCGCCAGGCGTCTTCGGACAGGTCGTCAGGGCTGGTGCGGAGAGCTCTCGGGGCACGGCGGCCACCCGGTCGGGTGGGCGCGCGGCGTCCTGCTGCGTCCTGCTGTGCCCGCTCTTTCGTGAGCTGCGCTGCCTCAGCGCGGGCCGTGCGACGGGTCGGCCGGGTGCAGGAGGACGGGCAGCCGACGGCGCTCGTGGGCCTCGCAGTGCCGGACGAGCTCGTCGTAGGCGGCCTGCCCCATGAGCTCGACGAGCTCGGCGGCGTTCGAGCGGTAGACGGCGGTGCTCCCGCCGTGGGCCTCGGTGGCGCCGGAGCAGTACCAGTCGAGGTCGTGCCCGCCCGGACCCCAGCCGCGGCGGTCGTACTCGCCGATCCCGACCTCGGTGTAGGCGGTGCCGTCCGGCCGCTCGACCTCGCGGAACGTGCGGCGGATCGGCAGCTGCCAGCACACGTCCGGCTTGGTGGTGAGGGGCTCGACGCCCCGCTGGAGGGCCAGGCCGTGCAGGGCGCAGCCGGCGCCGGCGGCGAAGCCGGGTCGGTTCTGGAAGACGCACGCGGTCTGACCGTCCACCTCGACGGTGCGGGTGACGCGGGCGCCCTCGTCGTCGGTGACGACCCAGTCCTTCCGGCGGACCTTCCCGCCCGGCTTCACGCTCGGCCGCAGCTGCCAGGTCTCGGCGTCCAGGTCGGCCACGTAGGCGGCCACCCGGTCCTCGTCGTCCTTGTCGGTGAAGTGCGCGCCCAGGGTGCAGCAGCCCATGTCGGGGCTGTCGGCGTCGATCCCGGCGCAGCCGCGGCCGAAGATGCACGTCCACGTGGACGTCAGCCACGTGAGGTCGCAGCGCAGCACCTCGGTGTCGTCGTCGGGGTTGACGAACTCGACCCAGGTCCGCGCGAAGTCCAGGTCCACCTCGGGCACGGCGCCAGCGTAGGGGACCGACTGGCGGTGCGTGGGCAACCGGGTTGGTGGCTGCTGGGGTTGCTCTGCCACCTCTGGTCGGCCGCGGGGTGGGTGGGCGGTGTGTGAGCAACCGGTGGGGCGGCTGGCTGGGTTGGTGAGGCACCTCCGGTCGGTGGCGGCTGGGGACGTCATACGCCTGGGTGTGTCTCAGGGCCGGTGTGGATGACGTCCCGGGGCGGCGGTGTGTGAGCAACCGGGTTGGTGGAGGGGTCGGTTGGTGGGGCACCTCCGGTCGGTGGCGGCTGGGGACGTCATACGCCTGGGTGTGTCTCAGGGCCGGTGTGGATGACGTCCCGGGGCGGCGGTGTGTGAGCAACCGGGTTGGTGGAGGGGTCGGTTGGTGGGGCACCTCCGGTCGGTGGCGGCTGGGGACGTCATACGCCTGGGTGTGTCTCAGGGCCGGTGTGGATGACGTCCCGGGGCGGCGGTGTGTGAGCAACCGGGTTGGTGGAGGGGTCGGTTGGTGGGGCACCTCCGGTCGGTGGCGGCTGGGGACGTCATACGCCTGGGTGTGTCTCAGGGCCGGTGTGGATGACGTCCCGGGGCGGCGGTGAGTCAGCAACCTGGCCGGTGGAGGGGTCGGTTGGTGGGACACCGCCGGTCGGCCGCGGGGTGGGTCGGCGGTGTGTCAGCAACCGGGTCGGTGGCGGGCTGGGTTGGTGGGACACCGCCGGTCGCCCCACGGACGGGCGGCGGTGTCCCAGCAACGCCCCAAGCGTCCAGGCACGTTGCTGACACACCGCCCATCAGCACCCCCACGCACACCGCCCATCAGCACACCACCGCACCGACCCGAGGAGGCGGATCCGCAGGGGGCGGGCGCGCAGGGACGCCGACGAGTAGCGTGGGCCCCATGCGCTTGGGCGTCCTGGACATCGGCTCCAACACCGGTCACCTGCTCGTCGTGGATGCCCACGGCGGGGCGCGGCCCCTGCCGGCGTACTCCTACAAGGAACCGCTGCGGCTGGCCGAGCACCTGGTGATGGAGGGTGACGACGCGGGCGCGGTGTCGCCCAAGGGCGTGAAGGCGCTGACCCAGTTCGTCGCCCAGGCGCTGGTCGTGGCGGAGGACAAGGGCTGCTCCGACATCCTCGCCTTCGCCACCTCGGCGGTCCGGGACGCGACCAACTCCGACGCGGTGCTCGAGCACGTCGCCGAGTCGACCGGGGTGCGCATCGGCGTCCTCTCCGGCGAGGACGAGGCGCGGCTGACGTTCCTGGCGGTCCGCCGCTGGTTCGGCTGGTCGGCGGGTCGGCTGGCGGTCTTCGACATCGGCGGCGGCTCCCTGGAGATCGCCGGCGGCGAGGACGAGGCGCCGGAGGTGGCGTGGTCGCTGCCGCTCGGTGCCGCGAGGCTCGCGCGCGAGCACCTCGCGGGCAGCATCGACGAGGACGTCATCCGCGGGCTGCGCCGTCGCATCCGGGCCGACATCGCCGCGGACGCCGGCCACCTGCTGCGCGCCGGCGCGCCCGACCGGGCCGTCGCGACGTCCAAGACCTTCCGCTCCCTGGCCCGCATCTGCGGCGCCGCGCCCTACTCCGACGGGATGCTCGTGCCCCGGAGCATCCCGAAGAAGACGCTGTCGGACTGGATCCCCAAGCTCGCCGCCATGGGCGAGGACGAGCTGGCGGCGCTGCCGGGCGTCTCGGCCAGCCGGTCGCACCAGATCCTGCCCGGGGCCCTCGTGGCCGAGGCGTGCATGGACATCTTCGACCTGACCGAGCTGGAGATCTGCCCGTGGGCGCTGCGCGAGGGCATCATCCTCGAGCGCCTCGACCAGCTGCCGTTCCGCTCCCGCTGAGGAGCGCTGGAGACCCACCGTGCCCACCCGTATCGGCCTGTCCACGTCCTCGGTCTACCCCGAGTCGACCGCCCACGGCTTCGCGTACGCCGCCCGCCTCGGCTACGACGCGGTCGAGGTGATGGTCGGCATCGACGCGCTCTCCCAGCAGACGTCCGCGGTCAAGCAGCTCTCGGAGCACCACGAGATCCCGATCTGCGCGATCCACGCCCCGACCCTGCTCTTCACCCAGCAGGTCTGGGGCCTGGAGCCCTGGGGCAAGCTCGAGCGCTCGGCGGAGATGGCCCACGAGGTCGGCGCCGGGACGGTCGTGGTGCACCCGCCGTTCCGGTGGCAGAAGGAGTACGCGCGGGGGTTCGCCGAGGGTGTCGCGGCGCTCGAGGCGTCCACCGGCCTCGTCTTCGCCGTCGAGAACATGTACCCGTGGCGGGCGACCCAGAAGCGCGGCATGGAGATGTACCTGCCGCACTGGGACCCCACCCACCAGCCGTACGCGCACACCACGATCGACCTCTCGCACGCCTCGATCGCGCACGACGACGTCCTGGACATGGCGGCCGCCCAGGGCGAGCGGCTGCGCCACGTCCACCTCACCGACGGCACCGGCTCCGCCAAGGACGAGCACCTCGTCCCCGGCCGCGGCTCGATGCGGGCCGCGGAGTTCCTCCGGCAGATCGCCACCAGCGGCTTCGACGGCGACATCGTCCTCGAGATCAACACCCGCCGCTGCGACTCCCGCGAGGAGCGCGAGGCCGACCTCGCCGAGTCACTGGCGTTCGCCCGCGAGCACTTCGCCCCTGCCGTCGAGGGCGCCTGAGGACGAGGCTGGTCCCATGACCAGCGAGGAGCCGTCATGACCAGCGAGCAGCAGCCGGGCTCCCCGCCGCCACGGCACGCTGCTGCCCGCGGGGTCGTGGAGGTCCGCGGCCTCGTGGTGCGGCGCGGTGGCCGCGCCGTCCTGGACGGCCTCGACCTCGAGGTGGGCGCCGGCGTCACGGGGCTCCTCGGCCCGTCGGGGTGCGGCAAGTCGACGCTCATGCGGGCGCTCGTCGGCGTCCAGCGCACGCACGGCGGGGACGTCACGGTCCTGGGCGAGCCCGCGGGCAGCGCCGGGCTGCGCGAGCGCGTCGGCTACGTGACCCAGGCGGCCGCGGTCTACGACGACCTCACGGTCGCCGAGAACCTCCGCTTCTTCGCGCGGGTCCTCGGCCTGCGGCGAGGGGAGGGGACGTCGGCCGTCGACCGCGTCCTGGGCGAGGTCGACCTCGCCGGCCACCGCGACGACGTGGTCGGTCGGCTCTCCGGCGGCCAGCGCTCCCGCGTGAGCCTGGCGGTCGCCCTGCTGCGCCGGCCCGACCTCCTCGTCCTCGACGAGCCCACCGTCGGCCTCGACCCGGTCCTCCGCCAGGACCTCTGGGCCCTCTTCCACCGCCTCGCCGCCGGTGCCGACGGCGAGCCGGGCACCGCGGTGCTCGTCTCCAGCCACGTCATGGACGAGGCGGAGCGCTGCGACCGCCTCCTGCTCATGCGCGAGGGCCGGGTCATCGCCGACGACACCCCCGCCGCGGTCAAGGCCGCCGCCGGGGTCGCCAGCGTCGAGGAGGCGTTCCTCGCCCTGGTCCACGACGCCCCGACGGAAGGAGGCGCGGCATGAGCGCCCCGGTCACCGGCGCGGTCGCCGCCCGCGTCCTCACCCAGCTGCGGCGCGACCACCGCACCGTCGCCATGCTGCTGGCCCTCCCGACGATGCTCATCGTCCTGCTGTGGTGGGTCTTCTCGGACGTCGCGGGCGACTCCTTCGACCGGATCGGCCCCGCCCTCCTCGCGATCTTCCCCTTCACCGTCATGTTCCTGGTGACCTCGGTGACCACGCTCCGCGAGCGCTCCTCGGGCACGCTGGAGCGGCTCCTGGCGATGCCGATGGGCCGCGTCGACTTCCTGCTCGGCTACGCCGCCGCCTTCGCGCTCACCGCGGTGGTGCAGTCGGCGCTGGCGGTGGGGGTCGCCGTCGGGCTCCTCGGCCTGGACGTCGAGGGCCCGCTGTGGCTCCTCCTGCTCGTGGCCGTCGTGGACGCCGTCCTGGGCACCGCGCTCGGGCTCTTCGTCTCGGCCTTCGCGACCACGGAGTTCCAGGCGGTCCAGTTCATGCCGCTGGTCGTCATCCCGCAGCTGCTGCTGTGCGGGTTGTTCGTGCCGCGCGACGCCCTGCCCGGCGTCCTCGGTGCGATCTCCGACGTCCTCCCGCTCTCCTACGCCGTGGACGCCATGGACCTGCTCACCCGGCCCGACCCCGGCCTCGGGGAGGTCCTCGGCGACCTCGCCGTGGTCGCCGGCTTCGCGCTCGCCGGCCTCGTGCTCGGCGCGGCCACGCTGCGGCGTCGCACTCCCTGACCGAAACTTCTGTCCGAGCTCTGAGGCCGGACCCCGGAGGCTGAACCTCGAGGCCGGACCCCCGGAACAGGGCGCGCCCTGCCCGTTCCGTGCCCGTAATGTGGGTCACATGCCCCTGCTGCGAGCCCCGCTCCTGATGCTGGCCCGCAACGACCGCGCCCGCCAGGCGCTCACGTCCGTGCCCGCGACGGCCGCGCTGGTCGCCCGGTACGTGCCCGGGCCGTGGCTGGAGGACGCGCTCGACGCGGCGGCCGCGCT
Source organism: Nocardioides sp. GY 10127 (assembly GCF_004919085.1). Lineage (GTDB taxonomy): Bacteria > Actinomycetota > Actinomycetes > Propionibacteriales > Nocardioidaceae > Nocardioides. Next base: position 325,685 of record NZ_STGL01000008.1, on the reverse strand, counting down.
CCAGGCAGAGGGACTCACCGTCTCGCTGGACCACCTCGGCGAGGACGTCACCAGCACCGAGGACGCCGAGGCGACCGTCGAGGCGTACCGCGCGCTCCTCACGGGGCTGGTCGAGCGCGGGCTCGCCCCCGGCGCCGAGGTGTCGCTCAAGCTGTCCGCGCTGGGTCAGGGACTGCCCGGCGGCCAGCGCGCCAGCCTCGAGCGCGCCCGCACGATCTGCCGCGCCGCCCGGAACGCGGGCACCGCGGTCACGCTGGACATGGAGGACCACACCACCACCGACGCCACGCTCGCCACGCTGCGCGAGCTGCGCAAGGACTTCCCGGAGACCGGGGTGGCCGTCCAGGCGCAGCTGCACCGCACCGAGGGCGACGTCCGGCTGCTCACCGGGGAGGGCTCCCGGGTGCGGCTGTGCAAGGGCGCCTACGCCGCCCCGGCCTCGGTCGCCTTCACCGACCCCCTCGACGTGGCCCGGTCCTACGTCCGCTGCCTCAAGGTGCTCATGGGCGGCTCCGGCTACCCCATGGTCGCCACCCACGACCCGCGGCTGGTGGGGGTCGCGCTCGCCGTGGCCGCTCGGCACGGCCGCGCCCCGGGCAGCTACGAGTTGCAGATGCTCTACGGCATCCGCGAGGTCGAGCAGCGACGCCTGGCCGCGGCCGGCGAGACCGTCCGCGTCTACCTGCCGTACGGGTCGCGCTGGTGGGGGTACCTCGTCCGCCGGCTCGCCGAGCGCCCCGCGTCCCTGCGCCTGTTCCTCACCAGTCTCGTCCGACGGGGCTGACGGGCGGCCGCCCTCGTTGGCTGCCCCGGGACGTCAGACGAACCGGCCGTGGGACGAGCCTGGACGGATGACGTCCGGTGACGGCAGGCTGCAGCAGCCGCGGGACGTCATACGAATCGGCCGTGAGACGCACCAAGACGTATGACGTCCGCGACCCCGGGAGGGTCCAGCAGGTGACCCGAGGTGCGGTCGGCGGGGCGGACCGGCGACAGTAGGCCCCATGAGCGAGCAGACGGCCGTCATCGGGGCCGGCGTGATGGGGGAGACCCTCATCTCCGGCCTGGTCCGTTCGGGGCACGCCCCCGCCGACCTCCTGGTGGGCGAGCGCCGACCGGAGCGGGCGGCCGAGCTCCAGGAGCGCTACGGCGTTCGCGTGGTCGACAACCTCGAGGCCGCGCGCGCCGCGCAGACCGTCGCGCTCGTCATCAAGCCGCAGGACATGGGTGCCGTCCTCGACGAGATCGCCCCGGCCCTGCGCCCCGGCCAGCTGCTCGTCAGCCTCGCCGCCGGCATCACCACCGCCTTCGTCGAGTCGCGGGTCCCCGAGGGCGTCGCGGTCGTGCGGGTCATGCCGAACACCCCGGCGCTCGTCGACGAGGGCATGGCCGCGGTCTCCGGCGGCTCGAGCGTCACCGAGGAGCAGCTCGCCTACGCCGAGTCGCTCATGGCGAGCGTCGGCAAGGTCGTGCGCATCCCGGAGAAGCAGCAGGACGCCGTGACGGCCATCTCCGGCTCCGGCCCGGCCTACGTCTTCTTCGTGGTCGAGTCGATGATCGAGGCCGGGGTGCACCTCGGCCTGCCCCGGGCCACGGCCACCGACCTCGTCGTCCAGACCCTCGTCGGTTCCGGCGCCATGCTCAAGGAGACCGGGACCCACCCGACCGTCCTGCGCGAGCAGGTCACCTCGCCGGCGGGCACCACGGCCGCCGCGCTGCGCGAGCTCGAGGTGCACGGCGTCCGCGCCGCTTTCCTCGCCGCGATGGAGGCAGCGCGCGACCGCTCGGCCGCCCTCGGCAGCTGACCCCGCCACCACCAGCGGCCGGCAGCCCGCCGGCCCACCCGGCCGGCCCGCCACCCAGCAGCCCTCACAACCCCATGGCGGCCGTCGCGGCGGCGAGGACGGGCTCGCTGACGGCCCGCGCCCGGGCCGCCCCCTCGGCGTAGACGGCCGAGACGTGGGTGAGGTCCGCGGCCAGCGCGCGGTACCGCGCCTGCACCGGCTCGAGCTCGGCGACGACGGCGTCGGCGACGGTCCGCTTGAGCGCGCCGTAGGTGGTGACGCCGGCGGCCGACCCGCCGCACGCGGCCAGGATCTCCAGCAGGTTGGTGACGCCGGGCTTGGCGTCGCGGTCGCGGCGCACGGCGTCCGGGCCGGTCTCGGAGTCCGTGACGGCGCGCGAGACCTTCCGGACGATGGTGTCGGGGTCGTCGAGCAGGTGGATCGTGCCCGCCTCCTGCGAGCCGGTCTTGCCCATCTTCCGGGTCGGGTCGTCCAGGGCCATCACGCGCGCCCCGGCGGCCGGGGTGGCGATCTCGGGCACCACGAACACCTCGCCGTAGGTGCGGTTGAACCGCAGCGCCAGGTCGCGGGTGAGCTCGACGTGCTGGCGCTGGTCCTCGCCCACGGGCACCTGGCGGGGGGAGTAGAGCAGGATGTCGGCGGCCATCAGCACCGGGTAGGTGAACAGCGAGGTGCGCGTCGAGTCGACCCCGCGTCCCTTCTCCTTGAACTGGATCATCCGGTTCAGCTCGCCCGTCGAGGCCACGCACTCCAGCAGGTAGGAGAGCTGGCGGTGCGCCGGCACGTGGGACTGCACGAACAGCGTCGAGGGCTCCAGCCCCACGGCGAGCAGCGTGAGGGCGAGCTCGAGGCTGCGGGAGCGCAGCTCCTCGGGGGAGTGCTCGACGGTGAGGGCGTGGAGGTCCGCGATGCCGTAGAAGCACTGGGCGGACGGGTCGGGCAGCGCGTCCTGCGCCGCGACCATCGGCCGCAGGGCGCCCAGGTAGTTGCCCAGCGTCAGCCGGCCGGTCGGCTTGAGCAGCGACAGGCGGCGGTCGGGCACCGCGGCGAGCGCTCCCGGCGCCGGCCGGGCGGCAGTGGTGGCAGCGGTGGCGGCACCGGTGGTGGCGAGCGTGGTCATGAGAGGTCCTCTCGGCCCGGGGCGACCGGGCCGGGGCTCTTCCCCGGACACGCGAACGGCCGCCCGTGGGCGGCCGTGCGTGGGTGCTGTGAGTCCCTGGTGGCCGCCTCAGGCGGGCCACCAGTCCAGGGATCGCGTGAACTGCAGCACGTCTGCAGCGTACTCCAGCGGTAGCGTGCGGGTGTGCCCGAGTGCCAGACGCCCGCGGTCGCCGTGTTCGACGACTCGCTGACCCAGTACGACTTCGGGCCTGCCCACCCCATGTCGCCCGTCCGCGTGGACCTCACGATGCGCCTGGCGCACGAGCTCGGGGTCTTCTCCGGGCCCCGCGCGCTGCGCCTGGTCGACGCCCCGGTCGCCGACGACGACCTCCTCTCCACCATCCACCTCCCGCGCCTCATCACGGCGGTGAAGGAGGCCGGCCGCACCGGTGAGGCCAACGAGCGGCTGGGCATCGGCACCGAGGACAACCCCGTCTTCTCCCGGATGCACGAGGCCGGCGCGCACGTCGTCGGCGCCACCGTGGAGGCCTGCCGGCAGGTCTGGGAGGGTCACGCCGGCCACGCCGCGAGCATCTCCGGCGGCCTGCACCACGCGATGCCGCACCGGGTGAGCGGGTTCTGCGTCTACAACGACGTGGCCGTCGGCATCCGCTGGCTCCTGGACCACGGCGCCGAGCGGGTCGCCTACGTCGACGTCGACGCGCACCACGGGGACGGCGTGGAGCGGATCTTCTGGGACGACCCCCGCGTCCTCACCATCTCCCTGCACGAGACGGGCCAGGTGCTGTTCCCGGGCACCGGCTTCCCAGCGGACACGGGCGGGCGCGGGTGCGAGGGCTCGGCCGCGAACGTGGCGCTGCCGCCCGGCACGGCGGACGCCGGCTGGCTGCGGGCCTTCCACGCGGTGGTGCCGGACCTGCTCGCCGAGTTCAAGCCGGACGTCCTGGTCTCCCAGCACGGCGCGGACTCGCACTCCCGCGACCCGCTCACCCACCTCGGCCTCTCCGTCGACGGCCAGCGGGCCACGCACGCCGCCCTGCACGAGCTCGCCCACTCCACGGCCGGCGGCCGGTGGGTCGCGGTCGGCGGCGGTGGCTACGAGCTGGTCGGCGTCGTCCCCCGCACCTGGACGCACCTGCTGGCCGAGGTCGCCGGGGCGCCGCTGCCCCCGGAGGCCGAGGTGCCGTCCGCGTGGCTGCGGTACGTCGACGAGCGCTTCGGACTCGCCGGGCCGACGCTCATGACGGACGGCGTGACGCCGGAGTACCGCCCCTGGTCCCAGGGCTACGACCCCGCCCAGTGGCTCGATGCGGCCGTCCACGAGACCCGGATGGCGCTGTTCCCGCTGCACGGGCTCGACCCGATGCCCTGATCGATGCCCTGACCCTGCATGTGGGGGGCCTTGGCCCACCGAGGAAACTGGGGTCGAAGTGACCCCTCGGGTTCTTGACAGCGAGTGCCTGAACGCCGATCTGGGTACGAGATCAACTCGACACGCCGAGTCCTTGGCTAAGAATCAGGTCCAGCCTTCCCCACCAGTCACATCAGGCACTAGGCTCCCGCACAACGAGCCCGCGTGGCCGACGGTGGGGAAGCCGTCGGGCGGGCCCACGAGAAAGCGGTGGCACATGGCGTCCAACCCGTCCGGGGACATCTCCGAGGCGAAGTTCCTGACCGTGGCCGAGGTCGCGCAGATGATGCGCGTCTCCAAGATGACCGTGTACCGCCTGGTGCACAACGGCGACCTGCCCGCCGTCCGCGTCGGTCGCTCCTTCCGCGTCCGCGAGGAGGACGCGAGCGAGTACCTGCGCCGCAGCTTCTACGACGCCGGCTGAGCCGACCGCCCGGGGCTGCCCCGGGCCGCGTCCACCGGTCGCCGGCTGGGAATTCTGCGCCCCTGAGTCCGCCCGCTAGGCTGGGCCGGTCCTCCGTGCACCCGGAGCGACCCAGGAGTCTGAAAGGTTCACCGTGGGATCTGTCATCAAGAAGCGTCGCAAGCGTATGGCGAAGAAGAAGCACCGCAAGCTGCTGAAGAAGACGCGCGTCCAGCGTCGCAAGCTCGGCAAGTAAGCCCGAGCGCACAGCAGCACGGCTGACGTTCGGGGGCTGCGGATGGGGCGCGTCGTTCTCGTCACCGGGGTCTCTCGTGACCTCGGTCGGCGGTTCGCGCGCTCGCTCGCGTCCGACCCCGAGGTCGACCGGGTCATCGGCGTCGACGTCGTCCCGCCCCGCGGGGACGTCGGCGCCGTGTCGTTCGTGCGGGTCGACATCCGCAACCCGGTGATCGCCAAGGTGATCGCCAAGGAGGACGTCGACACCGTCGTCCACATGAGCGTCATCGCGACCCCCGGTACCGCCGGGGGTCGGCACACGATGAAGGAGCTCAACGTCATCGGGACGATGCAGCTCCTGGCCGCGTGCCAGCGGGCCCGCACCGTCCAGCGGCTGGTCGTGAAGTCGACGACCACCGTCTACGGGGCGTCCCCGCGTGACCCGGCGATGTTCACCGAGGACATGCAGCCCCGGCGCGCCCCGCGCTCGGGCTACGCCAAGGACGTCGCCGAGATCGAGGGCTACGTGCGCGGGTTCGCCCGGCGCCGCCCCGACGTCGGCGTCCTGACCCTGCGCTGCGCCAACGTGGTGGGCCCGCACGTCGCGAGCCCCATCACGTCCTACCTCCGGCTCCCCGTGGTGCCGACGGTCCTCGGCTACGACCCGCGGATGCAGTTCCTCCACGAGGACGACCTCTTCCGCGTGCTGCGCCTCGGCGCCGTGGGCGACGAGCGTGGCCGGGCGACCGGCACGGTCAACGTCGCCGGCGACGGGGTCGTCGTGCTCTCGCAGGCGCTGCGCCGGCTGGGCCGGCCGATGGTCCCGATGCCCGGCTTCGCCGTGGGACGTCTGGGCCAGGTGCTGCGCAGCGCGCACGTCGCCGACTTCTCGCCCGAGCAGCTGGCGTTCCTCACCTATGGTCGGGGTGTGGACACCACCCGGATGCGCGAGGTGCTCGGCTTCGAGCCGGGCTTCTCCACCGAGGACGCCCTCGCGGACTTCGGCTCCACCCTCAGCCCGACCCTCGACGCCGTGCTCGCGCCCGCCCAGGCCGGCGCGCAGCAGGCGCTCGACGCCCTCGGCCGGCTCGTCCCCGCGGGCGGCACCCGTGGGTGACGCCGAGATCATCCCGATCGGGACGCGCGGCCGACCCGGCCGCGGCACCGGCACCACCCCCTCCTCCGCCGCGCGCGGCCTCGCCCCCGGCGGTCGGCCCCCGGCGGACCGTTCCACCGGGCGTCCCACCGCCCCCCGGGCCACGCAGGACGGCGCGCACGACGGCTGGGTCGACGAGGAGTCGATCGGCGGCCCCCGGCCCGTGGAGGACACGGCCCCGGCCGCCCCCGACGCGGCCACCGCCGATTCCGGCCCCGAGCCCGCCGCCCCGGCCTCCGAGGCCCCCGATGCGGACGACGCCGGCACCGCCACGTCCGGGACGACGACCGCCGACCGGCACCCGCTCGGCGCGGTCTCCCCGGCCGAGCTGATGGCCGCGCTCACCTCGGCGGCCAAGGAGGTGCTCGGCCCCGACTGGGAGGACGAGCTCGCGCGGCTGCTGGCGTTCGTGCGCCGCCGGCTGACCGGCGACTACGCGGTCGACGAGTACGGCTTCGACCCCGAGGTCACCGAGCGCTTCTTCCTCACCGCGCTGCGGCCGATGGCCAGCAAGTGGTTCCGGATCGAGGTCCGGGGGATCGAGAACATCCCGACGGACTCGGGTGCCCTCATCGTCTCCAACCACTCCGGCACGCTGCCGTGGGACGGCCTGATGACGATGGTGACCGTCCACGACCACACCGGGCGCTTCGTCCGGCCGCTCGGCGCCGACCTGGTCTTCCGCACGCCCCTCGTCGCGCAGCTCGCGCGGATGGGCGGCGCGACGCTGGCCTGCAGCGAGGACGCCGACCGGATGCTCGCCGGCGGCGAGCTGGTGGGCGTGTGGCCCGAGGGCTTCAAGGGGCTGGGCAAGCCGTACTCGGAGCGCTACAAGCTCCAGCGCTTCGGCCGCGGCGGCTTCGTCTCCGCGGCGCTGCGCACCCGCACGCCCATCGTGCCGCTCTCGGTCGTGGGCGCCGAGGAGATCTACCCGATGCTGTCCTCGATGCCGACGCTGGCGCGCATCCTGGGGGTGCCGTACTTCCCCGTGACCCCGCTCTTCCCGTGGCTGGGCCCGCTCGGCATGGTGCCGCTGCCCAGCAAGTGGCTGATGGAGTTCGGCGAGCCGGTGCGCACCGACGAGCTCGAGGAGGGCGCGGCGGACGACCCGATGCTGGTCTTCGACGTCACCGACCAGGTCCGCGAGTCGATCCAGCAGACCCTCTACCGGCTGCTCATGGAGCGCCGGTCCGTCTTCGGCAGCTGAGCGGCTGACCGGCCGGCTGGGCTGGTCAGTGGCTGCTCAGTGGCGGCTCAGTTGCCGAGCAGCGGGTCGGTGAGGTCACCGATCCCGGAGGTGGCGTCGTCCACCACGCCGCCCACCGCCGACGTGGCGCCGTCGACGACCTCGCCGACGGCCGAGGTCGCGTCGCTGACCACGGCACCGGCGCCGTTGCCGGCGCTGGCACCCCCGGTGAGGGTGTCGCCGAGGTCGCTGACCAGCCCGCCACCGGTGGCCTGGGCCGTGGGCACGGAGACCGGGTCGTCCTGCGTGGTGGTGGACCCGGAGCCACCGCTGCTGCCGGAGTCGGAGGACGACGTCCCCGAGCCCCCGCCGGTGGTGGAGCCCTCGGCCGTGCCGCCGCCGGTGCTCTTCGAGCCGGAGCCCTTCTTCGTGCCGCCGCCGGCCGCGGGCTTCACGGTGATGCCCTCGACGAGGCTGCCGTCGGTGAGGTCCTCGACGCTGCTGGACAGGAACAACGGGACGTCGACCAGCGACCCGCCCGTGCAGGACGGGCACAGCTTGCTGGTCTGCGCGTCGAGGTCGGTGAGCACCTCGCCGGCCGCCACGAGGGCGGCGTCGGCCTGGCCCGGGAGGAGGTCGGCGAGGGTGTTGAGCGAGTCCATGCTCTCGACCGTCCAGGCCTGGAGCTGGGTGATGGTCTCGGCGTCGCCGCTGCTGGCGTAGTCGCCGAGCAGCAGCGCGCTGCCGGCCTCGGTCTGCTCGCGGAAGTCGGCCAGGACCTCGTCCGCGGCCGCGCCGGTGCCCTTGCCCTGCTTCGACAGCTCGGTGAGCTCGGCGAGGCGGTCGCTGGCGCTCGCCAGCAGGACCTCGCCCTTGGCGGTGTCGCCGACGGTGAGGTCGGAGTGGACGTTCTCGATGGCCCGCTTGACGGGGTACAGGGCCTCGCCGGGCAGCGCGGACTGCGCGGCCACCGCCACGGACGTCGTCGCGCCCAGGACGGCGAGGCCACCGACGGCGACGGCGATGCGCCGGTCGCGGCGACCGGTGGTGCGGGTGCCGCCCAGGCGCAGCGGGTCGGCCGCGGCCTCCTTGCCGGGGACGAGCTCGACGGCGGCGGCGGCCATGAGGCGCTCGCGCAGCTCGCCGGCGAACGCGGGACGCTGCGGCGGCGGGGGCGCCGTCCGCAGGGCGCTGACGACGCCGACCAGCTCGGCGTAGCGGGGGTCGGGCACAGGGCGACCCGCGAGGGCGGCCTCGACGATCGCGTCGAACTCCTCGGCTCGACGCCGTGCGGCGAAGACGGGGCTCATCAGCGGGTTCCCTTCCTGGGAGCGACGGGGTGCGGCGTACCGGACCCCGCGACCGGGTGGGGGAGACCCGGCACGCTGCTCAACGACGCGCCCGGGTACACGGTTACGGCCCGCCCCGCAGTGGCGTGCGTCACGTGCAGCCCGGCGCTCATCGGATGCCCTCCGGCATGAGCTTGGCGAGGTTGCGCACGCCCCGCAGCTGGAGCTGCTTGACGGCGCCCTCGCTGCGCCCGAGGGCCTCGGCGACCTCGGCGATGCTGAGCCCCTGGAGGAACCGCATCACCACGCAGTCCCGCTGCTCGTCGGGCAGCTGCCGCAGCGCGTCGACCAGCACCTCGTGGGTGAGCCCCTCCAGCGCCAGCGCCTCGGGGGTGGCGTCGTCCGCGTCGTCGTGGAGGCCCATGTCCTCCGTGGTGAGCTCGAGCCGCGTCCGGCTGGCCTTGAAGTGGTCGGTGGCGAGGTTGCGCGCGATCGTCATCAGCCAGGCGCCGAAGTCGCGGCCCTGCCAGCGGAAGCCCTGCATGGAGCGCAGCGCCCGGAAGAAGGTCTCGGACGTGAGGTCCTCGGCCAGCTGCACGGAGCGGGTCCGGTAGTAGAGGAACCGGTACACCGACGACTGGTAGTGGTCGTAGAGGAGCCCGAACGCCTCGGCGTCGCCCTTGCGCGCCAGCTCGACCAGCGCGATGAGCCGCTCGCGGTCGGCGGCGGAGGTCTCCGAGGACGCCGCGAGGTCGGAGTCGTCACCGGCTGAGCCCTGGCCCGATCCCTGGCCCGCTGCAGGTCCCGACCCAGGAACCGGGTCACCGGGGGAGCCGCCCACCTGGACGCCGCCGGACAGGGCCTCGGAGAGCACGCCCAGGACGAGGTCGGCGCGGGCGCCGGGACGCGGTCGCGGCGCGGGGGAACCGGCGGGGCCGGCGAGCGCGAGCGCGGGCGTCGGGGGGAGGCTGGGGGTCCAGAGGCCGTCGGTGACGGCGGCGAGCACGCGTGCGTGCAGGGCGCGGAGCCCCTCGAGCCCGCGCACCACCTGGGTGGCGTCCACCGCCATGTACAGCTGTCCCTCCCACTCGACGCTCCCCCCAGAGCGTTCATCGACTGTAAGGGTCATCCGTCCCGACCGGAACAGCCTCGCGGGAAACCTGACCGCCCGTCGAGCGGGGGTAGTCCGTTCGGGCCATGCCCGGCCGGGTGTCGCCGACCGCCGCCCGGCCACTCGTGTGCACTGAGCTCGGCGGGAGGGCCGGCGGGAGGGTCAGCGGCGGTTGCGCAGGGCGCCGGCGGCGGCCGCGGCGCCGGCGGCCGCTCCGGCGGTGGCACCGGCGGCCGCGCCGACCATCAGCCCGGCGCGGGCCGCCTTGCGCGCGGTGCGGTAGTCACGGACGCGCCAGCCGTGCTCCTTCGCGTGCTTGCGCAGCCGCCGGTCGGGGTTCACCGCGCACGGGTCGCCGACCAGGGTGAGCATCGGCAGGTCGTTGGCCGAGTCGGAGTAGGCGGAGCAGCGGTCGAGGTCCAGACCCTCCCGCTCGGCCAGCGCCCGGACGGCCTCGGCCTTCGCGGGGCCGTGCAGCATGTCGCCGACGAGCCGGCCGGTGTAGACGCCGTTCTCGTGCTCGGCGACGGTGCCCATCGCGCCGGTGAGGCCGAGCCGGCCGGCGATGATGCGCGCGATCTCCACGGGGGCGGCGGTGACGAGCCAGACCCGCTGGCCGGCGTCCAGGTGCATCTGCGCGAGCGCCCGCGTGCCGGGCCAGATCCGGTGCGCCATCGCCTCGTCGAAGATCTCCTCGCTCAGCTCCTCGAGCTCGGCCACGGTGTGGCCGGCGATGAACTGGAGCGCCGAGTTGCGGGCGTCGGCGACGTGCTCGGGGTCCTCCACGCCCATGACGCGGAAGTAGGCCTGCTTCCAGGCGGCCGAGGCGATCTCCCGGGTCGTGAAGAACTCGCGGCGGTACAGGCCGCGCGCGAGGTGGAAGATGCTCGCGCCCTGCATGATCGTGTTGTCGACGTCGAAGAACGCCGCGGCGCGCGGGTCGGCCGCGTCCTCCAGGGCACGCTCGACCTCCGCCGACGCCGCCGAGGCCTCGCCCGCGAGCGTGGACCGTGCCTTGAGGTCGAGCAGGCGTCGGCGTTCCGACGACCGCCGCTCCGAGGGTGCTGCCACGCGCTCACTGTAGGCCCCGGCGGCATGGCGTGGGACGCCCTCGACCGGACCAGTCCGGACAGGCGTCGTGCAGCGTCCCCACGGTGGGGTAGGGAACGTCGCGGTCCGATGGGGAAGGGGACCCCTGCGGGCGCGCTCGGCGTGGCAGAGTGGCCTCCATGCCCGCGAGCCCGGTCGCCGACCTCACCGACCTCCTGGCCTCCGCGGCGCGGGAGGCGCCCGAGCGGGTCGCCGTGGTGGAGTCGGGCGGGCGCCGGGTCACGTGGGCCGAGCTGGACGCCGAGACGAACCGCGTCGCGCACGGCATGGTCGCCGCCGGGCTGGTGGCCGGGCACCGGGTCGCGATCGCCTCGGCCAACCGGCTGGAATTCGTCACCACCTACCTCGCGGTGCTCCGCATCCAGGCCGTCGCGGTGCCGCTCAACCCGCGCAGCTCGCCCGCCGAGGTCGAGCACGCGCTCGCCGACTCGGGCGCCGTCATGGTCGTCGCCGACGAGGTCGCGGTGGGCGCGGTGCGGACCGCGGTCGCGGCGCTGGCCGAGCGGGCCGCCGGCGACGGCACCCTGCCGCGCCCCGGCGTGCGTCGCGCGCCCCGGATCGTGCTCGTCGGCAGCACCCTCGCTCCCGGCGAGCGCTCCTACGACCACCTGCGGGCCACCGGCACCCAGCTCGTCCGGCCGGTGCTCGACCCCGAGAAGCTGGCGGTGCTCCTCTACACCAGCGGTGCCACCGGCCGCCCCCGCGCGGCGATGCTCAGCCACCGCGCCCTGCTGGCCAACGTCGACCAGCTCGCGCAGGTCGACCCGCCGCTCATCCACGGCGACGACGTCGTGCTCGGCGTCCTGCCCCTCTTCCACGTCTACGGGCTCGGCGCCGTCCTCGGGTCGGTGCTGCGGCACCGTGCGCGGCTGGTCCTCGTCACCGCCTACGACCCCGTCGACACCCTGGAGCTGGTGGAGGACGAGGCGTGCAGCGTCGTCCCCATCGCCCCCGTCGTCCTCCAGCAGTGGCGCACCGCCGAGAACCTCGCCGAGCGCCTCGGGCCGGTCCGGCTGCTCCTCTCCGGCTCCTCCATGCTCGAGCCGGCGTTCGTCGAGGAGGTCACCGCGCTCACCGGCGTGCCGGTGCACCAGGGCTACGGCCTCACCGAGGCGGCCCCGGTGGTCACCTCGACCCTCTGCTCGGTCCACAACCACGCCGGCTCCGTGGGCGCGGCGATCCCCGGGGTGGAGATCCGGCTCGAGGACGGCGCCGGCCGCGCCCCCGAGCCGGGCGACCCCGGGCAGGTGCTCATCCGCGGGGACAACCTGTTCTCCGGCTACTGGCCCGACGGCGCGGACGGGCCCGGCCCCGAGGGCTGGTGGAACACCGGCGACGTCGGCTTCCTCGACGAGGAGGGCGACCTCTGGCTCGTCGACCGGGTCAAGGACCTCGTCATCGTCTCCGGCTTCAACGTGTACCCGGTCGAGGTCGAGGAGGTGATCCTCGACGTCGAGGGCGTGCGCGCCGCGGCCGTGGTCGGCGTCGCCGACGCCCGGACCGGCGAGGCGGTCGTGGCCTACGTCCTCGCCCCGGGCCTGGACGAGGCGGGCGCCGCGGCGCTGGCCGAGCGGGTCCGCGCCCACTGCGCGAGCCGGCTCGCCCGGTTCAAGCAGCCCGCCCACGTGGCGGTCGTCGACGAGCTGCCGATGACCGTGACCGGCAAGGTGCGCAAGGGCATCCTGCGGGCGGCCGCGCGCCGACGGGACACGGAGCTGTTCTCGTGATCGGCGCGGACGGGGCGCCGGCCCCCCGCGTCCGCCTCTACACGCGCGCGGGCTGCCACCTCTGCGAGGTGGCGGAGGCCGTGGTCGCCGAGGTCTGCGCCGAGACGGGGGAGTCCTACGACACCGTGGACGTCGACACCGACCCCGAGCTGGTCCGCCGGTTCACCGACGAGGTGCCCGTGACCTTCGTCGACGGGCGGCAGCACGACTTCTGGCGGGTCGACCCCGTCCGCCTGCGGGCCGCGCTCGACCGCTGAGCGGTGCGCCGGGCCGCGCGGGCCCGGCTCGGCGCGGCCGACCAGGGCACCCCCGCCCGCCCCCCGCCGTCCACCCTGTGGTACCTCTGTGGCGAGAGTGGGCCCTCACGCGTTTTGTTCCTGCGTTCACGAACTCCTACAGTGATCGCGCCGAGCGCCGGGGGGTCGCACCGATCCCTGTTCCGCGCCCGGCTGGCAGGGAGTGGACCAGTGTCGGAGCGGAACCCCACGGAGGCGGGCCGGGACATCCCGGAGGCCACCGTCGCGCGGCTCCCGCTCTACCTGCGTGCGCTGACCGCCCTCGCGGACGCCGGCACGGCGACCTGCTCCTCGGAGGACCTCGCCGTCTCGGCGGGCGTCACCAGCTCGAAGCTGCGCAAGGACCTCTCGTACCTGGGCAGCTACGGCACGCGCGGGGTCGGCTACGACGTCGACTACCTGCGCCACCAGATCGCCCGGGAGATCGGCCAGACCCAGGACCACGCCGTCGTCATCGTCGGCATCGGCAACCTGGGCCACGCGCTGGCCACCTTCTCCGGGTTCCGGAGCCGCGGCTTCCGGGTGGTCGCGCTCCTCGACGCCGACCCGCAGCGTCAGGGCGACGTGGTCGGCGGCCTCGCCGTCCGGTCCTTCGGCGACCTCGCCGAGGTCGTCGCCGAGCACCGCGTCACCATCGGTGTCGTCGCCACGCCCGCGCAGGCGGCCCAGTCCGTGGCCGACTCGCTGGTCGGGGCGGGCGTCCGCAACATCCTCAACTTCGCGCCGACCGTGCTGACCGTCCCCGAGGGCGTGGACGTCCGCAAGGTCGACCTCTCGATCGAGCTCCAGATCCTGGCCTACCACGAGCAGCGGAAGGCCCAGGCCGAGGAGAACGAGCAGGACCTGGAGAGGGGTCTGGCATGAGCGTCCTCGTCGTCGGGATCTCGCACAACACCGCACCCGTCTCGTTGCTCGAGCGCGTGGCCGCCTCCGACCCGGGTGCCGTCTCGGCCCTGGTCAAGCAGGCCGCCGACTGCGCGCACGTCACCGAGGCCGCCATCATCTCGACCTGCAACCGGCTCGAGCTCTACGCGGACGTCGACCGGTTCCACGGCTCCGTGGAGGAGCTGAGCAGCCTGCTCGTCGAGCGGGCCGGCGAGCGCACCGAGACGATGCTCCCGCACCTCTACGTCCACTACGACGACGGCGCGGTCTCGCACCTCTTCCAGGTCGCGGCCGGCCTGGACTCGATGGCCGTCGGCGAGGGCCAGATCCTCGGCCAGACCCGCGAGGCGCTGCGGGTGGGCCAGGAGCTCGGCACCGTCGGCCCCGCGCTCAACTCCCTCTTCCAGCAGGCGCTGCGGGTCGGCAAGCGCAGCCGCGCCGAGACGGACATCGACCGGGCCGCCCCGACCCTCGTCGGCGCCGCGCTCGCGCAGGCCGGCGCGGCCCTGCCGCTGGCAGGTACCGCGGCGGACGACACGGACGGTGCGGACGGCGCCGGCCCGCTCGCCGGGATCAGCGTCGCCGTCCTGGGTGCCGGTGCCATGGCCGGCCTGGCCACGGCCACGGTCCACCGCGAGGGCGTCCGCGACCTCGTCGTCCTCAACCGGACGCCGGCGCGCGCCGAGCGCCTGGCCGAGGCCTACGGCGGCCGCCCCGCGCCCGTCGCCGACCTCGAGGCCGAGCTCGGCCGGGTCGACCTGCTGCTCACCTGCACGGGCTCGACCGGCGCCGTCGTCACCGCGGAGATGCTGCGCCGGGCCCGCCCGGACGGCCGCCCGCTCACGATCATCGACCTGGCGCTGCCGCACGACGTCGAGCCGCACGCCGGCTCCGTCGAGGGCATCACCCTGGTGAACCTGGCCTCGCTGGCCTCGGAGGTGCACGGCTCGGACGCCGCCGCCGAGATCCACGCGGTGCGCGAGATCGTCACCCAGGAGGTCGCGGCCTTCCTCACCGCGCGGCGCCAGGCGTCCGTGACCCCCACCGTCGTCGCGCTGCGCACCATGGCCACCGGCGTGGTGGAGTCCGAGATGACCCGCCTCGAGGGCCGCCTGCCGGAGCTGGACGAGCGCACCCGGGGCGAGGTCCTGCACACGGTGCGCCGGGTCGTCGACAAGCTCCTGCACGAGCCGACGGTCCGCGTCCGCGAGCTGGCGAACTCCGGCGGCGCGGTCTCCTACGCCGCCGCGCTCGCCGAGCTGTTCTCGCTCGACCCCGAGGCCGTCACCGCCGTCACCCGCCCCGACATGCCCTCGCCGGGCACCACCCCCGCCGGGGGTGACGCGTGAGCGAGCGCCCCCTGCGGCTGGGCACCCGCCGCTCCCTCCTGGCCCGCACCCAGTCCGGCCACGTGGCCGACCTGGTGCGCGCGGCCCTCGGCCGCGAGGTCGAGCTCGTCGAGGTGACCACCGACGGCGACCGCAGCCAGGCCAGCAACACCAGCCTCGTCGGCTCCAGCGCGACCGGCGTCTTCGTCTCCGCGCTGCGCGAGGCCCTCCTGGCCGACGAGGTCGACCTCGTCGTCCACTCGCTCAAGGACCTGCCGACCGGCGCGCACCCGGGACTCGCCCTGGCCGCCGTGCCCCCGCGGGAGGACTCCCGCGACGTGCTGGTGGCCCGCGACGGGCTCACCCTCGGCGAGCTGACCCCGGGCAGCCGCGTGGGCACCGGCTCGCCGCGGCGCGCCGCGCAGGTGGCCGCGCTCGGCCTCGGCCTGGAGATGGTGCCGATCCGCGGCAACATCGACACCCGGGTCGGGTACGTGACCTCCGGCGAGCTCGACGCCGTCGTCCTCGCCCGGGCGGGCCTCGCCCGGATCGGCCGGCTCGACGTCGTCACCGAGACCCTCGACCCGATCCAGGTGCTGCCGGCCCCCGGCCAGGGCGCCCTGGCGGTCGAGTGCCGCGAGTCCGACACCGACCTCCTCGCCGCCCTGCGCGAGCACCTGGACGACGCGGGCACCCGCGCCTGCGTGCTCGCCGAGCGGGCGGTGCTCTCGACCCTCGAGGGCGGCTGCTCGGCGCCGATCGGCGCGCTCGGCGAGGTCGTCGAGGGCGAGGACGGGGACGAGCTCTGGGTGAGGGCCGTCGCGCTCTCGCCCGACGGGGCGCTGGCCGTGCGCAGCTCGGCCGCGGGCCCCCTCTCCGACGCCGTCGGCGTCGGCACCCGGCTGGCGACAGAGATGCTCGCCGACGGGGCAGGACAGCTGGGCCAGCCAGGTCCGGATGACACGCAGGAAGAACAGGTGGAAGAACGATGACGCGCACCACCGAGTCGCCCACGCCGCACGGCTGGGTCTCGTTCGTGGGGAGCGGCCCCGGTGACCCCGACCTGCTGACGGTCCGCGCCGTGGAGCTGCTGCGCGGCGCCGAGGTCGTGGTGACCGAGGTGCCGGAGCAGGTCGAGATGGTCACCCGTCTCCTGGGCGAGGGCTGCCCCGAGGTCGTGGACGGCGGCTTCGGCGAGGACGGCCAGCCGCTCACGCACGCCGCGCGGGCGAAGGTCGTGCTCAAGCACGCCAAGAAGGGCCTCCGGGTCGTCCGGCTCCTCGCCGGTGACCCGTTCACCTACGCCTCGGGCCCCGAGGAGGCCCAGTCGGTGGCGAAGGCCGGCATCGGGTTCGAGATCGTCCCCGGCGTCTCCTCGATCTCCGGCGTCCCGGCCTACGCGGGCATCCCGCTGACGACCCGCGACCACCGCGAGGTCACCGTCGTGACCTGCGACGGGACGGTCGACTGGTCTCGCTACGCCGACGACCGCACCCTCGTGCTGCTCTCCGGCGTCGGCCAGATCGGCGACACCGCCCGCGCCCTGATCGCGGCCGGCCGCTCGGCCGACACCCCGGTCGCCGTGACCCGCGTGGGCACGACCACCGAGCAGGCCACCGTCTCCTCGACCCTCGAGCACGTCGCCGAGGACGTCCGTGCCGCCCGGATCGCCCCGCCGGCGATCATCGTGATCGGCAAGGTCGTCGGCCTGCGCGACACCCTCAGCTGGTTCGAGACCAAGCCGCTGTTCGGCTGGCGCGTGCTGGTGCCCCGCACCAAGGAGCAGGCCGGCACGCTGGTCTCCCGCCTGCGCGGCTACGGCGCGGTGCCCGAGGAGGTGCCCACCATCTCGGTGGAGCCGCCCCGCAACCCGCAGCAGATGGACAAGGCCCTGCGCGGCCTCGTCGAGGGCCGCTACGAGTGGATCGCCTTCACCTCGGTCAACGCCGTCAAGGCGGTCCGGGAGAAGTTCGAGGAGTACGGCCTGGACGCCCGCTCCTTCTCCGGTCTCAAGATCGCGGCCGTGGGCGAGAAGACCGCCCAGGCGATCGCGGCCTGGGGCCTGCGCGCCGACCTCGTGCCCGAGGGCGAGCAGTCCTCGATCGGGCTGCTCGAGGACTGGCCGGAGTACGACGAGGACCTCGACCCGATCAACCGGGTCTTCCTGCCCCGCGCCGACATCGCCACCGAGACGCTGGCCGCCGGCCTGGTCGAGCTCGGCTGGGAGGTGGACGACGTGACGGCCTACCGCACCGTCCGGGCCGCCCCGCCGCCGGCGCCGACCCGCGAGGCGATCAAGACCGGCAAGTTCGACGCGGTCGTGTTCACGTCGTCCTCGACCGTGCGGAACCTGGTCGGCATCGCCGGCAAGCCGCACGCCTCGACGATCATCGCCTGCATCGGCCCGGCCACCGCGAAGACCGCGGAGGAGCACGGCCTGCGGGTCGACGTGCTCGCGGCGAAGCCGAGCATCGAGGAGCTCACCGACGCGCTGGCCGACTTCGGCTCCGCCCGCCGGGCCGCGATGGTCGAGCAGGGCCTCCCGGTCACCCGGCCCTCGGACCGCAAGCCGTCGGCACGGCGCAAGGCCACGTCCTCGCGCTGACGCCGCACCAGCACCACCTCGCAGCACCACCCCGCAGCACCAGCACCAGCACCCTGCGACCGGGTGCCGCCGCCCCGCGGCGCCCGGTCGCACCCGCCGGTCCGGCACGCCGCTCCGACGGGTCCTGACACGACCCCGGAGGAGAACCACCCGTGACCGACCCGCAGCTGCCCCCGCTCGCGCCCGCGCCCCGCGCCACCGCCCCGATCGTCCGGCCCCGTCGGCTGCGCACCTCGGCGACGATGCGCGCGATGGTCCGCGAGCAGGAGGTCCGCGGCCGGCAGCTGATCCTCCCGGCGTTCGTGAGCGAGACGCTCACCGAGCCCAAGCCGATCTCCTCGATGCCGGGCGTCGTCCAGCACACCCAGGACACCCTGCGCCGGGCGGCCGCCGAGGCCGCCGAGGCCGGGATCGGCGGGATCATGCTCTTCGGCGTCCCCGCCGAGCGGGACGCCCGCGGCACGGCCGGCATCGACCCCGACGGGGTGCTCAACCGCGCCATCGCCGGGGTGAAGGCCGAGGTGGGCGACGCCCTCACCGTCCAGGCCGACCTCTGCCTCGACGAGTTCACCGACCACGGCCACTGCGGCGTCCTCACGCCCACCGGTGCCGTCGACAACGACGCGACCCTCGAGATCTACGCCGAGATGGCGCGCGCGCAGGCCGCCGCCGGCGTCGACGTCATCGGGCCCAGCGGCATGATGGACGGCCAGGTCGCGGTGATCCGCGACGCCCTCGACGGCGCCGGGCACCTCGACGTGGCGATCCTCGCCTACGGCGCGAAGTACGCCTCGGCCTTCTACGGCCCGTTCCGCAAGGCCGTCGACTCCGAGCTCCAGGGCGACCGTCGGACCTACCAGCAGGACCCGGCCAACGCCCGCGAGGGCGTGCGCGAGGCGGTGCTCGAGGTGGAGCAGGGCGCCGACATCGTCATGGTGAAGCCCGCGCTGGCCTACCTGGACGTGATCCGGCGGGTGCGGGACACCGTCGGCGTCCCGGTCGCCGCCTACAACATCTCCGGCGAGTACGCGATGGTCGAGGCCGCCGCGGCGAACGGCTGGATCGACCGCCAGCAGGCCGTGCTCGAGACGCTCACCTCGATCCACCGCGCCGGCGCCGACGTCATCCTCACCTACTGGGCCGTCGAGGCCGCGGGCTGGCTGCGCTGACGCGGCCGGTCCGGCGCGGGCTCCCGGGGCCGGACGTCAGTCGACCGCCGGGAGGGTGACCTCGAACCGGGCCCCGCGCCCGCCCTCGCCGCGCGGCTCGTCCCGGGGCTCGTCCCGGGCCTCGTCCGGGGCCAGCAGGACGACGTCCCCGCCGCCGGTCCGCGCCACCCGGCGCGCCAGCGGGAGCCCGAGGCCGCCCTCGGCGAACGGGTCGCTGCCGGGGGCGACCCCCGGCCCGTCGTCCTCGACGAGGAGCGCGACGAGCGCGCCCGTGCCGGTGCCGGCCGTCGTGCCCGTCGTGGCCTCCGGCGCCCGCAGGCCCACGCCCAGCCGCACCGCGCCCGGCGCGTGCCGCCGGGCGTTGTCGAGCAGCGGGGAGACGGCGCGGACCGCGAGGTCGACGGGGACGTCGAGGTCGGGCAGCCCGTCGTCCACCGCGACGTCGACACCGGTGAGGTCGAGCGCGGTGAGCAGGTCGGCGACGCTGCACCGCCCCTGGACCCCGCCGGAGCGGGCCAGCGAGACGAGCGAGGTGACGGCGTCCGCCGTGCGGCGCGCGCCGTCGTGGATCTCCTCGAACGCCTCCCGCACGTCGTCGTCGAGGTCGGTGCGCAGCAGCATCAGGTCGGCGGTGGCGAGGACGGCGGTCAGCGGCGTCCTCAGCTCGTGGGCGACCTCGGCCGTGAGCCGGCGCTCGGCGTGCAGGGCGCGCTCGACGCGGCCCAGCAGCCGGTCGAGGGTGGCGCCGAGCGCCGTGAGCTCGTCGCGTGGGGTGCCGAGCCCGAAGCGCCGGGACAGGTCGGTCTCGCTCCAGCCGTCGGCCGCGGCGGCCATGACGGTGACGGGCGCCAGCGCGCGGCCGACCGTCCAGGCGGCGGTGGCGGCGACCCCGCCGACGGTGAGCACCGCCAGCACCGCGGTGGCGATGAGCGCCAGGTGCTCCGCGGACTCGTAGGGGCCGGTGGCCTCGGCGGCGACGAGCACCGCGTCGGTGAGGGTCCCGCCGTCGGCGGAGGGCAGGTCCACCTGCCGCGCGCGCACCTGCCAGTCCTCGGCGATCTCGCCCTGGGGCAGCACGCCCCTGGCCAGGAGCCGGTCGACCGGGTCGCGCAGCGACGCCGGGAGGTGACCGGCCTGGACGACGCCGTCGGCGTCGAGGAGCACGACCGGGCCGTCGAGCTCGTCGAGCGGGTCGTCGTCGCTCTGCGTGCCGGCGTCCGTCGAGGTCCACACGGACACGGCCTCGTCGAGCCGGTCCGACAGCGCGCCGCGCATCCGGTGGTCGACCACCTGCTCGAGCACCCCGTAGAGGACGAGGAGCAGCAGGAGCATCGCCAGTGCCGCGGCCGCGGCCGTCGTGCGGACCACGCGGCGGCGGACGCTGCGGGGCGGCCGGGCGGACGCGCTCACCGCAGCACCAGCCCGACGCCGCGGACCGTCTCGATCACGGCCGGGGCGCCGGCGTCCGCGAGCTTCGTGCGGACCCGGCGGACGAACGAGTCCAGGGTGTTCTCGCTGACCCAGGCGCCGTCGGGCCAGGCCGCGGCCACGAGCTCCGCCCGGCGGACCACCTCGCCCGGGCGGCCCGCCAGGGCCGCCAGGAGCCGGAACTCGGTGGGCGTGAGCGTCACCTCCCGCTCGCCGACGAGGGCGTGCCGGGCGGGGTCCAGGTCGAGGCCGGAGGCGGACGCCGCGCGGACGGGCCGGTAGCGGCGCGCGAGGGCCGCCACCCGGAGCAGCACCTCGGTGAGCTCGAACGGCTTGACCACGTAGTCGTCGCCGCCGGCGTGGAAGCCGGCCGCCACGTCCTGCGGGGCGTCGTAGGCGGTGAGGAAGAGGACGGGCGCCTGCTGGCCCGCGGCCCGCAGGGCCTGGCAGACGTCGCGGCCGTCGGCGTCGGGCAGGCCGATGTCGAGCACGAGGACGTCGATCGGCGCCGTGGCCAGGACGCGCCGGGCCTCGCCGCCGTCGTGGGTCATGACCACCTCGTGGCCGGCCTGCTCGAGCGCGGCCCGCAGGACCCGCCGGATCGCCGCGTCGTCCTCGCAGACGCCCACCCGGACGCCGGTGCCTGCTGCTGCGCCCGCTCCCGGGCCCGGTCCGCTCACGCGGCCACCCTAGAGAGGTGGACGCCGTGGCGGGCAGGGCCTCAGCGCCCGTCGGGGGACGTGTCGGTCACGCCGTCCACCCCGCCGTCCACCCCGCCGTCCACGTCGCGGTCGTGGTCCGTGCGGCCGCCGACGGCCCCGGGGGTGTCGCCCCACACGGCGCGAGTGCCGGTCTCCACCACGCGTCCGACCTGGACCACCGCGACCACCGCGGCCACCACGGCCAGGGCCGCCACGGTGCGCTCGACGGTGCGCCACGGCACACCGTGCGCGGATGCCGGGCGGTCGCCGGTGGGAGATGGGGACGCCGGCCGCCCCGGACCGGTCGCGGCCGACGGGGACGCCGCGCGACGGTCCAGGGCGACCAGCGCCGCGGAGAGCAGGAGGAGGGGGAGCACGTACCAGAGGAGGCTCTCGCCCAGCCTGGCGTGCTGCTCCGGCTCACCCACGTACCGCTCGAGGCCCTCGCCGCTCTCCACGGCCACCGGCAGCAGACCGACGGCGACCACGGAGCAGGCGACGACCAGGGGACCGTACGGCCGCCGCCAGGAGGGGCGCAGCGCGACGGCGAGGGTGCCGAGGGCCGCGAGCGGGACGAGCACGGCGACGGCGTGCACCACGAGCGGGTGCACGGGGAGTCCGTCGATCGTCCACGTCACCCGGGGAGGGTAGGAGGGAGAACCTGACGGCGACCTGACCGCGACCTGACCGCGACCCGTGGCCGAGGGGCTGCCGTCAGCCCAGCAGCCCCTGGATGCACTGCTCGAGCTCGTCCGCGCTGGTGAGCGGGTTGTCGATGACGCCCTCGAGCGTGCACTGCGCGAGGGCCTCGGCGCGGGTGAGGGTGTCGTCGACCGGCTCGCTGCCCGTGCTCGGCACGGCCGAGGTCACGGTGCCGACGGCGGAGGAGACGGCCTCCGCGGCGTCCTGGGCGGCTCCGCCGGAGGTGCCGGAACCGGAGCCCGAGCCCGAGCCGGAACCGCCGGAGCCGCCGGAGCCGCCGGAGCCGCTCGAGCCGGACCCGCTGCCGCCGGAGGTGCTGCCGGAGCCGGAGGACGCGCCGCTGGTGGCGGGCGCGCTCGGGCTCGTGGACGTCGAGCCGCCGGACGTGCCCGACGCGCCGCCGTGCCCGCGGGTGCCCTGGTGCTTCTTCCCCTGGTGGGCGACGACCGGCTCCGGCTCCGGGAGCGCGGCGATGAGGTCGCCGCCGCGCACCGAGGTCGGCACCGCGCTGTAGTCGCCGGCCGTGTAGGAGTCCATGATCTGCTCGACCAGCGCGACGTAGGCGTCGGAGTGGTTGTAGCGGTAGACCGCCTCGCGCACGCCCGAGGCGCTGCTCAGGTCGGAGTCGCCGGAGCAGAGGTAGACGCCCGCGGCCAGCGCCGCGTCGTCGATGTCCTGCGGGTTGCGCTGCCCGTCGCCGTCCCCGTCCACGCCCACGAGGCTCCAGGTGGACGGGATGAACTGCATGGGGCCGACGGCGCGGTCGAGGTCGGCGTCGCCGTCGAGGCGGCCGCCGTCGGTGTCGGCGACGCGGGTCGTGCCGTGCGTCCCGTCGAGGGCGGGGCCGAAGATGCCCGGCCGGCTCACGCCGTCCGCGCCCAGGACGCTGCCGCCGTAGCGGCCGTGGTCGGACTCGACGCGGCCGATGGCGCCCAGGAGCGCCCAGCCGAGGTGGCAGCCCGGGTCGGCGGCGGCCATGACGGACTCGGCTCGCTGGTAGGCGACCAGCGCGGCGTCGGGGATGGCGGCGCTGGAGGTGGAGGCGGCGGTGACGCCGGCGCTGCGGCGCGCCAGGGCGGTCGAGCTCGACCGGCCCCCGGAGACGGTGGCGGGGTCACGGAGGACGGAGGTGGGCAGCGTCGTGCCGTCCGGCAGCGTGCCCTCGGCGGCCCCCGGGGCCTGCTCGGAGGTCTGCGCCGTGAGCGCGGGCCCGACGCCCGTGCCGGGGTTGACCAGCGCGGCGGTGACCGCGGCCGAGACGATCCCGAGCGGGACGAGCGCGCCCGCCCTGCTCCAGCCGGTGCGGCGGCCGCCGGCCCCGGTCGAGCCGGTGCGGCGCGGGGTGCGCGTGCTGCGCTGCGTCATGGTGGTGCTCCCTCGTGGTGCTGCGGTGCCGTGCCCCGGTCGTCGTGACCGGTGGGCACCTGTCTCCCTTACCCGTGCTGAGACCAACGACACATCCCTGTCGACGTTACGGGCCGGGGTACCGCGTGCGGCTCCGCCGATCGGTCAGACCTGGACCACCCGCGGGACGCCTCGGGTCGGGGCGGAGGCTGCCACCGGCGCCCTGACGTTCCCCCGGCACCGCTCTCAGGTGTGGCTCCACCGGCTCTCCTCAGGGGTCCCACAGCGTCGGGGAGCGATTCGGCGGCTAGCCTGCCGCCTTGCACAATGACGGGGTGACCTCCTCCGAGCAGCAGTCAGCCGGCCACGTCACGGGTCGGGGATCCGACGCCTCCGCGGTGCTCTTCGACCGCGCCCGTGCCGTCACCCCCGGTGGCGTGAACTCGCCCGTGCGCGCCTTCAACGCGGTGGGCGGGACGCCCCGCTTCATCCGCTCCGCGCAGGGCGCCTGGCTCACGGACGTCGACGGGAACGAGTACGTCGACCTCATCTGCTCCTGGGGCCCGATGCTGCTCGGCCACGCGCACCCGGAGGTGCAGGCGGCGGTCGCGGCGGCCGTCGCCCGCGGCACGTCCTACGGGACGCCCACCGAGCCCGAGGTCGAGCTCGCCGAGGAGATCGTCTCCCGCACGCCGGTCGAGCGCGTCCGGTTCGTCTCCTCGGGGACCGAGGCCACGATGAGCGCGATCCGGCTGGCCCGCGGCTTCACCGGCCGCGACGTCGTCATCAAGTTCGCGGGCTGCTACCACGGCCACGTCGACGCCCTGCTCGCCAGCGCCGGCTCCGGCCTGGCGACCTTCGCGGTGCCGGGCACGCCGGGCGTCCCGGCGTCCTCGACGGAGCTCACGCTGGTGCTGCCCTACAACGACCGGGAGGCGGTGACCGCGGCCTTCGCCGAGCACGGCCCCCGCATCGCCTGCCTCATCACCGAGGCCTCCCCGGGCAACATGGGCGTCGTCCCGCCGGAGCCCGGCTTCAACGAGTTCCTCGCGCGCACCTGCCGCGAGCACGGCGCGCTGTTCATCTCCGACGAGGTGATGACCGGCTTCCGCGTCACCCGCGAGGGGCAGTGGGGCCTCGACGGCAAGCCCGAGGGCTGGGTGCCCGACCTCGTCACCTTCGGCAAGGTCATGGGCGGCGGCTTCCCCGCCGCGGCCTTCGGCGGTCGCGCGGACGTCATGCACCACCTCTCCCCGGAGGGCCCCGTCTACCAGGCGGGGACGCTCGCCGGGAACCCGGTCGCGACGACGGCCGGCCTCACCACCCTGCGCCTGGCCACCCCCGAGGTCTACGACCACGTCGCCTCGGCGGCCGACGCCATCAAGCAGGCCGCCTCGGAGGCCCTGACCGCGGCCGGCGTCGCGCACACCGTCCAGGCGACCGGCACGATGTTCTCGGTGTTCTTCACCGAGGGGCCGGTGCGGGACTTCGCGGACGCCTCGCGAACCGACTCGGGCGCGTACAAGGCGTTCTTCCACGCGATGCTCGACGCGGGGGTCTACCTCCCGCCGTCGGCCTACGAGGCCTGGTTCCTCTCCTCCGCCCACGACGAGCGGGCCGTCACCACCGTCCTCGAGGCGCTGCCCGGCGCCGCCCGCGCGGCGGCCGCGGCCGGCCAGGACGCCTGAGCCGGGAGCACCCATGTCACGCACCGTCGTCCACCTGCTGCGTCACGGCGAGGTCCACAACCCCGGCGGCGTCCTCTACGGGCGCAGCCCGGGCTTCCACCTCTCGGCGCTCGGACGACGGATGGCCGAGCGGGTCGCCGACCAGGTCGGCGACCGCGACATCGTCCACGTGGCGGCCTCCCCGCTGGAGCGGGCGCAGGAGACCGCCGCCCCGCTCGCGACGGCGCTGGGCCTGCCCATCGGCAGCGACCCGCGGCTGATCGAGTCGTGGAACGTGTTCGCCGGCGAGACCTTCAGCCAGGGCGGGCTGCTGCGCAGCCCGAAGGCGTGGAAGCACCTGCGCAACCCGTTCCGGCCCTCGTGGGGCGAGCCGTACCGCGAGATCGCGACCCGCATGCTCGCGGCGATCGAGTCGGCCCGCGTGGTGGCGGAGGGGCACGAGGCCGTCCTGGTCTCCCACCAGCTGCCCATCTGGACGACCCGCCTGCACCTCGAGGGCCGTCGCTACCTCCACGACCCGCGCCGCCGCCAGTGCACGCTGTGCTCGCTGACGTCGCTGGAGTACGAGGACGCCACGCTGCTGCGCATCACCTACTCCGAGCCCGCCGGCGACCTCGTCCCCGTGCAGGCCCGCCGCGACGCGTTCTCCGCGGGGGGCACGGAGGAGGCGCCGCCGGCGCTCGCCGCGCCCGCGGAGGACGACCCCGGTTACGCCGCCGACCACGGCGGCAACCCCGACCCTGCGCACGACCCCGCGCACGCCACCGCACACGACACCGAAGAGGAGGGCGGCCGGTGAGCCTGTCCCGGAGCTCCACCCGGACGGGCCGGCGCCGCCGCGTCCTGGCCCCCGCCCTCGTGGCGGTCACCGGGGTGCTCGCGCTGCTCCTGGCCGGCTGCTCCTCGCTGGGCAGCACCGGTGACCTCGACTACGTGGCCGGCGACGGCTCGGTGGTCGAGTACGACCAGGCCGACCGCCTCGGGCCCGTCGACCTCTCCGGCGACACCGTCGACGGCGGCACCTACGACCTCGCGGACCACCGCGGCACCGTCGTGGTCGTCAACGTCTGGTGGAGCCTGTGCGGGCCGTGCATCAAGGAGATGCCGATGCTCACCGAGCTCTCGGACGCCTACGGCGACGACGTGGACTTCGTGGGGATCAACATCCGCGACAACTCCATCGAGCTCGCCCAGGCCTTCGAGCGCGACCGGGGCGTCGACTACCCCTCGATCTACGACCCGACCGGCAAGGCCCTGCTCTCGTTCCCGGGCAGCACCGCCCCGCGCTCGATGCCGACCACCCTCGTGATCGACACCGACGGCAAGGTCGCCTCCGTCATCGCCGGCCCCGTGCCGTCCGAGCTGACGCTGGAGTCGCTCATCGAGAGCGCCGGCGGCCCCGCGGCCGGCTCGATCGACGTGGGTGGCTCCTCGGCGTCGGCGTCGGCGTCCGCGTCCGCTTCCGCGAAGGCCTCGGCGAAGGCGTCGGACGGCGCGGATGACTGAGTGGTTCGAGGCGACGACCTACTCCGGGTCGCTGCTGCTCGCCGTGCCGGTCGCGGTGCTGGCGGGTCTCGTCTCGTTCTTCTCCCCGTGCGTGCTGCCCCTGCTGCCCGGTTACCTCTCGTACGCCACCGGGCTGTCGGGGGCCGACCTCGCGGCCGGCACGGTGCGCCGCGGCCGGATGCTCGCCGGGTCGATCCTGTTCGTCCTGGGCTTCACCGTCTGGTTCGTCATCCTCGGCGCGCTGGTCGGCTCGCTGCGGACGTGGGTCCTCCTGAACAAGGACCTCCTGGACGTCGTCCTGGGCGTGGTCGTCATCGCGCTGGGTCTCGTCTTCCTCGGCGTCCTGCGCGTGCCGTGGCTGCAGCGTGACGTCCGGGTGCACCGGGTGCCGGCGGTCGGGCTGGCGGCGGCGCCGCTGCTCGGCTTCCTCTTCGGCCTCGGCTGGGCGCCGTGCATCGGCCCGACCCTGGGGGTCATCCTCGGGCTGGGCTACGACCAGGGCACCGCGCAGCGCGGCGCCCTCCTCCTGACCTTCTACTCCCTGGGTCTGGGCATCCCCTTCGTCGTGGCGGGCCTCGCCTGGCGGCGGATGCTCGGGGCCGTCGGCTGGGTCCGTCGGCACCAGGTGTGGATCACGCGTGCGGGCGGGGCGATGCTCGTCCTCGTCGGCGTGCTGATCCTGACCGGTTGGTGGGACTGGGCCGTCACGTGGCTCCAGTCCCGCGTCATCAGCGACTACGAGGTGAGCGTGTGAGCACCACCGAGGGCCGGCTCTCCGACCTCGACCCGACGGCCGACGACGCGGACGGCCCCGACGGGCCGGAGGCCGGGGCGGGTACCGGCGGCGACGGGGGTGCCGGCACGGCGTCCACCTCGAAGGGCGGGGACGACGGGCGACGACCCGGCGAGCTCGGCGCCCGCGAGATGCTGCGCTGGGCGTGGCGCCAGCTCACGTCCATGCGGACGGCGCTGGTCCTGCTCCTGCTGCTGGCCCTGGCCGCCGTGCCGGGCTCGATCATCCCGCAGACGGACGTCGACTCCCTGGCGGCGAGCAACTGGAAGACGGCGCACCCCACCCTGGCGCCGATCTACGAGAAGCTCGACCTCTTCGCGGTCTACGACTCGCCCTGGTTCGCGGCCGTCTACGTGCTGCTGATGATCAGCCTGGTCGGCTGCATCGTGCCGCGGCTGCGGGTCTACGCGAAGGCGATGCGCGCGAAGCCGCCGAAGGCGCCGCGCCACCTGACCCGGCTGCCCGTCCACTCCGTCTTCCTCACCGACCGGTCGGCCGACGAGGTCCACGAGGCCGCCCGCGCCGTGCTGAAGAAGGGCCGATACCGGCTGCGTCCCGTCACCGAGGGCGAGGACGGCGCGGTCTCGGCCGAGCGGGGCTTCCTCCGCGAGGCCGGCAACCTCGTCTTCCACCTGGCGATCCTCGTCGTGCTGGTCGGCTTCGCGCTGGGCTCGCTGTTCGGCTACCAGGGCGCCGTCATCGTCGTGGTGGGCAGCGGCTTCTCCAACAACCTGACGCAGTACGACGACTTCAACCCGGGGACGCTCTTCGACTCCGACTCCATGGAGCCGTTCAACTTCAGCGTCGACGACTTCGACATCACCTGGCTCGACGACGGCACCAGCCAGGGCTACTCGGCGGCGCTGACCTACACCGACTCCCCGGGCGCCGAGGAGCAGACCTACGACCTCAAGGTGAACCACCCGCTCACCATCGGCAGCACCGAGGTCTTCCTGGTCGGCCACGGCTACGCCCCGGTCATCACGGTCACCGACGGCAACGGCGACGTGGCCTACTCCGGGCCGACGATCTTCCTGCCGCAGGACTCCACGCTGCTGTCCTTCGGCGTGGTGAAGGCGCAGGCCGCCTCGCCGAAGGCGATCGGCCTCGAGGGGCTGTTCTACCCGACGTACGTGCTCGCCAACGGCGACCCGATCAACGTCATGGGCAACGACCTCAACCCGACCCTCTCGATGCTGGCCTACTACGGCGACCTCGGCCTGGAGGACGGGCAGTCCCAGTCGGTCTACGTGCTCGACAAGGACAACGCGACCCAGATCCTGAAGAAGAACGGCAAGCCGTTCCGCCTCGACATGCAGGTCGGCGACACCATCAAGCTGCCGAACGGCCTGGGCAAGGTCACCTTCGAGGGCGTCGAGCCGTGGGTGCGCGTCCAGATCAGCCAGACGCCCGGCAAGAAGATCGCGCTGTCGGGCGTGATCCTGATGCTCATCGGCCTGATGGGCTCCCTCTTCATCCGCCCCCGCCGTGCGTGGGTGCGGGCCCGCGAGACCGACGAGGGCACCCTCGTCGAGCTCGCCGTCCTCGACCGTTCGGGCGGCGGTGACGTCGATGCCGTGCTCGCCGGTATCGTGGCCGACCTGAGGGCCGAGGACGACCGCGACCCCGAGCCGGCCGCCGACGCGACCGAGCCCCCGGTCGCCACCCCCCACCCCACTGACGAGCCGGGCACTGCCCCGGACGACAAGGAGCAGGCATGAGCCAGACAGCCTGGGAGGGCCTGAGCAACCAGGCCATCGCCGCGGCCGGGATCGTGTACTTCCTGGCGCTGCTCGCGCACCTGGCCGAGTGGGCGCTGCTGCGCACCGTCGCCCAGTCCGAGGTGAAGGCCGAGCAGCCCGTCGCGGTCGGCGCGACGTCCTCTTCTTCTTCCGCCTCCTCCGCCTCGGCCTCGGCTGACTCCGCGGACGCCCCCGCCCTGAGCGCGGAGGACGTGGAGCGCCAGGAGGACCGGGTCACGATGGCCGGCACCTTCGGCGTGCTGCTCACGTGCATCGCCGTGGCCGTGCACCTCGTCGGCCTGGTCGCGCGCGGCATGGCCGCCGAGCCGCACCGCGTGCCCTGGGGCAACATGTACGAGTTCACGCTGACCGGCACGTTCGTCGTCGCGCTGATCTACCTGCTGGTCCGCCGCAAGTTCGGCCTGGACTGGATGGCCCCGGTCGTCCTCACCGTCGTCCTCGCCATCCTCATGGTCGCGGTGCTGTGGCTCTACGCGCCCGTCGAGCCGCTGATGGAGTCGCTGCACTCGTACTGGCTGGTCATCCACGTGGTCTCGGCCGTGATCGCGACCGGTGCCTTCACGGTCGGCGGCATCACCTCGGTCTTCTACCTGATCCAGTCGCGCCGCGAGCGCAAGAGGGCCGAGGCCGTGGCCGCCGGCGAGGAGGTGGGCCCCGACCGCGGTTGGTGGGCCCGCGTCCCCGGCACCGAGCGCCTCGACC
Source organism: Nocardioides sp. GY 10127 (assembly GCF_004919085.1). Classification (GTDB taxonomy): domain Bacteria; phylum Actinomycetota; class Actinomycetes; order Propionibacteriales; family Nocardioidaceae; genus Nocardioides. Next base: position 296,218 of record NZ_STGL01000008.1, on the reverse strand, counting down.
TCGTCTCCTACCGCCTGCACGCCTTCGCGTTCCCGGTGTGGACGTTCGCCGTGCTCATCACCGGCCCCATCTGGGCGCACGAGGCCTGGTCCCGCTACTGGAACTGGGACCCGAAGGAGGTCTGGGCGTTCATCACCTGGGTCGTCTACGCGGCCTACCTGCACGCCCGCGCGACCGCCGGCTGGCGCGGCCGCTCCGCCGCGATCCTCGCCCTCGTCGGCATGGGCACGCTGTGGTTCAACTTCATCGGGATCAACTACTTCTCCACCACGTCGCAGCACTCCTACGCGGACGCCCCGACCGGCTCCCCGGTCGTCGCCACCGCGGGGGTGTCGCCCGGCGACTGACCGCGTTCCTCACGCAGCAGGGCCGGCACACCGTTGTGGTGTGCCGGCCCTGCTGCGTTGGGGGGGTGTGTGAGCAACGTGGCGGCGCGGGTGGCTGGTGGGCGGTGTGTGAGCAACCTGCTGGTGCGGGTGACCGGTTGGTGGCGCACCGCCGGTGGTGCCGGTGGCTGGTGGGCGGTGTGTGAGCAACCTGCTGGTGCGGGTGACCGGTTGGTGGCGCACCGCTCACCGGCGGCGCGGGTCAGACGTGGTCGGAGCCGTCGCCGTGCAGTCGACGGTCGAGCTCGGCCATGAACTCCGGGTCGTCGTCCGGCGGGACGAAGGAGAGCGGCTGGTTCCAGGCGCGCCGACCCCGCTCGCGGCCGGGTCGGGCCTGGCGCGGCTGGCGGGGCGGGGTGGCTGGTCGCGGTCGTCGCGGCTGCAGCACCGTCGCTCCGGGTTCGAGACGCCCCGCCCGCTGCAGCGCGCGCACGACGAGGTAGGTCGCACCGGCGACCAGGACCATCATCAGCACCAGCCCTAGCATGCTTGTCACTGTAGGACGGTGGTGGTGACGCGGGCAGGGGTCGTTCCGCACCGGACCGCACCACGTTCGCCCTTCCCGGATACCTCGCTACCGCCCGCGCCCACCGGTCGCCCGGGACGTCATACGTCGAGGCTCGTTCTGTGGCCGGTTCGTATGACGTCCCGTGGAGGCCGTCCGGGACGTCATACGTCGAGGCTCGTTCTGCGGCCGGTTCGTATGACGTCCGGGGGCGGGCGGCCGTTTCGTATGACGTCCGGCGACGGCCACCCGGGACGTCATACGTGGGGGCTCGTTCTGCGGCCGGTTCGTATGACGTCCAGTGGCGGCGGCGCGGGTCGGGGCGTCGGGGGCAGATCCACGCCGATCAGGACGCCGGGACGGGCTGCACCTACCCTGGTGGCGTGAAGGAGTTCGCGTTCTACACCGCCCTGCGCCTGCTGCTGTTCCTGGCGACGCTCGCCGTCGTGCTGGGGGTGTGGGCGATCGTCGCCGGCACGCCGAACCTCTTCCTCTCCGCCATCATCGCCCTGCTGATCAGCGGCATCGCCGGCGTGAAGATCCTCGACGCCCCCCGCAGGGCGTTCGCGGCCCGGGTCGACGAGCGCGCGCGCAAGGCCGCGACGAAGTACGAGGAGATGCGCGCCCGCGAGGACGTCGACTGACCCAACGGTCGGCCCCGGCTCACTCGGAGACCCCGCCGCCAGCCGGTCCGCGGCGTCCCCGCGAAGAGGGCGGACGTCGCGACGACGGTCCGCGACCAGCCGCCCCGGGCGTACGGTGGACGCATGCTGAAGCTGTTGATCGTGCTCGTCCTCATCGGACTCGTCGTGGTCGCCTGGCGGATGCGCGCCGAGATCCTGGGCAAGATCCTGGGTCAGGACCCCGCCCGCGTGCAGCGCCACCTCGACCGCAAGCGCAAGTAGGACGCCGGGCGCCCGGCTGAGCCCAGGCACAGCCCGACCGGCGGCATCCCGACGTCGGAGCGGCCGGCCAGCCCGCGCCCCGCTCAGACCAGCAGCAGCGGGACGGCCGCGCCGAGCGACCAGAGGAGCTCGGCCGCGCCGGTCGAGGCGAGGACGGGGATGAGGGCGGGTCCGGCGGCGCCGCCGAGGACGGTCCGCACCCCGCGCAGCGCCGGGAGCACGAAGGCGAGGCCGAGCAGCGCCCACCACGACGTGAGGGCGGCGAGGACGACTAGGCACACCCCGGCCCCGACGATCATCGCGACGTAGCCGACCCGCGTGGCCCGGTCGCCGAGCAGCACGGCGAGGGTGCGCTTGCCGGTCTCGGAGTCGGTGGGGATGTCGCGCAGGTTGTTGGCGACGAGGATCGCGCAGGCCAGCAGCCCGATGCCGACGGCTGCCACCCACGCGCTGCCGGGTGCGGTGCCGGTCTGCACGTACGTCGTCCCGACGACGGCCACGAGCCCGAAGAACACGAACACCATGACCTCGCCCAGGCCCGCGTAGCCGTAGGGCCGCGGGCCGCCGGTGTAGGTCCAGGCCGCGATCACGCAGACCACGCCGAGCAGGACCAGCCACCAGGCGCTCGTGGCGGCGAGGACGAGCCCGGCGACGCCCGCGACGCCGAAGGCGAGGAACGCGGCGCGCTTCACCGCGGACGGGGTGGCGGCACCGGAGCCGACGAGCCGCATCGGACCCACGCGCACCTCGTCGGTGCCGCGCACGCCGTCGGAGTAGTCGTTGGCGTAATTGACCGCCACCTGCAGCGCGAGCGCCACGACGGCCGCCAGCAGCGCCTTCCACCACACGGCCTCGCCGGCCGCGGCGGCGACGCCGGTCCCGGCGATGACGGGGGAGACGGAGGCGGGGAGGGTGCGGGGCCGCGAACCGGCGACCCACTGTGCTGCGGTGGCCACGACGGACGATTCAACCAGTCGTCCTGCCCACCCGACGTCGGTGGGGCGCCGCGGCGCGTCCGAGGGAGTGACCCAGCGCAGGCCCCGCCCACCGCGGCGGGCAGAAGCGGGCACCCGGACGGCGGGCACCCGGAAGAGCGGCACAGAGAACAGAGCACAGGACGGCGGAGGGGGCGTGGGACCCGGGAGCACCGGATCCCACGCCGGTGCCGTCTGTGCGGCTGCGGCCACCGGAGGGAGAAGTGGGGGGACCCTCCGCGCGACCGCACCGGCCCAACGTCCGCGACGCGTCGGGGTCACGACTGCCACCCGGACGGTCTGGACGTCGTGCCGGCACCACCCGGCCACCGGCCAACGGGCTCACCCGCCCCGCGGGCGGGCACGCGGCAGGGCTAGGTTCTCAGGGTGGACGTTCCGCAGAGCCCGGCCGAGGTCGTCGACGCCCTGGAGGCCTGGCTGGCCCCGGCCGGCGACCCGGGAGCGCACCCCGAGCCGCTGGTGGTCACGACGAGCGGCTCCACGGGGGTCCCGAAGCGCGTGCGGCTGTCCCGCCGGGCGGTCCTCGCCTCGGCGGCGGCCAGCGCCCGGCGCGTGGGAGCGGCGGGCCCGTGGCTCCTCACGCTGCCGGCCGGGTACGTGGCGGGCCTCAACGTCATCGCCCGCTCCCTGCTGGCGGGCCACCGGCCGGTGATCGCGGACGAGCACCCCTCCTTCGCGGCGGCCGCGCACGCCCTCGTCGCCGCGCACCCCGACGCCGACCGCTTCGTCTCGCTCGTCCCCACGCAGCTGCACCGGATGCTCGACGGCAGCCCCGAGCACGCGACCGACGTCGAGGCGCTCCGCTCGTTCCACACCGTCCTGTTGGGCGGCGGCCCGGTCGACGCCGCGCTCCGGGCCCGCGCGGCCGCGGCGGGGGTGCGGGTGGTCGCGACGTACGGGTCCGCCGAGACCTGCGGGGGCTGCGTGTACGACGGGGTCCCGCTCGACGGCACGGGCCTCGCGCTCGGCACCGACGGCCGGGTCCGCCTGTCGGGCCCCACGCTCTTCGACGGCTACGAGACCCCCGCGGGCACGCTCGACGAGCAGCTCACCGCCGGCAGCCTGGTCGACGGCTGGTTCCTCACCTCCGACGCCGGTCGGCTCGACGACGACGGTCGGCTCCAGGTCCTCGGTCGGCTGGACGACGTGGTGGTCACCGGTGGCGTCAACGTGCCCGCCCCCGCCGTGGCGGCGGTGCTGCGGGCCACGGCCGGGGTGCGGCAGGCCGAGGTGGTCGGCGTCCCGGACGAGGAGTGGGGGAACGCGCTGGTGGCCCTCGTCGTCCCCACGGACGCCGGGCACCCGCCCGACCTGGAGCGGCTGCGCGCCGCGGTGGCTGCCGAGCGCCCACGCTCGTGGGCGCCGCGCCGCCTCGTCCTGCTCGAGGACCTGCCGCTGCTCGCCAACGGCAAGCCCGACCGGCTGGCTCTGCAGCGCCTGGCCCGGGCGACGGGCGGCGAGGCGTGAGCGGCCTCGACGGCCCCGGCGGCACCGTCGGCACCGCGGAGGTGCACGTCTGGTCGGTGCCGCTGCGCAGCAGGTTCCGCGGCCTGACCGTGCGCGAGGGGGTGCTGCTGCGCGACCCCGCGACGGGCGGGTGGGGCGAGTGGAGCCCGTTCGCCGAGTACTCCGACGAGGTGGCCGCGCCCTGGCTCCGGTGCGCCCGCGAGGCGGCGAGCGGCGCGTGGCCCGCGCCCGTGCGCGACGGGGTGCCCGTCAACGTCACCGTGCCGGCGGTCGGCCCGGAGGAGGCGCACGCGATCGTCCTGCGCGGCGGGTGCCGCACGGCGAAGGTGAAGGTCGCCGAGCGCGGCCAGGCCGAGGGCGAGGACGAGGCGCGGCTCGAGGCGGTGCGCGACGCGCTCGCCTCGCTGCACGGCACCGACGCCCGGGTGCGGGTGGACGTCAACGGCGGCTGGGACGTGGACACGGCCCTGCGTCGCCTGCCGCTGCTCGACAGGGCGGCGGGCGGGCTCGAGTACGTCGAGCAGCCGTGCGCGTCGGTGGAGGAGCTCGCCGAGGTGCGGCGCCGTCAGGGCGTGCCGGTGGCGGCGGACGAGTCGATCCGCCGGGCCGCGGACCCCTACCGCGTCCGCGACCTCGAGGCCGCCGACGTCGCCGTGCTCAAGGTGCAGCCCCTCGGCGGGGTGGCCGCGTGCCTGCGGATCGCGGAGGACATCGGCCTGCCCGTGGTCGTCTCCTCGGCGCTGGAGTCGTCGGTCGGCATCGCCGCCGGTGTGGCGCTGGCCGCCGCCCTGCCGGAGCTGCCGCACGCCTGCGGCCTGGCCACCGTCCAGCTCTTCACCGCCGACCCGGCCGTCACCCCGGCCCTGCCCGTCGACGGCCTCCTGCCCGTCGCCCGCCCCGACGTGGACGTCGACGCGCTCGCCCGGCTCGCCGCCCCGGCCGACAGGACGGCATGGTGGACGCAGCGGCTCGCCCGCACGGCCGCCCTCCTGGACCACGAAGGACCCGCATGACCGCCCACCCCGACCCCGCTGAGCCCGCAGACGCCGCAGACACCGCTGACCCCACCGAGCCCGGCGCGGTCCTCGCCGCCCGCGCGGTGCTCGCCGCCCTGGTGCGCGCGGGGGTGCGCGAGGTCGTGCTGTCCCCGGGGTCGCGCAACGCCCCGCTGGCGCTGGCGCTGGTGGACGCCGATCGGGCCGGCGTCCTGCGGCTCCACACGCGCCTGGACGAGCGCTCGGCCGGCTTCACCGCCCTCGGCCTGGCCCGCACCGGCCCGCCCGCGGCCGTCGTGTGCACCTCGGGCACTGCCGTGGCCAACCTGCACCCGGCGGTGCTGGAGGCGGCGCACGCGGGGGTCCGGCTGGTCGCGCTCACGGCCGACCGCCCGGCGCGGCTGCGCGGCACGTCCGCCAACCAGACCACGGAGCAGGAGGGGATCTTCGGGCGCCTCGTGCCGACGCTCGACCTGGACGCCTCCGCGGGGCTGCCGGTGCCGCTGGAGCTGAGCGTCGCGGGCGGGCCGCTGCACCTCAACCTGCGCCTGGACGCGCCGCTGGTGCCGCACGCGCCCTGGCCCCCCGCCGACCTCGCGGCGCTGGCGGCCGTGCCCGCCTCCCCGCCGCCCCCGGTGGTGCCGCCGGGCAGCCTGCCGCTCCTGGACCCGGCCCCCCGCACCGTCGTCGTCGCGGGGGACGATGCGGGCCCGTGGGCCCGCATCCTGGCCGAGCGGGCGGGCTGGCCGCTGCTGGCCGAGCCGTCCTCGGGGGCGCGGACCGGCACCCACGCGATCCGCACCTACCGGCTGCTCCTCGCGGGCCCGCTGGGCGCGCAGGTCGAGCGGGTCGTGGTGGCCGGCAACCCGACGCTGTCGCGGCCCGTGAGCGCGCTGCTGGAGCGTCCGGGCTTGGAGGTCCTCGCCGGGCCGCTGCGCGGCGCCTGGACGACCCGCCCGCACCCCGTGGCGGGGGTCCTGGAGCCGGCACGGCCCCACCCCGACCAGCCGACGTCCGACCCCGCGTGGCTGGAGGCCTGGCGAGCGGCCGACGCCGACGTCTCGCGGCGCCTGGACGCCCTGCTGGCCGCCGAGGACGGGATCACCCCGCACGAGGTGGCCGGGGCCGTCGGGGCCGCGCTGCCCGCCGGCGGCCTGCTGGTGCTGGGGCCGTCCAACCCCGTGCGCGACCTGGACCTCATGGTGCCGCGCTACCGGGTCGGTGATCGCCGCAAGGTGATCGCGAACCGCGGCCTCGCGGGCATCGACGGGATCGTCTCGACGGCGATCGGGGCCTCGCTCGGCCGCGACTCCTCGCGCGCCCTCGCGCTGCTGGGCGACGTGACGTTCCTGCACGACGCGGGCGGGCTCGTGCTGGGCCCGCGCGAGCCGCGTCCGGACCTCACCCTGGTCGTCGTCAACGACGACGGCGGCTCCATCTTCGCGACCCTGGAGCAGGGGGCACCGGCCTACGCCGACTCCTTCGAGCGGGCCTTCGCCACCCCGCACGGCGCGGACCTCGCTGCCCTGTGCGCCGCCACCCGGACGCCGCACTGGCGGGTGGAGTCGCTGCCGGAGCTGCACCAGGCGCTGGCGTCGCCGAACGGCGGCCTCGAGGTGGTGGAGGTCCGGGTGGGCCGGGCCGACCGGCGCGAGCTGGACGCGCGGATCAGGGCGCTGGCGACCGACGCCTGAGCGCGGCCGGGTGTGAGCCCGGCTACGGGCGAGGCGCGCGGCCGGTGGGCCCTGGGAGGATGCCCACGTGGAGGTCGCGCTGCTGCTCATCGTCCTGACCCTGGTGGTGCTGGCGGTCACCGGCGTCAGCCGCCGGCTCGACCTCCCGGCGCCGCTGGTCCTGACGGTGGTCGGGCTGCTGGCGTCCTACCTCCCGTTCGTGCCCGACCTGGCGCTCGAGCCCGAGATCGTGCTGCTGTGGCTGCTGCCGCCGCTGCTGTACTCGGCGGCCCTGGAGACCTCGCTGGTCGACTTCCGCGCCCAGCGGCGGCCGATCCTGCTGCTGTCGGTCGGGCTGGTGGTGTTCACCGCGGCCGGGGTCGCGGTGGTGGTGCACGCGCTCACCCCGATCGGGTGGGCGGCGAGCTTCGCGATCGGCGCGGTGGTGGGCCCGCCGGACGCGGTGGCGGCCATCGCGATCGGCCGCCGTATCGGGCTGCCGCGCCGGATCGTGACGATCCTGGAGGGCGAGTCGCTCTTCAACGACGCCACGGCCCTGGTCGCGCTGCGCACCGCCATCGCCGCGGGCGCGGTGGGCATCAGCGCCTGGGACGTCGGCTGGGACTTCCTCGTCGCCGCGGTGGGCGGCTCGCTCATCGGGATCGCCGTCTACAAGCTCGTCGCGCTGGTGCGCAAGCACCTCGACGACTCCCACGTCGACGTCGGCATCTCGCTGGTCATCCCCTTCGGCGCCTACGTGCTCGCGGAGGAGGTGGGCGCCTCCGGGGTGATCGCGGTCGTGGTCGCGGGCCTGCTCCTGGGCCACCAGGCGCCCGTGCTCCAGACGGCGCAGTCGCGGATCGCCGAGCGGACCACGTGGGGCACGGTGGCGTTCCTGCTGGAGAACGCCGTCTTCCTGCTCATCGGCCTCCAGGCCCACGCCATCCTGGCCGAGATCGGCGACTCCGCGCTGTCGCCGGCGAGGATCGTCGCGGTCTGCCTGGCGGTGCTCGCCACGGTGATCGTGCTGCGGCTGGTCTGGGTCTTCTCCTCGCGCTTCGCGCTCCTCATGCCGCGTGCCGACCCCGGGTCCGACCCGAGGACGCCGTGGAGCTACACCCTCGTGCTCGGCTGGGCCGGGATGCGGGGCGTGGTGACGCTGGCCGCGGCGTTCGTCATCCCGGACGACGTGCCCCACCGTGAGGTCCTGCTGCTGGTGGCCTTCACGGTGGTCGCCGGCACCCTGCTGCTCCAGGGCCCGACCCTGCCGCTGCTCGCCCGCCGGCTCTCGATCCCCTCGCCGGACCCGATGGACGACGCGCTGGCCCGGGCGACGCTGCTGCAGCAGGCCTCGAAGGCGGGCTTCGCCGCGCTGGAGGAGGTCGACTACGAGGACCGTCACGGCGTGGTGGACATGATCCGGGCGCGGGTGGACCAGCGGAACTTCGCGGCCTGGGAGCGGCTCGGCACGGTCGCGGACGCCGAGGCGCCGTCCGACCTGTACGCCCGGGCCCGGTTGGCGATGATCGACGCGGAGCGCCGCCGCGTCCTGGAGATCCGGGACGGCGGCACCGTGCCGGCCGACGTCGTGGCCGACGTCCTGGCCTCCCTCGACGTGGAGGAGTCGATGATCGACCGGGCGAGCGAGCAGCGGCAGGTCGTCGTCTCGGCGCAGGCCCGCACGGTCGTCGCCGGCGGCTGCGAGCACCTGGCCCAGCACCCGGCCGTCCCGGCCGTGACCGCGATCGAGGGCGGGGGCGGTGGCGAGGGCGGTGGCGAGGGCGGGGGCACCGGCGAGACGTGCCGTGCCTGCCTGGACGAGGGGACCACCTGGGTGGCGCTGCGCCGCTGCCTGACCTGCGGGAACGTGGCCTGCTGCGACTCCAGCCCGGGCCAGCACGCGACCGCGCACTTCCGGGGCACCGCGCACCCGGTCATGCAGTCCGCGGAGCCGGACGAGGACTGGCGCTGGTGCTACGTCCACCACCTCACGGCGTGACCTGTGCGAACGCGCCGGGCGTGAAGATGCCGTGAGAGTTCGCCCGCGGGGCCGGGGACGGCTCATCCGCGGGCCCGCGGGGGCGATGGGCGAGGTGCCTCCCCAGCATCCTTCCCCTGAGCACCCCGAGGACCACCGTGCCTGCAGCAGCCAGCCCCCTCCCCGACCGGGCCCCCCTCGACGCCGGCGCGCTCGTCGCTGCGCTGACGCGCTCCTCGGCGCTGCTGCGCCTCGACACCGACGGCACCATCGTCGGCGTCGACGAGAAGCTCGCCCGGCTGCTGGGCTACATCGAGGAGGACCTCGTCGGGCAGCCGCACACGATGCTCCTGTCCTCGGCCGTGGAACGCGAGTGGGAGCTGGTGTGGCGTCGCATCCTGCTCGGTGAGCAGGTGAACAGCACCTTCGCCCGCCAGGCGCGCGACGGTCGGACCGTCTGGCTCACCGGCACCTACACCGGGGTGCCCGCGGACCGGGGCAAGGTGGTCGAGGTCGTCGCCCTCCTCGACGACGTGACGGACATGCGGAACAAGCACCTCGCCGCCGAGGCGAAGGTCGCGGCGATGTGGCGCTCCCAGGCCGTCATCGAGTTCGACCTCTCGGGCACCGTAGTCGACGTCAACGACCACTTCCTGCACGCCGTCGGCTACCACCGCGGCGAGGTCGTCGGCGAGCACCACCGGATGTTCGTGGACGCCGAGCAGGCGGCCTCGGCCGAGTACGAGCGGTTCTGGCAGGACCTGGCCGCCGGCGAGTACGTGAGCGGTGAGTTCCGTCGCCGCCACAAGGACGGCTCGGACCTGTGGCTCCAGGCCACCTACAACCCGATCCTCGACGCGAGCGGAAGCCCGGTCGGCGTCATCAAGTTCGCCACCGACGTCACCGCCGACAAGGCCCGCACCGCCGAGTTCCGCGGCAAGATCGGGGCCCTCGACAGCGCGCAGGCCGTCATCGAGTTCGACCTCGAGGGCACCGTGCTGGAGGCGAACGACAACTTCCTGCGCGCCATGGGCTACTCCCAGCGCGAGATCGTCGGCCAGCACCACTCGATGTTCTGCACGGCCGACTACGTGCGCACCGAGGAGTACCGCGACTTCTGGCTGCGGCTGAGCAAGGGCGAGCACGTCGCCGGACGCTTCGAGCGGGTCGGCAAGTTCGGGCGCTCCGTGCACCTGCAGGCCACCTACTCGCCGATCCTGGACGGCCTCGGCCGCCCCGTGCGCGTGGTGAAGTACGCCCACGACATCACCGAGCAGGTCGAGACCGAGCGCCGGGTGGCGCACTCGACCCGCGCCATGACCGACGCCGTCGCCGAGCTCGCCGCGAGCATCGACCAGATCGGCTCCTCCAGCCAGGGTGCCCGCGAGAACGCCCAGCAGACGTCGACCGACGCCGCGGCCGGCAGCCAGGCGCTCGGCGCCACGCTCGACGCGATCGCTGCCATCCAGCGCTCGAGCCACTCGATCAGCGAGATCGTCCGCGTGATCGCCGAGATCGCCGCGCAGACCAACCTCCTCGCCTTCAACGCCTCCATCGAGGCGGCGCGGGCCGGCGAGCACGGGGTCGGCTTCTCGGTGGTGGCGGGCGAGGTCCGCCGGCTCGCCGAGCGCTCGTCGGAGGCCGCGCACCAGATCGGCACGCTCATCGCGGAGTCCGCGAGCCGGATCGAGGAGGGGTCGACCGTGGGCAAGAAGGCCGAGGAGGCCTTCACCCGCATCGTCGCCTCCGTCGACTCCACCGGCGACGCGATCGGCCAGATCGCCGAGGCGACCAGCGAGCAGCGGCAGTCGGCGGCGCGCGTGCGCGAGCTGATCGGCCAGCTCTCCACCGACCATGCCGCCTGAGGCGGGGCTCGGGGCGCTCGCGGCGACGTCCGCCGTCTCCGCGGGGACGCCGGGGGCCGGTGTGGCCGCCACGGGCTCCACGGGCTCTGCGGGCTCCGTGGGCTCTGTGGGCTCTGTGGGCTCTGTGGGCTCTGTGGGCTCTGTGGGCTCTGTGGGCTCTGTGGGCTCCGTGGGCTCCGCCTCGGACGACCTCGTGTTCGGGCTGGTCGTGATCGGCGGGGCCTCCCTGGCCCTGCCCCTGGCGCACCTGCGCGAGGTGGTCCCGTGGCCCGGCACCGTCACGCGGCTCCCGGCGGCCGCGCCCGGTGTGGTCGGCCTGATGCGGCTGCGCGAGCACGTCCTGCCGCTCGTCGACGCCCGCCCGCGCCTCGGCCTCGACGACACGGCCGAGCCCGCCATCGTCGTCGTCCTCAGCGACGGGGAGCGGATGCTCGGCATGGCGGCCGACGGGGTGACGCGCGTGTCGCGGGTCCCCGGCGAGGACGTCGTGGGCCTGGACGCCCCGGGCGGGCTCCTCACCCCCGCGGTGCTGTCGCCGCGCGCCGACGAGGTGCCCGGCGACCAGGGAGCCGACGACGACATCGTCACCGTCCTGGACGTCGAGGCGCTCCTCGCCCAGTCCGGCTGGCCGACCGTCGCCGTGCCCGTCGCCGAGCTCGGGCGGTCGGGCGGTGCGTCCCTCGTCAACACCTACACGCTCCTGCGCTGCGGCGAGCACCTGCTCGCCATCGACATCGCCCACGCGCGCACGACGCTGCCCGCGTTCGGGGTACGGCCGTCGGTGGTCGACTCCGCGCTGTGCCTCGGCACGACCGGCTACCAGCAGTGGCAGGTGGGCGTCACCGACCTGCTGGTGCTGCTCGGCCTCGGGGTCACCGAGCGCGAGGAGGCCGGCCCCGGGCTGGTCGTCGACGCCGGCCGGGGTCACGTGGTGCTCGCGCTCAGCGCGCTGGTCACGATGACCGACATCGAGGACGCCGACGTCCTGCCCGCCCCCGACCTCGCGCTGCCGCGCCCCGAGCTGGTCCGCGGGCTCGCGCACGTGCCCGGGCACGGTCGGGCCATCGTCCTGGACGGGGAGGCGCTGGTGCACGACGAGCGGGTCGTCTCGCTGGCGGCGATCATGACCGAGGACGCCTCCGTCACGCGGCTGGCCAGCGACGTCTCCTCGCTCACCGACGACGAGCGCGGCTCGCTCCCCGGCGCGGCCCAGCTGGTGCTGGACGCCGGGGGCCGGGTGTGCTCGCCGCTGGAGCAGGTGCGCGAGATCCTGCCCGTGCCCGACGACCTCCTGCCCACGCAGGTGCCCGGGGTGCTGGGTCTGGTCACCCACCGCGGGCGCGTGCTGCCCGTCGTCCCGCTGGCCCCGCACCTCGGCCACGGGTGGGGCGGTGGCCTCGGCCCCGTCCTGCTCGTCGAGGCCGGCGGGGGAGTGGTCGGCCTGGCCATCGACGCGCTCGTCTCCATCGACCCGGTGCTCTGGGCGCAGCCCGACCTCGACGCCGACGGTGTCCAGTGGGTCACCGTCGGGGAGGCCGAGCAGCTTCTCGCCCAGGTGGACCTCGTCGCTGTTGCGCGTCAGGTGCTGGGGGTCGTGGAGGTGGCTGGTGATGTCCTGGCCGACTCGGGTGACGTGCTGCCCGGTTCGCTGCCCCAGGTGGCCTGAGCGGGTCTGCTGCGGTGGCGGCTGCTGTGGCGGCTGGGTGGGCGGTGTGTGAGCAACCTGTCTGGTGGCTGAACCGGTTGCTGGGGCACCTTCGGTCGGTGTGTGGCTGAGTGGCGGTGTGTGAGCAACCGACTTGAGGTGCGGTGGGGTTGCTGGGGCACCTGCGGTCGGCGGGTGGCTGACTGGCGGTGTGTGGGCAACGGGTCTGGTGGCTGAACCGGTTGCTGGGGCACCTCCGGTCGGTGGGCGGCTGAGTGGCGGTGTGTCAGCAACCGACCTGAGGTGTGGTGGGGTTGCTGGGGCACCTCCGGTCGCTGGGCGGCTGGGTGGCGGTGTCTGAGCAACCGACTCGAGCCACGGCCAGGTTGCTGGCACACCGCCCACAGCTGCCCGGGGCGGGTCAGGGGCGGCGCTGCATCCGCAGGTGACGGCCGACGGGGGTGGGGTCGACCGCGCCGTCCAGCTCGAACCCGTGCCGGCGGTAGAAGCCGATCGCCCGCTCGTTGCCCTCGAGCACCCAGAGGTAGACCGGGTCGGCGGCGGTGCAGCCGGCGTCGGCCAGCGCGGCCGCGAGCAGCCGGTGACCCAGCCCGGTCCCCCAACGCTCGGCCCGGACGTACAGCGCGGTCAGCTCGACCGCCGCGGGCGGGTCGACGTCCCGGGCAGGGCCCGCGCTCGCGAACCCGATGAGCTTCTCCCCCGAGTCGCCAGGACCGTCAGCGCCGCCCGGATCGCCGGCACCGTCGTGTCCACCCGGCTCCACGGCCAGCAGCACCCGGGCACCGCCCTCGAGCAGCTCGCGCCGGCGCACCACGGACTCAGCCCGCTCCACCCGCCGCTGCCGCAGGAACGCCTCGGGCATCAGCCCCGTGTAGGCGTCGTCCCACGCGTCGAGGTGGAGGTCGGTCCACGCCTCGGCGTCCGCCGGCACCGCCGCCCTGATGACCGTCTCCGCCGACCCCACTCGGTCACCGTAGGCCCCTCCCGCCCCAGCCCGCGGCCGGTCGCCCCCGGACGTCATACGTTCCGCCCCTGGGACGCACCCGGATGGATGACGTTCCGGCTGCCCGCGGCCGGTCGCCTCGGGACGTCATACGTTGCGGCCCTGGGGCGCGCCCGGATGGATGACGTTCCGGCTGCCCGCGGCCGGTCGCCTCGGGACGTCATACGTTCCGGCCCTGGGACGCGCCCGGATGGATGACGTTCCGGCTGTCCGCGGCCGGTCGCCTCGGGACGTCATACGTTGCGGCCCTGGGGCGCGCCCGGATGGATGACGTTCCGGCTGTCCGCGGCCGGTCGCACCGGGACGTCATACGTTCCGCCCCCAGGACGCACCCGGATGGATGACGTCCCCAGAGTCGCCGGCGGGGAGAACAGCGGCGGCTAGCCCAGCAGCGTGTGGACGGCGAGGAGGGCGACGACCACGGCGGAGACGAGTCCGGTGACACGGCGGGCGCGGTCGGACGACGCGGCGCGGCCGAGCGCCGCCCCGGACCCCGCCAGAACCAGCTGCCACGACGCCGACGCCGCGAACGCGGCCAGCACGAACACGCACGACTCCGCCGGCCCCGCGACCACCGCGTCGTTGCCGAGCACGACCGCCACGAAGTACACGACCGTCGTCGGGTTCACCGCCGTCAGCCCCAGCAGCAGGAGGTACGCGCGCAGCGGGGTCAGCCCGGGAGAAGCGGCGGGGGCACCGGTGGGATCGTCGGGCGCGGGGGAGGGGGCGGGACGCAGCGCCGACCGCCCCACCAGCACCGCCACGACCAGCAGGACGCCGGCCGCGGCGACGCGCAGCGGACCGGCGATCGGCTCCAGCACCGCCGCCGCGGCGGCACCGGCCAGCACGGCCACCGCCGCGAACGCGCCGTCCACCGTCGCGACGCCCAGGGCGGCGGCGGACGCCGTGGGCCAGCCGTCCCGCGCACCCAGCGAGACGAGCAGCACCCCGATCGCTCCGACCGGGAGGGCGATCGCCCAGCCCGTGACGAGTCCCGCGACCACCACCGTCCACACGGCACGCATCCTCTCGGCCGCGCACCCGGCCGCGCGAGCGGGTTTCGTGGGGCGCGGCGGTCTCGAGGCTCGGCCGTGGCCGGCCCCGCACCTCGACCACCGCCGCACCGCGGTCTCGAGGCTCGGCCGTGGCCGGCCCCGCACCTCGACCACCGCTGCACCTCGGTCTCGAGGCTCGGCCGTGGCCGGCCTCGCACCTCGACCACCGCCGAGGCAGGAGGCCACCCGGCGACCCAGGAGGCCGGGCTAGCGTGGGACACATGCGGATCACCAAGTTCGGCCACGCCTGCGTCCGGGTCGAGCACGAGGGGTCGGTGATCGTCCTGGACCCGGGCAACTTCACGGACCCGGCGGCGGTCGACGGGGCCGGCGCGGTGCTGCTCACCCACGAGCACGCCGACCACCTGCACCCAGAGAACCTCCGGCGCACCGACGCGCCGGTGTTCACCATCCAGGCCGTCGCGGACGCCATCGCCGCGCAGGCGCCGGACGTGAGCGAGCGGGTCACGGTCGTCCGGCCGGGCGAGGCGTTCACGGCCGCCGGCGTGCTGGTCCGCGCCGTGAACGAGAAGCACGCGGTGATCCACCCCGAGTACGACCGCTTCGACAACTCCGGCTACCTGCTCACGCTGCCCACCGAGGGCGCGCCGGCCACGACGGTCTTCCACCCGGGCGACTCCCTCGACGGCCCCGGTCGGCCGGTCGACGTCCTGCTCCTGCCCGTGTCCGCGCCCTGGATGAAGGTCTCCGAGTGCGTCGACTTCGCCCGCTCGGTGGGCGCCGCGCGCAACGTCGCCATCCACGACGCCATCTACTCCGAGGCCGGCCTGCGCATCGCGGACGGGCACCTCCACCGCTTCCTGGACCCCCTGGGCCTCGAGTACACCCGCCTGGGCGTCGGCGCCGACCTCTGAGGCGACGCCCGCCCCGCACTCAAGCGCCGCCCAGCGCCCGCTCGGGCGCCCCGCCGGCCCGACCACGGCGTCACCCGCGCCCGCCTCGCGAGACACCTCCGGTCTGGACCACCGACCTGAGAACACCGGACGCAAACGTTGCCGTCGCGGCCGTGAAGAACATGTGAGGACGGATCTCTCAAGGACCTTGGTCCCGGGACGAACGGCTCGGTGTCCCCCCAAGCACGACGAGAGGAGCGGCCGTGACCACGCGAGCCACTGCCACCGACACCACCACCGGCGCCAGCACCGCCCGCCGCGCCTCCTCCGCCCGTGAGGGCCAGGTCCGCACCGCGCTCGAGCAGAGCTGCCTGGTCATGGAGCTCGCCCCCGACGGGATCATCCGCCACGTCAACGCGGCCCTGGCCGAGACCCTCGGCTACACGGTCGAGGAGCTCGTCGGGCAGCCGCACGAGATCCTGCTGCGCGACGACGTCCTGCGCGAGGAGCAGCTGCTCTGGCAGCTCCTGCGCGGCGGCGGGCACCGCCAGGACGTCTTCGGTCGGGTCGCCCGCGACGGCCGCGTGCGCTGGCTCCAGGGCAGCTACCTCGCCCTGTCGGAGGGCGACGAGGTCGACACCGTCCTCGCGCTGCTCACCGACGTCACCCACGAGCGCGACACCGCCGCCGAGCACGCCGCCAACGTCGCCGCGCTGCACCGCTCACAGGCCGTCATCGAGTTCTCCCTCGACGGCACGATCCGGTTCGTCAACGACAACTTCCTGCGCACCACCGGCTACCAGCGCGGCGAGGTCGTCGGCAAGCACCACCGGATCTTCTGCGACCCCGAGTACGCCTCCTCCTCCGACTACGTCGACTTCTGGAACACCCTCGGCCGCGGCGAGTACGTCTCGGGCGAGTTCCAGCGCCGGCACAAGTCGGGCCGCGAGCTCTGGCTGCAGGCCACCTACAACCCCATCCTGGACGCCGAGGGACGGGCGACCGGGGTGGTCAAGTTCGCCACCGACATCACCGAGCAGAAGGCGCGCAACGCCGAGTTCGTCGGCAAGGTGACCGCCATCGACGCCGCCCAGGCCGTCATCGAGTTCGACCTCGAGGGCCACGTCATCGGCGCCAACGACAACTTCCTGCGCGCCATGGGCTACTCGCAGCGCGAGATCGTCGGGCAGCACCACTCGATGTTCTGCACCGACGCCTACGTCCGCACCGAGGAGTACCGCGACTTCTGGCTGCGCCTGAGCAAGGGCGAGTTCATCGCCGGACGCTTCGAGCGGGTCGGCAAGTTCAACCGCTCGGTCCACCTCCAGGCCACCTACTCGCCGATCCTCGACGGGCACGGCCGCCCCTTCAAGGTGGTCAAGTACGCCCACGACATCACCGACCAGGTCGAGCGCGAGCGGATCATCTCCGAGCGGACGACCCGGATGGCCGAGGCCGTCGCCATGCTCGAGACCGGGCTGGTCGAGGTCGGCCGGTACACCGAGGAGGCCGGCAGGTCGGCCGCCCAGAGCTCCGACGACGCCGCGTCCGGCGCCGAGGCGCTCGCCTCCTCGCTCGAGGCGATCGTCGCCCTCCAGCGCTCCAGCCACTCGATCAGCGAGATCGTCCGCGTGATCGCCGAGATCGCCGCGCAGACCAACCTGCTGGCCTTCAACGCCTCCATCGAGGCGGCCCGGGCCGGCGAGCACGGCATCGGCTTCTCGGTCGTCGCCGGCGAGGTCCGCAAGCTCGCGGAGCGCTCGTCGGAGGCCGCCCACCAGATCGGCGGGCTCATCCTGCAGTCCACCGAGCGCATCGACGCCGGGCACGACGTGGCCAAGCGCGCCGAGACGTCCTTCGAGCGCATCGCCGGCAGCGTCACCGCCACCAGCGACGCCATCCGGGAGATCCTCGACGCCACCGTCACCCAGCGGGAGGCGGCCACCGAGGTCCGCTCCCTGCTCGACGGCCTGGCCGCCGAGACGGCGATCTGACGCTCCCTCCCCCCGCACCCCGTCCCACCCGGCCCCCCCGGCCAGGCCGGCTCCACCCGGCCCTCCCGACAGGACGCCACCATGACGCTCCACGCCCTGCCGCCCGTCCCCGAGGACGTCCCCGAGCACCTGCTCGGGGGCCCCGCGGGCGACGCGACGGCCACGACCACCGCGGACACCGCCGCGGTGCTCACCCTGGCACCGGCCCTCCCCGACGAGCTCGGGGCCTGGGAGACGCCGCAGGGTGAGCTGCCCGCAGCCGACCTCGTCGGCTACGTGGACCCGGCCCTCGAGGGCCTCGTGCCGACCGCCACCGGGCACGGGGACCTCGAGGGAGCGCGGGCCGCGCTCACGGGCGTGGGCGCCGGCACCGTCGTGCTCGGCGCGCTGGTGCTCGGCGGGGTCGACCTGGCGCTGCCGCTCGACGCGCTGCGCGAGGTCGTGCCGGTGCCGGACTCCTTCGTCCCGCTGCCCACCCGGGCCGCGGGGCTGCGCGGAGCGATGCGGCTCCGCGAGCACATCCTGCCCGTGGTGGACGCACGGGCGTGGCTCGGACTGCCCGGACAGGACGACCCGGAGATCGTGGTGGTGGTTTCCGACGGTGAACGGATGATCGGTGTGCTGGCCGAACGCGTCCGC
Source organism: Nocardioides sp. GY 10127 (assembly GCF_004919085.1). Taxonomy (GTDB): domain Bacteria; phylum Actinomycetota; class Actinomycetes; order Propionibacteriales; family Nocardioidaceae; genus Nocardioides. The sequence continues at coordinate 278,238 of NZ_STGL01000008.1, read as the reverse complement.
TCGGTCCTGTCCGTGCCGGCCGAGGAGATGGTCCACTTCCGTGTCGGAGGTGGGACGGCCGACGAGGCCCTCCCCCCGGCACCGGCGTGGACCCCCGACGGGGACGGCGGACGGGCAGCTGGGACGCCCGGCCCGTCGTCCCCCGACGGCACCGCCCCGGAGCACGGCGCCGCCTCCCTGGGTCACCCCGCCTGCACCGCCGCCTTCGTCCACGACGCGCTCCCCGGTGGGATCGTCTCCGTCCTGGACGTCCGCACGCTGCTGGGTCACCCCGGCTGGCCGTCCGTGCCCGTGCCCGTCGACGCGGCCGCGGAGGCGGTCGGCAGCGACGTCACCAGCTGCACGCTGCTGCGCTGCGGCGACGTCCTGTTCGCCGTCGACATCGCCACCGGCCGCACCACCCTGCCGTCCTTCCACGCGCAGCCCTCCGTCATCGACGGCGAGCTGTGCCGCGGCACCACCGAGTTCATGGGCCACCAGGTGGCCGTCACCGACCTGCTCACCCTCCTCGGCCTCGGCGTCACCGAGCGCGAGGAGGGCGGGCCCGGCCTGGTCGTCGACGCCGGCGACGGGCACGTCGTCCTCGGCATCACCTCGCTGGTCACGATGGTCGACCTCGACCTCGGCGACCTCATGCCCGTGCCGTCCTTCGTGCTGCCGCACCCCGAGCTCATCCGGGGCGTCGCGGACGTCGAGGGGCACGGCCGCGTCCTCGTCGTCGACGGGCCCCGGCTCTCCGGCGACGAGCGGGTCGCCGTCATGGGCTCGGTGATGAGCGAGGAGGCCGAGGAGCCCGTGGCCCTCGACCCGCTGCTCGTCGGCGAGGACGGCCTCGAGCGGGCCGCCGTGCACGGCGAGGCGCACCTCGTCCTCGGGGCCGGCGGTGCCTACGCCGCCGTGCCGCTGGAGCAGGTCCGCGAGATCCTGCCCTGGTCCGCCGAGCTGCTCGAGACCCGCGTCGGCGGGGACGTCCTGGGGATGCTCACCCACCGGGGCTGCGTCCTGCCGGTGGTCGACCTGGTGCCCTCGCTGGGCCGCGCCGGCCTCTCCGCCGGACCGCGCCGCGTCGAGGGCGGGCCGCTCCTGCTGGTCGACGTCGACGGGGCGCCGCTCGCGTTCGCCATCGACGAGCTCGCCTCGATCGAGCCGCAGCGCTGGGAGCAGGCGGAGCCCGACCCGGACGGGGTCGAGTGGATCACCGTCGGCGCGGACGAGCGGCTGCTCGCCCGGATCGACCTGCGCGACCTCGCGCGGGCCGTGCTCACCCGCGGCTGACCGGCGGACCCGCCACGGGGCCCGCCTGCACGCGGCCTCAGCTGCCGAGCGCGTCCCGCATCGGCACGAGCTTGGCCTGCGACTCGGCCAGCTCGGCGGCCGGGTCGGAGCCCGCGACGATGCCGCAGCCGGCGAAGAGCCGGACGGTGTGGCCCGAGACGGCCGCGGAGCGCAGGGCGATGCCCCACTCGCCGTCGCCTCCGGCGTCGATCCAGCCGACCGGGCCGGCGTAGCGTCCGCGGTCCATCTTCTCGACCTCGCCGATCACGGCGACGGCGTCCGCGGTCGGGGTGCCCCCGACGGCCGCGGACGGGTGCAGCGACTCCGCCAGCCGCAGCGAGGACGCCGCGGACGGGTCGGCCACCACGCCGGCCACGTCGCTGGCCAGGTGCATGACGTTGGGCAGGTGGAGCACGAACGGGGCGTCGGGCACGTTCATCGACGAGCAGTGCGGGCCGAGGGCGTCCGCGACGGAGCGCACGGCGTACTCGTGCTCCTCGAGGTCCTTCGAGGAGCGGGCCAGGGCGCCCGCGAGCTCCGCGTCGCGGCGGTCGTCGCCGGTGCGCCGGATGGTGCCGGCCAGCACCCGCGAGGTGACCAGGCCGCGCTCGCGGCGCACGAGCATCTCGGGCGTCGCGCCCAGCAGGCCGTCGACGTGGAAGGTCCAGGTGGTGGGGTAGCTCGTCGCGAGCCGGCGCAGGGGCCAGCGGACGTCGACCGGCCGCTCGGTCGTGGCGACGAGGTCGCGCGCCAGCACGACCTTCTCCACCTCGCCCTGCTCGATCCGGGCCACGGCGTCGGCCACCGCCGACATCCACTGCTCGCCGTCCAGCGCGCCGTCGGCGTAGGTGACCTGACCCGGGCAGGCGGCCGGCTCAGCCGGGTGCAGCGTGGAGGGCAGGTGGTCGAGGTCGTGGCCGACGGTGGTGACCCACGCGCGGTCGCCGCGGCGTCCCACGAGCACGGCGGGCACGACGAGGACGGAGTCGCCCGGCGCGTCCGCGAAGGCGAAGGAGCCGAACGCCACCAGGCCCGTGCCGGGCAGACCGACCTCGTCGCGGACGACGGCCCGCGCGACGACCTCCGACCACCAGGTGTCCGCGTCGGCGAACCGCTCGGCGCCGCGGGTGCGCACGACGGCCGCCTCGCCCCAGCCGACGAGCCCCTCGCCCCGGCGCAGCCAGGTGACGGGGGAGTCCGCGGGCAGCAGGTCGAGCAGCGAGTCCGCGACGCCCGGCTCGAGGGCCACGGTCCGGGCCACGAGCCGGGGAGCGGCCCCCTGGGTGGGGACGCCGTCGGGATCGGTGGTCACGTGCCGAGACTAGTCCGGGCCGCCTCGGCACCGGGACCGGACCCGGCACGCGCGCCGGGCCCTGCGACCTGCCCCACTCGCCGGTCGGCGTTCCCCGCCGTGCTCCCGGGTCCGGGGGGTGGGGGCGGGCCCCACTACGCTGGCGCCGTGGCCCGTGCAGACCTGGACAAGCAGCCGAGCGACGTCCGTCGCATGTTCGACGCCGTGGCCAAGCGCTACGACGTCACCAACGACGTGCTGTCGCTGGGGCAGGACCGCCGCTGGCGCACCGCCGTCATCGCGTCCGTCGACCCGCAGCCGGGGGAGCGGGTGCTGGACCTCGCCGCCGGCACCGGCACGAGCAGCGTGCCGTTCCACGACGCCGGCGCGACCGTCGTCCCGTGCGACTTCTCCCTCGGGATGCTGCGCGTGGGCAAGCAGGCGCGCCCGCACCTGCCCTTCACCGCCGGCGACGGCACGAAGCTGCCCTTCGCGGACGCCACCTTCGACGCGGTCACCATCTCCTTCGGCCTGCGCAACATCGTCGACCCGCTCGCGGGCCTGCGCGAGCTGCGCCGGGTGACGAAGCCGGGCGGCCGGATCGTGGTGTGCGAGTTCAGCCACCCCACCTGGTCGCCGTTCCGCACCCTCTACGTCGAGTACCTCATGCGCGCGCTGCCGCCGGTGGCGCGCGCGGTCTCCTCGAGCCCGGACGCCTACGTGTACCTGGCCGAGTCGATCCGCGCCTGGCCCGACCAGGCCGGCCTCGCCGCGATGCTCGCCGAGGCGGGCTGGGCGGACGTGGAGTGGCGCAACCTCTCGGGCGGCATCGTCGCCCTGCACCGCGGCCGCGCCTGACGCCTGCGGCCACCCGTTCCTGACGTCGTCCGCAGGCCCTCCTGGACGTCGCGTGCCGCGGCGCGCCCGGAACGTGGACGGGTCGTGAAGGTCACGTCCTGCGGGGGCCGAGGGCCCCTCCCGCGAGGGGTCGGGCGGCACCGGAAACCCACAGACTGTGAGAGACGCCACGTCCTCGCAGGTCAGGAGCATTCTTAGGGCCCTCCCAGGGGAGGACGAGGGGCTCTGTCGGGTCTCCCGGAACGCAATTCCGCAACGCCGCTGTGGGCAAAATGCGCAGGTCAGGGCGGCGTGCGCGCCCCGACCCCCGTTCACTAAGGTCCCGTGTTGGTGGCAGACTGCCGCCTGCACCACTCGTGACGCGTTTCACAAGCGCGCGAGGTGCGAGCGCTCACCCTCCGGGGGGAGCGTCCCACCGCGCGGGAGGAGAAACCCTTGGAGCTCTACATCCCGGTCCTGGTGCTGGGGGCCATCGCCGCCGGCTTCGCCGTGTTCTCGGTCGTGGTCAGCACCCTCACCGGCCCGAAGCGCTACAACCGGGCCCGGCTGGACTCCTACGAGTGCGGCATCGAGCCGACCCCGCAGCCGGTCGGCGGCGGGCGGTTCCCGGTGAAGTACTACATCACCGCGATGCTCTTCATCGTCTTCGACATCGAGATCGTCTTCCTCTACCCGCTGGCGCTGGAGTTCGACCAGATGGCCCTCTTCGGCCTGGTCGAGATGGTCATCTTCATCGCCACCGTCTTCGTCGCCTACGTCTACGTGTGGCGCCGCGGCGGACTCGACTGGGACTGAGCGGCATGGCCCCGACGGCACCGCACGCGCACGTCCGCCCGACACCCCGAAAGGACCGTGACTGATGGGTATCGAGGAGAAGCTCCCCAGCGGCGTCCTCCTGACCACCGTCGAGGGGGTGGCCGGGTACTTCCGCAAGGCGTCGTTCTGGCCCGCGACCTTCGGCCTGGCCTGCTGCGCCATCGAGATGATGACCTCGGGCGGCCCGAAGTACGACCTCGCCCGGTTCGGCATGGAGGTCTTCCGCGCCAGCCCCCGCCAGGCGGACCTGATGATCGTGGCCGGCCGCGTGAGCCAGAAGATGGCCCCGGTCCTGCGCCAGATCTACGACCAGATGCCCGGCCCCAAGTGGGTCCTCGCGATGGGCGCCTGCTCCTCCTCGGGCGGCATGTTCAACAACTACGCGATCGTGCAGGGCGTCGACCACGTCGTCCCCGTCGACATGTACCTCCCCGGCTGCCCGCCGCGCCCGGAGATGCTCATCGACGCGATCCTCAAGCTCCACGACCAGGTGCAGCACACCAAGCTGGGCGCGCACCGCCAGGCCGAGATCGCCGAGCTCGAGGAGAGCGCGCTGGCGGCCCTCCCGACCTCCGACATGAAGGGCCTCCTGCGGTGAGCGACGAGACCCCCGACCAGGCCGCCACCGACCAGTCGCCGGAGAACGTGCCGGCGCCGGTCGGGACGCAGCACACCGCCGGCGTCCGCACCGGCATGTTCGGCGTCCACGGCACCGGTGACACCTCCGGCTACGGCGGCCTCACGAAGGCCGTCGAGTGGCCCGCCCCGAGCGCCCGGCCCTACGGCGGCTGGTTCGACGCCGTCGCCGACGCCCTCGTGGCCGCCGCCGCGTCCGCGGGCGTGGAGGACGCGCTGCGCTCCGTGGTCGTGCACCGCGGGGAGATCACCTTCCACGTGCGCCGCGAGGACCTCGCGGTCGTCGGCCGCGTCCTGCGCGACGACCCCGCCCTCCGCTTCGAGTTCTGCGCCGGCGTCAGCGGCGTGAACTACCCGGAGGACGCCGGGCGCGAGATGCACGTCGTCTACCACCTGCTCTCGATGACCTACAACCGACGCATCCGGCTGGAGACGGCCGCGCCGGACTCCGACCCGCACGTCCCGTCGCTCGTCGCGGTCTACCCGACGCTCGACTGGCACGAGCGGGAGACCTTCGACATGTTCGGGATCGTCTTCGACGGCCACCCGTCGCTGACCCGCATCCTCATGCCCGACGACTGGCCGGGCCACCCCCAGCGCAAGGACTACCCCCTGGGCGGCATCCCGGTGGAGTACAAGGGCGGCACGGTTCCGCCTCCCGACCAGCGGAGGAGCTACAACTGATGAGCACCGACCAGGACGTGTACGCCGGCTCCTCCGAGACCTCCGAGGGCCGCGTCTTCACGGTCACGGGGCAGGACTGGGACTCCATCGCCGAGGGCCTGGGCGAGGCCGCCGAGGAGCGGATCGTCGTCAACATGGGCCCGCAGCACCCGTCGACCCACGGCGTGCTCCGCCTCATCCTCGAGATGGAGGGCGAGACGGTCACCGAGGCCCGCTGCGGGATCGGCTACCTGCACACCGGCATCGAGAAGAACATGGAGTTCCGCTCCTGGACGCAGGGCGTCACGTTCTGCACCCGGATGGACTACCTCTCCCCGTTCTACAACGAGGCCACCTACGTGCTCGGCGTCGAGCGGCTCCTCGACATCGAGGACGACGTGCCGGAGAAGGCGCAGGTCATGCGGGTGCTCCTCATGGAGCTCAACCGCATCTCCTCCCACCTGGTCGCCATCGCGACCGGCGGCATGGAGATCGGCGCCCTCACCGTCATGACGATGGGCTTCCGCGAGCGCGAGCTCGTGCTGGACCTCTTCGAGCTCATCACCGGCCTGCGGATGAACCACGCCTTCATCCGCCCCGGTGGCGTGGCACAGGACCTGCCCCCGGGCGCGCTGGAGGAGATCCGCTCCTTCATCGCCCTGATGAAGAAGCGGCTGCCCGAGTACGCGGCGATGTGCAACGCCAACCCGATCTTCAAGCACCGCCTGGAGGGGGTCGGCCACCTCGACCTCGAGGGCTGCCTCGCGCTCGGCCTCACCGGCCCGGTGCTGCGCTCGACCGGCTACGCGTGGGACCTGCGCAAGACGCAGCCCTACTGCGGCTACGAGGACTACGAGTTCGACGTGCAGACGTGGGACACGTGCGACTCCTACGGCCGCTTCCGCGTCCGTCTCGCGGAGATGAGCGAGTCGCTGCGGATCGTCGAGCAGGCCGCCGACCGGCTCGCGGGCCTCGAGGGCGCGCCCGTCATGGTCGCCGACAAGAAGATCGGCTGGCCCAGCCAGCTGGCCATCGGCAGCGACGGCATGGGCAACAGCCTCGACCACATCAAGCACATCATGGGCGAGTCCATGGAGGCCCTCATCCACCACTTCAAGCTGGTGACCGAGGGCTTCCGGGTACCGGCCGGCCAGGCGTACGTGCCGATCGAGGGCCCCCGCGGCGAGCTCGGCGCGCACGTCGTCTCCGACGGCGGCACGCGACCCTTCCGGGTCCACTTCCGCGACCCGTCCTTCACCAACCTCCAGGCCACGAGCGTGATGAGCGAGGGCGGCCAGGTGGCCGACGTCATCGTCGCGATCGCGTCCATCGACCCCGTGATGGGAGGCGTCGACCGATGACGCTGGAGCAGAGCACGCTCGACGAGCTCGCCGAGATCGCCGGCCGCTACCCGGAGGCCCGCTCCGGGCTGCTGCCGATGCTGCACCTCGTGCAGTCGGCGCAGGGCAAGGTGACGCCGGAGGGCATCGAGGCGTGCGCCGAGATCCTCGGCATCACCCCCGCCGAGGTCAGCGGCGTCGCGACGTTCTACACGATGTACAAGCGGCGCGAGGTGGGCGACTTCCACGTCGGCGTCTGCACCAACACGCTGTGCGCCGTCATGGGCGGCGACGAGATCATGGCGACGCTCCAGGACCACCTCGGCGTCGGCAACGACGAGACCGCCGAGAAGCGGGACGGCGACGCGCACACCGTGAGCCTCGAGCACGTCGAGTGCAACGCGGCCTGCGACTACGCCCCGGTGATGATGGTCAACTGGGAGTTCCTCGACGACATGACCCCGCAGAAGGCCGTCGCCCTGGTCGACGACCTGCGCGCGGGCAACGAGGTGCACTCCACCCGCGGCCCCCGGCTGTGCAGCTGGCGCGAGGTCGAGCGGGTGCTCGCCGGGTTCCCCGACGGCCGCGCCGACGAGGGCCCCAGCGCGGGCCCTGCGTCCCTGGCCGGCCGCGAGATCGCCCGGGAGCGTGGCTGGTCGGCGCCGAGCGCCGGCGCGTCCGCGCCCGCGTCCGGATCGGAGGAGTGAGCAGATGACCGACACCCTGACCCCCGTCCTCACCGAGCCGTGGGGCGCCGACCGGTCCTGGACCCGCGAGGTCTACGAGGCCCACGGCGGCTACGCGGCGCTCGACAAGGCGCTCGCGATGGCGCCCGACGACGTCATCGCCGCGGTGAAGGACTCCGGCCTGCGCGGTCGTGGCGGCGCCGGCTTCCCGACCGGGATGAAGTGGTCCTTCATCCCCCAGGAGAACCCGAACCCCAAGTACCTCGTGGTCAACGCGGACGAGTCCGAGCCGGGCACCTGCAAGGACATCCCGCTCATGATGGCCAACCCGCACGTGCTGGTGGAGGGCGTCATCATCTCCTCCTACGCGATCCGCGCGAAGAAGGCGTTCATCTACATCCGCGGCGAGGTCGTCCACGTCATCCGCCGCGTGCAGAACGCGGTGCGCGAGGCCTACGAGGCCGGGCACCTGGGCACCGACATCCACGGCTCCGGCTTCGACCTCGACATCGTGGTCCACGCCGGGGCGGGCGCCTACATCTGCGGCGAGGAGACGGCGCTGCTCGAGGGTCTCGAGGGACGTCGCGGCCAACCGCGCCTGCGCCCGCCGTTCCCCGCGGTCGCCGGCCTCTACGCCAGCCCGACGGTCATCAACAACGTCGAGTCGATCGCGTCGGTCCCCTCGATCATCGGCCACGGCGCGGACTGGTTCGCCTCGATGGGCACCGAGAAGTCCAAGGGGATGGGCATCTTCTCGCTGTCGGGCCACGTGAAGCGTCCCGGCCAGTACGAGGCCCCGCTCGGCATCACGCTGCGCGAGCTCGTCGACCTCGCGGGCGGCATGCGCGAGGGCCACGAGCTGAAGTTCTGGACGCCGGGCGGCTCCTCCACCCCGCTGCTGACCGCCGAGCACGTCGACCTCCCGCTCGACTTCGAGTCGATGGCCGGCGCCGGCACCATGCTCGGCACCCGGGCGCTGCAGCTGTTCGACGAGACGGTCTGCGTGGTGCGGGCCGTGCTGCGCTGGACGGAGTTCTACAAGCACGAGTCCTGCGGCAAGTGCACCCCGTGCCGCGAGGGCACGTGGTGGCTCGTGCAGACCCTCGCGCGGCTGGAGAAGGGGCAGGGCTCCGAGGAGGACCTCGACCTGCTGCTCGACCAGTGCGACAACATCCTGGGCCGCTCGTTCTGCGCCCTCGGCGACGGCGCGACCAGCCCCATCTCGAGCTCGATCAAGCACTTCCGCGACGAGTACCTCGCCCACCTGACCCACGGCGGCTGCCCGTTCGACCCGGCCGCCTCCACCGTCTGGGCGGGCTCCGCGGACCAGCAGGAGGTCACGGCATGACGACCACCCCGGACAGGACCGACCTCGTCACCGTCACGATCGACGGCGTCCAGGTCGACGTGGAGCCGGGCACCCTGGTGATCCGCGCGGCGGAGCAGGCGGGCATCCAGGTGCCGCGCTTCTGCGACCACCCGCTGCTCAAGCCGGTCGGTGCCTGCCGCCAGTGCCTCGTCGACGTCCCGGACGCCGGCAACGGCCGCGGCTTCCCCAAGCCCCAGGCGTCCTGCACCCTGCCGGTCTCGCCGGGCATGGTGGTGGAGACGCAGGCGTCCAGCCCCGTCGCCGACAAGGCGCAGCAGGGCGTGATGGAGCTCCTCCTGGTCAATCACCCGCTCGACTGCCCGGTCTGCGACAAGGGCGGCGAGTGCCCCCTGCAGAACCAGGCCATGTCGAACGGCCGCACCGAGTCGCGCTTCGCCGCGAACGAGGGCACCAAGCGGACGTTCCCGAAGCCGATCAACCTCTCGCCGCAGATCCTGCTCGACCGCGAGCGCTGCATCGTCTGCCAGCGCTGCACCCGGTTCGCCTCGGAGATCGCGGGCGACCCGTTCATCTCCCTGGTCGAGCGCGGCGCCCGGCAGCAGATCGGCATCGCCGAGGACGCGCCGTTCTACTCCTACTTCTCGGGCAACACGATCCAGATCTGCCCGGTCGGGGCGCTGACCAGCGAGGCCTACCGCTTCCGCAGCCGCCCCTTCGACCTCGTCTCCACCCCGAGCGTGGCCGAGCACGACGCCTGCGGCGCCGCGATCCGCGTCGACCACCGCCGCGGCAGGGTGCTGCGGCGCCTGGCCGGCGACGACGCCGCCGTGAACGAGGAGTGGATCACCGACAAGGACCGGTTCGCCTTCGCCTGGCCGGCCCAGGACGACCGCCTCGGCTACCCGATGGTCCGCGACACCGAGGCCGACGGGACCCGTGGCGAGCTGCGCCCCGCGTCCTGGCCCGAGGCGTTCGCCGTGGCCGCCCGCGGCCTGGCGGCCGCGAAGGCCGCGGGCGGGGTCGGGCTGCTGCCCGGCGGCCGCCTCACCGCCGAGGACGCCTACGCCTGGTCGAAGCTGGCCCGCACCGGCCTCGGCACCAACGACGTCGACTTCCGCGCCCGGCCGCTCTCGGCCGAGGAGGAGTCCTTCCTCTCCGCCGTCGTCGTCGGCAGCGGCGTCGAGGGCTGGAAGCCGGGGGCCGTCACCTACGCCGACCTCGAGTCCGCCCGCACCGTCGTCCTCGCCGGCCTGGAGCCGGAGGACGAGGCGGGCACGATCTTCCTGCGGCTGCGCAAGGCCTCGCTGGCCAGTGGCCTGCGGGTGCTCGCGGTCGCGCCGTTCGCCACGCGGGGCCTGGCCAAGATGGGCGGGACGCTGGTCCCGACCGCGCCCGGCGACGAGCCCGCCGCCCTCACCGGCCTCCTCGGGCACGCCGACCACGGCGTGGACGCGGACACGATCGTCCTGGTCGGCGAGCGACTCGCCCTGGTGCCCGGTGCGCTCAGCGCCGCCGTGGAGCTCGCCGCCAAGTCCGGCGCCCGGCTCGCCTGGGTGCCCCGCCGCGCGGGTGACCGCGGTGCCGTCGAGACCGGCGCCCTGCCGGGCCTGCTGCCGGGCGGTCGCCCGGTCGCGGACGCCGCGGCGCGCGTCGACGCCGCCGCCCACTGGGGCGTGGAGTCGCTGCCGGAGACCCCGGGCCGCGACGCCGACGCCATCGTGGCGGCCGCCGCCGCGGGCGACCTCGCCGGCCTGCTGGTCGGCGGCGTGGACCCGGCCGACACCGCCGACCCCGCCGCGTTCCTCGCGGCCCTGCAGGCGGCCTCGTTCGTGGTCAGCCTCGAGGTCCGGGCCACCGCGGTGACCGCCGCGGCCGACGTGGTCCTGCCCGTCGCGCCGCCGGTGGAGAAGGCCGGCTCCTACGTCACCTGGGACGGTCGCGTGCGGCCGTTCGAGGCCGTGCTGCACACCCCGGCCGCGCTGCCGGACTGCCGGGTCCTGGCCGGGATCGGCGAGGAGCTCGCCGCCCTGGGCGTGGGCAGGGCGCTCGGCTTCCGCACGGTGGACGAGGTGCGTGGCGAGCTCGCGCAGCTCGGCCCCTGGGACGGCGAGGCGCCGGCGTTCGTGCCGGTCGCCGCCGGCGCGGGCGCGGCCACCGGGGACGGGCTGGCCCTCGCGGGCTGGCGGACCCTGCTGGACGACGGCTCGCTCCAGGCCGGGGACAAGCACCTCGCGGCCACGGCACGCCCGGCCGTCGTCCGCCTGAGCCCGGCGACCGCCGCCGAGGCGGGGCTGGCCGACGGGGCGAGCGCGACCGTCACGGGCGACCGTGGCAGCCTCACCCTGCCGGTCGAGGTCGTCGACTCGATGGTCGACGGCACCGCCTGGGTGCCCACCAACTCGTACGGGACGGCCGTGCTGTCCCGGCTCGCCTCGCCCGGCAGCCGGGTGAGCGTGAAGGGAGCTGACCAGTGACCGCCCTCGCGATCTCCGCGCTGGCACCGGCGGTGGTGCCGATGGCCGACGTCGACCTGACGTCCTTCGGCCAGGACCCCTGGTGGATCATCCTGGTCAAGGCCCTGCTGATCTTCGTCGTGCTGGTGCTGCTGACCCTCTTCAACATCTGGTGGGAGCGCCGGGTCGTGGCCCGGATGCAGCACCGCATCGGCCCCAACGTGCACGGCCCCTTCGGCCTCCTGCAGTCCCTCGCGGACGGCGTGAAGCTGGCGCTGAAGGAGGACATCATCCCGACCGCGGCCGACAAGGTGGTCTTCCTCCTGGCCCCGGTCCTGGTCGTCATCCCGGCCTTCGTGACCTTCTCGGTGGTGCCGTTCGGGCCCGAGGTGAACCTCTTCGGCACCCGGACGCCGCTCCAGCTCACCGACATGCCGGTGGCGGTGCTGTTCGTGATGGCGATCGCCTCGATCGGCATCTACGGCATCGTGCTCGGCGGCTGGTCCTCCGGCTCGACCTACTCGCTGCTCGGCGGCCTGCGCTCGAGCGCGCAGATGATCTCCTACGAGATCCCGATGGGCCTCGCGCTCATCGCGGTGTTCATGTACGCGGGCTCGATGTCGACCAGCGAGATCGTCGCGGCGCAGGACAACCTCTGGTTCGGGCTGATCCTGTTCCCGTCCTTCGTGCTCTACGTGATCGCGATGATCGGCGAGACCAACCGCGCCCCGTTCGACCTGCCCGAGGCCGAGGGCGAGCTCGTCGGCGGCTTCCACACCGAGTACTCCTCGCTGAAGTTCGCCCTGTTCTTCCTCGCCGAGTACATCAACATGGCGACCGTCTCGGCGCTGGCCACGACGCTGTTCCTCGGGGGCTGGCACGCCCCGTTCTGGATCGACCACCTCTACGCCGGGTTCAACGAGGGCTGGTGGCCGGTGCTCTGGTTCTTCGGCAAGGTCCTGTGCTTCATCTTCCTGTTCATCTGGCTGCGCGGAACCCTGCCCCGCCTGCGCTACGACCAGTTCATGGCGCTGGGCTGGAAGATCCTCATCCCGGTGGCGCTGGCCTGGGTCGTCCTCGTGGCCGCCATGCGCTACGTGAGCACCAACCTGACCTTCGACAGCCGCGACCTGCTGATCGGCGGGGGCGTGGTGATCGTCCTGATCCTGGCGGCGGGCTTCCTCCCGTTCGGCCGGGCCACGGACGAGGACGCGGCCGAGCCGGTCGGCCCGACCGGCACCTACCCGGTGCCGCCGATGGCCGCGCCGGTGCGCGGCGCGGCCGCCCCGCTCACCTTCCCCACCGGCCCCGACGAGACGGTGGCCGCCGGCGCCACGCAGGAGAGCTGACATGAGCGACGAGCAGTCCACTCCCTCCTTCAAGGAGCAGTTCCTCGACCCGGTGGCCGGCTTCGGCGTCACCTTCCGGACGATGTTCCGCAAGGTGGTCACGGAGCAGTACCCGTTCCAGAAGGAGCCCACGGCCCCCCGCTTCCACGGCCGCCACCAGCTCAACCGGTGGCCCGACGGCCTGGAGAAGTGCGTCGGCTGCGAGCTGTGCGCCTGGGCCTGCCCGGCGGACGCCATCTACGTCGAGGGCGCGCCCAACGACGAGGACGGCGACGGCCGCTTCAGCCCCGGCGAGCGGTACGGCCGCGTCTACCAGATCAACTACCTGCGCTGCATCCTCTGCGGCCTGTGCATCGAGGCGTGCCCGACCCGGGCGCTGACGATGACGAACGAGTACGAGCTGGCCGACGACAACCGCGCCGACCTGATCTACGAGAAGTCCGACCTCCTCGCCCCGCTGCTGCCGGGCATGGAGGCCCCGCCGCACGCGATGACGCTCGGCGACGACGAGGGCGACTACTACCGCGGCGCCTACGCCGCGCCCGCCCCGTCCGCGCCGGCGAAGGAGGAGAAGTGACCGTCGCCTTCTGGCTGCTCGCCGTCATGGTGACGGCGGCCGCCCTGGGAGTGCTGTTCGTCCGCAAGGCGGTGCACGCAGCCCTCCTGCTGGCCGCCGTCATGATCGGGATCGCCGGCCTGTACCTGACGCTGGAGGCCCCGTTCCTCTTCGCGGTGCAGATCATCGTCTACACCGGCGCGATCATGATGCTGTTCCTGTTCGTCCTCATGCTCGTCGGCGTGGACGCCTCGGACTCGCTGGTCGAGACGATCCGCGGCCAGCGGGCGCTCGCCATCCTCGGCGGGGTCGTGCTCGGCTCGCTGCTCGTCATCGGCGCCGCCCAGATCTCGCTGGGCGCGGCGGTCGGCCTCGGCGACGCCACCTCGGACGGCAACATGCAGGCCATCGCGAACATGCTCTTCTCGCGCTACGTCTTCGCCTTCGAGACCACCTCGGCGCTGCTCATCACCGCCGCCGTCGGCGCCATGGTGCTGGCCCACCGCGAGCGGGTCGAGCCCCGCGAGAGCCAGGCCGACAAGGCCGCGCAGCGGATGCGTGACTACGCCGAGTCCGGCAAGCCGCTCGGCCCGCTGCCCTCGCCCGGCGTCTACGCCCGGCACAACGCGGTCGACACCCCGGCGCTCCTGCCGGACGGGTCCCCGGCCCCGACGTCCGTCAGCGCCACGCTCGTGGCCCGCGGCACCGTCCGGACGGCCTCGGCCGCCGAGGTGGAGCACGTGCTCGCGGAGATCACCGGGGCCGAGACGCAGGCGCCCGGCACCGCCCCGGCGGGCGGCGCGACCGGCGCGACCGACACCTCGGCCGGCACCGGCGCGAACACCGAGAACCCCGCGGAAGAAGGAGGCGCGCAGTGAACGACGTGACGCCCTACATCGTGCTGTCGTCGGTGCTGTTCACGATCGGCGCCGTCGGCGTCCTCGTGCGCCGCAACGCGATCGTCGTGTTCATGTGCGTCGAGCTCATGCTCAACGCCAGCAACCTCGCGCTCGTGGCCTTCGCGAAGCAGTCGGGCGACCTGCAGGGCCAGATCGCCGCGTTCTTCGTGATGGTCGTGGCCGCCGCCGAGGTCGTCGTCGGTCTCGCGATCATCATGACCATCTTCCGCACCCGCCGGTCGGCCTCGGTCGACGACGCGAGCCTGCTGAAGTTCTAGGAGCATCTCGATGAACCTGCTCGCCGCGGACGGCCACGCCGCCGTCCCCGTCCTCGACCCGGCCGCGGCCGACGGTGCCTTCAGCCTGCTCTGGCTGATCGTCGCGCTGCCGCTGCTCGGTGCCGTCGTGCTGCTCGTCGGCGGCCGCCGCACCGACTCCTGGGGCCACTGGCTCGCCACCGCGCTGCCGATCGGCTCGTTCGTGCTCAGCGTCGTCATGCTCGTCGGCCTCATGGGCCGCGACGAGGCGGACCGCAGCGTCACCCAGCACCTGTGGACCTGGTTCTCGGTCGGCGCCCTCGACGTCCGCTTCGACCTGCTGCTGGACCCGCTGTCGGTGCTCTTCCTGCTGCTGATCACCGGCGTGGGCTCGCTGATCCACGTCTACTCGATCGGCTACATGAGCCACGACCCGCGCCGGCGCCGGTTCTTCGCCTACCTCAACCTCTTCGTCGCCGCGATGCTGACGCTGGTGCTGAGCGAGACCTACCTCGGCCTGTTCCTCGGCTGGGAGGGCGTGGGCCTCGCCTCCTACCTGCTCATCGGGTTCTGGCAGCACAAGCCGTCGGCCGCGGCCGCCGCGAAGAAGGCGTTCGTCCTCAACCGCGTCGGTGACATGGGCCTGGCGCTGGCGATGGGCCTCATGTTCGTCACCTTCGGCACCTTCAGCTTCACCGCGATCTCGCAGGCCGCCTCCGGCGCGAGCGCCGGCGTGCTCACCGCGATGGGCCTCCTGCTCCTGCTCGGGGCGTGCGGAAAGTCGGCCCAGGTGCCGCTGCAGGCCTGGCTCCTGGACGCCATGGAGGGCCCGACCCCGGTCTCCGCGCTCATCCACGCGGCGACCATGGTGACCGCGGGCGTCTACCTGGTGGTCCGCTCGAACTTCATCTTCGAGCGCGCCCCGCACGCCCAGACGGTGGTCGTGGTCGTCGCGACGGTGACGCTCCTGTGGGGTGCGGTCATCGGTTGCGCCAAGGACGACATCAAGAAGGCGCTCGCCGGCTCCACGATGAGCCAGATCGGCTACATGATGCTGGCCGCCGGCCTCGGCGTGTACGGCTACGCGTTCGCGATCTTCCACCTGATCACGCACGGCTTCTTCAAGGCCAACATGTTCCTCGGCGCCGGCTCGGTGATGCACGGCATGGACGACGACGTGAACATGCGCCACTACGGCGCGCTGCGCAAGGCCATGCCGGTCACGTTCCTGACCTTCGCGATGGGCTACCTGGCGATCATCGGCTTCCCGCTGTTCTCGGGCTTCTGGTCCAAGGACAAGATCATCGAGACCGCGCTGGTGGAGAGCCCGGTCGCGGGTGTCTGCGCCCTCATCGGCGCCGGCGTGACCGGCTTCTACATGACCCGCCTCATGCTCATGACGTTCCTGGGCGAGAAGCGCTGGGAGAAGGGCGTGCACCCGCACGAGTCGCCCTCGGTCATGACCGGCCCGCTCGTCGTCCTGGCCGCCCTCTCGGCGCTGGGCGGCGTCCTCTACCTGGGCTCCTGGATCACCGACTGGCTCGCGCCGGTCGTGGGCGAGGCCCCCGAGCACGACCTGCCCGTGCCCGGCATCGTCTTCTCGCTCGTCACGCTCGTCGTGGTGGCCGTCGGTGTCGCGATCGCCTGGTCGATGTTCGGCCGCCGGCCGGTGCCGGCCACGGCCCCGGAGAAGGTCAGCCCCTTCACCACGGCCGCCCGCCACGACCTCTACGGCGACGCCATCAACGAGGTCGTCGTCGGCGCCCCCGGCCGCGCCCTCACCGGCGCGCTGGTGGTGATGGACGAGCGGGCCGTCGACGGCGCGTTCACCGGCTCCGGCACGATCGCCGCCGGCGTCGGCAACGTGATGCGGCGGCTCCAGTCCGGCTACGTGCGCTCCTACGCCCTCTCCGTCCTGGCAGGCGCCGTCCTGCTGATCGCGGCCCTCCTGGTGGTGAACCTCTGATGGACTTCCCCTGGCTCTCGCTGACCGTCGCCGTCCCGCTCGTCGGGGCGCTCGTGGTCGCGCTCAGCCCCCGCACCGGCCGCCTCGCGCAGCAGGTCGGGCTCACGTTCTCGCTGGTCACCCTGGCGCTGGCCGTCGTGGTCGCCACGCAGTACCAGGCCGGCGACGGCATGCAGCTCACCGAGACCTACTCGTGGATCCCGGCGCTCGGCGTCCACCTCGCCTGGGGCGTGGACGGCCTCGGCCTGCTGATGATCCTGCTGGCCGGCGTCCTCGTGCCGATCGTGCTGGTCGCCGCCTGGAACGACACCGAGGTCGACCTGGACGGCGTCGGGCAGGGCACCGCGGCCGGGTTCACGGCCCTCGTCCTGGCCCTCGAGGGCCTGGCGATGGCGGTCTTCCTGGCCACTGACGTGTTCCTCTTCTACCTCGTCTTCGAGGCCACGCTCATCCCCGCCTACTTCCTCGTCGGCGGCTACGGCCGCGAGGGCCGCTCCGCGGCCGCGGTGAAGTTCCTGGTCTTCCAGCTCGGCGGCGGCCTGGTGATGCTCGCCGGCGTCGTCGGCCTGTACGTGGTCTCCGCGCAGGCGGGCACGCCGAGCTACCTGCTCTCCGACCTCATGGGCCTCGACATGCCCACCGAGGCCGGGCGCTGGCTGTTCGTCGCCTTCTTCACCGCCTTCGCGGTGAAGGCGCCGCTCTTCCCCGTGCACACCTGGCTGGCCGACACCACCGGCAAGGCCACCCCGGCCACCTCGGTGCTGCTGGTCTCCGTGCTCGACAAGATCGGCACCTTCGGCATGCTGCGGTTCTGCCTCGGGATCTTCCCGGAGGCCTCGCAGTGGGCGACCCCGGTGGTCGTGGCCCTGGCGCTCATCTCGATCGTCTACGGCGCGTTCCTGGCCATCGGGCAGGACGACCTCATGCGCCTCATCGGTCTGACCTCGCTGTCCCACTTCGGGTTCATCACGCTCGGCATCTTCGTGTTCTCCACGGCCGGTGCCTCGGGCGCGGTGCTCTACATGGTCAACCACGGCGTCGGCACGGCCGCGCTGTTCCTCGTCGCCGGCTTCGTCGCCGCGCGCCGCGGCACGACCTCGATCCGCGAGCTGGGCGGCCTGGAGAAGGTCACCCCGGTGATGGCGGCGATGCTGCTGATCGCCGGCCTGGCGACCCTGAGCCTCCCGGGCCTCAGCCCGTTCGTCTCGGAGTTCCTCGTCCTCATCGCGGCGTTCCAGTACCACTGGTTCGTCGGCGCGATCGCGGTCACCGCCGTCGTCCTGGCCGCCATCTACATCCTCTGGATGTACCAGCGGACGATGACCGGCCCGCCGCCCACGGTGGCCGAGGCGCCCGACGCCGAGGCCGCCCGCAAGGACCTCGGCGTGCGCGAGCTCGTCGCCGTGGTGCCGCTGGTCGTGGCGCTCGTCGGCTTCGGGTTCTTCCCGCAGCCGCTGCTCAAGGCCAGCAACGACTACGTCGGTGACCTGCTCACGCACGTGGGCGTGGTCGACGACAGCCCCACCGTGCCGGTCGCCACCGGCACGAGCGCCGAGGAGGGCGAGCACTGATGGAGTTCGTGAAGCCGACGATGGCCTACGCCGAGATCTGGCCGATCATCGCGGTCCTCGGCGTCGCCGTCCTGGGCGTCGGCGTGGAGGCCTTCGTGCCCCGCGGCCGCCGCCTCGTGGTGCAGGTCGTGCTCGCGCTGGCGGGCCTCGTGGCCGCCGGGGCCGGCACCGTCTACATCGCCGCGAACCTCGACGTCGTCGCCGGGCGCACCGCCCGGGGCGTCCTGGGGGCCGGCGGCTCGATCGTGGTGGACGGCCCGACCGTCTTCATCTGGGGCCTGATCCTGGGCTTCTCGGTCCTCGGCGTCCTGCTCTTCGCCGAGCGCCGCCTCGAGTCCGGCGTCACCGCGTTCGCCGGCCAGGCCGCGGCCCTGCCCGGCACCGAGGCGGAGAAGCGGACCCAGGGCCTGGAGCACACCGAGGTCTACCCGCTGCTCATGTTCGCCGTGGGCGGCATGCTGCTCTTCCCGGCGTCCGGGGACCTGCTGACGATGTTCGTGGGTCTCGAGGTCCTCTCGCTGCCGCTGTACCTCATGTGCGGCCTCGCCCGGCGCCGTCGCCTCCTGAGCCAGGAGGCCGCGCTGAAGTACTTCATGCTCGGCGCCTTCTCCTCCGGGTTCTTCCTCTACGGCATCGCCCTCACCTACGGCTTCGCCGGCTCGATGGACCTCGCGGCCATCGACATCGCGGTTCGCAGCGACCTGGGCAACCGGACGCTCGAGCTCACCGGCATGGCGCTGCTGACCGTCGGCCTGCTGTTCAAGGTCGGCGCCGTCCCGTTCCAGGCCTGGACGCCCGACGTCTACCAGGGCGCCCCCACCGCGGTCACCGCGTTCATGGCGGCCTGCACCAAGATCGCCGCCTTCGGCGCGCTGCTGCGCCTCTTCTACGTCGCCTACGGCGCGGAGCGCTGGACGTGGGCCCCGGTGCTCGGCACCGTCGCCGCGATCACCATGCTGCTCGGCGTCCTCATGGCCATCGCGCAGACCGACGTGAAGCGGATGCTGGCCTACTCGGCCATCGCCCACACCGGGTTCCTGCTCACCGGCGTCGTCGGGCTCCAGAGCCCCGGCGACCTCGCCAGCGGACAGGTCACCTCGCTCCAGGCGGTCATGTTCTACCTGGCCACCTACGCGTTCGCGACGGTCGGCGCCTTCGCCGTCGTCATGCTCGTGCGGGACGCCTCGGGCGAGGCCACCGGCATGGACCGCTGGGCCGGGCTCGGCCGCCGCTCGCCGGTGGTGGCGGGCGTGTTCTCGCTCTTCCTGCTCTCGATGGCGGGCATCCCGCTCACCGCGGGCTTCGCCGGCAAGTGGTCGGTCTTCGAGGTCGCGATGTCCGCGGGCCTGTGGCCGGTGGTGCTCGTGGCGATCCTCGCCTCGGTCCTGGGCGTGTTCTTCTACGTCCGCCAGATCCGGGTGATGTTCTTCCTGCCGCCCACCGAGGCCTCCGCCTCGGTCGTCCAGCCCTCCCCGCTGACGGTCGTCGTCATCACCGTCGGTGTGCTCGGCACCCTGTTCCTGGGCCTCATGCCGGGCCCGGTGATGGAGCTGGCGAGCGATGTCGGACAATTCATCAGGTGAGCGCCACTCCTCCTCCGGCCAACCTCGCCCTCCCGGTCACCGACCCCGAGCTGGCGCACCGGCTCCAGGAGCGCCTGGACACGGTCGAGACGCTCCTGTCGGGCCACGTGCGGGCACGGACGGACTACGTCACCGAGGCCGCCAGCCACCTCCTGGACGCCGGCGGGAAGCGGTTCCGGCCGCTGCTCGTGCTCCTCGCGGCGGAGGCGGGTGACCGCCCCGGCAGCGACGAGGTCCTCACCGCCGCCTGCGTCGTGGAGATCACCCACCTCGGCTCGCTGTACCACGACGACGTCATGGACGAGGCCGACGTGCGCCGCGGCGCCCCCTCGGCGAACGCCCGCTGGGACAACAACACCGCGATCCTCGTCGGGGACTTCCTCTTCGGCCGCTCCTCGGAGCTGACCGCGGACCTCGGCCCCGACGCCGTGCGCATCCAGGCCGCCACGTTCACCCGGCTGGTCGAGGGCCAGATCCTCGAGACGATCCCCGCCCCGGAGGGCACCAGCGCGCTGGAGCACTACCTCGAGGTCGTCGCCGGCAAGACCGGCTCCCTCATCGCCACCTCCGCCCGCTACGGCGCCATGTTCGGCGGCGCGGGCAAGGACGTCGAGGACGCGCTGGCCGAGTACGGCGAGATCGTCGGCTGCGCCTTCCAGCTCGCCGACGACATCGTCGACATCGCCTCCGAGACGGGCGACTCGGGCAAGACCCCGGGCACCGACCTGCGCGAGGGGGTGCCGACCCTGCCGGTGCTCATGGCCCAGGAGGACGCCGCGGGCTCGACCGACCCCGACGACCTCCGGCTCCTCGACCTGCTCTCCCGCCCGCTGTCCGACGACGCCGAGGTGGACGAGGCGCTGCGGCGCCTGCGGGCCCACCCCGCGATGGACCGGGCCCGCGCCTACGTCCAGGACCGCGCCGAGGAGGCCAAGAAGCACCTCGCCGTCCTGCCCGCCGGGCCGGTGCGCGACGCCCTCGAGGCGTTCGCCGACCTCGTCGCGGTGCGCACGGGCTGAGCGCCCCCGCCGGTCAGGCGTCGGCGGCCGGTTCCGTCCGCGCGTAGCCGTCGATGACGCGGCGGAACTGGTCCACGAAGGTCTCCACCAGGCTCAGCTGCTCGGGGGAGTAGTCCCTCATCAGCTGCTCCAGCCGCTCGCGCAGCGGTGAGAAGAACTCGTCCCCGTCCGCGTGCACGTCGGCGCCGGCATGGAGGGTGACGAGTCGCCGGTCCGCGTGGCCGCGTGCCCGGGTGACGTGGCCCGCGTCCTCCAGCCTGTTGAGCAGGATGGACGTGGCGCCGCTGGTGAGGCCGATGCGTTCGGACAGTCGCGCCGGAGTCAACGGCAGGCCGCGCTCCTCGGCGCGGATGATCTCGGTGATCGCCGTGGCGTCGGTCGGGTGCATCCCCATGCGCCGGGCGAACGTGCGGCCGAGGTCGCTCTGGGCGGCGCCGGCGGCCCAGAACGAGCCGATGATCCGCTCTCGCTGCGCGTCGTCCTCGCTGGTGCTCTCGTGCATCTCGACCTCCGCGGAGAGGTTAGCATCGTCCCTAAGTACCTTTGCCACAAAGCGGCATTGTGAAAAAGGGGCTATCGTCGGTCGGGCGGACGCACCCGGCGTCCCGCGCCTGACCGCTCCACCACGCCTGCAAGGACGGACACGACCATGCGCCTCAACCACGTCAACCTCTGCTCCAGCGACGTCCCCGGCCTCGCGGAGAAGCTCGCGACCCACTTCGGCTACCGCATCGCCGACTCGGGCACGTACCCCGCGCCAGACGGCTCCGGCGACGCACACTTCGCGATGGTGATCGGCGCCGACGGGTCCGAGCTGGTCATCACGCAGATCGCCGGCGACGAGCGTGGGTCCGCGTACCCGCCGGGCTTCCACGTCGGTCTCCTCCAGGACTCCCGTGAGGCCGTGCTCGCCAAGCACGAGGAGCTGATCGCCGCCGGGCTGAACCCGGGCAGCATCAGCGACGGCTTCGAGGTGTGGGGCGCGACCTGGACGGCGTTCTACTGCCCGCTGGGCGACGGACTGGAGATCGAGGTCAACTACCGCACCCGCTCCGACTTCCTGGACGGTGCGGTCGTCGCGCGCTGAGCGCCGCCCCGCTGGTGGCGCAGCGCCTCGACGCTGAGGACGACGAGGGCGGCCCACACGAGCGCGAACCCGATCCACCGCGAGGTCGGCATCGCCTCGCCCTCCACCAGGACGCCGATGAGGAACTGGATGGTCGGCGTCAGGTACTGGAGCAGACCGATGGTGGAGAGGCTGAGCCGCGTGGTGGCGGCGCCGAAGCAGAGCAGCGGGACGGCCGTGACGAGCCCGGTGGTGGTGAACAGCAGCGCGTGGCCGAACCCCTGCGAGCCGGCCTGGGCCTGGCCCGTGACGCCGAGGACCGCCAGCACGGCCAGTGCCGGCAGGAACAGGACGCCGGTCTCCACGGTGAGCGACTCGACGGCCCCGGCGGACACCGTCTTCTTCAGCAGCCCGTACGTGGCGAAGGAGAAGGCGAGGACGAGGGCGATCCACGGCGGACGCCCGTAGCCGACGGTGAGCACCGCGACGGCGGCCACGACCAGCGCGATCGCGACCCACTGCCCGAGCCGCAGCCGCTCGCCGAGCACGAGGACGCCCATCCCCACCGTGACGAGGGGGTTGATGTAGTAGCCGAGCGCGGTCTCCACGACGTGGCCGGTGACGACACCGCCGATGTAGACGCCCCAGTTGAGGCTGATCGCGCAGGCCGCCACGGCCAGGAGCCCGGCGGAGCGCCGGTCCCGCACGAGCGCCAGGACCCCGCGGCCACGGCGCAGCACGGCCACGACGACGAGCATGGTGAGCAGCGACCAGACGAGGCGCTGGGCGAGGATCTCCACCGGCCCGGAGGGTTCCAGCAGGGGGAAGTACAGCGGGAACAGGCCCCACATGGCGTAGGCGGCGACGCCCAGCAGCATCCCGCGGCGTCCGTCGCTCACCCGGTCGATCCTAGGGCCGGGTTTGGTTGACGGTTGCATCGACCGGGCGTGAGTCGGGCGGTCGTCGGGCGGTAGCCGGGCGGCAGGAGGGCGGAGGAGTGCCGTTGCCGCGTGTGGACTCCCTGTGGGACGCGCCTCAGCCGGGTACGGTGAGGCGCCGATCGGGTGCTCGACCTGTCTCGTCGCCCGCCCGCCGTCCGGACCACCACCAGGGAGCCACCCCGTGACCCGCACCGTGACCCGTCCCCTGACCCGTCCCGCCTCCCGCACCAGCCCCGTGAGGACCGCCGCGAGGCCGGCATCCCGCCGAGGCGCCGGCCGCGCGCCGGCAGCCGTCCTGGCCGTGCTCACCGCCCTCCTGCTGGCGTCGGGGGTGGCGCTCGCCCCCGCGGCCAGCGCGGCCCGGCGCGAGAACCGCGAGGTGACGATCTCGGGGCGCGAGCCGGTCGACAACCGGTTCGTGGTGATCGGGAAGGTGACTCCGACGCCCGACCCGGCGATCCACGTCCGGATCGAGATCAAGGACTGCAAGCGCGACCTGGCCTGCAAGAAGCCGTGGCGGCTGTACTCGCGGGTGACGACCAAGGAGAACGGTCGGTACCGGGCGAAGGTGCGCGGGCCGAAGGACGGCTACAACCGGGTCTACTACCGCGCGCACGTGGTGAGGACGGCCAAGTGGCAGGCCGACTTCTCGCGGGAGATCTACATCCACCGCGTGGACTGAGCCCGGCAGCAACGACGACGGAACGACGAACGGCCCGGCAGCCCCGTGAGGGGCGGCCGGGCCGTCGTGCGTGGTGCAGGGTGTGACCGCGTCGGGGTGACGGGACTCAGACGACCGTCCAGGTGTCCCCGCCACCGAGGAGGGCTGCGAGGCGGTCGGAGCGGTCGCCGGTGGCCGCCGCCGTGGCGGTGGCGACCTGGGCACGCGCCTGGTCGTCGTAGACCGGGCGGTCGACCTGACGGAAGATGCCGATCGGCGAGCGGTTCAGGTACCCCGCGTCGGTGAGGCGGCTGATCGCGAACGCGGTCGTCGGGTCGGGCTGGTGGGCGTCGTGGACGAGCACCTGCTCGAGCGACACCTGGCCGTCGCCGTCCCCGATCTCCGCGACCTCGACGCCGCCGTGGGCCGCGCGGACGAGGCCCTTGGTGCCCCCGCCGAAGACGATCGGCTGACCGTGCTCCAGCGGGATGAGGGCGTGCTCCTTGGTGTCGCGGTCCTTGATCGCGTCGAAGGCGCCGTCGTTGAAGATCGGGCAGTTCTGGTAGATCTCCACGAGCGAGGTGCCGCGGTGGGCGGCGGCGGCGGCGAGGACCGAGGTGAGGTGCTTGCGGTCGGAGTCGATGGTGCGGGCGACGAAGCTGGCCTCGGCTCCCAGGGCCAGCGACACCGGGTTGAAGGGGTGGTCGACCGAGCCCATGGGGGTGGACTTGGTGATCTTCCCGGCCTCGCTGGTGGGGGAGTACTGGCCCTTGGTGAGTCCGTAGATGCGGTTGTTGAACAGCAGGATCGTCATGTTGACGTTGCGGCGCAGGGCGTGGATGAGGTGGTTGCCGCCGATGGAGAGGGCGTCGCCGTCGCCGGTGACGACCCAGACGGAGAGGTCTTGGCGGGAGGTGGCGAGGCCGGTGGCGATGGAGGGTGCGCGTCCGTGGATGGAGTGCATCCCGTAGGTGTCGAGGTAGTAGGGGAACCGGGAGCTGCAGCCGATGCCGGAGATGAAGACGATGTTCTCGCGGCGCAGGCCGAGGTCGGGGAGGAAGCCCTGGACGGCCTTGAGGACGGCGTAGTCGCCGCAGCCGGGGCACCAGCGGACCTCCTGGTCGCTGCTGAAGTCCTTGCCGGTGAGCGTCTCGCCCTCGGCGAGGGTGGGCACGCCCTCGGTGCCTCGCAGGCTGGGCAGGCCCAGGTCGGTGGCGGTCACTGCACGTCCTCCTTCTCGGTGCCCTCGACCAGGGCGGTGATGGCCTCGGCCAGCTCGGCGGCCTTGATCGGCATGCCGTTGACCTGGTTGTAGCCGACGGCGTCGACCAGGTAGCGGCCCCGGACGAGCAGGGCCAGCTGGCCCAGGTTCATCTCGGGCACGAGGACCTTGTCGTAGCTCTTGAGGATCTCGCCGAGGTCGTTCGGGAACGGGTTGAGGTGACGCAGGTGGACCTGCGCGACCTTGCCCCCGGCGCGGCGCACGCGACGGACCGCGGCGCCGATCGGGCCGTAGGTGGAGCCCCAGCCGAGCACGAGGACGCGCGCGCCCTCACCGTCCTCGCGGCCCGGGTCGTCGACGGCCAGCGGCGGCAGGGAGGCGGCGATGCCGTCGACCTTCGCCTGGCGCAGGCGGACCATCTTCTCGTGGTTGGCGGGGTCGTAGGAGATGTTGCCGGTGCGGTCGGCCTTCTCCAGGCCGCCGATCCGGTGCTCCAGGCCCTTCGTGCCCGGGGGAGCCCACGGGCGGGCCAGCGTCTCCTCGTCGCGCGCGTACGGCTCGAAGGTCTCGCCCTCGGCCGGCGCGGTGGCGAAGTCCGCCTCGATCCTGGGCAGGTCGGCCACCTCGGGGACGTGCCACGGCTCGGAGCCGTTGGCCAGGTACCCGTCTGAGAGCAGCATGACCGGCGTCCGGTAGGTCACGGCGATGCGCGCGGCCTCGAGGGCGGCGTCGAAGCAGTCGCCGGGGGACTGCGGGGCCACGATCGGGACGGGCGCCTCGCCGTTGCGGCCGAACATGGCCTGGAGCAGGTCGGCCTGCTCGGTCTTGGTGGGCAGACCGGTCGAGGGGCCGCCGCGCTGGACGTCCACGACGACGAGCGGGAGCTCGGTCATGACCGCCAGGCCGATGGCCTCGGACTTGAGGGCCACGCCCGGGCCGGACGTGGTGGTGACGCCGAGCGCGCCGCCGTACGCGGCGCCGATCGCGGAGCCGATGCCCGCGATCTCGTCCTCGGCCTGGAAGGTCGTGACGCCGAACGCCTTGTGCTTGCTCAGCTCGTGGAGGATGTCGGAGGCCGGGGTGATCGGGTAGGACCCGAGGAAGACCGGCAGGTCCGACTGCACGCCGGCGGCGACGAGGCCGTAGGCGAGCGCCAGGTTGCCGGTGATGTTCCGGTAGGTGCCGGCGGCCATGGGGGCCGGCTTGACCTCGTACTGGACGACGAACGTCTCGGTCGTCTCGCCGAAGTTCCAGCCCGCGGAGAGCGCCGCGAGGTTCGCGTCGCGGATGTCGGCGACCCGCGCGAACCGGCGGGAGAGGAACGCCTGCGTCGGCTCGATCGGGCGACCGTAGAGCCACGAGAGCAGACCCAGGGCGAACATGTTCTTGGCGCGGGCAGCGTCCTTGCGGGACAGCCCGAACTCCTTGACCGCCTCGACGGTCATGCCGGTGAGGTCGACCGGGTGGACCGAGAAGCCCGCGAGCGGGCCCTGGTCGCCACCGGACTCGGCGTCGAGCTCCTCCAGCGGGTTCGACTCGTAGCCGGCCTTCGCCAGGTTGCGCGTCGTGAAGTCGTGGGTGTCGACGATGACCGTCGCGCCCTTAGGCAGGTCGCCGATGTTCGCCTTCAGCGCCGCCGGGTTCATCGCCACCAGCACGTCCGGGGCGTCGCCCGGGGTGAGGATGTCGTGGTCGGCGAAGTGCACCTGGAACGACGAGACGCCGGGGATCGTGCCCTGGGGCGCGCGGATCTCCGCCGGGAAGTTCGGCAGCGTGACGAGGTCGTTGCCGAACGCCGCCGACTCCTGGGTGAACCGGTCACCCGTCAGCTGCATGCCGTCACCGGAGTCGCCCGCGAACCGGATGATCACCCGGTCGAGCTGCTTGACCTGCTTGGACACCTGTGTCCGCTCCTCCACTCGGTGCGTCACCGCGGGAATGTCGGGGCCGAGCGTCGGCGGGGTCGGCGCGCTGGGAGCAGCGCGGCAGGCCGGCTCGGGCGATGACGCGCTCCCCACTGTAGACGCGGGGTGAGGCTGCCCTTTCCTCCTGTCAGGGGGTGGACGCCCTCTCCGCGTCCCGTCGAGATGTGCTCCTGCCGTGGGCGTGTGGCCCACATCACGGGCGAGGCGTGCTCGACTTATCTCTCTTAATACGACTAATCTGCTCGACATTAACGACAAAGCAGTCACCGTCCGGGCCACCACCGGCCCGCACGACGAGAGGAATCCCGTGACACGTTCCCCCCGCCTCCGCCCCCGCCAGGCTGGTCGGTCCGGCCGCCGACGCGGCACCGCCGCCCTCGTCGGCCTCGTCGCCGGCGCCCTGCTCCTCACCGCCTGCGGCACGTCGAGCGACGCCAGCGGCGGCGACACCGTCAACGTCGTGGGCTACTCCGTGCTGGAGCAGGCCAACGAGGGCGTCATCGCCGCGTTCAACAAGACCGAGGCCGGGTCCGGCGTCACGGTGAAGGGCTCCTACGGCGCCTCGGGCGACCAGAGCCGGGCCGTCGAGGCCGGCCTCGACGCCGACGAGGTGCACCTCTCCCTCGAGCCGGACGTCACCCGGCTGGTCGACGACGGCCTCGTCGCCTCCGACTGGAAGGACAACGCCACCGACGGCGTCTGCACCCAGTCGATCGTGGTGTTCGTGGTCCGCAAGGGCAACCCGCTCGGCATCACCAGCTGGAGCGACCTCGTCAAGGACGACGTGAGCATCGTGACCCCGAACCCCGCGTCCTCGGGCTCGGCGAAGTGGAACCTGCTCGCCGCCTACGGCTCCGTGATCGCGGACGGCGGCTCGCAGTCGGACGCCGAGAGCTACATGACCGACTTCTTCTCCCACGTCGCGGCGCTGCCCGACTCCGGTCGCGACGCCACGACCGCCTTCGAGTCCGGCACCGGCGACGTCCTGCTCTCCTACGAGAACGAGGCGATCCTGGCCCGCCAGTCCGGCGCCGACTTCGACTACGTCGTCCCCGACTCCTCGATCCTCATCCAGAACTCCTGCGCCCTGCTGAAGGACGCCTCGCAGGCGGCCTCGGACTTCATGGACTTCCAGAAGTCCAAGGAGGGTCAGACGCTCTACGCCGAGACCGGCTACCGCCCGCTCGTGGACGTCGGTGACGTGACCGTCGACGGCGCCAACGACCCGTCGAACCCCTTCCCGGACCCGAAGAAGCTCCTCACCATCGACGACGACTTCGGCGGCTGGGACAAGGCGAACACCGAGTTCTTCGACGAGGACAACGGCATCCTCACCACGATCCAGGCCTCCTCGGGGGTCTCGTGACCACGCTGACCGTGCGCCCGGCCCCGCCCGGGCCGCCGGCCTCCGGGTCGGACCACCGCCGACCCAGGCGGGCGCGGCCCAAGCGGCACACGCTCACCGGGGGCTCGGGGCTCGGCCTCGGCGTCGCGATGATCTGGTTCAGCCTCCTGGTCCTCATCCCGCTGGCGGCGGTCGTCGTGACCGCCGCCGGCGGCGGGGTCGGCACCTTCGTGGACGCCCTCACCAACGCCCAGACGCTGGCCGCGCTCCGGCTCACCGTCGGCGCCGCCCTGGTCGTCACCGTCCTCAACATGGTGATGGGCACGGTGATCGCGTGGGTGCTGGTGCGCGACCGGTTCTGGGGCAAGCGGGTCATCGACCTCGTCATCGACATCCCGTTCGCGCTGCCGACCATCGTCGCCGGCCTGGTGCTGCTCTCCCTCTACGGGCCGGGCAGCCCCATCGGCGTCCAGGTGAACAACACGCGGTGGGCGGTCTTCCTGGCGCTGGCGTTCGTGACGCTGCCCTTCGTGGTGCGCACGGTGCAGCCGGTGCTCGAGGAGATCGACACGGACGCCGAGGACGCGGCCGCGGCCCTGGGCGCCGACCGCTTCACGACGTTCCGTCGGGTCGTCCTGCCGGCGCTCGTGCCCGCGATCTTCTCGGGCGCGGCGCTGAGCTTCGCCCGCGCGATCAGCGAGTACGGCGCCGTCGTCCTGCTCTCGGGCAACCTGCCCGGGCGCACCGAGGTGGTCTCCGTCCGCCTGTTCTCCTCGATCGAGGGCGGCAACACGGCGGCGGCCGCGGCGCTGGCCACGGTCATGCTCCTCATCGCCCTGCTGGCGATCGTGGTGCTGGACCTCGGCCAGAGGTGGGTGGCGCGTCGTGGCTAGGACCTCCACCGCCGTCGGACGCCGCAACCCGGCGCTCACGTGGGCGCTGCGGCTGGTCGTGATCGGCTACCTGCTCATGCTGGTCGCCTGGCCGTCCGCCTACGTCGTGCGGCACACCTTCGCCGACGGGTTCACCTCGCTGGCGACCGCCTTCGCCGACCCGGACGTCGTGCACGCCCTGCTGCTCACCGCGCAGGTCGCGGTGGCGGCCGTCGTCATCAACACCGTGTTCGGCGTGGGGGTCGCGCTCCTCCTGGTGCGGACCCGATTCCCGGGGCAGCGCGCGCTCTCGGCCCTCGTGGACCTGCCGCTGTCGGTCTCGCCCGTGGTGGTCGGCCTGGCGCTGGTGCTCGTCTACAACCCGCGCACCGGCTGGTTCGGCCCGTGGCTGGCCGAGCACGGCGTCGACATCATCTTCTCCCGGCCGGGCATGGTGATGGCCACCTGCTTCGTGGCCCTGCCGCTGGTGATCCGCGAGGTCGTCCCCGTCCTCGAGGAGCTGGGGGAGGACCAGGAGCAGGCCGCGCGCAGCCTCGGGGCCGGCACGCGCCAGACCTTCCTGCGGATCACCCTGCCCAGCATCAAGTGGGCCGTCGTCTACGGCGTCGTGCTCTCGCTGGCCCGCTCGATCGGCGAGTTCGGCGCCGTGAAGGTCGTCGCCGGCAACATCAGCGGTCAGTCCGTCGTGGCGACCGTCCTCGTCCAGCAGAAGTACCAGAACTTCGAGCAGGACACCGCCTACGCCGTGGCCTTCGTGCTCGCCCTCGTGGCGGTGCTGTGCCTGGTGGTGGTCGCCCTGCTCCGACCCAGTGAGGGAGAACGATGAGCATCGAGGTCCGGGGGGTGTCCAAGCGCTTCGGCGACTTCGTGGCGCTCGACGACGTGAACGTGAGCCTGCCGACCGGCCAGCTCACCGCCCTGCTGGGCCCCTCCGGCGGCGGCAAGTCGACGCTGCTGCGGATCATCGCGGGGCTCGACTCGGCCGACTCCGGCACGGTGACCATCGAGGGCACCGACGCGACCCACCTGCCGCCGCAGCGGCGCAACGTGGGGTTCGTCTTCCAGCACTACGCGGTCTTCAAGCACATGACGGTGGCCAAGAACGTCGCGTTCGGCCTGGAGATCCGCAAGCGGCCCAAGGCGGAGATCAAGAAGCGGGTGGACGAGCTGCTCGACCTCGTCCACCTCGGGCAGTTCGCGCACCGGCTGCCGAGCCAGCTCTCGGGCGGTCAGCGGCAGCGCATGGCCCTGGCCCGGGCGCTGGCGGTCGAGCCGTCCGTCCTGCTCCTCGACGAGCCGTTCGGCGCGCTGGACGCGAAGGTGCGCAAGGAGCTGCGCGAGTGGCTGCGTCGCCTGCACGACGAGGTGCCGGTGACCACCGTCTTCGTGACCCACGACCAGGAGGAGGCCCTCGAGGTCGCCGACGAGATCGTGGTGGTCAACCAGGGCCGGATCGAGCAGGTCGGCACGCCCGACCAGCTCTACGACGAGCCGGCCAACGACTTCGTGATGGGCTTCCTCGGCGAGACGACGACGCTCGAGGGCCGGATGGTGCGGCCCCACGAGATCGAGCTGTCGCCGGTGCGCACCGCCCACGAGCTCGACGGCGTGGTCGTGCGGCTGCTGCGGGTCGGCTTCGAGGTGCGGCTCACCGTGCTGGTGGACCGCACCGGCGAGGAGGTGCAGGTCGTCACCACGCGCGCCCACGCGCGGGCCCTCGGGCTGGACGTCGGGGACGTCGTGCACCTCAGCCCGGCGTCGGTGCTCGTCTGAGGCGGCCGTAGCCTGCCGACGTGGCAGCAGAGCACGTCGACGTCGTGGTGGTCGGGGCCGGCCCGGCCGGTTCGTCGGCGGCCCGGGCGGCGGCGCAGGCCGGTGCCCGGGTCGTCGTCCTGGAGAAGGCGGTGCTGCCGCGCTACAAGACGTGCGGGGGCGGGCTGATCGGGCCGACCCTCGCGGCGCTGCCCGGGGCGCCGCCGGTGCGGGCCGACATCGCGCGCGTGACCATGACGCTGCGCGGCGGGTCGCCGAAGGAACGCCGGAGCCCGGACGGCGGCCCGGTGCTGCGCACCTCCGCGCGGACCGAGCTCGACGCCTGGCTGGCCGACGCCGCTGTCGAGGCCGGCGCCGAGCTGCGCTGCGGGGTCTCGGTGGGGGCGCTGCCCGCCGGGGCCGGCGAGGGCGAGGGCCCGGTGGAGCTGAGCACGTCGGAGGGGCCGGTGCGGGCGTCCGTCGTCATCGGCGCGGACGGCACGTCGAGCCGCGTCGCGCGGGCGGTGGGAGTCCGGCTCGCCGAGACCGACCTCGGCGTCGAGCTGGAGCTGGACGCCGGCCCGCTCGCCGCCGCGTGGGCCGACCGCGTGCACCTGGACTGGGGCCCGCTGCCCGGCTCCTACGGCTGGGTCTTCCCCAAGGGGGACTCGCTCACCGTCGGCGTCATCGCCGCCACCGGGCGGCCGGTCGAGACCAAGGCCTACCTGCGCGACCTCGTGGCCCAGCAGGGGCTCGGGGGCCTGCGGGTGCGGCACGACTCCGGGCACCTCACGCGCTGCCGGACGCCGGACTCCCCGCTCGGTCGGGGGAGCCTGCTCGTCGCGGGGGACGCCGCCGGGCTGCTCGAGCCGTGGACGCGGGAGGGGATCTCCTTCGCCGTCCGCTCCGGCCTGGCCGCGGGCCGGGTGGCCGCCGAGCACGCCCTCGGCACGGCGTCCACCTCCCACCTCGGAGGGCTGGTCTCGTCCTACGAGGCGGCCCTGGCCGCGGACCTCCTGCCGGAGATGGCGGCAGGACGCCGCTGCCTGGCCGCGTTCGAGAAGCGACCTGCCGCCTTCCACCACCTGCTCGCCGGCCCCGGCTGGGGCTCGTTCGCCCGGCTCACCCGCGGCGAGACCACGCTGGCCCGGGCGTGGGACCGGCGCGTGGTCCGCGCGGGCATCGGCCTGCTGGCGCGCTGACGCGACGGGAGGCGCCGCGTCGCTCCTCCCGCCGCGCGGCGCTCAGCGGTAGTTGGTGGACAGAGCCGGTGCTTCCAGCAGGTCGCTGGAGCGTGCATCAGGGGTCGTCGGGTCAGGCTCGGAACCCTGGGTCAGGACGGTTCCTCGATCGCTTGCGGGCTGGGTCCGGACTGATCGAGCTCTCGCCGAATGGCTGCGACGGCGTTCGGGAGGTCGCCCGTGACGGTTGCCCGGACGCGCATCAGGTTGATCGCGCCGTAGCCGTGGGCGATCCGGTGGCGCAGGCCGCGCATGTCGGGCCACTCGCCGGGGAAGAGTCGCTCGGCGACGCCATCGGGCAGCCGGGTGAGCGTCTCGAGGCCGGCGAAGAGCCGCATCGACATCGCGTCCACCACGAGCTGGGGATCCGTGGTGGTGGTCTCGGCGTACGCGGTAGCTGCGTCGAAGTGGACGAGCGCCTCGGTCAACAGCTCTTCGACCGTCCTGCTCACAGTGCGACCGCCTCCCGCAGGACCCGTTCCTCGAACTCCGGGCGAAGGTCGTCGCTCGGAACGATGTCGACAGGCATGCCGACCACCTCCGACGCCTTCCGCTCCAGGCGCGAGACCTGGACGAGGCCGACGTCGGTGGGGAGGTCGACGAGGAGGTCGATGTCGGAGCCGTCATGATCCTGCCCCGTCGCGACGGACCCGAAGACGCGGACGTTCGATCCGCCGGCTTCCTCGAGGAGGCCGAGGATCTCGGCCCGGTGCTTGCGCAGGGCCATGCCTCGCGGGCTCGTGCCGTGGAACCGGAGCAGGCGGGAGACCTCTGGCTGGCTCCGACCGATCGCGGTGGCGATCTCCGCCTGCGTCATCCCCTGGGCGTGAGCGCGACGCACCGCGTCGACGAGGTCACGGCGCGCTCGTGCCACCGCCTCGTCAGAGCGCTGCGCGACCTCGGCAAGCGTGGACATTCGCTCAATATAGCAAGTGTTATTGGGCGCCTCGGGTCGGCCTCGCACTCGGCTCACCGACCTCCTCATGCTCGTCGGCACGGCGAGGAGGGCTGGCTCTTCCCGTCAGGTGACGCCCTGCTGGACCGCAACGGCGCCGGCCACGTGCGGCCGACCGCGCGGGATCGCGCGCGGTCAGCCGCGAGTGAGCCCATGCGCCAGGTCGGCGTCCGGACTCCTGTGGACCGGCCGCACGCCACAACGCGCTGGCCAGCGCAA
The DNA here is from genome assembly GCF_004919085.1 of Nocardioides sp. GY 10127. Lineage (GTDB taxonomy): Bacteria > Actinomycetota > Actinomycetes > Propionibacteriales > Nocardioidaceae > Nocardioides. The sequence continues at coordinate 245,470 of NZ_STGL01000008.1, read as the reverse complement.
ATGCGCCGGATCAGCGGTAGTTGGTGAACTGCACCGCGAAGTCGAAGTCCTGGCCCTTGACCAGGGAGATGACGGCCTGGAGGTCGTCGCGCTTCTTGGACGAGACGCGGAGCTCGTCGCCCTGGATCTGCGCCTTGACGCCCTTGGGGCCCTCGTCGCGGATGAGCTTGGAGATCTTCTTGGCGTCCTCGGAGGTGATGCCCTCCTTGAGCGCGATGTCGATCTTCGACTGCTGGCCCGACTGGCGGGGCTCGGAGGCGTCGAGGACCTTGAGGGAGACGCTGCGCTTGATCAGCTTCTCCTTGAAGACGTCGAGGACGGCGGAGGCGCGATCGTCGGCGGAGGCACTGATCTCGATCCCCTGCTCGCCCTTCCACTCGATGGTGGCGCCGGTGCCCTTGAAGTCGTACCGGGTGGCGACCTCGCGGGCCGTCTGGCTCAGGGCGTTGTCGACCTCCTGGCGGTCGAGCTTGCTGACGATGTCGAACGACGAGTCGGCCACGGTGGCTGCCTCTCCTGCGTCTCGGGGCTGCGGACTGCCCCGTCGCGCGGATTCCGCTCGCGCCCGGGGGCTGCGCTATTGTCTCCTCTCGTTGTGGAGCCGCCCAAACGCGGCAGCACGACACGGCAGATTGCCCGAGCGGCCAATGGGAGCGGACTGTAAATCCGTCGCGAAAGCTTCCCAGGTTCGAATCCTGGATCTGCCACCAGCAGGACAAAGAGCCCCTGACCAGCGGAAACGCCGGCCAGGGGCTCTTTCGTCGTGTCCGGCTGTGTCTGACGGTGACCGGCTGTGTGCGGGGGTCTGTCCCAAATGCGTCCCAAAGTTTGGGGCGCCAGTCGCCGCTCGGTCGGCGTGAGGCGCGACCCTCGAGCCGTAGATGTGCGGACGTGAGGAGTTCGTGACCGCGTCCTTACCGAGGAGCCGAAGTAATTGAAACTTGGCGTACCTAACGTCGTCGTGAGGGTCAACGGACCCGGCGACTTCGAGAGGACGGGCACATGGATTCAGCGGCACCGAAGGACGAGGGCAGCACTTGGGACGTGGTCGTGGTCGGCGGCGGCCCGGTGGGGTGTGCGGTCGGCCTGGAGCTGAGGCGCCACGGAGTCCGTTGCCTGGTGATCGAGAAGGACGCGGTGACGCCCCGCTACCCCGTCAAGGCCATGCTCCTCAATCCCCGGACCCTGGAGTTCATGCGTCGTTGGGGCATCGCGGACGACATCCGCGCGGCCGCCACGACGCCTGAGGGATGGCGGAAGGGGGTCACGTTCGCCACGTCGCTCACGGGCAAGGACCTGGGGCACTTCCGCGACGGTTTCGACTTCCGCGCCTCGGAGGAGGGCGACGACGTCTCGGAGGGCGCGCAGGTCATCATGCAGCCCGACACCCTGCGCGTGATGCGCGCAGCCCTGCTCGAGTCGGGAGCCACCTACCGCGACGGCGTGACGGTCGACGAGGTGGTCGACGGACCTGACGGCGTGGTCGTCACGATCACGGATCAGGCAACTGGCGGCGTGTCGACGCTCCACGCGGCGTACGTCGTCGGAGCCGACGGTCCGCAGAGCATCGTGAGGTCGACCGCGGGGATACAGCGCTCGGGCCGGGGAGGGATCGCGGCCAACCTGCTGCTCCACTTCCGGGTCGAGGGCCTGCTGGACGAGGCCGGCCCGACGCCGGCAGCGTTCACCAGCCTGACCTCCCCGGCAGGCAGTGCCTTGGTCGTCCCCATCGACCGAGAGACCTGGTGTGCTCACGTGGCGGGCCATCCGGTCGACGTCGACGTCGACAAGCTCGACGTCGAGGCCATCGTCAGGCGAATCATCGGCGCAGATCGCCCCTTCGAGGTCGTCTACGCCGGTGCGTACAAGATCCACGAGCGGATCGCCGACGAGTATCGCGCGGGACGACTCTTCCTCGCCGGCGACGCTGCTCACCTGTACGCGCCCTTCGGCGGACACAACATGAACTCGGGCTTCGGTGATGCCGTCAACCTCGGCTGGAAACTGGGAGCCGTGGTGAATGGCTGGGCCGACGACTCCTTGCTCGACACGTACGGGCCTGAGCGACGGCCGATCGCTGTCACGAATGCCACGGAGGCGTCGAGCAACGTCGCGCGCTTCGTCGGCGCAGCGCGCGGCATCATCGAGGAGATGGCGGGGACGGACGTGGATGCGCCCGGTGTCGAGGCTGAAGCGAGGCGTCGCGGCTGGGGCGACCGCCTGTGGCAGGGCACCAAGCTCCAGTACGTGGCTCGCGGGATCACCCTCGATCAGCGTTACGTCAGCGCTGCGGTGGCTGACGACGACGGTGACGTCGCGCCGTGGACGTCGATGACCTACACGCCGAGCGCCAAGCCGGGACATCGCCTGCCGCACGTGTGGCTCGAAGACGGGTCGTCGCTCTATGACCACCTGGCTCCTGGACTCACCCTGCTCGCGGCGCCGTCCGCGAGTGTCTCGGCCGAGAGGTTCAGGCAGGCTGCCGTGGCTGCCGGCACGCCGCTCGAGATCCTCGAGATGAACGACCTGGCGCTGCGGGTGAAGTGCGGTGCTCCACTCGTGCTGGTCCGTCCCGATCAGCACGTCGCCTGGCGTGGGCATGGGGTGGAGGACGCGGATGCCGTCCTTGCCGTGGCGACCGCTCGCACGGTCTCGACGGGCGTATCTGGCGCTGCGTGACGCGCGTGATGTAGATGCTCGCCCTCGTCGGGGCCGGGGTGGTCGCGCCCCGACGGGGTCGTGCGTCCCGGAGTCCGCACCGTCCTGACTCGTCCAGGTCGCCCCCCCGGGTGGGGCCCTCACGCGGATCGGTTGTCTGCGGGCTTGTCCCGCCTGCGTACCAGCGTCAGGGCGGTGGTGGGCGGACGCACGCACGCGGCGCCGGCGCGACTCAGCCTCGCTCGGTGCGTGCTCGTGCGTCGATGCGGACTCCGAGGTCATCGAGCTCGTCGAGGAGCGCGGCGGCGCCCCACACCTGGTTGCGGGTGCGCTGGGTGAGCGGTCGGACGACAACGCTTGTGTGGAGGCGGTCGATGGCGGCGTAGACCGAGCTCGGTGGCCCGCCAACGGTGGTGGCGATCTCGTCGGTGGTGAAGACCGGCGTCTCGAGCAGCGTGTCGAGGATGCGGCGGGCTGCGGACCCGTTGCGGGGCCGGCGCGCCGCGTCCAGCCAGGTGTCGGGCAGCTCGGCCAGTCGAGTGGCGGTGGTTGCGGACTCCTCCGCAGCCAGCGTGGAGGCGTGGGTGAAGGCGCGGATGATCGGCGCCGCGTCACCTGCCCGATAGGCGCCGAGGGCGTCGAAGTAGTCGTCGCGTCGAGCCACCAGAGCCGAGGCGAGGGGGACGACGACGCGGCTGGTGATGCCGCGTCGCCGCAGGATCGTGTTGATGAGGGCGCGTCCGATCCGGCCGTTGCCGTCGGTGAAGGGGTGGATCGACTCAAACTGCGCGTGCGTCAGGGCTGCCTGGGTGAGGACGGGTACGTCGGTCCGTCCGGCATAGGCGATCAGGTCGTCGAGGTGTGCGGGCACGGTCTCGGGTGGGGGCGGCACGTAGAGGGCGCCGCGGGGGGAGTGGTCCGACCCGCCGATCCAGTTCTGCATGTCCCGGAGGCGGCCCGCGTAGGCGCGCTCCTCGGGGTCGTCTGCCATGAGGATGCGGTGGGCGGACAGGATGGCCCCGAGCGTGAGGGCGCGGCCGGTGCCAGTGCAGCTGCCGGCGGTGCCCGGTGGGTGCGCGTCGGTGTTGGGTCCGACGGAGTCGATGAGGTCGGCCAGCGCCCGGGTGGAGGCCACCATCGACATCGCCGATGCGTTCGCCTTCATCCCGTGCAGGGCGCGGGCGTAGTCGTCCGTGGACGCCTCGACCCGCTCGATCTTGGACGACGCGACGGACTCGGCTCGCAGCAGCATCGTCGCCAGGGGAGCGAGGTGCTCGCCGTGAGTGTCGTCGAGGCGGCTGATGGCCCGCAGCGCGGCGTCCATCTCCGCGCCGAGCGCGGACGGCGTCGCGAGGTCCAGGTCCGCCAGTCGAGGCGGCAGGCTCACCTCGACCTCGCGCATCGTCCGGTCCTCGCGGGTGCCTCCCCGGAACGACTGACGCCAGGGCGTGAACCGACGCTCGTGGGCAGGGATGGGCAGGGCCGCTGGGCTCGGACCAGGCATCGGGACCTCCTCCATCGTGACGTGCCCTGTAAGTCGGAACACTGCCGCGCTATTCCGAGTTAGTCCACTCTATTCCGGAATACTGCCGGTCTGTTCCGAGATGCGAGGGGTCACCGATCCGCGCGATCTCGGACGTTGCCGTGCACGTAGGCGTCGATCTGCGCTTGCGCGGTCTCGAGCTGCCCGTCGACGCAGCCGGCGTAGACGTCCAGGAGGACGCGGGTGCTGTGCCCCGCCCGGCTGGCCACCTGGGCGGGTGCGACGCCGGCGTTGAGCCAGGTGGTGAGGCAGGCGTGGCGGAGGTCGTAGGGGCGGCGAGCTAGCGGGGAGGCGCACTGCTGCTCGGTGAACGTCGCCTCGCGGGCGGTCTTCCACGCCAGCGACAGGGTCGACTCCGAGACGAGGGTCTTGTACGGCTTGGGCAGCGGGACGCCGGAGCGTCCGGTGCGGGCGGCGAAGAGGTGGCCGTCGACGTCGCACTCGAACCGGTCGAGGTGGCGGTTCAGCGGCTCGACGAGGCGTGGGTCCGCGGGTACGACCCGGTAGTCGCCGGGTGCACGGTGCTTGAGCTGACGGGTCTCGACGCCGGTGCCGTCATTGGTCCAGGACTTGCCGGGGCGCTGCTGGGTGCGGCTGAGGGTCAGCTCGCCCCAGCCAGTGGTGGGGAGGGTCAGGTCGCCGCGTTGGAGGGTGCGGGCCTCGGCGGGGCGCAGGCCCGCGTAGAGCAGGAGGCCGAAGTAGGCGGCGAGGTGCGGGGACCGTTCGGCGACGGCGCTGATGAGCGTGGCTCCCTGTGCCTGGCTCACGACGACCCGGGGATCGATGCGGGTGACACCGGAGTAGGAGCGGTTCTTGATGCCGTGGAGCGGGTTGGTCGACAGCACCTGCGCCTCGACGGCGAACTCGAGCAGGTTGTGCAGGGTGGCTCGCCGCCGGCGCACGGTGGACGCGGCACAGGGCCGGCCGTCGATGCGGGTGCCGAGGGTGGTGAGCACCTGGCGCAGGACGAGCGGGTCGGCGATGCGGGTGGCTGGGACGTCGCCGGCGCGGAGCGCTGCCAGAGCGGTCGGGTCGTAGGCGGCTGCGGTGGCGCCTCGGGCGCAGATCCCGTAGCTGACGGCCGAGGTCAGGTCCGTGCGCGTGTGACGCCCGAGTCGGCTGGCGTCACCCAGGACGCCGAGCGTCGCCAGCGAGAGGGCCTCGGCGATGCCCTTGCGGTGGCGTGGTGAGGCGAAACCCCACTTGGCCTGGCAGTACGTCTCGACCAGTCCGAGCCAGGTCATGGTGCGGGCGGGGCTCGCGGCTCGCACGGTCGACATCGGGAGCCCGCGGGTGAGGTCGAACGCCTCGCCGGCGCGCACGGCTGCGAGCAGCTGACCGCGGAAGACGTCGGCCTGCTTCTTGGTGGGGAAGGTGGTGCCGTGCCGTCGGCCTTCGACGGCCCACCGGACGCGGTAGCTGGTGCCACGGCGCCCCTCGTACTTCTCCAGGTCCCAGACCCGGACCCTCAGGGATGAGTCGGTGTCGTCGTGCATGGTCGGCCTCTCGTCGGGGATGTGCCCACGACCGTGGCCCCGTTGCAGATCGCCCGCTCCGAGGCGGACTTCTGCTGTGGAGAGGGGCGCGTTCTCCACAGGTCAGGGCCGTGGTGAGACCTGTGGTGAGGGCTCACCACCACGCTCGAGCCATGACGGACGAACCTCCGGCACCCGCGGGGGCCGGCGCCTGCCCGCGGTGCGGTGACCTGTTGCCGCGCTCGGACCGTGGACGGCCTCGTGTCTGGTGCTCGCAGCGGTGTCGGCGGGCGGCCTACGAGGAGCGCCGCGCCGCTGCTGCAGGTGCGATCGCGGTGGAGGTGCGGCAGGTGGCCGCGAGCCATGCCCTGGAGCAGTGCGTCGCCTCGGTCGCCTCGTCACCGGCTGCCGTGCGGCGCCTGCTCGACGCGCTGACCGAGCAGGCGAGCGCCGTCGCCGACGAACCACGGTGGGAGCCGACCTTGCGGGCGCTGGAGCGATTCGTGCGCGAGCTGAACCAGGGGAGCGCGCCAGCCCGGTACCGCGGGCGCCGCTGATATCTCGGATGCCCCGACGAGGGGCTACTGCCACAGTGGCGGCGTGGCCGTCGACGAGCAAGCTGCCATCAGCGTCCTGCGGGCTGCCGGCCTGACCTCCGTCGGCGTCCTGGGTCGGGGCGTGGAGGGCGTCGTCCTCGACCTGGGCGACGGCACCGCGGCCAAGGTCTGGTCGAGCCGCTCCCGCACGGACCTCGACCTGCTGCGGACGTTCTACGAGGGCATCGAGGCAGGACGTCCCGCCGGCTCATCGGTGATGCTGCCGCTCATCGTGGACGTGCTGGAGGTGGACGGGCACCTGGTCTCCATCGAGCGTCGCCTCGCCGGCGAGCCGGGCTGGCAGGCCGATGGGTCGTCGCCGGACCTGTCGATCGCCGACATCGACGTCATGACCGAGGCCCTCGCTGCGCTGGCCGCGATCCCGGCGAGGGCGTCACTTCTCGCGCTCCCGATGCTGCCGGGCGAACCGGCCTTCGGTCCTGGCGGCCCGTTCGAGACGCAGCTCGCCGAGTTGGTGGCTCGCAGGGTGACGCGGTTCGAGTCGGCGCTGGCTGGGGCGCATCCGCGGGTGGCGGACACCGCGGCGAGCACGATCGCTGCGCTCGGCTTGCTGGAGCCGGCGCCTCCGACGTTGGTGCACGGCGATCTGATCGCGGCCAACGTCCTGCGGACGGGAGGCCGCGCCACTGCCGTCCTCGACTTCGGCTTTCTCAGTACCGCCGGCGACCCGGCCTTCGACGCTGCGATCGCCGCCAGCGTCTACGACATGTGGGGCCCTCGCGCACGGGACGTGGAGAGGACCCTGGACGACACCTGGTGCGCGGCCTTCGGCCATGCCCGCGACCGGCTGCTCGTCTATCGAGCGGCCTACGCGCTCGTCACCGCGTGCTGCTTCGGGGAGGAAGCCTCGGACGGCCACTTCGGCTGGTGCATCGCGATGCTCGATCGACCAGACGTGCAGGACGCCATTCGAGGCTGAATCACTCGACTCCCTTGGCCGTCAGGCCTACGACCTACTCCGAAGGGGCGCACGGGGCGGGGATCACCGAAGTGGGATCACGCAGGTCGCGCAGCGCTGAGATTTCGTACGGACGCTTCACCATCCCTGGGATGCACTAGGTGTGTGGGTCTAGCCTCGGTGTGCGATGGCTTGGCTTGGCAGGTGTGTCGGTTGAGCCCTGGTGGGCGTGGGAGTCCGGTGGCATGAGTTGTCCGAGCCTGCCGCTGGCCCATGCCGTTGAGGAGGGCCAGGGGCGGTTGCCGCCACGTCAGAGTGACACCGGTTCGTGCAGCAGGCCCAACCGAGCTGCGATCGTGCGGCTGGTCTGAGCCGTCCTGACGGAGCAGACCGACGAATGGGCCGAAGGTCGCCGCTACCTCGGGCTCTACGTCCTGGCCTGCTGCAGGATCACCGTCGTGCTCGACATCAACCAACTCCCCACCCTGACCGCCTGACCCACCCGAGAAGGAGAACGCAGCGCTACACCACTCGAAGGCACTTGACCGCCGCGACTGGATCGATCACTTTCGTGAACGACCCGAAGGTGGCATGGGCACCGGGAACGACTCCCGACGACCCCGCCGTGCCCCTTGTCGTGGGGACCGGCCTCTGAGGCTGGGTTCGTCAACTTCTCCCATTCGATGAAGTCGACAGACGGACCAGATTCGCTGGCCGACGGTACATGTACGGTCGGCCAGCGAACCACTACGCCAACTTCATGCGGCCCGTCATCGCCGCCAAACACGGCGAAGGTTGTCGAAGACCGCGAGTTTGATAACAACGAAGGCGAAGATCGCCCACATCGAAATCATTGCAACGGTCACGAGGTGCTCGCCGGGGTTAACAATCATGAGTGTGCTGGCGCTCACAGCCAACACGATGAGCCATCCCCATCGAGCCAGTTGTCGTCGCATGAAATCTCCCTATTACCGCGTCGAGCACGACCAGTATGAACCGAACCAGTGATAGTCGAGGGTGATTCCCTTCGCGTTGCGGTCGCAGTAGTTGAGCATCGCGGTTCCAAACCCAATTACCCCCGCGACAACGCCATATCCGATGCCACATGGGATTGCTCCGGCAATGGTACCTCCGCACAGCAAAGCAACGACGCCAGATGCCGCCGACGCGCCCGACATCGCCAGGATCAGTTTCTGTGTCCGGGTGTGCGACAGTGTCCAACGCACGCCCCACCAATGGAAGGTCGGATCGGCCACAATTCCGTATGTCCATGAGCCAGAGTGGTGCTCAACCACTTGGGTAAGGGTCGTTCCATTGACCTCGTAGTGGGTGGGGACCGGCTGCCCATTGGCGTCCACGGCCCACGGCGAGGCTGCTTCTGCAATGAGGTTGCCGTCTAGATCCAAGGCAGCCACGCTGCCGTCACTGTTGAGCCGAAGTGACGCAACGTCTCCGCCTACTTCAAAGTTGTAAGCCTCGGGAGCGTCGACGGAGTCAATCGTGATCGCGGCCCGGAGGCCATCTTCGGTCGGCTGGAGCGCAACCATAGAGTCATCGGTCGCACCTGAGTAGACAGCGGTAATCCCGTCGTTGCCCACCGTGCCGACGCTGCTCGTCTCGACAGTCACGGCGAGCGGCCCATTGGACGTAATCGCCTCCGCGGTAGCAGAACTCCCGCTGATGCTGACATCTGGGTTCTCCGCCGCAGGTTCTGAGTCCGCCGCCACCAGGGCTGTCGCCAGCTGACCAACCGTCAGGTCTGCCTGTGTCTGAGTCACGCTCCCGGGCGAGGTTGGGTCGCTATCAGTTGATGGGTCGTCAGCCGTGGCTGAACCAATCCCGGCCAACATGCAGACGGTTGCCGCTGTAAAAGTTGCGATGACGCGCCGAAGGTTGCTGTGGTCAACGCCCCGCATTTGCGTTCCCTTTCTGGGTTGATGGGGCGCCAAGCGAGCTGCTGGCGCCCATGCTTAGGTGCCCACGCGGATGGGCACCGGTTGATTAGAGCATCCGCATGGACAATCATTTCGGGAACAAGTTGAGTCCCGGATAGTGGTTTAGTCCGGTCGTTGAATCGCATGTAAGTCTTCGTCGCGGCTGGCCTGGGGCTGGCTGGCAGGGTTAGCGCCGGTCACCCGGTGCGCGCTGTGACTCCTGAATCGCCTGACCCCTCGGGGGTGTCATGCCCGGGATCTGTCCAGCGGGCACAGGGTGCCGGCGCCGACCCTGGCCCACAACGATGGCTTGATCAGAAGCATGTCCACCACCGGGATTGCCGTCCTAGTGGTGTGGCTCATTACAGGCCTGCCTCGTCGTGACTTCTCACCCGGGCTGACGCCGGCAACGACGTCCAACCCGATCAGTGAGGAGAACATCGCATGCCCAGTCTGCCTGCCACCGTGGCCGAGACCTACCGCTTCGTCGTCGGGGTCGACACGCACGCCGCGACCCACAGCTACGCCATCGTCGATGACCGTGGCGCTCTGCTGGACCAAGCAACCTTCCCGACCACTCCAGCTGGCCTGCGTCGTGCCCGGGACTGGATCAGTCGCCGCACTGAGAGCGACCTTGACTCGGTCCTGGTCGCCGCCGAAGGCACCGGCTCCTACGGCGCAGTCCTCAGTGACGTGCTGGCCGAGGCGGGCTACCGCGTGGTCGAAGCTCCGACCCCGCGACGTGAGAGGGGGCGCGGGAAAACCGATGCTCTGGACGCTGCTCTCGCTGCCCGCGCCACCTTGGTGATGCCGTTGGCCAGGCTGCGGGACCGTCGGGCCGGCCAAACGCACACCGCGCTGCGGGTCCTCACCGTCGCTCGAGAGCACCTCAACATCGAGCGGACCCGGTGCATCAACGCACTGACCTCGCTGCTGCGCAGCCACGATCTGGGCAGCGATGCCCGCAAGTCCCTCACCGCCCAGCAGATCACCGCGATCGCTGGCTGGCGACGCCGCGAGGAGGCGTTGGGAACCTCGACCGCGCGCGCAGAGGCCGTTCGCTTGGCCAAACGCGTGCTGGTGCTTGATGAGGAGTTGACCGAGAACCGTGTGCGGCTCACCGAGATCGTCACCGTCGAGGCACCCGACCTCCTCGAACTACACGGCGTGGGCGCCGTCACCGCAGCCATCGTGCTGACCGTGTGGTCGCACCCCGGGCGCATCCGCAGCGAAGCGGCTTTCGCCGCGATCGCCGGCACTGCGCCCATCCCGGCCTCCTTCCGGGAACACCGTGCGTCACCGCCTCAACCGCGGGGGCGACCGCCAACTGAACCGAGCGATGAACACCATCGTGCTGACCCGTATGCGCACCGACCCAGCAACCCGGGCCTACATCGACCGCCGCCTGGCCGAAGGCAAGACGACCAAGGAGATCCGGCGCTGCCTCAAGCCCTAGGTCACCGGGCAGATCTTCCGCACCCTGACTGACGCCCATCAGCGAACCGACGCACTTCTCGCGGCGGCTTGACGCGACAGAGAAGCATCTGGGTTACGTTCCGCTTGATCAGTCAGGATGGGAACGATGGCCAGGTACACGAACGAGATGCCTGAGCGGGCAGTGCGGATGGTCGTCGAGACCCGCTCCGAGCACCCGCACGAGACTGCTGCGTTGCGGCACGTCGCGGGGCTGCTGGGGATGAACACCGAGACCCTGCGGCTGTGGGTCCACCGTGCCGAGGTCGACGCCGGTTCCCGGCCGGGAACCACGACCGATGACGCCGAGGAGATCAAGCGCCTCAAGCGCGAGAATGCCGAGCTCCGCAGGGCGAACGAGATCTTGAAGTCCGCATCAGTGTTTTTCGCCAAGGAACTCGACCGCCCCACGACGAAGTGATCCGGTACATCGACGAGCACAAGGATCAGTTCGGGGTCGAGGCCATCTGCCGGGTGCTGGGCCCGGCAGTTCGTGGGTTCATCACCTCCCGGGGCTACAGGGCCGCCAAGGCCAGGCCACCCTCGGCGCGGGCGCATAAGGACGAGTTGCTGGTGCCCCAGATCGCTCGCCTGCACGGCGAGAACTACGGCGTCTACGGCGTGCGGAAGATGCACGCGCTGATGCGTCGGCAGGGCTGGGACATCGGTCGCGATCAGACCGCGAGGTTGATGAAGATCGCCGACGTTCGCGGCGTGAAGCGGTCGAAGAAGGTGTTCACCACCAAGCCTGATCCGGCGGCCGTCAAGCCGGCCGACCTGGTCCAACGCCGCTTCCAGGCGCCCGCGCCGCGGCGCCTGTGGGTCGCGGACATCACCTACGTCGCTACCTGGTCAGGGTTCGCGTTCGTCGCGTTCGTGACCGACGTCTACTCCCGCCGGATCGTGGGGTGGAACGTCGCCGCGACGTTGAGGGCCGACATCCTCCCGCTACAGGCCCTCGACATGGCCGCCTGGGACGCCAGACGCGAGGGCGCCGCCGACCTCACCGGGCTGGTCCACCACGCCGACCACGGCTCGAACTACCTCTCGATCGTCTACACCGACCGGATCGGGGAACTCGGGGCGAAGCCGTCGACCGGCACCGTCGGTGACTCCTTCGACAATGCCCTCGCCGAAGCGGTCAACGGGCTCTACAAGACCGAGCCCATCAGAAGTCGAGGTCCCTGGCGCACGATCAAGCAGGTTGAGCTCGCGACGCTCGAGTACGTGTGGTGGTGGAACCACCAGCGCCTCCACGGAGAGCTCGACCTGCGCACCCCGCTCGAGGTCGAGGCGGCGTACTACGCTGCCCATGAATCAGCCCAGCCGGCACTCGCCGGCCAAGGGAATCGCTAGGCACGAAACCCAGTGCGATTCAGACGAGGGCGTCGATGAAGTTGGTGACATGGGCGAGGTCCTCGGTGTTCAACTGTGAGACCGCGCTGGTGCGGTCGCCGAGGGCGGGGGCTGCTGCCCCCATGGGTGACATGGCTTGGCGTGCCGCCTGGGGTCGATCGCCATGCCCACGGCTGTCGTGCCCTATCCGTGCCCCGCGGCTTGGAGATCCGGGCGTTCGTACTGGTGCCTGGTGGGGGAGTCGGGGTCTGTAAATCCGTCGCGAAAGCTTCCCAGGTTCGAATCCTGGATCTGCCACCAGCAGGAAAAAGAGCCCCTGGCCAGCGGAAACGCCGGTCAGGGGCTCTTTCGCCGTGTCCGGCCGTGCCTGACAGTGACCGGCTGTGTGCGGCGATCTGTGTCAAATACGTGTCAAAGTTTGGCGCGGTTCGGGCGGCCCGGTCGGCGCCACGAGCCCGTCTGCTCGGGGTGGCGGAGGTGGCCGTTGGCGACACGCGACTGTGCGGGCAGCTGTGGTGGCAGCAAGCAGGACGGCGACGCGGTGGTCGGGCCGGACGCTGATCGGCTGGCGCAACGGGCCTGGCGGCTCTGCATGCCGCGAAGTGCCCATGTGTGACACGCAGCCCTGCACAATGTCCTTCAAGTGCCCCTAGAGTGACATTGTGGACCTCGACATGTTCCTCAACGTGGCCCCGGGGCAACTTGTCCCGATTGGCGGCGTAGACCCTGTGCTCGGTGAGTGGGAGCACCGCGCCTTCGTGCCGGACGCACTGTCCGACGACGGCCCGGCCCTGAGCCAGGCGACGTTCATGGTCGTCGCTGAGGCGAGAGCGGCGCTGGCGGCGCTGGACAGCACGTCGCGGCAGCTGCCGAATCCGACCCTGTTGAGGATGCCCACGCTGACCCGCGAGGCGCAGAGCACGTCCGCGCTCGAGGGCACGTACGCGCCTCTGGCGCAGGTGCTGGTCGCTGACGACGAGGAGCCGGCCACGGCTGAGCTGGTCGAGATTCTCAACTACGTGCGCGCGGCCAACTACGCCTTCGCCTGGACCGGTGACGGGAGGCCGCTAACAGTCTCCTCCCTCAGCGATCTCCAGGGGCTGCTGATGAAGGGCACGCCCCTGGAGGCAGTGTCGGGGCGACTCCGTGATGCGCAGGTCGTCATCGGACGTCGATCGGACGTCGACCCACGCGGCTTTCCGGCTCACAACGCTCGATTCGTGCCCGCGCCCCCGGGTGACGAGCTCGACCTGGGAGTCGCCTCGTTGGTCGACTGGCTGCGGCGGGACCATCGGCGTCGGATAGATCCGGTGGTTGCCGCCGCCATGTCGCACTACCAGTTCGAGACCCTGCACCCCTTCCACGACGGCAACGGGCGAGTGGGGCGGCTCCTCATCGTCCTGCACCTGGTGACGTCCGGGGTGCTCGGTGAGCCGACGCTCACGGTGTCCCCGTGGTTCGAGGCGCGACGCTCTGAGTACTACGACAGGCTGCTGGCCGTCAGCGCCGCGGCTGACTGGGACGGGTACGTGCGGTTCTTCGCCGAGGGGCTGTGCCAAGCCGCGCGGGGCACTCTCGCCGAGATGCGCGCGCTGGTGGGGGTGCAGGCCGACCTGCACGAGGCGGTGCGGGCGTCGTCGCTCCGCGCTGACAGTGCCCATGCTCTCGTTGATCTCGCGGTGGCGAACCCCAGCTTCACCGTCCGACGGGTGGAGGCTGATCTGGGACTGTCCTACGGGCGGGCGAACAGGTTGGTCAGTCAGCTCTGCGACCTGGGTGTTCTCGACGTTGTCGACGCCAGTGCGTACAAGCGACGCTTCTTCGCGCCTCGCGTGCTTGAGGCGTTGACTGCGGGACCGGTGCGCTGAGGACGGGTCCGGGGTAGGGCGGCGCCGTGCCGGGCTGCCGCCCCTGCTCCGCGCGCGCCGTTTGTGGGGCCGTGGGCGTCCCGGTCCATGCCAGCCGCTCGCTCGGTATTCCGACTTGGCCGCCGTAAGTCGGAATAGCGGGTCGTTGTTCCGAGATACGTGGGGCTCGCTGGCCGCCGCGACGTCAGTCGCTGCTGTGGAAGTAGGCGTCGATCTGTGCCTGGGCGGTCTGTCGCTGGCCGTCCATGCACCCGGGGCGTAGTCGTCGAGGAGGACGCGGGTGCTGTGGCCGGCCCAGCTCGCGACCTGGGCCGGGGGGACGCCGGCGTTGAGCCAGGTGGTGAGGCAGGCGTGGCGGAGGTCGTAGGGGCGACGGGCGAGTGGTGAGGTCTGTTGCTGCTCGGTGAGGGCTGCCTCGCGGGCGCGCTGCCAGGCGAGACCGAGCGTCGCGAAAGCTTCCCAGGTTCGAATCCTGGATCTGCCACCAGCAGGACAAAGAGCCCCTGACCAACGGAAACGCCGGTCAGGGGCTCTTCCGTCGTGTCCGGCTGATTCCGGGAGTGTCGGGGTCTGCCCGCTGGGCCGCTCGGCCCTCGTGCGCGCGGAACGGGGTGGATGCGGTGTATCGGGTGCACCGCATCCACCCCGTTGTCGCACTCCAGGGTCGCCTGAGCGGAGTCCGCACGCTGCGCTCCCGGGCGGGACGCGGGAAGGGGGGCGTCACCACACTTGCGCTGCGGTCACAGGGGATGCGACAGTGTGACCCGCATCATCGAATCGGTTCGACCGGGAGGTCCGGATGGTCACGATCAGTGACGTCGCCAAGCGCGCAGGCGTGTCGCGCTCCACGGTCTCCTACGTCTTCTCCGGCCGCCGGACCATCTCGCCCGAGGTGAGGGAGCGCGTCGCGGACGCTGCCCGCGAGCTCGGCTACACCGCCAACGCCGGGGCGCGTGCGCTCAGGACCTCCCAGACGCGGGTCATCGGCCTCCTCGCCCAGTTCCTCGAGGACGAGTTCGCCCCGGCCATGCTCCAGTACATCCAGGGCGTCACGGACACCGCCCGGACGCTGGGGTACGACGTCCTCCTCGTGACCGACCCGGACGGGCCCGCGGCCCTGCGGCGCGTCACGGACTCCCGCATGGTCGACGGGGTGGTGCTCCTCAACGTCGCGGAGGACGACCCCCGCCTTCCCCTCCTGCGCAGCGCGGACCAGCCCGGCGCCCTCATCGGCCTGCCGAACGACGGGGCCGGCGTGGACGTGTTCGACCTCGACTTCCCCGAGGCCGGCCGACTCATGGTCGAGCAGATGGCGGCGGCCGGTCACGAGGAGATGCTGCTGATCTCGCAACCCCACCACGTCGTCGAACGAGGCGGCGCCTACGTGTGGCGGCTGCGCGACGGGTGCATGGAACGTGCCGAGCAGCTCGGGGTGCGCGTGCACCACGCCTTCGCCCCCTCCCAGGCGCCCGAGATCGGCGAGTTCCTCGGCGAGCTCCTCGACCAGCACCCCGCGGTGACCGGCCTCCTGCTCAACAACGAGGCCGCCGCGACCGCCCTGCCCGGCGTCCTCCACCAGCGTGGCCTCAGCGCCCCCGGGGACCTCTCGGTCATCGGCCGCTACTCCGAGGAGTTCGCCCGCGTCTTCTCCCTGCCCTTCAGCTCGGTCGAGAGCGCCCCCGACTTCCTGGGGCGCCTCGCCGTCCAGCACCTCGTCCGGCGCATCGAGGGGCCTGGCGACCACGAATCCGCCTACACCACCCGCCTGGTCGCGCCGGTGTTCCGCGACCGCGGCAGCGTCGGCCCCGCCGGGGCCCGCTGACCCCCGCAGACCCCCGCAGCCCCCCGCAGCCCCCCGCAGCCCCCCCCGCTGGCCCCCCTGCTGACCCCCCCGCGCCTCCCCGTGCCCTGACGCCCGCCTGTCGTGGCGTCCGGGGCACCGCGTCCCGAGAAGAGAGCAGCCCATGACCTACGTCGACGAACCCGGAGCGCACGCGGTCCGCGCCACGACCTCCGCGCCCGGGCCCGAGCTCAGGCCGGCCCACGCCCCGCCCGGTGCGGTCCCCGTCGTCCCGCGGGCAGGACGACTCGCGCCGCTGCCCCTGGACTCCCTGGTGCTCGACGGCGGGATGTGGGGCCGCTACCAGGCCGTCAACACCGACCGCACCTTCGACCACGTCCTGCACTGGCTCGACCACGAGGGCTGGCTGGCGAACTTCGACCGCGTGGCAGCCGGCGAGCCGATGGGCGACCGGCCCGGCTGGGTCTTCTCCGACTCCGAGGTCTACAAGCTCACCGAGGCAATGGCCTGGGAGTGCGCCCGCACCGGCGACGAGGCCCTGCGCGTCCGGCTCGAGGCGCTCGCGGTCCGGGTGGCGGCGGCGCAGGACCCCGACGGCTACCTCAACACTGCCTTCGGCCACGAGGGTCAGGCAGGACGCTGGAGCGACCTGGCGGAGGGGCACGAGCTCTACGTGGCCGGCCACCTCCTCCAGGCCGCGGTCGCGCACGTGCGGTGCCTCGGGGACGGCACCCTGGTGCGCACCGCGGTCCGGGTCGCGGACCAGCTCTGCGAGGAGTTCGCCGACGGTGCCCGGGAGTCCATCTGCGGCCACCCCGAGATCGAGGTGGGGCTGGCAGAGCTCGGCCGGGCCCTCGACGAGCCGCGCTACCTCGACATGGCGCGCACGTTCCTCGACCGCCGCGGCCACGGCACGCTGGGGGAGGGGAGCTTCGGGCGGGCCTACTTCCAGGACGACGTGCCGGTGAGGTCGGCCGAGGTGCTGCGCGGCCACGCCGTCCGGGCGCTCTACCTCTCGGCCGCGGCGATCGACGTGGCCGTCGACCGGTCCGACGCCGAGCTCCTCGCCGCCGTCCAGCGGCAGTACGACCGGACCGTCGCGCGCCGGACCTACATCACCGGCGGCATGGGCTCGCGGCACCAGGACGAGGGCTTCGGCGAGGACTGGGAGCTCCCGAACGACCGAGCCTACTGCGAGACCTGCGCGGGGATCGCCTCGATCATGGTCGCCTGGCGCCTCCTGCTGGCGACGGGGGAGGTCCGGTACGCCGACCTGATCGAGCGCACGCTGTACAACGTGGTGGCGGTCTCGCCGTCCGACTCCGGCGACGCCTTCTTCTACGCGAACCCGCTCCACCAGCGGGTGGAGGGGGACCCGGTGGACCCGACCCGGGCCAACCCCCGGGCCGAGAGCTCCGACCGCGCCCCCTGGTTCGAGGTCTCCTGCTGCCCCACCAACCTCGCCCGCACCTTCTCCTCCCTGAGCGCGTACTTCGCCACCACGGACGAGCGGGGCGTGCAGCTGCACCAGTACGGCGACTACGCGTTGCGGACGCCGCGACCAGGTGGCCCGCTGGCGCTCCGCGTCCACTCCGACTACCCGGACGGCGGCAGCGTCGTCGTGGTCGTCGAGGAGGCCCCCGAGGGGCCGTGCGAGCTGCGGCTGCGCGTCCCGGAGTGGTGCGAGGGCGCGACGCTCCGCGTGCGTGACGGCGTACCCGAGGACGTGGCTCCGGGCTGGGTCACCGCGACGGGCCCCTGGAGGCCCGGGGACCGCGTGGAGCTGCGGCTGCCCCTGCGGCCCCGCGTGATCGACCCGGACCCCCGCATCGACTCGGTGCGCGGGTGCCTGGCCGTCGAGCAGGGCCCCGACGTCCTGTGCCTGGAGGGGATCGACCTGCCACCGGGCTGGTCCCTCGACGACGTGGCCGTCGACGACCCGTCCCCCGGGCTGCGTGAGGGGCTGCCCGTGCGGGTGTCGCTCCGCCCGCGACCCGGCCCCGAGGGAGGCCGGCCCTATCGGCCCCGGTCGGGCGGGTCGTCAGCTCCGGCCACGGCCGGCGAGGGGGGGCGCCGAGCACGACGTCGAGCAGGACGTCGAGCAGGAAGTCGAGCAGGACGCCGCGCCGCGCGTCACCGTCGCGCTGCGGCCCTACCGCGGCTGGGGCAGGCGCGGGCGCACCACCATGCGCATCTGGCTCCCCACGACCTGAGGCGACGGCAAGACCGTCGGCTCCATCGCCGCAGGTCAGAACCCGTCTTGGGGAAATTCTCAGCAACTGCTTGCTGCCGAATGTGATCGCCGTTACATTGAGCGAACCGATTCGACGAATCGGTTCGACACACAATCGAATCGGTTCGATCCACGGCGAGTGAGCAGGAGGCGGCGACCCCGCCGGCCCCACCCGACAGGCCGACGGGCGACCGGCGACAGGCACGACCGCGGGGCACTCGGGTCCCCGTCGCAGCACCCACCAGGCGCCCCGTCCAGCAGGACGGCACCAGACAGGAACACCGGCCTCCTGCCGGTCCCACGAGGAGGAACCATGATCACCAAGAGCATCCGTCGAACAGGTCTCGCCGCGACCGCCGTCCTGGCGATCGTCAGCCTCGCCGCCTGCGGCAGCGACAGCAACGGGTCGGCCGCCGGCGACGGCGAGCCCCTGACCACCGTGACCTTCTGGGACCCCTACCCCCAGTACGACGACAGCTCGGACTGGGCGAAGTACGTCGAGTCCTGCGCCCCGGAGGGCACCACGCTCGAGCGCACCGCCACGCCCAACGGCGACATCCTCAACAGCCTCACCAGCGCTGTCCGCGAGGACAACGCCCCGGACGTCGTCCTCCTCGACAACCCGGCGGTCCCGGACGCGGCCGTGTCCGGGCTCCTGGCCTCCTCGGACGACGTCGACCTGGACATCGGTGACGCCGACGAGAACCTCGCCGGCCCCGGCCTCATCGACGGCAAGACCTACGGCGTCCCGATCGGCGCCAACACCCTCGGCCTCTACTACAACGCCGACGTCCTGAAGTCCGCCGGCGTCGACCCGGCCTCCATCACCGACTGGGCCAGCCTCGACGACGCCCTCGCCGCGGTCACCGCCGACGGGAGCTCGGGCATCACCTTCGCCGGCATCGCCGGCGAGGAGGGGACGTTCCAGTTCCTGCCCTGGTTCTGGGGCGCGGGCGCCTCCCTCACCGACCCGGGCTCGCCCGAGGCCGTGGAGGCCGGGCAGCTCCTCTCGGACTGGATCGGCGAGGGCTACGCCCCCAAGTCGGCCATCACCGACAACCAGTCCGCCTCCTGGGACCTGTTCCTGACCGGCGACTACGGCTTCGCCGTCAACGGCTCCTGGTTCGCGAAGGCCGCGACGGAGCAGGACTTCGAGGCCGTCATGATGCCGATCCCCGCCAAGGACGGCGGCGCCGCGCCGGTCCCCACCGGCGGTGAGTTCGCGGTCGCGCCGACCCACCAGAGCAACGCCCAGGCCCACTACGACGCCGCCAACGAGGTGATCGACTGCCTCGTCGGCAACG
The DNA here is from genome assembly GCF_004919085.1 of Nocardioides sp. GY 10127. GTDB lineage: Bacteria > Actinomycetota > Actinomycetes > Propionibacteriales > Nocardioidaceae > Nocardioides. The sequence goes on along the minus strand of NZ_STGL01000008.1, from coordinate 226,310 downwards.
GCAACCAGGTCACGACCGACGACCAGCTCGGGTACTTCGCGGCCAACGCCGAGGAGCGGCAGACCCAGATCGACGCCGACGCCATCTGGACCCCCTGGGCCGACGCCATCACCAACGCCCAGGGCCGCACCAGCGACCTCGGCGCCGACTACACGGGCACCTCGGGAGCGCTCTCCGCGGCCGAGCAGGCGTCCCTGAACGCCGCCGGCGACGAGGACGCCGTCTCGCAGGCCTTCGCGGAGGCCGCTTCGTCCGTCAGCCAGTGATCGACCCTCACGCCGGTCCGGCAGGCGCCACCGCCGCCGGGCCGGCGCGAGGACCCCGCACGATCGAGCGGCCGCGAAGGTCGAGTACCAGGAGAGGGTGACCAGCCATGGTCCACCAGACCGAGGACATCCAGGACGTGCAGGACGTGGTCCGGCGCCCACCGGCGGCCGACGTCCGCGCGGACGAGTCCGCGACCGACGACGCGACGGCCGAGCGACGCGGGCGCCCGCGGATCTCCCGCTCCACGCTGGCGGGGCTCGGCTTCGTCGCCCCGCTGGCGGTCTACATGGTCCTCTTCTACGTCTACCCGCTCGTCGAGAACGTCTCGATGAGCCTGCACCGCTTCACCAGGGCCACCTACGTGACCGGCGAGGCGCCCTTCGTGGGGACCGACATCTACCGCGAGGTCGTCGGCTTCGACGCGTTCTGGCCCACTATCGGCCAGACGGCCGTCTTCGTCGTCGTCTCGCTGGCCTTCCAGTACACGATCGGCCTGGCCCTGGCCGTGTTCTTCCAGCGCAGCTTCCCGCTGTCCGGGGTGCTGCGCGGCCTGTTCCTGGTGCCGTGGCTGCTGCCGATCATCGTCTCGGGCACGACCTGGCAGTGGATGATGGACGCCGACTCGGGAGTCATCAACAGGCTGCTGGGGGTCGTCGGCGTCGACCCGGTCTGGTGGTTGAACGCCGACCACGCGCTGTGGGCCGTCATCATCGCCAACATCTGGCTCGGCATCCCGTTCAACCTGGTCATCCTCTACTCCGGGCTCCAGAACATCCCGACCGACCTCTACGAGGCCGCGGCCGTGGACGGCGCGGGCCCGTGGCGTCAGTTCTGGTCGATCACCTTCCCGCTGCTGCGGCCCGTCACGGCCATCACCCTGCTGCTGGGCTTCGTCTACACGCTCAAGGTCGTCGACATCATCTGGATCATGACGACCGGCTCCGGGTCCTCGCAGACCCTCGCCACCTGGGCCTACTCGATGGCCTTCGGCAAGGGCTCGTCGGCGATCATCCGCTACTCCGAGGCCTCGGCCGTCGGCACCGTCCTGCTCCTCGTCGCGGTCGCGATGGGGTTCGTCTACCTCGCTGTCCAGCGTCGTCAGGAGGCGTGAGCCATGGCCATGCAGGCCCTGCCGGGTTCCCCCGGCACCACGAGGAGCCAGGACGCCGCCCGCCGGCCGCGCCGGCCGGAGCGGTCCGCCGGCGGCCGCCCGCGGGGGCGCGAGGCGTGGAAGACGGTGCTCGGGCTCGTCCTGACCGCCCTCATGCTGTTCCCGCTGTACTGGATGCTGAACGTCTCGCTCACCGAGCGCAGCGCCATCCGCGAGGCCAGCCTCTACCCCCGGGCCTTCACCCTCGACAACTACCGGACCGTGCTCGGTGACCAGCTGCCCTACCTCGGGACCAGCATGGTCGTCGGGCTGGGCACCGTCGTCCTCACGCTGGTCATCGCGGCGCCCGCCGGCTACGCCCTGGGCAAGCTGCTGACCCGCGGGAGGCGCACCCTCAGCTTCCTGCTGATCGTGGCCCAGATGATCCCGGCCGTCGTGATGGCGCTCGGCTTCTACGCCGTCTACACCGACCTGGGCGTCCTGGACACCCTGCCCGGCCTGATCCTGGCCGACTCGACCATCGCCGTCCCGTTCGCGGTCATGCTCTTCTCGGCCTTCATGAGCGGCATCCCCCAGGAGCTCCTGGAGGCGGCCCAGATCGACGGCGCGTCCCACACCCGGACGTTCTTCACCGTCGTCCTGCCCCTCTCCCGCAACGCGGCGGTGACGGTCGGTCTGTTCGCGTTCCTGTGGGCGTGGTCGGACTTCCTGTTCACCTCGACCCTCAACCGGGGTGGCGGTGACCTGCGCCCGATCACGATGGGTCTCTACGACTACATCGGGTCCCAGAACCAGGAGTGGGGCCAGCTGATGGCGACCGCGGTGCTGGCCTCGGTCCCGACCGCCGTCCTCCTGGTCGTGGCCCAGCGGTTCGTCGCCGCCGGCCTCACCGCCGGCGCGGTCAAGGACTGACCCGCCATGACCTCCACGACCTGGGCCGGGCGCGACCGTGAAGCGGGGCCCGCCACACGGCTCGCCCCCTTCGACGTCCGCGAGGTGCCGTTCGCCCATCGAGGCTCGTGGATCAACCTCTCCCCGGTCGTCGGCACGCACTCGGTGAGCGACACGCTCCACCTGGTGTCGCACGTGAACGGGCTGCACGCCGTGCTCGCCCTCCGCCCGGAGATGGGAGGCCGACCCGCGGACCTGCGGTGGGAGGCCGACCCGGCCGAGCTGCGGTGGGTGCACCGGGACGGGCGGGGGCCCACGGTCCGGGCGGCGTTCGACGGCGCCGAGACGCTCCGGCTGCGGGGGCGCGGCGACACGGCGCTGCGGCTCGCGGACCCGGCGGGGACCCTCACGCCCTTCACCGGCACCTACCTGTTCGACGACCCCGTCGACGACGCGCCCGTGTTCACCTCCTACGAGACCGGCCGCCGCTACCGGGTCACCGTGCTGGAGGGCGCCTGCGAGACGGTCGGTGCGGGGAACCTCGGGCAGACGCCCCGGTCGGTGCTCCTGGGCGGCGACGGGCAGCCGTGGGAGGTCGCGGTCGAGGAGCTCACCTCCCGCCGGGCCGGCTACCGGGCGCAGGCCCCCTTCGAGGAGGTCGTGTCGACGGCCGCGGCCGCGTTCGGCGCCTACCTCGACGCGGTCGCGCCCTGGCGCAGCGAGGCCACCCCGGCGGCCGCGAGGGCCGCCTACGTCCTGTGGTCGGCGACCGTGGCCCCCGGTGGCTACCTCGCCCGCGAGGCCGTGCTCATGTCGAAGCACTGGATGGACAAGGTGTGGAGCTGGGACCACTGCTTCAACGCCCTGGCCCTCGCCCCCGGGCTCCCCGACGAGGCGCTGGACCAGTTCCTGCTGCCGTTCGACCACCAGGACGAGAGCGGCGCGCTGCCGGACTCGGTGACCCACTCCGAGGTGCTCCACAACTACGTCAAGCCGCCGATCCACGGGTGGGCCCTGGCCAGGCTGCGCGCGACGGCCGGCCGCCCCCTGACCCGCCAGGAGCTCGAGGGCGTGCACGACCGGCTGGGCGCCTGGACCCGGTTCTGGCTCGACCACCGGCGCGTCCCCGGGCGGGCGGTCCCGCACTACCACCACGGCAACGACAGCGGCTGGGACAACTCCACGACCTTCGACCGCGAGCGGGTCGTCGAGTCCCCGGACCTGGCGGCGTTCCTCGTCCTCCAGCTCGACGTCCTCGCCGGCCTCGCCGAGGAGCTCGGCCGGCCGGCGGCCGAGTGGGCCCGGGAGCGCGACGACGTGCTCCGCGCCCTCCTCGAGGAGCTGTGGACGGGAGAGGCGTTCGTCGCGCGCGGGGCCCGCGACGGCCGGAGCAGCAGCACGTCGAGCCTGCTCAACGCGCTGCCCGTGGTCCTCGGCGAGCGGCTGCCGGAGGGTGCCCGCGACGTCCTCGTGGCCGCGGTGAAGGGCCACCTCACGCCGTGGGGCCCGGCCACCGAACCCCTCGACTCCCCGCTCTACGAGGACGACGGGTACTGGCGCGGGCCCATCTGGGCGCCCTCGACCGCGCTCATCGAGGACGGGCTTCGGCGCTGTGGCGAGATCGCCCTCGCGGACGAGGTCAGCGCCCGCTTCCGACGGCTGTGCGAGGCGTCCGGCTTCGCCGAGAACTTCGACGCGCGCACGGGGGAGGGGTTGCGCGACCGCGCCTACACCTGGACGGCCGCGGTCTACCTGACGCTCGCCGCCGACCACGAACGACGCCGGGCCGTGCAGGGCCCGGGCTGAGCCCCGACCGGGGTGGCGTCGCCCGCCCGGGGCTCAGCCCCCGGCGGGCGGGTGGGGGAGGATCAGGTCGCAGGGGAGCCGCAGCGACGCGGGCGGCTCGCCCTCGAGCATCCGGACGAGGACCCGCACCGCCGCGGCGCCGGTGCCCACGCCGTCCAGGACGAGGTAGCCGGCCCCGTTGTAGTCGGCGGCGGAGGTCCGCTCGCCCGCCATCGTGACCTGCAGGTCGTCGGGCAGGCGCAGCGACAGGGCAGCGGCGCGGGCGAGCACCGCGTTGCCGTAGGTCTCGTTGAGGGCGTGGACGGCGTCGGCGCCGCGCGCCAGCAGCGCTGAGGCCGCCGCGGCCGGGGTGGCGTCGGGAGCGACCCGCTCGACGATCTCCGGCAGGCCGTGCTCGGCGCACCACTCGGCGTACCAGCGCTCGGTGTCGAGCGTGTAGGCGTCGTGCTCGCTACCGGTGAGCAGGGCGGGACGGGCGGCGCCGGCCCCGCGCATGTGGTCGAGCGCGCGGAGCAGGGGCTCGCGCACGTCGCTGTCCACGATCGCGACCTCGTCGTAGCCCTCGTCGAGGGGTCGGCCGTCGGCGACGACGGGGATGCCGCGCGCCCGGCACTCGGCGAGGATCGGGTCGTCGCGCACGGGGTCGACGACGATCAGCCCGTCGAAGGCGACGGCGTCGCTGAGGCGTCCCTCGGCCGAGACCGGCACCGCCGCGACCGCGTGCCCGTGCTCGACCGCCTCGATCGCCGCGCCCGCGAGCACCGAGCGGTAGTAGGGCATGTAGGTCTCCTGCCACGGCGCCGACTCCCGGTGGCCGATGGCGACGGCGAGGACGTGGCTGCGACCCGACTTGAGGGTACGCGCGGCCTGGTTCGGCCGGTACCCGAGCTCGGCCGCCAGGGCCTTCACCCGCGCCCTCGTGGACTCGGCCACCTCGCCCTTGTCGTTGAGCGCCCAGGAGACCGTCGTGATCGACAGGCCGGCCGCCCTCGCCACGTCCCGGATGCCCACCCGGGCCGCCGGTTTCTCCATCTGTCACACCGCCTTAACACGCCAACGCTTGACGGCAACCTACTCGGATGCCAACACTTGTCGCCGATCCTAAAACGGTTTAGGTCGCGATTGAAGGAGGATGCCGTGCGCGCTGCGCGGACTGTTGGAGCTCTTGCCGTCACGGTGCTGGTCAGTGGCGGGCTCGCCGCGTGCGGGTCCTCGGACAGCACCTCGGCCTCGTCCGACGCGGGCGGCTCGTACGGCGACTGCACGCCGGTGGGCACGTTCGGCGAGTACTCGCTCGACACCGTCACCGACGACACCCTGACCATCAAGGCCGACCTCCCGTCGACCGGCTGGTTCGACGGCGACACGGTCGAGGACATCGACTCCGGCTACGAGTACTGCCTCGCCGCCGACATCGCCTACCAGGCCGGCCTGAGCAGCGTCACGCTGATCAACGTCTCCTTCGACCAGCTCGTCTCCGGCACCCTGACCGGCTACGACCTCTCCCTCGACGAGATCTCGATCACCGACGACCGCGAGAAGGTCGTCGACTTCTCCGACCCGTACTACGAGTCGACCATCGGCGTGATGACCAAGGCGGACGCGGACGTCACCGCCGACAACCTCGCCTCGCTCAAGATCGGCGTCAAGCAGGGCACCGCCGCGGCCGACTGGGTCACCGACACCCTCCAGCCCACCGGCGACGTGAGCGTCTACCCCGGTGACGCCGAGGCCCAGGCCGCGCTGGCCTCGGGCCAGATCGACGCCTACCTCCAGGACACCGCGATCGAGCTCGGTGTCGCGAAGAAGTCCGGCGGCACGCTCACGGTGGTCGGTCAGTACGAGTCCGGCCAGGCCTACGGCGCGATGTTCCCGAAGGGCTCGTCCAACACCGCGGTGGTCAACAAGATCATCGCCGGCCTGAAGAAGGACGGGACGCTCGACCAGCTGAGCGAGGACTACCTCGGCCCCGCCTTCGGTGGCGACCCGGCGTCCATCGACACCTGGACCGTCCAGTGACGGTCGCCCTCGAGCCGCGCACCACGGCCCGGCCCCTCCCGACCTGCAAGGTCGCGCTCCCGGCCGCCGGCCTGGTGGTCGTCCTCGTGACGATCGCCCTGGTCTGGGGCACGGCGTGGCGGCTGCTGTCCGCCACGGCCGCCGGTACCTCGTGGCACCTGTTCTACCTGGTGGTGGGCCTGCTGGCCGCCGTCGGCGTGCTGGCGCTGCTGCGCCCGGCGCTGCACTCGCTCGCCGAGCGGGGCCGCGCCGGCACCGCGCTGGGCTCCCAGGACCTCCAGGCCGCCCGCATCCACCGCTCGCGCTGCTACACCTCCGCGTGGGTGGCGATGGGCTGGTCGGCCGCGGCCGTCCTCGTCGTCGCGGTGGTGAGCTTCCTGCTGGCCAACGACCACGCCGTCCAGAAGACGTTCCTCAGCCCCGAGATGCTCTCGCAGAGCTGGTGGGAGACGACCAAGGCGTTCCGCACGAACGTGTTCATCGCGGTCGTCGCCGAGGTCATCGTCCTGGTCTGGGGCCTGCTGCTGGCCGTGGCCCGCTCGGCGCCCGGCCGCGCGGGTCGCCCCGTGGCGTTCCTCGCCCGGATCTACATCGACGCCTTCCGCGCCGTCCCCGGCATCATCGTCATCTACCTCATCGGCTTCGGGCTGCCGCTGGCCGGCGTCCCGGTCCTGAGCTCGATGTCGCCCACGTGGTCGGCCATCTTCGCGCTCACCCTGACCTACGGCGCCTACGTCGCCGAGGTGTACCGCTCGGGCATCGAGAGCATCCACCCCAGCCAGAACGCGGCCGCCCGCTCCCTCGGGCTCAGCCACGGGCAGACGCTGCGGTCGGTCATCGTGCCCCAGGCCGTGCGCCGGGTCGTCCCGCCGCTGCTCAACGACTTCATCGGCCTCCAGAAGGACACCGCGCTGGTGATGGTCATCGGCACGGTCGACGCCTTCACCCAGGCCAAGATCTACGCGAGCAACTACTTCAACCTGTCCTCGGTGACCGTGGTGGCGCTCCTCTTCGTGCTCATCACCATCCCGCAGACCCGCTTCGTCGACCGCCTGATCGAGCGCGACCAGCGCCGTCAGGGCCGGTAGGAGGACCCCATGGCATTCCTCGAGATCAACGGGCTGAAGAAGTCCTACGGCGAGACGCAGGTGCTCGCCGGCATCGACCTCGCGGTCGAGCAGCACGAGGTCGTCTGCCTCATCGGCGCCTCGGGCAGCGGCAAGTCGACGCTCCTGCGCTGCATCAACCAGCTCGAGACCATCGACGAGGGCACCATCCGCCTCGACGGCGACGTGGTCTCCGGCGAGGGCGTCGACGTCAACCAGCTGCGGCGCGACATCGGCATCGTCTTCCAGAGCTTCAACCTGTTCCCGCACATGAGCGTGGTCGACAACGTCACCCTGGCCCCGCGCAAGCTCAAGCAGGCCACGCCGGACGAGGCGGAGCGCCGTGCCCGCGAGCTGCTGGACCGGATCGGGCTGTCCGCCCGTGCCGACGCGTTCCCCGACCAGCTCTCCGGCGGCCAGCAGCAGCGCGTGGCGATCGTCCGCGCACTGGCGATGCAGCCCCGCGTCCTGCTGCTCGACGAGATCACCTCGGCGCTCGACCCCGAGCTCGTCGCGGAGGTGCTCGACATCGTCCGCGAGCTGGCCCGCGACGGCCTCACCATGCTGCTCGCCACGCACGAGATGTCGTTCGCCCGCGAGGTCGCGAGCTCGGTGTGCTTCCTGCACCAGGGCCGCATCCTCGAGCAGGGCCCGCCGGAGCAGATCTTCACCGACCCCACCGAGGCCCGGACGAAGGACTTCCTCCAGCGGATCATCGAGGCGGGGCGGCTGTGAGCCGCTCCGTCCTGGTCGTCGAGCACGAGGACGGCACCGGCCCCGAGTACCTCGGCGAGGTGCTCGCGGGCGAGGGGCTGCTGCTCGACGTCCGCCGCCCCTACCTGGGGGACCCGCTGCCCGACACCCTCGCCGGCTACGACGGGCTGATCGTCCTCGGCGGGACGCCGGGGTGGGGCGACGACCACGTCGCCCCGTGGCTCCCGGCGGCCCGGGTGCTGCTGCGGCGGGCGCTCGACGAGGAGCTGCCGCTGCTGGGCGTGTGCCTGGGTGGCCAGCTGCTGGCGTCGGTGGCGGGCGGGCAGGTCGCGCGATCCGAGGCGGGCCCGGAGATCGGGCTGCACCCGCTCTCCTGGCGGCCCGAGGCCGCGACCGACGTCCTCTTCTCCGACCTCCCGCCCGGCGCGCCCGCGATGCAGTGGCACTACGACCACATCACCGAGCTGCCGCTCGGGGCGGTGCTGCTCGCGAGCACCGATCGCTTCCCGCACCAGGCCTACCGCCTGGGCGAGCGCGCATGGGGCATGCAGTTCCACATGGAGGTGCTGACGCCGGCCGCGAAGGAGTGGGCGTCGAGCGACCGCGACGCGCTCGTCGGCCTCGGGCTCGACCCCGACGGCCTGGTCGAGGAGGTCCGGGACGCCGAGCCGCAGCTGCGCGACGTCTGGGGCCGGGTGGCCCGGCGCTGGGCGGCGCTGGTCTGAGCACTCGGGCCTCCTGAGGGCGGGAACGGGGTGGATGCGGTGCATCGGGTGCACCGCATCCACCCCGTTGTCGCGCTTCGGGAGGGTGTGCCGGGGGGGTGCTGCGGGGGTGTTGCGGGGCTGGGTCAGCGCGGCCCGGCCATCGGCACGCGTCCGAGCAGCGACAGGTCGGCGTCGATGGCGGCGGTGGCCTCCAGCAGCCGGGGCAGGTGCTCCTCGAGCAGCACCTCGACGCTCGTCTCGGCGGCGTGCACGGTGACGTTCATGGCGGCGAGGACGCTGCCGTCGGCCGCGTGCAGTGGCGCGGCGACCGAGCGCACCCCGGCGGCGAGCTGCTCGTCGGTCAGGCACCAGCCCCGCTCGCGCACGGCGGCGAGCTCCTCGAGGAGCGCCGGCAGCGACGGGACGTGGCGGGCGACCACCCCCGAGCGTGACGGGTGCGCCAGGACGCGCTCGACCTCGGCCGGCTCCAGCCGGGACATCAGCACCTTGCCCAGCGAGGTGGACGCGGCGGGGAACCGGGTGCCGATGTCGACGCGCAGGGCGATGATCTTCGGCACCGCCACCCGGGCCACGTAGACGATGTCCGAGCCCTCCAGCTGGGCGGCCGAGGACGACTCGCCGGTGCGGCTGACCAGCCGTTCCATGTGGGGGCGCGCGACGTCCCACAGGCCCGACGACGACACGTGCGCGAGCCCGAGCTCGAGGACCCGGGCGGTGAGGGAGAACCCGCCCCGCCCGGAGCGCACGTAGCCCAGCTCCTCGAGGGTGAGCAGGATGCGTCGCACCGTCGGCCTGGCCAGGCCGGTGAGCTCGGCGAGCTCGGACATGGTGAGCTCGGCGTGCTGCGCGTCGAAGGCGCGGATGACGTCGAGCCCGCGCGCCAACGACTCGATGAAGTCCGGGCCGGTGCCCCGTTCCGCCATCGTCGCCTCCCTGCTGCCGGTGGTGCTCTCGTGACCGCTGACGTCCCTGCCCGCATCCCTGCGCGCTCCCCTGGCCGCGTGGCCGGTGCAGGGCACTCTACGCACGCTCCCAGCCGCGTCACAGGCTTGTTGTCCGCCTGACGGTCATTTGTCCGAAAGGTCGGGACCACCCTTGACCACGCAGGGTGAGCGCCATCACAGTGCCGTTATGCGGACAGATGACCGACAGCCGGACGTGATGGATCGATGACCGACGACGCACGCCCCAGCGGACCCCTCGACGGCCTCGTGGTCGCGGACTTCTCGCGCATCCTGGCCGGCCCCTACGCCACCATGCTCATGGCGGACATGGGCGCCGAGGTGATCAAGGTGGAGAGCCCCGGCGGCGACGACACCCGGACGTGGGTCCCCCCGACCCGGGACGGCGTCTCGACCTACTACCTGAGCATCAACCGCAACAAGCGGTCGATCGCGCTGGACCTGCGGGACCCGGCCGACCTCGAGGTCGCCCGCGAGATCGCGGCCCGCGCCGACGTCCTGATCGAGAACTTCAAGCCCGGCGGCCTGGCCAAGTACGGCCTCGACCACGCGTCCGTCTCGGCCGTGAACCCCGGGATCGTCTACGCCTCCATCTCCGGCTTCGGCTCGGGCGGTGGCGCCCACCTGCCGGGCTACGACCTCATGGTCCAGGCGATCTCGGGCCTCATGAGCCTCACCGGCTCGCCGGACGGCCAGCCGTTCCGCGCCGGCATCTCCGTGTTCGACGTGGTCACGGGCATGCACGCGCTCATCGGCATCCTCAGCGCCCTGCACGAGCGCGCGGCCTCCGGGGTCGGCCAGCACGTCGAGGTGAACCTGCTGTCCTCCGCGCTCTCGGGCCTGGTGAACCAGACGGCCGCCTACGTCGCCGGCGGCGCCGTGCCGAGCCGCATGGGCAACGCCCACCCCAGCCTCTTCCCGTACGAGCCGCTGCCGGCCTCGGACGGCGACATCATCGTCATCGCCGGCAACGACCGGCAGTTCGCCACGCTGTGCGACGCCCTCGGCGCCCCGCACCTGGCCGAGGACCCGCGGTTCGCCACGGTGGGCGACCGCACCGCGAACCGCGAGGAGCTGCGGCCGCTGCTCGTCGAGCGGCTCGGCGAGCGCACCCGCGCGGAGTGGTTCGACCTGCTCATCAAGGCGGGCGTGCCCGCCGGCCCGATCAACACGGTCGCCGAGGGCGTGGAGTTCGCCGACGGCCTCGGGCTGCGCCCGGTCGTCGAGGTGGGCGAGGGGGACGCGGCGGTGCCGCTGGTCCGCAACCCGCTCACCTTCTCGCGCTCCGGCATCCGCTACGACCTGCCGCCCCCGAGGGTCGGCGAGCACTCCGACGAGGTGCGGGCCTGGCTCGACGGCCTCGCGGAGCGGGGGGACGCCTGATGGCCGCCGACGAGAAGGGGCTGGAGTTCCCCACGTCGCTGGGCATGTCCACGACGTCCACGATCACGCTGCTCGGCGAGGACCTCGCCGAGGACCTGATGGGCAAGGTCGGGCTCACCGAGCTCGTCTACCGGATGGTCACGCTGCGGGTGCCGACCGCCGGCCAGGTGCGGATGCTGGACGCCTGCCTGCTGGCGCTCGCCGACCACGGGTTCACCCCGACCGCGATCGCCGCGAGGCTCACGTTCCTCTCCGCCCCCGACTCCGTGCAGGGCGCCATGGCCGCGGGTCTCCTCGGTGGCGGGTCGCGGTTCCTCGGCGTCACCGAGGACTGCGGGCAGTTCCTGGCCGCGGTCGTCGCGGACCTGGACGACCTGCCCACCGACGAGGCCGGGTGGGACGAGGTCGCGCGCGGGGTCGTCAAGGAGGAGCGCGCCGCGCGCCGGATCATCCCGGGCCTCGGCCACCCCGTCCACAAGGAGCTGGACCCGCGGACCCCGGCGCTGGTGCGCATCGCGCACGAGACCGGCAGCCACGGCCCGCACCTGTCGCTGTTCGAGGCGATCGGCCGGGTGCACCACGAGGTGCTCGGCCGCACCCTGGTGCTGAACGGTGCCGGCGTGGTCGGTGCCGGTCTCGCCGACCTGGGCCTGCCGCTCCCGCTGCTGCGGGGCTTCGCCCTCCTCGCCCGCGCCGCCGGCCTCCTCGGCCAGCTCGCGGAGGAGCTGCGGATGCCGGTCGGGATGGACACCTACCTGGCCGTCGAGCACCACGCCCGTTTCGTCGACCCCGCCGAGGTGCTGGCCGCGCAGGAGGCGGCCGCGCAGGCGGGCGGGCAGGAAGGGGTGCCACGTGGAGACCGCTGACCTCGGCCTCCTGCTCCTCCGCCTGGGGCTGGCCGCGCCGGCCGTCGCACCCCTTGCCCCTCTCGCCCAGCGCCGCCGCGTCCTGCGCGGCCTCGCCTGAGCGCCCGCCCGTCAGCCCCGAGATCCGAACGAAGCCGAAGGGACTCCCATGGCCCAGCTCGTCGCCGTCCTCGCGACCACGCACCACCCGTTCTACTACCGCACCAGCCAGCTTCCCCCGGAGGAGGCGCCGCCGTTCGCCGCCGAGTGGGTCAGCAAGGTCGAGACCTACCGGGAGACGCTGACCCGGGCCCGGCCCGACGTCCTGGTGATGGTCGGCTCCGACCACTTCCACCAGCTGTGGCTCGACAACATGCCGCAGTTCCTCGTCGGCAACGCGCCGGTCTACGACGGCAACTGGGAGAACGAGGTCCGCGAGTTCGGCATGCCGAAGCTCCTGCTCAAGGGGCACCCGGAGCTCTCCTCGTACATGCTGCGCGAGGGCATCGACCGCGGGTTCGACCTCGCGTTCTCCAACGAGCTGCGGATCGACCACTCGGTCACGTGCCCGATCTTCACGGTCCGCCCGGACGCCGACCTGCCGATCGTCCCGATCTACACCAACATCTTCGCGCCGCCGCTGCCGCGGCCTGAGCGGTTCGTGCAGCTGGGGCAGACGATCCGCGAGATCATCGACGCCTGGCCGAGCCACCTCCGGGTGGCCGTCATCGGCACCGGCCACCTCTCCCTCGAGCTCGGCGGGCCGCGTCAGTTCGGCCCCACCGGCCCGGACCCGGAGTTCGACGCCCAGGCGGTCGACTGGATCGCCCGCGGCGACATCGACGGCGTCCTCAAGAACGTGACGCTCGACAGCCTCCACGCGCCCGGCAACGCCACGCACGGGTTCATGGACTTCATGCTGATGATGGGTGTCGCCGGCTACCACGCCGCCGACCACGTCGACAGCCTCAGCCTCTTCCACACGATGGAGGCCTACTTCACCTGGTACCCGAACCCGCACCTGATCGACGGGCTGGGCGACGGGCTGGGCGACGGTCTCGACCTGGGAGCGCGGGCATGAGCAAGTACCTCCTCGACAAGTTCCTCTTCACCGTCGACCGCGACCACGCGCTCACCGAGCGCTACCGCGAGGACCCGGCCGAGCTGGTGGCGTGGTGGGAGGCCGAGATGGCCAACCGCGTCCTCAACTGCATCGCGGCCGAGGACTCGACGTGGCTGTCGTTCACGGACGCCGAGCGGGCGGCCCTCGTCGCCCACGACCACGTCGCGCTCTTCGAGATGGGCGCCCACCCGTTCCTCACGCTGACGCTGTGGATCGCCATGTTCGAGCGGGACTTCGACGAGCCGCTCGGGATGCAGCTCGACTACGCCCGCCAGCTCGCCCACGTCACCCAGCCCTACCCGGACATCACCACCTGACCGACCAGCGCCGCCCACCGCACCGCACCCGTCAGAAAGGCACACCGTCGTGACCGACACCTCCGCCTCCGCACCGCTCACCGCCGAGCAGGTCGCCGCCGCCCCGGCGGTCGTCCTGCGCCACGGCCTCGTCCTCACCATGGACGACGCCCGCACCGTCCTCACCGACACCGACGTGCTCGTGGTGGGGGAGAAGATCGAGGCCATCGGTCGCGACCTGCCGGTCCCCGACGGGACGATCGAGGTCGACGCGTCCGGCGGCATCGTCATGCCGGGCATGGTCGACACCCACCGCCACATGTGGCAGACCGCCATGCGCGGCTACGGCGCGGACTGGACGCTCACCCAGTACTTCGTGTGGAACTACCTCGAGCACGGCCGCCGCTTCCGTCCCGAGGACCACTACGCCGGCAACCTGCTCAGCGCGATCGAGGCCGTCGACGCGGGCGTGACCACGAGCGTCGACTGGTCGCACGGCCTGGCGACGGTCGAGCACGCGGAGGCCGCCACCGACGCCCTCGAGGCCGTGCCCGGACGCTTCGTGCTGGCGTACGGCAACATCCACGGCGCCCCGTGGGAGTGGGCGACGTCCGCGGACTTCCGCAGCTTCGTCGAGCGACGCATGCCGCGCTCGGAGATGCTCGGCTTCCAGATGGCCTTCGACGTCACCGGCGACAGCGAGTTCCCCGAGAAGGCCGCGTTCGAGGCCGCCCGCGAGCTCGACGCGCCCGTGACCACCCACGCCGGCGTGTGGGGCGCGACCAACGACAACGGCATCCGGCTCATGCACGAGCACGGGTTCATGACGGACCGCACCGTCTACGTGCACGCCTCGACACTCAGCGACGACAGCTACCAGCGGATCGCGGCGACGGGCGGCCACGCCTCGGTGTCGGCGGAGTCGGAGTCGAGCTGCGGGCAGGGCTACCCGTCGTCCTGGGCCCTGCGCCGGCACGGCATCGACATCTCGCTCTCCGTCGACACCAGCGTGTGGTGGAGCGGCGACGGGTTCTCGGCGATGCGCTCGGCCGTCAACGCCGACCGGGCCCGCGAGCACCACGAGGCGCACGCCACCGGCGACACCATCACCCACATCGGGCTGCGCACCGAGGAGGCCGTCGCCTGGGCCACGCGCGGCGGCGCGAAGGCGCTCGGCCTCGACCACGCCATCGGCAGCGTCGAGGTGGGCAAGAAGGCCGACCTGGTGCTGATCAAGAACGACCGCTCGCCGGTGATGTTCCCGATCCTGCACCCCTACGGGCACGTGGTCTTCCAGGCCCAGCGCGGCGACGTCCACACCGTCCTGGTCAACGGCCGCGTGCTCAAGCACGACGGTGCGCTCGTGGGGATCGACCTCGCGGCGGCCCGTCGCGCCGTCGAGTCGACCGTCGAGCACCTGCGCGCGGAGCTGGGGGAGAAGGAGTGGATCGCCGGGATGAACCCGGAGATCCCGGAGTCGAAGGTGCTCGACAACCCCTACACCTACACCGACTACGCGGACGCCTCCACGCACGCTGCGGCGGGGCTGTCGTGACGATCGGCGTCCGCGCCGGGCGTGCCGGCGTCGCGGCCTGACCCGCCGCCCGCTGCCCAGCCGACCGCCATGGATGTCGGTCCGCTCGCCCGGCGCACCGTGCTGCGCTCGGGCGACGTCGACGAGCTCAGGGCGGCCGGGACCGGCCTCTTCTCACCGCACCGGCTGCGGTACCAGGGGAGGGCGGCCCGGCTGTCCGCGAGCCCGCTGGGCTCCGCCCAGCTCATCTGCCTGCACTACGGCGGGGAGGCGCGGGTGGAGACCACCGAGCCCCTCGGCTACTACGCCGTGCACGTCCCGATCACCGGGCACTCGGCCGTCTCCTTCGGCCGCGAGGTGGTGCGCCCGCTCCCTGGCGGCGGGGTGGTCTTCAGCCCGGGTGACCAGCCGGCCATGGGGTGGTCGAGCGACCTCTGCCAGCTCGCCGTCCGCGTGAGCCCGAGCCAGGTGCGGGCCCACGCCTCGATGCTGGCCGGCCGGCCCGCGGAGGGGACGCTCACGTTCAGCCACGCCGCACGGCCCGGGGCGCAGTGGGTGGCCGCGGTCCGCCTGCTCACCGCCACCTGCGACGGTCACGCGGCCGACGTCCTGCCCGATGCCCTGGCCGCGCGGCTGCAGGACCTCTTCCTCACCTCCCTGCTGCTCGACCAGCCGCACACCTGGACCGACCTGCTCCTGCGCGAGGCGCAGCCGGCCGTGCCGGAGGCGGTGGAGCACGCCGTCTCGCTCGTCGAGGAGGCGCCCGAGGAGGCATGGACGCTGGCGCTGCTCTCCGCCAGGACAGGGGTGAGCGGACGGAGCCTGCAGATCGGCTTCCGGGAGAAGCGCGGCTGCTCGCCGATGACCTTCGTCCGCGAGCGGCGGCTGGAGCTCGCGCACGAGCGGCTGCTCGACCCGGACTACGCGCACCTGGGCATCGGTGACGTGGCGCTGGGTGTGGGCATCGTCCACCTCGGCCGCTTCGCCGCCGACCACCGCAACCGGTACGGGGTGAGCTCGTCCCAGCTGCGTCGGTCCCTGCGGTCCGGCGACACGACGAGGTCCGAAGATCGGTGACGACCGTGCGCCTTCCGGACACTCTGCGGGGAACGGATAGGGGGACGTCACTTCCGTTCCTAGCGTGACCGGCGTCACAACGCCACCCGAGGGAGAACCTCCATGCCGTACTCACGCACCGCACCGGACGTCGTCATCGTAGGGGCCGGGCCGACCGGCCTGATCCTGGCCCACGAGCTGCTGCGTCGCGGGGTCGCCGTCCGTCTGCTCGAGAAGCGCAGGGGCCCGTCCCACACCACCCGGGCCATGACGGTCCACGCCCGGTCGATGGAGATGTTCGACCACATGGGCGTCGCCCGCCGGCTGGAGGAGGTCTGCACCGAGTGCCCGGGGAACATCTACCACTTCCCCGGTCGCACGCTCGACGAGCAGCCCCGGACCGACTACCGCGACCTGCCGACCCGCTACGCGTTCTACTACAAGATCAACCAGAACGACTTCGAGCAGGTCCTGCGCGAGCACCTGCTCGCCGCCTACTCGGTCGTCCCCGAGTACCGCACGGAGGTGCTCGACGTGGTCGACGAGGGAACCGGCGTCCGCGTCGACCTCCTCACGCCGGACGGCGAGCCCGAGACCGTGCGCGCTGCCTGGGTGGTCGGCTGCGACGGCAAGCGGAGCCTGGTCCGCGACCGGGCCGGCATCGACTTCGTCGGCGAGGAGGTCGCGGCGATGGCGATGATGGACGTACAGCTCACGAACGTCACCTTCGACGACCTCTGGATGAACTACTTCTTCGACGAGACGCTGTTCATGAACTGCACCAAGCTGCCCGGCCGCAACTGGCGCATCTACATGGCCGACGCGACCGGCGACTACGTGCACATGGCCGACAAGCGCGCCTCGTTCCAGGAGGTCGCCGACAAGCTCGGGATCGGCTTCCAGGTCGGCGAGCCGGAGTGGGCCACCGAGTGGCCGATCCTCAACAACATCGCCACCAGCTACCGCACCGGGCGCCTCGTGATCTGCGGCGACGCCTCGCACATCCACTCCCCGTCCGGCGGCCAGGGCATGAACGGCTGCATGCAGGACGCCTTCAACCTCGGCTGGAAGCTCGCCGCCGTCGTCCAGGGCCAGGCGGAGGAGGCCGTGCTCGACACCTACGAGGCGGAGCGTCGCCCCATCGGCGAGCTCGTCACGGAGGGGGCGATGTCGACCCACGAGATCGTCATGGGCTTCGGCATCCCGCCGGAGGACCGCTACCACCTGACCCAGGAGGAGGGATGGGAGGAGAACTCGGTGCGGCTCGTCTCCGGCCTCTCCCACCACTACCGCGAGAACGTCCGGGTGCCTGAGGGCCTGGGCCTGCTCTCGGGGCCACGGCCGGGGGAGCGGGCACCCGACGCGCTGCTCGTCGAGGAGCCGCGCAAGCGCCTCTACGACGTCTGCAGGCACCCCGGGTTCACCGTGGTCGCGGTCACCGGGGAGGGGCAGGACGAGGCGGCGACCCACGCTGCGGCCGCCGAGGTGCGCGACCTGCTGGCCGAACGTCACCCTGGCCGCGCGAGCGTCCACCTCGTCACCGACGGCGGGGACGAGACCGGCTTCGACTTCGACCACCGCAGCGGCGACGAGCACGGCGAGCTCGCCGAGCGCTACGAGGTGGGGTCGATCAGTCGGCTCGTCGTCATCCGGCCCGACCTCTACGTGGGGATGGCCTGCTCGCTGACCGAGGCCCGCCTCGTCCTCGACTACCTCGACCAGTGGTTCGTGCCCGCGGCCGTGGCGGTCACGGCGCGGGAGACGGTGCTCGCATGAGCGCCCTCGCCGGCCACGCGGTCATGATCACCGGGGCGGCCCGCGGCATCGGCGCCGCCACCGCCGGGCCTTCGCTCGACAGGGCTGCCACGTCCTGGTCTGCGACGTGCTCGAGGCCGAGGCCGCGGGTGTCGTCGACGAGCTGCTCGCCCTGGGGGTGAAGGCCGAGCTCGCCGTGACCGACGTCGCCGATCCGTCGTCCGTGCAGGCCGCGGTGCAGCAGGCCGTGTCGTCCTTCGGCCGCCTCGACCACGCGTTCAACAACGCCGGGATCTTCGCGGCGGCGCCCGTGGCCGAGCTCGACGTCGACGACTGGAGGCGGGTCATCGACGTCAACCTCTCCGGCATCTTCTACTGCATGAAGTACCAGCTCGAGCACATGCTCGAGGTCGGGTCGGGCTCGATCGTCAACACCGCCTCGGTGTGGAGCTTCGCCCCCGCGGCAGGCCAGGTGGCCTACGTGGCGGCCAAGCACGGCATCGTCGGTCTCACCAAGAACGCCGCGCTCGACCACGGCGCCTCTGGGGTGCGGATCAACGCGGTGGCGCCCGGCCCGATCGAGACGCCGATGACGGCCGTCGTGCCCGAGGACGTCATGGCGGCGATCATCAGCCGGACGGCGGAGAACCGGTACGGCAGGCCCGAGGAGATCGCGGACGCCGTGGTCTGGCTGTGCTCGCCCGGGGCCAGCTACGTCACCGGCACGGTGCTCCCCGTGGACGGCGGTTGGCTGAACGGCTGATCCGGGGGTGCAGGAGATCTCGCGGCCGAGGTGGCGGTGAGACCACGCGCATCCCCCGAGCCTGGGCACGACCTTCCGTGCACTCGGCAGTGGGCCCCGGGTGGGCCCCTCTACCGATGCGGGGAGTGCTGGTGAGGTGGGCTCGGTAGTGGGCCCCGGGTGGGCCCATCTACCGATGCGGGGAGTGCAGGTGAGGTGGGCTCGGTAGTGGGGCCCGGGTGGGCCCCACTTCCGAGTGCACGACAGCGGGGTGGGTGCGGTGCGGTGGTCGCACCGCACCCACCCCGTGCCGGTTGCCGTCGCGGCGGTCAGTCCGGCACCACGCTCATCGTGGTCTCGAAGAGCTCGCGGGTCAGGCCCACGGACGCCGGGACCGGCTCGGTCACGCCCGGCTGGGTCACGGGGTCGCCCAGCACCGACCGGATCGGCAGGTGGCCCGTCCACGTGCCCTCGACGGGGTCGCAGCCCGGGCCGCCGGTGCGCACCTTCACGCTCGAGCGGTCCAGCGGCAGGCGGAGCACCTCCGTGCCGGCGAGCTGCTTCCGCGTCGGTCGCGGGGTCTCGGCCCAGCGGCCGGGCATGAGGTGCTCGCAGAGCAGCCGCAGCGCCTCCTCCTTCTCCTCGGGCGGCACCACCTCGGCGTCCCCGAAGGCCATGACGCTGCGGTAGTTGACGGTGGAGTCGTACAGCGAGGGCTCGAAGACCAGCCCGTCGACCAGGGTCACCGTGACCGAGAGCGGCACGCCACCGCGCAGGGCCTTCGCGAAGCCGGCGCCGGTCGAGCCGTGGACGAGGATCGAGTGCCCGTCGCGGGCGTAGTTCATCGGGATCATCACCGCGTGGTCGCCGCGGACGTAGCCGACGTGGGCCACGATGCCGGCGTCCAGGACGTCGTAGAGGTCCTGGGTCTCGAAGCGCTGGAGCTCGGAGTAGCGGTGCACGTCGGTGATCGTCATGACCCCGATCCTGGCGACGCGCCGGCCGACCGGGGAGGGCCACTGGCGCAGGGAGCGGGCAGACCACTTCGTTGCGCGCGCATGTCCGACGTTCGCCGCGAGGGCGGGAAACGGCCCGGCAACCGCTCGGCAACCCGCGTGCCGCAGGATCGGCGCCATGAACGCGCTGGGCCTGCCGATCGAGCTGGACCGCACGGCGTCCACGGGCCTGCGGCAGCAGATCGTGGAGCAGGTGCGGGGCGCGGTCGAGCGCGGCGTCCTCCTCCCGGACGACCCGCTGCCCTCGACCCGCGCGCTGGCCGAGGCGCTCGCGGTCTCGCGCACCACCGCGCTCGAGGCCTACCTGGAGCTCGAGGGGGACGGCTGGGTCTACGGCGTCCACGGGGCCGGGACGTTCGTGGCGCACCGCCCGGCGGCGGCGCCCGCCCCGACGCCCGTCGTGCTCGAGCCGGACGACGAGCCGGAGCTCGACCTGCGCGCCGGCACCATGGACCCAGGGCTGGTGCCGGACGCCTGGCGGGCTGCCTGGCGGGCGGTCTCGCCACGCTCCTTCGCCCCCGACCCCTGCGGCGACCCGGCCCTGCGCTCGGGCCTGGCCGCCTACCTCTCCTCCGCCCGCGGACTGCCCTGTCGCCCGGAGGAGATCGTGGTGTGCGCCGGTGCCTCCGAGGCGGTGACCGTGCTCGGGCTGGCCTTGGGGTGGGCCGGCCGGGCGGTCGCGTTCGAGGACCCGGGCTACGCCGACATGCGCGACCTCGTCGTGCGGCTCGGCGCCCGGCACGTCCCGCTCCCGGTCGACGCCGCGGCCCCGGTGGCGCTGGCGCTGGAGCACCTGACGGCTCGGGGCGAGACGCCCGCCGCCGTCTACCTCACGCCCAGCCACCAGTTCCCGCTCGGGCACCGGCTCGAGGAGGACGACCGGCGCGCCGTCCTGGCCTGGGCCCGGCGATCCGGGTCGGTGGTCGTGGAGGACGACTACGACGGCGAGTTCCGGTTCGGCGTGCCGCCCCTTCCCAGCCTGGCCGGGCTCGACCCGGACGCGCCCGTCGTCTACCTCGGCACGCTGTCGAAGGTGCTCGACCCCAGCCTGCGGCTGGCCTACCTGCGGGTGCCTCCGGCGCTGCTGCCCGAGGTGGTGCACGTGCGCGGGCTCGTCGGTGCCACGGTGAGCGGTCAGGTGCAGGAGGTCGTGGCGGGGTGGCTGGCGAGCGGGGCGCTCTCGCGGCACATCGCCCGCGTCCGCCGGGTCTACGCCGACCGCCGAGCCGCGCTGCTGCGGGCCCTCGAGGAGGTCCCCGGGGTGGTCGGGGTGCGGGGCATCGAGGCCGGGCTGCACGTCGTCGCCGACCTCGCGCCCGGGATCGACGCCGCGGCCGTCGTGGCGCAGGCGCGGGAGCGGGGGGTCGCGGTGACCTCGCTGGACGACTTCCGCAGCTCACCGCCGGGCCCGCCCGCCCTGCTGCTGCACCACGGCGGCCTGGACCCGCAGTCGCTGCGCGAGGCCGTGCGCCGGCTGGCGGGGTGCGCGGCGATGGGGGTCCGGACGTCGCCGCCGGCTTAACGGCTGCGTAACCGGGCGCCCCTACGGTGACTCCATGCAGAAGACTGAGTCATCTGAACGACTCTCGGGTCGGGGGCCCTCGGACGGGACAGGCCGGGCCCCCGACTCCGAGGCCAGGGACTCTGGGGCCAGGGGCTCCGAGGTCAGCGGCGGGCTCGCGTTCCTGCGGCTGCTGGTGATCGGCGGGGTCGAGCTGGTGGTCATCGCCGACTCCTCGATCATCAACGTGGCGCTGCCCAAGGCCGCCGCCGACCTGGCGCTGACCACCACCCAGCGCGGCTGGGTGGTGACGGCCTACACGCTCGCGTTCGGCGACCTGCTGCTGGTCGGCGGTCGGGTGGGGGACCGGCTGGGCAGGCGACGCACCCTGATGCTCGGCGTCCTCGCCTTCGCGGTGGCCTCGGCCGTCGGCGGCCTCGCCACCGACGGCGCCACCCTGCTCGCGGCCCGCGCGCTCCAGGGCGCGGCGGCCGCGCTCATCGCGCCGTCGGCCCTCGCCCTGCTCACGCTCTCGTTCCCGGGCGCCCGGCAGCGGGGCCGCGCCCTGGGTGTCTGGAGCGCGATCGGTGGCACCGGGTTCGCCCTGGGGCTGGTCGTCGGCGGCATCCTGGCGCAGTACGTCGGGTGGCGCTCCTGCATGCTCGTGAGCGTCCCGTTCTCGCTGGCCGCGGTGGTCGGGGTCTGGCTCTGGCTGCCGCACGACCCGCCGCAGCGCGACCGGCGCCTCGACCTGCTCGGCTCCGCGCTCGCGATGGTGACCATCTGGGCGCTCAACCTCGGGCTCAGCGAGGTCTCCGAGTCCGGCACGTTCAACGCCCGGGCCGTCGCGCTGCTCGTGGTCACGGTGCTCGTCGGGGCGCTCTTCGTCCGCGCCCAGCGCTGGACCCCCGACCCGGTGCTCCCGTTCCGGCTCCTGCGCGACCGGCTGCGGCGCGCCGGCCTGCTGGCGGCCATGCTCGCCAGCGCCACGGTGTTCGTCTACTACGTCTACATGGCCTTCTACCTGCAGGACGTCCTGGGCCAGACGCCGCTGCAGAGCGGACTCGCCTTCCTGCCGCTCTCCGGTGCGCTCGCCGTCGCGGCGCCCATGGCGGGCCGCCTGGTCTCGGCCGTCTCGCCGCGCCTCGTCCTCGCCATCGGCATGGCCTGCACGGCGTCCGGCACCGCGCTCTCGTGCGTCATCGCCCCCGACTCCCGCTACCTCCTCGCGGTGCTGCCCGGCTCGATCGTGCTCGGCGTCGGCTGCGGGTTCACCAACGTCGCGGTCAACACGCTCGTGCTGCGTGGCGCCGACCGCCGTGACGCCGGCACGCTCAGCGCGTTCGGCACGGCGGCGAACGAGGTGGGCGGCTCGATCGGGCTGTCGGTGGCGGCGGTGCTCGTCACGTGGTCCGGCGCCGCGTGGCTGACCGGCCACCCGGGGGCGTCCGCCGCCGAGCTCCAGGTCCACACGGACGTCGTGCTGTTCGCCGCGTTCGTCGCCAGCCTCGTCCTCGGCATCCTGGTGGTCGCGTGGCTCGGCCGCGGGGGCGACCCGGCGGCCGCCGGGTCAGGCGCGGGACTCGGCGAGGGCGCAGGCCGCCCGGGCCAGGAGCTCGACCTGCGGGTCGCAGAGACCCCGGTCCTCGGTGAGGCTGTAGTGGGAGCTGATGCCGTCCACGCCGAGGCAGATGAAGCGGGCGAGGTCGGCCAGGGCGACCGGGTCGGCTGAGCCAGTGGCTGAGCCCGGGGCGGCACTGGTCCCCGCGTCGGCCGGCTCCGCGTCGACCGCCTCGGCCAGCCGCGAGCGCACCGCGTCGAGGTAGCGGTCGTACCAGAGGTGCGGCGAGCGCTGCTCGGAGTGGAGGACGGCCCAGCCGGCGAGCTCGGCGTTGACCCGCTCGAGCGGCCACCGCCGCATCGTCTCCTCCCAGAGCGCCTCGATCACGGCCCGCACGGTGGCCACCAGGCCGCCGTCGGTGGGGACGTCGTCCAGCGCGGAGAGCATGAGGGCGGTCGTCTCGTCGAAGACCGCCTCGACCATGGCGGCCTTGTTCGCGAACGAGTAGTTGATGGCGCTCTGGGGCGCCTCGGCGCGCTCGGCGATCCGCCGGGTGGTGGCCTTGGCGAGCCCCACCTCGCCGATCACCGCGATGGCGGCCTCGACGATGGCGCGTCGGCGGTCCTCCACCCACACGTAGGCCACTGCTCGCACCCGCTCCCGGCTCGTCCGCTCGTCGTCGCCCGATCCTAGGCGTCGGCCCGGCGGCACGCGGCAGTGATCGTGCGGACGCTGATCGGGGTGGATGCGGTGCACCGGATGCACCGCGTCCACCCCGGTCCCGCACCCGACCCCGACCCGGTCGGCCCCACGGCGGCCCCACGACGGCGCCGCGGGGTGGGACGATCCGACGGGGCCCGGTGGCGACCGGGGCGTTCCGACCAGAGACGGCCGTCACGTCCAGCACCTAGCGTCACCCGGGTCACATCGAGCGACCCGTCCGCGCAGCAGCGCCGACGGGCGGAGTCGGGCCGAGCGGCCCGGGACGGAGGAGGCCGTGAGCGCGCCGGACGCGACGACCGAGCACCCCGCCGGCACCCCGACCGCCATCACCCCGAACCGCAGCCCCCGCACCGGGGCGATGCCCCTGGACGGCATCCTGGTCGCCGACTTCAGCCGCGTGCTCGCCGGCCCGCTGGCGGCCGCGACCCTGGCCGACCTCGGCGCCGACGTCGTGAAGGTCGAGCGGCCCGGCTCCGGCGACGACACCCGCGGCTGGGGTCCCCCGTGGGGCCCGACCACGAGCACCTACTTCGCCTCGGCCAACCGCTCGAAGCGCTCGGTGACGCTCGACCTCGCCGACGAGCACGACCTGGCGCTGGCCCGCGAGCTGGCCGCCCGCTGCGACGTCCTGCTGGAGAACTTCCGCCCGGGCACCCTCGACCGCCTCGGCCTCGGCCACGAGCAGGTGCGCGCCACCAACCCCGGGGTCGTCTACGCCTCGATCTCCGGCTTCGGCGTGGCCGGCGGCGCCGGGCTGCCCGGCTACGACTTCCTCGTCCAGGCGATGGGCGGGCTGATGAGCATCACCGGCCCGGCGGGCGACCCGCACAAGGTCGGGGTCGCCCTGGTCGACGTCCTGTGCTCCAAGGACGTCGTCACCGGCGTCCTCGCCGCGCTGCGCCACCGCGACCGCACCGGCGAGGGCCAGCTCGTCCGCGCCGACCTGCTGAGCAGCCTGCTCGGCTCGCTGGTCAACCAGGCGTCCGCCTACCTCGGCACGGGCGACGCGCCGCGCGCGCTCGGCAACGCCCACCCCTCCATCGCGCCCTACGAGCTCCTGCGGGCCGGCGACGGGGCCCTCGCGGTCTGCGCGGGCAACGACGGCCAGTTCCAGCGGCTCTGCGCCGCGCTCGGTGTCCCCGGCCTCGCCACCGACGCCCGCTTCGCCACCAACCGTGACCGGGTCGCCCACCGCGACGCGCTGGCCCCGCTCCTGGAGGACGCGCTGGCCGCCGGCACGGTGGAGCACTGGACGGCGGCGCTGGCCGCGGTCGGCGTGCCGGCCGGGCCGGTGGCGAGCGTCCCCGAGGCCTTCGCCCTGGCCGAGGGGCTGGGGCTGGCGCCGACGGTGGAGGTGGGCGACGGCGAGGCGCCCCAGGTCCGCCACCCTGTGACCTACTCCGCGACCCCGGTCGCCCGGTACACGAGACCGCCGCGTCTCGGCGAGCACGACGACGACATCCGAGCATGGCTCACCAGAGAGGCCTGACATGAGCACCAGCACCGACCGCCCGACCTTCTCCCCGCTCGACCCCGCCGGGATCGATGACCTGCTGAGCACCGACGAGAAGGACGTCCGCGCCGCCGTCCGCCAGCTCTGCGACACCCACGTCGACCCGTACGTCGCCCAGTGGTTCGAGGACGCCACGCTGCCCGACCCGCGCGGCCTGGCGAAGGAGCTCGGCAGCCTCGGCCTGCTGGGCATGCACCTGACCGGCTACGGCTGTGCCGGCATGAGCGCGACCGAGTACGGCCTCGCCTGCCTCGAGCTCGAGGCCAGCGACTCGGGCATCCGCTCGCTCGTCTCGGTGCAGGGCTCGCTGGCGATGTTCGCGATCTGGCGCTTCGGCTCGGAGGAGCAGAAGCAGGAGTGGCTGCCGCGGATGGCCGCGGGCGAGGCGATCGGCTGCTTCGGCCTCACCGAGCCGGACGCCGGCTCCGACCCGGCCTCGATGCGCACCCGGGCCCGTCGCGACGGCGACGACTGGGTGCTCGACGGCCGCAAGATGTGGATCACGAACGGCTCGATCGCCGACGTCGCGGTCGTGTGGGCCCAGACCGACGAGGGCGTCCGCGGCTTCGTCGTGCCGACGACGACCCCCGGCTTCTCCGCCCCCGAGATCAAGCACAAGATGTCGCTGCGGGCCTCGGTCACCAGCGAGCTCGTGCTCGACGGCGTGCGGCTGCCCGCCGACGCGGTGCTGCCCGAGGTCGTCGGCCTCAAGGGCCCGCTGTCCTGCCTGAACGAGGCCCGCTACGGGATCGTCTGGGGCGCCATGGGCGCGGCGCGCAGCGCGCTGGAGGCCGCCCTGGAGTACAGCGGCACCCGCACCCAGTTCGGCAAGCCGATCGCCGGATTCCAGCTGACCCAGCAGAAGCTGGTCGAGATGAACCTCGAGCTCACCAAGGGCCTGCTGCTCGCGCTGCACCTGGGCCGCCGCAAGGACGCCGGCACCCTGCTGCCGCAGCAGGTCAGCCTCGGCAAGCTCAACAACGTCCGCGAGGCCATCGAGATCTGCCGCACCGCCCGTACCGTGCTGGGCGCCAACGGCATCTCGCTGGAGTACCCGGTGATCCGGCACGCGAACAACCTGGAGTCGGTGCTCACCTACGAGGGCACCGTCGAGATGCACACCCTCGTGCTCGGTCAGGCGATGACGGGGATCGCCGCCTTCCGCTGAGCCGCGGCCCGCTGCCGGCTCAGGCCAGCAGCATCGCCCGGAGCTGGGCCGCGACGCGGTCGCGGTCCAGCCCGGCGCGCACGGCGGGGTCGAGCGTGGCGAACACGCACAGCCCCTCGACGTAGGCGGTGAGGTCGAAGGCGAGGTCGTCGGCCGACCGGTGCCCGGGCACGGCCCCGGCCTCCTGCCCCGCCCGGATCATCCCGGCCGTCGTCTCGCGCCACCAGCGGCTGTAGGCTGCGGCCTCGGGGTTGTCCCCGGTCTCGTCGTCGAAGACGCCGTAGAAGGCCATGAAGACCCGGGTCAGCGCCACCTCGGGCTCGTCGATCGGCAGCATCAGCACCAGCGGCCCGACCACGCGCTGCACCGGGTCGTCGATCTCGGCGGCCACGCGCTCGATCTCGTCGATGGCGAGCACGCTCGCGCGGTGCCAGGCGAGCGTCATCAGGTCGCTGCGGCTGCCCACCGAGTGCTGGACGGCGCCCACGGAGCAGCCGGCCTCGCGGGCGACCTCGCGGATCGTCACCGCCGGGACGCCGCTGCGCGCGATGATGCGCAGCGCGGCGTCGGCGATGGTCGTCTGGCGGATCTCCTTGGGCGACACGTCGTCAGTCTCCCCCGACGGTGGCCAGGTGCGGCGCGCCGGGGGCGGTGCGGTGCTCACGAACCGAGCGCCACCGCGGGCTCGACCTCGAGGACGAGCTGGTCGGAGAGCGCCAGGTGGAGCGCCACGATGGTCGCCGACCGGCGCAGCTGCACCTGGAGGACCTCCTCGCACTTGGCGAGGCGGTAGCGCACCGAGTTGGGGTGCAGGTGCAGGGACTCGGCCGTGCGCCCGACGTCCAGGTCGCTCTCGAGGAAGCAGGCGAGCGTCTCGCGCAGCGTCGGGTGGCTCTCCAGCACGGCGCGCCACTCGGCGAGCTTGGGCCCGATCCGGTCCAGCGGCACCTCGTTCATCAGCGTGGTCACCAGGTCGAGGTCGTCGTAGCGGACCAGGCTGACCTCGGCCCCCGCCTGGCGCACGCAGAGGCGGGCGTCGGTGGCGGAGCGGCGGATGCAGGAGATGGACGTGGTGGCGCGGCCGAGGCCGACGCGCATCCCGTCGCGGGACGCCAGGAGCCGCAGGAGCCGGCCGTTCTCGGCGTCGGCCGCCGCCACGAGGACGAGGACCTGCTGGCCGTCGACGGCCGCGAGGAACGGGACGGCGAAGCTGTCGAAGAGCTCCTCGACCCGGGCGGCGAGCGCGGAGACGCCCGCCGAGCCGTCGTGGGAGAGGGCCAGGACGGCCACCCCGTCGTGCAGGTCGATGCCGTGCTGCTCGAGCTGGGACTCGGCCATCCGCGCCTCGACCCGCTCGAGCGGCTGGAGCAGGAGGGTGAGGAGCGCGGAGCGGGCGGCCGACTCGCGGCGGCGGGACTCCTGGTCCAGGCGGCTGCACGCGGCCAGCAGCGTCGCGGCCAGGCCGCAGGCCCGGTCGACGATCTGCGGGAGGGCGGCGTTGCGCCGGGCCGCGACGACGAGGGCGCCGTGCATCGAGGGCAGCGGGAAGCAGGCGGCCGCTGCGCCGGAGGTCGTCTCGAAGCGGGTGGAGCGCTGGGCGCAGCGCACGGAGGTCGGGACCTGGACGTCGGACCAGTCGCTGCCGCCGGCGTGCCGCAGCACCTCGCCGCGGCGGTCGACCATCGCGCAGTCGACGTCCAGGTGCTGGCTGAGGAGCTGGAGGATCGAGTCCTCGGGGTCGGGCCGGGTCAGGGCGTCCACGAGCGTCTGCTGGATCGAGGCGAGGCGGGAGGTCCGGCGCAGCTCCTGGTGCAGGGCTTGGCCGTTGACACCGGCCTCGACCGTCCAGAACGGGGTGGTGGGGGGCACGACGAGCAGCGGGAGGCCGGAGCGCTCGGCCTGCTCGACCAGCGCCTGCGGGGCCACGTGGTGGCGGTAGCCGGTGCCGAAGGCGATGCCGGCGACGCCGCGGGCCGCCAGGGCGGAGACGTACTCGCGCAGGGGCCCGGTGTCACCGGCGTCGAAGGCGGCGCCGGTGGTCATCACGAGCCACCCCTCGTCGACCCAGTCGGCGGGGTCGCGGGCCTCGACGGTGCGGGCGCCGCGCAGGGGGCTCCTGGCGCCGGCGCCGTTGACGAGGAGCTCCAGCCCGAGGTCCGGGACCCCGCTGAGCTCCTCGATGGTCGTGCTGTGCCGCTCGGTCATGGACCCACTCCTGTCGACCGCCGAATCTCAATACAAACGTATTTTGCACACTTGTCTGATGAGCGCCAGAGGATCCGAGCGAAAGATTCTGATGGGGTGAAGACGTAACAGTCCCGCCTCATCCGGGACCTGTGGAAACAACCGGGAAATATGGCCTGGTCAGGGGAAATGCGAGGACGACGGCCAGGCTCCCCGGCTACGGGCGACCTCCCGGGTCCTCCGACCGGCCCTCCGACCGGCCGCCCGACGGGCCGTCCGGGACGTCCCGTCTTGGTCTTCCCCCCAACGCCCACCGGCAGGTTTGGACTGTCCGCCATCGCCCTCTACCCCGCCCGCTCGACACTCTGGGCGCGTCCGCGCCAACGGGTGCGGCGCCAGCAGCGGAGGTCGGGGGAGACCCGACCGGGAGAGCGGGGAGCAGTCGTGGACGTGCAGTCGGTCGTCGTCGTCGGGACGGGTCGGATGGCCTCGGGGATCGCGGCGGTGTTCGCCCGCGGAGGACTCCCGGTCACGGTGGTCGGGCGCAGCGAGGCCTCGCTGGCTCGCTGCCGGTCGGCGGTGGAGGACTCGCTGACCCAGCTCGCCGCCGAGGGCCTCCTGGTGGACGGCGACGACGTGCCCGCCGCCCTGGCGCGGCTCTCGCTGGCCACGGACCTCGCGGCGGTGGGCGACACCGACCTCCTGGTCGAGGCCGTCGTCGAGGACGTCTCCGTGAAGCTCGACCTCTTCGCCGAGGCCGAGAAGGTCTGCGCCCCGCGCACGATCCTGGCCTCCGCGAGCGGCCAGACGGCGGGCGTGTTCGCCTCCGCCAGCAGCACCCCCGAGCGCTACGTGGCCATGCACTTCTGGTTCCCCGCCCCGTTCGTCCCGCTGGTGGAGCTCTCGGCGCCCGAGGGCACCGGCCAGGAGCTGCTCGAGGAGCTGCGCGCCCTGCTGCTGCGCCTGGGCAAGAGCCCCGTCGTGCTCCGGCACGACCAGTCGGGCCTCCTCGGCAACCGGCTCCAGTTCGCCCTCCTGCGGGAGGCCGTGAGCCTGTGGGCCGCCGGGGCAGCGTCGGCCGAGGACATCGACCTCGCCGTGACGGCCGGGTTCGCCCGGCGCCTGGCGATCACCGGTCCGCTCGCCTCCGCCGACCTCGGCGGCCTGCCCACCATGTTCAGCTTCGCCGGGTCGGTCTACCCCGACCTCGCCACCGGCCAGGCGCCCGAGGCGGCCTTCGGCGAGCTGGCCGCTTCCGGTGGCTCCTTCGTCGTGGACGACGCGGACGCGCCGGGCCTCACCGCCACCCGGGTCGCCGAGCTGCTCCGCTGGATGCAGCACGACGCCCAGCAGGCGGCTCAGCAGTCGGCCCAGGATTCTGCCCAGGATTCTGCCCAGAATTCTGCCCGGGCCGCCCGACCGTGACGGTCGGCGCGGGGGCCGCCACGCTCCCGGTCGACGACGGGGCGATCGCCCGCCGGCTGCCGGTGCTGGCGATCCTCCTCATGCTGGACAACGCCTGCTACGCGGCCGTGGCGCCGCTGCTGCCGACGCTCCGGTCCTCGCTCGGCCTCAGCAGCGCGACCCTCGGCTTCATCGTCGCCTGCTACTCGCTGGGCCTGGTGGTCTGCGCGCTGCCGTGCGGCCGGCTGGCCCTGCGGCTGGGCCCGCGGATCGTCGTCCTGGCGGGCGCGCTGGTGCTGGCCGCCTCCGGCCTCATGCTGGCGTTCGCCGACTCCGCGGCCGGCCTCGTGGTCGCCCGGCTGCTCCAGGGAGCCGCGGCAGCGCTCACCTGGTCCGGTGCGCTGGCCTGGGTGGCGTCGTCCACCTCGCTGGGGCGGCAGGGCGCGGTGATCGGCACCATCCTCTCGGCGGCGGTCACCGGCAAGCTGCTCGGCCCGGGCCTCGGCTGGCTCGCGGTGCACACGGGCCGCGGCTCGGCGTTCGTCACGGTGGCGGTGCTCGCCGTCCTGGCCACCTTCTCCCTGCTGCTCATCCCCAGCCCCGCGCGGGTCACGACCGTCGGCGGCCTGGACGACCTCCTCGTCCCCGCCCGGACCCCGATCACCTGGGTCTTCGCCCTCCTCGCCGTCGTCATGGGCGCCTACACGGTGTGGATGCCGCTGCGCCTCGACGAGCTCGGCGCCGGCGCCGGGGTCGCGGCCGGCTGCCTCCTGGCGGTGGGGCTCCTGCAGATCGTCGGCGGGCCCCTGGCCGGCGCGTGGGCGGACCGGGCCGGCATCGGCTCGTCCCTGCGCGTCGCGTTCGCGGTCGTCGCCGTGGCGATGCTCGTCTTCGCGTTCGCCACCCGGGCCGGGGTGGTCGTCGCGGTCGCCGTGGCCTCGATGGCCTGCGCGGCGATCATGCTCACGCCGGTCATGGCCGGGATCAACCGGGCCGTGGCGTCCCGGGGCCTCGCGCCCGGCGCCGTCTCGGGTTCCGTGCTGCTCTTCTGGGCGGTCGGCGAGGTCGTCGGCGCGAGCCTCGCGGGCGCCACGATCGGTTCCTGGCGCACGGTGACGGCCGTCGTCCTGGCCCTCGCCTTCCTCGGCCTCCAGGGCGCCGTGCACCTCCTGGCCCCGGGGCCCGTGACGGGTCGCCGCCGCGCCGTGTGACGCGGATGTTGCGGCGCCCGGCGCGGCCCGGGCGCCGGGTCCGCGGCGCGCCGAGCGCGCCACGGGCGGCCTTGTGGGAAGCAACAGCCGGGCCCGGCCCGTCCTCACTTCGCACGGTGCCGACGCGGGGCGCCTCCTCACAGACTCGGAGCACGGATCCGAGAGCGGATCAGACGAGTGACGAGGGGGCGCAGTGGCGACCAGATTCGGTGTCGACGTGGGCGGGACCTTCACGGACCTGTTGTTCTACGACGACGAGACCGGCGAGCTGCACGTGGCCAAGCAGCCGACCACCCCGGCCTCGCCCGACCAGGGCGTGCTGGACGCGGTCGACGTGGGCATCCCCGGCGACGGCCTCGCCCGGTCCGCCTACTTCCTGCACGGCACGACCGTGGGCCTCAACGCCCTGATCGAGCGCCGCGGCGCCGTCGTCGGCCTCATCACCACGAAGGGCTTCCGGGACGCGCTGGAGATCCGCCGCGGTGACAAGGGCGACCCGTACGACCTGTTCTGGACGCCGCCGCAGCCGCTGGTGGCCCGACGCCGCCGGCTCACCGTCGACGAGCGCATCGCCGCCGACGGCACCATCGAGACGCCGCTGGACGCCGCCGAGGTGACCGCCGTCCTAGAGCAGCTGCTCGCGCAGGGCGTGGACGCCATCGCCGTCTCGCTGCTCAACGCCTACGCCAACCCGGCCCACGAGATCGCCGTCGAGGAGGCGCTGCGCGCCGCCGGCTTCACCGGCGTCGTCTCGCTCTCGCACCGGGCCTCGGGGGAGTACCGCGAGTACGAGCGGACCAGCACCGCCGCGGTCAACGCCTTCGTCACCGCGCGGATGTCCGACTACCTCACGCGGCTCGACGCCTCGCTCACCGAGCGCGGCTTCGAGGGCCGCTCGCTCATCACCCGCTCCGGCGGCGGCTCGGTGCCGTTCTCGCACGCCGACGACCGGGCCTTCGAGACGATCATGTCCGGCCCCGTCGCGGGCGCCGAGGGCGCGGGCGAGCTGGCCCGCCGCCTCGGCCTGGGCGACGTCATCACCGCGGACGTCGGGGGCACCAGCTTCGACACCGCGCTCATCGTCGAGGGCCGGCCGAAGGTGCTGCACGCCGGCGACATCGAGGGCTTCCCCCTCCAGACCGACTGGGTCGACGTCCGCTCCATCGGCGCGGGCGGCGGCTCCATCGCGGCCGTCGACGCCGGCGGCCTGCTCCGCGTCGGCCCGCGCAGCGCCGGCGCCGTCCCCGGCCCCGCCTGCTACCGCCGCGGCGGCACCGAGGCGACCACCACGGACGCCGCGTTCTACCTCGGCATGCTCGGCCTCGGCGAGCTCTCCAGCGGCCTGCTGCTGGACCGCGAGGCCACCGAGCGGGCCCTGGCCCCCATCGCCGAGCAGCTGGGCATGACCCCGGCCGAGGCCGCGGTCGGCATCATCCGCATCGTCACCGCCAACATGGCCAACGCCATCCGCTCGGTGAGCATCGAGCAGGGCCGCGACCCCCGTCGCGCCGTCCTCATGCCCTTCGGCGGCGCGGGCCCGCTCTTCGGCACGCTGCTGGCCGACGAGCTCGACATGGACGAGGTCCTCGTCCCCGCCTACGCGGGCAACTTCTCCGCGTGGGGCCTGCTGGGCGCCGACCTCACCGCCTCCTCCTCGCGCACCCACCTGGCGATGCTCGAGGAGTCGGCCGTCGACGGGATCGCCGCCGTCCTCAGCGACCTCTTCGAGGAGATGGGCGGACGCTTCGGCGCGGACCCGGCCACCGCCGAGAAGATCGCCCAGGTCGACCTGCGCTACGCCGGCCAGGAGTACGCGCTCACCATCGACCTGGCCTGGGACGGCACCCAGGTCCTCGATGCCGTCGACAAGACCGCCCGCCGCTTCGCCGAGGCCTACGTCGCCGCGTTCGGCCACGAGCTGGAGGACCCGGTCGAGGTCGTCACCGTGCGCGCCGCCTACCGGAGCCCGCTCCCGGCCCGCAAGCCCGCGAGCTCGGCCACCTCTGAGCAGCCGCCCGCCGACCGCTCCTGCCGCGCCTGGTCCTTCCAGCGCCAGGAGTGGATGGAGTTCGCCGTCGTGGCCCGCGAGGCCATCGAGGAGGGGCGTCCGGGCCCGCTGATCATGACCGAGACGACCACCACCACCTACGTCGACGCCGGCTACACGGTCCACCACGGTGCCGAGGGCACCGTCGTGCTCCGCCGCACGCCGCGGGACGCCTGACCCCACCGACCAGGCTCCCCCGGGAGCCGCCACACGAAAGGTGCCACCGATGGACGCCATCGAGGCCATGGCCACCGTGCACGGACGGGCGCGGACGTACTACGAGGGCGAGGTCCGCAAGATCGTCTTCAGCTCCGGCCTGGGTCAGGTGGAGTCGGAGTCCGACTTCGACCCCATCACCACCGAGGTGGTCCGGCACGGCCTGAACGCCGCCGCCGACCAGATGCGGCTCACCATGATCCGCACGTCCTACTCCGCCGCGATCTACGAGCTGCTGGACTTCGCGGTCGCGCTGTACGACACCGACTACCGGATGCTCGCCCAGTCGCCGACGCTGCCGCTGTTCATGGGCAACCTGAACTTCATGGTCGAGGCCGCGGTGCGCGCGGTCGGCGGGCCGGAGAACGTCCTCGACGGCGACGTGATCATGTACAACGTGCCGTACCAGATGGGCGGCCACCCGCAGGACGGCGGCGTCGTGTCGCCGGTCTACCTCGACGGGGAGCTCCTCGGCTACGCCGCGGTCCGCGCCCACGTCCAGGACCTGGCGGCCAAGGAGCCGTACGTCACGGACTCCACGGACGTGTTCCAGGAGGGCATGCAGTTCCCCGGCGTGAAGCTGTACCGGCAGGGCGAGCGCGTCGACGACATCTGGCGCATCGTCCTGGCCAACACCCGCTTCCCCACCAGCGTGGCCGGCGACTTCAACGCGATGCTCGCCTGCCTGCGCAGTGGCCGCGAGGGCCTCCTGCGCCTGGTCGAGCGGATCGGCAAGGACGACTTCAACCAGGCCGTCCAGCGCATCTACGAGCACGGCGCCCGCGTCGTCCGCTCCTACTTCGAGCAGCTGCCCGACGGCCGCTACACCGCGACCGGCGTCATGGACGGCGACGGCATCGTCGACGAGACCGTGCCGTTCGACATCACCGTCGAGATCGACGGCTCGACGGTGCGCGTGGACTACTCCGAGGTCCCGGACGCCCGCGGCGGTCCGATGAACTCCTGCTTCCCGACCACGGTGGCCGCCACCCGCGTCGCGATCTCGATGCTGGCCGGCGCGCACGAGTCCCCGAACGAGGGCCTCTACGACCCGATCGAGATCGTCTCCCGCCCCGGCTCGATGTTCCACCCGCTCCCGCCGGCGCCCTCCTACCTCACCGACTACATGGGCGGCCAGGCCGTCGAGGTCATCTACGAGGCGCTGTCGAAGGCCCTGCCCGAGCGGGTGCCCGCCTGCAGCTCCGGCGACGTCAACGTGACGATCTGGTGGGGCGAGCAGGAGGGGGCCGAGGAGCCCTGGTCGGAGGCGACCATCCACTCCATCGGTCTGGGCGGCAACCGCGACGCCGACGGCGCGAGCGGCATGTTCCACGTCGTCGCCGCGAACATGAAGCTCGTGCCCGCCGAGGTGCTCGAGAGCCGCCTGCCCTGGCGGGTCGAGGGCTACGACCTCACCCCGGACTCCGGCGGCGCCGGCCGGCACCGCGGCGGCCTCGGCCAGGAGTTCAAGGTCCGGGTCCTCGAGGACGGCTTCATCACCGCCCCGTCCGAGCGCATGCGCACCGCCCCCTGGGGCCTGGACGGCGGCCTGGTCGGCGTCCCGAACACCCGCGCCATCCAGTACCCCGGCAGCGACGAGCTGACCTACTTCGAGAAGGTCACCGCCATGCCGGTGCCCGCCGGGTCCGTGCTCGTCCAGCACGGCGGCGGTGGCGGCGGCTACGGCGACCCCGCCGAGCGCCCCGTGGAGCAGATCAAGGACGACCTCGAGGACGGCTACCTCACCGAGGCCTACGTCCGCCGGTACTACCCCCAGTACTCGTTCGACGCCTGAGCGCCGCTCGACCTGGCTACACACGCGAAGGAGATCAGGACATGTTCACGAGGAACAAGGGCAACGTCGGCACCTACCGGGAGGAGCCCGGGTGGGACGTCGCCGACCAGTGGGGCGGCGCCGGCCGCTGCTACTGGATCGAGGAGGCGCTCGAGGCCGAGGGCCCCGTGGAGTCCCAGCGGCTCGAGGAGCCGATGTCGGCGGACGTCGCGATCGTCGGCGGCGGCTTCACCGGTCTGTGGACCGCCATCGAGCTGAAGGACCGCGACCCGAACCTCGAGGTCGTGGTGCTCGAGGCGAACATCTGCGGCGCGGGTGCCTCGGGCCGCAACGGCGGCATGGCGCTCAACTACTGGAGCAAGATCGGCGGCCTGGCCGCCCGCATCGGCAAGGAGCGGGCCGTGTGGCTCGCCGACCAGTCGAACGACGCCATCGGTGAGCTCGACACCATCACCCGCAAGCACGGCCTCGACATCCACTTCAAGCGGGCCGGCTGGGTCTGGACCGCCACCTCGGAGTCGCAGCTGGACTCCTGGATGCCGACCATCGACTCGCTCAAGCCGTACGGCCGCGAGATGTACCGCGTCCTCGACTCCGAGGAGCTGTTCAAGTACACGCAGTCCGAGATCCACCTCGCCGGCGTCATCGACGAGACCGCGGCGACCGTGCAGCCGGCCCGCCTGGCCCGCGCCCTGCGCACCATCGCGCTGGAGAAGGGCGTGAAGGTCTTCGAGCACTCCGCCGTCATCAAGCACGACCGCGACACCGGCCTGCTCCGCACGCGCCTCGGCAGCGTCCGCGCCCCCTCCGTCGTCCTGGCCACCAACGCCTGGCTCTCGGGCATGCCCGAGCTCCGCCGCGCCACGGTGCTGGTCGGCTCGGACGTGGCCGTCACCTCCCCGCTCGACCCGAAGGGCGAGCTGGCGAAGAGCGACTTCAACTCGGGCGTCGCGGTCACCAACGGCCGCCTCACGATCCGCAGCGGTCGCACCACCGCCGACGGCCGCATCATGTACGGCCACTCCGGCGGCGGTCTGTCCTACAAGAACCGCTTCGCCCAGAAGTTCATCGACGACAAGGAGCACGCGGCCATCAACCTCCGCGAGTTCAAGCGGTTCCACCCGCGCGCCGGTGACGTGAAGGTGACCCACACCTGGTCGGGTGCCGTGGACCGCAGCTACGACGGCCTGCCCTTCCTGGGCGAGCTGCCGGGCCGCTCGAAGACGTACTACATCACCGGCATCTCCGGGAACGGCGTCGGGCCGTGCCGGATGTTCGGCAAGATGCTCGCCTCGATGGTCCAGCAGAAGCAGGACGAGTGGACCGACTGCGGCCTCGTCCAGGGCGTCACGATCAAGTACCCGCCGGCCCCCATCACCTACGTCGGCGGCAGCCTCGTCCTCAGCTCGGTCAACAAGGTCGAGGACGCCCAGGAGGAGGGCCGCAAGCCCAACCCGGTCGACAAGTTCTGGACCCGGTTCACCCCGCAGTTCTCCTACAAGACGAAGGACCTCGGCTGAGGCCCCACCTCTGAGCCGTCGGCTCCCTTCCGCCCGGACTCCACCGGGCGCGCTCCCCACGCTCGTGGCCGTCCCGCTCCCGCGGGGCGGCCACGAGCCGCGTCCGGGGCCGGCTTGGTGGAACTCCTAGCCGCGGCCGCGCAACTTCTCCGCTCGGCCAATGCGCCCCCGGGGGCGCGAGGACGAGCCTGGGCGCACCACCCGCACCCGGCGCACGGGCCGGGTGGCACCAGACCTCCCGGGCGGGCGGTGGCGACGGACGTCGCCCGCCCGGGACACCAGCCCCGCACCACCCGCTCCCCAGCACCAGCCAGCACCAGCCAGCACCAGCCGGCCGGCGCCACCCCACCGCAGACCAGACCTCACCTAGGAGTAGCAGTGAACGCAGTTGCAGCGACCGAGACCCGTACCGGGGTCGGTGCAGGCGGCGCCGTCGGCGCCTACATCGGCGGGGAGTGGGTCCCCGGCAGTGGCGACGTCTTCGAGGTGCGCTCGCCCTCGACCGACGAGCTGCTGGGCACCGTCACCGGGTGCGACGCCTCCGACGTCGAGCGTGCGATCGCCGCCGCCCGCGCGGCCCAGCCGAGCTGGGGCGGCCTGCCCACCATCGAGCGCGCCAAGATCCTGCGCCAGGTGCACGTGGTCTTCGCCCGCCGGGCCGAGGAGGTCGCGCAGTGCCTGATCAAGGAGATCGGCAAGACGATCGAGGAGGCCCGCGAGGAGGTGCACGAGTACTCCGCGCCGTCCTGGCAGAAGGCGCCCGAGGAGATCCTGCGCCACCGCGGCATGAGCTTCCCCTCCACCCAGGAGCAGACCACCAACAAGCGCCTCGTCCAGACGTTCCGCCCCCTGGGCGTCGTCGGCGTCGTCACGCCCTACAACTTCCCGACCGACATCTCCTCGATCGCCCTGGCCCACATCGTCGCCGCCGGCAACACCGTGGTCTGGAAGCCGTCGGAGTACTCGGCCCTGAGCTGCTCGATGATGGGCGAGATCTTCGAGGAGGCCGGGCTCCCCGCCGGCGTCATCAACATCGTCCACGGCGCGGGCGAGGTCGGCGCCGCCGTCACCACGCTCCCGGGCGTCGACGGCCTGTTCTTCACCGGCTCCACCGCCACCGGCGAGCGCATCGCGCAGGCCGCCGCGCTGCGCCCGCACCTGCTCGAGCTGGGCGGCGACGGCCCGTTCATCATCCTCCCGGACGCCGACATCGACGCCGCCGTCGAGGGCGCGATGAACGGCTGCTTCTACTACGCCGGCCAGGTCTGCACCTCCGCCGAGCGCGTGATCGTGCACGAGGACGTCCACGACGAGTTCGTCGCCAAGCTCAAGGCGCGCGCCGCCGAGCTCGTGGTCGGCGACCCCTCCGACCCGGCGACCACCATGGGCCCGCTGCGCAACGAGGCCACCCTCAGCCGCGTCCGCGCCCACGTGAGCGAGGCCGTCGCGGCCGGCGCCGAGATCACCCAGGTCGGCACCGAGCAGGGCCTGTTCTTCCCCGCCACGATCCTCACCGGCGTCACCCCGGACATGCGGATCGCCCAGGAGGAGACCTTCGGCCCCGTGGCGCCGATCATCAAGGTGTCCTCGGCGGAGGAGGCCATCGCGATCGCCAACGAGAGCGAGCTGGGCCTCATCGCGTCCCTGTGGACCCGCGACCTCGCCACCGCCTGGCGCGTGGCCGAGGCGCTCCCGCACGGCAGCGTGAACGTCAACGAGACCAGCAACTACTGGGACCAGCTGGCCCCGTTCGGCGGCGCGAACCGCAGCGGCGTCGGCCGCGAGCTCTCGCAGTGGTTCCTCCAGACCTTCACCGAGTCCAAGCTGCTGGTCTTCGACCTCGGCGACAGCGACCTGAAGTACGACCGCCGCGCCCAGGGCGGTTGGTGACCGAGTAGGTCCCTCCTGGCACAGGAGGACGTGACGTCGATGGCGTCCTCCGCCGGCTCCGGCCGGCGGGGGGCGCCATCGGTGCGTCCGGGGTGTGTGTCCGGGTCTCCTGCTGGGGTGACCGGGGCGTGGGGGCGGCCGTGCCGATCGTCCAAAAGCCGGGCGCGGACGGCCGCAAAGGCTGGTCGATCACCGAGGTGCCCGCGGCGCCGTCGGCGATACCGTGCGGGCACGCGGTCGGCCGTCGGCCGCGGGTGGGCCCAGCCCCCACCGATGCCCACCCTGACTCGGAGGAGGTGCCGCGCCGTGACCGCTCCCGCGTCCCGTGCCGCGCTGCTCCCCGGGGTCCGGCTGGGCCGCACGAGCCCGGTGGTCGACCTGCTCGAGGCGCTGGCCCGCGACCCGGACGCCCTGCTGCTGCGCGGGCCGGACGGCGATGTCACCGTCGCGCGCTTCGCCGCCCTCGCCCGGGCGTGCGCGCTGCGGCTGCGGGCCTCCGGCGTCGGCGTGGGGGACCGCGTGGCCCTCGTGGCCGACAGCTCCGTGCTCCGCCTGGCCTGGCAGTACGGGACGTGGTGGATCGGCGCGGTGGAGGTCTCGGTCGACACCTCGCTGCGCGGACCGGTGCTCGCCCACGTCCTCACCGACACCGAGCCGACCCTCATCGTCGCGGACGCCCGCCTGGCCGCCGACCTCGGACTGGACTCGTGGCCACCCGCGGCCGGGCGGCTGCTGCTGGTGGAGGAGCCGGCGGCGCCGACCGGGGCCGAGGCGGCCGCGCTGGACCGGGAGGCCCACACCTTCCCGGCGTCCGCGCTGGCCACGATCCTGCACACCCCCGGCACCACCGGCGCACCCAAGGGCGTGATGCTCTCGCGGGGCAGCTTCTCGAACCTGGGGTCGGTGCTCGCCGCGGCGCTCGGGCTCGAGCCCGGGGACGTGGGCCACGTCGTCCCGCCGTTCTTCCACGTCGACGCGCACGTCGTGCTCCCCGCCTGCCTGCAGAGCGGCTCCGCCCTGGCCTACGACCCCCACCCGCTGCGGGACTGGTGGTCGCGCGTGCGGGAGAGCCGCGCGACGTGGGCGTTCGTGATCGGCGCGGCCCTCACCACGCTCATGGCGGCCCAGCACGGAGGCCGGGGCAGCACCGCGCTCACCCGGGTCCTGGCGGCGCCGGTGCCGCCCGAGGCCCACCGGTTCTTCGAGGACAGGCTGGGCATCACCGTGCTCAGCATGTACGGCCAGACCGAGGCGGCCTGCTCCACGATCGAGACGCTCCAGGACCGCCGCCAGGGCAGCGTCGGACGGGCGGTCGCGGGCTTCGAGCTGGAGCTCCACGACGCGGCCGGCCACCCGGTGCCCGAGGGCGCGGTCGGCGAGATCGTCCTGCGGCCCCGGCGTCCCGACCTCCTCATGCTGGGCTACTGGAACCAGCCGGCCGCCACGCTCGAGGCGACGCGGGGCCTGTGGTTCCACACCGGCGACCTCGGCCGCCTCGAGGACGGCTACCTCGTCTTCGCCGGCCGGCTCACCGACAGCGTGCGCCGACGGGGCGGGAGCGTCTCCGTCTGGGAGCTCGAGGCGGTGCTGCGCGACGCCCCCGGTGTGGCCGAGTGCGCCGCCATCGGCGTGCCCGACAGCGACGGCGGCGAGGACGAGATCAAGGTCTTCGTCGTGCCCGAGGCCGGGGTCGAGCTCGACGTGGAGGCCTTCTTCGCCTACTGCGAGAGCAGCCTGCCCCGCGCCGCCCTGCCCCGGTTCCTCACCGTGTCCGCGCCGACCGACTTCGTCCGCAGCGCCGTGACCGGCGTGGTCCACAAGGCCCGGCTGAGCCCCGCCACCACCGGCGAGGGCGTCCACGACCGCATCCGTTCCGCCGCCCCCGTGCGGCCCCTGCGCGAGGGAGCGCGACCATGAGCCTGCTGACCTGGGACCACGACCTCGAGCTCGCGTCGTTCCTCGCTGTCGAGGAGCCCGTCGAGGAGCCGGTCGACGAGCCGGGCCCCTCGGCAGCACCCGCCGCGGCGGTGCGGTTCGGGCACGTCTCGTTCGCGGTCCACGACGCGCTGCGCTGGGGCGCCCGCTTCCGGCGCGACCTGGGTGCCACCCCGGTCACCGGCGCGGTCACGGCGGGGGCCCGCTCCCTGCTCGTCCACGTCGGGGACGCCACCGACGGCGGGCTCGTGGAGCTCGCCGAGCCGCTCGGGCGCACGTCCCCGCTCGCCCGCTTCCTGACCGCCCGCGGTGAGGGCGTCCACCACCTCACGTTCGTGGTGCCCGACCTCGCCGACACCGTCGCGACGCTGCGCGAGGGGGGCCACCAGGTCGTGGGCGAGGACCTCGACCACGAGCCGTGGCGCGAGGCCTTCGTGGCGGCGGACGCCGCCCACGGACTCGTCCTCCACCTCGTGCAGACCGATCTGCGGCACCCGCCGGTCGAGCGGCTGCTGGCCGGCCGCGAGCGGGACGCCGCGCAGTCCCCGTCCCCGCGGGGCGCGACCGACCACCACTGGTGGGAGTCGGTCTGGGAGAGCACCGTGCTGGGCGACGCCTCCCTCGGCGACGTCCACCTGCGCAGCCGGGACGTGGACCTCTCCGCGCGGCTGTTCGGCGGCCTCCTCGGCGGCGAGCCCCAGCCCCTGGCCGGGGGCGGCACCCGCTACGCCTGGGAGGGCGGCGCGGTGTGCGTCCACCACGGCCGGGAGGCCGGCATCTGCGCGGTCGACCTCGGACGTGGCGGCCCGCCCCGCGGCGTCCAGCTCGGCCGCGTGCTCCTCGGCGGGATGCGGCGGGCGGGATGAGCGGCGACGCGGCCGACCCCGCCCCGTCCCCGGCGCTGCCCCCGACATCGGCGCCGGCGGGCACGCCCACCCTCCGCTCCCTCAGCAGCGAGCTCGGCTCGCGGCTCACGCCGCTGCACCCCTCCCCGCCGCCGGCCGAGCCGGTCACCGCCGTGCACGTGAGCGAACTCGAGGACCCCACGACCTTCCTCGGGGGCGGCGAGCTGCTGCTCACCACCGGGCTCGCGCTCGACCTTTCGCCCGAGGGGTCCCGCGCCTACGTCCAGCGGCTCGTGGACGCCGGGGTCGCCGGCCTGGGCGTCGGGCTGGGCCCGGCCCACCGGGCGGTGCCGCCCACGCTGGCCGCGGCCTGCGAGGCGGGCGGCCTGCCGCTGCTCGTCGTGCCCGCGCCGACGCCGTTCCTCGAGGTCAGCCGGGCGTACTGGGGCGCCCTGGCGCGCCGCACCGAGCGGTCGCTGACGGACTCCGTCGCGGTCCAGCGCTCGCTGGTCGACGCCGTGCTCTCCGACGAGGTCCCCGAGCGACTCCTCCAGCGCCTGGCGCGCCACCTCGAGGGCTGGGCCGCGGTGCTGAGCACCGAGGCCCGGGTCGAGGCCGCCGCCCCCGCCTCGGCGATGGACTCCGCCGAGCTGCTGGAGAAGGAGATCCAGCGGCTCGAGGTCGTGGGCAGCCTCTCCGCGGCGTCCTTCGCCGCCGGCGAGGAGACCGTGGTGCTGCACCCGCTGGTGGTCCGCGGCCGCGTGACGGGCTACCTGGCCGCCGGCACCACCGGCCGCCTGAGCCCCGCCCACCGGCGCGTCGTCCTCACCGCGGTGGCCCTCCTCAGCCTCGCCCGCGCGCGCGAGCTCGAGCGGCTCGCCGCCGCCGAGGTGGCGGGGCGCGACGTCGCCGTCCTCGTCGACCTGGGGCACCGCG
Organism: Nocardioides sp. GY 10127; assembly: GCF_004919085.1. Lineage (GTDB taxonomy): Bacteria > Actinomycetota > Actinomycetes > Propionibacteriales > Nocardioidaceae > Nocardioides. The sequence continues at coordinate 184,507 of NZ_STGL01000008.1, read as the reverse complement.
AGGCCGCCCGCGCGCTGGCCGGCGCCGGCGGCGCGCACTGGCCGGGGGAGCGCGTGCACGTCGTCCTCGTCCGGGGCGGGGACGTCGACGCCGTCGCCCGCGCCCTGGGCGACCCGGCGATCGGCGGGCTCGTGGTCCGGGGCCCCGCCCTGTGGGCCCTGGTCCCCGCCGGGCCCGGCAGCGAGCCCGCGTCCGCCGTGCCCGCCCGCGTCTCGGCCCGGGTCGCCGCGGCCTCGCCGGAGTCGGCGCTCGTCGTCTCCTCGGCCGTGGAGCTCGAGCGCGTCGCGCGGACCCGCACCGCCCTGGAGGCCGAGCCGCCGGGCGCCCCCGGCGCGCACCACCTCCCCGACCGCGAGGCCCCCGGGCAGGCCCTGGCGGCGTCCGCCGTCGAGGCCCTGCGCGACCGCCCCGAGCTGCTCGAGTCCGTGGTCGCCTACCTGCGCCACCGCGGGCACTGGGAGCCGGCCGCGCGCTCCCTGGGCTGGCACCGCAACACCCTGCGCCACCGGGTGGGTCGCGCCTGCGACCTGCTCGACGCGGACCTGGACGACCCTGACCTCGCCGCCGCCCTCTGGCTGGCGCTGCGCGCCGACGGGCTCGCCTGACCGACCCCGCACCACCGCCGGTCGGTGCATCCGACCGTGCGTCCCAGGGGCCTTGGACGTTCCGACCAGTGCGCCCCGCGCCGCCGCTTCCTAGCGTTCGGCGTACCGACCCCGAGGAGCCCTTCATGACCACTCTGCTCGACAGCGACCAGCCCGCCGCCCTGGAGGAGGTGGAGCAGGTGCGTCGCCTCGTCACGGAGATCCCCGGCCCGCGCTCGCGCGCGCTGCACGAGGCACGCCAGGCGGAGGTCTCCTCCGGCTTCGGCGTCACCCTCCCCGTCTTCGTCGAGCGGGCCTCCGGCGGCGTCCTCGTGGACGTCGACGGCAACCAGCTCGTCGACCTCGCCTCCGGCATCGCCGTGACCAGCATCGGCGCCTCCCACCCCGAGGTGGCCCGCCGGGTCGCCGAGCAGGCCGCCAAGGTCACCCACACCTGCTTCATGGTCACCGAGTACGAGGGCTTCGTGGACGTCGCGGCGCGGCTGAACCGGCTCACCCCGGGCGACCACGCCAAGAAGACCGCCCTCTTCACCACCGGCGCCGAGGCCGTCGAGAACGCGGTCAAGATCGCCCGCGCCGCGACCGGCCGCTCGGCCGTCGTCGTGCTCGGCCACGCCTACCACGGCCGGTCGCTGCTCACGATGACCATGACCGCCAAGAACCTGCCCTACAAGAACGGCTTCGGCCCGTTCGCCCCCGAGGTCTACCGGGTCCCCTCGCCCTACCCCTACCGGTGGCCGGGCGGCGCGGAGAACGCGGCCGCGGAGGCGCTCGCCCAGCTGCGCGACATCATCACCACCCAGATCGGCGCCCACAACGTGGCCGCGATCATCGCCGAGCCGATCCAGGGCGAGGGCGGCTTCATCGTCCCGCCGGCCGGCTACCTCGCGGGCGTCGCGGAGCTGGCGCGCGAGCACGGCATCGTCTTCGTCGCCGACGAGATCCAGACGGGTCTGGCCCGGACCGGCGAGATGTTCGCCGTCGACCACGAGGGTGTCGTCCCGGACCTCATCACCACCGCGAAGGCGCTCGGCGGCGGCCTGCCGCTGGCCGCCGTCACCGGTCGCGCCGAGCTCATGGACGCCGCGCCCGTGGGCGGCCTCGGCGGCACCTACGCCGGCAACCCGGTGGCCTGCGCGGCCGCGGTCGCGGCCCTCGACGTCATCGAGAACGAGGACCTGGTCGGCAAGGCGCGCGCCATCGAGGCCGTCGTCCGCCCGGTCCTGGAGGACCTGCTCGGCCCCGGCTCCGTCGTGGGCGAGGTCCGCGGTCGCGGCGCGATGCTGGCCCTCGAGCTGGTCCGCCCGGGCACCACCGACCCGGCCCCCGAGCTCGCCAAGGCCGTGGCCGCCGCCTGCCACGCGGAGGGCGTCGTCACCCTCGTGTGCGGCACCTACGGCAACGTCATCCGGCTCCTCCCGCCGCTGGTCATCGACCACGCCCTCCTCCTGGACGGCGTGGGCGTGCTGGTGAGCGCGATCCAGCGGGTCGCGGGCGCCGAGTCGTGAGCACCACCAGCTTCGCCCCGCGCACCGGCGCCGTCCTCGCGGTGGTGCCGGACTCCGACCAGGCGGAGGTCGCCCAGGTGCTCGCCGCCGCGTCCGCCGCCGCGCCCGCGGTCGCCGCGGCCTCCCCGGCCACCCGCCGAGGCTGGCTGCACGCGCTGGCCGACGCGCTGGAGGCGCGCACGGCGGAGCTGGCGGCGCTCGCCGACGATGAGACCGCGCTCGGGCTCCCGCGGCTCGAGGGCGAGGTCGCCCGGATGGCCGGCCAGCTGCGCTTCTACGGCGACGTGGCGGCCGAGGGCGGGTACCTCGGGGTCACCCGGGACGCCGGCGCGGTGAACGGCGCGGACCTCGTGCGCGTCCAGGTGCCGCTCGGCGTCGTGGCGGTCTTCGGGGCGTCCAACTTCCCCTTCGGCTTCGGGGTGCTGGGCAACGACACCGCCTCCGCCCTGGCCGCGGGCTGCCCGGTGGTCGCCAAGGCCCACCCGGCGCACCCGCAGCTGTCGCTGGCCCTCGCCCGCGTCGCCCGGGAGGCGCTGTCCGCCGCCGGTGCCCCGGCGGGCGCCTTCGGGCTGGTCTCCGGCTTCGACGCCGGCGCCGCGCTGGCCACGCACGACGACGTCGACGCGGTGGCCTTCACCGGCTCCCAGGCCGGCGGCACGGCGCTGTGGCGCCTGGCCAACGGTCGCGAGCGCGTCGTCCCCGTCTTCGCGGAGATGGGCACCGTCAACCCCGTCGTCGTGACGCCGGCGGCCGCCGCCGCGCGCGCCGAGGAGGTCGCCCGGGGCTTCGTCGGCTCGTTCACGCTGGGCGCGGGCCAGTTCTGCACCAAGCCCGGGCTGCTGCTCGTGCCGGCCGGACACGGCCTGCCGGACGCCGTCGCCCGCGCCCTCGTCGCCGCCGACCCCGCGCCGGTCATGCTCACGCGCGGGATCGCCGAGACCGTCGAGGCGGGCCTGTTCCGGATGGTCGACGCGGGTGCCCGCGTCCTCGCCCGGGTGCCCGTCTCCACGCCGGGCGCCGGCTGGCACGCGCCGGCCGTCGTGCTCTCCGCGCCCGCCGCCCGGCTCCGCCCGGGCAGCGCGCTGCTGGAGGAGTGCTTCGGCGCCGTGGCCCTCGTGGTGGAGTACGCGGACGCCGAGGAGCGCGACGGCGTCCTCGCCCGGCTGCAGGGCTGCCTGGCCGCGGGGGTCGTCGCCGAGGACGCCGACCCCGACGCGGGCGCGCTCGTCGGCTCCCTCTCGGCGCTGGCCGGGCGGGTGCTGGTCAACGACTGGCCGACAGGCGTCGCGTTCACCTGGGCGCAGACCCACGGCGGGCCGTGGCCCGCGACCAGCCGCCCCGAGGCGACCTCGGTCGGCGCGGCCGCGCTCGACCGCTTCGTCCGCCCCGTCTCCTACCAGGGCGTGCCGGACGCGTGGCTGCCCGAGGCGGCGCGCGAGGCGAACCCCTACGGGGTGCCGCAGCGGGTGGACGGCGTCCTGCGTCCGGCGCCCGTCACCGCCTCCTGACGCGGCCACTGATCGGCCATTGACCGGCCCTGCCGCCCGACGGCGGGGCCGGTCAGGCCGCCCAGCCCTCGGCCAGCATCGCGCGCAGCCGCCTCGCCGGCGGTGTCAGCGGGCGGTCGGTGCGCCAGGTGAGCGCGATGGTGCGCACGGCGCTGGGGGTGTCCAGCGCGAGCGGCACGCTGCCGGTGAGGCCGGCGAACTGCTCCGGCACGATGCCGATGCCGAGACCGGCGGACACCAGGCCCTCGATGGCCCCGAGGTCGCCGCTCTCGAAGGACACGGGGAAGCTCGTGCCCGCCTCCGCCTGGAGCCGGGTGACCAGCTCGCGGAAGCCGAAGCCGGGCGGCGTGGTCACGAGCTCGTCGCCGCCCAGCTCGGCCAGCCCGACGCGCTTGCGCCGGCGCAGCCGGTGCGTCGGCGGGACGATGACGACGAGCCGCTCCCGCTGGAGGGGGAGCCAACCGTAGGGTCCGCGGTGCCGGGTCGACGTCACCGCGAGGTCGACGGACGCCTCGTCGAGGTCCGTCTTGATCTCGTGGCCGGGCTCCTGGGTGAGCGCCACCCGCACCCGCGGGGCCAGCCGGTGGAAGTCGCCGAGGATGCGGGGCACCAGCGAGGTCGCCAGCGAGTCGAGGAACGCCAGCCGGACCAGGCCGGAGTCCGGGTCGCGACGTGCGCGCAGCTCCGCGGTGAGCTGCTGGAGCCGGCCGGAGGCGTCGCGCGCGGCCGCGACCGCGAGTGCGCCCTCGGGGGTCTCGACGAGGCCGGCGGGCACGCGCTCGAACAGGGCGCAGCCCAGCTCCTGCTCCAGCCGGGCCAGCGCCCGGGAGAGCGTGGGCTGCGGGACGCCCAGCGCCTGTGCGGCCTTGGTCACGTGGCCGTGCTCGGACAACGTCACCAACCACTCGAGATCACGCAGGAGCACCGGGTCATCATACGCGCCACGCATGGCTGACCGCCTCCATTCGCATTGGACGCATGGAGCCGGCGTGCGGAACCTGGCTGCGTGCGCACCGACCCCGACGCCGCCCCGCCCGCCGCCCCGCACCGCCTGCCGAGCGCCGCTCCGCGCGCGGTCGCCCTGGCGGCGCCCGCCGCCCCCGAGCTGCCCGCGCTGCCCGAGGGCCACCTGCCCGGCTCCCCGGAGTACCGCCGGACGATGGTGGCGATGTTCGCCGCGGGCATCGCGACCTTCGTCCTCCTCTACGACGTGCAGGCGGTGCTCCCGGCCCTGCGCGACGACTTCGGCGTCGGGACGTCGGCGGCCACCCTGGCCATGTCGCTGGCGACCCTCGGCCTGGCCGCCGCGCTGCTCGTCGCGGGCCCCGCCTCCGAGGCCCTGGGCCGGACGCGGATCATCCGCACGAGCCTGTGGGTCGCGGTGGTCGTCGCGGTGCTGTGCGCCTGCGTCCCGAGCTGGCACTGGCTGCTCGCGCTCCGGCTGCTCCAGGGCGTCGCGCTGGCCGGGCTGCCCGCCGTCGCCACCGCGTACCTGCGCGAGGAGCTGCACCACTCGGCGCAGGCCCGCGCCGCCGGCCTCTACATCGGCGGCACCGCGCTGGGCGGGATGGCCGGACGGCTGGTCACGGCCCCGGTCGCCGAGCTGGTCGGCTGGCGAGGCGGCATGCTCACGGCCGCCGCCTTCTCCGCGCTCTGCGCGCTGGTCGTCGTCCTGCTGCTCCCCGACAGTCGCCGCTTCGTCCCCACGCCGCTGGACCGGCGCCGGCTCCTCGCGCTCTCGCGTGCCGCGCTCGCCGACCGCCGCCTGCGCGCGCTCTACCTGCTCGGGGCCACCGCCATGGGCGCCCTCATCGGGACGTTCAACGCCCTCGGGTTCCGGCTGGTGGAGGCGCCGTACCACCTGTCGCTGGGCACGATCAGCGTCCTCTACCTCGTCTACGCCCTGGGGACGGTGAGCTCGACCCTCGCCGGGCGCGGGGCCGACCGCCGCGGCCGGGACGCCGTGGTGCCCGTCGGCCTGGCGCTGGCCGTCGTGGGCGTGCTCCTCGTGGCCGCCACGCCCCTGCCGGTCGTGGTGGTCGGGCTGGCCTGCCTGGCGATGGGCTTCTTCGTCATGCACGGCCTCGCCAGCGGGTGGGTCGCCACGCGCGCCCACGTGATCGGCGCGAGCCCCAGCCAGGCCGCGGCCTTCTACCTGTGCTCCTACTACCTGGGCTCCTCGGTGTTCGGGAACCTGGGCGGCACGGCCTGGGAGTGGGGCGGACGCTGGGGCGTGGCCGGCCTCGACCTGCTGCTCCTGGCCGCGGCCGGGTGGGCGATCGTGACGCTGCGGCGGACGACGCCCGGTCGCTGAGCTTCCCCCCCTCCCGAGCTGCACTGCCGCGGGGCTGGGCAGGACGCACAGGAGCCCGCCCGGTCGTCGACCCGGCGGGCTCCTGCGTCGTGCTGGTGGGGCCAGTGCCGCCTCAGCCGAGCTCGCCCGGCGCGTAGGCCAGGATCGTCACCTGCGCCCCGTCGAGGCCGGCCAGCCGCAGCGGCGGCGCGACCACGGCGGCCGGCGCCTCCAGGTCGGCCGGCAGGTCGACGTCCTCGAACAGGAGGAGGAACGCCCCGGACTCGTCCGGGGCCAGCGCCACCTGGTGCCACGCGACCCCGTCCGGCACGGCCTTCTTCGCGCTGTAGGACGGGATGTCGCAGAAGACCGCCCGCAGGGCCGGGCGGAGCCGGCGCAGGGCCGCGGCCGCGGCGGCCGAGCCGCCCGGGTTGGCGGTGAGGTACCGGACGGGGTCACCGGCCCGGCAGGCGCCGAAGCCGGTGCGCAGCAGCAGGGCGTCGGCGTCCTCGGGGACCTGGGCCACGACGGCCTCGACGTCGGCCTCGGACAGCACGTGGTCGTCGGCCAGCGGCAGGTCCACCAGGGCCGGTCGCAGGAACGTCCAGGTGCTCGCCGGCAGGTCCGACAGCGTCAGCGAGCCCTCGTGGAAGTGGCTCGGGACGTCGACGTGCGTGCCGTTGTGGTTGCACGTCTCCAGCCAGTGCTGGAGGTACGGCCCGGTGGTGAAGTCGGTGTCGACCTCGACGACGACGGACCGGTTGTCGCCGAAGACCGGGGTCTGCGGGGACAGCTCGTGGGACAGGTAGCGCATGCTCACTCCTTCGTGAACGGTGTCGATCGGTGGTGCGGGCCGAGCGGGGACGCTCAGTCCTCCATGTGGCCCTCGATGGCCGCCAGCGCCCACTTCAGGTGCGGGGTCTCGAGGTGGGCCTCGTGGTCGGCCTCCGAGCGCCAGAGGTCGATGAAGATCCAGGTGCGCGGGTCGTCGTAGCAGGGGTAGCACTCGAAGCGGAGGCAGCCCTCCTCGGCGCGCGAGGGTTCGATGATGTCGGCGAACACCTTCGCGACGTGCTCCTCGGAGCCGGGCTTGACCCGCATGGTGGCGACGACCCAGTAGAGGTCCTGGTACTGCGGCTCGAGGGCGTCCCAGGTCGCGGTGACCCAGGCGCGCTTCTCCTCGTAGGAGGCGAAGCTCTCGGGGGCGGTGATCGGGGGAGTGGTCATGTCTGCTCCTGGCAGGTGGGCGGGCAGGTGGGCGGGTCGGGGAGAGGTGCCGGGGAAGAGGTGCCGGCGGAAGGGTGGGCGGCCTCAGGCCATGGCGAGCATCGCCACGACCCCGACGGCCATGGCGAGGTGCTCGACGTGCCCGAGGGTGGTGCCGCGCCAGGCGGCCCGCTCCTCGTGCCGGCGGCTCGAGGTCCACGGCAGGGAGAGGGTCCAGAGCACGTAGGTGACGGACGCGATGGTCACCAGCGCGGTGAGCACGCCCAGGACGCCGTGGTCGGCGGCGTCCATCGAGCCCATCGAGCCCGTGCCGTCCCCGCCGTCCATCCCGCTCATGCCCGGCATGGACGTGCCGGCGGAGGTGTGGACGAGGACCAGCGCGCTCATCACGAGCCCGCCGACCGCGCGGTGCCGGGCCTGCGCCGGGGCGTGCTGCGGCGCCCGCCCGCGCAGGGCGAGCGCCAGCTCGACCACGGAGCCGCCGGCCACGACGACGGCCGCGGCCACGACGGTCCAGGTGGGGACCCGGCCGCCGAGCACGTGGAGCACCATCATGACGGCCATCGCGCCCATGACGACCTGGGCACGCAGCCCGGCGCGCAGGGTCGGCGACCAGCACGCGAGCGTGGAGACGGCGGTGGCCACGAGCATGACCACCATGACGGTGTCCATCAGAAGGTGAGGGTGGGGGCGAAGGCGCGGGCCTCGTCACCGCCGAGGCCCTCGAGGAGCTCGGGGCTGATCGGGCCGAGGGTCTCACCGTCGTAGGTGACGAGGGCGAGGATCTTGTCCATCAGCTCCTCGCCGATGTTCTCCCAGTGCTGGAGGAGGGCGGCGGAGTCCTCGTAGCGCTCGACCACGACCGCCTCGGTGCCGGCGGCGTTGTAGAAGAGGTCGTACTGGAGGGTGCCGGTGTCCTTGGCGCGGGCGATGGAGATGCACTCCGAGAACAGCTCCTTGACCGCGTCGGCGTTCGAGGCGTCGAAGGTCATGCGACCGAGGTTGAGGATCTCGCTCATGGTGGGGCTCCTGCTGACGTGGGGCCCGGCCGCCGCGGTGCGTCGCCGGGGTGCGCGCCTCGCGCACATCGGTGGACTGTACGGACGTACAGTTTCGATGGCGTTACAGGAGTCCTTCTGGTACGGACCTTCGTCCCTGGCGGCCGGCCGGACGGACCTCAGGCGGTCGTGAGCAGGGAGGCCAGCAGGGAGATCGCCTTGCTGAGCTCGCGGGACTTCTGGCCCGGCATGGACACGGCCTGGTAGATGATCCCGTCCAGCATGGCCACGACCATCGTCCCCGTGCCCGGCCGGATGGTGACGCCGAGGCGGGAGAGCGCCTCCACCACGGCGTCCTCGTAGGTGGCGTAGAGGGTGGCGGTGCGCTCGGCCACGGCGGGGGAGAGCCTGGACTGCAGGTTCAGCTCGTACATGAAGACCTGCAGGTCAGGGGACTCGAGGGCCGCATCTACGAGGGAGTGGACGTAGGCCTCCACGTCGGTCTCGCCGACGTTCGACTCGACCTGGGCGATCGAGACCTCGGTGCAGTACTCGTGCGTCTCGGCCAGCAGGGCGTCGATGGTGCCGAAGTGGTGCTGGGCCAGCGTGTGCCCCACGCCGGCCTCGGCGGCGACGGAGCGGTAGCTCAGTCGCGCCAGGCCCTTCGTGCTCACGGTGCGGATGGTCGCATCGATCAGCGCCTGGCGGCCCTCGCCTCGATGCCGGCGCTTGTGCCCGGACTCGGTGGTCACTCGGCCCGTCCTTTCAGGAATTTGGTCCTCAGCCGTCACGGCCGCGAAATCTGTGCGAAACTGTACGTCCGTACAGTTTCTACCTGTCCTACCAGAGCGCACCCGAAACGGATGGCCGAAGCATGAGCGGTATCAAGCACCTTCCCGGAAACAGCACCGTGGAGGACGTCGTCGCTGTCATCAACGCTGATGGCGGAGTCATCATCGACGATTTCCTCGACGCAGAGGCCATGGAGGTCCTGCTCGGCGAGATCAAGGGCGCTCTGGCGCTCGCCAAGAACGGCATCGAGAACGAGCTGACCGGCACGAGCACCCGTCGGGCGTCGCGCCTGTTCGGTCGCTGCCCGAAGATGGTCGACGTCGCGATGCACCCCCTCTACCACGACGTCGCCCGCGCGATCCTCGAGAAGCCCATCCAGATGTGGTACGGCGAGATGCGCATGACCGTCGCCCCCGGCATCCAGATCGGCATGACGCAGGCCATCGAGATCCAGCCCGGCCAGAAGGCCCAGCCGCTGCACCGCGACGACTCCGCGTTCATGTGGCGCCACCCCGACTACGGCCGCGAGGGCCGCCTGCAGATCATGCTGGCCGGCACCGACTTCACCGAGGAGAACGGCGCCACCATGGTGATCCCGGGCTCCCAGGTGTGGGACGACGAGCGCGGCCCCAAGGTCGAGGAGGCGGTCCCGGCCACGATGAAGAAGGGCTCCGCCCTCATCTGGACCGGCTCGGTCTACCACGGCGGCGGCGCGAACGTCTCCGAGGACGACGTCCGCATCGGCATCACCATGAGCTACGACCTCTCGAACCTGCGTCAGGAGGAGAACATGTACCTCTCCCTGACCGACGAGCAGATCCGCGCGCTGCCCGAGCCCGTCCAGCGGCTCCTCGGCTGGGACTCCGGCGAGAACTACATGGGCTGGGTCGAGGTCGACGGCCTCATGGTCAACCCGCACTTCCTCCTCGAGGACGAGCCCGAGATCGTCCAGCCCACCTACACCAGCATCTCCTGACGCCGACGGGGGCCGCCGATCGTCGTCGGCCCCCGGACGCGCTCCGGACGTCCGCCGTCCCCGGCGCGTCCTCGTGGCGGCAGCGCCGCGGCCCCTCCCGCCGAGCCCGGCCCCCGCCGTGCTCCCCGGCCCCTGCTCGAAAGGCTGACCCGTGTCCGACACCAAGCACAACATGCCCGCGCTCAGCACCGCGGCGCACCCGCTCGACCCCCTCACCGCCGAGGAGATCGAGTCCGCGCGCACGATCCTGGACGAGGCGGGCCTCCTCGGTCCGGAGAAGCTCTTCGGTCTCGTCCAGCTCCAGGAGCCCCTCAAGGCGGACGTCGCGGCGTTCGACGCGGGGGAGGGCGAGCTCGACCGCCGCGTCTTCATCGTCATCCTGGACATCCAGGCCCAGACCGGCACCGAGTACATCGTCTCGGTGACCCACCGCCGGGTGGACTTCACCCGCGGCACCGACACCTCCGTCGCCCCGTACGGCCAGCCCGGCATGGTGATGAGCGAGTTCATGGCGATCGACGAGATCGTCAAGGCCGACGAGCGCTGGCAGGCCGCCATGGCCGCCCGCGGCGTCGACACCACGCACGTCGTGGTCACCGGCATGACCGCCGGCAACTTCGGCCACGAGTTCGAGACCGGCCGCCGCGTGTGGAAGGCGATCACGCTGTATCGCGAGGCGCCCGAGGACAACCCGTGGGCCCGCCCCGTCGAGGGCGTCGTCGCCACGGTCGACATCGCCACCCGCACCGTCGTGGACCTCTCGGACTACGGCAGCGCGCCGCTGCCCCCCGGCAAGGGCATCTTCACCAACGGCAAGGACGGCGAGTTCCGCGACGACCTCAAGCCGCTGGTCATCACCCAGCCCGAGGGCCCGAGCTTCTCGGTCGACGGCCGACACGTGACGTGGCAGAACTGGGACTTCCGGATCGGCTTCGACATCCGCGAGGGCCTGGTCATGCACGACCTCGCCTTCACCGACGCCGGCAAGCGCCGCCCCATCATGTTCCGCGGCTCGATCTCGGAGATGGTCGTGCCCTACGGCGACCCGCACCCGATGCGGTCGTTCATCAACTACTTCGACGCCGGCGAGTACAACCTCGGCCGCCTGGCGACCTCGCTCACCCTCGGCTGCGACTGCGTCGGCGACATCACCTACTTCGACGCCACCGTGGCCGACGAGCAGGGCCACCCCGAGGTCATGCGGAACGTCATCTGCATGCACGAGGAGGACTACGGCGTCCTGTGGAAGCACGTCGAGGGCTACAACGACGTCGCCGCCACCCGCCGCTCGCGCCGCCTGGTCGTCTCGTTCTTCGCCGCGATCGGCAACTACGACTACGGCTACTTCTGGTACCTCTACCAGGACGGCACGATCCAGTTCGAGGCCAAGCTGACCGGCATCGTCTTCGCCAACGCCCAGGCCGACGACATCGAGATCCCCTACGCCGCCCGGGTGGCCCCGGGCCTGGTGGCGCCCTTCCACCAGCACCTGTTCTGCGCCCGCCTCGACATGAACGTGGACGGCGCCGCCAACCGCGTCGAGGAGCTCGAGGTCTTCGCCGAGGAGATCAGCGAGACCAACCCGTTCGGCAACGCGTTCCAGCTCAAGACCACCCTCATCGGCTCCGAGTCGGAGTCGGCCCGCCTGGCCGACCCGAGCGTGGGCCGCTACTGGAAGGTCTCCAGCGCCACCGAGACCAACGCCTACGGCAAGAACACCTCCTACAAGCTCGTGCCCCACGCGGCGCCGACGCTGCTGATGAAGGAGGGCTCCTCGATCCGCGCCCGCGCCGCCTTCGCGACCAAGCACCTGTGGGTCACGCAGTTCGACAGCGAGGAGAAGTACGCCGCCGGCCTGTACCCGAACCAGCACCAGGGCGGCGCCGGCCTGCCGGAGTACGTCGCGCAGGACCGCAGCCTCGACGGCGAGGACGTCGTCCTGTGGCACACCTTCGGCGCCACGCACATCACGCGGCCGGAGGACTGGCCGGTCATGCCGGTCGAGTACACCGGGTTCACGATGAAGCCGGTCGGCTTCTTCGACCAGAACCCCGCCCTCGACGTCCCGGACCCCATGGGTGGCACCTGCTCCGGCGGTGGCGGCCTGGCCGTGGGTCACGACGGCACCAACCATGGTGCCGCCGCCGACGGCGAGAGCTGCCACTGAGGCACCGGGTGACCACGATGACCGAGCACGACGAGCAGACCGGGACCAGCGCGTCCCGGGTCCGGGGCCGGGTCGAGGCCCTCGCCCCGGACTCGCTGGGCTGGACCCTCCTGTCGATGACGCGGGAGGCGCCCGGCTACGTGACGGACATCGTCGAGGCCCTGGCCGAGGAACGCGGGGTCGAGCCCGAGGACGTGCTCGCCACCCTGCGGGACCTGCGGGCCGCCGAGCTCGTCGAGGAGGTCCTCGACGAGTTCGGCCCCTGGGTCCGGCTGGCCGGGGTCCAGGTGATCCTGGCGGTGGACGCCCGGATCGCCGGCCCCGGCGCCCGGAACCGTGCCCGGAACCGCGCGGCCACGCCCGGATGGCGTACGGAGCTGCTTGCGTGACCGACCTCTCGGCTCCGACGACCCCGGGGCCACCGAGAATGCTCGCCAGTGACGCCGAGCACTCGGTGCCCCCACGCGGCTGAGCCGCCCCCTCCCCCTGATGGACCGCGGACGAGCGTCTGCGGAGCGGCCCGCCGCCCCGCGCGCAGGCCGCGGCGCCCCGCCCGGGGCACGTACGACAGGAGACCCGCATGAAGATCGCGATCCCGGACCAGAGCTTCCGGACCGTCCCCGGCTGGGAGGCGCACCTGCCGCTGATCCCCGCCCTCGGGGTCGACCACGTCGACCTCTGCCTGCACGACGGCCGCACCCAGCTCCAGTTCGCCGACCTGCGGGACGTGCCGGCGCTGGCGGAGCGGGTCAACGTCGCGACCCGGGCCGCCGGCGTCTCGGTGGCCTCCGTCGACGTCTGCCCCTCGATGGTGGAGATCCCCGGTCACGCCGGGGCCGGCGGCCAGAACATGGCCGTCAACCACCCGGACGCCGAGCAGCGCGACGCGGCCTGGGACATCTTCCTGCGCGGCCTGGAGCTGGCGGAGCGCACCGGCGCCGAGCTCATCTCGGTGCCGGCCGGCGCGTTCTTCGACGAGCCGCGCGAGGCGTCCTTCGACCGCGCGGTGGAGGCCCACGCCCGCCGGCACGAGGAGGCCGCCCGCCGCGGCGTCCGCTTCGTCGCCGAGACCCACGTCGGCTCCGTCTTCGAGACGATCGACGAGTGCCTGCGGCTGGGCGAGGAGGTCCCGGGCCTCAAGATCGCCCTCGACCCCACGAACTACGCCTACCTGGGCAACACCGACGCCGAGATCCTCCGGCTCATCCCGCTCGCCGGCCACGTGCACGTCCGTGGCGGGGCGAAGGGCATGGCGCAGACGCGCTTCGAGGACTCCACCATCGACTACGACCTGCTCGTCTCCGCCCTCGTCGACGCGGGCTACGACGGGTTCTTCCGGCTCGAGTGCGTCTGGCGCGACGACGAGGACTACCTCGCGGACATCGACGTCGTGACCGAGCTCGTGCACTACCGGGACCTGCTGCGCGCCCACGGCGCGCGCTGAGAGAGGAACTGCAGATGTCCTGCACCACGAACGCACCGACGGGGGTGGACGCACGTGCGCTGGGGTAGCTACCTGGCCCGGCGCCTGCTCGGCGCCCTGGTGACCGTCTGGGTCGCCGCCACCGTCAACTTCTTCCTCTTCCGCCTGCTCCCGGGCGACTACGTCAGCAACTTCGCCCGCGTGCCGGGCGCGACGAAGGCCTTCCAGGAGCAGCTGCGGGCCGAGTTCGGCCTCGACAAGTCCCTCGGCGGCCAGTACGTCACGTACCTCTGGCAGCTGCTGCACGGGAACCTCGGGTACTCCTACCAGTACAAGACGGGCGTCTCCGGCAAGATCCTCGACCTGCTGGCCAACACGGTCCCGATGGTGGGTCTCTCCACGATCATCGCGATCCTCATCGGCACGCTGCTCGGCTTCCTCGCCGCCTGGCGCAAGGGCACCCCGACCGACGGCGCGACCGTCCTGGTCGCCCTCGTCGTCTTCGCCCTGCCGGTCCAGTGGATGGGCATGATGCTCGTCCTCTGGTTCACGGGCGTCCTGCCGACCTCGGGCATCTCCGACCCGTACATGGAGATGATGAACCCGACGCTGTGGGAGACGGTCGCGGACTACCTGCGCCACATGATCCTGCCGTCGATCACGCTGTTGCTCTCGACCGCCGGCTCCTACGTGCTCCTCGTGCGCACCGCCGTGCTCGACACCTTCGGCGAGGACTACGTGCTCACCGCCCGCGCCAAGGGCCTGAGCAAGTTCACGATCCTGCGCCGGCACATCGCCCCGAACGCCATGCTGCCGACCATCACGGTCATCGCGCTGACGCTCGGCACCGTGGTCGGCGGCGCGGTCCTGGTGGAGACGGTGTTCTCGTGGCCCGGCATCGGGTGGGGCACCTACCAGGCGATCAACAACCGCGACTACCCGCTCCTCCAGGGGATCTTCCTGGTGATGACGGTGTCGGTGATCGTCCTGAACCTCCTGGCGGACCTCCTGTACTTCCGCCTCGACCCGCGCATCCGAAAGTAGGTCCACCGTGGCTGACACCACTGCCGGCACCTCGCCGGTGAAGAAGACCGTCGGTGCCCGTCGGGTCCTCGCGCTCGCCAAGGAGAACGCGGGCCTCATCGTCGGCGTCGCCCTGCTGGTCGTGTTCGGCGCCGTGGCGCTGTTCGCCGGCGTCTTCGCCCCGTACCCGGCCGACACCACCGTCGGCGACCTCTTCGGCGCCCCGTCCGCCGAGCACTGGCTCGGCCTGGACGACGGCGGCCAGGACGTCTTCTCCCAGCTGCTCTACGGCACGCAGCAGTCGATGCTCATCGGTCTCGCCGCCGCGCTCGTCTCCGGCGTCGTCGGCATGGTCGTCGGCGTCACGGCCGGCTACTTCGGCGGCTGGGTCGAGGGCGTGCTGATGCGCATCACCGACTACGTCATCGTGATCCCGTTCATCCCGCTGGCGATCGTCGTGGCGACGATCCACGGCGCGAGCCTCTCGGCGACGATCCTCATCATCGGCATGCTGCTGTGGGCCAACACGGCCCGCGTCGTCCGGGCCCCCGTCCTCAGCCTGCGGCACCGGCTGTTCGTCGCCCGGGCCCGCGGCATGGGCGCCGGCCACGGCCGCGTGCTGGTGCGGCACATCCTCCCGCAGGTCCTGCCGCTCATCATCTCCTCGAGCGTCCTGGCCATCGCGACGGCGATCTTCGCCGACACCGCCATGTCCTTCCTCGGCCTCGGCATCCCGGGCGGCAGCTCGTGGGGCCAGATGATCGACATCGCCTTCCGCCGCGGCGCGACCACGCAGGGCGCCTGGTGGGCGATCGTGCCCCCGGGCCTGTGCGTCGGCGTCGTCGTCCTCGCCTGCTCGCTCGTCGGCCGGCACGTGGAGCGGGTGCTCAACCCCCGCCTCGCGGTCTCCTACATGAACCCCGGCGACTTCACCGTGGGCCCGACCCCCGAGCCGAAGCCGGTCGCCACGACGGGCAAGCACGAGGCGGACGACGCGGTGCTCCGCGTCCGCGACCTCGACGTCGTCTTCTCGCTGCCCGCCGGCGAGGAGTTCCATGCCCTGCACAGCGTCGACCTCGACATCCGTCGCGGCCGCAAGCTCGGCATCGTGGGCGAGTCGGGCTCCGGCAAGACGACGCTGCTCATGTCGCTGCTCGGTCTCTCGGCGCCCAACGCCACCGTCTCGGGGCGCATCGAGCTCGGCGGCGAGGACATGCTGGCCGGCGGTGCCGAGGGCTTCCGCAAGCACCTGTGGCGCGACATCGCCTGGATCCCGCAGGGCGCCATGAACGCCTTCAACCCGGTCCGCACGATGGAGTGGCAGCTGGTCGAGGCCGTCCGCCGGGCCGGCCCGGTCAGCTCCGCCGAGGCCAAGCAGCGCGCGGGCGACCTCTTCGAGCGCGTCGGCATCCCGCGCTCGCGGCTCAAGCGCTACCCGCACGAGTTCTCCGGCGGCATGAAGCAGCGCGCCGCGATCGCCATGGCGCTCGCCGCGCGGCCGACCATCCTGCTGGCCGACGAGGCCACCACGGCGCTCGACGCCATGGTGCAGGCGCAGATCCTCGAGCTGCTCGAGTCGCTGGCCGAGGAGATGGGCCTGACGATCGTCTTCGTCACCCACGACCTGGGACTGGTCGGCGACTTCTGCGACGAGGCCGCGGTGGTCTACCAGGGCCGCATCGTCGAGATGGGCAGCGTGGTGGACCTCTACCACCGGCCGCAGAACGACTACACCCGCGAGCTGTTCAACGCGGCCGCGTGGTCGCGCGGTGCGGACGGGTCGACGGCCCAGGACACGGACCAGGACACGGCCCAGGGCACCGCGCCCGAGGCCGAGAAGGCGGTGCAGTGATGAAGCGTCAGCACGCGGTGGAGGCCAACGGCCTCTCGGTCCGGTTCCCGGTCTCCCGGAGCCTCGGCGACGTCCTGCGCCGCCGTGAGCGCCGGTACGTCCGGGCGGTCGACGGGGTCGACCTGCACGTCGACCCGGGCGAGATCCTCGCCATCGTCGGCGAGTCCGGCTCGGGGAAGTCGACGATCGTCAAGGCGCTGCTCGGCCTGAGCGAGATCGGCGCCGCCACCCTCGGCGGCGACGTCCTCATCAACGGGCACGAGGTGGACCTCACCCGCGCCCGGCCGGTCTCGATGCTGCAGGACATGCAGCTCATCCACCAGGACCCCTACGAGTCCCTGGACCCCCGCTTCCGGGTCGTCCAGACGGTCCGGGAGGCGCTCGACATCCGGCGCAAGGGCAGCCGCAAGGCCCGCCTGGCCAAGGCCCGCGAGGCCATGACCGAGGCGCACGTGACCCCGCTCGAGCGCTTCGAGAAGCGGTTCCCGCACCAGCTCTCCGGCGGTCAGCGTCAGCGCGTGGCCATCGCCTCGGCGCTGGTCTCGGACCCGAAGGTGCTCTTCGCCGACGAGCCGGTCTCGATGCTGGACATGACCGTCCGCAAGGGCGTGCTCGACGTCCTGGACGAGCAGCGCCGGCGCGGCGTGGCGATCGTGGTCGTCACCCACGACCTGGCGACGGTCGCCGACTTCGCGGACCGGATCGCCGTCATGTACCTCGGGCGGATCGTCGAGGAGGGCCCGGCCGCCGAGGTCATCGCCCACCCGCACCACCCCTACACCCAGGCGCTCGTCTCCGTGACGCCCGTGCCTGACCCCCTTGCCCCTCGTGAGCGCATCGTGCTGCGCGGCGAGGTCCCGGACGCGGCGTCGGTCCCCTCGGGCTGCCGCTTCGCCAACCGCTGCCCGATCGCGGAGGACAGGTGCTCGGAGATCGATCCGGCCCTGACCCCCGCCGGGCAGCACGACCACCGCGCGGCCTGCGTGGTGGTGGAGGCTCTCGGTGGCCTCGCACCGCATGTCCCTGCCAACAGCATCCGACACCGCACTGAGGGAGCCCCCGCATGAGGAACTACCGAAGTCTCCACCGGGTCATCGCTGTCGCGCTCGCGACCGTGCTGGCCGTCGTCCTCGCCGCCTGTTCGGGCGGCTCGTCCAGCTCGTCCGCGACGAGCGACATCTTCAAGCTCGGCACCACCGAGCAGGCGTCGTCCCTGAACCCGCTGATGGCGGGCAACGGCTTCGACCTCATGCTCTGGCGCACCATCTACCCCCAGCTGGTGACCTACGACGAGAACCTCGAGCCCGCGCCGGCCCTGGCGCAGAGCTGGACCTGGTCGAAGGACAAGAAGACGCTCACCTTCGAGCTCGCCGACGGCGCCACCTGGTCCGACGGTGAGGCCCTCACCGCCGAGGACGCCGCCTGGACCATCAAGACCCTGCTGAAGTACTCCGACGGCGCCACCGCCACCGCGGCGTCCTACATCGCCGGCGTCTCCGGGGCCAAGGCCCTCTCCGACACCGAGCTCGAGGTCGACTTCAGCAGCCCGCAGGCCGACGCCCTGGGCAACATGGCCTACTCGTTCTTCATCCTGCCCGAGCACGTGTACAAGAAGTACGCCACCGGCGACGGCTCGAAGCTGCTGAGCTTCACCAACCAGGACGACACCGTGACGGCCGGTCCGTTCGACCTGGAGTCCTGGAGCACCGACTTCGTGCTCACCTCGGCCAACCCCGACTACTGGGGCACCGGGCCGAAGATCGCCGGCTACGGCGTCCAGTACTACTCCTCGGACGACTCGCTGACCTCCGCGCTGACCGCCGGTGACATCGACGGCGTGCGCATCCCGTCGGCCAACGTCATCGAGGCCGCCGAGGACGACTCGAACCTGGTCGTGAACACCACCGCCTCGCTCGGCTACTACACGATCGAGGTCAACGTCAGCGACAACAAGAAGGCGCACCGCGAGCTGCTCGACCCGAAGGTCCGCGAGGCGATGGACATGGCCATCGACCGCAAGACGATCCTCGAGCAGGCCTTCCTCGGCTACGGCTCCACCGGCGTCGGCCCCGTCACCTCGGCGAGCAACTACACCGACACCTCGCTCACGGGCACGACCTTCGACATCGACGCCGCGAACAAGATCCTCGACGACGCCGGCTACACGATGGGCTCGGACGGCATCCGCATGGCCGACGGCCACGAGATGAGCTACGAGTTCAACTTCCCGAGCACCATGCGTGGCCCGGGTGACCGTGCCTTCGCGATCCTCAAGAAGGACTGGGCCAAGATCGGCATCGAGGTCACGGCGAAGTACATCGACTCCGCCGCGAACTTCGCCGACATCTTCGGCACGAACAACACCTACGACACGTTCGACCTGGGCTTCTGGGACTGGATCGCGCTCCCGCCGGAGCCGGGCTTCATCCTCAGCGTCCAGACCTGCGCCGCGCTCGGCGGCTACAACGACACGGGCTACTGCAACAAGAAGTACGACGCCCTGTTCGCCAAGCAGGCCACCACGACGAACGCGGCCGCCCGCCAGAAGATCCTCGACCAGATGCAGCAGATGATCTACGACGAGCGTGGCCTGATGGTCATGACGGAGGCCCCGGCCACCGACATCCACGCCCAGGGCTGGGACGGCATCGTCCTCACCGGCCTGCAGGCCTACGAGCTGCCGAACACGTGGCTCAGCATCCACAAGACGGACAGCTGACCACGGGCGCGTCCCGCAGCTGAAGCGGCCGATCCACCGGCCGACCAGGGCTCCGTCCCGCCGCACCGTCGGCGGGGCGGGGCCCCTCCGCGTCCCTCGGGGTGGCGCCGTGTGCCGTCCGTGCCCCTCGTGGTGGCCGGTCCGGGGACGGCTCGGCGCGGTCCGGCGCGGTCCGGGAGACCCCACCCGTCACGGGTGAATCAGGCGCCCCTGACGCCACGTAGCGTCACAAGATCCCCACATCCTCTCCCCGGACTCCGGGAGGTCTCATGCGGATCGCGGTCCTCGGCGGTGACGGCTTCTGCGGGTGGCCGGTCGCCCTCCACCTCTCACGGCACGGGCACGACGTGACCGTGGTCGACAGCCTGGTGCGGCGCAGGACGGACGACGAGCTCGGCGTCGAGTCGCTCACGCCCGTGCGCCCGCTGCCCGAGCGCCTGGCCGCCTGGTGGGAGGTCACCGGGCTCGTCGTGCGCCACGTCCGGCTCGACCTCGCGCGCGAGCCCGAGCGGCTGGCGGCCCTGCTCGCGGCGGAGCGGCCGGAGGCCGTCGTCCACCTGGCCGAGCAGCGGGCCGCGCCGTACTCGATGCGCGACGCCGCCCACAAGCGCTACACCGTCGACACCAACGTCAACGCCACCCACAACCTGCTGGCCGCGCTGGTGGAGGTGGGGCTCGACGCCCACGTCGTCCATCTCGGCACCATGGGCGTCTACGGCTACGAGACGGCGGCCGTCGACCTGCCCGAGGGGTACCTCCACGTCAGCTACCCCGACCGGACGGGCGCGTCGATCGAGCGGGACGTGCTCTACCCGACGCGGCCCGGCAGCGTGTACCACCTCACCAAGTCCCTGGACCAGCTCCTCTTCCAGTTCTACGCGCAGAACGACGGCCTGCGGATCACCGACCTGCACCAGGGGATCGTGTGGGGCACCCAGACCCCGGAGACGCGCCTGGACCCTCGCCTGGTCAACCGGTTCGACTACGACGGCGACTACGGGACGGTGCTCAACAGGTTCCTCGTGCAGGCCGCGCTCGGCCTCCCGCTCACGGTGCACGGCACCGGCGGCCAGACGCGCGCCTTCATCAACCTCGAGGACACGGTGCGCTGCGTGCGTCTGGCCGTGGAGAGCGGGGACGCCGTGGTCGGCGGGCGGGTCCGGATCATGAACCAGGTCGCCGAGACCCTGCGGGTGCGCGACCTGGCCGCGATGCTGCACCGGCTGCTGGGGGCCGAGGTCGCCCACGTGCCGAACCCGCGCGCCGAGGCGGCCGAGAACGAGCTGGAGGTGCGGACCGACCAGCTCCGCGACCTCGGGCTCGAGCCGATCCTGCTGGAGGAGCGGCTGCTGGAGGAGTCGCTGGAGACCGCCCGCCGCTACGCCGGCCGGGTCGACCCAGCCCGCGTCCCGGCCACGGCCTGCTGGAACGCCGAGCGGCGCGCGGCCGCGGCCCCCGCGGAGGCGGGCCGGTGAGCGGCCCGGAGGAGGAGGCCACGCCGGTACCGGAGTCGCCCGACCCGCCGCCCGAGCAGGGGGAGCAGCCGTCGTCCGGCCGCGGGGGCTGGCTGCCCCGGGGCGCGCTGGTGGCGCTGGGTCTCGTGGTCCTGCTCGTCGTCGCGTTCGCGCTGCTGCGCCCGGCCGTCCTCGACGAGGACGACCGGGGCGGCTCGGGGGCCCCGGGCGACGCCCGCCAGCGCCACGACGAGGGCGACGTCGTCACGACCCTGGCCGACACCGGGGCGGTCGACGGGCTGCGGCTCTCGGACGACAACAGCACCTCCCAGACCTTCACCGTGACGCTCCCGGTCGACGCGGGGGTCGAGGACGCCTGGGTGCGGCTGGTCGGCACGACGCGGTCGCCCTCGACGAGCTCGGTCTCCCTCCGGGTCCTCGCCGACGGCCAGGCCGTGCACGTCTCCCGGCTGCCCACCGGCGCCCACCGGCTCGACGTGGAGGCCGACCTGCCCGCCTCGGCGGTGGCCGACGGCTCGGTGCGCGTGCAGGTGAGGCTCACGGGCACGGCCGACCAGCGGCGCTGCACCCTCACCCAGGACCTCGGGGCGCTCGTCGTCCTCGATCCCGACGGCACGCGGGTGGAGGCCGACGTCGACGGGCCGCTCACCACCGTGCGCGACGTCGCCGCCACCCTCGGCCACGAGGTCACCCTCGTCGAGCTCTCCGCGGGGGCGGAGTGGGTCGCCACGGCCGCGCGGCTGGGCGTCGCGCTCACCCAGGCCGGCCACGCGGTGACCTTCTCCACCGACGCGGACGACGCCGGCCCCGGCACGGTCCTCGTCGGGACGCCCGAGGAGGTCGGCGGGGCCACCGGGGGCGACCCGGCCGACGGCACGGTGGTGGTCGCGGACGCCGGGGGCGGCCCCGCCCTCGCGGTCACCGAGCCGGGCGGCGCCGCCGTCGGGACGCTGCTCACCACCGCCGCGCTGGCCACGGCGGACGGCCCGACCGCCGAGCCCGTGACCCTCGAGCCCGCCCGGGTCGCCGCGGACGGTGCGGGCGGCACGGTCACCCTGGCCTCCCTGGGCGCCGACACCGGCGTCCAGCAGCTCACGGACCGGCACACCTGGCGGGTGCGCTACAGCCTCGCCGACCTGCCGGGCGGCGAGGTGCCGACCCGCGCGCTGCTGTCCTGGAGCCTGCCCCCGACCTCCGACGACGCCCGCTGGCTGGTCCAGGTGCAGCTGGGCGACGAGCTCGTGGCCTCCGACCGGTTGCCCGGCGACGCCACGACGGCGCGGGTGAGCGTGCCCCTGCCGGCCCGCCTGGCCGCGGTGCGCAACCAGCTCGTCGTCACGCTCGTCCGCGACCGGGACGTCGGTGGCTGCCACGTCCGCCAGACCACCTACGACGTCCAGCTCCTGCCCGGCTCCGTCCTGGAGCTGGGCGGCGCCGGCGGGTCGGCGAGCTCCGGCGGGTTCGTCGGGGTGGTCGACGCCTTCTCCGCCGGGGTGGACGTCGTCCTGCCGGACGCCGCGGTGGCCGACCCGGCCGCCACGCTCACGGCCCTCGTGCCGACGCTCGCCGAGCTCGCCCCATGGCAGCCGACGCTGCGGCTGGTCGAGTCCGACGCGCCGCAGGGCAGGCCGTTCCTGCTGGTCGGGGAGCCGCCCGCGTCGGCCACGGTCCAGGTGGACGCCGGGAGCGGCGCCGTGACGGCCGCCGGGGTCGAGACCGGCCCGCTCGCCGACGGGGTCGTGGTGCAGCGCGTCGAGGCGCAGGGGGTTGGGGGGCAGGGGGCGACCGGCGTGGTGGTCACGGCGGTCGGGTCGGGGGAGGCCGTCCTGCCGGACCTCGGCCGCGAGGGCGCCTGGGTGCTCCCCGCCGGGGGCGGCGGGGTGGAGGTGGACACCGCGGGGCGGGTCGTGAGCCTGCCACCGGTGCGCGCCGGGGGCACGGGGTGACGGGGGGCGACGCGGGGTGACGGCCACCGACGCGCCGGACGTCGGCGCACCCGGCAGCCCGGAGGCGGTCGCGGACCACTACCGCTCGGTCGACAGCGCGCCGGCGCGGTACGCCCTGGACCGCCCGGCGCGCGCCGCCAACCAGGCCGTCGTGCTGTTCCTCGCGCTCTCGGTGCTGGGGCTGCTGGCGATGGCGGTGGCGATGGACGCGGGCTGGTTCCGGCAGGGCCGCGACCTCGTGTGGTTCACGGGCGCCGACCCCGGGGGCCCGGCGGCGCAGGTGCCCGCGCGCGTCTTCGTGCTCACCTTCTACGTGGCGGTGGTCGCCTCGCTGGCGACGACGCTCGGTCGCCGCCTGGTCATGGCTGCCCAGCTCGTGGGCGGGTTCCTCCTCGTCTGCCTGGCGATCGACCTGGTGGCGCTCGCCGTCCACCGGGCCCTCGGTGTGGGTGTGGACGTGCAGTCCCAGCAGGTCCTGGCGGCGCTGGCGGGGATGGCGCTGTTCCCGGTCGTCGTCCTGGCCAACGCCCAGCTGCCCCCGGAGCCGGCCGCCCGCAGCGGCACCCGCCGGCCGGGGGACGCGGCCACCGGCCGCATCGCCTGGCACGCCTGGGTGCGGCTCGGGGTCGCGCTCCTGGTGGCGTTCGTGGGGGCCGCGCTGGCCCTGGTGCTGCTCCAGGGGGTCGTGGCGTGGGCCCGGCAGCACGCGCTGCTGGGCGGCGTGGGACCGGGGCTCTTCCTCGTGCAGCAGGTCTTCGCGGTGGTGGGGCTGGGGTTCGGGCTGCTCCTCGTGCGCCGGTCGCGGCGCGCGTCCTTCTCGCCGCCCGTGGGCGTCCTGGTGCCGGCGCACAACGAGGCCCACCTGATCGCTGCGACCATCGCCGCGGTCGACACCGCGGCGGCCGCGTACGCCGGGCCGGTGCACCTCTACGTGGTCGACAACGCCTCCACCGACACCACGGCCACCGTGGCGCTCGAGGCGATCGCCGCGTGCACCGCGATGACGGGGGAGGTGACGTCGTGCCGGGAGCCGGGCAAGGCGGTCGCGCTCAATCAGGGGCTGTCCCGCGTCCGCGAGCCGTTCGTGGCCCGCATCGACGCCGACACGCTGGTGGGGGAGCGCTGCCTGGACCTGTGCCTGCGGCACTTCTCGCGGCCGGACGTCGGCGCGGTGGGCGGGCTCCCGCTGCCGACCGGTCGGCGCAGCTTCTTCGACCGGGTGCGGCTCGTGGAGGTGCTGGTGCGGCACGGGTTCTTCCAGGTCGCGCTCATGGGGTTCGACGGCGTGGTCGGCGAGCCCGGCATGTTCGTCGTCTACCGCGCCGAGGCGCTGCGAGCGGTCGGGCCGATCGTCCAGGGCATGAACGGCGAGGACACCGACATCTGCCTGCGGATGGGCGCCGCCGGGTACCGCTCGCTCAGCGAGCCCCGGGCGTCCTACGCCTCCGAGACCCCGCAGAGCTGGGCCCACCTGCGCGAGCAGCGGGTCCGCTGGTTCCGCAGCATCTACCACGTCACCTCGCACAACCGCAGCGCCGTGCTGGGGCGCACCTCGATGGCCGGCGCGGTCGTGCTGCCGTTCCAGCTGCTCAACGCCGCCCACCGGGCGATGCTGCTGCCGCTCCTGCTGTTCGCCCTGGTGCTGGAGGGCGTCTTCAGCGGCCCGTTCGCGGGGCTGCGCTGGCAGCCGGTGGCGGCCACCGTGCTGGGCCTGCCCATGCTCGTGGCGATCGGGGTGTGCCTGGCGTGGCGGCGGCCCCTGGCCGTCCTCTACGTGCCGGAGTACCTGTTCTTCCGGCTGGTCCGCAGCTACTTCACGCTCGCCGCCGTGCTGTCGCTGGTCTACCCGCCGGTCGGGCGGCGCGGGCGGCCCGGGCGCACCGTCGGCTGAGCCAGTGCGGGCGCACCGGCGGCTGACGCGGCGCCGGTGCCCCGGACGCGGCCCGGCGGAAGTACCGTGTGCGCTCGTGGGGAGACGTCCCCGCCGCTCGCCCCGCTCGCAGGAGGAACTGTTCTCGTGACCGTCCCGGACGCCTCGTCGACCACGGCCGCCCCGCTCCCGCTGTCGGGCGGCGGTGGCAGCACCGCCTCGCTGGTCGTGCAGGGCCGCGACGGCCGGGGCATCGTCGCCGCCATCGCCGAGGTGCTCACCCGGCACGGCGCGAACATCATCTCGCTCGACCAGTACTCCGACGACCCGCTCGGCGGGAACTTCTTCCAGCGCACCGAGTTCAGCCTCGAGGGCCTGGCGGCGGCGCTCCCGGCCATCAGCGACGACCTCACGGCGGCGCTGGCCGACTTCGAGCTCGACTTCACGCTGCGCGACACCTCGGTGCGCAAGCGGGTCGCGATCTTCGCCTCCAAGTCCCAGCACTGCCTGCTGGACCTGCTGTGGCGCCACCGCCGCGGCGAGCTGCCCGTCACCATCGCGATGGTCATCTCCAACCACCCGGACACCGCCCCCGAGGTGCGCTCGTTCGGCATCCCGTTCTTCCACGTGCCCTCGGCCGGCCCGGACAAGTCCGCCGCCGAGGCCGAGCACCTGCGGCTGCTGGACGGCAACGTCGACTTCGTCGTGCTCGCCCGCTACATGCAGATCCTCTCGGGCGACTTCATCGCCAAGGTCGGCGTGCCGATCATCAACATCCACCACTCGTTCCTGCCCGCCTTCATCGGCGCCGGCCCGTACGCCAAGGCCAAGCAGCGGGGCGTGAAGCTCATCGGCGCCACGGCGCACTACGTCACCGAGGACCTCGACGAGGGCCCGATCATCGAGCAGGACGTCATCCGGGTGACCCACGCCGACACGGCGGCCTCGCTCCAGCGACGCGGCGCGGACGTCGAGCGCGACGTCCTCTCGCGGGCGGTGCACTGGCACGCGGAGGACCGCGTCATGCGCCACGAGAACCACACGATCGTCTTCGCCTGACCGTCGCCCCCCGGAGGCCGTTCCTCGGCGCAGCGCGTGCACCGAGAGGGTGGTCCGGCCGCTCCTAGGCTTCTCCTGTGAGCAGCAGCGAGACGCGGGACGGCCACCCGGAGCCGGCCGTCGAGGAGGCCTTCGACCGACTGGTCGAGGAGGGGCAGGAGCGCCTGGAGCGCCCCCTGCTGGCGCAGGTGTCGACCGGCCTGCTGGGCGGCATCGACGTGGGCTTCGGCATCCTCGCCTACCTGGTGGTGGAGAAGGAGACCGGCGAGCCGCTGCTCGCCTCGCTCGCCTTCGGCGTGGGGTTCGTGGCGCTGCTCCTGGCGCGCAGCGAGCTGTTCACCGAGAACTTCCTCGTGCCGGTCACCTCGGTGGTGGCCCGGCACGGCACCTGGTGGGGCCTGGCCCGGCTCTGGGCCGTCACCGCGCTCACCAACCTGCTCGGCGGGGCGCTGGTGATCTGGCTGCTCGTCACGGCGCGGCCCGACCTGGAGGACGTGGTCGTCGAGAACGGGCTGCACTACGCGGGGCTGGGCGTCTCCGGGGAGAGCCTGGCGCTGGCGGTGCTGGCCGGCGCGGTGATCACGCTCATGACCCGGATGCAGCACGCGACCGAGAGCCTCGGGGTCAAGATCGTCCCCGCGCTGCTGCTCGGGCCGCTGCTGGTCGGTGCGCAGCTGTTCCACTGCATCCTCGACACCGTGCTGGTGATGGGCGCGATGATGGCCGGCGCCGACATCGGTCTCGGCACGCTCGTCCAGGTCTTCGCCTGGGCCGCCCTCGGCAACGTGCTGGGCGGAATCGGTCTCGTCACCGCGATCCGGCTGCTGCGCGTGCGGCGGCGGGTGGCGGAGGCGCGGGCCGCGGTCTGACGCGGGGCTCGTCCGTCGGGAGACCCTGATCGGGGTGGATGCGGTGCGTCTCGTCCACCGCATCCACCCCGATCGCGCGCTCCCGTGGTCGCCGGCACCTCAGGCGGGGTCGGCGGGGTGGTCGGAGTGGTCCTCGTCGGAGTGGGTCACCCACAGCCAGCCGACGAGCACGGCGAACGCGACCAGCCCGACCAGCGTGACGACGCCGGTGGTGAGGCCCAGGCCCGGAGGGGTGGACGTGCGGGCGACCGCCAGCCCGTCCGCGATGCTCGCGCCGAGCGGACGGGTCAGGGAGTACGCCGTCCAGAAGCACGCGACGGCGGAGGCACCCAGCCGCCACGCGACCAGCGGCACCAGCATGAGCGCGCCGAACAGCACCACCGACCACGCGTAGCCGAGGCCGAGCTCGGAGGCGGTCGTGTCGCCCAGCGCCGTGCCGAGGCCGAAGGTGAGGAGGACGGTGCCCCAGTAGAACCGCTCGCGCCGCGGGGTGGTGATCGAGTGGATGTCGAGGGTGCCCTCGCTGCGGCGCCACCAGGCCAGGACGCCGAGCAGGGCACCCAGGTAGAGCAGCGAGTCGACCGCGTAGGGAGTGCCGAGCGCGACGTGCGGGCCGTCGGCGACCATCGTGCCGAACAGCGCGACGCCGAGGACGGTGCCCCAGTAGCGGACCGGGTGGTAGGAGTCGGCCCGGAGCTGCCACCACAGCAGGGCGAAGAACCCGCCCACGCCGATGACCCCCGCCGCGACGAGGTTCCAGGTGCCGAGGAAGTCGGCGGCGGTCTCGCCGATGCCGGTGGTCAGCAGCTTGACCACCCAGAACACCACGAGGACCTCGGGCACCTTGGGCCGGGCGAACGTGCGGCCCGTCGAGGTCGTCGGGGAGGACGCCGGGGAGGCGGCGCGCGTGGCGGCGGGCATGGCGGCGGAGGGCGGCTGGGAGCGCGTCATGACACGGAGGGTGTCGCCCGGCACCTGCACGGGACCTGACCGTCGGGCGGCGGCCCGCTCGGCGTCGGCCCGCCCGGCATCGGGGCAGTGCCCGGGGCGGTACCCGGACCTGGGGAAATTCGAGCCCGCTCCGTGCCCGTCAGGTGTTGGGCGCTCCACCATCTGGTCATGAACTCCTCCGGTCGTGCCGGACTCGCGGCGGTGCAGCTCCTCGCGCTGCTCGCCGCCGCCGTCCTGGTTCTCGGGCCGCGGCCGCGCCTCGTCGTGCAGCAGTGGGAGTCGCGGACGATCTACCCCGTCTGGGTCGTCGCGATCCTGGTGGTGGCCGTCGTCGCCGTCCTCGTCTCCGCCAAGGCCCGTCCCGGGTCCCCACGCTGGGGCGCCGGCCTCGGTGCCCTGGTGGTCTGCGGCGCGCAGCTGGCCGGGCTCGGCCTCTGGGCCGCGCGCCACTGGAAGGTCGTCACCTTCTACGGGTTCGTGCCCTCGCAGGCGCTGGCCCAGCAGCTCGTCCTGTGCGCGGCGCTGCTCGCGGGCACCGGTGCGCTGCTCGTCGCGAGCGTCGTGGTGCTGGTGCGCCGGACACCGACCGGCCCGGCGGCCCCGGGGGGCGGCCCCGGCCGTGCCACCCGCGTGGCGCGGTTGCTGCTCGGCGTCCTCCTGCTCCTCGGCTACCCGCCGCTCCTGGTGCTCACCGGGGGCTCCGAGCTCCGCGACCCCTCGTCCCTCGTCGCGCTCGTCCTCGTCGTGGGGCTGCCCTGGGGCGGCGGCCTGCTCTTCGCCTCCCGGGGCCTGGCCGGCGCCCAGTGGGGAGCCCAGCGCGGCGCCCTGCTGGCCGTCGCGGTGCTGGGGGTCGCCTGGGCGATGGTGCCCGCCACCGCCCTGGAGCTGAAGGCCGATCCGCTGCTGCTCGTGCCGGCCGTCGCCGCGGGCCTGCTGCTGGTGGTCGACACCGTCCCGGCGCTGCGCCGCGCCCACCCCGCCGGGGCCTGAGCCCCGGCGACCCCCAGGTGCGGGACGCGGCGAGGGAGTGCGTCCCGCGACTGGGGTAATTCACCGTGACGGCGCTGGGTCACGGTCCCGCGCCCGCCGACGATCGAGCCATGGAGATGCGTCGTCGCGTCGGCAGCACCTGGGTGCAGCTCGGCGCCCTGGTGGCCGCCGCCGTGCTGGTGGTGGGCCCCACCCCCGAGGTCGTCACCCGCTGGGAGGGGGCCACGGTCCACCCCCGCTGGACGCCGGCCCTGCTGGCGCTGGCCGCGGGCTGCGTCCTGGTGGCCGCGGGCGCCGACCGCGCCGGCCGTCTGCGCGAGGTCGCGCTCGGGGCCCTCGTGGTGCCCGCCGCTCAGCTCACGGGGCTGGGGGTCTGGGCCGCCTGGCGCTGGCACGTGGCGGTGGACGCCGGCCGGCTCGACGTGGCCCCCTCCCGGCTGCCGCAGCTCCAGCTGTGCGCGGTGCTCCTGGCCGCCGCCGGGCTCTGCCTGCTCACGTCCGCCCTCGCCGCGCTCGCCGCCCTGGCCGCGACCCACCGGGCACCACGCTCCGGTCGCGGCGCCGCGGCGGCGCCGCGCTCCGTGCGCTGGGCGCGACGGCTGGTCGGCGTGGCGGTGCTCGCCGCGCCCGTCGTCCTCCTCCTGGGGGGCCTGGACGCCGTCCGGCCCGCTGCGCTCGTCCAGGTGCTCGCCGTGGTGGTGCTGGCCGGGCAGCCCTGGGGCGGCGCGCTGCTGCTGGTCGCCGGCCGAGGGGACTGCGTCCCGGTCGGCGTCCTGCTGTCGGTGCTCGTGCTCTCGGTCTGCTGGGTCCTCGCGCCGGTGCCGGGCCTGGCCGTGGGGCTCGGGACCGTGCTCGCGGCCGGCGCACCGCCCGTGGCCGTGGTCTCGGCCCTGCTTCCCCCGGTCGCCTGCCTGGCGCTGCTCGGCGTCGGCCTGCTGCCCACCGTCCTGCGCACCCGGGGCCGGGCCGTGACGGCCTGAGCCCGGCCCGAGCACGGCCTGGTCGCGCGGTGCCCGGCGCCCTGTCGTGGTCCCCCTCACCCCGCCGGGGGAGCGGCGGTCAGGTTGACTGCAGGCGCGGTGGGCAACCGTAGGGCTGTGATGTCCTACCTGACCCCGCTGCTCTCCTCCCTCGGCCCGTGGGCCGCGGTGCTGGTCGGGGCCGTGCTGTTCGTCGAGACCGGTCTGCTGGTGGGCTTCTTCCTGCCCGGCGACTCGCTGCTCTTCGCCGCGGGCCTGCTGGCCTCGTCCGGCGTGCTGTCCGCCCCGGTCTGGCTCATCGGCCTCGTGGCGTGGCTGGGGGCCGCGCTGGGCGACCAGGTCGGGTACCTCATCGGCCGCCGGTGGGGCGTGCGGCTCATCGTGCCGCGGGAGCAGGGCGGCCACCGCCCCCGCTGGCTGTCCGGGCACCACATCGACGCCGCGCACGAGTTCTTCCTCCACCACGGCCACAAGGCCGTCGTCCTGGCCCGCTTCGTGCCCCTCGTGCGGACCTTCACCCCCGTCGTGGCCGGCACCCTCGACATGCCGCGCCGCCGGTTCACGGCCTACAACGTGCTCGGCGGTGCGCTCTGGGTGCTCCTGCTCATGGCCGCAGGCTGGTACCTCGGCGACGTGCCGTTCGTCGCGACGCACGTCGACCTGGTGACCCTCGCCCTCGTCGCGATCTCGCTGATCCCGGCGGCCGTGGCGGTGCTGCGGCGGCGGGCGTCCTCCCGCGGCGAGCAGGCCCCCGAGGACGACCCCGAGAACGACTCCGACAAGAACGCTGTGCGTCTCCCGTGAGCGCCGCTACCGTCGGCCCCGTGCACGAGAACGGCACCAGGGGCCTGAGGACGACCGCGCTCACCGGACGGGTCGGCCCCGCCGTGGTGGTCGCGCTGCCCCTCGCCGTCTGCCTGCTCTGGTGGTGGGCCCGGCCCGCCGGGGAGCAGACCGGCTCGTACGTCGGCCAGCTCGCGGGGGCGCTGTCGGTGCTCCTCATGAGCGAGGCGATGGTGCTCGTCAGCACCCTGCCCTGGGTCGACACCTGGTTCGACGGGATCGACCGCGCCGCGATCTGGCACCGCCGGGTGGCGATCCTCGGGCTGGTCCTCCTGCTCCCGCACATCCTGCTGGCCCACCACCACAGCAGCTCCTCGTGGGCGAACCCCGCGGGCGTCGTGGCCACCGTGGGCCTGGTGACGCTGGCGGTGTGGGCCATCCTCCCGCGCTGGCGCTCGATCACGCCGCGGGCGGTCCGCGGCTGGGTGGAGGCCGCGCGCGCGTGGCCGCCGGCCGACCTCCTGGGCCGGCTGCTCGGCAGCTACGACCTCTGGCGTCAGGTGCACCGCCTCACCGGGCTCTTCCTCGCGATCGGCTTCGCCCACGGCCTGGCGGACGCCTCGCCCTTCGCGGACGCCCCCGTCCTCGCCTGGGTCTACGTCGTCACGAGCGGGATCGGCCTGGCCTTCTACGTGTACCGCGAGCTGTTCGCCCGGCGCGGCCACGGGCTGCGCGACTACCAGGTCGCGAGGGTCAGCGCGGTGGGCGAGGGCCTCACGGAGGTGGCGCTGCGCCCCCTCGGCAAGCCGCTGCGGTTCTCCCCGGGGCAGTTCGCCATGTTGAATCTCGAGGCGAAGGACGGCTGGCACCGGCACCCGTTCACGCTGGCCGGCTCGCCGTCGGAGCCGGAGCTGCGGGTCACGATCAAGGCGCTGGGCGACTACACCAGCTCGGTCGGGGAGCTCGTCCGCCCGGGCATGCCCGCCGTGGTCAGCGGGCCGCACGGCCGCTTCACCCACGCCAAGGGCACCGCCGACCAGGTGTGGATCGCCGGCGGCGTCGGCGTCACGCCCTTCCTGTCGTGGCTGCGCTCGCTCGAGGCCCAGCCGCCGCGCGGGCGGGTCGACCTCTTCTACTCCGTCGCCGACGAGGCGCCGTACCTGGAGGAGATCGAGGGCATCGTGGACGCTCACGACGACCTCCACCTGCACCTGGTGCGCTCCCGGGTGGACGGTCGGCTCACCGCCGAGCGGGTGCTGGACGCCGTGCCGGCCGCCCCGGCCGACGTCTCGGTCTTCCTCTGCGGCCCAGAGCCGATGGTCGCCTCGCTCCAGCGCGGGCTGGTCGACGGCGGCGTGCGCCGCTCACGGCTCTTCCGCGAGCACTTCGACTGGCGCTGAGCCGGGCCACCAGCGGCGGCCAGGAGCCCGTCAGTCCGCCCGGCCGGCCAGGGAAAGATCGGCCAGGGCGGCCGCCGCGACCGCGAGGTCGTCGACGCCCTGGGCGAGCTCGTCGGGGGTGTCGGTGACCAGGTCGAGGTGGAAGCCGTAGAGCGAGGAGTCCACCAGGGCCGTGACCCGGGGTGCCCGCTCGGCCGGCACCCCGCAACGCACGAGGTAGGCGCGGATCGCGCCGACCCAGCGCTCGCCGCCGGCCCGTGCCCCCGAGCGGTGCGGCTCCTGCCCGAGCAGCCCGGTGGCGGCCGCCTGGAGGTAGACGCGCAGGCCCGAGGCCAGCGGCTCCGTCTGGTAGGCGCGCCACAGCGCGTTGACGCCCGCGCGCACGCCGGACGCCGCGGGCAGCGCGTCGATGGCCGCGATCGACCGCTCCTCGGTGCGCAGCACGACGGCCATGACGAGGTCGTCGCGGGTGCCGAAGTGGTAGACGAGCATCCGGTCGCTCGTGCCGACCGCCGCGGCGACCGGGCGCAGCGTCAGGCCCACGACGCCGTGCTCGAGCACGTGGTCGGTCACACGCTCGAGGAGCGCCTCGCGGGGTCGACGGGTCACCGGTCGCACTGTAGCGTCTGCTTCATTCTGTAGCGACCGCTACACAAGTCTTGACGAACGAGGACGGCGGCCACCGAGCCGCCCGGAGGAGCAGGCATGAGCGAGCGGGTCATCGTGGTCGGGGCGGGTCTGGCGGGGCTCGCCGCCGCCCGGGAGCTCCTGGCGCAGGGCGTGGAGACGACCGTGCTCGAGGCGCGCGAGCGGGTGGGCGGGCGCACCTGGAGCGTCGTCGACGAGTCGACCGGCTTCGCGATGGACATGGGCGCCGAGTGGGTCTCCCCGGGGCACCACACCACCATCGAGGCCGAGCTCGCGCGCCACGGCCTCGCCCTGGTGGAGCCCGAGGCCGACGGCCGCTCGGACTGGTTCCTCGACGCGGGCCTGCGCCACGGCGACCAGCCCCTGGTCGGTGACGAGCTCGTCGCGTTCGAGGCCCTCGTCGTCGCCCTCGAGAAGGACGCCGCCCGCGTCGACGCCCGGAGCGCCGACTGGCACGCGGCGGCCGCCGACCTCGACGTCCCGTTCAACGCCTACCTGGACTCCATCGGGGCCGAGGGCGCCGCGCGCGACCGCGTCCACATCCGCTGCTGCGCCCTCATGGGCGCCCACGCCGACGAGTACAGCGCCCTCACGATGCTCCACGAGATCGCCTCCTACGGCTCGGTCGAGGCCGCGTTCGAGGGCGACTCCCGCCGGGTCGCCGGGGGCACCGGCACCCTCGCGGCCGCCATTGCCGCCGGTCTGCCCGAGGGTGTCGTGCGCCTCGGCACGCCCGTGCGCGCCGTCCGCGTGCTGCCCGCCGGCGGCGTCGAGGTCGTCACCGACACCGAGACCCTCACCGCGGACGCCGTGGTGGTCGCCGTCCCCGTCAACACGCTGCGCGACGTCGACCTGGACGTCGAGCTCACCCCCGCCGCCCGCGAGGCGATCGCCGTCGGGCAGGCCGGGCGGGTGGCGAAGGTGTGGCTGCACACCGAGGGCCTGCCCGCGCCGCTGATGACGCTGGGCTGGCCGCTGGTGCCCGAGGCCTACACCGTGCCGGCCGAGCGCGGCCAGGCCGTCGCGGCCTTCGAGCTGGTCGACCCCACCGACCCGGCCACCACCACGACCGCCGTCATCGGTGAGCTGACCCGCCGCTACCCCGAGGCGGTGGTGGCCGAGGAGAACCTGGGCCACGACTGGCTCAACGACCCCTGGGCGCGCGGCACCTGGCACACCGCCCGGGCCGGCCAGCAGCAGGGCTGGGCGGACCTCGCCGCGACGTCCGG
Source organism: Nocardioides sp. GY 10127 (assembly GCF_004919085.1). Classification (GTDB taxonomy): domain Bacteria; phylum Actinomycetota; class Actinomycetes; order Propionibacteriales; family Nocardioidaceae; genus Nocardioides. The sequence continues at coordinate 151,216 of NZ_STGL01000008.1, read as the reverse complement.
GCCGGTCCTCTTCGCCGGCGGCGACCTCTCCCGCCGCTGGGTCGGGTGGATGGACGGCGCCCTCACCTCGGGCGCGGACGCGGCCGGCCGGGCCGTCGCGCTGCTGCGCACCGGCACCACCCCGCCCGTCGCGGGCTGAGGCTCAGCGCGACCGCGAGGTCGTGTGCCTGAGCGCGCCCCCAGCGCGTCCTCCAGGCACACGACCTCGGCCCCGCGGCGCCGAAACATCGGCGTCACCCGGGCGGCGTAGCCTCGGCCTCGCCGGAGCCAACGGACAGCAAGGCGCAGCGCACGGACGCGGCGAGCCGGGAAAGCGGACACCTCCGGGGCAGCACCACCCGCCGACCACCGCCACCCCGCAGGAGCACCCGTGACCCAGCAGCCCAATACCCAGCAGCCCAGCGACCAGCCGCCCTTCTCCGTCCCCACCGTCGACGTCTCGGCCTACGTGCGCGGCGGCACCGACGACGAGCGCGCCGCCTGCGCCCGGGCGATGGACGCCGCGTGCCGGGAGGTCGGCTTCGTCCAGGTGGTGGGCCACGGCGTGCCGACCGCCACCGCGGACGCGTTCGCCGCCGCGCTCGACGCGTTCTTCGGCCTCGACCTGGAGGCCAAGAAGGCGTGGGTGCGGCCCGCGCACGAGAACCGCGGGTACACGGCGCCGAAGTCGGAGAGCCTCGCGCTCAGCCTCGGCGTCCAGTCCGAGACGCGGATGAAGGACTTCTTCGAGGCCTTCAACATCGGCGCGTCCGTCTCGGAGCACCCCGGCCTCGACCTCGACGACCTGGGCGTCGCCGGGCACTACGCCGAGAACACCTGGCCGGACGTGCCGGGGTTCCGCGAGGCCGTGGAGGCCTGGCGGCGGGAGGCGGCCCGCGTCGCCCGCGTGCTCGTCGACGTCTTCGAGGACGCCCTGGGCGTCCGCCCCGGCACCCTCACCGACCTCGTCGGGCACCCCATCGAGCTGCTGCGGATGAACAACTACGCCCTCGACGCCGGGATCGAGGTCGAGCTGGACGAGGACCTCGTCGGCATGGGGGAGCACACCGACTTCGGGATCGTCACCGTGCTGTGGGCCGACCAGGTCAAGGGGCTCCAGGTGCTGCGGGAGGGGGAGTGGCACGACGTCATGCCCACGGACGGCGCGCTCCTGGTCAACCTCGGCGACCTCACCACCCGGCTCACCAACGAGCAGTGGCTCTCGACCCTGCACCGGGTGAAGCCGCCGATCGTCGGCGGGACGATCCAGCGCCGCCGCTCGGCCGCCTTCTTCCTCGACGGTGACGCCGAGAAGACCGTCGGCCCGCTGCCCGGCTTCGTGGACGAGGCGCACCCCGCCCTCTACGCGCCCGTCAGCATCGACGAGCACATCGCCGCCAAGCTGAACGGCTCGCGGGCCGGCGTCCTCAACACCGCCGCCGAGCGGGAGGCGCAGCGGGTCCTGGCCGCGGGGGTCTGAGGCCCGCCCCCGCTCGCCCTCACCCCGCCCGCCCTCACCCCGCCCGCACCGCCAGGTCCTGGGCCAGGCGGAGCGCGCCGCGCAGCGACGCGGTGTGGTCGTAGGGGCCGCACGAGACGCGGACGCGCCGCGCGAGCTCGGGGTGCAGCAGGTCGAGCAGGCGGGAGCGCACGCCCGCGATGGTGGGCTCGAGCGAGAGGTCCCGCGGGCCCGCCACCACGACGGGCGGGACGCCGAGCGCGGCCAGCGCCGGGGCGAGGGCGGTGCCCAGCGCCAGGCCGGCGTCGCGCAGCGCCCGCACCGCGGGGACGTCCCCGCGGGCGACGAGACCGCCCAGGTCGTCCGGGACGAGGTGGCCGTGCACGGGCGCGAGGGCCCGGCAGACCGCCGGCAGGGACGCGAGCGACTCCAGGCAGCCCCGGTTCCCGCAGCTGCAGATCTGGCCCTCGGGGGCGATCACCAGGTGGCCCACCTCCCCGGCCAGGCCGCTGCTGCCGCGCACGAGTCGCCCGTCGAGCACCGTGCCCATGCCGAGCCCGGTGCTGAGCTTCACGTAGACGACGCTGCCGCCACCCGACGCGTCCGTCCCGGGGTCGTGCGGCTCGTGGGTCTCGGCGGCCACGGCGAGGGCAGCGGCGTTGGCGTCGTTCTCGACGGCGAGGGGCACCCCGAGGGCGGCCAGCTCGGCGTGCACGTCGACCCCGCACCAGCCGGGGACCAGGGTCGGGGCCTCCCGGCCCGCGACGCGCCCGTCGGGCAGCGCCGGCTGCGGCACCGAGACCCCGAGCGCCAGGGTGCGCCCGTGCCGCGGGTGACGCTCCACCAGCGCCCTCATGCGTACAACTGATGATCGCAAGGCCCCCACCGGGTCGTCGTCCACCGGGCCGGTGCACCACCGCTGCTCGAGGACCTCCCCGGCCCCGGTGGCGATCGTCGTGCCGACGTGGGCGTGCCCGACGTCCAGCGCCAGGAGGAGGCCCCGGGGCGACGGGAGCTGCAGGACGGTGGGGCGACGGCCCCGCGAGCCGGCCTGCTCCGCGAGGCTCTCCACGAGGCGTCCGCCCTCGAGGGCCTGCGCCACCACGCCCGCCACCGTTCCGCGGGACAGGCCGGTGACCTGCATGATCTGCGCGCGGGACAGCGGCCCCTCCGCCGCCACGCAGGCCATGACGACGTCCCGGCTCCGTCGGCTCGGGCCCACCGCGTGGTCGGTCGGGCCGCGACTCGCCTCCGCGCGGTGGTCGCCGGAGGTCGGCCCGTCCTGCAGCCCCCTCACAGGGAGGCCGTCCTGCGCGCCGCGGCGCTCTCGGGAAGGTCTCCTGTGAAGTAACTGTGTTCAAGAGTTCTATTGACGCGCAAAATCCACCCTCCTACTGTGAGCGCGCTCACTCTAAGCCACCTTTCAGCAGTGTTTAAGGCCCGAACTCAGGCAGAAGTGCTCCGGGCCGGACGGAGGAACCGTGATCAGATCAGCCCAGGCACTCGTGGCCGGCGGTGCGCTCGCGCTCAGTGCGCTGGCCGTCGGCGGCCTCGCCACCACCGGGGCCACGGCCGCCCCCGCGTCCACGCCCTCGGCCTTCTCGGTCCAGGGCGGCGCCTCCCTGCGGCTGGACCACGCCGCCACCTACACCCTGCGGCTGAACGCCACCGGCAAGCGGCTGTGGAAGGCGTCCTCCGCCGGTGACGTGACCTCGTGGTTCAGGCTGCCGGACGGCCGCCCGGCCTTCACCGACACCGAGGGTGTCGCGGTCGCGCACCTGTCGAAGGACCGCTCGACGCTGGTCGTCAAGCTCCACGCGGGCAGGATCGACGGGTTCACCGCCAACGGCTCGCGGGCGCTGGACGTCCGGACGCCGGCCGGGGCGCTCAAGACCGGGAAGGGGTCGTCCAAGGCGACCACCAAGAAGGTCGGTCGCATCGTGCTGCCGAAGCTGACGGTGGACTCGAGCCTGTACGGCACGGCCTACACTCACGGCAAGAGCACGCTGAAGCAGGCCTTCGGCGAGGTCGTCCACTACGGCGACGACAGCCAGGCCGCCATCAGCCTGCACCTGCCCGGGCTCGACGACTCGGAGATCGGGACCTCCGGCGCCTCGGTGGCGCTGGTGGACGGCGACGGGTACTACCCGGAGGAGTACGACTTCGAGGCCACCGACCTGCCCGACTTCGTCGACGGGACCTCCACGTACGAGCTCTCGGCGGGCGACCTGGAGATGGACACCCAGGGCTACCTGACCTCGGACGTCAACAGTGGTCGCGAGTGGAGCTGCCTGGGCGGCGACGGTCAGGGCAACTACTACTACAACCTCGAGGTCAGCGGCCTGACCTACCGCGGTCTCCCGGTGGCCAGCCACGACTTCGGTGCCCACGTCTACATCTACGGCTACAACTACACCGCCGACGCCACCGGCCTGTACGGCGACGGCACGACCGTCACCCCGGAGTGGGCGACGCTCGCGGACAAGACCGGCAGCGCCCCTGCGCCGGGTGCGAAGCCGAAGCTCACCTGGGTCGGCGATGGCGACGAGCCGAACCTGGCCGACTCCCTGGCCGACGACGTCTACGTCACCTGGCCGACGGGGGTGGACGGCTCCGGCCTCACCGCCGACGACGTCGAGATCACCCTGCACAGCGAGGAGGGCGACAGCCTGACCCTCGTGCCGGGCACCGACTTCGAGGTCCAGGGCACCGGCGGCGAGTCGCAGATCGCGATCCTCTACCACAACTGGGCGTTCGTCCCCGTCTACTCGACGATGACCGTCTCGGTCGACGGTGCCGCCGTCGGCAGCACCGCGGTCAGCAAGACCTACGACATCGGCAGCGTCTACGCCTACGAGGCCCAGCAGGGTGGCGGCGGCACGACCGTCGACGGCACCGTCGTCGCCTACTCCTTCTACGGCCTGGCGAACCTCACCGACCCCACGCAGGTCACCACCGCGGCGACCTACACGCTGAGCGTGGTGCAGGACGACACGACCTACTACTACGCCGAGGACGGCGACGGCGTCGGCTCGCTCGTGACCGACCAGACCGCCGCGAAGACCTACGACGCCTCGGGGGCCGACGAGCGGAACATCCAGCTCATCGAGAACTCGGTCTACACGACGACCCGCCGCAACCAGACCGAGGACAAGACGGTGGACGGCGACACCGTCACGTTCACCAAGTCCTACAGCGGCGGTGGGCTGCTGCAGCCGCAGCTGACCTCCGGCCTCGAGGTCGAGCCCGGCTACATCCTGCCCACCGGCACCACCTGGGTCGTCCAGGAGAAGTGGGCGTGGCAGCCGGCCATCGCCGTCGGCTGGACCGGCGTCGACATCCAGCCCTACACGGGCAAGTTCGAGTACGAGGTCGAGGTCGGCGCGAGCCAGCAGTTCACCGCCGACGAGGACGTGACCTGGAGCCTGCTGAACGCGCAGAGCCCCGACACGACCATCGACGAGAACGGGCTCCTCACCATCGGCGAGGACGAGACGGCCACCACCTTCGCGGTGATCGCCACGTCCACGACCGACGACAGCGAGGAGGGCGTCGGCACGGTGAACGTCAAGGTCGTCGCCGCCCCGACGCCCTGATCCCACAGCTCTCCGTCGGCCCGGCTCGCCCCGGGCCGGCGGGGTGGGGTCCCGTCCGCCCCTGTCACCGAGGACGGCCCGCGCCCCCGACCTGCTCCGTGGTCGGGGGCGCGGCTGCGTCCCGGTACTTGCTCGATCCTCTATCGCGATATATCTTCGACGCATCGAGATAGAGGAGAGTCACATGACTGACGACATCGACCGGGATGTTCCCGGAACCACTGAGACCACTGCTCCCCGTACCGGCCGCGGGCCGGAGGGGAGCGACGACGCACGACGAGGAGAAGGACGCCGCGGTGGCGGCCGCGGGCCCGAGGGCCGACGCGGCGGCAAGCCGGGCAAGGACGGCCGTGAGGGCCGTGAGGGCCGGCCCGGCAAGGGACGCGGCGGCCGCGGTGAGCGCGGTGAGCGCGGTGAGCGCGGTGAGCGCGGACGCGGCCCGGGCGGCGAGTCCGGCGGCGCCCTGCGCGAGGAGCTCGCCGAGCTCCACGCGCTCGTCCGCCAGATCGGCCGCGGCGGCAGCGACGCGCAGCGCGAGGCCGCGCTGGCCCGGCTCGCGGAGACCCGCCGGGCGCTGCACGGCGTCCTGGCCATGGAGGTCACGGACCTGGCCGCACCCCCCGCACCTCCGGAGGGCCCGGGCCCCCGCGGCCGTGAGGGTCGCCCCGAGCGCGGCGACCGGCCCGAGCGCGGCGACCGCCCCGAGCGCGGCGACCGCCCCGAGCGTGGTGAGCGCGGTGAGGGCCGCGGTGAGCGCGGCGGGCGCGGCGGCAAGGGCCGCGGCGGCTCGACGCTGCTCACGGTCACGCGCACGGAGTCCCCGGTGCCGGGCCTGCGCCGCGTCTGGTTCCACAGCGACGACCTCTCGGCCTTCGCCGGGAGCGACACGACGGACCGCTACGTGAAGCTCGTGTTCGCCCCCGACGGCGGGGACGTCTCCCGCTTCGCGGACCTGGACCTGCGCGCCGCCCGCGGCACCGTCCCCCCGGAGGAGATGCCGGTCGTGCGCACCTACACCGCCCTGTTCCCCGACGTCGCGGCCGGCACCCTGGCCATCGACTTCGTGCTGCACGGCGACGAGGGCGTGGCCGGTCCGTGGGCCGCCGCCGCCGCGCCGGGCGACACGCTGCTCGCGAAGGGCCCCGGCGGCAAGTACCGCCCGGACGCCGACGCGGACTGGCACCTGCTCGTCGGCGACGAGGCCGCGATGCCCGCGGTCCTCTCCGCCATCGACGCTCTCCCGGCCGGCGCGCGTGCCCAGGTCGTCCTCCTCGTCGAGGACGCCGAGCACGAGCCCGACCTCTCCGCCGGCGCTGCGCTCCCGCAGGGCCTCCCCGACGGGGTCGAGGTGACCTACGTGCACCGGGCCTCCGGGGGCGACCTCGTGGCGGCCGTCGCCGCGCTCGAGTGGCCGGCCGGTCGGGTCAGCGCCTTCGTCCACGGCGAGGCCGCGACTACCATGCAGGGCCTGCGCCCGTACCTCGTGGGCGAGCGGGGCCTCGACCGGGGCGACCTGTCGATCTCCGGCTACTGGCGCCAGGGCCGCACGGAGGAGGGCTTCCGGGACTGGAAGCGCGAGAACGACGTCGAGGGTGGACGCGGTGGCGGCCGCGGCCGCTGAGCCCGGCCCCGCCCAGGGCCCGCGGGGGGCCGGCTCCGGCCGCCCCCGCGGCGCCGCCGACGCGACGGGGCGGCGGGTATCGTCCGGCCCGTCGGACGAACCGCCGGCAGGTGCCGGGCGAGGACGGGGTGAGCGCATGCGTGACGAGGACGGGCGACGCGAGCGCCCCGAGCGCCCGGATCGCCCTGAGCGCCCCGATCACGCGGGACACCCGGGCCACGCCGAGCACCCGCGCCGCGGCGGCCGCGGCGGCGGGCGCCGGGGCCGGGCCTCGCGCGGCGACGTCCGCGCCGCCCTGCTCCTGCTCCTCCTCGAGGAGCCGATGCACGGCTACCAGCTCATGCAGGCGGCCGCCGAGCGCACGGACGGCGCCTGGAAGCCGAGCCCCGGGGTCGTCTACCCGACCATCGGCGGCCTCGAGGCCGACGGCCTGGCCGAGGTGACGTCGGAGTCCGGCCGCAAGACGGTGGCGCTCACGCCCGCCGGGCGGACGGCCGCCGAGCAGCTCGCCGAGTCCGGCGAGGACCCGTTCGCCGCGTTCGCGCACAGCGGCCCCGACCTGGGCGCCGAGCTCGACCGGCTCCACGGCGCCGTCCGGGAGGTCGGCCGGCACGGCACGACCGCCCAGCAGGAGGCCGTGCGCGTGCTGCTCGACCGGGCCCGCCGCGAGGTCTACCGCGTCCTGTCCGAGGACCCGGACGCCTCCGACGGCTGAGCCCGACCGCGCCGCCCCCCGCTCTGGCCAGCGCCCGACGGGGTCAGCGCCCGACGGGGTCAGTGGCCGACCGGTCAGTGCCCGACCGGCCGGGGCTCCACCAGGTCCAGCTCCGCCAGGTCGTCGGCGTCCAGGACGACGTCCAGCACGGCGAGGTTCTCCTCGAGGTGCTCCGGCGAGCTCGTCCCGGGGATGAGCAGCAGGTTCTCGTAGCGCGCCAGCAGCCACGCGAGCGCGACCCGGGTGGCGCTGACACCGTGCCGCGCCGCCACCGAGGCCACGTGCTCGTCGGCGGCGAGCGCCGCCGGCCCACCGGTGAACGCGGAGCCCAGCGGGAAGTAGGGCACGTAGGCGACCCCGTGGGCACGACAGAGGTCCAGGACCTCCTCGTCGGCGCGGTCCAGCAGCGAGTAGGGGTTCTGCACCTCGCCGATGCCGACGCTCTCGAGGGCGGTCCGCACGGTCTCGGCGTGCACCGACGAGACGCCGATGAGGTCGAGCTTGCCCTCCGTGCGCAGGTCGGCCAGCGCGCCGAGCTGCTCCTCGAGCGGCGCCGCGTCGGTGCCCGGGGCGTCCCGCTCGTAGCGGCGGAGGTTCACGAGGTCCATCCGCTCGACGTCCAGGGTGCGGAGGTTGTCCTCGACCTGGGCCCTGAGCTGCTCGGGGCGTCCGGCGGGCAGCCAGCCGCCGCGGTCGTCGCGGGTCGCGCCGACCTTCGTGACCAGACGCAGCTGCTCGGGGTAGGGGTGCAGCGCCTCGCGGATCAGCTCGTTCACGACGTCCGGACCGTAGAACTGCGAGGTGTCGACGTGGTCGACGCCGAGCTCGACGGCGCGGCGGAGCACGGTGCGGCAGCGCTCGGGGTCGGCGTGGGGACCGAAGACGCCCGGGCCGGCGAGCTGCATGGCGCCCAGGCCGACCCGGTGGACGGTCTTGTCGCCCAGGCGGCCGGTGGCGTAGCCGGTGGGGTGGGTGCTGGCCGGGGTGCTGGTGGGAGCCGGGGTGGCGGGGTCAGGGGAGCTGGTCATGCGTCCAGCCTTGCTCGTGCGGGCTCGGCGCACCACGCCCGGGTCTCCGGCTGTGTCTCAGGGCTGTCTCTCGCGGCCCGGCCTCAAGGTTGGGGCCGCGCCCAGTCCGGGTGGCGGGCCAGGAGGCGGTCGTGCGCCGCGGCCACGTCGTCCGGCACGTCCACGTGGGCCAGGAACCCGCGCCCGCGCGGGCCGTAGCCGTCCTCGTCGTCGCGCAGCCGGGGCACCTCGCCCAGCACCAGCCGCTCCCACCGGCCGGGCGGCCACGCGTGGCGGGCGTCGGGGCCGGGCAGGTTGACGGGCCGGACGCCCCGGGGCGACCACTCGGCCCGGAACACCGCGTCCATCCGGCGCTGCATCGTCGGCTCCTGGGTGAGCCCGACCGTGCCCGGGCGCAGGTCGAGGGAGTCGAGCAGGTCGCGGGCGAGCGTGATGTTGTTGCCGCAGTGGGTGGAGGCGTCCTCCAGGACGACGTCGACGATCCCGTGCTCGCGGGCCAGGTGCTCGGCCATGAGCGAGGCCTCGGTGCGGGTGGGGTCCTCGACGCCGAGCACCCGCCGCAGCGCGTCGGTGGTGTGCCCCGCCCCGCCGACCAGCACGAGGGCGCCGACCCGGCCGGCCAGCACCCGGGCGGCCGCCTCGTCCCACGCGCTGGGCAGGGAGCCGCCGAAGAGCAGGAGGACGTCGAGGCCGTCGGCGGGCTCCGGGTCGTGCAGGGCGAGCCAGCGGGCGACGAGGTCGAGGTCGGCCGCGTCCGCCGGGTCCTCGGTACGCCGGGGCTCGGTCGGGCCGGGCCGACCTGCGTCGGCGCTCACGACGTGCCCGAGTGGGTCGCCGAACGCGGGCGTGCAGGCACCGGTGGCTCCTCTCCTCGGGACCGGCTCAGTCTGGCACCGCCGGGCGCCGGGGGGAGCGGTGTGCTGGCAACCGACTGATGCCGTGTCCCGGTTGGTGGGGCACCTCTGGTGGCCGGCGTCGGTGGTGGGCGGTGGCTGGGCAACCTGTGGCTGCCCGCCGGGGGTTGGTGGGGCACCGCTAGTAGCCGGGCGTGGGGGTGGGCGGTGGCTGGGCAACGTGTGGCGGCCCGCCGGAGGTTGCTGGGGCACCGCCGGTGGCCGGGCGTGGGGGTGGGCGGTGGCTGGGCAACGTGTGGGGCCCGGCGGCAGGTTGCTGGGGCACCGCCGGTAGCCGGGCGTGGGGGTCGGCGGTGGCTGGGCAACGTGTGGGGCCCCGCGCCAGGTTGCTGGGACACCGCCCAACACTCACCCGCCCGACATCCACCCGCCCGGCACCCGCCGGCGCGCCACCGTCGGGCCCGACACCGATCGGCCCCGGATCAGCCCCGGACGAGCCCGCCGACGAGCAGGTCGACACCGGCGTCGAAGGCCAGGTCGGCCCGCTGCCGGCCTCGCGGAGCGGCGCGCAGCGCGGCGGCCAGGGCGGGGTGGCCGGCGCGCTCGGCGTCCCACACCTCCTCGGGCGCCGCGAGGTCGAGGGCGGAGCCGATGACGAAGCTGTCGAGCACGGTGACGACGTCGAGCAGGCGTGACTCGCGCACGCCGGCGGCGAGCAGGGTGGCGGTGAGGTCGTCGTAGACCGCCAGCACCTCGGGCGCGCTGACGGTGTGGCTGGTGAGCAGGCCGATCACGCGCGGGTGGGCGGCGAAGCAGTCGCGGTAGGCCCGCAGCAGCGCGCGCAGGGCCGCCTCGCCCTCGGCGCGGTCGGCCGTGCCGTCCAGCACCCCCTCCGGCGGGCGCGGCATGGCGCGGAACACCTCGGCCCGCACCGCCTCGACGATCGCCGCCTTGCTCGGCAGGTGGTGGTAGAGGGACGACGCGCTCACGCCGAGGTCGCGGGCGAGCCGCCCCACGACGAGCTCGCCGGTGCGGTCGACGAGCGCGAGGGCGGCCCGGGCGATCTTCTCCACCGACAGCACGGGCGAGGTGGGGCGGGCCATGCGGGCACCCTACTACCTAATCGAATGACGTTCGGTTAAGGTGCTCGACGGACGCCGGGCCCGCCGGCGCCGCTCCCCGGGAGGACCACCGTGCACCTCGTCACCGCCACCGCCCTGCCGTCGCCCGCGAGGGTGGCCGACCCCGGCGGCGCCGCTGGCAGCCGCGGGACGCTCCGCGTCGGCCTGGTCCAGCACCACTGGCGCGAGGACCGCGACGAGCTCGTGGCCGCGCTGGACGCCGGGATCGCGCTCGCCGTCGCCGAGGGCGCCCGCGTCGTCTTCCTGCCCGAGCTGACGCTGTCGCGCTACCCCGCCTTCGCCGAGCCCCAGGGCGTCGCCGCCGAGCTCGCCGAGCCCCTGGTCGACGGCCCGACGCTGGCCTTCGCCGCCGCGGCCGCGCGGCGCCACGGCGTCCACGTGCACGCCTCGCTCTACGAGCGCGCGGACGCGGACGAGGACGGGACGCCGTACGGCGACGGCCTCGGCTTCAACACCGCGATCCTCGTCGACCCCGAGGGCCGCCTGGTCGCCCGGACGCGCAAGACCCACATCCCCGTCACCGAGGGCTACGTCGAGGACCACTACTTCCGCCCCGGCCCGGCCGAGGGCGCCTACCCGGTGCACCAGGTGCCCGCGCTGGGCGCCGCCCTCGGCCTGCCGACGTGCTGGGACGAGTGGTTCCCCGAGGTCGCCCGGCTCTACGCGCTGGGCGGGGCGGACGTCCTGGCCTACCCGACCGCCATCGGCTCCGAGCCCGACCACCCCGACTTCGACACCGCCCCGCTGTGGGAGCACGTCGTCGTCGGCCACGCGATCGCGAACGGGCTGTTCGTCGTCGTCCCCAACCGCACCGGGGACGAGGGCCTCATCCGCTTCTACGGCTCCTCCTTCATCGCCGACCCCTACGGCCGCGTGCTCGCCCGGGCCCCGCGCGACGAGGAGGCCGTGCTCGTCGCGGACCTCGACCTCGACTCGCGCGCCGACTGGCTCACGCTCTTCCCCTTCCTCACCACCCGCCGCCCCGACAGCTACGCGGGCCTGGCCGCGCCGGTGCTCACGACGCCGGTCCCCTCGCCTGTCCCCTCGCCGGTCCCCTCGCTGTCCACCTCGCCGGCCACTGCGCCGGCCACCGCTGCCGAGGAGGCCCGGGCATGACCTGGCGGATGCCGGCGGAGACCGCGCCGCACACCTGCACCTGGATGGCCTGGCCCTCGCACGGCTACGCGCTGGGCGAGACCGCCGCGGAGGCGGACGAGGCCCGGGCGGCGTGGGCCGCGGTCGCGCACGCCGTCTCCGCGTTCGAGCCGGTGCGGATGGTCGTCGACCCCGTGGCCGTCGGCGAGGCGCGGAAGTGGCTCTCGGCGGACGTCGAGCTCCTCGAGGCCCCGCTCGACGACGCGTGGATGCGCGACATCGGCCCGACCTTCGTGATCGACGACGGGGCCGATGGGTCCGGCGGCGGCACCCCGCGCCTGGGCGCCGTGGACTGGGTCTTCAACGGCTGGGGCGCACAGGCCTGGGCGCGGTGGGAGCGGGACGCGCGGATCGGCCGGTTCGTCGCGGAGGCGGCGGGGGCGGTCGTCCTCCCGTCCTCCCTGGTCAACGAGGGCGGCGGCATCCACGTGGACGGCGCGGGCACCGTGCTCGCCACCCGGACCGTCCAGCTGGACCCCGGCCGCAACCCCGGCCTGGTGGAGGCGGACGTCGAGGCCGAGCTGCGGGCCAGGCTGGGCGTGGACCGGGTGGTGTGGCTCCCGCGCGGGCTCACCCGGGACTACGAGGAGCTCGGCACCCGCGGGCACGTCGACATCGTGGCGACGATGCCGGAGCCCGGCGTGGTGCTGCTGCACGCCCAGCGCTCCCCGGAGCACCCTGACCACGCGGTCACCGCGCAGGTGCGGGACGCGCTGTCCGCGGGGCTGCCGGCCGACTGGCGGCTGGTCGACCTGCCCGCGCCCGCGGGCCTGCGCGACGAGCCGGACCCGGCGACCGGCGAGCCCGGCGGCTTCGTGGACCACAGCTACGTCAACCACCACGTCGTCAACGGCGGCGTCGTGGCCTGCGCGTTCGACGACCCCGGCGACGCGGTCGCCCGTGACGTGCTGGCCGAGGCCTACCCGGGCCGCGAGGTGGTCTCGGTCGACGCCCGGCCGATCTTCGCCCGGGGCGGCGGCATCCACTGCATCACCCAGCAGCAGCCCGCCCTGCCCTGAGCGTCCGGGCGGGCTCGCCCGCTCCACGCCGGCAGACCCCCTACGCCAGCACCCACAGCGTCGTGACGGCGGCGAGCAGCGAGACCGGCGTGGCCACCAGGGAGACGCGGTGGAGCTCGAGGAGCCCGACGTCGAGGCCCACGCGCCGGACGGTGCGGCGCCACAGCAGCGTCGCCAGCGACCCCGAGACGGTGAGGCCGGCCCCGATGCTCAGCCCGAGCAGGGTGGCCAGCAGGGCGTCGGTGCCCAGCGGTGCCACCAGCGGGGCGAGCACGAGGGTCGCGGAGAGGTTGGTGAGCAGGCACGACAGCAGCGCCCCGAGGCCGGCGAGCAGCAGCAGGTCGGCGTAGCCGGCGCCGTGGGGGAGCAGTCGGGCCACCGCGCCCCCGGCCGGCCCGGCGACCACGGCCGCGACGACGAGCCCCAGCGCCAGGACGAAGCCCGCGAAGGTGGGGTGGGCCGCGTTCACCAGCCCGCGACCGGTCGCCAGGCCCCGGCGCAGCGCCCAGCCGGCCAGCACCGACGCCGCGGCCGCGGCCGGCCACACGGGGTCGACGCCCCACGCCGAGCCGGCGACGAAGCCGACCAGCATGAGGACCACCACCGTCACCGGCACGGCCAGGGCGGGGCGCTGCTCGTCGGCGGTCACCGGTGCCGGCGCCGGGGCAGGCGCGGGCGCCGGCACGGGCCCGCGCGGGGCGAGGAGCCGCACGGCCACGACCTCGACGACCAGCACGACGGCCATGACCGGCGCGGTCCGGGCGACGAACGCGGTCGCGGTGAGCCCCAGCCAGGGCAGCGCGAGCAGCGTGGTGAGGTTCGAGACCGGCAGCAGCATCGAGACCGAGTTGGCGACCCGGAGGCCGAGGTGGGCGACGGGGCGCGGGGAGAACCCCCGGGAGGTCGCGGCCGTCACCGCCACGGGGATCAGCAGGAGCACCGTCGCGTCGAGGCTGAGGACGCTGGTGACGACCGCGCCCAGGAGCCCGACTCCCGCCAGCAGCCGGTCGGGGCCGGCGCAGCGGCGGGCGAGCAGGTCGCCCGCCGCGGAGAACACCCCGGCGCGCGCGGCCACGTCCGCGACGACCAGCACGGCGAGCAGGAACCCGACGACCGGTGCCAGCCGGCGCAGCTCGTCCGCGGCGTCCGCCGCCGGCAGGGCGCCGACCGCCAGGACGGCGGCCACGGCCCCGAGGGAGACCAGGGCCTCGCGCCGCGGCGACGGGTGGCCGAACGCGACGACCAGCAGGGCGGTGAGTGCCGCGACCGGCACGCCCGGCCCGACCGTCGTCCACACCTCCACGGCGTCATGGTGGCAGCACGCGGCCCGCCCCCGCCCACCCGAGCGGGGTGGAGACGGGGGCGGGGGCAGGATCAGGACGCCACGGTCTCCTTCACCCACGAGATGAAGTTGTCGGTGGCGTCGCCGGTGAGCTCGGCCATCGTGTGGCCCTGGCCCCAGACGGTGGCGAAGTCGACGTCCTTCACGGCGCCGAGCTGGCCGAGCGCGAGCGCCAGGTTGATCTCGGTGGTGAGCGCGGTGTCGCCCTGCATGATGCCGGTGCGGATGCGCCAGTGCGGCGTGATGGTGGCCGACTTGTAGCCGCTGTACCAGGGGCTCAGGTAGTACATCGGGTTGTACATGTCCATGCGGTCGAGCACGTCGCCGCCGACGTCGTCGGTCTTCTTGAAGTCGCGGCTGTACTGCGAGGCCGCGTAGGAGGACTTCCAGTCGGAGTAGGACGCGTAGGTGCCCTGGTTCGCGCGGATGACGCTGCGCGAGACGCCGGCGAAGTGCAGCCCGTCCTCCCCGCTGCCCATGACCACGTTCTCGGTCTCGCCCCGGTCGATGCCGTCGAAGGCGCCGACGTCCTTGGTGGCCTCCTTCTGGCTCTGCACGAAGCCGCCGAGGTCGAGCACGGTCGCGGTGTTGCTGTCCGCGTCGTAGCGCACCCAGGTCCCGCCCTTGTTGAGGTGCTTGAAGTAGGCCTCGACGGTCTTGTAGGTCGTGGACGTCGTGGTGCCGCCCGCGCCGCCCATGTCACCCATGTCGCCGCCGGGCGCGCCGCTCATGTCGCCGCCGGGCCCACCGCTGCCCATGTCGCTGGGCATGTCGCCGTCGGGCGCCCCGGACATGTCGCCGCTGGGCGCGCCGCTCATGTCACCGCTCGGCGCACCGGAGGAGTCGCCGCTGGTGCCGGTGTCCATCCCCGCCATGAACGAGTTGGACGGGGTGTAGGGAAAGTCGGTGACCGAGAGGAAGTCGTTGAGGGAGTCCTCGACGACCGAGACCACGTGGTCGTAGTAGCTGCCCGCGAGGTAGTGCCCGTCGTCGCTCTTCTCCAGGGTCAGGACCTTCCCGGAGCCGTTGCGGATCTTCAGCTGGTTCAGGTAGCTCGCCCACGCGTCGGCGAGGTCGAGGGAGTACTGCTTGGTCCAGGTGCCCTTCTTGCGTGTGCCGCTGCTGGAGAACTGGCCCATGTTCCACTCGTAGGAGGCGTTGGCGTAGTCGAGGCTGGTGATCGGGCACCAGGCCATGACGCCGTTGACGGCGTCCGAGATGGTCTTGCCCGAGGCGTCCTCCATCGCCGCACCGAGCGTGGTGAGGTAGTCGGTGTAGAGGGTGCTGTCGCCGCTGCTGCCCATGATCGAGGACTGCGCGCCGCCACCGGAGTGACCGAAGACGACGATGCGCTCGGTGTCGCCGGGGATGAGGTCGGCGTTGTAGCGGACGTAGCGGACGGCCGACTTCAGGTCGGTCACGCCCCACGGCGCGTTGCCGTCGTAGTCGTCGGTGTTGGTGTCCTTGCCGCGCAGCCCGGGGGAGACGTAGACGAAGCCGGCCTCCATGTAGGAGGAGACGGTGTCGTAGCTGTAGGACGTCAGTGCCGCCTGCGAGGCGTAGCCGGGGGTGTTGACCGGCAGGACGATGGGGGCGGTCGCGGCGGTGAAGTCGCCGACGGTGCCGGAGGTGTCGATCGTCCCCGTGTAGGTGCCGTCGTCGTTCTTGCTCGTCGACAGGTACGCGCCGGGGACGAAGACGGCGAGCGTCTCGATGTCGGGGGCCTGCGGGTCGGTCACGTAGTAGGCGCCCAGCTGGTAGTAGACGTCGTTGTCGGCGTCGTAGCTCCACTGGGAGCCGTCGAACTCGATGGAGCCGGTGCTGTAGGAGGCCTCAGCGCTGCTGGTGGAGTCGTCCGAGCTCGTGTCGCTCCCGGCGCTGCAGGCCGAGAGGACGACCCCGCCCACCGTCGTCACGCCGGCCGCCTTCAGCAGCGTCCGTCGACTCGTGTCCATCATCGTGGTGCTCTCCTCGCTCAGCGCCCTGAGGTCCGATCCGCAGGGCGTCTGGCCCCGAGGCTGGAGCGGGGGTCTGTGGGCTCCCGGCCGCGGAACTGTGGCGGCACTGTGGTGGACAGGAGGGGACTTTCGTCCTGTGAGCGGACGCACGCAGGGCGATCCGGACGTCTGAGCGGACAGGGGGAGTCGGTTGCGCGGGCGCCGCGTCAGGTCTGCGCGGGGCCGAGCAGCAGCAGCCGGGCGGTGCGCACGAGCTCGTCGGTCAGCTGCTCCCAGGTGAGCTCGCGGGGGGACTCCGCCTGCGGTCCGTGCACCACCCGGTGCATGCACGCGGCGTAGACGAGCCGGTGCGCGACGTCCACGTCGTGCTCGGGGTCCGGGCCGGTGAAGGCGTCCAGGTAGGGCTCGAGGAGGGCCCGGAGCTCCCGCCCGCCCTCGTGGCTGGCGCGCGCGCCCGTGGCGGCCACCCGCTCGTCGGCGAGCCCGAGGACGACGAAGACGCGCAGCAGCGTGGCGTGGCTGCGGAAGGTGTCCGCCAACGCCCGGACCGCGACCTCGACGGCCTCGGCCGGCGCCGCGCCCGAGCGGAGGCGCGAGGCACTCATCCGGTGCGAGAAGTCCTCGCGGAACTCGGTGGTGAACTCCTCCTGGAGCCCGGTGAGCAGGCCGTCCCGGTCGCCGAAGCGGCGGTAGACGGTGCCCGTGGCCACGCCGGCCCGGCTCGAGACCGCGGCGATCGTGAGGGCCTCGGGGCCGCCCTCGGTCAGCAGCCCGAACCCGGCGTCGAGCAGCGCCCGGCGCGTGCGGCGGCTGCGCTCCTGCAGCGCCGCGGGTGGGGTCGGGCTCGAGGTCATGCTCGGCAGCATAGGAGTCCGGCGGCCGAGGGCGTTGACACCACCGAGGGGGCAAATGCGAAGGTGTGTCCACATTTTGTGTGAGCCGGGACACCCTCCGGCCTCCCGCGTTGATCGGAGCACCCGTGAGCACCAGCACCGCCGCCGTGGCACCCCTCGTCCTCGCCGACGTCCTCCCCGACGGCCCGCCCCGGCTCGCGCCCGAGGTCGAGGAGGCGCTCGTCGCCGCGGTGGGGCGCGAGCACGTGCTGGTCGGCGCGGACGTCGCCGGCCACGCCGACCCGTTCTCGTTCCTCGGCGAGGCGACCGTCGTCCCCGCCGGGGTGGTGCTGCCCGGCAATGTCGAGGAGGTCCGGGCGGTCGTCCGGCTCGCCGGCGAGCACCGCGTCCCGCTGTGGCCGGTCTCCCGGGGGCGCAACTACGGCTACGGAGGCGCGAGCCCGCGGGTGCCCGGCAGCGTCGTCGTCGACCTGCACCGGATGGACGCCGTCGTCGAGGTGGACGACGAGACCGGCTACGTCGTCGTGGAGCCCGGTGTCTCGTTCCTGGCGCTGGCCGAGCACCTGCGCAGCACCGGCTCCTCGCTCATGCCGTCGGTGCCCGACATCGGTTGGGGCAGCGTCCTCGGCAACGCCCTCGAGCGCGGCTTCGGCTACACCTCTCACGGCGACCACTCGGCCTTCCAGTGCGGCATGGAGGTGGTGCTCGCCGACGGCACGCTCGTGCGCACCGGCATGGGCGCGAAGGCGGACAGCACCGCCTTCGCCCTCTACAAGGGCGGCTTCGGGCCGTCGGTCGACGGGTTGTTCTTCCAGTCCAACCTGGGCATCGTCACGAAGATCGGGGTGTGGCTGGCGCCGCGGCCGGAGTCCACCGCCGTCTGCATGCTCACCACCCCGCACGACGACGACCTGGCCGGCCTGGTCGACGTCCTGCGTCCCCTGATGCTCGAGGGCACCATCCAGTCGAACGCGGTCATCGGCAACGCGCCCGTCGTCGCCTCGATGGTGAGCCCCCGCGCCGCCTGGTACGACGGCCCCGGGCTGCTCCCCGAGAGCGCGCTCTTCGCGATGAACGCCGCCATGGGCACCGGCCGCTGGAACGCCCGGTTCGCGCTCTACGGCCCCGCCTCCCTCGTCGAGGCCAGGCTGGACGTCGTGCGCGCCGCCGTCGAGGCGGCCCTGCCCGACGCCTCGCTCCGCGTCACCACCTACGGCCGGGACGTCGACCCGGCCGAGGTGCACCCGGCCGACCGGGCCCAGCTCGGCATCCCGTCCACCGACCTCATCCAGATGGCCGCCTGGCGCGGCGGGACCCCCGCGCACACCGACTTCTCGCTCGTCTGCCCGCCCACCGGCGCCGACGCGGTGCGGCAGCGCGACCTCCTGCGGGCGCGCATCCAGGACGAGGGGTTCGACTACGCCGGCGGGTTCACGCTCAACGCCCGACACGCCATCGCCCTCGCGCTCGTCGCCTTCGACCGGGACGACCCGGCCGACTGCGCCCGCGTCGCCGCGCTCTTCCCCGCGCTGGTCGCCGACGCGTCCGCGGCCGGCTACGCGCCGTACCGCAGCCACCCGGCGTTCATGGACCTCGTCGCGGATCAGTACGACGCGAACGACAGCGCGCTGCGCCGGACCGTCGGCCGGATCAAGGACGCACTCGACCCCCTCGGCGTCCTGGCTCCTGGGAAGCAGGGCATCTGGCCCGGGTCCGCGTCTTCCCGTGGCGGGGTGTGACGCGGGCGGGCTGGGGTGTGACGCGGCCGGCTGGGGGTGTGGCTCGGGCGAGCTGTAGGGCGGCGGGGCGTCCATGGAGCTGAGTGCCTCGTCGGCTGCCCCCCGGGCCGCTTCGGTCCTCGTGGCGACGAGGACCCAACGCGGCAGCGGGCTGGCCGGCGTCGCGCTGACCTGGGCTGTTGCGCATTGCCTCGGGCGGACCGGACCGTTCGGTCCTCGTGGACGCGAGGACCGAAGGCCGGGCGCCGGCGTGGCGCTTCGGTCCTCGTGGCGACGAGGACCCAACGCGGCAGCGGGCTGGCCGGCATCGCGCTGACCTGGGCTGATGCGGATGGCCCCGGGCTGGCCGGACCGTTCGGTCCTCGTGTGCACGAGGACCGAACGCCCACACAGCCGGGCGAGACTCGGAGCCTGACGAGCCTCAGACCGAGGCGAGACTCAGAGCCGGGCCAGCCTCATACGGACACAAGCCTCACAGCGACGTGTACGGCGGCAGGGCGTCGACGAGCGGACTGAGCGCCTCGGTGGCCATCTTGGGGGTGACGACGTGCTCCTCGGGGAGCACCCAGGCCTCGGCGGAGGCCTGGTCCAGGTAGACGTGCTCCCCGAGCAGTCGGGGGCGCTCCTCGTCGTTGAAGGGCCACACGTTGCTGACCCGCTGGCTCAGCAGGTAGGTGACGGACGTGTCCTCCACCTCGTGACCCATCACGGCCATGAGCTCGCCGGGCACTACGTGGGCCAGCTGGGACTCGAAGGCGATGCCCCAGTCGGAGACCGCCATCCGCTCCCAGATCGGGAACAGGACGTTGAGCCCGGCGTCGGTCATACCGCCGTAGAAGCCACGGACCGCCTCCATCCCGTCGAACACCTCGGTGCTCGGGCCGTCGGCGACCCGGTAGACGGGGTGCTCGACGGTGAGCGCGGGGTCGAGGATCTCGGTCCAGCGTCCGGCGACCTCATACATGCCGTGGCGGCGGAAGTTCTCCAGCATGAGCCGCTGGCGGCGGTCGGTGACGAAGCCGAGCAGGCGCTCGGCCTCGCGGGGGACGATCGTGACGTCGAGCCGGGGTGCGGGGCCGTCGTGGAGGGTGAGCATCGGTGGCTCCTTCTGGTGGTCTGCGAGTCTGCTTGAGAGTGGGAGTGGTCGTCACATGGCGGAGGCGCCGGCGTCGACGGGCACGGCGACCCCCGTGACGAACGAGGCCTTGTCGCTGGAGAGCCACACCGCGACGTCCGCGACCTCGCTGGGCTCGCCGAGGCGCTTGATCGCCATCCGGGAGACCCACAGCTCGAGCTGGTCCGGGGTGAGGACGTCCATCAGCGGGGTGCGGATCGAGGCCGGGCAGATCGCGTTCACGCGGATCTCGAGGTCGGCGTTCTCGACGGCTGCGGTCTTCGTCAGGCCGACGACGCCGTGCTTGCTGGCGACGTAGGCGCCGAGCAGCGGCGGCGAGACCAAGCCCGCCAGGGACGAGGTGTTGACGATGGCCCCGTGGCCCTGGAGGCGCATCTGCCGCAGCTGGTGCTTGAGCCCCAGCCACACGCCCTTGAGGTTGATCTCGAGGACCCGGTCGAAGTCCTTCTCCTCCATCTCCACCAGCGAGGCCTGGTGCTCGACGCCCGCGTTGTTGAGCGCGTAGTCGAGCGTGCCCCAGGCCTGGACGCAGGCGGCGACCAGGGCCTCCTGGTCGGCCTCGCTGGCGACGTCGGCGGCCACGAACAGCGCCTCGCCGCCGGCCTCGCGCACCAGTCGGACGGTCTCCTCGCCCTCGTCCCGCCGCGCGGCCAGGTCGCTCACGACCACCCGGGCGCCGGCCTCGGCGTAGCCCAGGGCGCAGGCGCGGCCGATGCCGCCGGCGGCGCCGGTGACGACTCCGGCGCGGCCCTCCATGATCCTCACGAGCCGAAGCCCTCGAGGAAGCTGATCATCTCGATCAGGTTGCCCTCCGGGTCCGCGGCGTAGCTCATCCGCACCTGCGGGTGCGGCCCGATCCGCGGGGTGACGACGGGGGAGCCACCCGCGGCGAGCAGCCGCTCGTAGAGGTCGTCGAGGTCGTCGGTGACGCGCAGGCACAGGTGTCCGAGCCCCTGGCTGCGGACCGCCTCGTCCGGCGAGGTCCAGCGGGCGGGGGTGGTCGAGTCCGCGCGGTGCAGGAGCTCGATGCCCCAGCCGGCGTCGCTGCGCAGGACGACCGCGGACAGGCCGGCCTCCTCGACGGTGAAGCGGAACTCCTCGGTGAGGGAGAAGACGGAGCCGTAGAACGTCGCCAGGCCCTCGAGGTCGCGCACGGAGATGCCGACGTGGTCGACGGTCACGGTCGCGGTGGAGTCCGGGCTGGGCGCGCTGGAGAGGGAGGGAGAGGCGTGCTGGGCGCACATGGCGTGGGCCTTTCTCGTGGGGAGGTCGTGGAGGTCGGGACGGTCAGCCGGCCGTGGCGCCGGCGTCGACGGGAAGCGCGACCCCCGTGAGGAACGAGGAGTCGTCGGAGACGAGCCAGGCCACCGCCTCGCCGATCTCCGAGGGCCGGGCGAAGCGCTTGATGGCCTGGGGCGCGACGATCTGCGCGCGCAGCTCGTCCGGGAGCGCCGCGGTCATGGGCGTGTCGACGGCCGCGGGGCACACGGCGTTCACGCGGACGCCGGCCTGCGCGTGCTCGAGCGCGACGCTGCGCGTCAGGCCCACCACGGCGTGCTTGCTCAGCGCGTACGCGGCACCCAGCGGGAGCCCCTTGAGCCCGGCCAGGGACGCCGTGTTGACGACCGAGCCGCGCCCGGCGGCGAGCATGTGCGGGAGCTGGTGCTGGAGGCCGAGCCAGACGCCCACGAGGTTGACCTCGAGCACTCGGTGCAGGTCCTCGGTGCCGGTCTCCAGGAACGGCGCGGCCAGGCTGATGCCGGCGTTGTTGTGGGCGAAGTCGAGGGTGCCGGTCGGTTCCAGGGCCGCCGCGACGACCCGCTCCCAGTCGCCGGGCACCGTGACGTCCGCCGGGACGAAGGTGGCGCTGCCGCCCTCCTTCTCGGCGAGGGCCGCGGTCTCCTCGCCGGCGTCGGCCAGCGCCGCGACGTCCGTGACGACGACGTGCGCGCCGCGCGCGGCCAGGGCGAGGACGCTGGCCCGACCGATGCCGCCGGCCGCGCCGGTGACGAGACCGCTGCGGCCGGCGAGGTCGCGCTCCGCGACGGTCAGGGGTGCCGTGGTCATGGCGGTCCTTCTTCCTCAGGGCGTCCACGGGTGTGGCGTACGCCACGCAACTTATATTGAAGTCTAACTAGTTGGGAAGGGTGAATTTTAGGACGACGTGGGCCGGCGGCAACCCGGGTGGCCCGGGCTCGCACCTGCTGGAAGCGCCGATTCCCAACAATTCGACCGGTGCCTGCCGTTGTCGGCGACCCGTCCGCCATTTAGTGTGACTTCTAAGTACAGTGTGAAGGAGATCACCATGTCCCACAGCTTGCTCGACGCGCAGACCTGGACCGGGCGCCTCTACTCCGACGGGTGGACGGCCGGCTCCGGCGGCGTCGCGGCCGTCACGGCCCCCGCGACCGGCGAGACCCTCGGCGAGGTCGGCGTCGCCACCCCGGACGACGTCCTCAAGGCCTCCCCCCGGGCGGCCGAGGCCCAGCGGGCCTGGGCCGCCACCCCGCCGGAGGAGCGGGCCGCCGTGCTGCGCCGCGCCGGCGCCCTGTGGGAGCAGCACGCGGCCGAGATCGAGGACTGGATCGTCCGCGAGTCCGGCTCGATCCCGCCCAAGGCGCAGCTCGAGACCCACCGCGCCGCCGCGGACTGCTACGAGGCGGCCGGCCTCGCCACGCACCCGGTCGGCGACGTCCTGGCCACGAACGAGGAGCGGTGGAGCATGGCCCGCCGCCGTCCGGTGGGGGTCGTGAGCGTCATCGCCCCGTTCAACTTCCCCCTCATCCTCTCCAGCCGCTCGATCGCCCCGGCGCTCGCGCTGGGCAACGCCGTCCTGCTCAAGCCGGACCCGCGGACCGCGGTCTGCGGCGGCATCGTGCACGCCCGGATCTACGAGGAGGCCGGGCTGCCCCCAGGCCTGCTCCACGTGCTCCCCGGCGGGGTGGACGTCGGCGAGGCCGTGGTCTCCGCTCCCGAGGTCCGGGTGGTCTCGTTCACCGGGTCCACCGCCGCCGGCCGTCGGGTCGGCCAGCTCGGTGCCCAGCACCTCAAGCGGACCCACCTCGAGCTGGGCGGCAACAACGCCCTCGTCGTGCTGCCGGGTGCCGACCTCGCCAAGGCCGCGTCGGCCGGGGCCTTCGGCTCCTTCATGCACCAGGGTCAGATCTGCATGACCACCGGACGCCACCTGGTGCACGAGTCGCTGCACGACGAGTACGTGGCCGCCCTGGTGGAGAAGGCGACGCACCTGCCGGTCGGCGACCCGGCGTCCGGCCAGGTGGCGCTCGGGCCGCTCATCGACGCCGGGCAGCTCGAGCGGGTCGACGCGGTGGTCCAGGGGACCGTCGCCGCCGGCGGCACCCTGGCCGCGGGCGGCACGTTCACCGACCTCTTCTACTCCCCGACCGTGCTGTCGGGGCTCACGCCGGACATGCCGGCCTGGAGCCAGGAGATCTTCGGCCCCGTGGCCCCCGTCCTGCCCTTCTCCACCGACGACGAGGCGATCTCGCTCGCGGCCACCGGCTCCTACGGTCTCTCGCTCGGCATCCTGGGGGACGTCGGCCGCGCGATGCGGATCGCGGACGCCGTGCCCAGCGGCATCGTGCACATCAACGAGCAGACCGTGGCCGACGAGCCAATGGTGCCGTTCGGCGGCGTGGGCGAGTCCGGCACGGGCTCGCGGTTCGGCGGCGCGGCCGCCAACCTCGAGGCCTTCACCGAGACGCAGTGGCTGACGCTGCGTCCCGAGATCGCGGCGTACCCCTTCTGATGGCCGCCGACGTCACCGCGGCCCCCCAGGGCCGGATCAACGTCGGGCACGCCGTGGTGCGCGCCCTGGTCGCCGAGGGCGTCCAGCGCGTGTACGGCATGCCCGGCGGCCACGTCCTGCCGATCTACGACGGCATCCACGCGACCGAGGGGATCGAGTCCGTCCTCGTCCGGCACGAGCACCACGCGGCGGCGATGGCCGCCGCGGAGGCACAGCTCACCGGCGTGCCTGGCGTCGTCCTGGTGACGGCCGGGCCGGGGGTGACGAACACGCTCACCGCCGTCGCCGAGGCCCACGTCGGTGCCACGCCGATGGTCGTCCTCGGCGGCCGGGGGGCCACGTCCTCGTTCGTGCGCGGCGCCAGCCAGGAGGTCGCCACCGACCGGGTCTTCGAGCCCGTCACCAAGTGGACGGTCCGGGTGGACCGCGCCGACCTCCTGGTGGAGGTCGTGCGCCAGGCCTTCGCGGTGTCCCGCGCGGGTCGGCCCGGGCCGGTCCTCGTCGACGTGCCCCGCGACGTCCTCACCCAGCACGTCGAGGACGTGCCGTACCTGCGGGCCGAGGTCGACCACGCCGTCGCGGCGCCCGCCGAGGTGGTGCGGACGGTCGCGGCCGAGCTGGCCGCCGCGTCCCGCCCCCTGCTGGTCTGCGGCGGCGGGGCGCTCGCCTCCGGCGCCGGCGCGCAGGTGGCCGCCCTCGCGGAGCTGCTGGACGCCCCGGTGCTCACCAGCCTCAGCGGTCGCGGCGTCCTGGACGAGGACGACACCCGGGTGCTCGGCGGGCTCGGCGCCCACCGCAACCCCGTCGCCAAGCGCGCGCTGGGCGAGGCCGACGTGGTGCTCGGCCTCGGCACCCGCTTCGAGGAGATGGAGAGCAACTGGCAGCCCGGCGCCGTCCCGCGCCCCGAGGCCCGCTACGTGCAGGTGGACCTGGAGGCCGCCGAGCACGGCCGCGGCGTGCCCGCCCACCGCGGCGTGGTGGCCGACGTCGCCACGTTCGTGGGGCAGCTGGTCGAGGAGCTGGGCGGGGGCCCGTCGCCCTCGTCGTCCTGGGACTGGGCCGGCCTGGCGGCCGGCCTGGCCGAGGTGGAGGCCGAGATCGAGTCGCTCGCGGCGTCCGAGCAGACCCCCATCCACCCCACCCGGGTCATCCGGGCGGCCCGGGAGGTCTTCGACGACGACGCCGTGCTCGGCATCGACGTCGGGGCGCTGGCCCAGCACATCGCCGGGGCGTTCCCGAACTTCCGGGTGCACTCGCCGCGCAGCACCGTGATGCCCTCGAGCTTCTACGGCATGGGCTACGTGGCGGCAGCCATCCCGGCGGCCCGCCTCGTCCACCCGGAGCGGCAGGCGCTGTGCTTCGTGGGCGACGGGTCGTTCCAGATGGTGATGAACGTGCTGCCGACCGCGGCCACCTACCGCCTCGGGGTCACGTGGATCGTCCTCAACGACGACGCCCTGGGCTCCATCTGGGACCTGCAGCACCACCAGTACGGCGACCGCATCCTCGACACCGCCTTCGAGGTGCAGCCCGACCTGGCCGCGGTCGCCCGCGGCTGCGGCTGCCACGGCGAGCGCGTGGAGGACCCGGCCCAGGTGCGCGAGGCCCTCGTCCGGGCGGCGAAGGCCAACGCCGAGGGCATCCCCGCGGTGGTGGACGTCGCGGTGGAGCGCGTGCGGCTGGCCCAGACCAAGGAGCACTACTTCCTCACCTACCCACAGGACTGAGCCCCGGCCCCACGAGGGCCGGCACGAGCAAGGGCCCCGCCTCCCTGATCGGGAGGCGGGGCCCTTGCTCGTCGAGCTGCGGTTCCTCAGCGCCGCACGCTGCGGGTCACCCCTGGGGTGCCCGGCGGCTGCCCCAGATCCCGGAGCGGCCGGGGCTGAGGATGCCCTGGGGGTCGAGCGCGTCCTTGATCCGCGTGTTGAACCGGGCGAGCGCGGAGTCGTTCCAGTCGTACGTGGCAGCGACCCGGTCCATGTGCTCCAGGTGGGTGCGGTACGCGCCGAAGCCGCGCTCGGCGCCGCGCTCGATCAGGGTGCCGGTGAACTCGTAGGCCTGGCGCGTCCCCGCCTCGTCGGCGGTGTTGAACCAGAGCGAGACGATGTTGATGCACGCGCGCGGGAAGATCATCAGGGACGCGGCGTAGTCCAGCCCCTCGCCCGCGCACTCCTCCCGCAACCAGCGGGTCTGCTCGAGCACCCGGGCGCCGTCGAGCTCGGTGACGGGGGAGTAGTCCAGGTGTCCACCGACCCCGTGGTCGTCCCAGCTCAGGTTGTCGAGCAGGTCGAGCGAGGGGATGCCGGCCTGGGTGGTGTCGGACTGCTGCCGCAGCCGGTCCACGGCCCCCTCGGGGCCGTCGGCGGGGCGGGGACGCTCCAGCGCGGTGAGCTGGTGGACGACCTCGTCGCCGCGGAAGCCGCGGTGGGTCAGGCGGGAGCCCTCGATCCGGGCGAAGGCCTCGGTGCACCGTGCGAGCTGCTCGCTCACGACGTCCTCGTACCCGAAGAGGGCGAAGCGCATGAGCCAGGCCCCGGCGCCGGTCTCCGCCTTCATCTTCTCGATCGCCGCGTCGTCCACGGCCCCGTCGCCGGTGTACCAGTGCGAGCGCGGGACGCCGCTGAAGGCGCCCGCGATGAGGGTGACGTTGTAGGCGATGGGGGAGTTCTGGATGGTGCCGTCCAGCAGCAGCGGGCGCACCGTGTCGATGAGGGTCGAGATGTCCTCGTCCCGGGGCACGGTGACCTCGGCGGAGACGTAGTACTCCGGCTGCGGCACCAGCCAGCAGCCCATCTTCGTCACGATGCCGAGGTTGGACTGCATGAGCATGCCCTCGTGGTGCGGGCCGAAGCCGTGCTTGCGCAGCGCCCACGTCGGGTTGTCGGGCATGGCGCCCATGCCGGTGCGCACGAGCGAGCCGTCGGCGAGCACGACCTCCATGCCGCAGGAGCGGGCGGGGTGGTCGCCGAGCGGGGTGAAGCCGACGCCGTGGTCCATCGCGTTGCCGATGATCGAGCCCCAGCCGAGGTCGGGGATCGAGGGCCACAGCTTCAGCCCGCGGCGCTGCACCTCCTCGTAGAGGTCGAAGAAGCGGACGCCGGGCTCGACGACCGCGTAGGCCAGCTCCTCGTCCAGCTCCAGGATGCGGTTCATCCCCCGCAGGCTGATCACCATCGAGCCGGGCACGCGCGGCGCGGGGCCGCCGTAGCCGTTGTTGCGGCCCTGGGAGATGGTCCAGGTCGGGGTGTCGAAGCGGCCGGCCAGGCGGACGAGCTCCTGCACCTGCTCGACGGTGGTCGGGCACACGACGAGGCCCGGCTCGTGCTGGGTCCAGCTCGCGTGGGAGTAGGGGTCGCGGAACTCGCGCATGAGCACCGGGTCGCTGACCACGGCGTCCGCGCCGAGGAGCTCGGTGCAGGCCGCCACGAGCGCCGGGTCCACGCCCGGGGCGGGGTCGGTGCTCGGTGCCCAGGTGGTCGGCTCGAGGTGGGTGTCGGTCATCGTCTCTTCCTTGCCGGAGGTCGGTCGGGCCGGGTCAGGCGCCCGCAAGGGCGTCGCGGTAGCGGGCGGGCCAGACGCCCTGCTTGCCGGGGTGCAGGACGCCGGCCGGGTCGAGCGCGTCCTTGAGGCGCTCGTTGAGGCGCAGCTGGGCGTGGTCGTTGAAGTCGTAGGCCGCCGCGGCGGCGTCCATGAGCGCGACGTGCGTGCGGTAGACGCCGTACCCGAGCTCCCGCGCGCTGCGGACCAGGCCCGGCGCCAGGGCGAAGACCCGACGGGCCTTCTCGTTGTCCTCCGGGTGGAAGTAGAGCTGGGCCACGTTGATCATGCAGCGGCCCGAGAGGATCATCGCCGGGTCCCAGTCGATGCCGGTGCCGGCCATCTCGCGGTCCATCATCGCGTGGACCTCGGTCGCGCTGGCGCCGCGCAGCGGCGTGACGACGCTGAAGTCGAGGTGCCCGCCGCCGGGCCCGCTGTACCAGTCCAGGGCCTTCATCAGGTCCAGGCTCGGGATGCCGGCCTGCACCTGGGCGTTCTGGTCCTTCGCCTTCTCGTGCACCTCGGAGCCGGCGAACTCCTCGCCGGCGACGCGGACGCCCGCGATGTGGGCGACCGCCTCGCGCACGCGGCGCATCTTGGCCCGGACGACGCCCTGCGGGCCGTAGAGGGCGAAGCGCATGTTCCAGCGGCCGATGCCGAGCTGCTCGGCCAGCGGGAGGACGACCTCCTCGGGCACGGGACCCGGGCCGTCGTAGACCTCGGCGCGGCTCGGGGCCCCGTCGATGATGGAGGCGACGAACAGTGTGTGGCCGATCGCGGGCTGGTTCTGGATCGTCCCGTTGAGCATGAGCGGCCGGATGGCGTCGATGAGCGGCTCGAGGTCCTCCTTGCGGGGGACGGCGATGGTGCCGGAGAGGTAGCACTCGGGCTCGGGCATGAGCCAGATGCCCATCTTCGTGACGACGCCGAGGCTCGACTGGGTGAAGAGCCCGTCAGCGCTCGGGCCGTACGCCCGGGGGTGGGCCTGCCAGGCGCCGCTGCGGCCCATGGCGCCCATGCCCGTGCGGAGCAGCTCGCCGTCGGGCAGCACGACCTCGAGGCCGCACATGCGGGAGGCGTGGTCGCCGTGGACGGTGTAGCCCACGCCGTGGTCGAGGGCGTTGCCGACGATGGAGCCCCAGCCGAGGTCGGGGGCGGACGACCACAGCGGGAGACCCTGCTCGCGCAGGTGGTCGTACATGTCGAAGAAGCGGACGCCGGGCTCGACGAGGGCGGTCGCGCGCTCGGGGTCGACGTCGAGGATCTTGTTCATCCTCCGCAGGCTGAGCAGCACCGAGCCGCCCACGACCGCGCCGGGGCCCCCGTAGGCGTTGTTGCGACCCTGGGAGAAGGTCCAGACAGGAGTGCCGGACTCGGCGGCGATCCGGACGATGGCCTGGACCTCCTCGACGGTCTCGGGCTCGACGACCGCGCCGGCCCGGCGCGTGGTGTCGTCCGAGGGCCAGAAGGGGTCGCCGAACGAGTCCACTCCCTCCTCGGTGCGGTAGAACCGTTCCGAGCCGACGACGGCTTCGAGCCGGTCGAGGACGGGGTCGTGGACGATGTGGGCGAGCGAGGCGGTCACCGGAACTCCTGCAGCACGACAGTAGGATGTGGTCGGGCTCACACTATAGTGAGAAGTCTAAGGAAATCAAGGGTGGCGGATGCTCGGGAACCAGCCCTGTCGTCGGGGGCGGACGTTGTCTACGGTGGCGGGATGAGTGACACCCCCGGGTTCGGCACGGCCGGCCACGAGGACGACGAGGTCGCGGCGGCGATCCTGGCCGAGGTGCCGGGCGCGGACGTCCTGGCGACGGTCGTCTGCTTCGACATCATCCGCGCCGCCGACCGGCTCCAGCAGGACTTCGAGGTCTCGGTCCACCGGCCGGCCGGCCTCACGTGGGCGGCGTTCCGCAACATGTTCGCGCTCCTCACGCTGGGCCCTCAGACGCCGCACCAGCTGGCGCAGATCCACAGCGTGTCCCAGGCGAGCACGTCGAGCATCGTGAAGAACCTGGAGAAGAACGGCCTGGTGGAGCGGGAGCGGTCCGCTCGGGACGGGCGCTCGGTGACGATCTCCCTCACCGAGCGGGGCAAGGACGTCTGTCGGACCCTCTTCCGGCTCAACAACGCCCGCGAGACCGCGTGGGCGAGCTCGCTGACCTCCGCCGAGCAGATGATGCTCGTGCAGCTGCTCACCAAGGTCCGGTCGTTCCCCGTGCCCGACCCGCCCACGCCGGCCGACCGCCTGGTCTGAGTCGCCCACGATGCCCCGCCGGAGATCTTCCGGCGGGGCTTCTGCGTGCACACCCTTGACGATGTGACGCACGGCACTCTACGGTCAAACTAGTTAGAAATCTTACTAACGACCCGGAGCCGAACGGCCTGCTCCGGGGGAGTCCTTGATCCCAGACGGAGCCCACAGACATGAGGATCCCCACCCTTCTCGCGCCTCTCCGGCGCACCCCCGTCCTTCTCGCGGTCTCCGCCCTCGTGGCGGCCACGACCCTCAGCGCCTGCGGTGGCTCGGACTCCGCCGCGGACGAGACCGGCGACACCTCCGGCGCCTCGGCCTGCGGCCTGGGCAACGGCGAGAAGGCGACGGGCGACCCGATCGTCATCGGCGCCCTCGTCACGAGCCAGGCGGGCCTGGACGGCTTCACCGACGCCACCGACATGGCCGGTGCCTACTTCGACTGCGTGAACGACAACGGCGGCATCAACGGCCGCCCGATCAAGTACGTCGTCTACGAGGACACGACCGACCCGGCCACGACCCAGTCGCTGGGCTCCAAGCTGCTGGCCCAGGACCCGATGGCCCTCGTCGGCGGCATGAGCGTGCTCGACTGCCCGGTCAACGGGCAGGCCTACGCGGACGCGGGGTACGAGATCGTGGCCGCCGGCATCACCAACGACTGCTTCGGGATGAGCAACTTCTCCCCGATCAACATCGGCAGCTCCGGGAGCTCCACCGCCGCGGCGCAGTACCTGGCCGACCAGGGCGTGGACAAGATCGTCATCTTCACCTCGAACGCGCCGGGCGCCGACCTGGTCAACCAGGGCGTCCTCGACTACGCCAAGGACGCGGGGATCGACGCCGAGAGCTTCCTCGAGAACGTGCCGATCACCGACGCCAACGGCCTCGCGCTGAAGATGGTCGAGGCGGCCGGCGACAACGGCGGCGTCGTGGTCAACTTCAACCCGGGTGACACCCTCAAGGTGCTCAACGCCGTGACGCAGCAGGGCCTGCAGGACAAGGTCACCTGGGCCTGCCCGGGCGGCTGCAACGACAGCGAGCTCGTGAAGTCCCTGGGCAGCGCCTGGGACGGGAAGATCGGCATCAACGCCGAGATGGCGCTGCCCTCCTCCGACGGCCCGGACGCCCAGCTGTTCCGCCAGCTGCGGGCCGACTACACCCCGGACACCCCGCTCAGTGCCTACGGCCAGCTCGGCTTCGTCTCCGCCCTCGTCGCCGTCAAGGCCATGCTCTCCGTCCCGGTGGACGACCTGAGCAAGGAGACCGTCAACGCCGCGATCGCCGCCACCACGGACTACACCTCCGACCTGCTGTGCAAGCCCTACTACTTCGGTGACGGGCTGGACGTGCACATGTCGAACAACTGGACCCGCACGGTGCAGATCGAGAACGGCCAGCTGACCGACGACGGGTCCTGCTTCGCCCTGGCCGCGACGCCCGTGAACAACCTGGACACGATCCGCGCCTGGGAGACGAAGAACGGGATCAAGGAGTGACGCGCCGCGAGGAAGCCCCCGAGTGGGGGAGGGGTCGGTGATGGGCGACCTCCTCCCCTTCGTGGTCCTCGGGCTCGCGTTCGGCGGCGTGTACTCGCTGTCCGGGGTCGGCACCGTGGTCCTGTTCCGGGCCACCGCGGTGCTGAACCTGGCCTCCGGTGCGGTCGGCGCGTTCGGCGCGCTGCTCGCCTGGACGCTGATCGTCGAGAACGGGGTGCCCCAGCTGTGGGGCTTCCTCGCGGCCATCGGTGCCGGCACCGGCATCACGGTGCTCTGGGGGGTCCTGCTCGGGCCGCGGTTCGCGGCCCGGGACGGGCTCGAGAAGGCCATCGGCACGCTCGGCCTGATGCTCGTGCTGCTCGGCACCATGTCCCTGGTCTGGGGCAGTGACGCCCGGGCGCTGACCCTGCCGAGCACCGCGATCTCGGTCGAGGTGGCCGGGGCCTACGTCACCGGCACCCAGATCATCGCGATCGTCCTGGCGCTCGTCGCCACCGTCGTCACGACGCTGTTCCTGCGCTTCACGCGCCTCGGCACCGCGATGCGGGCGATGGCGGACGACCGCGAGGTCACCTCCATGCTGGGGGTCCCGGTGCGCCGGGTCGAGGCGGCCGCCTGGTTCGTCTCCGGCCTGCTGTCCTCCGTCACCGGCCTGCTCATGACCGGCCTGGTGGGGCTGGACGTCACCAGCCTGACCTTCCTCATCATCCCGGCGCTCGCCGCCGCCGTCGTGGGCCGTCTGCGCTCGCTGTGGGTGACGTTCGGGACGGGCTTCGCCATCGGCGTCGTCCAGTCCTGCCTCACCTCGTTCGACGCGGTGAGCGAGTACCGCAACACGACCCCGTTCCTCCTCGCCATCGTGATGCTGCTCTGGCTCGCGTGGCGCCGTCCGCTCCAGACGAGGGTGTGAGATGACCACGATGCTGCGACAAGCGGACCCGGCAGCGCAGACCGTCCCCGGCCCCGGTGGGACCGTCCCCGAGGCACCCTCCCGGCTGCCCCGGATCGCGGGGGCCGTGGCGGCGCTCGCCGTCCTCGCCGTCCCCCTCTACTCCTCGCCCTACTGGGTGCAGACGTTCACCGCCACCGCGATCTACGCGGCGGTGGCCCTGGGGGTCTCGCTCCTGCTCGGACGCGTCGGCATGGTCTCCCTGTGCCAGTTCGCGCTCCTGGCGGTGGGGGCGTGGATCGCGCTGCGGATCGGCTACGGCCTCGACCTGCCGTTCCTGCTCGTCGTCCTCCTCGCCGGCCTCCTCACGGGGCTGGTGGGCGTCCTCGTCGGTCTGCCGGCGCTGCGCCTCTCCGGGCTGTACCTGGCGCTCATCACGCTGATGGCCGCGGCCGGCGTGACCGTCGTCCTCGCCGCCACACAGTTCCCCAACGGGGGTGACGGCGTGCTCGGGTTCTCGAACACCGCCGCGGGCACCTCGCAGCTGGCCCGGCCGTCCTTCGCGACGTCCGACGGGGCCTTCTACGTGCTCACCCTGCTGATCGTCGGCGCGCTGTTCGGGCTGGTCGTCTGGCAGCTGCGCGGCAAGGCGGGGCGCGCCTGGGCGGCGATCCGGCAGAGCGAGGCCACGGCGGTCGCGGCCGGCGTCAGCGTGGTGCGCTACAAGCTGTGGGCCTTCGCGCTCGCCGCCTTCATCACCGGTGCGGCCGGCGCGCTCCTGGCCGCCAGCGGCGGTGGCGTGACCACCTACCAGTTCCCCACCGAGAACAACATCCTGCTGCTCGCGGCCTGCCTCATGGGCGGCGTCTACGGGCTGTGGGGGTCGGTGGTCGCGGCGGTCTTCGTGAAGGTGGTGCCCGCGCTGCTCCAGGTGTGGGGCATCCCGTCGGACGTCCTGCTCATCGCCTTCGGTGTCGGCGTCATCCAGACCGTCCTGGTCTCGCCGCAGGGTGCCGCGGCCCAGCTCGGCCACGACCTGTCCCGGCTGGCGCGCCGGCTCTCCCGAGGAGGTGCCCGATGACCGAGGTGCGGATCGAGGGGCTGACCGTCCGCTACGGCGGCGTGGTCCCCCTGGACGGGGTGGACCTCACCATCGACGGCGGGGCCTGGGGTCTCATCGGGCCCAACGGCGCCGGCAAGACGACGTTCTTCAACGTCCTCAGCGGCTTCGCCCGGCCCGCGGAGGGGCGGATCACCGTGGACGGGGAGGACCTCCTGTCGATGCGGCCGCACGCCCGGGCCCGGTGGGGGCTGCGACGCACCTTCCAGACCGAGCAGGCGATCCGCGAGCTGACGGTGGCGGACAACGTCCGCCTCGGCTACGAGCACGGACGACGGGGCGGGGCCGGCGAGGCCGTCGCCGCGGCGCTCGACTTCGTGGGGCTGGCGGACCAGCCGCACCGCCTCGTGGGCAGCCTCGACATGCGGGGGCGCCGGCTCGTGGAGCTGGCCCGGGCCGTGGTCGGCTCGCCGCGGCTCGTGCTCCTCGACGAGCCCGCGGCCGGGCTGCCGGACCAGGAGTCCGAGGAGCTCGGCGCCCTCATCCGGGCCGTGCCCGAGCGGCTGGGCGCCACCGTCCTGCTGGTCGACCACGACATGGCGCTGGTCTCCGCCTGCTGCGAGAAGCTCGCTGTGCTCGACTTCGGTCGCCTCGTGGCGACCGGCCCGACCGCCGAGGTGCTGCAGGACCCGCTGGTCCTGGCCGCCTACCTCGGCACGACCGAGGAGGTCGCGTGAGCGCGGACCTGACCATCCACGACCTCGTGGTCGCCCGGGCCGGGCGCCAGGTGCTGCACGGGCTGGAGCTGTCGGTGCCCGCCGGGGCCGTCACCGCGCTGCTGGGGCCTAACGGCGCGGGCAAGTCCAGCCTCGTGCTGGCCCTGGGCGGCCTCCTGCCGCTGGAGCAGGGCTCGGTGCGGCTCGGCGACCGCGAGCTCGCGGGGGCCTCGCCGGACACCGTGCGCAAGGCCGGCCTCGCCGTGGTGCCCGAGGGGCGCTGGCTCCTGCGGGGGCTGACCGTGGAGGACAACCTCCAGGTCGCCACCTACCCCCTGTCCCGGCGCGAGGCCCGAGCCGGACGGGAGCGGGCGCTGGCCCTGTTCCCCGAGCTGGAGAAGCGGCTGACCTCGCAGGCCTCGTTGCTCTCAGGCGGCGAGCAGCAGATGGTCGCGCTCGCCCAGGCGCTGGCCACCAACCCTCGCGTCCTCGTGGTCGACGAGCTCTCGCTCGGCCTGGCGCCGGTGGTCGTGCGCCGGCTCGCGCCGGTGCTCGAGCAGGTGGCGGCGGAGGGGACGGCGGTGCTGCTGATCGAGCAGTTCGCGGAGGTCGCGCTGGGTGTCGCCCACCACGCCCACGTCATCCAGGGCGGGCGGCTGGCGTTCAGCGGCGGTGCGCAGGAGCTGCGGGACAACCCCGAGCTGCTCAGTGGCGCCTACCTGCACGCCTGAGCCACTTCGGTTCGCGGCCGTTCCTCTGGGCCGTTCCTCTGGGCCGTTCCTCTGGGCGGGACGCGCGCCCGTCGAGCGCTGGCGCGGCGGGCAGAGTGCCTGTCATGACCACGTCGCACGCCGGCTCTGCCACGGGCACCGCCCTCGACTCGCTGGCCCCGGCCACCCGCTCGCGGCCCGTCCTCACCCTGGCCGGGGCGCAGCGGTGCCTGGCGGCCGCACTGGCCCGGGCCGAGGACCTGGGGGTCGCGGTGGACGTCGCGGTGACCGACGACGCCGGTCGGTTGCTGTCCTTCGCCAGGATGGACGGCGCCTTCGCGGCCTCGGCCGAGTTGGCCCTCGACAAGGCGCGGACGGTGGCGGGCTTCGGCGGGCTCAGCACCGGGGCGCTGGGCGCCGCGATCGGCGGGGAGCCCGACGTCCGGCTGGGGATCGCGGCCCGCGCCGGCGTCGCCGCCTTCCCCGGCGGGGTGCCGGTGCTGGTGGACGGCTCGCTGGCCGGTGCCGTCGGCGTCAGTGGCGGTAGCGCTGAGCAGGACGAGGACGTCGCGCGCGCCGGCGCGTCCGCCGTCTGTTGACCTGTCTGCCGCTGCCCCTGCGGCCGGTTGTGTCTCGTTCGGTCCTCGTGGGCGCGAGGACCGAACCCACCCACCGCCGTGTCAGCAACGCGCTGACCTGGCCTGATGCGCACCCACCCCCGCCGGCAGGCCCGTTCGGTCCTCGTCGGCACGAGGACCGAAGGCCGGGTGCCCGCGTGGGGCTTGGGTCCTCGTGGCGACGAGGACCCAACGCGAACGTCGGCTGGAAGGCAGCCCGCTGACCTGGACTGATTCGGGCGCGCCTCGGCTGCTTGCCCCGTTCGGTCCTCGTGGGCACGAGGACCGAACGCCGGCTCAGTCGGCCGCAGCCTCAGCCGGCCGCGGCCCAGCCAGCCGCAATCTCAGCAGGCCCCAGCCAGCCGCAGCCAGCCGCGCCGTCAGCCCTCAGCCGGCCGCCGTCAGCCCCCAGCCGACGGGGAGACGAGCCGCGCCAGCAGGTCGAACGTGCGGACGAGATCGACGTCGGGGTCCATCAGCCACTGCACCTGCAGCCCGTCGGAGACGGCGAGCAGGACGGCGGCGAGGTCGAGCAGCTCCTGCTCCGACCTGGCGGCACCGTCGGTCAGCCCCTCCCGGAGCCGCTCGGCGAGGGCGGCCCGGGCGGCGCGGTAGCGCTCGGTGAAGTACTCGGCGGCGACGCCGTCGGAGTCCTGGACGGCCGCGGCCAGCATCGAGGTGTGCAGCGCGACGATCCCCGGGGTGGTGGCGTTGAGCTTCGTCGCCTCCTGCAGCGAGCCGAACGGCCCGGAGTCCTCCAGCTCCTCCAGCATCCGGCCCTCGCGGCGACGCAGGACCTCCACGAGCAGGGCGTCCCTCGAGGGGAAGTAGTGCCGCAGCGCGGCGTGGGTGGTGCCCACGGCGTCGCCGATCGCGCGCAGGGACGTCCCGTCCACCCCTCGCTCGGCGAACACCTCGATCGCGGTGTCGAGGATCTGCTCACGTCGTCGTGCGCTCTTCGCGTACGGCCCCCGCCTGCCGGCCCGACCTTCGTCGGCCTCTACCCCGCTCACCTGGCTCCCCCCTGTGACCTGCATGTTCGACCCATCCTGACCGATGAAGAAACTCATGAACACCTGACAGGGACCAAAAACTTCCACGCGGAGGTTTTCGATGTATGGTGCGCATCACTACAACTGTAGTGCTGCGCATCACGCTCAACCTGAAAGAGGGTCTCCGATGACCACTGCCTCACCGACACCCGTCAGCGCGGACGCGAGCGGCCTCGAGCCGGCCTCGATCTCGGACGAGCAGAGGCGCCGCGACAGGATCGCGCTCGTCGCCATCCCGACCGCCATGCTCGGCCTGATGATCGCCATCATGGCGCCGCTGCTGGTGTCGCTGGCGCTGGCCCTCACCACGCTGGACGCGGCGAACTCCGCGACCAACCTGAGCCTGGTCCTCGCCATCGGTGCCGCCGTGGCCTTCATCGTGAACCCGATCACCGGTCGGCTGTCGGACCGGACCATGAGCCGGATGGGCCAGCGGAAGCCCTGGATCTTCTCCGGCGCGGTCATCGCGTACGTGGGCATCCTGGTCATCGCGTTCAGCCCGGCCGTGTGGACGGTCGTGGTCGGCTGGTCCATCTGCCAGCTGGGCTTCAACTTCGCCCTCGCGCCCCTCGTCGCGATGCTCCCCGACCAGGTCAGCGTCGGCTTCCGCGGCAAGGTCGCCTCCCTCATCAGCCTGGCGCAGAACCTCAGCGCCGTCATCGGCACCTTCTTCGTCCAGCTCTTCGCGGTGGGCTACACCCAGATGCTGGTGCCCGCCCTCATCGGCCTCGTCGTCCTCGTGCTGGCGATCCTCCCGATCAAGGACGTCCGTCGCACCGAGCCGCCGGCCGAGCGCCTCAACGTCCTGTCGATCTTCTCCTCCTTCGTGTTCAACCCGCGCAAGCACCCCGACCTGGCCTGGGCCTGGGTCACCCGCTTCTGCCTCATCACCACCTCGTTCACCGCAACCAGCTACCTCACCTACTTCGTGATGAACGAGCTCGGCTACTCGGTCACCGAGGCCGCGACCAAGGTCTTCCAGGCGACGCTCGCGAACGCGCTCGGCATCCTGCTCACGACCTTCTTCTTCGGCTGGCTCTCGGACCGCACCGGCCGCCGCAAGCCGTTCGTCCTCATCTCCGCCCTCGTGGCGGCGCTGGGCCTCGGCGTCATGGCGATGGCCGGCTCCTTCGCCGTGCTGGTGGTCGCCGAGTGCTTCCTGGGCATGGGCCTGGGCGCGTTCCTCGCGGTCGACCTCGCGCTCGTCTCCGACGTCCTCCCGGACGACGGCCAGGCCGGCAAGGACCTCGGCGTCATCAACATCGCCCAGGCGCTCCCGCAGTCGCTGCTCCCGGTCTTCGCCCCGTTCATCGTGGCCAGCGTCGGCTACCCGGGCCTGTTCCTCACCGGCGCTGCCTTCGGCGTCCTGGGCGGCCTCGCCGTCCTCATGGTGCGCAGCGTCCGCTGACGCCCGCTCCGCCCCCGCCCGCGCGCCCGGCCGGGCCCGCCACCCCCGCGGTGGAGGGCCCGGCCGCGCCGCGTCCGGGCAAGGGGCGAGACGCATCGAGCGAGGCCCGACGCCCACTTCTCGACGTGTGACGGAAGGAGCAGCATGGAAGTCCGGGCGAGGTGGGTATCGGAGGGACATGACCACCGTCGCCCAGAACATCGTCGACACCCTGGAGGCCAATGGCGTCACCCGCGTCTACGGCGTCCCGGGTGACTCCCTCAACGGCTTCACCGACGCGCTCCGCGGGTCGGGCATCTCGTGGGTGCACGTGCGCCACGAGGAGGCCGCCGCCTTCGCCGCCGCCTCGGAGGCCGCCACCACCGGCGACCTCGCCGTGTGCGCCGGCTCGTGCGGCCCCGGCAACCTGCACCTGATCAACGGGCTCTTCGACGCCCAGCGCTCCCGCGTCCCCGTCGTGGCGATCGCCGCGCACATCCCCACCGCCGAGATCGGCTCCAACTACTTCCAGGAGACGCACCCGCAGGAGCTCTTCCGCGAGTGCAGCGTCTACTGCGAGTACGTCGCGAGCCCCGCCCAGATGCCGCGCCTGCTGCGCATCGCGATGCAGACCGCGGTGGAGAAGCAGGGCGTGGCCGTGCTCGTCATCCCGGGGGACGTCGCGCTCTCGGACGCCGTGGACACGACCGTCTCGAAGGTGACCACCTCGCGCCCCCGCGTCATCCCGGCGGACGCCGACCTGGCCACCGCGGCCCGCCTGCTCGACCGCGGCGAGAAGGTCACGATCCTCGCCGGCGCCGGTGTGGCCGGCGCCCACGACGACGTCGTCGCCCTGGCGGACGCCCTGGGAGCCCCGATCGTCCACGCGCTGCGCGGCAAGGAGCACATCGAGTACGACAACCCGTTCGACGTCGGCATGACCGGCCTGCTCGGGTTCGCCTCCGGCTACAAGGCGATGGAGGAGGCCGACACGCTCCTCATGCTCGGCACCGACTTCCCGTACACGCAGTTCTACCCGGAGAAGGCGACGAAGATCCAGGTCGACGTGCGGGGCGAGAACCTCGGACGTCGGGCCCCGCTCGACCTCGGCCTGGTCGGCGACGTCGGGGAGACCGCCCGCGCGCTGCTCCCGCTGCTCACCCGCAAGACGCAGCGCAAGCACCTCGAGGACGCCCTCGCGCACTACCGCAAGACGCGCGGGAAGCTGGACGAGCTGGCCGCCCCGACGAAGGCCGGCCGGAAGATCCACCCGCAGTACGTGGCGCGGCTGCTCGACCAGCTCGCCGACGACGACGCCGTGTTCATCCCGGACGTCGGCTCGCCCGTCGTGTGGGCCTCCCGCTACCTGACGATGAACGGCAAGCGCCGCCTCATCGGCTCCTTCAACCACGGCACGATGGCCAACGCGCTCAGCCACGGCGTCGGCGTCCAGGCCTCCCACCCCGACCGCCAGGTGATCGCGATGGCCGGCGACGGCGGCCTGGCGATGCTGCTCGGCGAGCTGCTCACGCTGAAGCAGAACGACCTGCCGGTGAAGGTCGTCGTCTTCAACAACTCCTCGCTCAACTTCGTCGAGCTGGAGATGAAGGCGGCGGGCTTCGTGAACTTCGGCACCGAGCTGGCCAACCCCGACTTCTCGCAGGTCGCGGAGGCCGTCGGCATCCCGGCCGTCCGCGTCGAGGACTCGGCCGACCTCGAGGTCGCCCTCAAGGAGGCCCTCTCGCGGCCCGGCCCGGCCCTGATCGACGTGGTCACCGACCGCCAGGAGCTCTCCATCCCGCCGACGGTGAGCGCCGAGCAGGTCCGCGGCTTCACGCTCTACGCGCTGCGCACGGTCCTCTCCGGCAAGGGGGACGAGATCCTCGACCTGGCCCGCACGAACCTGCGCCAGATCCTCTGATCCTCGCGCGCCCCGCACGCACGACGGCCCGGCACCCCCGCTGCTCGCGGGACGTGCCGGGCCGTCGTGCGTGACCGGTCAGAGGGCGTCAGGCCGGGTCGAGCAGTGCCACGACGTCCGCGACGGACGCGGTGACGCTCCCGCGCCAGGCGGCGACGAGGCCGCGGACGTCCGCGCCCTTGCCGACCGCCTCGGGCACGGCCTCGGAGAGCCGGGCCAGGAGGGTCTCGCGGACCTCGGTGTTGACGTTGACCTTGCCGATCCCGCGGCCGGGGGCGGCCGCGAGCTCCTCGGCTGCCAGCCCGGACGCGCCGTGCAGCACGAGCGGCACGCCGTCGGCCTCGGTGCGGATGCGGTCCAGCAGGTCCCAGTCCAGGTGCGGGACGCCGGAGTAGCTGCCGTGCGCGTTGCCGATCGAGACGGCGAGCAGGTGCGCGCCGGACGCGGCCAGGAACCCGGCGACGTCGGCGGGGTCGGTCATGCCCGCGGGCACGGTCGAGGCGACGTCCGTCCGGTCCTCGTCGCCTGCCAGTGCGCCGAGCTCCGCCTCGACGCTGACGCCGGCGGGCACCCGGGCCACGATCGAGGCGACGAACGCCGCGTTCTCCTCCAGGGACAGGTGCGAGCCGTCGGCGAGGACGGCGTGCGCGCCGGCCTCGACGGTGGCGAGGATGAGGTCGGCGTCCCGCGCGTGGTCCAGCTGGACGACGACCGGCACGTCCGCGCCGTCCGCCAGGCCGCGCAGCGCCCGCACCAGGCGGGGGCCGGTCGGGTCGGCGGCCACGACCGGCGGCACCAGCAGGATGAGGGGTCGCCCGGCGGCCTCGGCCGCGGCGACGGCCCCGAGGGCGGTCGTGAAGTCGTAGCAGGCGATGGCCGCGACGGCCCCGCCCCGCTCGAGCCGCTCGGTCACCAGCACGGCCAGCAGGCCCGGGGCGGTGCCCCGGGCCTGCTGGAGGGTGACGACGTCCGCGGTCACAGACCCGCCGCCGTGACGACGCCGAAGACGACCGCGGTGAGCAGGAAGCCCACCACGCCCAGGACGGTGGTGAGCACCGTCCACGTGCGCAGGCCGTCGGCCACCGACAGCCCGAGGAACCGGGTGACCACCCAGAAGCCGGAGTCGGTGACGTGGGAGAAGCCGAGGGCGCCGAAGCCGACACCGAGCACGAGCAGGGCGACCTGCGCGGTGGTGTAGTCGCCACCGGTCACGGCGCCGCCGAGCAGGCCGAGGGTGGTGACGATGGCGACCGTCGCCGAGCCCTGCGAGACGCGCAGCACGACCGCGACCAGGAACAGCGCGAGCAGCAGCGGCATGCCGGTGGCGGCCAGCGAGGTGGCCAGGGCGTTGCCGATGCCGGAGACGGTGAGCACCTTGCCGAACACGCCGCCGGCGCCGGTGACCAGGATGATGATCGCGGCCGGGGCGAGGCCCGCGTCGAGGGCGGAGCCGAGGTCGGCGGAGGTCACGCCGCGGCGGATGCCCAGCCAGTAGTAGGCCAGGAACGTCGTGACGAGCAGGGCGACGGCGGGGGCGCCGACGAAGCCGAGGACGGCGTCGGCCGTCGAGCCGTCCGTGGTGAACAGGCCGCCGACGGTGCCGGACATGATCATCAGGATCGGCAGCAGGATGAAGACCAGGACCGAGGCGGTGCCGGCCGGGTTCTCGCGGGCCGCACGGGCCACGGCGGTCTCGTCCTCGTCGACCGGGGCGGCCGAGCCGGAGGCCAGCATCGACTCGCGGAACGAGGCGAAGGTGCGGGCGGTCTCCGGGAGCATCGCGATGTCGCGGCGGTTGATCACCTTGGCGACGTAGTAGGAGAGCACGGCCAGCGGCAGGCAGATGATCAGGCCGAAGATGGTGATCCAGCCCAGGTCGCCGTTCACGAGCGCGGCGCCACCGACGACGCCGGGGTGCGGCGGGACGGTCACGTGGATGGCGAGCATGATGCCGCCGACGGGGAGACCGACCTTGACGGGGTTGGCGCCGAGCGCGACCGCGAACCCGTAGATGATCGGGACCAGGACGATGAAGCCCACGTCGAAGAAGACGGGGATGGCCAGCAGGAAGGCCACCGCGGTCAGTGCCGCGAC
Organism: Nocardioides sp. GY 10127; assembly: GCF_004919085.1. Lineage (GTDB taxonomy): Bacteria > Actinomycetota > Actinomycetes > Propionibacteriales > Nocardioidaceae > Nocardioides. The sequence continues at coordinate 110,115 of NZ_STGL01000008.1, read as the reverse complement.
GATCCGCTGCTCGCCGAAGCCGGCGGTGAAGGAGTCGGCGAGCGAGCGGGCGCCGCCCGAGACCTCGATGAGCTTGCCGAGCATGGTGCCCAGGCCGACGAGGAGGGCGACGCTGCCGAGCGTGCCGCCCATGCCCTCGACGATGGTGGTGACGACGTCACTGAGCGGGATGCCGACGACGAGCGCCGTGAGCACGCTGACGCCGAGCAGGGCGAGGAACGCCGGCAGCTTGAGCCGGATGATCGCGACGAGCAGCACCGCCACCGCCGCGACGGCGGTGATCAGCAGACCTGTGGTTCCCAAGGGGATCCTCCTGAGGACGGCCAGTGGGTGGACTGGGGTGGACAGCAGTGTGGGCAGGGCGGAGCGCCCGCCCGGCCGTGGGGGCCGGGCGGTGGGGTGGCAGGACGGCGCCGACGTGGGTCCTCACGCCGTCGAGGGCGTGAGGGACGTCGGAGCCGCCCCGCCTGAGGGGGGTCGTCCAGGTCAGCCGGCGGAGCCGGGACGCTGGGGCGCCAGGGTGCGGATCACCGCGGAGTCGTCGGCGAGCCCGAGGCCCTGGGCCTCGCCGAGGAGGAAGAGCTGCTCGGCGGCCACGGCCACGGGGGCCGCCAGGTGGTGCTCGCGGGCGGCCTTGCCCACGATGCCGAGGTCCTTGACGAAGATGTCGAGGCGGCTGAGCACCTCGGCGCCCTCCTCGTCCCAGGCCTGGAGCATGCGGGGGCCGCGGTTGCCGAGCATGAAGCTGGCGGCGGCACCGGCCCGCAGGCCGTCGAGCGTGCGCTGGAGGTCGAGCCCGAGGCGGTCGGCGAGCGCCAGCGCCTCGGCGGCGGCGGCGATGTGGACGCCGCACAGCAGCTGGTTGACGGTCTTCATGGCCTGGCCGTCGCCGGCCTTGTCGCCGACGACCACGAGGGTCGAGGACATGGCCTCGAGGACGGGGGCGGCCTTGTCGCGGTCCGCCGGGGAGGCGCCGACCACGACCAGCAGGTCACCGGCGCCGGCGCGGGCGGGGCCGCCCGACAGCGGGGCGTCGACCAGGCCGACGCCCAGGCCGGCGAGCTTCTCGGCGGCCTCGACGACCACGCCGATGCCGACGGTGCTGGTCATGAGGACGACCGAGCCGGGGGAGAGGACCTCGGCGATGCCGGCCTCGCCGAACAGCACCTCGTGCAGCTGGCCGCCGTCGCGCACGGCGAGCAGGACGACGTCCGAGACCGCGGCCGCCGAGCGGGCGTCGGGGTGGACGGTGATCCCGGCCTCGCGGGCCAGGTCGGCGCGGGCGGCGGCGGGGTCGAAGCCGTGCACGGTCGCGACGGTGGTGAGGTTGGTGGCCATGGGCAGGCCCATGGCGCCCAGGCCCAGCACGCAGACCGAGAGGCCCTCGCCGGCGGCGGGGGTGGTGGCGGTGTCGGCGGACGTGGTGGTCATCGGGTGGCTCCTCGGGTCAGGGTGCGGACGACGTCGGTCAGGGAGGTGTCCCCGCCGACGTTGCCGGCGAAGACGACGTACGGCGTGCCGAGGCCGGGCCCGTCCATGGGCTGCCACAGCGAGACGATGCCCGGGAGCATCGGGCCGCGCACCATGGCCCGGCTCATGCCGAGGCCGTGGGTGGCGGTGTCGGACGACGTGATGCCGCCCTTGGCGATGACGAAGCGCGGGCCGGCCGTGCCGGCCTCGCCGCCCACGCCCTCGTCGACGATCGTGCGCACGACCTGCACCAGCGCGGCCGAGACCTGGCGCGACAGGTCGAGGCTCGCGGCCCCGTCCTCGACGCGGACCAGGGCGCGGGACGTGTGCAGCACGACCGTCCCGGTGCGCAGGCCCACCCGCACCCGCTCGACGACGTCGGCCACGTGCGCGTCGCGCCGGGCCGGGTCGAGCACCTGCGGCACCTCGAGCTCCACGACGTCCTGCTCGACGTCGCTGGCCTGCAGGTCCGCGAGCTGGCGCGTGGTGAGCGCGACGTGGCTGCCGACGACGACCAGGCCGCCGGTGGGGTTGCCGCCCTCGGCGCCGTAGACGGTGTCGGGGTCGAGCGGGGCCGGGGGCTCCAGGCCGATGAGCGCGCGGACGAACGTGGGGCCGACGCGGTGCACGAAGGTGTGGCCGTGCTCCTGCGCCAGCAGGACGCCGAGCGCCACGACGCGCAGGTCCTCCTCCGTGACGGCGTCGACCGCCACGGGCAGCCCGCCGGTCACGGACTCCAGCAGCGACGCGACGGCCTCGGGGCCGCCCTCGCGGATGGTGCGCAGGTCGACGCAGGCGACCTCGGCGGCGGCGTACCGGCCGCCGGTGGTCTCGGCGACCCAGTCGCGCAGGTCGGAGGAGGAGTAGCCGAACGTGGCGTCCTTGGCGAACTCGGTCTCGCCGACCGGCACGGCCTCGCCGTCGGTGACGTAGTAGTGGACCCCGTCGACGGTCACGCGGCCGGCGTCCGGGAACGCCGGGACGAGCAGGACGGCGTCGACCGCGTGGCCCTCGAGGGTGGCGCCGGACGCGGTGGTGAGCTCCGCGGCGACCTCGCCGACCAGGGTGTCGGTCTCGAGCGGGAAGTGGCCGCGCAGCGTGGAGTCGCCGCGCGAGACGAAGACGACCTGGACGCCGGTGGTGGCCGCGGCGGCGCGCGCGGCCCGGGCCACCTCGCGGTTGCGCTCGGCGGCGGCGTCGGGGTCGAGGGAGCGGGTGTTGGTGAGCACGTAGACGGCGGGCACCTGCTGGGCGAACGCCCACGCCAGGTCCTCCTCCGCCCAGCGCGTCAGCACCGGCAGCCCGGCGACCGGCTGGGTCCCGGTCGGGTCGTCGTCGAGGACGACGAGGACCGGGGCCTTCTCGGCGCGGGCCTCGACCTCGGCGGCGCTGGTCGTGGGCGACGGCGCGTGGCCGGCCAGGACCTCCGTGATGGTCGTCATCGGGGTTGTTCCACCTCACATCTCTGATGTCTGACATCTGACAGTAGGTGTGTGACCTGGGTCGCGTCAACCCGGGGGAGAGGCGCAGGTCACGCGGGGCGGGGCCGGTCCGCGCGAGGGCCCGGGTCGGACGTCCGGGCGCGCGCGGGCCGGGCGTCCGCACCGAGGGGGCGCGCGCCAGACGGATCGGGGTGGATGCGGTGCACCAGATGCACCGCATCCACCCCGATCAGGCGGCCGCGCGCGTGGCCGAGCGGGGGTGGACCGGTCAGTCGGTGAGCACGTAGGCGCGCAGGTCGTCCATGGTCTGCGCCATGTGCGCGTCCATGGCGGTGCGGCAGGCGTCGCCGTCACGGGCCTCGGCCGCGCGCAGCACCGCCTCGTGGTGCTCGATGGCGTGCGCCTGGATCTCGGGGACCTCGGAGGTCTCCAGCCGGGTGGCGGCCAGGAGCCGGCGGACCGGCTCGAACATCACCGGGACGAGCAGGTTGCCGGACGCCCGGAGCAGGACGTCGTGGAAGGCGAGGTCGCCCTCGACGAAGCGCGCCACGTCCCCGATCGAGTGCGCCGTCCGCATCTGGGCCAGGTGGGCGCGCAGGGCCGCCACGTCCTCCTCGCTCACCCGCGGCGCGGCGAGCTCCGCCGCGCCGACCTCGAGCATCCGGCGCATCTGGAGCACCTGGAGCGACACGGCGCTGGCGCCGCCGGCGGCCGTGGCGGCCCGGGCCACGGCCTCGATGGAGGTCCACCGGGAGACGTCGTTGACGATGCTGCCGCGGCCGCGCTCGGTGCGGATGACGTTGACCGCCGCCAGCTGCTTGACGGCCTCGCGGGCGGTGAGCCGGGAGACCTCGAACTCCTCGCCGATGACCAGCTCGGAGGGGAGCATCGTCCCCGCCGGCAGCTCGCCGGAGACCATCCGGTCCAGGAGCGCGTTGGCCACCACGCTGACCAGCGACTCGCGCGCCATCCTGCCGTCCCCCTCGGGCTCTGGTGACCGGGCACGGCTCGCCCGGCCCCGGCTGAACCCTAGAGGGTGGGAGCGCGCTCTGTGCGGGATGCTCCGACCCCGCTAGCCTCCGACGTCGGTCGGGACGTCCCTTCCCTGCACGGTTGCGACGCCCTGCCCGACGCCCTGCCCGAGGCCCGATCCACTCCCGTCCAGACCCCGTCCAGACCCCTTACAGACCCAGCCCCGACCGGAGGCGACGCGTGCTCCAGCAGGTCCACGACCTCGGCACCCTGGCCGTGTCGCTCCTCGTTCTCGCCGCGTTCCTGGTCGGCTTCGCCAAGACCGGGGTGAGCGGGGTGGGCACCGTCTCCGCCGCGCTGTTCGCGCTCGTCCTCCCCGCGCGGGCGTCGTCCGGCGCGATGCTCCCGCTGCTGATCGTCGGGGACCTGGTCGCGGTCGGCACCTACCGGCGCAGCGGCTCCTGGCGGGTGCTCGCGCGGGTGCTGCCGGCGGTGCTGCCCGGGCTGGCCGCGGGCTGGGTGTTCATCGACCACGTCGACGACACCGTCATGAAGGCGACGATCGGCACCATCGTGGTCGTCCTCGTGCTGCTCGCGCTGTGGCAGGGACGCTCCGACCTGACCGCCCGGGTCGCCGGGCACCCGGGCTTCGCGGTGGCCGCGGGCTTCCTCGCCGGGTTCGCGACGATGACGGCCAACGCGGCCGGTCCGGTGATGGCGATCTACCTGGTCGCCGCGGGCATGCCGAAGCTCCAGATGCTCGGCACCACCGCCTGGTTCTACCTGGTGGTGAACCTGCTCAAGGTGCCGCTGAGCGTGAGCCTGGGACTCATCCACCCCGCCTCGCTGCTGCTCGACCTGGCCCTGGTCCCGGCGTTGCTGCTGGGCGCCTGGGCCGGGGTGCGGGTCGCGGCCCGGATGGACCAGCGGACGTTCGAGCTCGCGGCCCTGCTGCTCAGCCTGGTCGCCGGGGTGCTGCTGCTCGTGACGCTCTGAGCCGGGAGGCCCCTCAGGCCTCCGCGTCGGGCGCGGCGAGCGCCTCCTCGCGCAGCTCGGCGGGCGTCCACCAGCGCCGGTCGTGGTAGACCAGCGGGTCGCCGGCCTCGCCGAGCACCACGTCGTCCACGGTGACGAGGACGAGCCAGGAGTCGCCGGCCGGGACGACGCGGGTGACGCTGCCGTGGAGCACCGCGGCCGCGCCCTCGACCACGGGCAGCGCGTCCGGCGAGTGCCGCCACGGCTGGTCCGGGGTGAACCGGTCGCCGCCGGAGCGGGCGAAGGACTCCGCGAGGCCCTTGTGGCCCGTGGTGAGGAGCATGACCGCGATCCGCTCGCTCCCGGCGATGACCCCGGCGGACGCGCCGCCGCGGGCCAGCGAGAACGACAGCATCGGCGGGGCCGCGCTCACCGAGGCGACGGAGGACGCCGTGATGCCGACCGGTCCGGCCTCGCCCTCGCCGACCACGATCGCGACCCCGGCGGGGTGGCGTCGGAACGCGGCCTTGAACGCGTCCGCGGTGGCGGTCATGCGTCGGCTCCGGAGCGGGTGCGGGCGGGGCGGGTCATGGGGAGCGGGCCTCTCTGGGTCGTCGGGTGGGGCGCCGGGTGGGCACCCCCACGGTAGGCCGGAACGCTACGCGGTCCGGAGCGGTCCGCATCGTGGCCCGGTCGGTGGGCGTCGTCCCACGCCTGAACCTGGATGACCGCTCGGGTCACAGCTCGGGTCACAGCTCCGGGCGCAGCATCGCCAGCGGGGTGTCGGCGACCAGGTACTCGTCGCGGTACCCGGCCCGCATGAGCGGGGCGGCCGCGCGGGTGTCGAAGCGTCCGTCCGGCGTCAGCAGGCCCTCGTCGAGGTGGACGCCGACCACCTCCCCGGTCACCGTCCACTGGTCCAGGTCGCGGCCGTGCCTGTCCCGCAGGCGCTCGTGCCCGACGACCACGCACTCCAGCGAGGCGGGGCTGGCGGCGACGCGCGGCGTCTCGACCGCGACCCCCTCGGCCAGCGCGAGGCCGGCGCGCTCGAACTCGCTGACCCCGCGGGGCAGCGGGGCGCACGTCTCGTTCATCGCCTCGGCCAGGGCCCGTGTGGCGAGGTTCCAGGTGAACTCCCCCCGCTCGAGGGCGTAGGTGAGCGTGTCCTTGCGGCCGGTGGAGGAGAACAGCACCATCGGCGGGCTGTCGCACACGGCGTTGAAGAAGCTGTAGGGCGCGAGGTTCACGGAGCCGTCGAGGCCGCGGGTGCTGATCCAGCCGATCGGCCGCGGCGCCACCAGGGCCTTGAACGGGTCGTGCGGGAGACGGGTGCGGTCGCGCTCGCCGGGGGCGTAGAACATGCGCCCACTCTGGCACCGCCGCCAGGCGTCCCAGGACACCCGTCCACGCGGACCCACCGCACCCGGCCGGGAACGGCGACGGGCCCCGGGACGTCGTCCCGGGGCCCGTCGCGCGAGGTGCTGTCGTGCGGTGCGGTGCGGCTCAGCTCCAGTCGACCGAGAAGTACTGCGGCTCGGTGAACTCCAGCAGGCCCTCGCGGGCGCCCTCGCGGCCCAGGCCGGACTGCTTGACGCCGCCGAAGGGGGCGGAGGGGTCGGAGACCAGGCCGCGGTTGATGCCGACCATGCCGGCCTCGACCTGCTCGGCCATCTTCAGCGCGCGGCGCAGGTCGCCGGCGAAGAGGTAGGACGCGAGGCCGTACTCGGTGCCGTTGACGAGCGCGAGCACCTCCTCGTCGGTCGTCCAGGTGGTGATGGGCGCGACCGGGCCGAAGATCTCCTCGGCCAGCACCGCGGCGTCCTGGGCGACGTCGGTGAGCACCGTGGCGGGGTACCAGTAGCCGTCGTCCTCGGGCACCTCGGCCTGGTAGGCGACGGTGGCGCCGTCGGCGACCGCGCCCTCGACGGCCTTGGTCACCTTCTCCACGGCGGCGGCGGTGATGAGCGGGCCGATGTCGCCGCCGGCCAGGGCCGGGGCCACCTTCAGCTTCGAGACCGCCTCGACGAACTTGGCGGTGAACTCCTCGGCGACGTCGGCGTGCACGTAGAACCGGTTGGCCGCGGTGCAGGCCTGGCCGCCGTTGCGGAACTTGGCGAGCATCGCGCCGGTGACGGCCTGGTCGAGGTCGGCGTCCTCGGTGACCACGAGCGGGGCGTTGCCGCCGAGCTCCATGGACGCGTTGACGACCCGCTCGGCGGCCTGGCCGAGCAGCAGCTGACCCACGCGGGTGGAGCCGGTGAAGGAGATCTTGCGGACGCGGTCGTCCTCGAGCCAGGCGGTCACCACCGCGCCGGCGTCGGTGGTGGTGACCACCTGCACGGCGTCCTCGGGCATCCCGGCCTCGACGAGGAGCTCCTTGACCGCGAGGGCGGTCAGCGGGGTCTCCGCGGCGGGCTTGAGGACGCAGGTGCACCCCGCGGCCAGGGCCGGCCCGATCTTGCGGGTGGCCATCGCGGCCGGGAAGTTCCACGGGGTCACGAGGGCGGCCACGCCGACCGGGCGGTGGGTCACGATCGTCCGGGTGCCACCGGCCGGGGACTCGCCGTAGTCGCCGCCGGGGCGCACGGCCTCCTCGGAGAACCAGCGGAAGAACTCGGCCGCGTAGACGACCTCGCCCGCCGCGTCCGAGAGCGACTTGCCGTTCTCCGTGGCCATGAGCTCGGCCAGCCGGTCCTTGTCGCGCAGCATCAGCTCGTAGGCCTTGCGCAGCACCTCGGAGCGCTGGCGCGGGGACGTCCGGGACCACTCGCCGAAGGCGGCGTGGGCCCGGTCGACGGCCGCGCGGGCCTCCTCGGCACCGTGGTCGGGGACGTGGCCGACGACCTCGCGGGTGGCCGGGTTCTCGACGGGGAAGGTGGCTTGCTCGGTCACGGGCTTCTCCTGCTCTGCGGTGGGCGGTGCGGGCGGGGTCGTGCTGCGGTACGGGGTGCGCCGGCGGGCGCGGCTGCTCAGGCGCCGGCGAAGGCCTGCTCGAGCACCGAGAAGGCGTCCTCGAGGAGCGCGTCGCTGATGGCCAGCGGCGGCAGGAAGCGCAGGACGTTGCCGTAGGTGCCGCAGGTCAGGACGACGACGCCCTGGGCGTGCGCGGCGGCGGCGACGGCCTTGGCCAGCGCCGCGTCGGGCTCGGTGGTGCCGGCCTTGACGAGCTCGACGGCGATCATGGCGCCGCGGCCGCGGACCTGACCGATCCGGCTGTCGCGGGCGGCGAGCTCGCGCAGGCGGCCGCCGAGGAGGGCCTCGATCTCCTTGGCCCGGCCGACGAGGTCGTCGGACTCGATGGCGTCGATGACCGCGAGCGCCGCGGCGCAGGCCAGCGGGTTGCCGCCGTAGGTGCCGCCGAGGCCACCGGCGTGCGAGGCGTCCATGATCTCCGCGCGCCCGGTGACGGCGGAGAGCGGGAGGCCGCCCGCGATGCCCTTGGCGGTGACGAGCAGGTCGGGCTCGAGGCCCTCGTGGTTCGAGGCGAAGAGGTCGCCGGTGCGGGCGAAGCCGGTCTGCACCTCGTCGGCGACGAAGACGACGCCGTGGGCGCGGCACCAGGCCTGGATCGCGGGCAGGAAGCCCTCGGCCGGCTCGATGAAGCCGCCCTCGCCCTGGATGGGCTCGATCACGACGCAGGCCACGTTCCCGGCGCCGACCTGGGCCTCGATCATCGAGATGGTCTGGGCGGCGGCGTCCGCGCCGGAGAGCCCGCCGTCGCGGTAGGGGTAGGAGAGCGGCGCGCGGTAGACCTCGCCGGCGAACGGGCCGAAGCCGTGCTTGTACGGCATGTTCTTGGCGGTCATCGCCATCGTGAGGTTGGTGCGGCCGTGGTAGGCGTGGTCGAAGACGACCACGGCGCTGCGGCCGGTGTAGGCGCGGGAGATCTTCACAGCGTTCTCGACGGCCTCGGCGCCGGAGTTGAACAGCGCGCTGCGCTTGGCGAAGTCGCCGGGGGCCAGGGCGTTGAGCTTCTCGGCGACGGCCACGTAGCCCTCGTAGGGGGTGACCATGAAGCAGGTGTGGGTGAAGGCCGCGACCTGGGCCTGCACGGCGGCCACCACGCGGGCGTCGCTCACGCCGACGGTGGTCACGGCGATGCCGGAGCCGAGGTCGACGAGGTGGTTGCCGTCCACGTCCACGATGACGCCGCCGCCGGCCTGCTCGGCGTAGACCGGCATCGTCGTGCCGACCGCGGGGGCCACGGCCTCCGCCTTGCGCGCCGCCAGCTCCACGCTGCGCGGGCCCGGGATCGCGGTGACGAGGCGCCGCTCCTGGGCGATGCCGTTGACGACGGTGGGCGCGGGGGCGGTGGTGGCGGTCATGCGCTGCTCCTGGGTGGGCGGCCGGGGTCGAGGGCACCGGCGCGGGTGGGTCGGGTCGGGGTGCGGCCATCGTGCTGCGGTGTCGTTATGCCTGTCCAATACCTATGATCGACCTTGTCCATGCCTCATCGGCATAACAACGGGTGCGGAGGCCGGCATGCAGCTGCGACACGTCGAGTACGCCGTGGCCGTGGCGGACGCCGGCGGGGTGTCCGCGGCCGCGGAGGCCGTCCACGTCTCCCAGCCGGCGCTCTCCCGGCAGCTGCGCCAGCTCGAGGCCGACCTCGGGGTCAGCCTCTTCGAGCGTCGCGGGTCGGGGCCGCTGCGGCCCTCGCGGACCTGCGTCGCCCTCCTCCCGGCGTTCCGCGACCTGCTGGCCGCGGCCGACCTGGTCGCCGAGGAGGCCCGCGTGCACGCCGCGGGCGGCCTCGAGCGGGTCGTCGTCGCCGCCCCCACCGTCACGCTCACGGACGTCGTCTCGCCGTTCGTGGCCACCACCGGACCGCTCGACCCGGTGCTCGACGTCCGCCCCGAGGACGGCCGCCGACCCGCCGAGATGCTGGCCGCCGGCGCCGACCTGGCCATCGGCACCCGGCCGCCCGCCGCCCCGGCCCGCTGGCGACCGCTGGCCCGGCTGCCCGTGTGGGCCTACGTCCGCCCCGACGACGAGTGGGCCGGCCGCAGCCAGGTCGCCCTCTCGGAGCTGCTCGAGCGGCGGCTGGTGCTCCTCCCTCGCGCCTTCACCTCCCGCGAGGCGCTCGAGGCCGCGCTGACCGCGACCGGGGCGAGCGAGCCCGCCGGCGTCCTGGAGGCGGCGAGCGGGCCGATCGCGCAGGCCCTCACCGCGGCCGGTCGCGGCGTCGCGGTCGTCTCGGACGACGCGCGGCACGAGCTGGTCCCGCTGGCGATCCGGCTGCCGGGCGGAGGCCGCCTGGCGATCCGGCTCGTGGTGGCGTGGGACGGCACCGCCCCCGCCCAGGAGGGGCTCTCGGCCCTCGCGGACCGGCTCGCCGCGTTCGTCACCGGCCGCTACGGCGGCTGAGCGCGCCGCCCGTCCCGCCCGCCCCGCCCGCCCCGGCCGTTCACGGAGCCGTCACCGACCCGCCTCCCTCCCGAGGTTCCGGCGAGGCCGCGGCCTGGCAGGTTCCGGTGCGTGCTGTCCCGCGGTCTGACCGGCTCCGTGCTGGTGCTCCTCGGCGGCCTGGTCGTCTCCACGCTGCCCGCCTCGACACCCCTGCTCGCGCTCGACGCCCTCCAGGTGCTGCGCGGCGCGATGCTCGGCCGACTGCTCGGCGTCGCCGTGGTGCTCGGCGGGCTGGGCCTGCTCGCGGGCGCCTGGCTGACGCTGTGCCGGACCGTGGCCGCCGGCGCGGCTGGGAACGGCGCCGGCGACGAGGCCGACCGGCTCGCGCTGGTCCGGACCGCGACGGTGGCCTGGAGCGCCCCGCTCCTGCTCGCCCCGCCGCTGTTCTCCCGCGACGGCTGGTCCTACGCCGCGCAGGGGATGCTCGTCCACCTGGGCCTCGACCCGTACGTCTGGGCGCCCTCGATCCTCACCGGCCCGATCGTCGAGGCCGTCGACCCGCGCTGGCTCAACACCGCCACCCCCTACGGCCCCGTGCCGCTGGCGTGGGGCGGGCTGCTGGCCTCGTTCACGGGCAACCCCTGGGTCATCGCGGTCGGCTACCGGTTGCTGGCGCTCGTGGGGCTCGCGCTCCTGGCGTGGGCCGTGCCGCGGATGGCCCGGTGGCGCGGGCTCGACCCGGCCCTGGCCTCGGCGCTCGTGCTCTGCTCCCCGCTCGTGCTCGCCAACGGCGTCGGCGGGCTGCACAACGACCTCCTGCTCGTCGGGCTGATGGCCGCGGCGCTCGTCGTCACCGTCGAGGGGCTGCCGACGCGGGGCCTGGGGAGGCGGGTCCCGGGGTGGGTCTGGGGCGCGGTGCTCGGCGCGCTGGCCGCCGGGGTGAAGGGCCCGGCGGGGCTGGTGTGCGTCGCCGTCGTCCTCGTCTCCCTGCCCGCGGGCGCCGGGACCGCTGCGCGGCTGCGCCGGCTAGCCCAGGTGGGGGCCGTCTCGCTGGCGGTGCTCGTCGGCCTCGGGCTGGTCGCGGGGACCGGGCTCGGCTGGGTCGGCCAGCTCGGCGTCCCGACCAGCATCAACACGCCGCTGTCGGTCACCACGCTCCTGGGTGGGGCGGTGGACGCCGTCGCCGGACCCGTCCTGGGCCTCGTCGGCGTCGCCTGGACGCCGGCCACCGGCCTGGCCGCGGTGCGGCTCGTCGGCTCGCTGGTCACGCTCGTGGTGGTCGGGTGGGTCGCGCTGCGGCGTCCGACGGGCGACCCGGCCTCGGCGGTGGCGAGCGCCGCCGTGGTGCTCGGCGCCCTCATCGTCCTCAGCCCGGTCGTGCACCTGTGGTACCTGCTGTGGCCGCTGCCGTTCCTGGCCTGCCTGCGCCTCTCGCGGGTGGCCGTGACGGGGTTCGTCGCCGCGAGCGTGGTCGGCGGGCTCGTCGCCCCGATGGACTCCTCGCTGCACGGCGCCTACGAGGCCATCGTGCTCGGCTCGATGATGATCGCGGTGCTCTCGCCGGTCCTGCTGGCCACCCCGCGGGCACGCGAGCGGGTGGAGCGGATCGCGCTGGCGCACTGGCCCGAACTGGCCGGCCCCGAGCTCGCCGGCCCCGGCGCGGCCGTCGCGCCGACAAGGAGCGGCCCGGGCCCCCGGGCGGTTCAGACCAGGAATCAGCCCAGGAATCAGACCAGGGACAGCAGGCCGAGCCCGGCCGCCTCCTGAGCCACCGCCTCGGGGCGGGCCGAGGCGAAGGAGCGGAACCAGCGCCGCGCGCGGTGCGGCTCCAGCCCGAGCAGGTGCTCGGCGTCCGGTGAGAGCAGGGCTGCGGTGACCTCGGAGCCGCCGGCGCCGTCGAAGGCGAGGGTGGTGGCGGCGAGCAGCGACAGCCAGCCGACCCGCTCCGGCCCGGTGAGCGCCGTGTCCAGGCCGCCGGTGCAGCGGAAGGGGGTCTCGCGGTCCAGGGCCGCGTCGATCCAGGTGGCGACCATGGACGGCAGCAGCCCGGGCGCGTGCGTCGGCAGCCCCAGGTGCAGCCCCGACATGGTGACCTCGTCGGCCGCGGCGAGCCAGCCGTGACCGGCCTCGTCCGGGGTCATGACGACCCAGACCGGCATCTCGTCCGGCACCAGGCCCTCGGCCCGCGCGGAGTCGACCGCGGCGACCACCCGGCGGGCGTTGCCGAGGGGGTCGCCGGAGTCCCGGAGGCTGACCTCGAGGCCCGCGGGGTGGACGCCGCGTTTCGCGAGCAGGGCCAGCGGCCCGATCACCTGTCCTGCGCCGCCGGTGACGACGAGGGTGAGCGGGGGAGCGGTGACGGTGCTCCCCGTGGTGGAGGCGAGGGCCGCGGGCGCCTCGGTGTCCGGGACGGCGCGGGTGCCGACCAGCCCTCCGAGCCACCCGGCCTCGAGCGTGGCGTCGTCGACGAGGCCCAGGACGGCGGGGTCGGCGACGGGCGTGGAGGGGTCGGTCGGCTCGCTCATGCCCTGCACGCTAGTCCGCGGCGGACGTCCCCGGCTCCACCCTCGCGCCCGCGGGGGCCTTCAGCGCGGCCTCGGCGCGGCGGGCCAGCGTCAGCATGACGACGGCGCAGACCAGCAGCGTGACCATCACCGCGGCCATCGGCACCGGCGCGGTGGCGTGCAGCGCCCCCAGCACGGGCGCGATCGCCGCGCCCGCGAGGAACGGCAGGCTGCCCTGCCAGGCCGAGCCGCTGCCCGCGTAGTCGCGGATCTGCTCGGCGGCCAGCACCGCCACGTTGCTCATCGCCATGGAGGTCGGCGCGACCGCGCACCACAGGGCCACGAGCAGGGCCGGCAGGGGCGCGTCGGCGAGGCCCAGCGCGAGCAGCGCCGTCGCACCCGTCAGGGAGAGGGCGAGGCCGGTGCCGGCGAGCAGCCGGTGGCCGACGCGGGTGCGGGTGAAGAGCTGCACCGAGCCGAACGCGAACAGCGTCATCCCCAGGGCGTTGGAGCCGAAGACGAGCGAGTACTGCCGGGCGGAGAGCCCCAGGTCGTCCTGGAGGACGAGCGAGGAGGAGGAGACGTAGGTGAACATCGCCGTGAACGTGAGCACGTGCGTGAAGAGGTAGCGGCGGTAGACGGTCCGGCCCAGCACGATGCCGGCGTTGCGCGCCACCGCGCCGAGCCCGGCGGGCGTGCGTCGCTCGGGCGGCAGCGTCTCGGGGACGCGCGCCCACACGACCGCGGCCAGCCCGATGCCGACCACGGCGACGAGCCCGAGGACGCCGCGCCAGCCCACGACGTCCACGAGGAGGCCGCCGAGCACGGGGGCCAGCGCCGGCGCGAGGCCCACGATCGCCATCATCGTGCCGATGACGCGGGCGGTGTCGGCCCCGGAGGTGACGTCGAGGACGACGGCGCGGGCGAGCACCATGCCGCAGGCGCCGCCGAGGCCCTGGAGGGCGCGGGCGGCCAGCAGCAGCCCGGTGCTGGGGGAGAGCGCGGTGAGGACCCCCGCGGCGGCGAACAGGCAGGTGCCGAGGACGAGCAGGGGACGCCGGCCGGTGCCGTCCGAGATCGGTCCGGCCAGCACCTGGCCCACGGCCGTGCCGACCATGAACGTGGTGAGCGTGAGCTGCGCGCCGGCGTCGGTGGTGCCGAGGTCGGCGGCCAGCGACGGGAGGCCCGGCAGGTAGGCGTCGGTGGCCATCGGCGTGACCATGACGAGGCCCACCAGCAGGGGGATCAGCCGGCGTACGGGCCGGGTGGTGCGCTGGTCGGGGGCGGCGGGGCTGGTGGGGGCGGCGGACCTCACGCGCGGCCGCGCAGCCGGGCGTCGACGGCCTCGGGGGCCAGGGCCGCGTCGATCGCGAGCGCGGCGCAGCCGTGCAGGCCGGCCGCCTCGCCGTGGGTCGAGGGCAGGAAGCGCAGGGCGCGGGTGGCGCCGGGGTGCCCGTTGGCGTAGAGGGACTCGCGCAGCCCCGCCACGAACAGGTCGAAGGCGCCGCCCATGTCGCCGCCGACGATCACGGCCTCGGGGTGCAGCAGGTTGGCGGCGACGCTCAGCACCTCGCCGATGTGTCGACCCGCCTCGCGCAGCAGGCGGCGGGCCTGCGGCTCGCCGTCGAGGGCGAGCTGGACGAGGTCGCGGATGTGCCGCGCCTCGACCCCCTGCTCCTGGAGCCGGGCGACGAGCGCCCAGCCGCCGGCCAGCGTCTCCAGGCATCCGGTGGCGCCGCAGCGGCAGGGGAGGTCCCCGGCCGCCTCGACGCGGGTGTGCCCGAGCTCGCCGGTGTGCCCGCGGCCGGCGCCGACGAGGCGTCCGTCGGCCACCAGCCCCATGGCGAGGCCCGTGGACGCCTTGAGCACGAGCATCGTCTGGGCCGCCGGGACGCGGCCGAAGAGCTCGGAGCGGGTGAGCACCGAGGTGTCGTTGTCCAGGTGCAGCGGCGCGTCGGTGACCTTGCGCAGCCACGGCTCCAGCGGCACGCCGTCCCAGCCGCGGACGACGGGGGCGTCCACGCTGGTGAGGCGGACCGGGTCCACGGTGCCGGGCAGGCTCATCCCGATGCCGGCGACGGGGGCGGTGACCCCGGCCAGCAGCGTGCCGAGCCGCTCCACGACGTCCGGCATGAGCTTCTCCGGGCTGATGCCGGGCTCGTGGTCGCGCGTGTCGCCCGAGACCTCCCGGCCGGCGAGGTCGAAGACGCCGACCTGGCTGCGGGAGCGGCCGACGGCGACGCCGAGCACGACGTTGGCGTCCGGGTTGAGCTGGAGCCCGCCCGCCGGGCGCCCGCCCGTCGAGGCGAGCTCCTCGCCCTCCAGCAGCAGCCCGGCGTCGACCAGCGACGCGAGGCGGGACGCGACCGAGCTGCGGGACAGCCCCGTGACGCGGGAGAGGTCACCGCGGGTCTCGGCCTGCCGGGTGCGGACCAGGTGGAGCAGCGCGCCGGCGGAGGTGCCGGGGGTGCTCGTGGGGAGCGTGGTGGTGGACATCGACACTGAGTGTTCCACATACTTTTGCCGGAAATCGACGGAAGTCTGCTTGTAACGATCAAAAAGTCCTGCGACCCTCCTCCCATGGCCCCTTCCTCTCAGACGCCGCTCCCCCCGAGCCACGGCGTCGGCGGCACCGCCGCCCCGGCAGCCGACCCCGGCACCCCGGCCACCAGCACCACGAGCACCGCCGCCGCGCCGGCCACCGGTGCCCTCCACGTCCCCGCCCGCCCCGTGGCCGCGACGGGCGCACTGCCCGGCGCAGTGCCCGGCACCGTTCCCGGGACCGCCGCCGGCGCCCGCGGCGCGGCCAAGCTCCCGGCGTCCTGCGACTTCACCGTCTTCGGCGGGACCGGCGACCTCGCCCTGCGCAAGCTCCTGCCCGCCCTCTACTCCCGCGACCTCGAGGGCCACCTGCCCGCGGACACGCGGATCATCGGCGTCTCCCGCTCCGAGCTGGACGACGAGGGCTACCGCGCCGAGGTGCGCGCCGCCCTGCACCGCTTCGTCGAGCCCGAGCGGCTCGAGCCCGCGGTCGTCGAGCGCCTGCTCGGCCGCCTGCACCACCTGTGCCTCGACGCCCACGACCCCGAGGGCTGGCACCTCCTCCACGAGCTGCTCAAGGACCGCCCGCGCGAGGAGGAGACCATCCGCGTCTTCTACCTGGCCGTGGCGCCGCGGATCTTCGGCCCGACCTGCAACCGGCTGGCCGACATCGGCGTCGTGGACGAGCGCGCCCGCGTCGTCATGGAGAAGCCCATCGGGCACGACCTGGAGAGCGCCCGCGAGGTCAACGACGCGGTGGGCGACGTCTTCGCCGAGCACCAGATCTTCCGCATCGACCACTACCTCGGCAAGGAGTCGGTGCAGAACCTGCTGGTCACGCGGTTCGCCAACACCTTCCTCGAGCCGCTGTGGTCCTCCCGGTGGGTCGACCACGTGCAGATCACGGTCGCCGAGACCGTCGGCGTCGGCACCCGCGGCGGCTACTACGACACGGCCGGCGCGCTGCGCGACATGCTCCAGAACCACATCCTCCAGCTGCTGTGCCTCGTCGCGATGGAGCCGCCGACCTACGTCGGTCGCGAGAACGTCCGCGACGAGAAGCTCAAGGTGCTGCAGGCCCTGCGCCCGATGACCCCGGCGGACGTCGAGCGGCTCACCGTCCGCGGCCAGTACGGCCCCGGCCTCGTCGACGGCGCCCCCGCCGCCGGCTACAACGAGGACCTGGGCGAGCACCTCCCCGAGGGCGGCTCGCGCACCGAGACGTTCGTGGCGCTCAAGGCCGAGGTGCAGAACTGGCGCTGGGCCGGCGTCCCCTTCTACCTGCGCACGGGCAAGCGGCTCGGCACCCGCTACTCGGAGATCGTCGTGGTCTTCAAGCAGCCGCCGCACGAGATGTTCCCCAACGCCACCGGCCCGGTGGTCGGCAACCGCCTGCACATCCGCGTGCAGCCCGACGAGGGCATGCAGCTCCTCGTCACGGCCAAGGAGCCCGGCCCCGGCGGCATCCGGCTGCGCCCGGTCTCCCTGGACCTGTCGTACGCCACCACCTTCGCCGAGCGCTCCCCGGACGCCTACGAGCGCCTGCTCATGGACGTCGTCCGGGGCGACCCGACGCTCTTCATGCGTCGCGACGAGGTCGAGGCCGCCTGGACGTGGGTGGCGCCGATCCTCGACACCTGGGCCGCCTCCCACGAGGCGCCCAAGCGGTACCCGGCCGGCACGTCCGGCCCCTACGCCTCCGCCGCGCTGCTCGAGCGCGACGGCCGAACCTGGCAGGAGCCCGACCAGTGACCCCTCCCCAGACTCCCGGGGCCCAGAACTCCGGGGCCCAGAACTCCGGGGCCCGGACCCCCTCGAGCCAGGCCCCGGGCGCCCCGGTGGCGCGTCCCGACGCCCCGGCCGTGCCCGTGCACGCCGTCGTCGCGGACGTGACCCGGCGCCTGACCGAGCGCAGCGCGCCCACCCGCGCCGCCTACCTGGCCCGGACCCGCGCCGCGGCGAGCCAGGGCCCGGCCCGTGGCCGCCTCGCCTGCGCGAACCTCGCGCACGGCTTCGCCGCCGAGGAGCCGCAGTCCAAGCTCGCGCTGCGCACGACCGTGAAGCCGAACCTCGCGATCGTCACCAGCTACAACGACATGCTCTCCGCGCACCAGCCGTTCGTGGACTACCCGCCGCAGATCAAGAAGGCCGTCATCCGGGCCGGGGGCATCGCCCAGGTCGCCGGCGGCGTGCCCGCCATGTGCGACGGCATCACCCAGGGCCGCGCCGGCATGCAGATGTCGCTGTACTCCCGCGACGTCATCGCCATGGCCACCGCCATCGGGCTCTCGCACGACATGTTCGACGCCACCCTCATGCTCGGCGTCTGCGACAAGATCGTCCCCGGCCTGCTCATCGGCGCCCTCTCCTTCGGTCACCTGCCGACCGCGCTCGTCCCCGCCGGCCCGATGACCTCCGGCCTGCCGAACAAGGAGAAGGCGCGCACCCGCCAGCGCTTCGCGGAGGGCAAGGCCAGCCGCGAGGAGCTGCTCGAGGCCGAGGCCGCCAGCTACCACTCCGCCGGCACCTGCACGTTCTACGGCACCGCGAACTCCAACCAGCTGCTGGTCGAGCTCATGGGGCTGCACCTGCCCGGAGCGTCCTTCGTGAACCCGGGCACGCCGCTGCGCGCCGCCCTCACCGACGCGGTCTCCGCGCGCGTCACGCGGCTCGCGATCGAGGCGCAGGCCGGCGAGTCCGTCGCCACCCTGGCCGACGTGGTCTCCGAGAAGACGATCGTCAACGCGTGCGTGGCCCTGCTGGCCTCCGGCGGCTCGACCAACCACACGATGCACCTCGTCGCCATCGCCCGCGCCGCCGGCATCGAGCTGACCTGGGCCGACCTGTCCGAGCTGAGCGCGGTCGTCCCGCTGCTCACCCGGATCTACCCCAACGGCTCGGCCGACGTGAACCACTTCGCCGCCGCCGGTGGCACGGCCTTCCTCGTGCGCACCCTGCTCGACGCGGGCCTGCTGCACGAGGACGTCGAGACCGTCGCCGGTCACGGCCTGCGCCGCTACACGATGGAGCCGCGCCTGGCCGAGGACGGCACCGCCACCTGGGTGGAGGGGCCGCCGGCGTCTCTCGACCTCGAGGTCCTGCGTCCGGTCGAGGAGCCCTTCCAGGCCGACGGCGGGCTGCGCGTCCTCACCGGCCCGATCGGCACGGCCGTCATCAAGACGTCCGCCGTCGCTCCCGAGCACCGGGTCGTCACCGCGCCCGCGATCGTCATGGACGACCAGGCCGACTTCATGGCGGCCTTCGACCGCGGCGAGCTGGACGGCCGCGACTTCGTCGCCGTCCTGCGCTACCAGGGCCCGGCCGCCCTCGGCATGCCCGAGCTGCACAAGCTGACCCCGATGCTCGGCGTCCTCCAGGACCGCGGGCAGCAGGTCGCGATCGTCACCGACGGCCGGATGTCCGGCGCGTCCGGCAAGGTCCCCGCCGCCATCCACGTGACGCCCGAGGCGGCGCTCGGCGGCGCCATCGCGAAGATCGTGGACGGCGACGTCATCACGGTCGACGGCGTCGCCGGCAGCCTCACGATCGAGGACGCCGACGTCGTGCTGGCCCGCCCGTCCACCGGGGCCGCGCCGACCGCCGCGGAGTTCGCCGGCACCGGGCGCGAGCTGTTCGCCGCGTTCCGTGCGACCGTGGGCCCGGCCGACCGTGGCGCCAGCGTCTTCGGGCCCGTGCCCGTCCCCACCACCGACCCCGAGCCGGTCGCCTCCGGCGCCCCGCACCCCCTCGAGGAGACCTCCGTTGCCCAGCACGTCTGAGCCCACCGCCGCGGCCCCCGCCTCGCTGCTCGACCTCGTCCCCGTCGTCCCGGTCGTCGTCCTCGACGAGCTCGACCAGGCCGTCCCGCTCGCCAAGGCCCTCGTGGCCGGTGGGCTGCCGGTCATCGAGCTGACGCTGCGCACGCCGGTCGCCCTCGACGCCATCCGCGCGATCGCCGCCGAGGTGCCCGAGATCAACCTGGGCGCCGGGACCGTCACCACCCCGCAGCAGGCCAAGGAGGCCGCCGCCGCCGGCGCGACCTTCCTCGTCTCCCCGGGCGCCACCCCGCGCCTGCTCGACGGGATGCTCGAGACCGGGCTGCCCTTCCTCCCCGGCACCGCCACCGTCTCGGAGGTCCTCGCGGTCCTCGAGGCCGGCCTGACCGAGATGAAGTTCTTCCCGGCCGAGGCCTCCGGCGGGGCGCCGTACCTGAAGTCGCTGGCCTCGCCGGTCGCGGCCGCCCGGTTCTGCCCCACCGGCGGCATCACCGCCGCGACCGCCCCGAGCTACCTCTCGCTGCCCAACGTCGGCTGCGTGGGCGGCTCGTGGCTCACCCCCGCCGACGCGCTCGCCGCCGGCGACTGGGCCCGCGTCGAGGCGCTCGCCCGCGAGGCGGCTGCACTGCGCTGACGCGCACCTGATCCACCCCCCCGCCCGCCCCCCGCCGCCGCGGGACGTCATGCATCTGAGGGACTGTGCGTCCCGCCCGCATGACGTCCCGCGGTCGTGCGTCGGGACGTCATGCGTCCGGGTGCGTTCCACGGCCGGTTCGTCTGACGTCCGGGCGGTGTGTGTGTGGGGGGGCAACCGGCTGCGTGGCCGGCCACGTTGCTGAGCCACCGCCGGTGAGGGCTGACTGGGTGGGCGGTGTGTCAGCAACCGAGTGGGTCGCCGGCCACGTTGCTCAGCCACCGCCGGTGAGCGCCGGCTGGGGTGGGCGGTGTGTGGGCAACCGGCTGCGTGGCCGGCCACGTTGCTGAGCCACCGCCGGTCGGTGGCTGACTGGGTGGGCGGTGTGTGAGCAACCGAGTGGGCCACCGGACACGTTGCTCAGCCACCGCCGGTGAGCGCTGGCCGGGGTGGGCGGTGTGTCAGCAACCGGGTGCGCCATCAACCACGTTGCTCAGCCACCGCCGGTGAGCGCCGCCGATGTGGGCGGTGTGTCAGCAACCGACTGCGCCACCAGACACGTTGCTCAGCCACCGCCCACCAGTCACCCCGGGACGTCATCCATCCAGGCGCACCCCACGGCCGGGATGCATGACGTCCGGCGGCACGGCAGGAAGAGCAGCACCTCACGCAGGCAGCCGCACCAGCCCGCTGCGGCCACCGAGCTCGGCGTGCAGGTCGAGCATCGCCGCCACCGAGGTCGGCCAGTCGAACTGCTCGGCGCGCCGGCGGGCGGCGCGGCGGGTGAGGTCGCGGGGGCGGGCGGCGAGGTCGAGGACGGCGTCGGCCAGCGCGTCCGGACGCGCCGCCGCGCTCGCGCCCGACAGTCCGCACACCAGCTCGGCCGCGCCGCCGGAGTCGGCGGTCACCACCGGGGTGCCGCACGCCAGCGCCTCGAGCACGGCCAGCCCGAACGTCTCCCCGGGGCACACCGAGAGCGCCACGTCGGCCGCGCCGATCCGGGCGGCCAGCTCGTCGCGGGACCCCACGTACCCGTGCAGGACGACGGGCGCGCCGGCCGCCAGGTCGCGCAGCTCGTCTCGCTGCGGACCGTCCCCGTACACGTCCAGCCGCACGGGCACCCCGCGCCGGTGCAGCTCCAGGGCCGTGGCGACGGCGAGCTCCGGCGACTTCTCCCGCGACAGCCGGCTGACCAGCACGAGGCGCAGCACGTCGTCCTCGTGCCGGGCGAGCGGCGGGGTGAACGTGTGCAGGTCCACGCCCAGCGGCACGCGGGAGAGGCTGCACCCCACGGCGTCCGCGAGCCCCCGGAACTCGCGCTCGGCGTAGTGCGAGGCGACGACGAGCCGGTCGAAGCTGCGCACGAGCACGCGGTTGAGCAGGGCCACCGGGTAGCGGGCGGAGTCGACGCGGGTGAGGAGCGCGACCATGTCGTCGAGCCGCTCGTGGGAGAAGAGGACGGTGCCGACCCCGCGCCGGCGCGCCCACCGGGCGACGGGCAGCAGCGTGAGCTTGTCGTTCACCTCGACGCTGGTGGGGGCGAAGCGCTCGAGCACGTCCACCACCCGCCAGGGCTCGACGATGAGCCGGTACCCGCCGTGCACCCGGGGCGCGCGGACCTGCACGGTCACGCCGTCGGGGCCTTCGGAGACCGAGTCGGCGGGTCCGGGGACGACGAGCAGCCGCTCGGCCCCCGCCGCGACGTAGCCGCGGCCGAGCGCGTCGACCGCGGTCCGCATGCCTCCCGACGACGGGCCGACGAAGTTGGCGAGCTGGGCGATGCGCACAGCGCGCATCCTGCGGTGCGTCGGTGAACGGCTGCCGACGGGCGGGCGGCCGCGCGGCGGACGTCGGTGGAGCGCGCCATGATCGAGGCATGACACGTGCGACACCGGACGCGGCACCGAGGGGTGAGCAGGACGGCGCGGGGCGGCCGCCCGCCTGGGAGTTCGACGCCGAGGTCTGGCTGCACGTCCCGCGGGGCGCCGATCCGGGCGGCACTGAGAGCCACAAGGAGGGCCACCCCGACGAGCCCGCGGAGCCGGCCCCCGGCTCCTGGTGCTTCTGCACGCTGCCCGCGGAGGTCGGCGAGGAGGTCGCGCTGCTCAGCGGTCCGCGGCGGGGCTTCGGGTCGGTCCGGGTCGCGGTGGAGGTCGGCGGGTCGGCCTGGGCGACGTCGGTCTTCCCGGGCAGCGAGGGCTACGTCCTGCCGCTGAAGGCCGCCGTGCGCCGGGCCGAGGGGTTGACGCCCGGGGACGTCGCGCGCGTCCGCCTCCGGCTCGCCGGCTGACGCGCCCTCACCCCGATCGGCCGGCCGCACCAGCCCCCACAGACGGGCTCCCACCTGAGACGACGCTGTGATCGTGGTCGCCGCGCGCGGCTCGCCCCCGGGGGTGCTGGTGGAGCCGGGGGAGGGGAGTGAAGGATGCGGGCCATGGCTTTCTGGCACCGCGACGCCCCGGTCGACGACATGGATGAGGACGACCTGAGGGTCAGCGGGGGCATGAGCTCCGCGGCCGGACCGGTCGCGGTGGGCGTGGCGATGAAGCGCGGGCTGGAGCAGATGGGGGTGCGCCGGACGGCGTCCACCCTGCTGCGCCTCAACCAGGTCGACGGCTTCGACTGCCAGGGCTGCGCGTGGCCCGACCCGGCGGCCGGCCACCGGCACACCGCCGAGTTCTGCGAGAACGGCGCCAAGGCCGTGACGGAGGAGGCGACGCTGCGCCGGGTCACCCCGGAGTTCTTCGCCGAGCACCCGGTCGCCGAGCTCACCCAGCGCACCGACTACTGGCTCGGCCAGCAGGGCCGGATCACGCACCCGATGGTGCTGCGCGAGGGCGCCACCCACTACGAGCCGATCACCTGGGACGACGCGTTCGCCCTGGTCGCGGACACCCTCACGGGCCTCGACAGCCCGGACGAGGCGATCTTCTACACCTCGGGTCGGGTCTCGAACGAGGCGGCGTTCTCCTACCAGCTCATGGTCCGCTCGCTGGGCACCAACAACCTGCCCGACTGCTCGAACATGTGCCACGAGTCGACCTCGGTCGGCCTCGCGCGCGCCATCGGCATCGGCAAGGGCTCGGTGAGCCTCGAGGACGTCCACCGCGCCGACCTCATCGTCGTGACCGGCCAGAACCCGGGCACCAACCACCCGCGCATGCTCACCGCGCTCGAGGAGGCCAAGCGCAACGGGGCGCGGATCATCGCGATCAACCCGCTCAAGGAGACGGGCCTGGTCAAGTTCCGCAACCCGCAGACCCCGCGCGGCGTCGTCGGCCCGGGCACCGAGCTGGCCGACCTGCACCTGCCGGTCCGGGTGAACGGCGACCTCGCCCTGTTCCAGGCCCTCGGCGCCCTGCTGATCGAGTGGGACGCCCTCGACCACGACTTCCTCGCCCGCCACACGGACGGGTTCGAGGCCTACCGCGACCACCTCGGCGAGCTCGACTGGGAGGCCGTCGGCCGGGCCACCGGGCTCGACCGCGAGCAGATCACCGCCGCCGCGCGGATGATCGCGTCGTCCTCGGCGACCGTCTACTGCTGGGCGATGGGCGTGACCCAGCACCGCAACGCGGTGGCCACCGTGCGCGAGATCGCGAACGTGGCGTTCCTGCGCGGCGACATCGGCAAGCCCGGCGCCGGCCTGTGCCCGGTGCGTGGCCACTCCAACGTGCAGGGCGACCGGACCATGGGCATCTGGGAGCAGATGCCCGACTCCTTCCTCGACGCCCTCGACGCGGCCACCGGCATCACCTCCCCGCGCGAGCACGGCCTCGACACCGTGAGCGCCATCCAGGCCCTCGCCGACGGCCGGGCCAAGGTCTTCCTCGGCATGGGCGGCAACTTCGTCTCGGCCGCGCCGGACACCGCCGTCACCGAGGAGGCGTTCCGCGGCGCGGAGCTCACCGTGCACGTCTCCACCAAGCTCAACCGCAGCCACGTGGTGCACGGCCGGCAGGCGCTCATCCTCCCGACGCTGGGCCGCTCCGAGCGCGACCTCACCGGCGGCACGAAGCAGCGGGTGACGGTGGAGGACTCCATGTCCGCCGTCCACGCCTCGCACGGCCCGCTCGAGCCGGCCAGCCCGCACCTGCGCAGCGAGGTCGACATCATCTGCTCCCTCGCCCTGGCCTGCCTGGGGGAGGACCACAGCGTCGACTGGCGGCGCCTGCGCGCCGACTACACCGAGATCCGTCGGCTCATCGCCGCGGTGGTCCCGGGCTGCGCGGCCTACGCGGAGAAGGTGGACGCGCCGGGCGGCTTCGTCCTGCCGCACCCGCCCCGCGACACCCGCACCTTCCCGACCGCGTCCGGCAAGGCGTCCTTCGCCGCCAGCCCGCTCGACGTGCTGCACGTGCCCGAGGGCCGGCTGCTGCTCCAGACCCTGCGCAGCCACGACCAGTTCAACACCACCATCTACGGCCTCGACGACCGCTACCGCGGGATCAAGGGCGGACGCCGGGTGGTGCTGGTGCACCCCGACGACGTGGCCGACCTCGGCCTCACCATCGGCGACTGGGTCGACCTGGTCTCGGAGTGGACCGACACCTCCACCGGCGAGCGGTCCGAGCGCCGGGCGCCCTCGTTCCGCGTGGTCGCCTACGACCAGCCGCGCGGCTGCGCCGCCGCCTACTACCCGGAGACCAACCCGCTGATCCCGCTCGGCTCCACCGCGCTGGAGAGCAACTGCCCGACCTCGAAGTCCGTGATCGTCCGGCTGGAGCCCACCGACGCGCCGTCCGGGCTCGTCGGCTCCGACGCCGGGTGGGTCGTCACCGCCTGACCCGGGCCCCGGGCGGGCCACGAGCCGTGCACAGGCCGGCGGTGGCGCGCGTCCCTCCCCAGGACGCCGGCCGCCGACCGCACCCGTCGGCGGCCGGTGCCAGGGTGGGCGCATGGGACCGATCACCGGAGAAGACGGCGTCGCCCGCTGCCCGTGGGCAGGCGGGCCGGGGCCGATGCGCGACTACCACGACCACGAGTGGGGCCACCCCGTCCACGGGGAGGCCGCCCACCTCGAGCGGCTCGTGCTCGAGGGCTTCCAGGCCGGCCTGTCCTGGTCGACCATCCTCACCAAGCGCGAGCGCTTCCGGGAGGTGTTCTCGGGCTTCGAGGCCGAGACGGTCGCCGCGCTCACGGACGACGACGTCGAGCGGCTCATGGCCGACCCGGGGATCGTCCGCAACCGGGCGAAGATCGAAGCCGCCCGGCGCAACGCCGCGGCCACGATCGCGCTGCGCGGCGAGGGTGGCCTGGAGGCGATGCTGCGGGCCTACGCGCCCACCGACTCCCCGGCGCCGGCGACCACCGAGGAGCTGGGCACCACCTCGCCCGAGTCGACCGCCCTGTCGAAGGCCCTGAAGAAGAAGGGCTTCGCCTTCGTCGGTCCGACCACGATGTACGCCCTCATGGAGGCGCTCGGGCTCTTCGACCCCCACCTGGTCGGCTGCCACGCCCGCGGCTCGGCGTCCTGACCCGGCGGACAGGACCCGTCAGGCAGGACCCGGCGACAGAGCCCGGGGTGACCGCGCAGCGGCCGGGCGGCTGCCAGACTCACCGACCGTGCGCTTCCTCACCGGCCTCACGTGGCTCCTGGGGTGCCAGCTCGTCGGCACCGTGATCGTCCACCTCACCGGCGTGCCCGTGCCCGCCCCGGTGATCGGGATGCTCCTGCTCCTCGTGGTGCTCCGGGTGCGCCACCCGAGCGCGGGCGGCGACGGCGAGGGCAGCGTCCACGTCGCCGCCGACGCCCTGCTCGGCCACCTCCAGCTGTTCTTCGTCCCGGCCGGGGTCGGCGTGGTGGCCTACCTGGGGCTGCTCCGTGCGGACGCGCTCCCCGTGGTCGCGGGGCTGGTCGGCTCGTGGCTCGCCGGCCTCGCCGCGGTGGGGCTGCTGGCCCAGGCGCTGGCCGGGCGTCGCAGCGCCCCGGGCGAGGTGCCGGGTGGGCTGCCCGGCGAGCCGCCGGGCGGGGGGAGCGGCGCATGACCTGGCTGCTCGACCAGCCGCTGACCTGGCTGGTGGCCACCCTGCTGGCCTACCGCGCCGGCTGCTGGCTGCGGGACCGCACCGGGCGGCACCCGCTGGCGCAGCCGGTGCTCGTGGCGGTCGCCGTGCTGGCGGCCGCGATCCTGGCGACCGGGGCCGACCTGGACGTCTTCACCGACGGCACCGCGGCGGTCTCGTTCCTCCTCGGCCCGGCCACGGTCGCCCTCGCCGTCCCCCTGCACCGCCAGCTGCACCGCCTGCGCGGGTACGTCCTGCCCCTGCTGGGCTCGCTGGTGGTGGGGGCCCTGGTGTCGATCACCACCGCCTACGGGCTGGTGGTCCTCCTCGGGGGCTCCGAGGAGCTGGGCCGCACCATGGCGCCGAAGGCGACCACCGCGGCGGTGTCCATCCCGCTCTCCGAGAGCCTCGGCGGGATCGCCTCGCTCACGGCGGCCCTGACCATCCTCGCGGGCATCCTCGGCGCGGTCGCCGGCCCGACCGTGCTCACCTGGCTGCGCGTGCGCGACCCGCGGGCGAGGGGCCTGGCGGTGGGCGCCGCGTCGCACGGCATCGGCACCGCCCGGGTGCTCGGCGAGGACGAGGTCGCCGGGGCCTTCTCGGGGCTGTCGATGGGGCTCACGGCGCTGCTCACCAGCCTGCTGCTCCCGCTGCTCGCTCAGCTGCTCTGACCTGCGACGACGCGCTGCCGACCCACGTCCGTCACGCCGATTTCGCATCCCGCGGGGCCATGTGTAATCTTCTTCCTCGTCGCCCCTTTAGCTCAGTCGGCAGAGCGTCTCCATGGTAAGGAGAAGGTCTACGGTTCGATTCCGTAAAGGGGCTCTGGGAAACGGGGTTGGTCCCCAGCGTAGGCTGGTGGCCGACCTCGTCCCCTGTGGCGGGGTAGCTCAGGTGGTTAGAGCACACGGCTCATAATCGTGGTGTCGCGGGTTCGAGTCCCGCCCCCGCTACCACTGACTCATCCGCACTTCCCGATCAACAAGGACTTCCCCGTGGCCTCCAAGAGCTCTGACGTTCGCCCCAAGATCACGCTCGCCTGCGTTGACTGCAAGGAGCGGAACTACATCACCAAGAAGAACCGTCGGAACAACCCCGACCGGATCGAGCTGAACAAGTTCTGCCCGCGCTGCCGCAAGCACACCGCGCACCGCGAGACCCGCTGAACCCCAGCGCACGTACGCACCCCACGACCCGCCCGGCTCCGGCCCGGCGGGTCGTGGCCTTTCCACCCCGGTCGTCGCGCCCGCGGTTCCCACCCCGTCGTTGCGGGGCTCGTCGGCCGCGCCCACTAGGCTCGGCCGCATGCCCGTGGACTCCTCCCTCGTGGGGCGTGCCTACCCGGCGTCCAGGCCGTACACGGTGACCGACGAGCGCGTCCGCGCGTTCGCCGAGGCCACCGGCGGCACCTGGGCCGGCGGCCCGCTCCCGGCGACCTTCCCGATCGTCCTGGCCTTCGACGCCATGAACGACTTCCTCGACGCCGAGGGCGTCGCGCTGCACCGGATCGTGCACGGCGAGCAGAAGTTCGCCTACGCCCGGCCCGTCGCGGTCGGCGACACGCTCAGCGCGACCCTCACGGTCGCCGGCCTGCGCCAGATCGGCGGCAACGACATCATCACCACGTCCAGCGAGATCGTGGACGCCGAGGGGGCGCTGGTCTGCACGGCCACGGCCACCCTGGTGCACCGCGCTCCCGCCGAGGGGGAGCAGGCATGAGCCTCGAGGTCGGCACCGTCCTGGAGACCCGCACCTACCCGGTCACCCGGGCGCACCTCGTGCGCTACGCGGGGGCCAGCGGCGACTTCAACCCCATCCACTGGTCCGAGCGGGTCGCGATGAGCGTCGGGCTGCCCGGCGTCATCGCCCACGGCATGTTCACCCAGGCCCTGGCCGCGCGCGCCGTCGCGAGCTGGACCGGTGACGCCGAGGTCGTCGAGCTCGGCTGCAAGTTCACCAACCCCGTCGTCGTCCCGGACGACGACGAGGGCGTCGAGGTGGTCGTCGGCGGCACCGTGAAGAAGGTCGAGGACGGCCTGGTGACGATCGCCCTCGAGGTCACCTGCGGGGGCACGAAGGTCCTGGGCATGCCGAAGGCCGTCGTCCGTGCCTGACGAGCCCACCCTGCTCGCCGACCACACCACCCTGCGCCTCGGCGGCCCGGCCCGCCGGTTCGTCCGCGCGACCACGGACGAGGAGCTGGTCGCAGCGGTGACCGCCGCCGACGACGCCGGCGAGCCCCTGCTGGTGCTGGGGGGCGGCTCCAACCTCGTCGTCGCCGACGCGGGCTTCGAGGGCACCGTGGTGCAGGTCGCCACGCGCGGGATCTCGGCGGACGTCGAGGACGGCGAGGTGACCTGCGGCGGCGCCGTCGTGACCGTCGCCGCCGGCGAGCCGTGGGACGCCTTCGTGGCCCACGCGGTGGAGCGCGGCTGGGCCGGCGTCGAGGCGCTGTCCGGCATCCCCGGCTCGACCGGCGCGACGCCGGTGCAGAACGTCGGCGCCTACGGCCAGGAGGTCTCCCAGACCATCGCGCAGGTGCGGACGTGGGACCGGGTCGAGCGTCGCTGGCGCACCTTCGCCGGGGCCGACTGCGGGTTCGCCTACCGCTGGTCGGCGTTCAAGGCCGAGCCCGACCGGTACGTGGTCGTCTCGGTGACCTTCCAGCTGCGCGCCGCCTCGCTCGCGGGCCCGGTGGCCTACGCCGAGCTCGCCCGGGCCCTCGGGGTCGAGCAGGGGCAGCGCGCGCCGATCGCGGACGTCCGCGCCGCCGTCCTGGCGCTGCGGGGTGGCAAGGGGATGGTGCTGGACCCCTCCGACCACGACACCTGGTCGGCGGGCTCGTTCTTCACCAACCCCGTCCTCGACGCGGCGCAGGTGCCCGACGGTGCCCCCGCGTACCCGCAGCCCGACGGCACCGTGAAGACCTCGGCCGCCTGGCTCATCGACCACGCCGGGTTCGGCAAGGGCTTCGCCGTCGAGGGGGACGCCGGCCGCGCGACCCTGTCCACGAAGCACACCCTCGCGCTGACCAACCGGGGCTCGGCGTCCACCGAGGACCTGCTGCGCCTCGCCCGGACCATCCGGGACGGCGTGCGGGAGGCCTACGGCGTCGAGCTGGTCAACGAGCCCGTCCTGGTGGGCTGCTCGCTCTGACGCGGCCGCGGCGGGGCGGCCGCGGCGGGGCAGCCGTCAGGCCATCGCCCCGCCGATGAGCAGGAACACGAAGAACACGACCACCAGCAGGCTGAGCGCCAGCAGCGCCGTGGTCACGATGCCGAGCACCATGCCGGCGGTCGCCTCGCCGCCGCCCGACCAGCGACCCGGCTCCCGGCGCATCTGGCCGCGGGCGCGGGCGCCGAGGAACCAGGCGACCGGGCCCGCGAGCAGCCCCACGCCGTAGAGCACGGAGCCGACGAGCCCGCAGATGCCGACGATCAGCGCCGGGGTCGCGAGCGGGTGCCGCGGGGCGACCTGCGCCGGCTGGCCCGGGTACCCCTGGTAGCCGTACCCCTGCGCCGGGTACGCGCCCCCGCCGTAGGGCTGGGTGGCGTGGGGCTGGGCGGCATAGGGCTGGGCTGCGTAGGGCTGCGCGGGGTAGGAGGGCTGAGCGCCGTACGGCTGCGCCGCCTGCGGCTGCCCGCCCCACTGCGGGGGCGTGGCCGGGGCGGCGGGTGCGCCCTCGGACCACTCGGGCCGGGCGGGGGCGGAGTACGTCGGCGAGGCCGCGTGACTCGGCGGGGCCGCCGGGGGAGCGGTCGGCGGGGGGACAGGCGCGCCGGCGCCCCACGTGGCGGGGTCGGAGCCGGGGTAGCCGCCCGGGGCCGGCTGGGCGTCCCGGTCGGCGGCGGCCGCGTCGGCGAACGGGTTGTGGCCGTACGGCGTCGGCGCCTGGGTGCCGGGGGCCGCGTCGGCCGGGGGAGTCCACGCGGGGGGCGTCCAGGGGCGGGGCGCCCACTCCGGCGCCGCTGCCTCGCCCTCGGCGCCCGCAGCGCCCTCGGCGCCCTCGGCGCTCGCAGCGCCCTCAGCACCCTCAGCACCCGCAGTGCCCGCAGCGGCGGGGGAGTCCTCGGGAGCGTCCACCGGCTGCTCGACGGTCCGCTCGGCGAGCGGCTCGGGGCGCGTCACCTCGGCGACGGGTTCGGCCCCGGAGTCGGCACCGGGGTCGGCGTCCGCGGCGGCCTCGGGCGTGCGGAGGATCGGCATGGTCTCCTCGGGGTCCTGGCTCACGGGCCCATCCTGTCAGGAGGCGGGCTGCTCCGGGGAGGGTCCGGCGAGCCAGTCGTCGATGTCCGCGAGAGCCCTCGCCCGCAGGTCCGACGGCGAGCGCGAGGCCCGCAGGGACATGCGAGCCAGCTCGGCCAGCGTGGCGTCGTCGAGGCCGTGCGCCTCGCGGACGGCCTCGTACTGGCCGAGCAGGCGCGGCCCGAACAGCAGCGGGTCGTCCGCGCCGAGGGCGACCGTGGCGCCGGCGGCCAGCAGGGCGGGCACGGGCACGGAGGCGAGGTCGGGGTAGACGCCCAGGGAGACGTTCGAGGTCGGGCAGACCTCGAGGGCGATGCCGGCGGTCACGACCCGGTCGAGCACCGCCGGGTCCTCCACCGACCGCACGCCGTGCCCCAGCCGCCCGGGGTGCAGGGCGTCGAGGCAGGTGCGGACGTGGTCGGCGCCCCGCAGCTCGCCGCCGTGGGGCACGAGGAGCAGCCCGGCGCGCTCCGCGATGGCGAAGGCGGGGCCGAAGTCGGCGGTCGTGCCGCGCCGCTCGTCGTTGGAGAGGCCGAACCCGACGACGCCGCGGTCCGCGTACTGCGCGGCCAGCCGGGCCAGGGTCCGGGCGTCGAGCGGGTGCCGCGTGCGGTTCGCGGCGATGACCACCGCCATGCCCAGCCCCGTCTCCCGGGACGCGTCGGCGACGGCGTCGAGCACCAGGTCCGTCATGGCGGTCACCCCGCCGAAGCGGGCCGCGTAGCCGCTGGGGTCGACCTGGATCTCGGTCCACACCCCGCCGTCCGCCACGTCGTCCTCGGCGGCCTCCCGCACGAGCCGGCGCACGTCGTCCTCGGTGCGCAGGACCGCGCGCGCCACGTCGTAGAGGCGCTGGAACCGGAACCAGCCCTTCTCGTCGGCGGCCGACAGCGTGGGCGGCCACTCCCCGACCAGCGCATCGGGCAGGTGGACGCCGTCCCGCTCGGCGAGCTCGAGGAGCGTGGCGTGCCGCATCGACCCGGTGAAGTGCAGGTGCAGGTGGGCCTTGGGCAGGGTCCGCAGGTCGCGCCGGCCCGGGGCCGTGTCCGGGGCCTGGGGCACGGGGGTGGTGCCTGGTCGTGCACTGGTCTGGGGGGCCATGCCGGTCAGCCTAGGAGGACGTCCCCGGAGCCGGGCCCGCACCACTGCGGCGAGCGGGCGGGGTCCCTCCCGGGGCCCGGCGACCCCGGCGTGGAGGGGGACCCGTTTGGACTCCCCTCCGTGCCACCCGTAGTATCCAGCGCGGTTGTTCATCCACAGGCTCGAACGCGCCCGGCGCGACAGAGCAGGTGGGGGAGCATCGGAGGGCACTAGCTCAACTGGCAGAGCATCGGTCTCCAAAACCGAAGGTTGGGGGTTCAAGTCCCTCGTGCCCTGCAAAGAGGTCGAACGACGGAACGGAAGAGGAGGTGGCACGTGTCGGACACGCGTAGCGACAAGGTCGAGCGCACCGGCCCGGTGACCTTCCTGCGACAGGTCGTCGCCGAGCTCCGCAAGGTCGTCTGGCCGACGCAGGAGCAGCTGATCACCTACTTCGTGGTGGTCCTGGTGTTCGTCGTCGTCATGATGGCGTTCATCTCCCTGCTGGACCTCGGGCTCGGCCGCGCGGCCTTCGCCCTGTTCAGCGGCGAGCTGTTCTAGTCCCGCAGCGCGGGTGGGCCCGGCGGTTCCGCGGGGCTCTACGCTGGGCCTATTAGGCTGTGTCCCGCCCCCCGGTACCGGCTCGCCCGTCGAGCCGCCCGATCGCGGGGCCGCCCGCCCGGCGCCCGCCGGGCAAGTCCCGGACCGGGGAGGCCCCGGTCCCGTCGAGCTGATGGAGCATCACGTGTCGGAGCAGTACGAGTCGGAGCAGGTCGACCTGGTCGAGGAGACCGAGGTCGAGCCTGGTGACGTCGCTGCCGAGGACCTCGTCGACGACCAGGTCGACGCCGACGTCGAGGACGTCGCGGTCGAGGACGAGCCCGCCGACGAGGACGCCGTCGAGGACGAGGCCACCGAGGACGAGGCCGACGAGGACGACCCGCTCGAGGCGTTCCGCCGCGAGCTGTGGGCGAAGCCGGGCGACTGGTTCGTCGTGCACACGTACTCGGGCATGGAGAACCGGGTCAAGCAGAACCTCGAGAACCGCATCATCTCCCTCAACATGGAGGACTACATCCACGAGATCGTGGTCCCCACCGAGGAGGTCGCGGAGATCAAGAACGGCCAGCGCAAGATGGTCAAGCGGACCGTCCTGCCCGGCTACGTGCTCGTCCGCATGGACCTCACCGACGAGTCCTGGTCCGCCGTCCGGCACACGCCGTCGGTGACCGGCTTCGTGGGCAACTCCCACCAGCCCGTCCCGCTGACCATGACCGAGGTCGAGGACATGCTCCGCCCGGCCGTCATGGCCCGCGTCGAGGCCGAGGCCGCCGCTGCCGGCGCCTCGCAGCCCGGTGGCTCCTCCGCCCCGCAGGCCAAGAAGCCGATCGAGGTCGCCGACTTCGCGGTCTCCGACTCCGTCATGGTGGTCGACGGTCCGTTCGCCACGCTGCACGCCACGATCACCGAGATCAACGCCGAGTCGCAGCGCGTCAAGGCCCTGGTCGAGATCTTCGGTCGCGAGACCCCGGTCGAGCTGTCCTTCAGCCAGATCCAGCGCGTCTGAGCGACCCACGCCCACGAGGACCCGGCAGCCCGCGAGGGTGCCGGGTCCTCGTCGGTCCGGGGCCCCGGGCACTCCCGGTTTGGGCTCCTGCGGCACCACGCCGCACAATGAACGCTGCGCCCGGCGACGGGCGCAGGTGGCAGAGAGCCCGACGGGGCCCTCGTCATGACCACGAGACAGAAAGAGAAGCATCATGCCTCCCAAGAAGAAGATCTCTGCACTGGTCAAGGTGCAGCTGCAGGCCGGCGCCGCGACCCCGGCCCCGCCGGTGGGTACCGCTCTCGGTCCCCACGGCGTCAACATCATGGACTTCTGCAAGGCGTACAACGCCCAGACCGAGTCCATGCGCGGCAACGTGATCCCGGTCGAGATCACCATCTACGAGGACCGCTCGTTCACCTTCATCACGAAGACCCCGCCGGCGGCGGAGCTCATCAAGAAGGCTGCTGGTCTGCAGAAGGGCTCCTCGGTCCCGCACAAGGACAAGGTCGGCAAGCTGACCAAGGACCAGGTGCGCGAGATCGCCCAGACGAAGCTGCCCGACCTCAACGCGAACGACATCGACGCCGCGATGAAGATCGTCGAGGGCACCGCCCGCTCCATGGGCGTCACCACCGACTGAGGACCCCCGCCGACGCACCCCTGCGTCACCGCTCGGTGACGCACGCGTCTGCTCCCACCTGTGGCAGGGCCGCGCTGGCCCACACGACCACACCTGGAACAGAGAAGAGAGACCAGACCATGCAGCGCAGCAAGAGCTACCGCGCAGCCGTGGAGTCGTTCGACACCGCCGAGCTGCACGCCCCGCTGGCCGCGATCAAGATCGCGAAGGGCTCCAGCAAGAAGAAGTTCGACGAGACCGTGGACGTGGTCATGCGTCTCGGCGTCGACCCCCGCAAGGCCGACCAGATGGTGCGCGGCACCGTCAACCTGCCCCACGGCACCGGCAAGACCGCCAAGGTCCTCGTCTTCGCCGTCGGTGACAAGGCCCAGGCCGCCCTCGACGCCGGTGCCGACGAGGTCGGTGGCGACGAGCTGATCGAGAAGGTGGCCGGCGGCTACCTCGACTTCGACGCCGTCGTCGCGACCCCGGACCTCATGGGCAAGGTCGGCCGCCTCGGCCGCGTGCTCGGCCCCCGCGGCCTCATGCCGAACCCCAAGGTCGGCACCGTCACCCCGGACCCGGCCAAGGCCGTGACCGACATCAAGGGCGGCAAGATCGAGTTCCGCGTGGACCGTCACGCCAACCTGCACTTCATCATCGGCAAGGCGTCCTTCGACGAGAAGGCGCTGGCGGAGAACTACGCCGCCGCCCTCGAGGAGGTCCTGCGACTCAAGCCGGCCGCCTCCAAGGGCCGCTACGTCAAGAAGGTCACCTTCTCGACGACGATGGGCCCCGGTATCCAGGTCGACCCCAACGTGACCCGCAACATCGCGGAGTCCGAGGAGGCCTGAGCCTCGCGCTCACCTCGAGCAGCATCCTGACGACGGCCCGTCGCGCCCCCTCCGGGGCCGGCGGGCCGTCGCCGTTGTCCCGCACCCCGCGCCGTCCCGTCCCCACCCGCACCCCAGCAGGAGTCCCCGTGAGCACCTGGGCCGTCCTCGTCCGCCCGTCGGCCAACCGCGTCTACGCCGACGCCACGCCCGCCCTCCTTCTCGCGGAGGCACAGGTGCTGGCCGCCACGGCCCTGGCCGGCGTCCTGGACGACGTCCGGCTGGAGACGATGGGCGGGCTGCCCTACCTGGTCCTGCGCACCCGGGACGTCGAGCTCGACGAGCGCACGCGCGCCCACCTGGGGCTGCTCTCGGGCGGGTACGCCCTGTTCGAGCTGGAGGACGCCGGCTTCGGACCCGCACTGCTCCCGACCGAGCCCGCCGACGTCCGGACCCTGGACGAGGACCTCCTCACCATCCAGAAGTACGTCGGCAAGACCAACGAGCTCTTCACCCGGCTCCTGCTCAACCTCACGGTGTGGGCCTCGGCCACGCCGGACGGGCTGCTCCCCGCCGCGCTGTCCGGGCGGCGGCGCAGCACCCGCGTGCTCGACCCGATGTGCGGGCGCGGCACGACCCTGCACGCCGCCCTCGTGCACGGCTGCGACGCCGACGGCCTCGACGTCGACGGCAAGGCGTTCGACGCCCAGGCGGCCTACCTCAAGACCTGGCTGCGGACGAAGCGGCTCAAGCACACCGCGGACGTCTCGCCGCTCAAGCGCGACGGCGAGCGCCTCGGCCGGCGGCTGGCCGTCGAGCTGGCCGCGGACAAGGACGCGTGGAAGGAAGGCCGCACCCAGCACCTGACGGTGGTGGAGGCGGACACCCGGCGCGCCGCGGACGTCTTCCGGGCCGGGAGCGCCGACGTGCTCGTCACGGACGCCCCCTACGGGGTCCAGCACGGCTCCCACGGCCGGGACGGCGGGCGCAGCCGCGGCCCCGCGGAGCTCCTCGCCGAGTCCCTCCCGGGCTGGCGGCGGCTGCTGCGTCCCGGGGGAGCCGTCGGCATCGCCTGGAACACGCACGTCGCGCCGCGCGAGCAGGCCCTGGAGCTCCTGGCCGCGGCCGGGCTCGAGCCGCTCGACGACGGCCCGTGGCAGGGCTTCCGCCACCGCGTGGACGCCGGGATCGACCGCGACGTGGTCGTCGCGGTCAACCCCGGCTGAGCGACCCACCCCGGCTGGGGCGGGCCGCCGGCGATCAGCTGCTGAGCTTCTCCGCGGCGGCGAGCGCCACGCAGGTGGCCACGCCCGCCATGGCGGTCTCGACCTGGTCCAGCGGCGGGAACGTCGGGGCGAGGCGGATGTTGCGGTCGCGCGGGTCGTTGCCGTGCGGGAAGGCCGAGCCGGCGGGGGTCAGCGCGATGCCGGCCTCCTTGGCGAGCTGGACGACCCGGGTCGCGGTGCCGTCCACGACGTCCAGGTTCACGAAGTAGCCGCCCGTGGGGCGCGACCACTCGGCGACGTCCAGGCCGTCCAGCGCCTCGGTGAGGGCGTCCTCCACGGCAGCGAACTTCGGGGCGATGATGTCGCGGTGCTTGCGCATGTGCGCGCGCACGCCCTCGGCGTCGCCGAAGAACTCCAGGTGGCGCAGCTGGTTGACCTTGTCCGGGCCGATCGAGGCCATGGCGAGGTGCTTGAGGAACCAGGCCTTGTTCAGCGGCGACATCGCCATCACCGCCACGCCGGCGCCGGCGTAGGTGATCTTGGACGTCGAGGCGAACAGGATCGGCCGGTCGGGGTTGCCGTTGGCCGCCGCGATGGAGAGCGCGTCGGCGCTCTTGATCTCGTCGTCGGTGAGGTGGTGCAGCGCGTAGGCGTTGTCCCACATGATCCGGAAGTCGGGGGCCGCGGTGGGCATCGACATGAGCGCGGTGGCGACCTCGACCGAGCAGGTGGAGCCGGTCGGGTTCGCGTAGGTCGGGACGATCCACATGCCCTTGACCGACGGGTCGTCGGCGACGAGGGCCTTGACCGCCTCCACGTCCGGGCCGTCGGCGTTCATCGGGACGGTGACCATCTCGATGCCGAGGTCGGCGAGCAGCGTGAAGTGGCGGTCGTAGCCGGGGACGGGGCAGATGAACTTCACCGTGCCGGCGTCCTTCCACGGCTGGTCGACGCCCGCGGCGCCCCACAGCACGAGGCTGGTGACGGTGCGGTGCATCATCTCCAGGCTGGAGTTGCCGCCGGCGATGAGCTGCTCGGTCTCGACGCCGAGGAGCTCGGCGAAGAGGGCGCGGAGCCCGAGCAGGCCCTCGAGGCCGCCGTAGTTGCGGACGTCGGTGCCGGTGGCGTCCTTCGTCGTGGTCGGCAGGCCGAGGAGACCGTCGGAGAGGTCGAGCTGCTCGGCGGACGGCTTGCCACGCGTGAGGTCCAGCTTCAGCCCGCGCTCGACGAGCTGGGCGTAGTCGGCCTGGGTCTTCTCGAGGAAGGCCGCCAGGTCCGCGGGGGCGAGCTGGGCGAGCGGCGTACGGTCGGTCATGGCTCCGATCCTGCCAGTCGTCCGCCCCGCGGCACAGGTGGCGCCGAGGTCCGGACGGGTGGGCCCGCGCGCGGACCCGTGCCGATTTGGCGGCACCGCGCGACGTCCCTACTCTGGAGCCCGTAACCAGAGACCGCCGGTCGTCCCCCTGCGCGAGCAGGAGGACCGAAGGCCTCGCGAGAAGCGAGCGACCCGCGCAGGATACAGAGCACAGACTCGGTACCTCGTACCGCTTCCACGCCCTGGGCCTGCGCCCGGGGCCGTTCGTCTTTCCCGGGACGTGTGGCGGCTCTCCGACCGATGTAAGGAGACCCATGGCGCGGGCAGACAAGCAGGCGGCCGTCGCTGACATCGTTGAGCAGTTCAACGAGTCCGCGGGTGCCGTGCTGACCGAGTACCGCGGTCTCACCGTGAAGGAGCTGCAGGACCTCCGCCGCTCCCTCGGCGAGAACGCCACGTACGCCGTGGTCAAGAACACGCTGGCCAAGCTGGCCGCCAAGGAGGCCGGGCTCGCCGGCTTCGACGACCTGCTCACCGGCCCCACCGCCATCGCCTTCATCTCGGGCGACGTCGTGGAGGCCGCGAAGGGCCTGCGTGACTTTGCCAAGGCCAACCCCACCCTCGTGATCAAGGGTGGAGTCCTGGACGGCAAGGCTCTCGACGCTGCCGAGGTGGCCAAGCTGGCCGACCTCGAGTCGCGCGAGGTCCTCCTGGGCAAGATGGCCGGCGCCATGCTGGCGTCGCTGTCCCAGGCCGTCTACCTCCTCAACGCGCCGATCGCCCAGGCCGCCCGTCTCGCGGGTGCGCTCCAGGCGAAGGCCGAGGAGGACCCCTCGATCCTCGCAGGTGGTGCCGGCACGCCGGTCGCCGCCGAGGAGGCCCCGGCTGCTGCCGAGGCCCCCGCCGACGAGGCCCCCGCGGCCTCCGACGAGGGCGACACCGCCGAGGCGTGACCCTCCGGGTCACCCACGGCTACCACCACCTGAAACCCCGGACGGCGCCCGCGACGGGCGCCGACCACAGCTGAAAGGACGCCACCATGGCGAAGCTGAGCACCACCGAGCTCCTCGACGCGTTCAAGGAGATGACCCTCATCGAGCTCTCCGAGTTCGTGAAGGAGTTCGAGGACACCTTCGGCGTCACCGCGGCCGCCCCGGTCGCCGTCGCCGCCGCCCCCGCTGCCGGCGGTGCCGCCGGTGGCGAGGCCGCCGCTGAGGAGAAGGACGAGTTCGACGTCATCCTCGAGGCCGCTGGTGACAAGAAGATCAACGTCATCAAGGAGGTGCGCGCCCTGACCTCCCTCGGCCTGAAGGAGGCCAAGGAGCTCGTCGAGGGTGCCCCCAAGGCGATCCTCGAGGGCGCCACCAAGGAGGCCGCGGAGAAGGCCAAGGAGGCCCTCGAGGGCGCCGGCGCCACCGTCACCCTCAAGTGACCCCGTCCCCGCGAGGGGACACCTGCACCACACCGCCGAGGGCGGTCACCCCACCGGGGTGGCCGCCCTCGCGGCATTTCCCCACCCCTCCCACCGGTCTCGACCAGTACCCCCTCGGGTACCCGGATGTCTCCGCCCGGTCGGCGCCCTGCCGACGTGTCAGGAAGACCTGGTGACCCCGGTCACTACAAGTGCGTGACGCGGACGACATTTCGTGCGTAACCTCGCGCCGGTGACGCCGTTGTTACCGGCAGGTCAGGACACGGCGCCGCTCAGGCGGCGCGACCGCCGGGGACCACGGGAGGGAGGAGCACCATGGGTGTGGAGATCAGGGTCGAGCACCTGACGAAGTCGTTCGGCAAGCAGCTGATCTGGGGGGACGTCACGCTGACGGTGCCCGCCGGGGAGATCTGCGTGATGCTGGGCCCGTCGGGCACCGGCAAGTCGGTCTTCCTCAAGTCGCTCATCGGCCTGCTGAAGCCGGACCGGGGCTCGATCGTCATCGAGGGCACGGACATCGCCTCCTGCTCCGAGCGGGACCTCTACGAGATCCGGAAGCTGTTCGGCGTCCTGTTCCAGGACGGCGCGATGTTCGGCTCCATGAACCTCTACGACAACGTGGCGTTCCCGCTGCGCGAGCACACCCGCAAGTCCGAGTCCGAGGTCCGCTCCATCGTGATGGAGAAGATGGACCTGGTGGGCCTGGTGGGCTCCGAGGACAAGCTGCCCGGTGAGATCTCCGGCGGCATGCGCAAGCGCGCCGGCCTGGCGCGGGCGCTGGTCCTCGACCCCGAGATCGTGCTCTTCGACGAGCCGGACTCCGGCCTGGACCCGGTGCGCACGGCGTTCCTCAACCAGCTGATCGTCGACCTCAACGCGCAGATCGACGCCACGTTCCTCATCGTCACCCACGACATCAACACCGCGCGCACGGTGCCCGACAACATCGGCCTGCTCTACCACAAGCACCTGGCCATGTTCGGGCCGCGCGAGATGCTGCTGAGCTCGGAGGAGCCGGTCGTGCGCCAGTTCCTCAACGCCCAGCGCGTCGGCCCCATCGGCATGTCGGAGGAGAAGGACGCCGACGAGCTCGCCGCCGAGGCGGACCAGGAGCTCCCGCCGCTGCCGCCCATCCCGCTCCAGCTCGAGCCCTCCAACGGCATCCCGCGCCGCAGCCAGCGCGAGCCGGGGGAGTGGTGCCGCGAGAACGGCATCACCCCGCCCCCGGGCTCGTTCGCGCCGGGCATGGCGATGGCGACGGGGGCCTGAGACAGCGATGCCCTCCACCACCGCCCGCCTGCTCGCCCCGGTGGGAGCCGCGGGCAGCCTCTTCGCCTTCGCCCTCGACGTGGGGCGCGGGCTCTTCCGGCGTCCCTTCCAGCTGCGGGAGTTCATCCAGCAGGCCTGGTTCGTGGCGTCGGTGACGATCGTCCCGACCGCCCTCGTGGCCATCCCGTTCGGCGCCGTCATCGCCCTGCAGGTCGGCGGCCTCATCCGCCAGTTCGGCGCCGAGGCGTTCACGGGCGCGGCGTCCGTGCTCGCGGTCGTCCAGCAGGCGGCCCCCATCGCCACCGCGCTCCTCATCGCCGGCGCCGGCGGGTCGGCGATCGCCGCCGACCTCGGCGCCCGGAAGATCCGCGAGGAGCTGGACGCGATGATGGTGCTCGGCATCGACCCGATCCAGCGCCTCGTCGTGCCCCGCGTCCTCGCGACCATGCTCGTGGCGGTCTTCCTCAACGGCCTGGTGAGCGTCGTCGGCGTGGCCGGCGGCTACGTCTTCAACGTGGTGCTCCAGGACGGCACGCCCGGCGCCTACATCGCCTCCTTCACCGCGCTGGCCCAGCTGCCCGACATCTGGATCGGCCTGATCAAGGCGATGATCTTCGGGCTCATCGCCGCCGTGGTGGCCTCCTACAAGGGCATGAACGCCGGCGGTGGGCCGAAGGGCGTCGGCGACGCGGTCAACGAGTCCGTCGTCATCACCTTCCTGCTGCTGTTCGTCGCCAACTTCGTCCTCAGCGCGATCTACCTCCAGGTCGTGCCCCCGAAGACGGGCTGAGGGGGACGACGTGGCCGACCTCAAGGCGATCTACACCAAGCCGCTGGGCGCGCTGGACGACCTCGGCGCCCAGCTGTCCTTCTACCTGCGCGCGCTCGCGGCGACCCCGCGCACGGTGCGCCGCTACTACAAGGAGATCCTGCGCATCCTGGCCGAGGTCACCCTCGGCTCCGGCTCGCTGGCGGTCATCGGCGGCACCGTGGGCGTCATCGTCTCGATGACGTTCTTCACCGGCGCCCAGGTCGGCCTGTCCGGGTACGCCGCGCTCGACCAGCTCGGCACCGCCCGGTTCGCCGGCTTCGTCTCCGCCTACTTCAACACCCGCGAGATCGCGCCGCTGGTGGCCGGCATCGCGCTGGCCGCCACCGTGGGCTGCGGCTTCACCGCCCAGCTCGGCGCCATGCGCATCTCCGAGGAGATCGACGCCGTCGAGGTCATGGCGATCCCGTCGATGCAGTACCTCGTGAGCACCCGCATCGTCGGCGGCCTCGTGGCGATCGTGCCGCTCTACGTGGTGGGCCTGCTCTCCTCCTACGTGGCCACCCGGCTCACCGTCACCGGCCTCTACGGCCAGTCGTCGGGCACCTACGCGGACAACTTCACCAAGTTCCTCGCGCCCGAGGACGTCCTGTGGTCGTTCGGCAAGGTCCTCGTCTTCGCCGTCACCGTCATCCTCATCCACTGCTACTACGGGTACACCGCCAGCGGCGGCCCGGCGGGCGTCGGCGTGGCCGTGGGCCGCGCGGTGCGGACGTCGATCGTCGCCGTCAACGTCCTCGACCTGATGCTCTCCATGGCCATCTGGGGCACCACGACCACGGTCAGGCTGGCGGGCTAGCCGTGCTCCTGTCCCGCGCCCGCGTCCTGGGCCTCGTCTTCCTCGCGCTGCTCCTGGTGGCGGTGTGGCTGACGTACGCCCAGTTCACCGGCAAGTTCCGCGACTACACCACGGTCACGCTGCGCACGACGCACGCCGGGCTCCAGCTGCCCCGGCGCGGCGACGTGAAGATCCGCGGGGTGATCGTGGGCGAGGTGATGTCGTTCGACGTCACCTCCGAGGGCGTGGACGTCGAGCTCGGGCTCTTCCCGGACGCCACGAGCGAGATCCCGGCCAACGTCTCGGCCTACATCGTGCCCAAGACGCTGTTCGGCGAGAAGTACGTCAGTCTCCAGTCCCCGGACGACCCCGCCGGACCGATCCAGGCGGGTGACGTGATCACCCAGACCCGCCTCTCCACCGAGGTCGAGGAGGTCCTGGACGACCTCTACCCGCTGCTGCGGACCGTCCGCCCCGCCGACCTCAACGCGACCCTCAACGCGCTGGCGACCGCGCTCGAGGGCCGGGGCGAGGCGCTGGGCCAGAACATCGTGACGCTGGACCGCTACCTGCGCCGGCTCAACCCGCAGCTGCCGAAGCTGATCGAGGACCTCCGGCTGACCGCCAAGGTGTCGGACCTCTACGCCGACGTGCTGCCGGCCGTGGGGCAGATCCTCGACGACACGGTCACCACGACGACCACCCTGCGCGACCGCGAGGACACGCTCAACGCGCTCTTCACCGACGTCACCGCGTTCTCCGGGACGGCCCGCACGTTCCTCCGGGACAACGAGGACAACCTGATCAGCCTGGGGCAGGTCTCCGAGCCGCAGGTGCGACTGCTGGCCAAGTACGCCCCGGAGTTCTCGTGCCTGGCCAAGGGCCTGGTCAACGCCGGGAAGATCCAGTCCCAGGCCTGGCGCAACCACACGCTGCACATCGTGCTCGAGACCCTGCCGAACCAGCCGCGTGCCTACACCGCCGCCGACGTCCCGCGGTACGGCGAGACGCGCGGGCCGAGCTGCCTGCACCTGCCGAACCCGCCCTTCAGCCAGGAGAACCCGCTGCGCGCCCAGCCGAACATGGACGACGGCGTCGACGAGCCGACGGGGAAGGGGACGTCGCGGGTCACGCCCAGCTACTTCTTCCGCACCTCCGGCGGCCGGGCCGGCTCGATCGCGGAGACGGACCTGCTCAAGTCGCTCCTGGCGCCCGGGATGGGCACCACGACCGAGGACGTGCCGGACCTCGGGGCGCTCCTCGTGGGCCCGATGGCGCGCGGCGCGGAGGTGAGCCTCGGATGAAGCTCCTCGACGCCCGCACCACCGCCGACCTGGTCAAGCTCGGCATCTTCATCCTGGTCACCACCCTGGCCACGGCCCTGCTCGTGGTCACGGTCGGCAACCTCTCCTTCGCCGAGACCCGGCCCGTGCGGGCCACCTTCACCGACGCGACCGGCGTCGTGGCCGGCGACGACGTCCGGGTGGCCGGCGTGAAGGTCGGCAGCGTCACCGACGTGGACGTGGTGGACGGCCACCTGGCGATGGTCCGGTTCGACCTCCAGACCCAGGTGCCGGTCACCGACGTCACGCACGCGACGATCCGGTACCGCAACCTCGTCGGGCAGCGCTACATCTCCCTCGACCAGCGGCCCGACGGCCCGGAGGTCGACCTGGGCAGCGAGGACGGCGAGCCCGTCATCGACGTCTCCCAGACGGCGCCGGCGCTCGACCTCACCGTCCTCTTCAACGGGTTCAAGCCGCTGTTCCAGGCGCTGAGCCCCGCCGACGTCAACCAGCTCTCCTACGAGATCGTCCAGGTCTTCCAGGGGGAGGGCGGCACCCTGGAGAGCCTGCTCGGGCACACCGCCTCGGTCACGCAGACGCTCGCCGACCGCGACCAGGTGATCAGCAGCCTCATCGACAACCTCAACGAGGCGCTCGACCACCTCGCCGACCGCGACGACCAGCTCTCCTCGCTCATCGTGACCTTCAAGCGCCTGGTGCACGGGCTGAAGACGGACCGGGGCCCGATCCTCGACTCCCTCACCCAGATCTCGCTGCTGTCGGAGAAGACGGCCGGGCTCGTCACGGACGTGCGGGAGCCGCTCGTCGGCGACATCCGCCAGCTGCGTCGCCTGACCAAGAACATCGACGACAACGCCCC
The DNA here is from genome assembly GCF_004919085.1 of Nocardioides sp. GY 10127. GTDB lineage: Bacteria > Actinomycetota > Actinomycetes > Propionibacteriales > Nocardioidaceae > Nocardioides. Next base: position 67,105 of record NZ_STGL01000008.1, on the reverse strand, counting down.
GGAGCTCGACCGTGCCCTCCAGGTCCTGCCCGTGAAGCTGAACAAGATCGGTGGCACCGCCACCTACGGCTCCTGGTTCAACTTCTACCTGTGCCACTTCGAGGCCGACGTGAAGCTGCCCGGCGGCAGCACAAGGAAGCTGAACTACGACACCGGGACGGCGAGGTGCGACCTCGGATGAGCAAGCCGTTCCGCGAGCGCAACCCCGTCATCGTCGGCGCCGTCAGCCTCCTCGTGCTGGCGCTGCTGCTGGTGGTCGCCTTCCGCGCCCAGGACCTGCCCCTCATCGGCGGCGGGCAGGACTACTACGCCGAGTTCAGCGAGGCCGGCGGTCTCAAGGTGGACGACGAGGTCCGCATCGCCGGGGTCCGCGTCGGCGAGGTCCGCAGCATCGAGCTGGACGGCGACAAGGTCCGCGTCGGGTTCCGGATCAGCACCGACGACACCTTCGACACCGACGCGCACGCCTCGATCCGGGTCAAGACGCTGCTCGGCGACATGTTCCTGGCCGTCGAGCCGACGGCGACGGACAGCTCCGGTGGCTCGGGTGACTCGGGTGACTCCGGCCAGGACCTCTCCACCATGCAGCCCGGCGGCACGATCCCGGAGGCGAACACGACCTCGCCCTTCGACGTGGTGGACGCGTTCACCGGCCTGGCCAGCACGGCCGACCGGATCGACACCGACCAGCTCTCCCGGTCGCTGCGCACGCTCGCCGACCTGACCCGCGACACCCCCGAGGAGTTCCGCGGGGCCCTGGCCGGCGTCTCCGCGCTCTCCTCGACGCTGGCGTCCAAGAACGAGCAGATCAACACGCTGCTGGTGAACCTGCGGCGGCTCTCGACGGTGCTGGACGCCCGCGACGAGGACATCGTCGCGCTGATGAAGGACGCCGATGTGCTGTTCCGGGCCCTGGTGCAGCGGCGGGCGGCCGTCCACCGGCTGCTGGTCTCCACCTCGCGTCTCTCGCGGGAGCTGACGGCGCTGGTCAAGGCGTCCCGCAAGGACCTGGCGCCCGCCCTGAGCAACCTCGAGTCGGTCCTGGACGTGCTCAACAAGAACGAGGACAACATCGACGACAGCCTGCGGCTGATGGCCCCCTTCTACCGGGTCTTCGCCTCCACGCTGGGCAACGGCCCGTGGTTCGACACCTACATCCAGAACTTCCCGCCGGTCGCCGACCTGGCGAACGGGGGTGGGGTGTCGTGACCTCCGCCCTGCGCACCCTGCGTCTTCCGCTGCTCGGCCTGGTCGTCCTCGCGGTCGTGGTGACCGGCCTGGTCCTCGTGCTCGACCGCGGCGGGGAGAAGACGGTGACCGCCCGCTTCACCTCTGCCGCCCAGCTCTACGAGGGCAGCGACGTCCGCATCCTCGGCGTCCCGGTCGGCAGGATCACCTCCGTGACCCCCGACGGCACCGACGTCGTGGTGACGATGGAGTACGACGAGGACGTCGACGTGCCGGCCGACGCCAAGGCCGTCATCATCTCGCCGTCCGTCGTCGGCGACCGCTACGTCCAGCTCACCCCGGCCTACACCGGCGGCGCGACGATGAAGTCGGGCGCGGAGATCGGCACCGACCGCACGGCCGTCCCCCTGGAGCTGGACCAGGTGTACCAGAGCCTCGACGACCTCACCGTCGCCCTCGGGCCCGACGGCGCCAACAGCGACGGGGCCCTGAGCGACCTCCTCGTGCAGACCGCGCGGAACTTCGGCGGCCAGGGCGCGTCCTTCCGCCAGACGCTGAGCGACTTCGCCGACCTCACCACCACCCTCGACGACAACTCCGACGACCTCTTCTCGGCCTCCTCCGAGCTCCAGCAGTTCCTCGAGACCCTCGCGGACAACGACACCACCGTGCGGCGTTTCAACTCCTCGCTCGCGGACGTCTCGACCATGCTCGCCGGCGAGCGCACCGACCTGGCGAAGGCCCTCTCGCAGCTGGCCACGGCGCTGGGGCACGTGCGGCGCTTCGTCCAGCAGAACTCCGACGGCCTGAGCACCGACATCAAGGGCCTCAACCGGGTCGCCAAGGTGCTCGTCAAGCAGCGCGCCGCGCTCGACGAGACGCTCGGGACGGCGCCGCTGGCGCTCAACAACCTCTACCTCACCTACAACCCGCAGGCCGGCACGCTGGACACCAACGCCAACCTGGCGATGCTGGGCGACCAGATCCAGACCGACCCCGCGCTGGTCCTGTGCACGGTCGCGGAGTCGGTGGACGACACCGGCGGCCTGTGCGACGCGCTGAAGGGGGTCCTGCCCAGGCCCGGCGCGCTCGCGGCCCTGCGTGGGAAGAAGCAGCAGGCCAGCGCCTCGGACGTGCTCTCCGACGCGACGCTCGGCGGACTCGTGGAGGTGCAGCAGTGACCCGCACGCCCGCCCGCACGCCCGCCCGCGCCCGCGTCCGCGCCGCCCGGCTGCTCGTCCTCGCGCTCGTCCTGCCGCTGCTGCTGTCCGGCTGCGGACGCAGCTTCGACGTCTACTCGCTGCCGCTGCCCGGCGGCCCCGACCTCGGGGACGACCCGATCACCGTGACCGCCCGCTTCCGCGACGTCCTCGACCTCGTGCCCCGCTCGACCGTGAAGGTCGACGACGTGACGGTCGGGGAGGTCACCGACGTCCGGCTCGCCCAGGACGGCGAGACCGCCGTGGTGACGATGCGGCTGCGCAGCGACACCGACCTGCCCGCCGACCCCGTCGCCCAGCTGCGCCAGACGAGCCTCCTCGGCGAGAAGTTCGTCGAGCTCGACGCCCCCACCGACGGTGGCACCGGCTCACTCGCCGACGGCGCGGTCATCGGCCTCGCCGACACCGGCCGCAACCCGGAGGTGGAGGAGGTGCTCGGCGCACTCAGCCTCGTCCTCAACGGCGGCGGCGTGGCCCAGCTGAAGACCATCGCCACCGAGCTCAACACCGCCCTGGACGGCCGCGAGGGCGACGCCCGCGACCTGCTCCTCCAGGTGCGGACGCTGGTGCGCACCCTCGACGACAACAAGGCCGACATCGTCGACGCCATCGAGCGGCTCGACCGCCTGGCCAAGGAGGTGCGCCGCCAGCAGCCGTCGATCGACTCCGCGCTGGAGGAGCTGCCCTCGGCCCTGACCTCGCTCAACCGTCAGCGCGACGACCTGGTGCGGATGCTCAAGGCGCTCGACCAGCTCTCCGACGTCGGGGTGCGGGTGATCCGCGAGACCCAGGCCTCCACGGTCGCCACCCTGCGCAACCTGCGCCCGGTGCTGGGCGAGCTGGCGAACTCGGGCGACGCGCTGGTGAAGTCCTTCAACGTCTTCCTCACCTACCCGTTCGTCGACGAGGTCGTGGGCCGCAACCCCCAGGTCGCGCGCAACCTGCACATGGGCGACTACACGAACCTCTCGATCGAGATGGACCTCGACCTCTCCCTCGGCATCCCGGGCCTGCCCACCGAGATCCCCACGGCGCTGCCCACGCTCGTGCCCTCCGAGATCGACCCGACGAAGATCGTGGACGACGTGGCGCAGTGCATCGCCAGCGGCGACCTCACCTCGAAGGCCTGCCAGGCGGTGCTGGCCGACGCCGAGGCCCTCGCCCAGCTGCGCGAGGACTGCGCGAAGCCGAAGAACGCCGACGCCACCGTGTGCGTGCTGCTCAACCAGGTGCCCGGCCTGCCGGGCGGGGGCTCGTCGTCCTCGGGCTCGGGGAACGGGGGCGTCCTGCCCTCGATCCTGCCGTCCGTCTCGATCCCCGGCCTCGGCCGCGCCGGCGTGGACGCCCTGCGCACCCCGGCGCAGGTGGGCAGCGGTTCCTCCGCCTCCTCCACCGAGGCGGGGAGCGGGGTCACCATGGGCCAGCTCAGCACCGCCTTCGACGCCGACCTCGTGGCGCTGCTGGTGCCCGGGATGGTGCCGGGGACGGGCTCCGCCGCCGACGGACAGGGGGCCGGCCAGTGATCACCCGCCGCACCCGCATCCAGCTGTTCGTCTTCGCCCTCATCACGCTGCTGGGCTGCTCCTACGTGGGGGCGACCTACGCGCAGCTCGACCGGTTCTTCCGCGACACCAGCTACGAGGTGGTCGCGCACTTCGCCGACTCCGGCGGCGGCATCTTCGCCGGCGGGCAGGTCACCTACCGCGGGGTGCCGGTCGGCCGCGTCGACGAGCTCACGCTCACCGACGACGGGGTCGACGTGCACCTGCAGATCGACAAGGACAAGGACACGATCCCGGCCGACACGCTCGCGGTCGTGGCGAACGCGTCGGCGGTCGGCGAGCAGTACGTCGACCTCCAGCCGCAGAGCAAGGGCGAGCCGTACCTCGAGGACGGCTCCGAGATCGACACGGCCGACACCGCCGTCCCCATCGCCACCGAGAAGCTGCTCGGGGACGTGGCCCGCACCGTGTCGTCCGTGGACCGCGACGCCCTGCGCACGACCGTGAGCGAGCTCGGCACCGCGTTCGGCGGCAGCGGGGAGGACCTCTCCCGCATCCTCGACGACGGCGGCGACTTCATCCAGAAGGCCGACGACAACTTCCAGGTCACCACCGACCTGATCCGGGACGCCAACACCGTGCTCAAGGGGCAGCTCGCCTCGGAGGACGACATCCGCACCTTCGCCCGGCAGCTGCGGCTCTTCACCCGCACCCTCGCGGGCGCCGACCCCGACCTGCGCCGCGTCATCGACGAGGGCGGCTCGACCGCCCGGGTGCTGCGCACCTTCCTCGAGGACAACGGCGTCGAGCTCGGCGACCTCATCAACAACCTGGTCACCACCGGGCGCGTGGTCCGGCGGCACCTGGACGGGGTCGAGCAGCTGCTCGTCATCTACCCCTACGTGGTCGAGGGCGGGTTCACCGTGGTCTCCAAGAGCCCCACGACGGGCCTCTACGACGCCCACTTCGGCCTCATCATCACCGACACCGCGATGTGCCACGAGGGCTACGAGGGGACCAGGGTCCGGACCCCCGCGCAGCGCGGGAACAGGGAGATGAACACCGACGCCCGGTGCACCGAGGCGCCCACGCAGTCCAACCCCCGAGGAGCGCAGAACATCTACCCGCGAGCCGCCGCCGACTACGACCCCGACGACGTCGTGGCCAGCTACGATCCCGACACCGGTGACCTGACGTGGGGCGGGGTGCCGGCCGACGGCACGGACGCCTCCACCGCCGTCCCGGACACCCTGGCCGGCAACGCCTCCTGGCTGTGGCTGGACCCGCTGGGCGCCGGCTCCGGGGGGCAGGGATGACCCGCGTGGACGCCGCCGAGGCACCCGCCCGGGAGAGCGCGAAGGAGAGCACCGTGACCGACGCCGACCTGCCCGTCGGGATGTCGGACGGACGCCGGCGGGTGACCCGTCGAGGCGCGCTGCTGCGCCGCTTCCTCCTGCTCGACCTCGTCCTGCTGATCGTCGCCTCGCTCGGGGTGACCGCCTGGCTGGTCCACTCCCGCACCCCCTCCGACCAGCCCCTCGGCAGCCGGGTGAGCGCCGTGCTCACCGGGCGTGACGACGTCCAGGTGACCCGCGACCAGGTGGCCGAGGCGGCGCGGGCGTTCATGCTCCGGGTCAACACCTACGGCCCCGGCGAGCTGGACGACGACGGGACGATGCCGGACTACCGGGCCGACGTCTCGGCGCTGCTCACGCCCGCCTTCTCCGCGGAGTTCGACAAGCAGGTGACGGTGGCCGAGGCGACGGTCGCGCAGGCCGGGCTCGGCCGGACCACCGAGGTGTACTCCGTCGGCGTCTCCTCGCTGGCCGACACGAAGGCGGTCGCGCTGGTGACCGGCGAGTTCACCAACACCTACCCGGGCAAGAAGGGCAAGCGGGTCGAGGACGAGTCGGCCCCCTACCGGGTCGAGGTCACCCTGCGCCTCATCGACGGGGAGTGGCTGGTCGACGACTTCACCCCGGTCACGGGCGCGGGCGTCACGTCCGGGTCGACCGACGGGAGCGGCTCGTGAGCGGCCCGACCTGGTACGACGTCCTCGGGATCGAGCCCACGGCCGGGGCGGACGAGGTGCGCGCCGCCTGGCGGCAGGCGCTGGCCGACCTCGACCCCGGCGACCGGCGCGCCAAGCTCGCCACCGAGGCCGCCGAGGCCCTCCTCGACCCGGACCGCCGGGTCGCCTACGACGCCACGCTGGCGGCGGCCCCCGTGGAGACCTCCGCGGAGACCCGCGTCGCGACCACCGCCACCGCCACCGCCGCCACCGAGCCGCCTGCCGAGCCGGCCGCCGGCCCCACGCGGAACGACGAGCCGGCCACCGGCTGGGTGCCGTCGGGCTGGCTGCTGGCCGCGGTCGCGCTGCTGGCGGCGCTGTGCGTGGGGGGCACCGCCGCGGTGGCCGCCCAGCCCCACCACCGCGTCATCCAGGGCGACGCGGGCACGGTCGAGGCGGACGCCGCCGAGGCCCAGGCCGCCGCCGAGCGCGCCGTGGGTCCGATCCTCAGCTACGACTACCGGACGATGGACGAGGACGCCGCGCGGGCCCGCACGTTCCTCACCGACTCCTACGTCGAGGACAGCTACGACCCGCTGTTCGCCGTCCTGGAGGAGAACGCCCCGAAGACGAAGACCGTCGTGGGGCCGGTCGACGTGGTCGACTCCGGCATCGTCCGGGTCGGTGACGGACGCGTCCAGGTGCTCGTCCTGTGCAACCGTCAGCGGACGAACGCGCAGGTCACCACCCCCGACGTCTTCCAGGACCAGCTGACCCTGACCATGGTGGAGACCGACGGGGAGTGGCTGGTCGACGACATCACCACCACCCCGCTGGGCGACTGACCGCGAGGCCGGCCGGGGGCGCTCACAGGAGCGCTCACAGGAGCGCTCACAGGAGCGCTCACTGGAGCGCTCACTGGGGCGCAGGCGGAGGCGCCGGCGGGGGAGCGGTGCGCCGGGGCGGGACCCCTCCGGCGGCTCACCGGGGGCTCACAGGGTGGCGCGACACGCGCTGCCAGTTGTGCCGAACCGCTTGACCGCGCCGTCCGCCGCCCGCATCATCGTCCGGACGGGGCTACCGGGCCCCCTCCCAGGTGTTGTGGTGAATGTCCCCCTCGGGTACTGTTGCGCTTTGCGCCTGCCCTCAAATGCCTGAAGCCTGCCCGGTGGCTCTCTGAGTGGGGGGCGGCGCCATTCGATGAGCTGACCTGTCGAAGGATGACTCTTGGCTGCGCCTGCCACCCCTGGTATCTCCCGCCGCACCTCGTTCGCAAAGATCTCTGAGCCCCTGGCTCTCCCCCAGCTCCTCGCCCTGCAGACCGACAGCTTCGACTGGCTGATCGGCAACGAGAAGTGGCTGGCGGAGGTCGACCGCCGCCGCGACGTCGGCGAGGACGTGTCCGAGAAGTCGGGCCTGCAGGAGATCTTCGAGGAGATCTCCCCCATCGAGGACTTCAGCGAGACCATGTCGCTGTCGTTCGACAACCCGGTGTTCTACGACCCGAAGTACACCGTGGACGAGTGCAAGGAGAAGGACTTCACCTACTCCGCGCCCCTGTACGTCTCCGCCGAGTTCACCAACAACGACACCGGTGAGATCAAGGGCCAGACGGTCTTCATGGGCGACTTCCCGCTCATGACCAACAAGGGCACCTTCGTCATCAACGGCACCGAGCGCGTCGTCGTCTCGCAGCTCGTGCGCAGCCCGGGTGTCTACTTCGAGCGCGCCGCCGACAAGACGTCCGACAAGGACATCTACTCCGCCAAGCTCATCCCGAGCCGCGGCGCCTGGCTCGAGTTCGAGATCGACAAGCGCGACCTCGTCGGCGTCCGTCTCGACCGCAAGCGCAAGCAGAACGTCACCGTCCTGCTCAAGGCGCTCGGCTGGACGAACGAGCAGATCCGCGAGGAGTTCGGCGAGTACGAGTCGGTCATGCTGACCCTGGAGAAGGACAACACGGCCAACCAGGACGAGGCGCTGCTCGACATCTACCGCAAGCTCCGCCCGGGCGAGCCGCCGACGCGCGAGGCCGCGCAGACGCTGCTGAACAACTACTACTTCAACCCGAAGCGCTACGACCTGGCGAAGGTCGGCCGCCACAAGATCAACAAGAAGCTCGGTCTGGTCGAGGCGTTCGACCAGCAGACGCTGACGGTCGACGACATCGTCGCCGCGATCAAGTACATCGTCGCGCTGCACGACGGCCGCACCGAGCTCGAGACCCCGCAGGGCACCCTCGAGATCGCGTCGGACGACATCGACCACTTCGGCAACCGTCGCATCCGCACGGTCGGCGAGCTGATCCAGAACCAGCTCCGCACGGGCCTCGCCCGCATGGAGCGCGTCGTCCGCGAGCGCATGACCACGCAGGACGTCGAGGCGATCACGCCGCAGTCGCTGATCAACATCCGCCCGGTCGTCGCGGCGCTGAAGGAGTTCTTCGGCACCTCGCAGCTCTCGCAGTTCATGGACCAGACGAACCCGATCGCCGGCCTGACGCACAAGCGTCGCCTCTCGGCGCTGGGCCCCGGTGGTCTGTCCCGCGACCGCGCCGGCATGGAGGTCCGTGACGTCCACCCGTCGCACTACGGCCGCATGTGCCCGATCGAGACCCCTGAGGGTCCGAACATCGGTCTGATCGGCTCGCTGGCCTCCTTCGGCCGGATCAACCCGTTCGGCTTCGTCGAGACGCCCTACCGCAAGGTCGTCGACGGCCAGGTCACGGACAAGATCGACTACCTCAGCGCCGACGACGAGGACCACTTCGTCATCGCGCAGGCGAACGCCGTGCTGGACGAGGAGGGTCGCTTCGTCAACGAGCGCGTCCTGGTCCGCCAGCGCGACGGCGAGGTCTCCGAGCTCCTCGCCGGCGAGGTCGACTACATGGACGTCTCGCCGCGCCAGATGGTGTCGGTCGCGACCGCCCTCATCCCGTTCCTCGAGCACGACGACGCGAACCGCGCGCTCATGGGCGCCAACATGCAGCGTCAGGCCGTCCCGCTGATCCGCAGCGACGCGCCGCTCGTCGGCACGGGCATCGAGTACCGCGCCGCCGTGGACGCCGGTGACGTCGTCACCGCCGAGGCCGCCGGTGTCGTCAAGGAGGTCTCCGCCGACCTGGTGGAGACCCTCAACGACGACGGCACCTACTCCTCCTACCGGATGGCCAAGTTCCGCCGGTCGAACCAGGGCACCTGCATCAACCAGCGCCCCCTGGTCAAGGAGGGCGACCGCGTCGAGGTCGGCTCGCCGATCGCCGACGGTCCCTGCACCGACGACGCCGAGATGGCCCTCGGTCGCAACCTCCTCGTGGCCTTCCTGCCCTGGCAGGGTCACAACTACGAGGACGCGATCATCCTCTCCCAGCGCCTGGTCCAGGAGGACCTGCTGACCTCGATCCACATCGAGGAGCACGAGGTCGACGCCCGCGACACCAAGCTGGGCCCCGAGGAGATCACCCGGGACATCCCGAACGTCTCCGAGGAGGGTCTGGCCGACCTCGACGAGCGCGGCATCATCCGCATCGGCGCCGAGGTCACCACCGGTGACATCCTCGTCGGCAAGGTGACGCCCAAGGGCGAGACCGAGCTGACCCCCGAGGAGCGCCTGCTCCGCGCGATCTTCGGCGAGAAGGCGCGCGAGGTGCGCGACACCTCCATGAAGGTCCCGCACGGCGAGTCCGGCACCGTCATCGGCGTCCGGGTCTTCGACCGCGAGGACGGCGACGAGCTGCCCCCGGGCGTGAACCAGCTGGTCCGCGTCTACGTGGCGCAGAAGCGCAAGATCTCCGTGGGTGACAAGCTCGCCGGCCGTCACGGCAACAAGGGCGTCATCGCCAAGATCCTGCCGATCGAGGACATGCCGTTCATGGAGGACGGCACCCCGGTCGACGTGATCCTGAACCCGCTGGGCGTCCCGCGACGGATGAACATCGGCCAGATCCTCGAGCTCCACCTCGGGTGGCTGGCCAAGCAGGGCTGGGACCTCAACCTCTCCGGCGCTCCGGACGACATCGCCTGGAAGCAGCGCCTGCGCTCCATCGGCCTGGAGACCTCCGAGCCAAACACGAAGCTGGCCACGCCGGTCTTCGACGGTGCGCTCGAGGACGAGATCACCGGTCTGCTGGGTGCGACCCTGCCGAACCGTGACGGCGACCGCCTGATCGACGAGACCGGCAAGGCGCGGCTCTTCGACGGCCGCTCCGGCGAGCCGTTCCCGGAGCCCGTCGCGGTGGGCATGAAGTACATCCTGAAGCTGCACCACCTGGTCGACGACAAGATCCACGCGCGCAGCACCGGCCCCTACTCGATGATCACGCAGCAGCCCCTGGGCGGTAAGGCCCAGTTCGGTGGCCAGCGGTTCGGCGAGATGGAGGTCTGGGCGATGGAGGCGTACGGCGCCGCCTACGCCCTCCAGGAGCTGCTCACGATCAAGTCGGACGACGTCCCGGGTCGTGTGAAGGTCTACGAGGCCATCGTCAAGGGCGAGAACATCCCGGACTCCGGTATCCCCGAGTCCTTCAAGGTCCTCGTCAAGGAGATGCAGTCCCTCTGCCTGAACGTCGAGGTGCTGAGCCAGGACGGGTCGCAGATCGAGCTGCGCGACGCGGAGGAGGACGTCTTCCGCGCCGCCGAGGAGCTCGGCATCGACCTGTCCCGTCGCGAGCCCAGCAGCGTCGAGGAAGTCTGAGCCGGTGAGGCGCCGGGCGGGTGAGACCCCCGCCCGGCGCCACCCTCAGTCCCCTTCACCCAGCATCAACTTCTAACGAAGGACATCAGCCACCGTGCTCGACGTGAACTTCTTCGACCAGCTCCGGATCGGTCTGGCCACCGCCGACGAGATCCGCCAGTGGAGCCACGGCGAGGTCAAGAAGCCCGAGACCATCAACTACCGCACGCTCAAGCCCGAGCGTGACGGCCTCTTCTGCGAGAAGATCTTCGGTCCCACCCGGGACTGGGAGTGCTACTGCGGCAAGTACAAGCGCGTCCGCTTCAAGGGCATCATCTGCGAGCGCTGCGGCGTCGAGGTGACCCGGTCCAAGGTGCGCCGCGAGCGCATGGGCCACATCGAGCTGGCCGCGCCCGTCACGCACATCTGGTACTTCAAGGGCGTCCCCTCGCGCCTGGGCTACCTGCTCGACCTGGCCCCGAAGGACCTCGAGAAGGTCATCTACTTCGCGGCCTACATGATCACCTCGGTCGACGAGGACGCCCGGCACCGCGACCTGTCCTCCCTCGAGGGCAAGGTCGGCCTGGAGCGCGAGCGCCTCGAGCGCCGGCGCGACCAGTCGCTGGAGGACCGCGCGCGCAAGCTGGAGGAGGACCTCGCCGCCCTGGAGGCGGAGGGTGCCAAGTCCGACCAGAAGCGCAAGGTCAAGGACGGCGCCGAGCGGGAGATGAAGCAGCTGCGCGACCGCGCGCAGCGCGAGATCGACCGCCTCGCGGAGGTGTGGGACACCTTCAAGAGCCTCAAGGTCCAGGACCTCATGGGCGACGAGATGCTGTACCGGGAGATGAAGAACTGGTTCGGCAAGTACTTCGAGGGCTACATGGGCGCCGCGGCGATCCAGAAGCGCCTCCAGGACTTCGACATCGAGGCCGAGGTCGAGAGCCTGCGCGAGACCATCGCGACCGGCAAGGGCCAGAAGAAGGTCCGCGCCCTCAAGCGCCTCAAGGTCGTCGACGCCTTCCGCAAGACCGGCAACCAGCCGATCGGCATGGTCCTCGACGCCGTCCCGGTCATCCCGCCGGACCTGCGCCCGATGGTCCAGCTCGACGGTGGCCGCTTCGCCACCTCCGACCTGAACGACCTGTACCGCCGCGTGATCAACCGGAACAACCGCCTCAAGCGGCTGCTCGACCTGGGCGCGCCCGAGATCATCGTCAACAACGAGAAGCGGATGCTCCAGGAGGCCGTGGACTCGCTGTTCGACAACGGCCGCCGCGGTCGTCCGGTCACCGGCCCGGGCAACCGGCCGCTGAAGTCGCTCTCCGACATGCTCAAGGGCAAGCAGGGTCGCTTCCGTCAGAACCTGCTCGGCAAGCGCGTCGACTACTCGGGTCGTTCGGTCATCGTCTCCGGCCCGCAGCTGAAGCTGCACCAGTGCGGTCTGCCCAAGCAGATGGCCCTGGAGCTCTTCAAGCCGTTCGTGATGAAGCGCCTCGTCGACCTCTCGCACGCGCAGAACATCAAGTCGGCCAAGCGCATGGTCGAGCGCGCCCGCCCCGTGGTGTGGGACGTCCTCGAAGAGGTCATCACCGAGCACCCGGTGCTGCTGAACCGTGCGCCCACGCTGCACCGCCTCGGCATCCAGGCCTTCGAGCCGCAGCTGATCGAGGGCAAGGCCATCCAGATCCACCCGCTCGTCTGCGGCGCGTTCAACGCCGACTTCGACGGTGACCAGATGGCCGTCCACCTGCCGCTCTCCGCGGAGGCGCAGGCCGAGGCCCGCATCCTGATGCTGTCGACGAACAACATCCTCAAGCCGTCGGACGGCCGTCCGGTGACCATGCCCTCGCAGGACATGATCATCGGCCTGTTCTGGCTCACCTCGGACCGTGGTGAGCAGAAGGGTGACGGTCGCGTCTTCTCGTCCCCGGCCGAGGCCGTCATGGCCTTCGACCGCGGCGAGATCGCCATGCAGAGCACCGTCAAGGTGCGCATGGACGACGTCGTGCCGCCGGAGGGCGTCGAGGGCGAGCTCGGTGACGCGGTCATCGTGGAGACGACCCTGGGTCGCATCCTCTTCAACGACCTGCTGCCGATCGACTACCCGTTCGTCAACGGCGAGGTGGGCAAGAAGAAGCTGGGCCAGATCGTCAACGACCTGGCCGAGCGGTACCCCAAGGTCGTCGTCGCGGCGTCCCTGGACGCGCTCAAGGACGCCGGCTTCCGCTGGGCCACGTTCTCCGGCGTCACCGTCTCGATCGACGACGTGACGACCCCGGACGACAAGCCCGGCATCCTCGCCGGCTACGAGAAGCAGGCCGCGAAGGTCCAGAAGGACTTCGAGCGCGGTCTGATGACCGACGACGAGCGTCGCCAGGAGCTCGTGGAGATCTGGACCGAGGCCAGCCGCCGCGTCGGTGACGCGATGGAGAAGGCCTTCGACCCGACGAACCCGATCTACATCATGGTCCACTCCGGTGCGTCCGGAAACATGAACCAGATCCGTCAGGTCGGCGCCATGCGTGGTCTGGTGGCGAACCCGAAGGGCGAGATCATCCCGCGCCCGATCAAGGCGAACTTCCGCGAGGGCCTCTCCGTCCTGGAGTACTTCATCTCCACGCACGGTGCCCGCAAGGGTCTCGCCGACACCGCGCTGCGGACCGCCGACTCGGGCTACCTGACCCGTCGTCTGGTGGACGTGTCGCAGGACGTCATCATCCGCGAGGAGGACTGCGGCACCGAGCGTGGTCTGCCGAAGACCATCGCGGAGCGCCTCGAGGACGGCCGTCTGGTCGCCACCGAGAACGTCGACACCGCGGCCTACGCCCGCTGCTCGGCCACCGAGATCGCCCACCCCGAGACCGGCGAGCTGCTGGTCGAGGCGGGCGGCGACCTGGGTGACGTCAAGATCGACGAGCTCATCGCCGCCGGCGTCGAGTCGGTCAAGGTCCGCTCCGTCCTCACCTGCGAGGCGAAGACCGGTACCTGCGCGAAGTGCTACGGCCGCTCGCTGGCCACCGGCAAGCTGGTCGACATCGGCGAGGCCGTCGGCATCATCGCGGCCCAGTCGATCGGTGAGCCCGGCACGCAGCTGACGATGCGTACCTTCCACACCGGTGGTGTGGCCTCGGCCGACGACATCACGCAGGGTCTTCCCCGCGTCGTCGAGCTCTTCGAGGCCCGGTCCCCCAAGGGCCGTGCCCCGATCACCGAGGCCGCCGGTCGCGTCGAGATCGAGGAGACCGACAAGGCCCGCAAGGTCCTGGTCACCCCGGACGACGGCTCGGAGGTCCAGGAGTACCCGGTCTCCAAGCGCGTGCGCCTGCTCGTCGCGGACGGCGACCACGTCTCCGTCGGCCAGATGCTCACCGTCGGCACCCCGGACCCGCAGGACGTCCTGCGCATCCTCGGTGTCCGTCGGGCCCAGGAGCACCTGGTGGGCGAGGTCCAGTCGGTGTACCGCTCGCAGGGCGTGTCGATCCACGACAAGCACATCGAGATCATCGTGCGCCAGATGCTGCGCCGCGTGACCGTCATCGAGTCGGGCGACGCGCACCTGCTGCCGTCCGACCTCGTCGACCGCACCCTCTTCGAGGAGGAGAACCGTCGCGTGGTCTCCGAGGGCGGCAAGCCGGCCTCGGGTCGTCCGGTGCTCATGGGCATCACGAAGGCCTCGCTGGCGACCGAGTCGTGGCTCTCGGCGGCCTCCTTCCAGGAGACCACCCGCGTGCTCACCGACGCGGCCATCAACGGCCGCAGCGACTCGCTGCGCGGTCTGAAGGAGAACGTGATCATCGGCAAGCTGATCCCGGCGGGCACCGGCCTCGAGCGGTACCGCAACGTCCGGGTGGAGCCCACCGAGGAGGCGCGTGCCTCGGCCTACTCGGTCACCGGGTACGACTCCTACGACTACGAGTTCGGGAGCACCGGCGGCCAGGCTGTCGCGCTCGACGACTTCGACTTCGGTTCCTACCAGAACTGACGTCACCCACGTCCGGCCCCGTCCCCACCTCGGTGGGGGCGGGGCCGTTCTGCGTCCCCGTGACGCCCGGCCCCCACCGCGTGCGTCGTCCTCGGTGCCACCTGCCAGAATCGGGCACGTGAGCAGCGCCGCCGTGACACCCCCGCCGACCGAGACCGACGTGCTGGTGGTGGGTGCGGGCCCGGCGGGCTCCGCGGCCGCCGCGTGGCTGGCGCGCCAGGGGGTCCAGGTGGTCCTCGCGGACGCCGCGACGTTCCCGCGCGACAAGACCTGCGGCGACGGGCTGACGCCCCGGGCGGTCGGCGAGCTGCGCCTCCTCGGTCTCGAGGACTGGCTGCGCGGCCGCACCGTCAACCAGGGCCTCCGCGCGCACGGCTTCGGCCAGGTCCTGCACCTGCCGTGGCCCGGGGGAGCGCTGCCGGACTGGGGGAGCGCGGTGCCGCGTACGGAGCTCGACGACCGCCTGCGCCAGGTGGCGGTGGAGTCGGGCGCGACCTGCGTCGAGGACGCCCGGGCGGTCGACGTCCGGCGCGACGGCAGCCGCGTGGCCGCCGTCGTCTTCGAGCGGCGGGGTCAGGGTGGTCGCGAGGATGCGGAGCGCTTCGAGATCGCCTGCCGGCGGCTGGTGGTGGCGGACGGCGTCCGCTCCCCGCTCGGCAAGGTGCTGGGGCGGGAGTGGCACCGCGACACGGTCTACGGCGTGGCCGGGCGCTCCTACGTCACCAGCGAGAAGCACGACGACACCTGGATCAGCTCGCACCTGGAGCTGCGGGACGAGCAGGGCTCGATCCTCTCCGGCTACGGCTGGATCTTCCCGCTCGGCACCGGCGAGGTGAACCTCGGCGTGGGGACGCTCGCCACGGCCAAGCGGCCGGCCGACATCGCCGTCAAGCCGCTCATGTCCTTCTACGCCGACCAGCGGCGCGAGGAGTTCGGGCTGGGGGACGACCTGCGCATGCCCACCTCCGCGCTCCTGCCCATGGGCGGTGCCGTCAGCCAGGTCGCCGGCCCCAACTGGGCGCTGATCGGCGACGCGGCCGGCTGTGTGAACCCGCTCAACGGCGAGGGGATCGACTACGGCCTGGAGACCGGTCGCCTGGTCGCCGCGCTCCTCGGCGACCTCGACGCGGACGCGCACGGCCTGGCCACCGCCTGGCCCGCCCTGCTGCGCGAGCACTACGGCGAGGCGTTCTCGATCGCCCGCCGCCTGGCCGGCCTGGTGACCGTCCCGTGGGTGCTCCCGCGCTTCGGCCCGGCCGGCATGCGCTCGACGGCGCTCATGACCCTCGCCCTGCGCTGGATGGGCAACCTCGTGACCGACGAGGACCGGGACGCGGCCGCGCGGCTGTGGCGCTGGGCCGGCAAGGGCTCGGTCCGGCTGGACGACCGTCCGCCCTTCTCCTGACGAGCCCGCCGTGACCCGCGACGCCTGCCCCCTGGCCAGTGGAGGGGCCAGTGCGGCCGCCGGCGCCACGTACCGGCGGGTGATCCGGGCCGGGCACGGCGTCCTGCGCCTCCTCGACGTCCAGGAGCGCTGGGCCGGGCTCGAGCACGTTCCCCGCACGGGCCCCGTCGTGGTCGTCGCCAACCACCACTCCTTCGCGGACTTCGCCGTGGTCGGGCACGCCCTGACCCAGCGCGGGCGCTTCGGGCGGTTCCTGTGCCGGGCCGACCTCTGGCGCTCCCGCCCCGTCGGCCGGGCGCTCGACGCGATGGGTCACGTGCCGGTGGACTTCGCCGCCCCGGCCGCAGCCTTCCTCGACGCCCGGCGGCTGCTGGAGGCGGGGGAGGCGGTCGTGATCTTCGGCCAGGCCGGCTTCGGCCACTCCTACACCGTCGAGCGGCTCATGCCCGGGGCGGCGGCGCTGGCCCGGACGACCGGCGCGCCGCTGGTCCCGCTCGCGCACTGGGGCAGCCAGCGGCTGTGGCCGGTCAAGCGGCACCCCGACGCCCCCGCGGCCCGGCCGACGCCCCGCCGCCACGTCGTCGTGGACGTCCAGGTGGGTCCGTCGCCGGTGCCGGGCGCCAGCTCGCAGGGGGACGCCGGGGGCAGCCCTCGCGCCGTCCTCTCCGACGCCCGCAGGCAGGACGTCGCCGCCACCCTGGCGCTGGGGGACTGGCTCGACGCCACGCTGACCCGCCTCCAGGCCCTCCCCGAGCACCGACCCACCCACGGCCCGGCGTCCGCGTGGCCGACCCACCCGACCCACCTGGGCGGGGGCGCGCTCACCCCGGCGCAGGCGACGCTCCTGGACCGCCGCCCGCCCGGCGTCGTCGAGGCCGGGTGGGGGTCACGCGAGCCGCGCCCGGCCCCGTAGGTTGGTCGGGTGACGCCGCCCCCGACGCCCGCCCAGCCGGCCGAGCCCGACCAGCCCCCGCAGGTCCAGCGCCTGGCCGCCTACGCCCTGGTGGTGCGCGACGAGCAGGTGCTGCTCAGCCTCGTGGCCACCCACATCCGGCCCGACGACCTCTGGACGCTCCCGGGCGGCGGCGTCGAGCACGGCGAGGACCCGCGGGAGGCCGTGGTCCGCGAGGTGCACGAGGAGACCGGCCTGGCCGCGGAGGTCGCGGAGACCTGCCGGGTGGTGAGCCAGCACCGGCCGGACGTGGTCTGGTCGGACGGCGAGCGCATGGACTTCCACCACGTCCGGATGGTGTTCGAGGGCTGGGTGCCGCGGAGCTCGCCCGAGCCCCGCACGCTCGAGGTCGGCGGCAGCACGCGGGACGCGGCCTGGCTGCCGCTCGCCGACGTGCTGGCCGGCCGGGTGCCCGTGGACGCCCTGGTGCGCGAGGCGCTGGCCGGCCACGCCGTCGTCCGGCACCAGCGGCTCTCGGCCTACGCGCTGGTGCGGCGGGAGGACGAGGTGCTCCTGACGCGGGTCTCCGCGCGCGGGGCCCACCCCGGCGCCTGGACCCTGCCGGGCGGCGGGGTGGAGCACGGGGAGGACCCGGCCTCGGCCCTGGTCCGCGAGGTCGCGGAGGAGACCGGGCTGGAGGTGGCTCCCTCGGGGCTGCTGATCGTCCACGACACGCACTTCACCGGCACGGCGCCCAGCGGGAGGACCGAGGACTTCCACGGCGTCCACCTGGTCTTCTCCGCCGACGTCACGGACGGGTCCGAGCCCGCCGTCGCCGAGGACGACGGCACGACGGACGAGGCCGCCTGGCACCCCGTCACCGACGTGCTGGACGGTCAGGTGGGCGTCCTCGACGTGGTCCTGGCCGCGCTGCGCGCCGACGCGGTGCGCTGAGCGACCGGTCTCGGAAGCGGGCGGCCTCAGAAGCGGGCGGCCGCGACCTCGCACAGGTTCAGGTCCGGGTCGTCGTCGTTCACGACCCAGTAGCTGGAGACGATGAGGTGCCGGGTCCGGGCGCCGTCGGTGTAGTACAGCCGCAGCATGCCGTTCTCCGGCAGCTGGATCGGCGGGACCGACTCGGTGTCCGGGTCGTAGTCGTACTGGTCGGTCACCACGTGGTCGTCCTCCGCGCCCTCGGCCTCGATCGTCTCGAACCAGACGTTCACCGTGTCCTCGGACCCCGAGGCCGGGGCCGTGGTGGGGGTGAAGGTGACGGTCTCGACCGCGTCGTCGACGTCGTCGGCCTCGCGGCAGGTGAAGGACACCGTGCCGGCCTTGCCGAGGGTGAAGGTCCGCTTGCGCAGCGCGCTGTCGGACTCGCCGTGCCAGGAGAGGCCGAAGGGGCGGCTGTCGGAGTCGGAGGTGGCCGACGCGGTGCTCTCGGCGGTGGTGCGGACGACGGTGCGGATGCGGCAGAACCGCTTCGAGACGTCCTTGCGGTGGAAGCCCTCCCAGTACCAGCTGGTCTCCACCGAGGACACCGGCGTGGTGAACGAGCCGCCGACGGCGGCGTTCCGACCGCGCCGCTGGCTGATCACGCCGTGCGCGTAGCCCGCGCCGCGGGCCTCGACGGGCGTCTCGAGGTTGAGGCCCTCGTGCGAGGCCTTCCCGGTGCCGCCCGTGCCGTCGTCGTCGGCGGTGGCGTACTTGTAGACCCGCACGTTCTTGACCGCCACGGAGACGACCTTCCCCGTGCGCGGGTTCTTGGTGTACTTCGCCAGCCACATCTGCGTCTCCTTGGCCCGCTCGTACGGGGTGAGGTTCAGCAGGGTCTCGTCGGGCCGGCACACCGCGGTCAGGACGCCGACACCGGGAATGGTGACGGACTTCTGTCGGGCGCCGTGGTTCCCGCGCCAGCGCAGGACGCTCACGACCTTCCTCGTGCCCGTGAGCCGCGCCGACGCCGTGGAGGACCCGGCGCCTGCGTCCGCGCTCGCCGTGCCCCCGACCGCCACGAGGGCGGGCAGGACGCAGAGGGCGAGCGCGAGCGCCAGGACGGAGGCACGGCGGCGGGACGGGGGCACGAGGAGGGTCATGACACCAATCGGACGGGGACCTGTGGCGGGGTGACTAGGAGCCGGAGCTCGTGGTGGCGGTGGCGGACGCGGAGGCGCTCGCGCCGGCGGACGCGGTGTCCGAGGCGCTCGCGGTGCTGGTGGTTCCGTCGGCCTCGAGGTACGTCGGGTCGAGACGACCGGTCACCCAGCCTCGCTGCTCCTTGATCTGGTCGGAGGTCACGGTCACGAGCCGGTTCTGGACGCTGAGGCCCGTGTTCGACTTGTTGCTGGTGACGTCCTTCAGGGCGTTGTCGAGGTAGTAGAGCAGGAACTCCTGCACCTCGTCGCGGTCCAGGGAGCGCTGCGTGGTGGTGAGCAGGTAGGGCCGCGAGAGCGGGTACTGCCCGTCGGTGATGGTCACCGCGCTGGGGAACACGCAGTTCTCGGTGCCGTCCTCGGTGATCTCGAACGGCCGCAGCTCGTTCTCGAACACCTGGTAGTAGCTGTAGCCGAGGTAGGCGACCCGACCGGTGAGGGCCTCGACGCGCTTGGCGGCGGCCTTGGACTTGGCGTAGCTCTTGGTGAGCGAGGCCTGCTCGGCCAGGAGGCGGTCGAGCTTGCGCACCTCGCGGGCGAGCTTCTTCTTGGCCGTGCTCAGGCGCTGGCGGTCGGACTTCTGCGTGGCCGCGTCGCGACCGGTGCGGACGCCCTTGGCGACCTCCTTGGCCGCCTTGCGGACCTCGGAGCGGGCGTCGGCGACGACGCCGCGCTGCGAGCGGATGTAGGTCGTGTACTGCTGGACCTGCCGCTGGTAGGTGCGGACCTCCGCGGCCAGCGTCTCGTCGGAGGTGTTGCCGACGACCTCGAGGCGGGTCTTCTTGTCGGTGTCGAAGCTGACGTAGTCCGAGCGGAACGTCACCTTGGCCGGGTTGTCGGTGCCGAGCACGGTCTGGGCGAACCAGGTGAACCGGTCGTCCCCGTACGGTGCGCCGATGGCCTCGAGCGGGGTGTCGTAGAACCCGTCGCCCACCTGCGACCACTCGGTGATCGGCGAGCCGGCCCGGTAGATCTCGGCGAGCTGGGACATCGAGAGGCAGTCGCCCCCGACGTCCGTCTCGTTCTTGATGGCCACCACGAGCGCGTCGGCGGCGACCTCGAACTGCACCACGTCGAGGCCGTTGGCCTGGCAGGCCTTGATCTGGGCGTTCGTCATGGCCGTGTAGGTGTCGGCGATGTCGATGTCGCCGGAGCAGAGCTTGGCGTAGGCCGTGTCGGCCGACGTCGTCGAGCGCTGCACGAAGGTGTCGGTGCCCGAGGAGTTGAACTTGGCCCGCTCGAAGGCGGTGAGCTCGTCGGCGATGCCCTCGATGGTGACGGTGCCGTCGGCGGCGGTCGGCAGGGCGTCGTAGTTGGCCTGCACCGAGCTGACGGGCGTCGACGGCGCCACGGTCACGGTGGTCTGCGCCTGGGCGTCCTGCACCAGGTCGCTGCTGGAGCCGGAGTCCATCGAGCAGGCGGCCAGCAGGCCGGTGCTCACCAGGAGGGCCGAGGTGGCGGCGGCGGCACGAGTGGTGCGGCGGTGCATCAGTTGCTCCCGGCGGTGTCGGTGGCGGTCGCCGTGGCGGACGCGGTGGCGGTGTCGGAGGAGTCCGTGGAGTCGGCGGCCGCCGACTCCGTGGCGGCCGCGTTCGTGGCGACCTTGTCCGGCGTCGGGTAGCGGTACTTCTTGCCGAGCTTGACCACCTCGAAGTCGTCGAGGCTGAGCCCCTGGAGCTCGTCGCCCTCGAGGTCGGTGGCGTCGCGCTGGGCGAAGAGCGTGGGCACCTCGGCGCGCTCCACGACGATGGCGCCGTAGGTCCGCAGGGCCAGGACGATCGCGTCCGCGTACCGCTTCTGGTCGGCGGTGAGCGCGATCTTCTTGCCGTTGGAGTCCACCGGGTTCTTGAAGGTCACGTTCGCCTTGAGGCGGATGCGGGCGCCGATGGGCAGCGAGGCGTTCTTGCCGTTGCCGTCGGTGGAGGAGGCGGGGGAGACGTACCACTTGCTGGACGGCGCGGGGACCGCGATCGCCAGGGCGTGGTCGATCTCGCCGGCCTCCAGCTCGGCCGGGCGGATGAGCCCGGCGAACAGCGGCAGGCCCGACCCGCGGGCGCCGACCTCGCCGGCCGTCTGCCAGCCGGAGCCGTCCAGGTTCCAGATCTTCATGTAGTGGTACGAGATCGACCCGTCGTCCTCGCGGCGCGCGCGCCAGAGGTCGTAGGCGATGTTGTTCGTGGTGTCGAGGATCGTGTACCAGCCGTCGTACTCCGGGTCCGGGTCCACGTCCTCGGGGACGTCGAGGGTGATGGAGCCCTCGCCGTCGCCGCAGGAGGTCTGGCGGCACGTCACCTCGGTGGCCACGCCCCCGGCGACGACCGGGTCGGTCCACTCGGTGGTGTTGATCCACAGCGGGTCGTCGACCTTCTTGACGACCTTGGTGAGGCCGGTCTTCTTCTCCTCCCAGCCGATGCGCGTCATCGCCAGCTCGAGCATCTTGGCCGAGCTCTTGTCCGTGGCCTCGGTGTCGGCGCGGGTGTTCCAGACCGAGGCGTCGTTGAAGAACTTCTGCGTGCTGGTGTCGTTGCCGCCGGTCGACGAGCCGGAGTCGGCGTCGCCGGTGGCGGCGGCGGTCACGGTGACGGTGGCGTCCGCGGTGGCGGAGGACGAGTCGTCGCCCTCACCACACGCGGCGGCCACCAGGGCCAGGGTCACGAGCGCGGCAGCGGCGCCTGCGCGCCGGCCGGGCCGTCGGAACTGGGTGTTCATCGCTCCTCGTCGAGGTCGGTGGGGTCGAGACGCTCGAGGTGCTCGGCGAATCGGGCGGAGACGGCGCCGAGGCGGTGCAGGACGACGTCGTCCGGCTGCCCCCCGCGCAGCGGACCGCGACGCGGGCCGGTGAGCAGGGCGTGCGCCTCGCGGCGGGCGTTGAGCCGGATCAGCTCGGCGTCGAGCTCGGCCTGGGCCGTCACCAGCTCGCAGCGGCGGGCCGCCTCGAGCTCGATGGCCTCCAGGTGGAGGGCGGTGGCCTGCTGGGCCGCCTGCATGCGGGCGATCACCGAGCGGGCCACGTCGTCGACGCTGACGTCGATCCGCGTCTCGCCGGCACCGAGCCCGTCGAGGGTGGCGGCCAGGTAGGTCTCGCCGGCCTGCGCGGCCGGGAGGTCGTAGAGGTCCGGACGGGCGGACGCGGCGGCCCGCTGGCCCGGCTGGGCGCCGCGCGGCTGCTGCGGGGCGGCCTGCTGGCGGGGCTGCTGGGGCGCGGGCGCCGGGGCGGTCGGCTCGGCGTACTCGGCCCACCACTCCGACGGGTCGCCCGGGGCGGGCTCGTGCCCGGCCTGCAGGTCGTCCTCCTGGACCCCGTCGTAGGAGTCGTAGGAGTCGTCGTAGGCACCCTCGTGGGCACCGTCGGAGACGGCCATGGCCTCGTTCAGCAGGGTGCCCCACGGGTCCTGGGGGCGGCCCGCACGGCGGGTCTCCTCCCAGGTGCTGGGGACCGGGCGCAGCCGGGGGCCGGCCGGGCGCGGCGCGGCAGCCTGCGGGGCGGCGGGCGCCTGCGGGCGCACCGCCTCCTCCCCGAGGCGACGCTGCACCGGCGGCTGGGCCGGCCACTGCGGCTGGGCCGGGTACTGGGCCGGGTACTGGGCCGGGTACTGGGCCGGGTACTGGGCCGGGTACTGGGCCGGGTACTGGCTGGAGTGGTCGGCCGGGTAGCCGAACGCGGGCTGCTGGGCGGGCTGCGGCGCCGGTGCCTGCGGGCGGGCGGCCCGGGGGCGGGCCGGGCGCGGGGCGCGGACCGACGGGCGCGGTGCGGCCGGCGGCTGCTCGTCCCAGACCTGCTCCGGCTCCCAGCCGATCTCGTCGGTGACGGGCAGCTTGGCCTCGGCGGTGCGCTGCGCGGCGGAGCGGCGCTCGGCGGCGCGGGTGGCCGGGCGGGGCGCGGCGGTGCGGCTCGGCGCCGTCGGGGCGACGACCTCGGCCTGCTCGCTGCGCGGGGCCGGTCGGTACGGGCGGGTGGCCGACTGGGCGCGGGCCTTGGCCTCGCGGCGGGCCTGCTCCTCGATCGCCTGGCGGCGGGCCTGGGCCTCGTGGTCGACGGCCACCGACTTCGGCTGCGGGCGGTTGACCGGACGACGGGCGGCACGGACGGCCACCGGCGTCTCGACGGGGCCGAAGTCCGCGGCCCACGAGTCCGCCTCGGCCGAGGTGGGCACCTCGGCCGGGGCCGACGCCTGCGCCGGCGTGGCGGGCCGGTGCACCGGTCGGGCCGCGGCGGCGGGCTTCCGGACGGCGGGCTGCGCGACAGGCTGCTCGAGGGCCTGCTCCACGGGCGCGGCGACCGGCTCGACGGGCTGCTGCACGGGCTGCTGAACGGGCGCCGGGGCGAGGAACATCGGCTCGTCCTCCGGCAGGTCCCGCGCGGTGGGCGCGGCAGGAGCGCTGGGGCCGGTGGGGGCCACGTCGGCCCGGAGCCCGGCCAGCCACTGGTCCGAGGCGCCCTGGTCGACCGGCAGGTGGATGGCCAGGCCCTCGGGAACGGCGGGGAGGGCCGGCTGGTCCGCGGGGGCCGCCGAGGCGACGAGCGCCTCGGCGGGCTGTGCCACGGACGTGGCCTCGGGCTGGGCGACGGGCTTCTCGGCCTTCGCGGAGCGCCGGGTGGGGCGCTGCTCCTTGCGCGAGGGCTTCGCGCCCTTGCCGGAGGTGTGCTTGACGAACGGACCGGCCTCCGGACGGGTGGCGGCCACGGGCTCCTCGACGGGCTCGGCGTCCTGCACCGGGGCCGCAGGGGCGGGGGCGAACAGGTCCACGTCGGGGGCCTGGACGACGGGGCCGTCCTGGGGCGCCTCGACGGGCTCGCGGGTACGCGCCGCGCGGGCCTCGGCGGCGACCCGGACCGCCTCGGCGGTGTCCCCCGGGCTCGCCTCCGCGGCGGCCTTCTCCTCCGCCTGCGCCGCCTGGGCGAGCCGGAGGGTGAAGTCCACCTGACCGATGCGGTCCGCCCGGTCGACGGACAGGATGTCCTCGAGCGTCGGCGGGGGCTGGATGCGGGCGCGGTTGTCGATCATGACGCGGAAGCCTCCGTGAGACCGGCGAAGTCGGCGGGGACGGCCACGACGGCGTACTCGGCGTTGGAGTAGACGACGGTCAGCTCGCCGCTGCTCAGCAGCTCCGGGTACTGCTCGCTGAGGAGGTCGTCACCGTCCGTGGTCAGGAGGAAGTAGTCGACGTCGGCCTTGACCGGGTTCTTCGCGGCCTGGAGCCAGGGCCCGTCGGACTTGTCGATGCGGTCGAAGAACAGCTCCGGCTCGCCGCTGAAGAGCATGACGGCGTACGTGGCGGAGTTGTCGGTGAGCACGGAGCCCGTGGCGTCCACGTTCTCCTGGATCCACTGGCCCATGTCGAGCGCCGGGTCGAGCGTGATCGTCTGGCCGCCCTTGGTCGTGGCGCCCTCCTGGCTCTCCCCGGAGAGGATGCCCTGGGTGAAGACCTTCTCCAGGTTCTGGTACTTGTACGTGCGCATGCCCTGGAACGTCCACGGGATGCTCGCCACGAGCGCCAGCGCGAGCAGGCCGCTGATCGCCGCGGCGCCCTCGCCGGCCGAGCGGGCCAGCCACAGCGCGCCGATCACCGACATCACCAGGATCGGGACGGCGTTCTCCATCGCCATCGGCGAGTCGGTGAGGCCGAGCAGCACCGACATGGCCGGGGTGAGGATCGAGAGGGTCAGCATGAGGCTGAGCAGCACCGCGAAGGGGTTGTTGCGGCCCAGGCCGACGAAGAGCAGCGCCGGCAGGACCAGGATCGCCAGCGGTGCCCCGAAGAGCACCAGCTCACCGGTCCAGCGCAGGAGCCCGAGGGCGGTGAACTGCTCGATGTCCGTGGTCGTGGGGGCGGCGCTGGTGATCCAGTAGATCGGGTTGCCCGCGAGCAGGAGGTTGAAGCCCGTCCACAGAGCGACGACGTAGATCGCGGGGGAGGCGAAGCCGACCATCGTCCCCTCGACCTCGGTGCCGTCCGCGCCGAGGTGGGCGAGGATCGCGCCGACGCCGACGGCGGCGAGCAGGAAGTAGAGCAGCGTGGTGTAGCCGGAGAGGCCGGCCACCGCGAACGCGAGGCCGCCGATCATGATGAAGCGGACGTCGGCGGTGATGTACCAGGCGTAGAGGGCGCCGACCGAGGCGACCAGGAACGCCAGCCAGATCATCATCGGGGAGCCGGTGGTGGCGTAGAGGACGACGAGCGGGTTGAGGCCGAACGCGACCAGCAGCGCGATCCGCAGGAACACCGGGATGCCGGTGCGGCGCATCATCGTGTTCAGGTACATCATCAGCAGGCCGGCGAAGAACGCCGAGGCCACCGGGATGACGACCAGGAAGTCGACGCCCAGCCGGAAGATCGTGAGCGGCGAGATCAGCAGCGTCTGGAGCGGCGGGTAGTCGAAGCCGATCGCCGACATCTTGGCCGGGTTGTTGTGCCACACCATGAGGGCGCGGTTCATCCGGTCGAGGATGTCGTAGTTGACGATGTGCAGCTGCGCGACGACCCGGAAGCCGATCCAGGTGTAGACGACCAGGGAGAGGCCGAAGACCAGCGCGCTCTCCCACCAGCGACGGGGGACGTCGGCGGAGCGTCGGCCGACGGCCTGGACGATCCCGGCGAGGCGAGCGGCGTTCGTGATGATCGCCGGCTGGACGGTGGTGCTCATCAGTGCTCCTCCTCGTCCAGGCCGTGCTCGGTCTTCTCCCAGTAGAAGGGGTTGGTGAAGAGCTGGATGAAGCCCTTCCAGGCCGCCCAGCTCATCAGGCCCCAGTAGAGCGGGGAGAGGAGCGCCGTCCTGGTGATGCCGAACTCACCGCGCTGCAGCGAGCCGGCCAGGTTCAGGTAGATGAAGACGAAGTTGCCCACGAAGAGCATCGCGGAGGCCATGTAGAAGACCAGGCCCGGGAACAGCGCCTGGATGAAGCCCGCCTGCGTGATGACGTAGAGCGTGGTCAGCGACCAGAAGATCGGGTTCATCAGCAGCACGTAGGCCGAGCCCATGGTCAGGTTGAAGGACATGAAGTCCTTCGGGCCGATCTTGAGCAGCAGCCCGATCGGGTTGCGCATGTGCACGAGCCACGTCTGGTAGTAGCCCTTGTTCCACCGGCTGCGCTGGCGGATCCAGTTCGGGACCTGGGAGTTGGCCTCCTCCAGCGTGGTGGAGTCGATCATCGCCGTCCGGTAGCCCTCACGGTGGAGGCGGATGCCGAGGTCGGCGTCCTCGGTGACGTTGAAGGGGTCCCAGGCGCCGAGCTCGCGCAGGATCGAGGTCACGAAGTGGTTCGAGGTGCCGCCCAGCGGGATCGGCGACTCCGAGGCACCCATGGCGGGGAGCACGAGCTCGAAGTGCATCGAGTACTCGTTGGCGAACCAGGCGGTGAGCAGGTTCTGGTCCTGGTTGAAGTGGTTGAGCTTGCCCTGGACGCAGGCCACGTTGTCGCCGACGCGGTTGAACGCGATGACGGCCTTCTTGAGCTGGTCCGGGTCCGGGCGGTCCTCGGCGTCGAAGATGACGCAGTACTTGCCGCGCGCGACCATCAGGCCGTAGTTGCAGGCCTTGGGCTTGGTCTTCGGCAGGGAGTCGGGGACGACCACGCAGTGGAAGTGCGGGGGCAGGTCCATCGACTTGATCATCTCGATCGTCTCGACGTCGTCCTCCTCGCAGAGGAGCTTCACGTCGAGGCGGGTGCGCGGGTAGTCGAGGGCGTTCATGTCGCGCACGAGGCGCTTGACGATGTTGCCCTCCTTGTACAGCGGCACGAGGATCGTGTAGATCGGCAGCGTCCGCTCGTCCAGCGCCGCGATCTCCTCGGGCGTGGCCTCGATCTCGAGGTGGGTGCCGAGGGCGCGCAGGGTGAGGCGGAACTTGTAGACCGAGACGACCAGGTAGATGACGCTCGCGAGGGTCACCAGGCCGATCAGGGTCTTCATCGGCTCGAAGACCATGCAGATCGCGACGAGCACGAGGAAGCCGATGCCGCCGACCTTCTGCGGGGTGGAGAACACGCGGTGGGCGGAGATCTCCGGGGCGTTCTCCATGAGGAAGGACGTCGCCAGCTCGGAGTAGTACTCGCCGTGCACCTTCTGGATCAGCTCGTCCAGGTCGATGCGGTTGGCCAGGAGCTGGCGGACCGGCTGCTGGACGGCCTCCTCGACCTCCTCGAGGAGCTCGGGGGAGAGCGGACGCTGGACGGCGAGGAGCAGGGTGCCGTCCGCGTCGGCGACCGGGAGCACCTGGTGGCGCTGCGCGATCGGCTCGGGGAGCCGGCGGGCGACCTCCATGTCCGGGGTGAAGTCGCGCAGACCGACGCGCTGCATCTGGTGGATCTCGGAGAGCGCCGCCACGAGGATGTCCTCGGAGATGGCCTCGTCGGCCACGAGGATGTCGCCCAGCGGGTCGCCGCTGCGGGCGTGCTGGATCATCGCGGACTGGAGCTGCTCGTTGGTGATGAGCCCGCTGCGGGTGAGCATCTGGGCCATCTGGATGCGCGTGCGGCGCTCCTCGACGGTCTCGAGCTCGTCCTCGATCGGCGGGTAGACGTCGTCGATGGCGGCGACGATCTCGTTGGCGGTGTGCCGGACGAGGACGACGGGCGCGTCGACGCGCTCGGCGACCACCTGGAGGGTGATCTCGTCGTCGGCGTCGGAGGCGGCGACCAGGACCTGGTCGTCGACCACCGCGTACGGCATGACGCGGAAGGTGCGGCAGATGCCCTCGGGGAGAAGGGTCGCCACGCGGGACTCGACGCCCTCGGTGAGGCGTCGGCTGCTGCTGCGCTGGATCGAGGCGGTCACTGGGCACCCGCTCCGAAGCCGCTGCCCGAGCCGGAGCCGGCCGCGCTGCCGCCGCCACCCCCGCCGGACTTGGCCTTCTGCTTGGCCGTCATCACGGTGTGCACGAGGAGCGCCCCGAGCAGCATGGCGATGGGGGCGATCAGGAAGAAGGCGAAGGACGCCACGAAGATGAGCAGCGTCGTGAGCACGCCCAGCCACGCGGAGCCGACGGACTTCCGCTTGGGCTGGTTGGTCACCTGAACAGTCATTGGTCCCGAATCCCTTCCGAGGCTCTGGGGTCAGTGGGGGGCGGCATTGGGTACCCCAGGGTCTTCATCGTCGAAGGTAAGGGCCCCGGTTACCCCGGGAGGCAACAGCACGTCCACGCTTCGGTAACAGCTGCACATGCCCTGCCACAATCAACGTAATCCCAGTTCAGGCCGCGTGTCGCGGTGCTGGGGGGAGCGTGAGGACGCACCTTTGGAGTGCGTTCGGACCACGGATGTCCTCGGGCCTGAGGGCTGGGGGACCCGGCGCGGCGACGCTGCCTCGCGACCCGGAAAATGGTCCCTGACCTGCAGCGATGCTTGCCTCGGACAATTTTCGGTCACGACGATACCTTTAGGGGTATCTAGATGTCCCCGGAATGGGGCATGACCTCGCAGGTCGGGTGGGCGTCGGGATGCCCGAACGGGCAGCGCGGGCGTCCGGTCCGCTCGGTCCCGCGCGTGCTCGGCCGGGGAGGTAGGGCCAGGGATGTAGGGGCAGGGGCTCAGTCGCGGGCCGAGGCCAGCAGCCCGGCCGCGACGGTGCCCCAGGCCGTGGGCGAGCCGGCGTCGTCGCTCACCAGGGATCCGTCGTCCGCGGCCCCCGTGCGCCACCAGCCGAGGAGGAGGCCCGTCCCGTGCTGGCGCGCCCAGCGGGCGTAGGCCCGCGCGACGTCCGCGTCGGTGCCGTCCTCGCCGGCGCTGACCTCGGTCGCCACGACGGGCACGACGTCGGCGACGGGGGCCACCTCCCGGTCCCAGCAGGACGTCGTCGCGCACGCGCCCCCGGGCGTCGGCTGGAAGGACGCCACGAGCTGGCCGTCCGCGGGCGCGAGCGCCAGCCACGAGCCGAGGTCCTGGCCCGCCGAGAGGCCGGCCAGCAGCACCGGCTGCTCGGCACCGGCACCCCGGACGGCCTCCAGCAGCGCGGTCGCGCCGGCGTGCGAGTAGTCGCCGTCGCGCCACAGGGCGCCCTCGTCGACCCAGGGGGAGGTGCTGGTCGACCGCGTCGAGGGCTCCCCGGGACGCGCGTACAGCTCGAACATCACCGACGGGTCGTCGGCGAACGTCCTGCCCACCAGGCTCCAGAAGGCGATGGACGCCGAGCCCGGGAAGGCCGGTCGCTCCACCTCGTCCGAGCCCTGGGCCTTGCGGGTGTCGAGGGAGAGGACGACGGCCAGGCCCTCGGCGTGCAGGGCGTCGACGAAGGCGACGACCTGGGCGCGGTACCCCGCCACGTCGCGCGCGTGGAACGCGTCGCCCACGGGGGCACCGCGCCCCGTGTCGGACCAGCAGTCCAGGTTGAGGGTGAGCCGGACGGTGTCGACGTCCCAGGCGGCCAGCGCCGCCGCCTCCTGGGCGGCGCCGTCCTCGCCCAGCGCGTCGAGCGTCGAGTAGCCCCAGCCCTGCGCGCACGCCGTCGCGAAGCCGGTCCAGGTCACGCCTCGCGGGGTCCAGGCCTCACCGGTGCGGGCGTCCACGAGCGTGGACCCCTCCACGATCGGCTCCGGCGCGAGGTCGGTCGCGTCCGCGCCGGTGGCGGCGGCCACCCCGTCGCCCACGGCGTCGGCCAGGCTGGCCCCGCGCCAGGCGACGAGCACCCCGGCGACGAGCGTCAGCACGAGGGCGGCGGCGGCCACCAGGGTCCAGCGACGCACGGCCACGCCCTCCTCGTCTCCGACCCCACGTCGGGGTCGTGGCTGCTCGACCGGCCGGTCGGCGCGGGTCGCCGCGGGTGGTCCCGCGGCGACGATCGTAGGCCCGTGGCCGTGCCCGTGAGGGCGTTCGCCCGGTCCCGGGAGGCGGACTCGGGTGCGGCGGACGACGGGCGGGGGGACACAATGGCACCCGTGCCCGACCTTGCGCTCCCCGCGTCCGACCTCGCGGCCCCCGATCTCGTGGCGGCTCTCCGCGGTGCCGGTCTCTCCGACGTCGACGACTCCGCCCTCGCCCGGGCCCTGTACTCCAGCGACGCCTCGCTCTACCGCGTCCCCCCGCGCGCGGTGGTCCGCCCGCGGCACCGCGACGAGCTCCTCGCCGTCCTGGGCGTGGCGCGCGAGACGGGGGTGCCGCTGACAATGCGCGGCGCCGGCACGTCCATCGCCGGCAACGCGGTCGGCCCGGGCATCGTCGTGGACACCTCCCGCCACCTCAACCGGGTCCTCTCCGTCGACCCCGAGTCCCGGACGGCCCTCGTCGAGCCGGGCACCGCGCACGCCGTCCTGCAGCGCGCCGCGGCCCCGCACGGCCTGCGCTTCGGGCCCGACCCGTCCACGCACCCCCGCTGCACGATCGGCGGGATGATCGGCAACAACGCCTGCGGCTCGCGCGCGCTGGGCTACGGCCGTACCTCCGACAACGTCACCGCCATGGACGTCGCGTTCGGCACCGGGGAGGTCTGGACCGGTGGCTCCTCGGCCGCCGGTGACGCCCTCGCCGGCCTGGTGGACTCCCACCTCGCGCACGTCCGCACGTCCTTCGGCCGGTTCACCCGCCAGGTGAGCGGGTACTCCCTCGAGCACCTGCTCCCCGAGAACGGCCGCGACCTGGCGAAGTTCCTCGTCGGCTCCGAGGGCACGCTCGGCGTCGTCCTCGGCGCCACCGTGCGCCTGGTCGACGACCGCGTCGACCGGCACCTCCTGGTGCTGGGCTACCCCTCGATGACCGAGGCGGCCGACGCCGTCCCCGCCCTCCTCACCGCCGCCGGCGCGGCCACCGACGCCGTGGGCGGCCGGTCCACGGCCGACGCCGGCCTCACCGCCTGCGAGGGCCTCGACGCCCGGATCGTCGACCTCGTCCGGGCCGGCGGGGGCGTGCCGGACCTGCCGCCCGGCGGCGGCTGGCTGTTCGTCGAGTACACCGACCCCGCCCTGGAGACCGCCCTCGTGGCGGCCTCGGGTGCCCTCGGCCACCGCGTCGTCACCGACGAGCGCGAGGCCGCGGCGCTGTGGCGCATCCGCGAGGACGGCGCGGGCCTCGCCGCCCGCTCGCTCGGACGTCGCGCCTACTCCGGCTGGGAGGACGCGGCCGTGCCCCCGGAGAAGCTGGGCACCTGGCTGCGCGAGTTCGACGACCTGCTCTCGGCGCACGACCTCCAGGGCGTGCCGTACGGCCACTTCGGCGACGGCTGCGTCCACGTCCGCATCGACTTCGACTTCTCCGACCGCGACGTGGACCCGGCCGCCGGCCCGCGCCGCTTCCGCGAGTTCCTCGTGGCCTGCGCGACCAAGCTCGGCGAGCACGGCGGCTCGATGTCCGGCGAGCACGGCGACGGCCGGGCGCGCTCGGAGCTCCTGCCGCTCATGTACGACGCGGAGTCGCTGCGCCTGTTCAGCGCGGTCAAGCACGCGCTGGACCCGGACGACGTCCTCAACCCGGGGGTGCTGGTCGACCCGGCCCCGCTGGATGCCGACCTGCGCCCCGCCCGCCCGGTGAAGGCGCCGCGGCCGCTGCTGCGCCTCGCGCACGACAACGGCTCGTTCGGCGAGGCCGTCCACCGCTGCACGGGCGTCGGCAAGTGCGTCGCGCCCGACTCCAAGGGCGGCGTCATGTGCCCCTCGTGGCAGGCCACGCGGGACGAGAAGGACTCCACCCGCGGTCGCTCGCGCGTCCTGCAGGAGGCGCTGGACGGCACCCTGCTGCACGGGCTGTCCGACCCGGCGGTCGGCGAGGCGCTCGACCTGTGCCTGGCCTGCAAGGGCTGCGCCAGCGACTGCCCCACGGGCGTCGACATGGCCACCTACAAGTCCGAGGCGCTGCACCAGCGCTACGACGGTGACGGCGCGACCGAGCGCCGCCCGATGAGCCACCTGACCCTGGGCCGGCTGCCGCTGTGGTCGCGCCTGATCGCGCCGGTGGCCGGCCTGGCCAACACCTCGCTGCGGATCGGCCCCCTGGCGCGCGTCGCCAAGAAGGTCGCCGGCGTGGACCAGCGACGCTCGATCCCGTCGTTCGCGACCACGACGGTGCGCGCCGGCGAGCGCCGCACAGAGCGTGCGGCCGACGCCCGCGTCCCGGACGTGTGGGTGTGGGCGGACTCGTTCACCGACCACTTCCAGACCGGCTCCGCGCACGCCGCCATCGAGGTGCTCGAGTCCCTCGGCCTGCGCGTGAAGGTGATCGACGAGCACGCCTGCTGCGGCCTCACCTGGATCACCACCGGCCAGCTCACCAAGGCCCAGAAGATCGTCGCCGCCTCCGTCGAGACGCTGGAGCGCTACGTCTCCTCCGGCGTGCCCGTGGTCGCCCTCGAGCCGTCGTGCCTGGCCACGCTGCGCTCGGACGCCACCGAGCTCACCGACGACCCGCGCGCGGTGACCGTGGCGGAGGGGATGCTCTCCTTCGCCGAGCTGCTGACCCGGCTCCGGGCCGAGCGGCCGGAGCTGGCCCTGCCCGACCTCACGGGCGTCGAGGTCGTGGCGCAGCCGCACTGCCACCACCACGCGGTCATCGGCTGGGGCACCGACGAGACGCTCCTGCGCGACCTGGGCGCGAGCGTCACCAAGGTGTCGGGCTGCTGCGGGCTCGCGGGCAACTTCGGCATGGAGGAGGGGCACTACGAGGTGTCCGTCGCCGTCGCCGAGACGAACCTGCTGCCGGCCGTCCGCTCGCACCCGGACGCCGTGGTGCTCGCCGACGGCATGTCCTGCAAGGTGCAGCTCGACGACCTCGTGGGCGTCCGCGCGCTCCACCTGGCCGAGCTGCTCGCCTCCCGCCTGGACGGCGCGGCGCAGGGCGGTGACGCGTCGTGAGGCTCCTGGACAACCCCCGCCACCGTCGGCTGGTGATCCCGGTGGCGCTGGGCGCGCTGCTGGTGGTCGTCGTGGTCGCGGCCCTGCTCAAGTGACGCCAGCCCCGTAGAGCCCAGGAAGGGAGACCCCGATGGCCGAGCCGCTGCTGCGTGCCCTCAACCGGCTGCGTGAGGACCTGCTGTCCGACGAGCGGCTGGTCCGGGCGGTCGCCTCGGGCCGCCGGCGCACGGAGACCCCCCGCTGGCGTCGGGTCGAGCTCCGCTACGTCGACCTCAAGGCCGGCCGGCACCTCCAGGTGACCGCCTACGACGAGCGGCAGGCGCACACATCCAACCACCTCGTGCGCGGCGCGGACGGCGAGCCGTCGACCGCCGCCCGCGACGCCCTGGACGACCTCTTGGAGGAGCCGTTCGGCAACTGGCACGTGGAGACCACCACCCACAGCCACCAGCTGCGCGTGACGAAGAAGGGCGAGGCGCTCGTGCACTCCGCGGAGCGCACCGAGGCCGTCGAGCCGGACCGCGGTCACGACCAGGAGAAGAAGCGGCTGCTCGAGGAGAGCGACCCCGTCTTCGCCGCGCTCGGGATCACCGACGCGCAGGGGCGCGTGAAGCCCACGCGGCGGGCCAAGCTGCGCCAGGTCGAGGAGTTCGTGCGGCTGCTGGACGCCACGATCACCGAGGCGCTGGAGAAGAAGCACCTGCGCACGCCGACGGCCGAGGACCCGCTGCGGCTGGTCGACCTCGGCTGCGGCAACGCCTACCTCACCTTCGCCGCGCACCGCTTCCTCACCCATGTCCGCGGCCTGCCGGTGCGGGTCGTCGGCGCGGACGTGAAGCAGCAGTCGGCCGACCACAACACCGAGGTCGCCCGCAGCCTCGGCATCCCCGAGTCCGAGGCGTCCTTCGTCGTCGGCTCCATCGAGGGCGTCGAGCTGGACCCGGCGCCCGAGGTGGTCCTCGCGCTGCACGCGTGCGACACGGCCACGGACGACGCGCTGGCCCGCGGCATCGCCTGGGCCGCGCCGGTCGTCCTCGCCGCCCCCTGCTGCCACCACGACGTGGCCGCCCAGCTGCGCCGGGCCGCGACGCCCGGGCCGTACGCGATGCTCACCCGCCACGGCATCCTGCGCGAGCGCTTCGCCGACACCCTCACCGACGCCCTGCGGGCCTCGCTGCTGCGGCTCGAGGGCTACCGGGTGGATGTCGTGGAGTTCGTGGAGTCCGAGCACACCCCCCGCAACACCCTGCTCCGGGCCGTGCGCACCGGGGCGCCCGTGCGCGGCGGTGGCGTGGTGAAGGAGTACGAGGCCCTCGTCGGGGAGTGGGGCATCACCCCACGCCTGGCGGAGCTGCTGGGCCGGGTCCCGTCGGACGCCTGATGGGCGGTCGGGGCGGACTGACCGGACAGTCCGTCAGGGGCGGACGCTGGTGGCCGCGGGCGTCCGCTCACGCTCGTCGGCGGGCGAGGGGGTTCCTCGTGACGCTGGCGGGCGTCGTCCTGGCCCCGGCGGTCCTGTTCGGACCGACCGGACAGGCGGCCGCCGACGCCGCTGGCGCCGGCGCTGTCACCGCGTCCACCGCAGACGGCCGCGAGGACGGCGCCGAGGTGGTCCTGCGCTGGCAGGACCCGCGGATCATCGAGTCCTCGGGCCTGGTGTCGGTCGGCCGCTGGCTGGTCACCACCAACGACTCCGGCGACGTGGGTCGGGTCTTCACCGTCGCGGCGCGTGGGGCCGACGCCGGGGAGACCGTCGGGGTCACGACGTGGAGCCAGGACGCCGTCGACGTGGAGGCCCTCGCCCCCGGCGGCCCGGGCCACGTGTGGGTCGGCGACATCGGTGACAACGAGGCCCAGCGCGACTCGATCGCCGTGACCCGGGTGCCGGTCGGCGTCGGGGACCGCACCGTCGACAGCACCGTCTACACGCTGGTCTACCCGGACGGGGCCCACGACGCCGAGACGCTGCTGCGAGACCCCACCACCGGTCGGCTCTACGTCGTCACCAAGGAGCTCCTGGGCGGCACGGTCTACGCGGCCCCGAGGACGCTCGACCCGGACGGCACCAACCGGCTCCGGCGGGTGGGTCCGGTCCTGCCGATCGCCACCGACGGCACGTTCGCCCTCGACGGTTCCGCGATCGTCGTCCGCGGCTACTTCGGGGCCACGCTCTACGAGTGGCCCTCGCTGCGCGAGCTGCGCGACGTCGCCCTGCCGGTGCAGGACCAGGGGGAGGGCCTGGCGATCACCCGCGGCGGTGGTCTCCTGGAGTCCACCGAGGGTCGCGGGACGGCCGTGCTGCGCGTGCCCACCAGCGCGGCGCTGCGCGCCCGGCTCCGCGGCGACGAGCCGGCGGACGCGACGCCCTCCGCCTCGGCCTCCTCGGGCGCGGCCGGGGACAGTGCGGGAGACAGCGCTGGAGGGGGCGTTGGTGACGTCACGGGCGACGTCACCGCCAGCGTCCCCGGCTGGGTGCTCGCGGGGATCGCCGGGCTGGCCGGCGTCCTCGTGCTCGGGGTGCTGGTGGCGCTGGCCGTGGCCGCCGCCCGCGGCCTGCGTCGCCGCTGAGACCCCGCGCGCCCGGCGCGGTCCCGGCGCGGTCCCGGCGCGGCGCCGACCCGTCCGGGCGAGCCGCAGCGGGTGAGACGCAGCGCCGCCCGGCCTGCCTAGCCTCGCCGCATGCGCCTGCGACGGACCTCCCCCGACCAGCCCGGCTGGACCCGCCGCCGGGCCGGCCGCGGCTGGACCTACCTCGACGCCGACGGGCACCGCCTGACGGGCACCGACCGCGACCGCTGCGAGGCGCTCGTGATCCCGCCGGCCTGGCAGGACGTGTGGATCACCCCGTACCCGCACGGTCACCTGCAGGCGGTCGGCACCGACGCGGCCGGGCGCCGCCAGTACCTCTACCACCCCGAGTGGCGCCGCCGGCGGGACGAGGAGAAGTTCGAGCGGGTGCTGACCTTCGGCGCCGCGCTGGCCTCCGCCCGCACCCGCGTCCTCGCCGACCTCGGCGGGAGCGGGATGCCGCTCGAGCGCAGCTGCGCCGCCGCCGTCCGGCTGCTCGACCTCGGCTGCTTCCGGATCGGCAACGACGTCTACGCCGACGCCCACGGGCACTTCGGCCTCACCACGCTCGAGCGGCGGCACGTGCGCCGCAAGGGAGAGGGCCTGGAGTTCCACTTCGTCGGCAAGTCCGGCGTCGAGCACCGGATCGAGATCGCGGACGTCGGCGTGGTCGAGGCGATCGCGGTCATGCGCCGCCGCCGGGCCGCAGAGGACCCCCGGCTGCTGGCCTACACCGAGCGGCGGCGCTGGCGGGGCCTGCTGCCGGACCTGGTGAACACCTACGTCCGCGAGGCCACCGGGATCGAGGCCACGGCCAAGGACTTCCGCACCTGGCACGCCACGGTCCTCGCGGCGGCCAGCCTCGCCGGGGCCTCCGACCGGGGAGAGCCGGGCGGGACCGCCGCCTCGCGCAAGCGGGCCGTCTCGGTCGCGATGAAGGAGGTCTCGGCCTTCCTCGGCAACACCCCGACCCTGGCGCGCACCTCCTACGTGGACCCCCGTGTCGTGCTCGCCTACGAGGAGGGCAGGACGATCCGGGCGGCCGTGCGGCGCAGCCACGCGAGCCCCGACGAGCGGCAGGCCGACCTCGAGCGGGCCACGCTGCGGCTCCTCGGCGGGCCGACGCAGCTGCCGCTGCCGGACCTCTCCCAGGTGACGCTGGCCTCCTGAGGCGCCCCGAGGAGCCCTGGGCAGCCCCGCCGGGCGGTCAGAGCCGCTCGAGCACCCAGTCCAGCGTGCGGGTGAGGGCGGCGACGTCGGCCGGGTCGACCGCCGGGAACATCGCGATCCGCAGCTGGTTGCGGCCGAGCTTGCGGTAGGGGTCGCAGTCGACGACGCCGTTCGCGCGCAGCACCGCGAGCACGTCCTCGAAGTCGATCTCGTCGACCAGGTCCAGCGTGCCCACCACGAGCGAGCGGTGGGCCGGATCGGCCACGAAGGGGCTGAGCCGCTCGTGCGCCTCGGCCCAGCGGTACAGGGTGCTGGAGGAGGCGGTGGTCCGCTCGACCATCCCGCTCAGCCCGCCGTTGCCGAGCATCCAGTCCAGCTGCTCGGCCAGCAGGAAGAGGGTCGAGACCGCGGGCGTGTTGTACGTCTGGTTCTTCGCGGAGTTGTCGATCGCCGTGGGCAGGTCGAAGAACGCGGGCACGTGTCGGTCGGTGGCGGCGATCCGCGCGGCCCGCTCGAGGGCGCGCGGGGAGAAGAGGCCGATCCACAGGCCGCCGTCCGAGCTGAAGCCCTTCTGCGGCGCGAAGTAGTAGACGTCCGCCTCCGCGACGTCCACGGGGAGGCCGGCGCCGCCCGAGGTGGCGTCGATGAGCACGAGGGCGTCGTCGTCGATGCCCTCGGGGCGCAGGACCGGCGCCATGACGCCGGTCGAGGTCTCGTTGTGCGCCCAGGCGTAGGCGTCGATCCCGGCCTCGGCCACCGGCGTCGCCAGCGAGCCGGGCTCGGCGGTGCGCAGCGACGGGTCGCCCAGCCACGGAGCCTTCCTGGCGGCCGTGGCGAACTTCGAGGTGAACTCGCCGTACGTGCAGTGCTGGCTGCGGCGCTCGAGCAGGCCGTGGGTCGCGACGTCCCAGAAGGCGGTGGAGCCTCCGTTGCCGAGCACGACCTGGTAGCCCTCGGGCAGGTCGAAGAAGGTGGACAGGCCCTCGCGCACCCGGCCGACCAGGTTCTTCACCGGGGCCTGGCGGTGCGAGGTGCCCATGAGGCTCGCGCCGGTGTCGGCGAGCGCCTGGAGGCGCCCCGCCGGGATCTTCGAGGGACCGGAGCCGAAGCGTCCGTCGGCGGGCAGCAGGTCGGTGGGGATCTGCAGGTCGGTGACGGAGCTGGCCACGGGGCAACCCTCCTGGGGGAGCGGGACGTCGTACCGGGTGATCATCCCAGCCCCGGGCCAGGGGCCCGCCCTCCGGCCCGAGGGGTGGGCGGGCCCGGACCGGCCCCCCGCGACGCGTGTGGCCGCCCTGTGACGCGGGCGGCACCGGCACGGCGCGGGGCCACCCCCGGCCCGCGCAGGGCGCCGCCACCGCGCGAGGATGGGCCGGTGAGCAGCTCCCCCGCGCAGGTCCCCGTCGCCACCTGGGACGACGGTTTCCGACTCGTCCAGGTGGGCTTCGGCCACCCGGACGCCGTCCGGCTCGTCGCGGAGGTCCAGGCCGTTTACGTCGAGCGCTACGGCGAGGAGGACGTGACGCCGCTGGAGCCCGAGATGTTCGACCCGCCCAGCGGCAGCTTCTTCGTCGGCTACCTGGGCGACGACCCCGTGGCCAGCGGCGCCTGGCGGCGGCACCCGGAGGTCGCCGAGCAGGTCGGCTGGCCCGGCCTGGACGTGGCCGAGATCAAGCGGATGTACGTCGCCCCCCGCGCGCAGCGGCGGGGCCTCGCCCGCCGGGTCCTCGGGTTCCTCGAGGGCCACGCCCGCGAGGCCGGCATCGAGGCATTGGTGCTGGAGTCCGGCATCCACCAGCCCGAGGCGCTGGCGCTGTACGACACCAGCGGCTACGCCGACATCCCCGGCTACGGCGTGTACGTGGGCGACCCCGAGGCGGTCTACCGCGGCAAGCGGCTGGACGTCGTCGCCGGCTGAGCCCTCCCACTCTCCCCGCCGACCCAACCCCCACCGCACCGACCGGGTGGGGTGCGCGACCCCGGCCGCGGGGCACGGTGGGGGCGTGACGCAGACCGAGGAAGGCACCCGCGGGGAGCTCATGGAGACCGCCCGCGAGGTGGGCATCAGCGAGCCCTCGTCGATGTCGAGCAGCGAGCTCGCGGAGGCGGTCGAGGAGCACCCCGCCACCGACCGCGACCCGGCCGACGAGGCCGAGGAGGTCGCCCCCGCGCGCAAGCCGACCACGGCGTCCCGCGTGGCGGCCTTCCGTGACCTGGCGAAGGCGCGGGCCCGCGGTGAGATGGTCTTCCTGCCCCGCCACCTGGTGGGCCACGAGCGGCGCATCCACGTGCGCCAGACGATCCGCGAGGACCACGAGACCCGGATCGCGCACCCCAACAGCGACGCCGAGGCGAAGTTCGCCAAGCTGCACGACTCGGTCTTCAGCTTCTTCCGCGGCACCTGCCTGCTGTTCTACCGGGACCTCGCGGGCGAGGACGCGCTCATGCCGACCGTGCTCACCCTCGGTGACGTCCACCCGGAGAACTTCGGCGTCATGCCGTCCGCCGACGACGTGCCGATCTTCGGCGTCAACGACTTCGACGAGGCGTTCTACGCCCCCTTCACCTGGGACCTCAAGCGCGGCGCCGTCGGCTTCATGCTGGCCGCGGAGACCGAGGGCGGCCTCGAGCGCCCGAAGCAGTGCCGGATCGCTGAGGAGTTCGTGCGCGGCTACGTGGACGCCATGCGCCGCTACGCCACGGACGCCACCGAGCAGCAGGGACAGATGCGGCAGGACAACGCACCGTCGCTGATCCGCCACCTCATCGAGGACGCGCTCGAGGAGGGCCGCGACGCGTGGCTGGCCCGCAAGTACCACGACGAGCAGCGCCGCGGCTTCCGCTCGGACGAGGAGCACGTGCCCGTCTCCAGCCGGACCGCGGAGTTCCAGGAGGTGCTGGAGGCGTTCGTCGCCGACAACGGCATCGAGCTGCCCGACCGGGCGATCTCGGGGGAGACCGGCGGCTTGCGCGTGAAGGACGTCTGCCAGCGGCTGGGTCAGGGCACGGCGTCCCTCGGCCTGCCCCGCTACTACCTTCTGGTCGAGGGCCCGGCCGCCGACGGCAGCGACGACCTCGTCATCGAGCTCAAGCAGGCCCGGCGCTCGGCACTGGCCGGCCTCGCCCCGCCCTCGGAGTACGTGATGGACGGCAACGCCGAGCGGATCACGCACGCGCAGGGCGTCCACCTGGTCCGGGGCGACCGCTTCTACGGGGCGGTGGAGCTGGACGGGCTGTCGTTCATGGTCCGTGAGCGGGCGCCGTACCGGGACTCGGTGGACCTCGACGACCTCTCGAAGAAGCAGTGGCGCGCGTACGCGCGGATCTGCGGCGGCTCGCTGGCGCAGAGCCACGCCCTCTCGGACGAGGCGGGCCTGCTCGACCACGACGTGGAGCCGGAGATCCTGGCCGCCATCGGCCCGGAGGAGCTCTTCGTCTCCGACGTGGTCGCCTGGGCCGGGGACGCCCTCGAGCGGGTCAAGGCCGACCACGCGCACTTCCGTGCCGACCACGAGCTCGGGGCCTTCACCGCGGTCGACCGAGTCTTCCGGTGAGCCACCGCCGGAAGGCGCGCTGACCTGGGAAGACGTGTGCGGACAGGCTCCTGCCAGGTGACTGACGGGTGGTGCCCAGCCCCCGTTCACCCGGTGTGCGCCGACTGGTCGCGCGCCCGCCGACAGGGGCTAGGAGGGGTGTTCACCCGCGCTCGGTGGGGTGGATCTCGAGGCCGCACCCACGCGGCCGAGCCTTCCACCCCACGAGGACCTCCTGATGCTTCCCGCTCTGCCCGCCCGTCCCTCCGCGACCCGTGGCCCGGCGCTGCGCCCCAGCCGCCGCACCGTGCTCCTGGGCCTCGGCGCCGCCGCCGCGCTGCCCGCCGTGCAGGTCGCCGGCTCGAGCGCCGCGCTCGCCGACGACGTCACCATCAGTGACCTGCTGCTCCAGGTCGGCGCCGACGAGACGTCGCGCAACCTGGCCTGGTTCACCAGCGAGGACGCGGCCCAGACCGTCCAGCTGGCCCTGGCCGAGGCGATGACGGACGAGACGTTCCCGACCACCTACTCCTCGGTGACCGCCACCACCGGCGCGACCATCACCGACGGCGAGTACTACCAGCACGCCACGCTCTCCGGCCTGGCCGCGGAGACCGACTACGTCTACCGGGTCGGCAGCGAGACCGCGGGCTGGAGCGAGGTCTACTCGTTCTCCACCCAGGCGGCCTCGAGCACGTTCAGCTTCGTCTTCGTCGGCGACCCGCAGATCGGCTCGAGCCACGACAACGCCGGCGACGGCGAGGGCTGGGCCACCACGATCGCGCTCGCCGAGGCGTCCTACCCCGACACGGCCTTCGTGCTGACGTCCGGCGACCAGGTCGACACCGCCTCGAACGAGGAGCAGTACACCTACTTCCTCGCCCCCGAGCAGTTCACGTCGATCCCGCTGGCCACCGCCCTGGGCAACCACGACTACTCCTCGACGGCGTACCACGAGCACTTCAACGTCCCGAACGTCTCCGACACCTACGGGCTGGCCGCCGACGCCACGCAGTCGGGTGGCGACGCGTTCTTCGTCTGGAACGACGCCCTGTTCATCACGCTCAACACCAACAACACCGACACCGACGGTCACCTGGCCTACGTCGAGGCGACGATGAACGCGCACCCGGACGCGGCCTGGACGATCGTCGTCTTCCACCACTCCGTGTTCAGCACCGCCTCGCACGCCTTCGACGACTACATCGTCACGCTGCGCGACGTGCTCCCCGCGGCGTTCTCCGAGCTGGGGGTGGACCTGGTCCTCATGGGCCACGACCACCACTTCACCCGCTCCTACCTGATGAACGGCACCGGGATCAGCGCGGCCGAGACCGCCGGGTCCGTGAGCGGCACCGTGGTGCCGGAGGAGGGCGACGTCCTCTACCTCACGGCCAACTCCTCCAGCGGCAGCAAGTTCTACGCCGACAACAGCCGCATCGACGAGTGCTACTGGGCGGCGATCGACGACCAGCAGGAGCACCCCAACTTCACCTACGTGACGGTCTCGGAGGACACCATCACGCTCACCACCGTCGACACGACCACCGAGGCCGTCGTCGACCAGGTGGTGCTGGCGCCGGTCTCCGAGGACGACTCCGACGACACGGGCTCCGGCGGCACGGGCTCCGGCGACACGGGCTCCGGCGACACGGGCTCGGCCGGCCGCGCGGAGACCCGGACCCGCCTGAACCTCACCCGGCACCGCCAGGTGCGGGGCGGCACGGCGGCCCGCGCCCGCGTCACGGTGACCGCGGTCGGCAGCGACGAGGTCGTCCGCGGCCGGGTGAAGATCTTCGCGGGGGAGCGGCTCGTCCGCACCGCCACCCTGAAGAAGGGCACGGCCGTGGTGACCCTGCCGAAGACCCTCTCCGTCGGCACCCACGAGCTCCACGCCGTCTACGTCCGCACCGACGACTACCGCCGCTCGGTGTCCTCGGCGCGGACCCTGCGGGTGCGCCGGGCCCGCTGAGGGCGTCCGTCCCCCCGGCCCTGCGTGACCTGGCCTGCGTGACCCTGGGCTGGGCCCGGCGTTGTCCCTCACGTGACGACCGCCCCCGAGCAGTGCCCACCGGCCGCCCCCTCGAGCCCCGAGGGGGCGGCCGTGCGGCGTGTCCGGGAGGCGGTCCGTCGGCTCTCGCGGGCCACCGCGGCCAAGCACGTGGACGGCGCGCTGGACTGCTTCACCGAGCGGGCCGTCGTCCTGGGCGACGCCGGTGGCGAGGAGGCGTCCGGGCGCGAGGAGCTCCGGGCGTTCCTCGAGGAGGTCTTCGAGGAGCCGTGGTCGCTGGCGTGGGAGGTGCTGGCGGCGCAGGCGCGGGGGCGCACCGGTGCGGTGTGGTTCGCCGCCGAGGTCGACGTCCTGCAGGCCTACCCGGAGGGGCTGGTCGAGCGGGTGCCGGCCCGGCTGGTCGGCGTCCTCGAGCAGGGGGACGCGGGCGTGTGGCGGTTCGACCTTCTCACCCTCAGCCAACCGGTCCCGGCGCCGCCGGAGGGGCGGGCCGAGGGCGGGTCGCTGCTCGGCTGAGCCGCCCCGCGCCGTCCGGCCACCACCCGGCCACCACCCGGCCACCACCCCGGCTACCACCGGGCGCGCGGGCGCAAGCGGGTTCCCGGCTCACGGCATCTTCACGGGACGCGGGCCGCTTCTCCTCAGAATCGGGCACGCGAACCCGACGCGGTTCCTAGCCTTGTCAGGTAC
This sequence comes from Nocardioides sp. GY 10127, assembly GCF_004919085.1. Lineage (GTDB taxonomy): Bacteria > Actinomycetota > Actinomycetes > Propionibacteriales > Nocardioidaceae > Nocardioides. The sequence continues at coordinate 24,338 of NZ_STGL01000008.1, read as the reverse complement.
TGGTCTGGTCCGGTTGCGGGCCGACCGACACCGTTCTCGGGAGGAACCCCATGCACCACCCCGTCCGTCGCACCACCCGCAGCCTGCTGCTCGCGCTGGTGCTCGCCCTCGCGCTCGGCGCCGGGCTCGCCGCCCCGGCCTCGGCCACCCCGATCGAGGGGTACGCGAGCTACGACGGCGCCGACGAGTGCAAGCCCGCCGCCAAGCGGGGCACCGTCTTCCTGGAGGCCTGGACGGTCCGGCACTTCGGCGGCGTCGCCGGCGGCATCTCGCGCGACTGCAAGCGGGACAAGGACGTCTACTCCGAGCACCAGGAGGGCCGCGCCTTCGACTGGATGGTCGACAGCCGCACCACCTCCGGCGCCCGCAAGGCCAAGCGCTTCCTGCGCACCCTCTTCCGCAAGGACGCCCGGGGCAACACCGACGCCCTGGCCCGGCGCATGGGCGTCATGTACGTGATCTGGGACGACGAGATCTACTCGGCGTACTCCGGCTTCGAGCCCCGGCCCTACCGGAACTCCGCCTGCCCCGCGAAGAAGCCGCTCAAGGCCTGCTCGCCGACCCTGCGCCACCTCGACCACGTGCACGTGTCGCTCTCCTGGAAGGGCGCGCGCGGCAACACGAGCTTCTTCGTCAAACGCATCGGCTCCGCCGCCGACGCCCGGGAGGCGAAGCAGAAGGGCTGACGGCGCCCCACGGCGCCCTGCGACGCGAGCGGCCCCGGCCGCCGACCGGCACGAGCCGGACGGCGACCGGGGCCGTTCTGCGTGTCGCCGAGAAGGCGCGAGTCACCTGAGTGAGTGCTCACTCACCCCAGGACGCGTCCCAGCCCTCCACGCTCTCGGGGCCGCGGGCGGCCGGTCCGGTGTAGACGGCGGACGGCCGGACGAGGCGCCCGGTCGTCCGCTGCTCCAGGATGTGCGCCGACCAGCCCCCGGTCCGGGCGCAGGTGAACATCGACGTGAACATCGGGGCCGGCACCTGGGCGAAGTCCAGGACGATGGCCGCCCAGAACTCGACGTTGGTCTCCAGGACGCGGTCGGGCCGGCGCTCGCGCAGCTCGGCCAGCGCGGCCTGCTCCAGCGCCTGGGCGACCTCGTAGCGCGGGGCGCCGAGCTCGCGCGCGGTGCGGCGCAGGACGCGGGCGCGCGGGTCCTCGGCCCGGTAGACGCGGTGGCCGAAGCCCATCAGCCGCTCGCCCTTGTCGAGCAGGTCCTTGACGTAGGCCCGGGCGTCGCCGCGCTCCTCGACGTCCGCGATCATCCCGAGCACGCGAGAGGGCGCGCCGCCGTGCAGCGGCCCGCTCATGGCCCCGACCGCGCCGGAGAGGGCCGCGGCCACGTCCGCGCCGGTGGAGGTGATGACGCGCGCGGTGAAGGTCGAGGCGTTCATGCCGTGCTCGGCCGCCGAGGACCAGTAGGCGTCGATGGCGTGGGCGTGCTTGGGGTCCACCTCGCCGCGCCAGCGCAGGAGGAACTTCTCGGCCAGGGTCGAGCCCTCGTCCACCACGTGCTGGGGCACCACCGGCAGCCCGACGCCGCGGGCCGACTGGCCGGCGTAGGAGAGCACCATGACCGCGGCCCGGGCGAGGTCCTCGCGGGTCTGGGCGGGGGAGATGTCGTAGGTCTGGCCGAGGCCGAGCTGCGGGGCGAGCATGGCGATGGCGGCCTGGACGTCGACGCGGACGTCACCGGTGTGCACCGGCAGCGTGGCCGCCTCGGCGGGCGGGAGGCCGGGCGTGAACGAGCCGTCCACCAGGAGGCCCCAGATGTGCTCGAAGGGCACGCGGCCGACCAGGTCCTCGATGTCGACGCCGCGGTAGCGCAGCGCCGACCCCTCCTTGTCCGGCTCGGCGATCTGGGTCTCGAAGGCGACGACCCCCTCCAGACCGTGCATGACCTGCGGGGTGGCGGCAGTGGACATGGCTGACTCCTTCGTCGTGGGCGGCGGTGCGTCGCGGCGCGGCTCCTCGCGGGGCGCAGGGACGTGCCCGGCATCCTTGCAGGACGAGACGCGCGCCACAGCCCGTCCACGGTACGGACGCGGCGGCGCGCTGCCCACCCCCGGCGGCCGGGCGTGCCCGGGGCGCCCCGCGGGGCTAGCGTGGAACCGTGACCGAGCAGCACCCCGACCTCCGCTCCCTGCGCCACGACTACGCCGCCCGCGGCCTCGACGAGTCCGAGCTGCTCGCGGACCCGCTCGACCTCTTCGACCGCTGGTTCGCCGACGCCCTCGAGGCCGGCCTCGGCGAGCCCAACGCGATGGTCGTCGCCACGGTGGACGCGGCCGGCCGGCCGTCAGCCCGCACGGTGCTGCTCAAGGAGCGCCGCCCCGAGGGGCTCGTCTTCTTCACCAACCACGCCTCGCGCAAGGGGGCGGAGCTGGCCGAGAACCCCGCCGTCGCGCTCCTCTTCCCGTGGCACGACCTCGAGCGCAACGTCCGTGTCGAGGGGGTCGCGGAGCCGCTGCCGCGCCCCGAGGTGGAGGACTACTTCGCCGTCCGGCCGCGGGGCTCGCAGCTGGGCGCGCACGCCTCGCGCCAGTCCTCCGTGGTCGCCGACCGCGCCGAGCTGGAGGCCTCCTACGCCGAGGCCGAGCGCCGGTTCGAGGGCGAGGACGTCCCGCCGCCGGCCACCTGGGGCGGCTACCTCGTCCGGCCCCAGACGGTCGAGTTCTGGCAGGGCCGCCCCTCCCGCCTGCACGACCGGCTCGTCTACCGCCGCGACGACGCCGCGCCCTCCGGGTGGCGCACGGAGCGCCTCGCCCCCTGAGCCCGGCCCCCGCCCCCGCCCCGCCTCCGCGCGAGTGAGCCGCCACTCACTCGAAGGTCCGGCCGGGAAATGACTGGCTGAGTGAGTGCTCACTCATCTAACGTCCTCCCCGTGAACGACACCGTGAGGCGCCGCGCGCGACCGATGGCGCCCGAGGAGCGCAAGGCCGCTCTCGTGAGCGCCACCCTGCACCTCCTGCGCGAGCACGGCCGCGCCGTCACCACCCGGCAGATCGCCGAGGCGGCCGGCGTGGCCGAGGGGACCATCTTCCGGGTCGTCGACTCCAAGGAGGAGCTCGTCGACCTCGCCATCGCCAAGGCGTTCGAGCCCGGCGCCCTGCCGGAGCGCATCGCCGAGATCGACCCCGGCCTCCCGCTGCACGACCGGCTCGTCCAGGCGGGCTCCGTCCTGCAGCAGCGCTGGCGCGCCACGTTCTTCCTCATGCAGAAGGTGGGCATGGTCGGGCCGCCGCGCGGCCTGCACGACGGGGAGCGGGCGGACGCCTGGCGGGCCCGGCTCGACGGCATGCTCGCCGACCTCGTCACCCCGGACGCCGAGCAGCTGACCGTCCCGGTCGAGGACCTCGTCCACCGCTTCCGGCTCCTGCTGTTCGCCGGCAGCCACGCCCAGATCGCCGACGGTCGCCTGCTCACCCCCGAGCAGGTGGTCGACACCCTGCTGCACGGGCTGCTCGCGCCGCCCGGGTCGCCCGCCGCGCTCGCGCCGGCGGGGAGCCCCGCACCCCGCACCACCGCCACCCAGCCCCCCAGCCATCCCTCCACCCAGCCCCCCACCGAGGAGACCCCCTGATGCTCGTGAGACTGCTCCGCGAGCGGCTCGCGCCGTACCGCGGCCCGCTGGTCGGCGTCGCCGTCCTGCAGCTGGGCGGCGTGCTCGCCATGCTGTACCTGCCCAGCCTCAACGCCCGGATCATCGACGAGGGCATCGTGCTGGGCGACCAGGCCACCATCTGGCGTCTCGGCGGCCTCATGCTCGCCGTCTCGATCGGCCAGATCGTCGCCAGCCTCGGGGCGTCCTACCTGGGGGCGCGCACGGCGATGAGCCTGGGTCGCGACCTGCGCCGGGCGCTGTTCGCCCGGGTCCAGTCCTTCTCGGCCCAGGAGGTCTCCCGGTTCGGGGCGCCCTCGCTGCTCACCCGCACCACCAACGACGTCCAGCAGGTCCAGATGCTCGTCGTGATGGGCGCGACCGTCGCGATCGCCAGCCCGATCATGATGATCGGCGGCATCCTCATGGCCCTGCGGGAGGACCTCGGCCTCGGCTGGATCCTCGTCGTGGTCGTGCCCGCGCTGTTCGCCTCGGTCGGGTTCGTCGTGTCGCGGATGGTGCCGAGCTTCCGGGCCATGCAGTCGCGGATCGACGAGGTCAACCGGGTGCTGCGCGAGCAGATCAGCGGCATCCGCGTGGTCCGGGCGTTCGTCCGGGAGCCCCGCGAGGTGGAGCGCTTCGCGGAGGCCAACGACGCCCTCACCGAGGTCGCGATCCGCGCGGGCCGCTGGATGGCCGCGCTGTTCCCGCTCGCGATGATCGTCGTCAACGTCTCCAGCGTCGCCGTGATCTGGTTCGGCGGGCTCCGCGTGGACGCGGGGGAGACCCAGGTCGGCGCCCTCACGGCCTTCCTGTCCTACCTCATGCAGATCCTCATGAGCGTCATGATGGCGACGTTCTTCATGATGCAGGTGCCGCGCTCGGCCGTCTGCGGCGAGCGCATCGCCGAGGTGCTCGACACCGAGTCGTCGGTCCGCCCGCCGGCCGAGCCCCGCACGCCCGACCCGCTGCGGCGCGGCCACCTCTCGCTGGAGGCCGTCACGTTCTCCTACCCCGGCGCCGAGTCGCCGGTCCTGCACGAGGTCAGCCTGGAGGGCCGCCCCGGCGAGACCATCGCCGTCATCGGCTCCACCGGCGCCGGCAAGACCACGCTGGTCAACCTCGTCCCGCGGCTCTTCGACGCCACCGGCGGCACGGTGCGGGTCGGCGGCGTCGACGTCCGCGACCTCGAGCCGGAGGCGCTCTGGGCCGACCTCGGGCTCGTCCCGCAGCAGGCCTACCTCTTCTCCGGCACGGTGCGCTCCAACCTCGCGCACGGCAAGCCGGACGCCACCGAGGAGGAGATGTGGGCGGCCCTCGAGGTCGCGCAGGCCAAGGACTTCGTGGCCGCGCTCCCGGAGGGCCTGGACGCTCCGGTCACCCAGGGCGGCACGGACTTCTCCGGGGGCCAGCGGCAGCGGCTGGCCATCGCGCGGGCCGTGGTCCGCCGCCCGGCGGTCTACCTCTTCGACGACTCGTTCTCCGCCCTCGACCTGGCGACGGACGCCCGGCTGCGGGCGGCGCTCAAGCCGGTGACCACCGACGCGACCGTCGTGGTCGTGGCCCAGCGGGTCTCCACGATCCGCGACGCCGACACCATCGTCGTCCTGGAGGACGGCCGGGTGGTCGGGTCGGGCACCCATGCCGAGCTGCTCGGCACCTGCGAGACCTACCAGGAGATCGTCGCCTCCCAGCGGGGCGCGGAGGAGGCGGCATGAGCGGCACGCACCCCACCGGTCCTCGGCCGGCGGGCAACGGCTCCGCGAAGGCCACCGAGCGGCTCGGCCCGCAGGGCGGCCAGCGCGGCCCGATGCCCGGTCCGCCGCACGCGGGCGGCATGGCCGTCGGCGGCAAGGCGGAGTCCTTCGGGCCGTCCGCCAAGCGGCTGGTGGCGCGGATGCGCCCCGAGCGCACCGCCGCGATCGGCGTCCTCGTGCTCGTGGCGGCGTCCGTGGCGCTCATGTCCGTGGGGCCGCGGCTCCTGGGGCACGCCACCGACCTCGTCTTCCGCGGCCTGCTCGGCAAGCTGTACCCGGCGGGCACGCCCGTCGACGAGCTGCCCGCCGCGGTGCAGGCGCAGGGGGTCGTGCCCGGCGAGGGCGTGGACTTCGACGCCGTCGGCCACTGGCTCGTCCTCGTCCTCGTGGTCTACGTCTCGGGCGCCGTGCTCTCGTGGCTCGCGGGCTTCGTGCTCAACGGCGTGGTCCAGCGGACCATCCGGGCCCTGCGCGCGGACGTCGAGGAGAAGCTGCACCGGCTCCCGCTCTCCTACGTCGACCGCTCGGCCCGCGGCGAGATCCTCAGCCGCGTCACCAACGACATCGACAACGTCTCCACCACGCTCCAGCAGACGATGAGCCAGCTGCTCCAGTCGCTGCTCATGCTGCTGGCCGTGCTCGCGATGATGGTGTGGATCAGCCCGCTGCTGGCGCTGGTCGCGTTCGTCTCCGTGCCGGTCTCGCTGGTGCTGACCCGCCTCATCATGAGTCGCTCGCGCACCCAGTTCACCGCCCAGTGGCGGCGCACCGGCGAGCTGAACGGCCACGTCGAGGAGGCCTTCTCCGGCCAGGCGCTGGTCAAGGTCTTCGGGCGCACCGCCGAGGTGGAGGAGCGCTTCGGCGAGCTCAACGAGGACCTCTACCGGGTCTCCTTCAAGGCGCAGTTCATCAGCGGCATGGTGATGCCGACGATGATGTTCGTCGGCAACCTCAACTACGTCGCGGTGGCCGTCCTCGGTGCCCTGCGGGTCTCCTCGGGCGCGCTCACCCTGGGCGACGTCCAGGCGTTCATCCAGTACACGCGGCAGTTCTCCCAGCCGCTCACCACGGTCGCCTCCATGGCGAACCTGCTCCAGTCGGGGGTCGCGTCCGCCGAGCGGGTCTTCGAGCTCCTGGACGCCGAGGAGCAGACCGCCGACCTGACCACCACGTCCCTGCCCGGGCGGGAGGACACCCACGGCGAGGTGCGCTTCGAGCACGTCCGGTTCTCCTACGAGGCCGACCGCGAGCTCGTCCGCGACCTGTCGCTGGTGGCCCGCCCCGGGCAGACCGTCGCCATCGTGGGCCCGACCGGCGCCGGCAAGACGACCCTGGTCAACCTCGTCATGCGCTTCTACGACCTCGACGCCGGGCGGATCACGCTCGACGGCGTGGACGTGGCGGCGGTGCCGCGCCGCGAGCTCCGCTCGCGCATCGGCATGGTCCTGCAGGACACGTGGCTCTTCGAGGGGACCATCCGGGACAACATCGCCTACGGCCGCCCGGGCGCGACCGAGGAGCAGGTGCTCGAGGCGGCGCGGGCCACGTTCGTGGACCGGTTCGTCCACTCGCTGCCGGACGGCTACGACACGGTGGTCTCCGAGAACGGTGGGAGCCTCTCGGCCGGTGAGCGCCAGCTCGTCACCATCGCGCGGGCGTTCCTCACCGACCCCGCCCTGCTGATCCTCGACGAGGCGACCTCGTCGGTCGACACCCGCACGGAGCTGCTGCTCCAGCACGCCATGGCGGCGCTGCGGGCCGACCGGACGTCGTTCGTCATCGCGCACCGGCTCTCCACCATCCGCGACGCCGACCTCATCCTCGTGATGGAGCACGGCGACATCGTGGAGCAGGGCACGCACGACGAGCTCGTGGCCGCGGACGGCGCCTACGCACGGCTCTACCGCAGCCAGTTCGAGGGGGCCGTGGCCGGCGAGCTCGGCTGACCGAGGCTGTTTCACCACAGGAAACGCTGTCTTCCGTGATGTAACGTTTACACGGCGCGGGCGCCCGCGAAACGTGGCGTGGATTGCATGGACGTCGTCCCAGCACCGCCCCCACCGGGGGGCCGACGACGAGGAGCAGCCATGTCCGCCGAGGCGACCGCAGGTACCACCACCCCGTTCCGCGTCACGCCGGACGCGTGGCAGGGCCTGCCCCGCATGGAGGAGCACCCGGACGCCGAGGGCTACATCGGCGACGTCTACCAGAACCCCGAGGGCAGCACGATGTGCAGCGGCTACTTCGAGCTGCACCACACGGACGAGCCGCTGGTCTACGACTACGGCTACGACGAGATGAAGGTCGTCCTGCAGGGCGAGTTCACCCTCGTCAACGTCGACACCGGCCAGACGATGGTGGCCCGCGAGAAGGACGCGATCTTCTTCCCCAAGGGCTCGCGGATCGCCTTCTCCACCCCCTCGTACGCGCTGGCGTTCTACGTCGGCGACCGCGACGGCACCCTGCTCTGAGCGGGCCCCGGCCGTCATGACGATGGTGGACGCCGCGCCGGCGACGCCGGCGCCCGACGGGCGCCTGGGCGAGCAGCCCGGCGAGAAGCCCGTCGAGCAGCCGCTCGGCCTGCCGGTCTGGCCGGCCGAGCCCGAGCCCGTCGACCCCCGGGCCACGGGCTACCTGGTCGCCGTCTGCGGGGCCGACCCCCGCGCCGAGGCGGTGGGTGCCTACTGGAGCGCGGCCGCGACCCGGGTCGCCCCGACCCGCCTGCTGGCCCTGCCCGACGGCCCCGTCGGGGCCGGGCGCGACCTGCTCGTCCGCGCGCTGGGCGAGCTGCGCACCGGAGCCCGGGTGATGGTCGCGGGCGGCCGGCACGACGTCCTCGTCGCGCTCGCGGTCTGCCGGGCCCAGGGGGCCTGCCCCGAGGAGCTGCGCAGCTTCGCGGTGGACGCCCACGACGGGCCGGTCCCGCTGCCGGTGTTCTGCGCCCACTGCCGGGCCGTCCACGCCATGACGGCCGAGCCCGGCGGGACCACCACCTGCCCCGGGTGCGCCCGGGAGCTGGACGTGCATCCGCACCACTCCGCCGCCCTGGGGGCGTTCCTCGCCTCCGACGCCCGGGCCCGGGAGCTGGCGTGAGCGCCGCGACCGACGAGCCCGCGCTCGAGCGCTACCCCGCCCACCTGCACGCCGGCTACCGCACCGCCACCCGTCGGCTGCGCGTCTCGGCCGTGGACGAGGCCGCTCCCGACGTCCGGCACCTGACCCTGGTCGACCCCGACGGCGCGCCGCTGGCCCCGCACGAGCCGGGCGCGCACCTGGTGCTCGCGGTGGGCCCCGACGTCCGCAACGCGTACTCGCTCACCGGCGACGGGTTCCTCCCGCGCACCTACGAGATCTCGGTGCTGCTGAAGCGGGCCGAGGACGGCGGGACGGGCGGCTCCGCCCGCGTCCACGCCCTGTGCGTGGGGGACGAGGTGGAGGTCGAGGGGCCGCGATCCTCCTTCGCACCCCGCCACGACCAGCGGCACACCCTGCTCCTGGCCGCCGGCATCGGCATCACGCCGGTGCTCTCCCACGCCCGCGCGGTGGCACGGTGGGGCGGGACGGCCGAGGTCGTCTACTCCTACCGGCCCGGCCGGGCCGCGCACCTGGAGGAGCTGCGCTCGCTCGCCGAGCACCCCGCGATCACCCTGCGCGAGGTCTCCGGCGCCGCCGCGACCGCCGCCCTCCTGGCCGAGCGCCTGGCCGACCAGCCGCTGGGGAGCCATGCCTACGCCTGCGGGCCGCCGGCCTTCCTCGACGCCTACGTCGAGGCCGCCGAGCGGGCCTGCTGGCCGGCCTCCCGCGTCCACCTGGAGCGGTTCTCCGCGCCCGAGCTGGACCCGGGGGTGGCCTTCACCGCCGTCCTCGCGGACGGGGAGCGGCTGGGCGTCGCGCCGGGCACGAGCCTGCTCGAGGCGCTGCTGGCGCACGGTCGCCCGGTGGCCAACCTGTGCCGCCAGGGCGTCTGCGGCGAGTGCGTGGTGCCGGTGCGTGCCGGCGAGGTCGAGCACCGGGACCTCGTCCTCTCCGACGGCGAGCGGGCGGCGGGCGACCGGATGCTGAGCTGCGTGTCCCGGGGCGCCCACGAGGGCGCCGTGATCGAGGTGGAGGTCTGATGAGCACGGCTGCGCAGCGGGTCGAGCCCGCCTTCCCCGTCCGCGGTCACACCGCGCGCCTGCCCTGGCCGTTCCCCGACGACCTGGACGCGTTCCGCTACTCCGTCAACGTCGAGCCGGCCCGCGTGGTCCGGCGCACGGCCGCCGGGAGCTGGGGCGCCCACATCGTCGACCTCGGCGGGGAGGAGTACGGCGCGATCATGGCCGAGCGCCGGCGCATCCTGGACGTCGACCCGCACCGCACCCGGCTCATGCCCGGCATGGGCCCGGCGTGCTGGGACCTGCTCGTCTACTACCTGCGCGACCTGGCGATCTCGTACCCGCACGTGATGGAGCTGACCGAGGACGGGGACGCCTTCCACTGGCGCAACCACGCGCTGGGCACCGACCAGCGCTTCGTCGTGGGCGACGCCTCCACGCTGCCGTACGACCCCCTGACGTTCCTGGGTCGCGAGATCCCCGACGACCTGCTGCTCGTGAAGGAGCGTGACGGGCACCTCTGCTTCGACGCGGGCCTCGTCACCTTCGCGGCTGCCTGGTCGGTCGCCTTCGACGTCGGCATGACCATGACCGAGATCCACAACCCCGTCCCGCGGCTGACCCGGGAGGGCGTGACGTCGCGGGCCGAGCAGTTCCTGCGCCGGCTGCCGGTCGACCAGGTCTACCGGCGGGTGAACTGGACGCTGTCCGCCTCCGGCTCGCGCCGGCTCGACGTGAGCCTCGAGGAGCTCCCCGAGTGGGGCGCCGACATCCCGCGGCTGGTGCGCGACCAGGACTGGGGACGTCTCCAGCTGCGGATCGAGGTCGAGCACTTCGTCCGCCTGCCGATGACGGGCGCCGTCACCTTCAACATCCGCACCCACATGACCTCCCTCGAGGAGGTCCGGCAGATCCCGGCCTGGCGGCGCCAGCTGGCGGCCGTGGTCCTCGAGCTGCCCGACGACCTCGCGGCCTACAAGGGCTTCCTCGACTACCGGGAGCCCGCCATGGCGTGGCTGACCGAGCCGGACCGCGCCCGCCCCACCCACGACACCCACCCCACCCACGGCCAGGAGGTCCCCGCGTGAGCCCCGCCCCGCCCGCCTACACCAGCGTCCCCGTCTGGACGCGCGAGCCGGTGGTGGAGGAGCCCGACACCGCCGGCCTGGTCCACACGGTCCTCCAGGTGGGCCCGGACCCGGCCGCCGCGGCCGTCGTCGCCGACTGGTGCGCGGTGCTCGCGGCGGCGCCGCCGGTGCGGGTCCTGCCGCACGTCTGCGCGGACGCCGAGGAGGCGCTGCGCGCGCTGGCAGCCGACCTCCAGGACGCCCGCGTCGGGCACCGGGTGCTCGTCGCCGGCTCGGCGCGCGACTGCCTCGCCGTGAGGGCCGCCGCCCTGCGCGCCGGCCTCACCGAGGAGGAGCTGACCGTGGGCGTCACCTCGGTCGCCGTCCGCGACGTGTGGTGCGTGCACTGCGCCGCGACCGCCTCGGCCGAGGTCGACCTCGAGGGGGTCGTCGCCTGCCCCGGGTGCTCCCGGAGCCTGCTGGTCTACCCGCACGTGTCCCGTCGCAGCGGCGCGCACCTCGGCTTCCAGGTGGACGCCGAGCAGCTGCCCGAGCCGAGCGGGGCCGCCCGATGAGCCCGGCGCGGATCAGCCTCGTCGTGACCGAGGTGACCGAGCTCGTCCCCGGCGTCCGGGGCCTCGCGCTCGCCGCCACGGACGGCGCCCCGCTGCCGTCCTACCCGCCCGGCGCGCACCTCGTGCTCGACGTCCCCGCCGGCGACGGCCGCCCGCGGGCGCTGGCCAACGCCTACTCGCTCACCGGCGAGAACGTGGAGCCGCTGGAGTACCGGGTCTCGGTCCTGCGCTGCGACCCGGCCACGGGCGCCGCCGGCGGCTCGGCCTGGGTGCACGCCCTCGAGGTCGGCGACAAGGTCGAGGCGCACCCGCCCCGCAGCCTGTTCGCCCCGGTCCGGCACGCCTCCCGGCACCTGCTGGTGGGCGCCGGCATCGGCATCACGCCCCTGCTCTCGCACCTGCGCTCGCACGCGCGCTGGGGTGCCGAGGCCGAGCTGCTCTACCTGTGTCGCGAGGGCCTGGGCGCGCACGTCGAGGACCTCGCCGCGCTGGCGGGGGAGTCCGTGACCGTCCTGCACGACCGGGCCGCCTTCACCGCCCTGCTGCGCGAGCGCCTGCGCGACCAGCCCCTCGGCACGCACCTCTACACCTGCGGGCCGACCGGGTTCATGGACCTCGTCCACCTCGAGGCCGCCGACGCCGGCTGGCCCGCGGGGCGCCTGCACGCCGAGGCGTTCGGCACCGCCGACCTCGACCCCGGGGAGCCCTTCACCGTGAGCGTGGACGGCGAGGAGCTCGCCGTGCCCGCCGGGGTGAGCCTGCTGGAGGCGCTGGAGGAGGCGGGCCACGAGGTCGCCAACCTGTGCCGCCAGGGGGTGTGCGGGGAGTGCCGGGTCGGCGTCGGGCCGGGCAGCGGGCCCGTCCTGCACCGCGACCTGTACCTGACCGACGAGGACAAGGCCGCGGGGGACTGCCTCATGGCCTGTGTCTCCCGCGCCGAGCCTACCGACGACCGACCCGCCCACCTCGAGGTGATCCTGTGACCGCCACGCCCACCGCGCCCACGGCCTTCCTGGCCCCCACCGGCCTCACCACGGACGGCCTGCCGCTCACCACCGTCGACGAGGAGCGTCGGGCCGCGCTGGTGGCGGGCTTCCCGTTCCCCTTCCCGAACCCGACCTACCGCTACTCCACCAACGTGGAGCCGGCCCGGGGCGCCGTGCTGACGCCCGCGGGCCAGTGGGGCGAGGTGGTGGTGGACGTCGACGTGGAGTACCGCGAGGAGCTGGCCCAGCGCGAGCAGGTCCTGGCCCGGGACCCCTCCCGCTACGCCGTGCTCCCGCACATGCGCGTGGCCTGCTGGGACGCGATGCTCGGCCTCATGCGCGAGCTCGCGGCCGCGTACCCGGACGACATGGAGCTCACCCTCGTCGAGGCCGGTGCCCGCCCGCGCTACCGCTGGCGCAACGGCCTGCTGGGTCTCGAGCAGGAGTTCACCTACGGGGTCGAGGACACCCTGCCCGGGGAGCCGCTGGGCTGGATCTGCTCCCAGGTCCAGGAGGACGTCGTGCTCATGGACCAGCGCGACGGCGTGCTCTACGGCGACGCCGGCGTCGTGACGTTCGCCGCCGACTGGTCGTTCGGCTTCGACGTGGGGATGAGCTTCCTGGAGATCCACGGGCCGGTGCCGCGGCTGCACGCCGAGGGCGTCATCACCCGGGCCCAGCAGTTCCTCGTCCGGCTCCAGCCCGGCGAGGTCTACCGCCGCACGAACTGGACGCTCACCATCGGCCGCCGCCTGGACGTCTCCACCGAGCTCTACGACGAGTGGGGCCCCGACCGGGAGAGCGTCCAGCTGCTCGACGACACCGCCTTCGGGGCGCTCGTCCACCTCCGGGTCGAGGTCCAGCACCTCGTCCGGCTGCCCGAGTCCGGCGCGATCATGTTCCTGATCCGCACCTACATGCTGCCCCTCGAGGAGGTCGCGCGGGTCGAGGACTGGCGTGTCCGCGCCGCCGACGTCCTCGCCGAGCTGCCCCAGGACATGGCCGACTACAAGGGCATCGCGAAGTTCCGCGACCGGGCCGCGGCCTGGCTGCGCGCCGCCGGCTGAGCGGCACCTGTCGGGTTCCCTGCGGTCCGCCGCAAGGGTCCCTGACGCGTCTTCATCCCGGCAACGGAGCCGTCACGCGGGGTGGGTCGCCGTCATGTGGTCGTCACAGAGTCGTTCGACCTCGGCAACCCACGCCCGGTTTCCCTTGATGAAACTACGTTCACTCTCGTAAACCTGCCCCAGGAGGACCCTGTGACCCCCGAGGACACACTTGCATCCATGGAAGCGGTCATCACCGACCTCTTCTACTGGGTGTCGATCGCCCTGATGATCTGCATCCACGCCGGCTTCCTCGCCTACGAGGTCGGTGCGTCGCGGTCGAAGAACGTGCTCGCCGCGGCCATGAAGAACCTGCTGACCTTCTCGGTCGTCTGCGCGACCTTCTTCTTCTTCGGCTGGTGGTTCTACAACGCGTTCTACCAGTTCCCCGTCGGTGCCATCGACACCGCGACCGCCGCTCTGCCCTGGAGCGACGACATGGGGCCGAACAACTCCTCGGTGACCGGCATCTTCTGGGGCGCCTTCGCCCTCTTCGCCGCCACCACCGGCTCGATCCTCTCCGGTGCGGTGCTCGAGCGCATCCGCACCAGCGCGTTCCTCATCCTCACCACGGTGCTCGGCTCCGTCGTCTGGATCATCGGTGCCGCGTGGGCCTGGCACGGCTCCGGCTGGCTGCTCACCGAGTGGGGCTGGCACGACTTCGGCGCCGCCGGCTGCGTCCACCTGATCGCCGGCGCGTTCACCCTGGGCGTGCTGATCAACCTCGGCCCCCGCATCGGCCGCTTCGTCGACGGCAAGGCCATCACCATCCCGCCGCACAACCTGCCGCTGACCATGCTGGGCCTGATGCTGATCTTCGTCGGCTTCTTCGGCTTCCTCATGGGCTGCGTCGTCTACACGAACACCGGCTACTTCTCGATCTTCGGCAACCAGACGACGCTCTCCGCGGTCGCCTTCAGCACCCTCATGGGCCTGGCCGGCGGCATCCTGGGCGCCTACGTCTCCTCGAAGGGTGAGCCCTTCTGGACGATCTCGGGCGGCCTGGCCGGCGTCATCTCGGTGGCCCCCGGCATGGACCTCTACCACCCGGCCCTCGCCTTCATCATCGCCGTCGCCGGCGGTCTCCTGATCCCCTACTTCGGCAAGGCGATCGAGAAGTTCGGCATCGACGACGTCGTGGGCGCGGTCGCGGTCCACGGTGGCTGCGCCGCCTTCGGCATCGTGGTCTCGGGCTTCGTCCTGTGGGGCTACCCGAACGTGGCCGGCTACCCGGACATCAACCCGCTCGGCCAGATCGGCGGCTTCGTCGTCCTCGCCCTGCTCGGCTTCCTCCCCGGCTACGTCCTCTCCCTGGCCCTGAAGAAGGCCAAGATGCTGCGCATCCCGGCCGCCGTCGAGCTCGCCGGCCTCGACCTCTCCGAGGTCCCGGCCACGCCCTACCCCGAGGGCATCCCCGTCACCATCCTCAAGTCCGACACGGAGGTCACCGCATGAGCCCGATCGACTCCTGGGACGACGCCTCGGGCGTGGTCTTCACCGGTGCCGGCACCATCTGGCCGGTCCTGTTCTCGATCGTCGCGTTCGCCCTGTTCGTCGCCTTCCTCGCGGTGATGATCCGGCACGAGAAGCACGCCTACGTCGCGATGCTGAAGCACGAGCCGATCGAGAAGGGCCCCGCCGTCGAGGGCGAGCCCCGCGTCTACTGACCCGACGCCCTGCACCCCTGGCCGTCCGTCACGCACGGCCGGCGCACCACCGCCACCGCCCCCTCCCGGCACCGGGAGGGGGCGGTGGCGCTTCCCGGGCTGCTTCGGGCCGCTTCGGGCCGCTCCCGCCGGGGCCGGCGGACCCGGCGTCCAAAAGTGACCCCTGTTTAACGCGCCGGACACATCGCACCTGTCTACTATCCGTAGACAGTGATTCACGACGGTAGACACTCTGAAGGAGAGCCGATGACCGCGACGGGCGCCCCGGAGACGGGCACCACCGACCTCGCGACCCTCGCCGAGCAGACCGGGACGAGGTTCATCCTGGCGCTGTTCGTCGACCTCGACGGCAAGCCGTGCGCCAAGCTCGTGCCGGTCGAGGCCGTCGACGCGCTCGCCACCGAGGGCGTCGGCTTCGCCGGCTACGCGGTGGGCTCCATGGGCCAGGAGCCCAAGGACCCCGACCTGATGGCGATCCCGGACCCGTCGTCCTTCACGCCCGTCCCCTTCCTCAAGGAGGGGCTCGCGATCGTCCACTGCGACCCGCACGTCGACGGCAAGCCCTGGCCCTACGCCCCGCGCGTGATCCTCAAGTCGATGCTGGCCCGGCTCTCCTCGACGCAGGGCCTGGACGCCTTCGTCGGGGCCGAGGTCGAGTACTTCCTCCTGCGGCGCACCGAGGACGGGACGCTGGTCACCGCCGACCCGGGCGACGTGGCGGCCCGCCCCTGCTACGACGCCCGCGGCGTGACCCGGATGTTCGACCACCTGGCGTCCGTCTCGACCGCGATGAACTCGCTGGGCTGGGAGAACTACGCCAACGACCACGAGGACGGCAACGGCCAGTTCGAGCAGAACTTCGCGTACGCCGACGCGCTCACCACCGCCGACCGGGTCGTCACGCTGCGCTACCTGATCACCATGATGGCCGAGGAGCGCGGGATGCTCGCGACCTTCATGCCGAAGCCGTTCGCGGACCGCACCGGCTCGGGCCTGCACCTGCACCTGTCCCTGTGGAAGGACGGCGCCTCGGCCTTCCCGTCCGCCGACGACCCGCGCGGGCTCGGTCTCAGCGACACCGCCTACGCGTTCACCGCGGGCATCCTCGAGCACGCCTCCGCGCTGCAGGCCGTCCTCGGGCCCAGCGTGAACTCCTACAAGCGCACCGGCGCGGTCTCCACCACCTCCGGCGCCTCGTGGGCTCCCCGCTTCCCCACCTACGGTGGGAACGACCGCACCCACTTCATCCGCATCCCGGACGGCCACCGGATCGAGCTGCGGGGCGGGGACGGCTCGGCCAACCCCTACCTCGCGATCGCCGCCGCGCTGGGCGCCGGCCTCGACGGCCTCGAGCGCGACCTGGACCCGGGCACCGTCGGCGGCGACAACGGCGCCGAGCGTGCCCCGCTCCCGCGGACCCTGCTGCACGCCGTCGAGGCGCTCGAGGCCGACCCGGTCGTCCAGGGGGCGCTGGACGGCGCCGCCCTGACGCACGGCGAGGGCCACCGCGTCGCGGCCTACTTCGCCGAGGCCAAGCGCGAGGAGTTCTTCTCCTGGCACTCCCAGGTCACGCCCTGGGAGACCGAGCGCTACCTCAGCGCCTACTGAGCCGCCACCACCGGTAGCACCCACCACCCCGCCACCGACCACCCCTGACCCCGCCCACCCTCGAACGAGAGGAGCCGCGCATGTGCGGCATCGTGGGGTTGCACCTCCGCAACCCTGACCTGCAGCCTCGCCTCGGCGAGCTGCTCACCACCATGCTCTGCGAGATGCAGGACCGCGGCGCGGACTCCGCCGGCGTCGCCGTCTACGGCGACCCGCGGATGTCCCCGCCCGGCCGGACCACCGTCAGCCTGCTCGAGACCGGCTCGGACGCGCCGGCCCTCGCCGCCGCGGTGAGCGCCGCGCTCGGCGCCCCGGCCGACGTCCTGGCCGTGGGGGAGACGCTGCTCGTCTCCGCCGAGGCCACGGACGAGGACTCCCTGCTCGCCGCCTGCCGGGCGGCCGCGCCGGACGCACTGGTCGCGGGCTTCGGTGCCGACCTCGCCGTCCTCAAGGGCGTCGGCCACCCCCGCGACCTCGCCGACGGCTGGAGCCTGGCGCAGGCCCAGGGCTGGCAGGGCGTGGGGCACACGCGCATGGCCACGGAGTCCGCGGTGGACGCCTCGGGCGCCCACCCCTACGCCGTCGGCCCGGGCCAGTGCATGGTGCACAACGGCTCCTTCTCCAACCACGCCACCGTCCGCCGCGAGCTGGTCCGCCGGGGCGTCGCCTTCGACTCGCAGAACGACACCGAGGTCGGCGCGCGCTTCGTCGCCCAGCAGCTGGCCGAGGGCCGCGACGTCGAGACCGCGCTCAAGGAGCTCTGCACCACCCTGGACGGCTTCTACACGCTGCTCGTCAGCAACCGCGACTCCTTCGCGGTGCTGCGCGACGCGATCGCGTGCAAGCCGGCCGTCATCGCCGAGACCGACGACTGGGTCGCCATGGCCAGCGAGTACCGGGCGCTCGCGGGCCTGCCCGGAGTCGAGTCCGCCCGCATCTGGGAGCCCGAGCCGGAGGTCGTCTACGCATGGACACGCTGAGCACCACCACCAGCAGCAGCAGCACCGTCACCACGTTCGACCTCGCGCAGGTGCCGCTGCGCGAGGTCAACTCCGCCCTGCACGCCCCCGGCCTGTCCGGTGAGTTCCTCATCACCGGGCCGGCCGGGGCGCACAACGTCGCCGTCGGCGTGAACGCGCCGGTCAAGATCACGGTGAGCGGCCACGTCGGCTACTACGCCGCCGGCATGAACCAGCAGGCGGAGATCCTCGTCGAGGGCAACGCCGGCACCGGCGTGGCCGAGAACATGATGAGCGGCACCGTCGTCGTCACCGGCAACGCCTCCCAGTCGGCGGCCGCCACCGCGCACGGCGGGCTGCTCGTCGTCCACGGGGACGCCTCCGCGCGCTGCGGCATCAGCCTCAAGGGCGCGGACGTCGTGGTCGGCGGCAACGTCGGGCACAACTCCGCGTTCATGGCCCAGGCCGGGCGCATGGTGGTGCGAGGGAACGCGGGCCACGGCCTCGGGGACTCCCTCTACGAGGCCCGCCTCTACGTGCGGGGCGAGGTCGCGAGCCTCGGCGCCGACTGCGTCGCCAAGGAGATGCGCCCCGAGCACCTCGAGGAGCTGGCCGGCCTGCTCAAGGCCGCCGGCTACGACGACGACCCGGCGAGCTACACCCGTTACGGGTCGGCGCGCAGCCTCTACCACTTCCACTCCGACAACGTCTCGGCCTACTGAGCCGCCCGAGCAGGAGCACGAGAGACACATGAGCACCCCGCACAGCTGGGCCCTGCGCGAGTCGGCCACGTTCGACCGCGCGGCCATCGCCGCCATCGACAACGCCGCCGAGACCGGCCTCTACGACATCCGCGGCTGGGGCGCCAAGCGCGCCGTCCCGCACTTCGACGACCTGCTCTTCCTGGGCGCCTCCATGAGCCGCTACCCGCTGGAGGGCTACCGGGAGAAGTGCGGCACCGACGTCGTCCTGGGCGCGCGCAACGCCAAGTACCCGCTGCACCTCGACATCCCGGTCACGATCGCCGGCATGTCCTTCGGGGCGCTCTCCGGGCACGCCAAGGACGCCCTGGGCCGCGGCGCCTCCGAGGTCGGCACGTCCACCACCACCGGTGACGGCGGCATGACGCCCGAGGAGCGCGGCCAGTCCAAGCACCTCGTCTACCAGTACCTGCCGAGCCGCTACGGGATGAACCCGGACGACCTGCGCAAGGCCGACGCCATCGAGATCGTCCTCGGCCAGGGCGCCAAGCCCGGCGGCGGCGGGATGCTGCTCGGCCAGAAGATCTCCGACCGGGTGGCCGGGATGCGGACGCTGCCCGCGGGCATCGACCAGCGCTCGGCCTGCCGGCACCCCGACTGGACGGGCCCGGACGACCTCACGATCAAGATCAACGAGATCCGCGAGATCACCGACTGGGAGAAGCCGATCTACGTCAAGGTCGGCGCCTCGCGGCCCTACTACGACGTGAAGCTCGCGGTGCACTCCGGCGCCGACGTCGTGGTGCTCGACGGCATGCAGGGCGGCACCGCCGCCACGCAGGAGGTCTTCATCGAGCACGTGGGCATCCCGACGCTCGCGGCGATCGCCCCGGCGGTCCGCGCGCTGCAGGAGCTCGGCGTGCACCGTCGCCCGGACGGCGTCCAGCTGATCGTCTCCGGCGGCATCCGCACGGGCGCGGACGTCGCCAAGGCGCTCGCCCTGGGTGCCGACGCCGTGGCGATCGGCACCGCTGCGCTCATCGCCCTCGGTGACAACTCCCCGAAGTTCGAGGCCGAGTACGCCAAGATCGGCTCCGCCGCCGGCTTCTTCGACGACTTCCAGGACGGCCGGGACCCCGCGGGCATCAACACCCAGGACCCCGAGCTGGAGAAGAACCTGGACCCGGTCGAGGGCGGGCGACGCCTCGCCAACTACCTGCGGGTGCTGACGCTCGAGGCGCAGACGATCGCGCGGGCTTGCGGCAAGGCGCACGTCACGCACCTCGAGCCGGAGGACCTCGTGGCCCTCACGGTCGAGTCGGCCGCGATGGCGCGGGTGCCGCTCGCCGGCACGGAGTGGATCCCCGGCGCGCCGGTGACGGGGTACTGACGTGGCCGACCTGCCCACCTCCGCCGAGGTCGTCATCGTGGGTGGCGGGCTCGAGGGCTGCTCCGCGGCCTGGCAGCTCGCCTCGCGCGGGGTCGACGTGCTCGTCCTCGAGAAGGGGACCGTCGCCTCGGGCATGACCGGCAAGTCCTCCGGCATCGTCCGCTGCCACTACGGCGTCTCCTCCCTCGCCGCGATGGCGGCCGACAGCCTCGAGGTCCTCGAGCAGGGCCAGGAGATCTTCGGCGTCGACATCGGCTTCCGCCAGACCGGCTACGTCGTCGGCGTGGGCGAGCCCAACGTCGACCCGCTGCGGGCCAGCCTGGCCGCGCAGCAGGCGGTCGGGGTCGACACCGTGGAGATCGGCGCCTCCGAGGTGGCCGCGATGTGGCCGCACGCCGACCTGGAGCCGTTCGCCGCCTTCGGTTACGAGAAGCGCGGCGGCTACGGGGACGCCTACCAGACCGCGCAGGCCTTCGCGGCCGCGGCCCGCGCGCACGGGGCGGTGGTCAGGCAGGGCGTGGAGGTCGCCGGCCTCGTCACGGACGGCGACCGGGTGACCGGTGTCGTCACCAGCGACGGGTCCCGGGTGTCCGCGGGGACCGTGGTCGTGGCCACCGGCGTCTGGTCCCGGCCCTTCCTGGCGCCGCTGGGCATCGACCTGCCCATCCGGGTGCACCGCGAGGAGATCGTCATGGTGGCGCCGGGCCTGGAGCTCGGCGCGGTGCCGGTGTTCTCCGACCTGGTCTCGCTCCAGTACGTGCGGCCGGAGGTCGGCGGGGACATCCTGTTCGGCAACTCCGACCTCCAGCAGCTGAGCGACGCCGACCCCGACGAGTACTCCAACCGCCCCACCGAGGAGATCCTCGACATCGCGGTGGAGAAGATCGGCACCCGCTTCCCGGGGCTGGAGAACGCCTCGATCGCGGGTGGCTACGCCGGTTGCTACGACGTGACGCCGGACTGGAACCCGGTGATCTCGCGCATGCCGCAGGAGGGGCTGGTCGTGGCTGCCGGCTTCTCCGGGCACGGCTTCAAGATCTCCCCGGCGGTGGGCCGGCTGATCGCCGACCTGGTGGTCGACGGCGTCAGCTCCGACCCGCGCATCCCGGAGACCGACTTCCGGTTCTCCCGGTTCGCCGAGGGCGACCTGCTGCGCAGCCCGTTCCCCTACAAGGGCGCGGGGGAGATGCGCTGAGCGAGCAGCCGGACCTGCGGGACGGGCGGGGGCCACGTGGCGGCCCCCGCCCCTTCCGGCGTGTCCCGGAATCGCCGGAGCGGGTGAGGGGCCTTGTGCCGGGGCTGGTGACGGGGCATGTGACGGACCCCGCCGAGGACGGCTGCCCGCTGCACGGCGGTTCGCCCGCGCGGCAACCAGGTGTCTCCTATCGTTCACCCATGGCCACCGAGCAGAACCAGCCGGTGCCGGAGCTGGTCCGCAACCGGGCCGGCACCGCCCGCGACCGCGACCCCGCGACGCCGCTCGACGAGCTCGAGCTCGTCGAGGCGATCGCCCGCAACGTCCGCGTCCTGCGACAGCAGCTCGGGCTGTCGGTGGGGGAGACCGCGGAGCGGGTGGGCATCTCCAAGGCGATGCTCTCCAAGATCGAGAACGCGCAGACGGCGTGCAGCCTCGCGACGCTCTCGCGGCTGGCGGTGGGCCTGGACGTCCCGGTGACGACGCTGCTGCGCGGGGCCGAGTCCGAGCGCCCGGCGTCCTACGTGGCGGCGGGCACCGGCGCGAACATCGTGCGCGCCGGCTCGAAGGAGGGGCACCTCTACGAGCTGATCGGCTCGCTGCGGGGCGAGCACAAGCGCCTGGAGTCCCTCCTGGTGACGCTCACGGAGAACTCCGAGACCTACCCCATGTTCCAGCACCCGGGCACCGAGTTCATCTACATGCTCTCGGGGGTCATGGACTACGCCCACGGCCGTTCCGTCTACCGGATGAGCCCCGGTGACTCCCTCCAGCTGGACGGCGAGGGCGCGCACGGACCGGTGGAGCTGGTGGAGCTGCCGATCCGCTTCCTGTCCGTGATCGCCTTCCCGGACGCGGCGCTCTGAGGAGCTCTCGGCCGCGAGTCCCGCCTCCCGAGAGTGGACGACGTCACCCTTGCGGAAACACGGGCGTGATCCGGGCGGTCTAGCCTCGTCCCCGTGACGACCTGGAGCACGACCGTGGCGGGGCGGTCCTACACGTTCCGGCACCTCGTGGAGGTGCTGGCGAAGGCCTCGCCGCGACGCAGCGGGGACGAGCTCGCCGGCTGCGCCGCGGAGACGGACGCGGAGCGGGCCGCCGCCCAGTCCGTCCTGGCCGACCTCGACTTGTCGACATTTCTCACCACCCCCGTCGTCCCGTACGAGACCGACGAGGTCACCCGCCTCATCCTCGACACCCACGACGCCGCGGCCTTCTCCGCCGTCTCCCACCTCACGGTGGGGGGCCTGCGGGACCACCTGCTCGAGACCGTGACGCTGCCGGACGCGGGGGAGCGACTCTCCGCGCTGGCGCCGGGCCTCACCCCGGAGATGGTCGCGGCGACCAGCAAGCTGATGGGCAACGCCGACCTGATCTCGGTCGCGCGGGCCACGCGGGTCACCTCGGCCTTCCGCTCCACCATCGGGCTCCCCGGCCGGCTGTCGACGCGGCTCCAGCCCAACCACCCGACCGACGACCCCCGCGGGGTGGCGGCCGCGACCCTGGACGGACTGCTCCTGGGGTCGGGGGACGCGGTCATCGGCATCAACCCGGCCACGGACTCCCCGCAGGCGGCCGCCGACCTGCTCCGGCTGCTCGACGACGTCCGCCTCCGCTACGACATCCCCACCCAGTCCTGCGTCCTGGCCCACGTCACCACCTCGATCGAGCTGATGGAGGCGGGTGCCCCGGTCGACCTGGTCTTCCAGTCCGTCGCGGGCACCGAGGCGGCGAACCGGGGATTCGGCGTCGACCTCGCCGTGCTCGCCGAGGCCCACCAGGCCGCGCTCTCGCTGGACCGGGGAACGGTCGGCACCAACTGCATGTACTTCGAGACCGGCCAGGGATCGGCGCTCTCCGCGGACGCGCACCTGGGCGTCGACGGCCACCCCGTCGACCAGCAGACCCTCGAGGTCCGCGCCTACGCGGTCGCCCGCGCCTTCGACCCGCTCCTGGTCAACACGGTGGTCGGCTTCATCGGGCCCGAGTACCTGTACGACGGCAAGCAGATCATCCGCGCCGGCCTCGAGGACAACGCCTGCGGACGCCTGCTCGGCCTCCCCATGGGCGTCGACGTCTGCTACACCAACCACGCCGAGGCCGACGCCGACGACATGGACACCCTGCTCACCCTGCTCGGGGCGGCCGGCGTCGGCTTCGTCATCACCGTGCCCGGCGCCGACGACGTGATGCTCGGCTACCAGAGCCTGTCCTTCCACGACGCGCTCACCATGCGCCAGACGCTCGGCCTGCGGCCCGCGCCGGAGTTCGAGGCGTGGTTGGAGCGGGTGGGGCTCATGGACGCCGGCCGCGTGCCGCCCGTCGATGCCGCGTTGAGCCCCCTGCGGGCCCTGGTGGGTGGCCGATGAGCGGGCCGGGGGACGTCGAGGGGACGGCGCAGGGGAGCGGCCGCGTCGCCACGGCGACCGGCACCGACGACTTCTGGGCACCGCTGCGGGGGTCCACCCGCTCGCGGATCGGGCTGGGCAGGGCCGGCGACGCGCTCCCCACGCGGGAGGTGCTCGCCCTGCGGAGCGCGCACGCCGTGGCGCGCGACGCCGTCCACCTCCCGTGGGACGCGGACGCCCTCGAGGCCGGTCTCGCCCCGCTGGGGCTACCCGTCCACCGGGTCCACAGCGCCGCCGTGGACCGTGCCGAGTACCTGCGCCGGCCGGATCTCGGCCGGCGACCCGTCTCCCTGGACGGCGTCCCCGGGGCCGCGCCCGGCAGCTACGACGTCGCCATCGTCCTCGCCGACGGGCTGTCCGCGCGAGCCCAGGACGACCACGGGGCGACCCTCACCCGCGTCCTCGTCGACTCGCTCACCGCGGTGGGCCTCACGCTCGCACCGCTGGTCCTCGCCGAGCAGTCGCGGGTGGGTCTCGGCGACCACGTGGGTGCACACCTCGGGGCGACCGCCGTGGTCGTGGTGATCGGGGAGCGACCCGGCCTCAGCGTCGCCGACAGCCTCGGGCTCTACCTGACGCACCGGCCCCGCCCGGGGCGCCGGGACTCCGAGCGCAACTGCATCTCCAACGTGCACCCGCCCGACGGCCTCTCCTACGAGCGGGCGGCCCAGGTGCTGACCGCCCTCGTGCTCGGAGCCCGCGAGCTGGGGGAGTCCGGCGTGAGGCTGAAGGACGTGGGTCCGGCCCTGTCCACCGACGACCTCGGTCTGGTCGATCCGGCGCTCTGAGAGGTCCCAGCACCCCGCCCGACCCTCTGACCAGGGACTTTACCCGGCCACCTGAGACCGACCGATGTCGATTTGGGCCATGGCGCCCTCGTGGCTAATGTTCTCTCTCGCCGCCGGACGCCCGGTGAGACACCTCGGAGACACGGTCTCGAACACGAGGGTTTCGCCATGTCCGGAGGCAGGAGAAACGGAAAACGCGCCGAGTTGACACTCGGAAAACGAATCCGTAAGTTTCTCCGGGTTGCCCGGCCAGCGGAGCGGAAACGCGAGGCGGTTGGTGCGTGTGATTCTTGAGAACTCAACAGTGTGTCATTGATAGTCGACGAATTAGTTTGTTTATGCCCCTCTCGTCGGCATGGCTGGTGTCTGCTCTCTTTTGTGGGTGGGTGTTGGTTGTGTTGGTGGGTGGGTTTCTTTGACGATGATTCTGACAAGTTT
>NZ_STGL01000007.1 GCF_004919085.1 Nocardioides sp. GY 10127 | reverse complement strand
TTGAGTTCTCAAGAATCACACGCACCAACCGCCTCGCGTTTCCGCTCCGCTGGCCGGGCAACCTGCAGAAACTTACGCAGTCTGCCTGGCGAAGTCAACTCGTGCGAGCCGACTCGCCGGACAGACCGAGATCTGCCTCTGCGGCCGCTGGGACGAACGCCTCGGTCGCAGCCTGACCGGCTGTCGTCCTCCGCGCCGTTCCCGGCGACGAAGAGAACATTACAGACGTGTTGCCCTGAGGCCAAATCCAGGTTGCGTGGTCTGCGCCTCACCCGCCTGGAGCCTTCTTCCGGACGGCCGCAGGACGGTACGCGGAGACGCTCCGCTCCCCCGCCAGCCACCAGCGCCACGGGCGGTCCGCAGCCCGGCGCAGGCCCACCCGCGGGCCGGCCTGGACGCGGTCCGGGTCCACCGGGGTCACGGTCGGCTCCAGCCGGGGGGCCCCGTCGCCGAGGAGCGGGAGGCCGTCGTCCTCGAGCGAGAGTGCCAGGCACCGGACCAGGCGGGCGGGACCCCGGGCCAGGTCGCGCGTGGAGCTCCCCGGTCGGCGCTCGCGAGCGAGAGCCAGGCCGTCGAGCACCTCGCCCGCTCGGAGCAGGACGGCGCCGCCCTCCCCCTCCGGGCCGGTCACCACGTTCGCGCACACGTGCATCCCGTAGGTGAAGTAGCAGTAGAGGTGGGCGGGCGCGCCGAACATGGACGCGTTGCGAGCCGTCGGTCCACGGAGGGCGTGGGAGCCGGGATCGTCGGCGCCCCCGTAGGCCTCGACCTCGGTGAGCCTCACCGTGACGCCGGCGTGGGTGAGCGTGGCTCCCAACAGCAACGGCGCCACCGTCTCCGGTGGCGCCGTCCAGTCGATCACAGGGGTCCCGTCAGCCCAGGCGGGACCGCAGTGCCTCGGCGCGGGCGAGCAGCTCGGCGTGCTGCTCGCGGACCCGGACGGGAGCGGTGCCCCCGCGGCCGTCACGCGAGGACACGGAGCCCTCGACCGTGAGCACGGAGCGCACGCCGGGCGTCAGGTGGGGCGAGATCTCGGCGAACTGCTCGTCGCTGAGGTCAGCCAGCTCGATCCCGAGCTCCTCGCAGCGGCGCACGCAGGCGCCCGCGACCTCGTGGGCGATGCGGAACGGGACGCCCTCGCACACGAGCCACTCGGCGACGTCCGTGGCCAGGGAGAAGCCCTGCGGGGCGAGCTCGCCCATGCGGTCCGCGTCGAAGACCAGCGTGGCGACCTGACCGGTGAAGGCCGGCAGCAGCACCTCCAGGGTGTCGACCGAGTCGAACACGGGCTCCTTGTCCTCCTGGAGGTCGCGGTTGTACGCCAGCGGGAGCGCCTTGAGCGTGGCGAGCAGTCCGGACAGGTTGCCGATGAGGCGCCCCGCCTTCCCGCGCGCCAGCTCCGAGATGTCCGGGTTCTTCTTCTGCGGCATGATGCTCGACCCGGTCGACCACGAGTCGTGCAGCGTGACGAAGGCGAACTCCTTCGTGGCCCAGAGGATGATCTCCTCCGCCATCCGGGAGACGTCGACGCCGATCTGGGCGGCGACGAAGGCGAACTCCGCGACGAAGTCGCGGCTCGCGGTGCCGTCGATGGAGTTCGCGGACGACCCGGAGAACCCGAGCTCGGCGGCGACACCGGTCGGGTCCAGGCCGAGCGACTGGCCGGCCAGCGCGCCGGAGCCGTAGGGCGAGTCACCGGCGACGCGCGCGTCCCAGTCGGCGAGGCGGTCGACGTCGCGCAGCAGCGACCAGGCGTGCGCCATCAGGTGGTGCGAGAGCAGCACCGGCTGGGCGTGCTGCAGGTGGGTGCGTCCCGGCATCACGGTCGGGGGCGTCACCTCGTCACCCAGGTGCGCGGCCGCCTGCTCGGCGATCGCCGAGACCAGGTCGAGCACGAGGGACGACATCACGCGGGCGTGGTCGCGGAGGAACACCTTGAACAGGGTCGCGATCTGGTCGTTGCGCGACCGACCCGCGCGCAGGCGTCCACCCACGTCGGGCCCGACCTCCTCGAGCAGGAGCCGCTCCAGGGCGCCGTGGACGTCCTCGTCGGTGACGTCGGGGTGCAGGTCGCCGGCGGCGAACCGCTCCCCCAGCACCGACAGGCCACGGAGGAGCTCTGCGTGGTCGGCGTCGGTCAGCAGCCCGGCGCGGTGCAGCGCGTTGGCGTGGGCACGGGAGCCGGCCAGGTCGTAGGGGGTCAGCCGCCAGTCGAAGTGCGTGGAGCGCGACAGCGCGTCCAGCTCCGGCGACGGGCCGCCGGCGAACCGACCGCCCCACAGCTTGCCGGTGTTCGTGCCGTGCTCGGTGCTCACTTCTGCTGCTGCCTCTCTGCCCGCGGGTGCGCGGTGGTCATCTTCTCAGCGGTCCTGCCTGCGGGCCACGGGTGCCCCGCTCGCCGCGACGCGGCCCCCGCCCCGAGGAGGGTGCGGGGGCCGCGCGGCTCGTCCGGTGGTGCCGGCTCGACGGCTCAGTCGTTGCCGGACTCGAACGCGACGTGGTCGAGCGCCTGGCTGCCGTCCTTGATCTGGTCGTTGGCCGTGATCCGGTCGCGGCCGCCGGCCTCGATCTCGCCGTACAGCGTGCCGTTCTCGACGAGCACCTGACCCTGGTCGAGCGGCTGGAGCGCGTACTGCTCGAGCTTGTCGCGGGAGTCGGCGATGTCGAGGTTGCGCATGGTGAGCTGGCCGATGCGGTCCAGCGGGCCGAACGCGGCGTTCTCGGTGCGCTCCATCGAGAGCTTCTCCGGGTGGTAGGAGAAGGCGGGGCCGTCGGTGGAGAGGATCGAGTAGTCCTCGCCGCGGCGGAGGCGGAGGACGACCTCACCGGTGACCAGCGAGGCGATCCACCGCTGGATGCCCTCACGGATCATCAGGGCCTGCGGGTCGAGCCAGCGGCCCTCGTAGAGCAGGCGGCCGAGCTTGCGGCCCTCGTTGTGGTACTGGGCGACGGTGTCCTCGTTGTGGATCGCGTTGACGAGGCGCTCGTAGGCGATCCAGAGCAGGGCCATGCCGGGCGCCTCGTAGATGCCGCGCGACTTCGCCTCGATGATCCGGTTCTCGATCTGGTCGCTCATGCCCAGGCCGTGCCGGCCGCCGATCGCGTTGGCCTCCATGACCAGCGCCACCGGGTCGTCGATCACGGTCCCGTTGATCGCGACCGGGCGTCCGTTCTCGAAGCGGATCGCGACGTCCTCGGTGTCGATCTGCACCGTCGGGTCCCAGAACTTCACGCCCATGATCGGCTCGACGGTCTCCAGCGAGACGTCCAGGTGCTCGAGCGTCTTGGCCTCGTGGGTCGCGCCCCAGATGTTGGCGTCGGTCGAGTACGCCTTCTCCTGCGAGTCGCGGTAGGGCAGGCCGTGCTCGACCAGCCACTGGCTCATCTCGGCGCGGCCGCCGAGCTCGGAGACGAACTGGGCGTCCAGCCACGGCTTGTAGATCCGCAGGTCGGGGTTGGCCATGAGGCCGTAGCGGTAGAACCGCTCGATGTCGTTGCCCTTGAAGGTCGAGCCGTCGCCCCAGATGTCCACGCCGTCCTCACGCATGGCACGGACCAGCATGGTGCCGGTGACGGCGCGGCCGATCGGGGTGGTGTTGAAGTAGGAGCGGCCACCGGAGCGGATGTGGAAGGCGCCGCACGCGATGGCGGCCAGCCCCTCCTCCACCAGCTGGCGGCGGCAGTCGACCGCCCGGGCGATCTCGGCGCCGTACTCGCGGGCCCGACCGGGGACGCCCGAGATGTCCGGCTCGTCGTACTGGCCGATGTCGGCGGTGTAGGTGCAGGGCACGGCGCCCTTGTCGCGCATCCAGGCGACGGCGACGGAGGTGTCGAGGCCGCCGGAGAACGCGATGCCCACGCGCTCGCCGATGGGCAGCGTGGTCAGGACCTTGCTCATGTGGTGCTCCTGTGTGGTGCGAGGGTTTCAGGGGGTACGAAGTGCGGGGTGGAGCAGGACGCCGGGTCGGCCGCTCAGGCGGGCCCGTCGCTGGCGGCCAGCTCCAGGAAGGTGCGGGCGAGCGCCTCGCCGCCCAGCGGGTCGCGGCCGATGACGAGGACGGTGTCGTCCCCGGCGATGGTGCCGAGGACCTCGCCGAGCTCGGCCTTGTCGAACGCCGAGGCCAGGTACTGCGCGGCCCCGGGCGGGGTGCGCAGGACGACGAGGTTCGCGCTCGCCTCGGCGCTGACGAGCAGCTCGCCGCAGAGCTTGGCGAGCCGGGCCCGGCCGGCCGCGGTCTCCGACGGCACGACCGGACGGCGGTCGCCGCCCTCGGCGGGCACGGCGTAGACCTGCGGGCCCTCGGCGGAGCGGACCTTGATGGCCTGGAGCTCGACGAGATCCCGCGAGAGCGTCGCCTGGGTGACGTGGACGCCGGCCTCGGCCAGCATCGCGGCGAGCTCGACCTGCGAGTGCACGGCCCGCGACGACACCAGCTCGATGATGAGCTGGTGCCGCGCCGACTTCGTGGCGGGACGCAGGGCGGACTCGGTCATGGCGCTCACACGCTCGCGGACTGTGCTGCCGGGGTGGTCGTCGAGGTGCCGGGCTCGTCGTCGAGGTGGGCCAGCAGCCAGGCCATGACGGCCTTCTGCGCGTGCCGACGGTTCTCGGCCTCGTCCCACACGGCGCTGCGCGGGCCCTCCAGGACCGAGGTGGCGATCTCCTTGTCCCGGTAGGCGGGCAGGCAGTGCAGGACGATCGCCTCGGCGTCCGCGTGGGCGAGGAGCTCCTCGGTGAGCGACCAGGCGCCGAAGACCTTGACGCGCTCGGCCGCCTCGTCCTCCTTCCCCATGGAGACCCAGGTGTCGGTGACGACGACGTCGGCGCCGGTCACGGCCTCCACGGGGTCGTGGTGGCCGGAGACGGAGCCGCCGGTGGTCGCCGCGATCTCGGCGGCACGGGCGAACATCGCCTCGTCGGGGAGGTAGCCCTCGGGGCCGCCCATCCGGACGTGCATGCCCGCGGTCGCCCCCGCGAGCAGCCAGGAGTTGCCCATGTTGCAGGCCGCGTCACCGATGAAGGCGACGGTGACGCCGGCCAGGCGGCCGAGGCGCTCCTGCACCGTGAGCAGGTCCGCGATGAGCTGGCAGGGGTGGAAGTCGTCGGTGAGCGCGTTGACCACCGGGATGCCGGCGTTGTCGGCCATCCGCTCGAGGTGGGACTGCAGGAACGTCCGCCAGACGACGACGGAGACCTGGCGGCCCAGGACGCGGGCGACGTCCTCGACGGACTCGCGCACGCCGATGCCGGCGAGCTTGCCCTCGACGAGCATCGGGTTGCCGCCGAGCTCGGCGATGCCGGCCCCGAACGAGGTCTGGGTCCGCAGCGTGGGCTTGTCGAAGATCATCGCCACGGACTGCGGACCCGCCAGCGGCTTGGCGCCGTAGGGGTCGGCCTTCATGGCGGCGGCGAGCGCCAGCACCTCGGCCTGCTCGGCCGGGGTGAGGTCGTCGTCGCGGAGGAAGTGGCGCACGGTCAGGCTCCTGCGGTCTCGGCGGCGGCCCAGGCGGCGTCGAGGATGCCCGGCCAGTCCGCGAGGAACCGGTCGGCCTCGGCCTGCGTGAGGACCAGCGGCGGGGCGAGCCGGATGCGGCTCGGGGTGGGCATGTTGACGATGTAGCCGGCGTCCTGGGCGGCCACCACGACGTGCGCGGCGACCGGCGCGGCCAGGTCGAGGCCGATGAGCAGGCCGTGGCCCCGCACCTCGGTGACCCGGGGCTCCGCGGCCAGCCCGGCACGCACGTGCGCGCCGAGCGCGGAGACGTGGGCCAGCAGCCCGTCGTCCTCGATGGTGCGCAGGACGGCGAGGGCGGCCGCGCAGGCGACCGGGTTGCCGCCGAAGGTGGTGCCGTGGTTGCCCGGCTCGAGGAGGTCGGCGGCCCTGCCGAGGCCGACGACGGCCCCGATCGGGAAGCCGCCGCCCAGGCCCTTGGCGAGGGTGACGATGTCGGGGAGGACCCCGGCGCGCTGGTGCTCGAACCAGATCCCGGTCCGCCCGACGCCGGACTGCACCTCGTCGAACCACAGCAGCGAGCCGTGCTCGTCGGCGATCGACCGGGCGGCGGCCAGGTAGCCGTCCGGCGGGACGACCACGCCCGCCTCGCCCTGGACGGGCTCGAGGCAGATCGCGGCGGTGGCGTCGGTGACGGCCGCGGCCAGCGCCTCGGCGTCCCCGTAGGGCACGAAGGTGACCTCGCCCGGCAGCGGCTCGAACGGCTCGCGGTAGGCGGCCTTGCTCGTGAGGGCGAGCGCCCCCATCGTCCGGCCGTGGAAGCCGCCCTCGGCGACGACCACGTGCGTGCGACCCGTGCGGCGGGTGAGCTTGAACGCCCCCTCGTTGGCCTCGGTGCCGGAGTTGGCCAGGAAGACCTTCCCCTGGGCCGGGGCCCCGCCCGTGCCGAGCAGCGAGAGGAGCTTCTCCGCGAGCTCGACCTGGGGCGGGGAGGTGAAGAAGTTCGAGATGTGGCCGAGCGTGGTGAGCTGCTCGGTGACCGCGCCGACCAGCGCCGGGTGGGCGTGGCCGAGGCTGTTGACGGCGATGCCCCCGAGCAGGTCGAGGTAGGCCTTGCCGTCGGAGTCCCACACGGTGGCGCCCTCGCCGCGCACCAGCGCGAGCTTGGGCGGGCCGAACGTGTTCATCAGCGCGTAGGTGTAGCGCCCGACGAGCTGGTCCTGGGTGTCGTGCAGGGTGCTCACTTCACCACCGCCTTCTTCCGGGCCTTGCGGATCTTGGTGTCGACGCCGGGCAGCACCTGGGTGCCGACGCCCTCGTCGGTGAACAGCTCGAGGAGCACCGCGTGCTTCTCGCGGCCGTCCACGACGGTCGCGCGCGGGACGCCGGAGGCGACCGCCTTCCGGCAGGCCTCCATCTTCGGGACCATGCCGGAGGCGAGCGTCGGCATGAGCTGGGCGAGCGTCTCGGGGCTGATCTCGTAGATGACGTCGTCGCTGTCCGGCCAGTCGCGGTACAGGCCCTCGACGTCGGTGAGGACCAGCAGCTTGTCGGCGCCCAGGGCCACGGCGAGCGCGGCCGCCGCGGTGTCGGCGTTGACGTTGTGCACCGCGCCGTGGGCGTCGGGGGCCACCGACGAGACGACCGGGATCCGGCCGGCCTCGATGAGGTCCATGATCGCCTCGGGGCGGACCCGGGCGACCTCGCCGACGAGGCCGAGGTCGACCTCCTCGCCGTCGACGACCGTGTGGGCGGGCTCGGCGGTGAACAGCCCCGCGTCCTCGCCGGACATCCCGACGGCCAGCGGGCCGTGCTCGTTGATGAGGCCCACCAGCTCACGCTGGACCTGGCCCACGAGCACCATCCGGACGACCTCCATGGCCTCCGGCGTGGTGACCCGCAGCCCGCCGCGGAACTCGGACTCGATGCCGAGCCTGCCCAGCATCGTGTTGATCTGCGGGCCGCCGCCGTGCACCACGACCGGCTTGAAGCCGGCGAAGCGGAGGAACGCGATGTCCTCGGCGAACGCGCGCTTGAGCGCGTCGTCCGTCATGGCGTTGCCGCCGTACTTCACCACCACGATCTTGCCGTAGTAGCGCTTCATCCAGGGCAGGGCCGCCGCGAGGACGGACGCCTTCTCCGGGTCCGCGGGCGGGACCTCGCTGAAGTGCATGGTGGACGGGTCGATGGCGCTGGGCACGTCGATGTTCTCGCTCATGAGCTGTAGGCGCTGTTCTCGTGGACGTAGGCGTGGGTCAGGTCGTTCGTCCAGACCGTGGCGCGGGCGTCGCCGGCCTTGAGGTCGATGGTCACGCTGACCTCGCGGCCGGTCAGGTCGACGGTCTCGGGGTCGGCGTCCGGGGTGCTGTTGCGGCACACCCAGACCCCGTTCATCGCGACGTCGAGGTCGGCGGGGTCGAAGGCCGCGCTCGTGGTGCCGATCGAGGCGAGCACCCGGCCCCAGTTCGGGTCGTTGCCGAAGATGGCCGCCTTGAACAGGTTGGAGCGGGCCACGCTGCGCGAGACCTCGACCGCCTCGTCCTCCGAGGCGGCGTTGAGGGTGGTGATGGCGATCTCGTGGTCGGCGCCCTCGGCGTCCTTGAGCAGCTGCATGGCCAGGTCCGTGCAGACCTGGACGAGCGCGTCGGTGAAGTCGCCCAGCGGCGGGGTGATGCCGCTGGCGCCGCTCGCCAGGAGCGTCACGGTGTCGTTGGTCGACATGCAGCCATCGGAGTCGAGCCGGTCGAAGGAGACCCGGGTGGCTGCGCGCAGGGCGGTGTCCAGGTCCGCGGCCGGCACCACGGCGTCCGTGGTGAGGACGACGAGCATGGTGGCCAGCTGCGGTGCCAGCATGCCGGCGCCCTTGGCCATGCCGCCGATGCTCCAGCCGGCGCCCTCGACGACGACCTGCTTGGAGACCGTGTCGGTGGTCATGATCGCGGCCGCGGCGTCCGCGCCGCCGTCGGCGGCCAGGCCCGCGTGGGCGGCGTCGACGCCCGCCAGCAGGTCGTCCCGGTCGTTCTGCTTGCCGATGAGACCGGTGGAGCAGACGACCACGTCGATCGCACCGATGCCGAGCTTCTCGGCGACGCGCTCGGCGACGGCGTGCGTGGTCTGGAAGCCCTCGGCGCCGGTGTAGCAGTTGGCGCCGCCGGAGTTGAGGACGACGGCCTTGACCGTGCCGTCCTTGACGACCTCCTTGCTCCAGAGCACCGGGTTGGCCTGGCAGCGGTTGGCGGTGAACACGGTGGCCGAGTCGAAGGTCGGGCCGTCGTTGACGACGAGCGCGACGTCCTTGGCGCCGGTCGACTTCAGTCCGGCGACGACGCCGGCGGCCCGGAAGCCTGCGGGGGTGGTGACGCCCATGGTGGGCTCCTGTCTGGGAGGGGTGGTCCGTCGGTCGAGGGAGGCCGCGCGCCCGGCCGGAGCCGGCGCGGCCCCGGCCTCAGGGGGCCAGACCGACGGTGGTGAGCCCGGTGGCCTCGTCGAGGCCCAGGGCGAGGTTCATGCACTGGACGGCGGCGCCACCGGTGCCCTTGGCGAGGTTGTCCACCACGCCGACGGCCACCAGGCGCCCGGCTCGCTCGTCGACCGCCACCTGGACGTGGACGGCGTTCGAGCCGACCACCGCCTTCGTCTGGGGCCACTGGCCCTCGGGGAGCAGGTGCACGAACGGCTCGTCGGCGTAGGCCTTCTCGTAGGCGGCCCGTGCGTCCTCGGCGCTCACGCCCGGCTTCAGCGGCGCGGAGCAGGTCGCGAGGATGCCGCGCGGGCTGGGCGCGAGGACGGGGGTGAAGCTGACCCGCACGTCGCCCGCGACCAGCTTGGAGAGGTTCTGGGTGATCTCCGGCGTGTGGCGGTGGACGCCGCCGACCCCGTAGGCCGACAGGTTGCCCATGATCTCGCTGCCGAGCAGGTGGGGCTTCGCGGCCTTCCCGGCGCCCGAGGTGCCGGACGCGGCGACCACCACGACGTCCGGCTCGACGAGACCGGCGGCGACGGCCGGGGCCAGCGTGAGCGTGGAGACGGTCGGGTAGCACCCGGGGACGGCGACCCGCTTGCTGCCCTGGAGCAGCGCCCGCTGCCCGGGCAGCTCGGGGAGGCCGTAGGGCCAGGTGCCCGCGTGGTCGCTGCCGTAGAAGTGCTCCCACTCCCCCGCGTCCTCGAGCCGGAAGTCGGCGCCGCAGTCGATCACGACGACGTCCTCGCCCAGCTGGGCGGCGACGGCCCCGGACTGACCGTGGGGCAGGGCAAGGAAGACGACGTCGTGCCCCGCGAGGTTCTCGAGGGTGGTCTCCTCGAGCACGCGGTCGGCCAGCGGCAGGAGGTGGGGCTGCAGGGCGCCGAGCTTCTGCCCGGCGTTGGAGCCGCCGGTGAGGGCGCCGATCTCCACCTGCGGGTGCCCGAGGAGGAGGCGCAGCACCTCCCCGCCGGCGTAGCCACTGGCTCCTGCGACTGCTGCTCTGACGCGGGTCATGTGCATGAACATACATGCCTTTGCATGGATATGTGAAACGGGTGGAAACACGCTTCCGTCACATGCTCGTGCGGCCTACGGTCGCCGGGTGACGGCGGCCTCCACTCTCCTACCCACGCACGTCCTGCTCAACCACCTGCGGGTCGAGTCCCAGCGGTTTCTCGACGTCCTCACGGGGTGCGACCCACACGCGCGGGTGCCCGCGTGCCCGGACTGGGACGCCGAGGACCTGGTCTGGCACCTCACCGAGGTGCACTCGTTCTGGGCGTGGGTGATCCGCCACCGCCCGCAGGCACCTGAGTCCCTCGACCGCGTCCGGCCCGCCGACCGGGAGGGCCTGCTCGCCGCGCTCGCCGAGGCCGGCGCCGACCTGCACGCCCTGCTGCGCCAGGCCGACCCGGCGGAGGAGGCCTGGTCGTGGGCCGAGGAACAGACCGTGGGCTTCACCGTCCGCCGGCAGGCGCACGAGGCCCTCGTCCACCGGCTGGACGCCGAGCAGGCCGCCGGGTGCGTGACGCCGCTGCCCGCCGAGCTGGCCGCGGACGGCGTGCACGAGCTGCTCGACGTCATGTACGGCGGCGAGCCGCCGGCCTGGTCGACGTTCACCCCGGACGGCCACGCGACCGTGCTCCGGCTCCTCGACACCGGCCACGTGCTCCGCGTCGTGACCGGGCACCTGGTGGGGACCTCCCCGGAGGGCTGGAGCGTCGACGGCCCGCACCTGGTGCTGCGCGCGCAGGACGCCGGGGCGGCCCCCGACGACCGGCTCACGTGCGAGGTCCGTGGCGACGCCGCCGACCTCGACGCCTGGCTCTGGCACCGCCGGGACGACGCCGGGATCACGGTGACCGGCTCGCCCGAGGCCTTCGCCGCCTTCCGGGCGGCCGTGGCGGCGCCGCTGACCTGAGGGCCACGGGCGGTTCACGGATGGTGTTCCGCAGCCGGTGTTTCACGGGTGGGGCGGGCAGTGAAACACCGGTGAAGGCGGGCGCGGGCACGGTGGCGCCATGACCACCAGCCAGTCCCCCGGCCCACAGCTCAGCCCACGCACCGACACCCGGCCCGACACCCGGCCCGACACCCAGCCCGGCGACCTCGCCGTGCAGGCCACCGGCCTCGTCAAGACGTTCGGCGGCCACCGCGCCGTCGACGGCGTCGACCTCGAGGTCCGACGCGGCGAGGTGTTCGGCGTCCTGGGCCCCAACGGCGCGGGCAAGACCACCACCCTGTCCATGCTCGCCACGCTCCTGCCGATCGACGGCGGCGAGGCCCGCATCCTGGGCGTGGACGTCCGGCGCGAGCCGCACAGGGTCCGCCAGCTCATCGGGCTCACCGGCCAGTACGCCTCCGTCGACGAGCGGCTCACCGCCACGGAGAACCTGCGGCTCTTCGGCCGGCTGCTCGGGATGAGCCGCCGCGAGGCCCGCAGCCGGGCGGTCGACCTGCTCGAGCGATTCGGCCTCCAGGAGGCCGCCGACCGCCCGCTCTCCGGCTTCTCGGGCGGCATGCGCCGGCGTCTCGACCTCGCCGCGAGCCTGCTCAGCCGCCCGCCGCTCATCTTCCTGGACGAGCCCACGACCGGGCTCGACCCGCGCACCCGCGGGCAGATGTGGGACACCATCCGCGAGCTCGTCGCCTCCGGCTGCACCGTGCTCCTGACCACCCAGTACCTCGACGAGGCCGACCAGCTCGCGGACCGGATCGCGGTCATCGACCACGGCCGCAAGGTCGCCGAGGGCACGCCCGAGGAGCTCAAGGCCGCGGTCGGGTCCTCGACCCTCCAGGTGCGGCTCACCGACCCCGCCCGGACCCAGGAGGCCGCCGGACTCGTCGCCGGGGCCACCGGCCAGGCGCCCACCGTCACCCCCGAGGCCGGCGCGCTGAACGTGCCCCTCGCGCAGGCGGACGCCGCGGCCGACGTCCTCATCGCCCTGCGCGCGGCGGGGGTCTCCATCGCCTCCGCCACCGTCGCCCAGCCCACGCTGGACGAGGTCTTCCTCACCCTCACCGGGGCGCCCACGGGCGCCGCCGCCACCGACCAGCACGAGAACGGAGAGGTGGCCTGATGACCACGCTCACGACCCCCACCGACACCCGCCCGGCCGCAGCCGGGGCCGCCGTCGTCGTCGACCCCGCGACCCTCCCGGCCCGCCCCGGCCTGCGCGACACCCTCACCCAGACGCTGGCCCTGGCCGGCCGCTCGCTCATCACCATGCGCCGCAACCCCGAGCAGCTCGTGGACGTCGCCATCCAGCCGCTGCTGTTCACCGCGATGTTCGCCTACCTGTTCGGCGGCGCCATCGCGGGCGGCGTGAGCAGCTACCTGCCGACGCTCATCCCCGGCATCCTCGGGCAGACGGCGCTCACCGCCTGCATGGCGACCGGCATCTCGCTGCGCGACGACATGGACAAGGGCGTCTTCGACCGGTTCCGGTCGCTGCCCATCGCCCGCATCGCCCCGCTCGCCGGGCCGGCGGTGGCCGACCTGGTCCGCTACGCGATCGCCGCGACGCTCACCGTCCTCACCGGCCTGGCCATGGGCTACCGGCCGGGCGGCGGCCTGCCCGGCGTCGTCGGTGGCTGGCTGGTGGTCGTCGCCGCGGGCTGGTCGCTGTCCTGGATCTTCACCTGGCTGGGCACCGTCGCCCGCTCGGCGCAGAGCGTGCAGGGCATCTCGATGATGGTGATGTTCCCGCTGACGTTCCTCTCGAACGCGTTCGTCCCGGTCGACACGCTCCCCTCGTGGCTCCAGCACTTCGTCACCTGGAACCCGGTCAGCCTCGTCATCGCCGCCGTGCGCGACCTGCTCAACGACGGCCAGGTCACCTGGCACGTGGGCGCCGCACTCCTGGGCTGCCTCGTCGTCGTCGCGATCTTCGCGCCGCTCTCGGTGCGCTCCTACGCGCGGAAGGTCTGACCCCGCCGTCGAGGGGCTACGAGGGGCGGTGGACGCCGTCCAGGGCGGCCAGGCCGGCGCCCACCTCGTCCGAGAGGCGCCGCGCGGGCTCCTCCCCCAGCGCCAGGGACGGCACCGAGGCCAGCAGCCCGGGCGCGCGGCCGTCGAGCTCGGCGGCCAGCGGCGCCCAGGCGAGCGAGGGCACGTACCGGTTGTACCCGGCGGCCTCGGCGGCACGCAGCAGCCGGGCGGCGGCCGGCAGGGCGGCGTCCGGGCCGCGGTGGACCTCCCAGCCGCCCAGGGCGAACGCGACGATCCCCAGGAGCGGGACGTCGAGCTCCGGGCGCACGCCGGCGTCGGCGCCGGCGCCGGCGTCGGCTCGCAGCAGCTGGTCGACGTGGGAGCGCAGGTCGGCGTGGACGTCCTCGCCGGCCCCACCGGCGCCGGACCGGCCGTGGCGGGCGAGGGCCATGGTGAGCGCGGCCGCCGCGAACAGCTGCCAGGGGGCGAGGAGGCCGGCCTCCTCCCAGCCGGGCAGCCGGAGCTCGGAGATGTCGGTGACCGCCTCGCGGTAGACGGCCAGCCCCTCGGCGACCCTGCCCTGCGCCAGCAGCAGCTCCGCCCGCAGCGGCCCGACCCCGAAGCTGGAGCGCAGCCCCAGCTCGGCGGCGTGCGGGCCGCTGAGCAGCCGGTCGGTCTCGGCCAGGAGCGCCTCCGCCTCCTCGAGGTCCCCGGCCGTGATGGCGGCACACCCGAGGACGGCGAGCAGCTGCACGCAGTCGTCGACGGCGCCGAGGCGCTCGAGCATCGGCAGGACCGTCCGGGCCTGGCGCACCACCGTCGCCTCGTCGCCACGCTGCGCGTGCAGGTCGATGAGCTGGGAGAGGGTCTGGACGCGTTGCCAGGGCCCGTCCTCGGGGCGCCACAGCGCCAGCGCGGCCTCGCCGTCGGCGACGGCCGCGGCGATGTCGCCGGAGTTCTCCCGGGCGTGGCAGCTCCAGGCCAGGGCCAGTGCCCGGGTGCGCCGGTCCTCGTGCTCCACGAGGGCGGCGAGGTGCTCCCGGGCGCCGGCGAGATCCACGGCGCCGGGCGAGGCGAGCAGTCGGGCCGCGGCCCGGACCGCCGGCAGCGAGGCCTCCTCGCCGTGCCGACGCAGCAGCTCGCGAGCGGCCCCGGTCGGCAGGGTCGCGGCGATCACCGCGTTGCGCACCACCGCGACGCTCGCTGCCAGGGCTGCGTCGCGATCGGGTGGCGCGGGCTCCCACCCGGCCAGGACGTCCTCGACCGTGGCGAGCAGGGAGAGCATGCGGACGTGGTCGCCCCGGATCGTCCACACCGCGCCCAGCGCCGCGAGCAGGCGGACGGCGTCCTCGCGCTCCACCGCGTCCAGCGCCCCGCGCAGCTCCGCGGCCAGCGTCGTCATCTCGGGATCGAGCCGGTCCAGCGCGGCCAGCTGGTCCGCGCCGTGCAGCCCCGGGGTCTCCCGCTCGGCCAGCGCCACGGCCCAGCCGCGCAGCCGTGCGCGCGCCGCGACCTCGTCACCGATCGCGGTCAGGCGCTGCAGCCCGAGCTCGCGCACGGTCTCCAGCATCCGGTAGCGGGGCTCACGCCCACCCTCCTCCACCAGCGAGAGCAGGGACTGGTCGAGGAGGGCCTGCACGGCGTCGAGCGGGTCGCTGCCGCCCGGCAGCACCCCGCTGAGCAGCGCGTCGGCCCCATCCAGGGCGAACCCGTCGGGGAACAGGGCGAGCCGGCACAGGGCGGCGCGCCCGTCGTCGTCGAGCAGGTCCCACGACCAGTCCACGACGGCCAGCAGCGTGCGGTGCCGGTCCGGCGCCGAGCGGTCGTTGCCGCGGAGCAGGGCGAAGCGGTCCTGGAGCCGGCGTGCGACCTCCGCCACCGACATCACCCGCACCTTGGCGGCGGCGAGCTCCACCGCCAGCGGAAGGCCGTCCAGGCGGGCGACCACCTCGGCGACCTCGGCGGGGTCGAGCTGGACGCCGGGACGGGCCGCGCGGGCGCGCTCGGTGAACAGCCGGACGGCGTCCTCGCGCCCGAGCACGGGGAGCGCGAGCACGGCCTCCGCAGCGATCGCCAGCGGGGCCCGGGTCGTGGTCACCACGGTGAGCCGCGGGCAGGCAGCGACGAGGAAGGCCACCACGTCGGCGACCGCGGCGACCACCTGCTCGCAGTTGTCCAGCACGAGCAGGGTCGGGGCACGGCCGAGGTGCGCGGCCAGCCGACCGCGGACGTCGCGCTGCTGCTCGGGGGTGAGGAGCAGCCGCTGCCCGGCCGAGTCGCGCACGCCCAGGACCGAGGCGAGCTCCGGCAGGACTCCTTCAGGCTCCGTCACGCCGACCAGCTCGACCACGCGGACCACCGGCTGCACGGCCTCCGCGGCCAGCGTCATGGCCAGGCGCGTCTTGCCCAGGCCTCCCGGGCCGAGGATCGAGACCACCCGGTGCCGCGCCAGCAGCCCGCGCAGGGTCCGCAGGTCGCCGTCCCGGCCGACCAGCGACGTCGAGGCGTGGGCCAGGCCCTCGCGCACGGGCCGGTCGGCCGCCAGCAGCTCGGCGTGGAGCTCCTGGAGCCGCGGGCCCGGGTCGATGCCGAGCCGGTCGGAGAGGTCGGCCCGCAGGCCGTCGTACCGCTCCAGGGCGGCGGGCACGCCCCGCACCGCGGCCAGGCTGCGCAGCAGGGCCGCCTGGGCGGCCTCGTCGTCGACGCCGTCCCCACCGACGTGCTGCTCGAGCAGCGGCAGCGCCTCGGGGTGCTCGCCCCGCGCGCAGAGCGCCCGTCCCAGCAGGGCGCGGCCGCGTGCCTGCGTGGCCAGCGCCTCGAGCCGCAGCTCGGCGAGCGGGCCTCCCGCCTCGAGCGTCCCGGCCTCGCCGACCGGCAGCGCGAGCGCGGACCGGGCGGCACGGACGGCCTCGTCCGGGTCGCCCTCGTCCGTCGCGGTCGCCGCCGCCCGGGCGAGGACGTCCAGGACCAGGACGTCGACGTCGTCGTCCGCGAGGCCGAGGCGGTAGCCCTGCGGGGTGCGGACGACGGCCTCGGCGCTCGTCTGGGTCCGCACGCGCGAGACGACCACCTGGAGCGCGCGGGTCGGGCTGGCGGGCACGGCGTCCTCGTCCCACAGGCCGTGGACCAGGCGCTCCTCGGAGACCGGCCGGCCGCCGGCCGCCGCCAGCAGCGCCAGCAGCGCGGGGCCCCGGCCCGCAGGCAGCGCAGCACCGGCCCACGCGACGCGGTCGAGGAGCTCGAGCGACGGGGGCGGCATGCTCGGCGGGCCGCTCATCGGCGGCTCATCGGCATCGCAGTGCAGCCCGCCGCCGGTGACGGCGACGGGCTGCGGGGCGCGTCTCAGCGCTGGGTGGCACCACAGCGCTCCGCGGCGAGCGCCACAGCGCCGTCGCGGGCGCCCTTGACCTCGTCGTCGGTGAGCGTGCGGTCGCCCGCGCGCAGGCGCAGCGCGAAGGCC
The DNA here is from genome assembly GCF_004919085.1 of Nocardioides sp. GY 10127. GTDB lineage: Bacteria > Actinomycetota > Actinomycetes > Propionibacteriales > Nocardioidaceae > Nocardioides. Next base: position 487,598 of record NZ_STGL01000007.1, on the reverse strand, counting down.
AGGGACTTCCGGTCGGAGCCCAGCTGCTCGCTGCGGTAGACGTCGAAGAGCCGGATCGACTCCAGCAGCTCACCCGCCCCCTCGCGCAGCGCGGCCTCGACCTGGGCCGCCGGGACGTCCTCGGCCACGACCAGCGCCACGTCCTCCTTGGCGACCGGGTAGGTCGACAGGGTCGGCGGCACGGCGCGCTCCGGTGCGGCGGCCATCAGCGCGTCCAGGTCCAGCTCCAGGGCGGCCGCACGGGCCGGGAGGTCGAAGGCCTTGACCACGCGCGGGTGCAGCTCGCCGGCGTGGCCGAGGGTGCGACCTCCCACCCGCAGGGCTGCGCAGCGGCCCGGGTGCCACGGCTGACGCACGCTGGCCACGACCTCCAGGTCGACGCCGAGCTCGGTGGCCAGGCGGCGCGCCACGGCGATCGCGTCGGCCCAGTCGGCCGCGCGTCCCTCGCCCCACCAGCCGGCGCGCTCGCGCTCGCCGGCCAGCACGACACCCAGGTGCAGCGGCTGGGCGGGCAGGGCCGCGAACAGCTGCTCCACCTCGGCCTCGGTGGGCCGGGTGTGCGTCGGGTAGATCGGGGCGGGGCCGGCGCCCTCGCGCGGGATCGCCACGGTGGCGGTCTCGAAGACCGCGGCCCCGGCGGCACCCCGGGCGACGTTGCGGGCGGCCGTGCCGAGCAGGTTCGGCAGCAGCGTGGTGGTGTACTCCGGCTCCTCGTTCGAGAGCGGGTTCGCCAGGCGCACGGTGCTGCGCCGCGGGTCGTCCGCCTCGAGCCCGAGCTTGTCGAAGGCCGCCTGGCCGACGAACGGGAAGCACACGACCTCGGACAGGCCTGCCCCGGCCAGGGTGCGGCCGACACGGCGACGCAGGCGCTGGCTGCGGGTGAGCCCGCGGCCGGCCGCCTCGCGCGGGAGGACGGAGGGCACCTGGTCGTAGCCGACGACGCGGAGCACCTCCTCGACGAGGTCGAAGGGGTCGGTGACGTCCGGGCGCCAGGTCGGCGGGACGGCGACGAGGCGGTTGGTCGGCACGCCGTCCTCGCCCACCTCGGCGACCAGCGTGACCGTGCACCCGACGCCCTCGAGGGCCGCCACCGCGGTGGCGGTGTCGATCGGCAGGCCCGCCACGCGCTGCGGCAGGTCGGCGGCGATGGTGATGGCGGACGGCGCGGGCACCGAGCCCACCACGGTCACGCCCGGCTCGGCGGTGGCGCCGCCCAGCTCGCAGAGGAGCTCGACCACGCGGTCCGCGGCGGCCTCGCAGGACGCCGGGTCGGCACCGCGCTCGTTGCGCTTGCCGGCCTCGGAGGAGATCTTGTGGCGCTTGCCGGTGCGGAACATCGACACCGGCTCCCAGTGCGCGGACTCGACGAGCACCCGCGTGGTGGAGGCGGACATCTCGGTCGTCTCGCCACCCATGACGCCGGCCAGGCCGATCGGGCCCGAGTCGTCCGCGATGACGAGGTCCTGCTCGGAGAGCACCCGCGCCGTCCCGTCGAGGGTGGTGAGCTTCTCGCCCACCGTGGCCCGGCGCACGCGCAGCGCGCCCGCCACCTTCTCGGCGTCGTAGCCGTGGATCGGCCGGCCTGTCTCGAGCATCACGTAGTTGGTGACGTCGACGGCCAGGCTGATGGGCCGCATGCCCGCGGCGGTGAGGCGCGAGGCCATCCAGTCGGGGGTCTCGGCCGTGGGGTCGAACCCGGCGACGGTGCGGGCGACGAAGACCGGGCAGCCGGCCTCGTCCTCGACGACGACGGGGTGACCCGCGTCGTCGGCGGCGGGCAGGACCCGGTCGCACGGGTCGGAGAACGGGGCGGAGAAGCCCAGCGCGGCGTCCCGGGCGATGCCGCGCAGGGACAGGCCGTAGGCGCGGTCGGGGTTCACCTCGAACTCGATGATCTCCTCGTCCAGGCCCAGGAGCGGGCGGACGTCGGAGCCGGGCTGCAGCGCGGTGTCGGCGGGCAGCACGATGATGCCGCCGGCGCCACCGAAGGCGTCCTCGGGCAGGCCGAGCTCGGCGGCGGAGCAGATCATGCCCGCGGAGACGTGGCCGTAGGTCTTGCGCGCGGAGATCGCGAAGCCGCCCGGCAGCACGCCCCCGGGCAGGACCACGCAGACCAGGTCGCCCGGGCCGAAGTTGTGGGCGCCGCAGACGATGCCCTGGGGCTCGCCGGTGCCGTTGGCGTCACCGACGTCGACGGTGCACCAGTTGATGGTCTTGCCGTTCTTCTGCGGCTCCTTGTCCTGCGTCAGGACACGGCCGACCACGAGCGGGCCGGTGATGGCCGCGCCGGGGCTCTCGATCGCCTCGAGCTTGAGACCGAGCAGCGTGAGCTTGTCGGTGAGGGCCTCGGTGGTGACCTCGGCGGGCAGGTCCACGTACTCGCGGATCCAGCTGACGGGGGCCTTCATCTGGTGCTCAGAGCTCCGTTCCGAACGCGGGGGTGAAGCGGACGTCGCCCTCGAAGAACGAGCGCAGGTCGGTGATGCCGTGGCGGAACATGAGCGAGCGGTCGATGCCCATGCCGAACGCGAAGCCGGTGTAGGTCTCCGGGTCCACGCCGCAGGCGACGAGGACGCGCGGGTTCACGACGCCGCAGCCGCCCCACTCGATCCAGCCCTCGCCCCGGCACGTGCGGCAGGCGTCGCTGTCGACGCCGCGGCACACGAAGCAGCGCAGGTCGACCTCGGCGCTCGGCTCGGTGAAGGGGAAGTAGGACGGGCGGAAGCGCGTGTCGATGCCCTCGCCGAACATCCGGGCGGCGAAGTGGTCGAGCGTGCCCTTGAGGTGCGCCATGGAGATGCCCTCGTCCACGACGAGGCCCTCGACCTGGTGGAACATCGGGCTGTGCGTGGCGTCGTACTCGTCGGTGCGGAACACGCGACCGGGGCAGGCGACGTAGATCGGCGGCTTCCGGGTGAGCATCGTCCGGGCCTGCACGGGGCTCGTCTGGGTGCGCAGCACGACGTGGTTCTCCGCCGGCTCGGTCCAGAACGTGTCCTGCATCGTGCGGGCCGGGTGGTCCGGGCCCAGGTTGAGGGCGTCGAAGTTGAGCCACTCGGCCTCGATGAGCGGGCCCTCGGCGATCTCCCAGCCCATCGAGACGAAGATGTCCGCGATGAGCTCGGCGCCGGTCGTCAGCGGGTGCCGCCCGCCGGTCGGCACGCGGTCGGTCGGGAGGGTGACGTCGACCGTCTCCTCGATGAGCATCCGCTCCTCGTGCTCGGCCTCGAGCACCTCGGTGCGAGCCGCGAGGGCCTTGTTCACCGCACCGCGCGCCTGGCCGACCCGCTGGCCGGCCTCCTTGCGGGCCTGCGGCGGCAGGGCGCCGATCTCCCGGTTGGCCAGGGCCAGCGGGGAGCGGTCCCCGGCGTGGTCCAGCCGGACCTGCTTGAGCGCCTCGAGGTCGCTCGCCCCGGCGATGGCGGCCAGCGCCGCGTCGCGCGCGGCCTCGACCTCCTCGGCCTGCAGCGGGGTGACCTCGACGGGGTCGTACTCGGTGTTCGGGCCCGACATGGCAGCCTTTCGAAGCAGGTGGCGGGACAACCAGGTCAGTCTAGGAAGGTGGCCCGCCGGGGAGCGAACCGGTCACCCCTGCCGGACGTCCGGGTGGACCGCGTGGGCGTGGGAGGAGACCTCCGCGTGCGCCGCGAGGGCCGCCGTGCCCGTCCGCACGAGCGCCTCCCGCAGCGCGACGGGCTCGAGGAGCTCCACGTCCCCGCCGAGACCGAGGACGAGCGCGAGGGCCTGGCGCCGGTGCCGCACCACCGCCTCCAGCAGGACGCCGGGCTGCGGCCGCCCGCCGACGTGCTCGGTCCGCCCCCGCCCGCGCACGGTGCCCGGGAGCGCCTGGAACCCCAGCAGGCGGCGGACGTCCTGCTCGACGTCGGTGGCGACCGCCAGCAGCACCCGCTGGTCGTCCCCGGACTCGAAGCGTCGGCGGGTCGCCTCCCACTCCGCCGCGAGGTCGAGGTCGGCGGGGCGGTCGGCCGGCTCGTCCAGCACCTCGACCTCCTCGACCCGGGACACGCGGAAGCTGCGGACCTGCGTCTCCCTGGCCTCCCCCGTCTCCCCCGTCTCCCCCGTCTCCCCCGTCTCCCCCGTCTCCCCCGCCTCCCCCGCCGCCCCCGCGATCGGCTGCGCGGCCAGCAGGTACCACCGCCCGCCGCTCTCGACGAGGCCGTAGGGGTCCAGGACGCGCGTGCGGGGCCGCTCGTCGCCGGGCGTGGCGTAGCGGACCCGCACCCGGCGGCCGGCGACGGCCGCCTCGCGCAGCACCGGGAGCACCGGGACCTCGTCGACCGCCGAGAACCACCGGCGTCGGTCCACGACCAGCACCGCGGACAGCGCCTCCGCGCCCGCCAGTGCCGGCGCCGGGACGGTCGCGGCGAGCTTCGTCAGGGCGGTGCCGAGCTCGGCGCCGAGGCCCAGCTCGCGCGCCGCGTCCCGCCCGTTCCAGGTGAGCAGCGCCTGCGCCTCGCCCGTGGTCAGCCCGGAGAGGTCGGTGCGGTAGCCCTCCATGAGGACGCACCCGCCGCCGCGCCCCCGCTGGAGGTAGACCGGGACGCCGGCCGCCGAGAGCGCCTCCATGTCCCGCAGCACCGTGCGCTCGGAGCACTCGAGGAGCTCGGCCAGGCGCCGCGCGGGCAGGCGGCCGTGGCGCTGGAGCAGGTGGAGGAGCTGCAGGAGACGGTCGGCGCGCACAGGACGACTCTCCCAGGAAAACCTGACAGCAGGTGTCGTCTTTGTGTCGCAGAGTGGAGTCATGACCCAGACGCAGCAGCTCCCCGACCCCCGCCCCCGGCTCCTGGCGACCGCCGACGCCGTCACCCCGCTCCTCGAGACCCTCACCGCCGACGACCTGGGCCGCCCCACCCCGTGCGCCGGCTGGACCGTGGCCGACCTCCTCGCCCACTTCGTGGCCGTCGAGCACCGGGTCGCGCACATCATGCGCGGCGGCAGGCCGTTCGAGGTCCCCTCGGTCGTGGAGGTCGAGGACCCGGCCGACCCGGACGTCTGGCGCGCCGCCTGGGCCGCCGGACGGGTCGTGCTCGGCGAGGCGCTCGCGGACCCGGCCGTGCTCGAGGGGCTGGTCCACCACCCGGCCGCGACGATGCCCGCGCCCGCCGCGCTCACCACCTACGTGAGCGAGCTCGGGACGCACGGGTGGGACCTGGCGGTCGCGCTGGGCCGGCTCGACGAGCTGCACGTCGACCCCGCCGCGGTGGAGGCGGCCCTGGCCGTGGTCACCCGGGCGATCCCGGCCTCCGACCGGCCCGCGGGCGTCCCGTTCGACGACGCCGTCGACGTCCCCGAGGACGCCGACCCGCTGCTGCGGCTCGTGGCCTTCTTCGGCCGCGACCCCCGCTGGGCGGGGCCGGCTCAGTAGGTCTGCTCCACCGGCCACGTGATGCTCACCAGCGCACCGCCCCCCGGGGCGGTGCCGAGGGTGACGGTGCCCCCGTGGGCGCGCACCAGGCCGTGGACGATGTAGAGGCCGAGCCCGGAGCCGCCCCGCACGCCCGAGGTCCAGAACTTCGTGAAGACCCGGGCGCGCATCTCGGGGGCGATCCCCTCGCCCTCGTCGCTGACCTCGAGCAGGACGTGGCCGGGGTCCGGCACGCTGAGGCGGACCAGGACTGTGCCCTCGCCGTGCCGGACCCCGTTCTCCACGAGGTTCGTCAGCACCTGCGTCAGCTTGTCGGGGTCGGCGTGCAGCCTCGGCAGGCTCCCGTCGGAGGCGGGGACGCTCTCCAGGACCACGGCGCGCGAGGTGGCGGCGGCCACCGACGCCACCACCCGCTCGGCGATGACCGCCGGGTCGGTCGGGCGGGGCGAGAGCTGCAGGCGCCCCGTGTCGATCCGTGCGACGTCCAGGAGCTCGACGATGAGCCGGCTGAGCCGGTCCGCGTCGGAGGCGACGGTGGTGAGCATGAGCTTCTTCTGCTCGTCCTGGAGCTTGTCCCAGCGGTTGAGGAGCGCGGTGACGAAGCCCTTCACCCCGGTCAGCGGGGAGCGGAGCTCGTGCGCGACGGTGGCGACGAGGTCCGAGCGCTCCCGGTCGAGCCGCTCGCGTCCCCTCGCCGAGCGCAGGCTCACCGCCGCGGCGGTCACCGGCCCGCCCCGCTCCGCGCGGTGCAGCCGCGCCGTCACGAGGACCTCGCCGCCGTCCGGGAGCAACCAAGACTGCTCGGGCACGGCCGTGCGCGTGCGCAGGCCGGCGAAGGGGCGGTTCACCTCCGACCACGCGCAGCCGCGCTGGTCCAGGAGCGTCAGGACGTCCGCCAGCGGCCGGCCCACCGCGGCGTCCGGTTCCGTCCCGAGCATCCGGGCGGCCACGACGGAGACCCGGCGGACGCGCCCGTCCCCGTCCGCGAGGACGACACCGTCGGGCAGCAGGTCCAGGTCGTCCGGGGGCACGCCCCGACCCTAGGCGTCCGCGCGCGGGGCCGCGAGCACCCGGGAGGCCAGGGCCAGGGGTCGGCCAGGGAGGTCGGAACCTCAGGCCCGCTGCGCGCGGGCGCTCGCGTAGAGGCAGAGCGCGGCGGCGGTCGCGAGGTTGAGCGACTCGGCGCGGCCGTGGATCGGGATCGAGACCCGGTGGTCGGCCGCGGCGGCCAGCTCCTCGGGCAGGCCCCAGGCCTCGTTGCCGAAGAGCCACGCCGTCGGCCGCGCGAGCAGCTCGTCGGCCTCGAAGAGGTCCACCTCACCGGCGCCGTCGGCGGCCAGCACGGTCAGCCCCGCCGCCTGGGCGGCGCGCACGGCGGCGAGCGGGTCCGGCTCGAGGGCCACCGGAAGGTGGAAGACGGAGCCGACGGACGCGCGCACGGTCTTGGGGTTGTGCAGGTCGACCGACGAGCCCGCGAGCACGACGGCGTCCGCGCCCGCGGCGTCCGCGCACCGCACGACGGTCCCGGCGTTGCCGGGGTCGCGCACGTCGGCGCAGAGGGCGACCAGCCGGCGTTCCTGCCCGACGGGGGGCGTCAGGACGTCGGCCAGCGGCCGGTCGAGGAGACGGCAGACGCCCACCACGCCGGCGGGGCTGACGGCGTCCGAGAGCGCCTCGATCCCCCGATGCTCGACGAGCGTCCACGGGACGCCGGCCGCCTCGCAGGCGGCGAGGAGGTGGGGGTGGGCGAGGTGCGCCTCGGGCGCGGCGAAGACCTCGACGAGGCAGCCGTCCCGCTCCAGCGCACCCTCGACGGCCTTCGGGCCGTCAGCGAGGAACAGCCGCCGCTCGGATCGCTCCGAGCGGCGGCTGAGCCTGCGTGCGTCCTTCACGCGGCGGTTGGCCGCGCTCAGGGGTGCCTGCTGGTGCGCGGAGGGCGCACCGTGCGAGGCGTCTGCGTTCAGGCCGAGGCCTTGGGCGCGTTGACGTCCTCGGGGAGGGCGGCCTTCGCGGTCGCGACCAGCGCCGAGAAGGCGGCCGGGTCGTTGACGGCGAGGTCGGCGAGGATCTTGCGGTCGACCTCGACACCGGCGAGGCCGAGGCCCTGGATGAACCGGTTGTAGGTCATGCCCTCGGCGCGAGCCGCGGCGTTGATGCGCTGGATCCACAGACGACGGAAGTTGCCCTTGTTCTTGCGGCGGTCGTTGTAGCTGTAGACGAGCGAGTGGGTGACCTGCTCCTTCGCCTTGCGGTAGAGGCGCGAGCGCTGCCCGCGGTAACCGCTGGCGCGCTCGAGGACGACCCGGCGCTTCTTCTGGGCGTTCACTGCCCGCTTGACGCGTGCCATGTTTACTCCTTGGTGCTTGTTGTCAGGGGGTCAGTGAGGCTCAGATGCCGAGCAGCTTCTTGACGCGCTTGACGTCGGCCTTGTCGACGTCGACCTCGCCGGCGTTGCGGCGGTGCTTCTTGCGGCTGCCGGTGGTCGGGGACGACGCGAACGCAGCGCCCGACTTGCGGTGGGCCTGGAGGCGGCGGACCTTGCCGCTGCCGGTGACCTTGAACCGCTTCTTGGTCCCGGAGTGGGTCTTGTTCTTGGGCATCGTGCTCTCTCTTCTTCTCAGCTCGTGCCGGCGGCCGGCCCGCGAGGGGCCCGCCGCCGGGAGGGCGTCAGGGGTGGATCAGATGTCGACGTCGGGGTCGAGGTTCTCGGAGGGCCCGCGCTTCTTGGCCTCGTTCGGCACGCGCGCCGCGTTCGCGGCGGTGCGCTCGGCCTTCTCCTCGGCCTCGTCGGCGGCGCGCTCCGCGGCCCGGGCGGTCTTCGCCGCCTTGACCTCGGCCTTGGCCTCCGCCTTCTTCTTGTGCGGACCCAGGACCATGATCATGTTGCGGCCGTCCTGCTTGGGCGAGGACTCCACGAAGCCCAGGTCGTCCACGTCCTCCGCGAGACGCTGGAGCAGCCGGAACCCGAGCTCGGGGCGGTGCTGCTCGCGACCGCGGAACATGATCGTGATCTTGACCTTGTCGCCGGCCTTGAGGAAGCGCACCACGTGACCCTTCTTGGTCTCGTAGTCGTGCGCGTCGATCTTGGGCCGGAGCTTCATCTCCTTGATGACCACGTTGGTCTGGTTCCGGCGGGCCTCACGGGCCTTCTGGGCGTTCTCGTACTTGAACTTCCCGTAGTCCATGAGCTTGCACACCGGCGGACGCGCCATGGGGGCGACCTCGACGAGGTCCAGGTCGGCCTCCTGCGCGAGGCGCAGCGCGTCGGCCGTCGGCACGATGCCGACGGTCTCACCGTTGGGGCCAACGAGTCGGACCTCCGCGACGCGGATCCGGTCGTTGATTCGAAGCTCGGTGCTGATGTGTCCTCCTGGGAGTCGGGTGCTGGCCTGTCTCCGTCGCCGTGGGCCGCGGCCCGAAAACGACGAAGGCTTCCGCTTGGTCCAAGCGGAAGCCAGTCACGACACGGCACCTCGGGGAGGAGCAGTCTCACTCCGGGACGTCTCGACGCACCCTCTCGCGAGGGCGTGCCGGGCTCCCGGCGACCGGACCCGACGACCTGTGGCGGCCGATGCGGGTGGGAGACGATCGTGCATGGTCCCCGCTTGTGGGATCGGCCCTCGCTGCTCGCCCTGCCCCTTGCGGAGCCCTGCGCACACCGAGGACTGATCGGTCAACAGGAGAGACTACGCAGTTCTTCCCGTGACGACCAATCGGCGCGGTGGGCGCCCCGCACAGGGGACGGAACAGGGACGGCCGGGGGCGGCGGTCAGGCAGGCCGGACCCAGCCCACGGTAGCCGAGGGCCCCTCGCCGACCCGTGCCAGTGTCCACCCCGAGGCCAGCGCCCCGAGGTCGTCGCCCTCGACCACCAGCCGGTGCGGGCCGGCGAGGTCCAGCACCAGCGCCGAGGCGCCCTCGGCCAGGGCGGCCTCGGCTGCCACGCGGGCGGGCACGCCGACGGGGCGGGCCGCCGCGTCCCAGGCCGCCATGGTGGCGGCGGAGCTGAAGGCGAGCAGGGCGGTGCGGCCGTCGGCCCCGGTGAGCAGGACGGCGGCCATGTCGCTGTCCTTCTCCACGCGCAGCCCGTCGGGGCTCACGTCGACCTCGCCGAGCACGGCCACCACGGGCACCAGCAGCCGGGCCCGGGTCAGCGCGTCCAGGCACGCCAGGTAGGCCTCCCCCGCCGCCGCCCGGTCACCCGCGGACGCGGCTCGGCCGGCGAGCGCGGCGGCCAGGCCGGCGTCCGCGCTGCCGTCGTCGTCGGGGAAGGCGGGCGCCTCGAGCGCACGGCCGTCGCCCTGCACGGGGAAGGACCAGGTGCGCTTGCCGTCGGCGTCGACGTGGGGACGGTAGGGATCGACCACGCGCCCCATCGTCGCGCACGAGGGCCGTGACTCCCACTCCGGGAGCCGGCGCTGTGGCAGGCTGGCGGTCGTGGACGACGTCGCCTGGCTGGCCCTGTGCACCGCCCTCACCGTGCTCGGTGGCCTGGGCACCTGGTTCGCGTGGCGGCGCCGGGGGCTCGCGGCGGGCCTGCGGCTCGCCGGGCTCACGCTCCTCGTGCCCGCCGCCTACCTCACGCGCACGCTGCGGATGTTCACGCGGATCGTGGACGCGGTGCTCGACTGGGTCCTCACGCTCGTCCTCGTGCCGACCGTGTGGGTCGGGATCGTGCTGGCCGGCGTGGCCGTCCTGCTGCTGCTCGCCTCGAACCGGCTCCGCGCGCGCGAGCTCGCCCGGGCGAGGTCCGGCGGTGCCCCCGCCGTCGGGGCGGGCCGCCCGCGGTCCTCGCAGTCCGCGCCCCCGAGCCCCGCCGGCGCGCCGGCCGCCTCCGGCGACGACGACCTGGACGAGATCGAGGCCCTCCTGCGCCGCCGGGGGATCAGCTGAGCACCGCGGCGCCCGGGCCCGGCGGATCGACCCCGGGCGCGCCCGACGCGGTCGCCAGGACCCTGCTCGAGCTCGCGCTCGCGCGGGGCCCGCGCGCCGGGAGCACGCGCGTCGTGGCGCTCGACGGGCCCTCGGGCTCCGGGAAGACCACGCTGTCCCGCGCGCTGGCGGCGCAGGCGGAGGCCGCCGGCCTCGCCTGCCGGCAGGTGCACATGGACGACCTGTACGAGGGCTGGTCCGGCCTCCCGCACGTCCGCACGCAGCTCGCCACGCTGCTGCGGCCGCTCACGGAGGGCCGCGCCGGGGTCTACCGGCGCTGGGACTGGTTCGAGTCGGCCTGGGCCGAGGACGTGGAGGTGCCGCCGACGGACCTGCTCGTCCTCGAGGGCGTCGGGTCGGGGGTGCGCGCGACCGCTCCCCTGCTGACGCTCCTGGCCTGGCTCGACGCACCCGTGGAGGAGCGGCACGCGCGCGGCCTGGCGCGCGACGGCGAGACCTTCGAACCCTGGTGGGACACGTGGGCGGGCCACGAGGCGGCCCTCTACGCCGAGGAGGGCACGCGCGGTCGGGCCGACGTCCTCGTGGACGGGACCGGGGCGACGCCGCCGGTGCTGGTGGGCGGCGCCGCCGAGGGCTGAGGCGGGACTTTCGGCCCGCATCCGGACCGCGGCGTCCGAGGGCTGGGCTTTCACCCCGTGCGGTGCCCCGCCCGGTCCTACGCTGTGCCGCATGCTTCCCCCCAGTGGCGAACAGTTCGAGATCGCGGCCGGCGGCTACCGCGCCGTCATCACCGAGTCCGGTGGCGCGCTGCGTCTCCTCGAGCACGGGGGACGCCCGCTCGTCGACGGGTTCGGCGAGGACGAGATGTCCGCGGGCGGTCGTGGCCAGCAGCTGGTCCCGTGGCCCAACCGCACCCGCGACGGCCGCTACACGTTCGAGGGGACGACCCAGCAGCTGCCGCTCACCGAGCCCAAGCGCGGCAACGCCTCGCACGGGCTGGCGCGCTGGGTGGCGTGGAGCGTGGAGGAGCACACCGCTCACTCCGTCTCGCTGCAGTACCGGCTCATGGCCCAGACCGGCTACCCGTGGACGCTGGACCTGCACGTCGTCTACGACCTGTCCGCCGACGGCCTCACCGTCACCCAGACCGCGACGAACATGTCCGGCGCCCGGGCGCCGTACGCCGTGGGGTCGCACCCCTACGTGTGCGTGGGCGACGGCCCCGTGGACACCCTGGAGCTCACCTTCCCCGGGGCGACGCGCTACCTGGTGGACCCCGAGCGGCTGCTGCCGCACGGCAGCGAGCCCGTGGAGGGCACCGAGTTCGACTTCCGCCTGTCGCGGCCGCTGAAGAAGACCGTCCTCAACGACACCTTCACCGACCTCGACCGCGACGAGCGCGGCGTGGCCACGGCGACCCTGCTCGACCCGGCCACCGGTCAGGGTGTCTCCCTGTGGGTGGACGCCGGCTACTCCTGCCTGCTGCTCTACACCGCCGACGACGTGCCCGCGACCGCCCGCCGGTCGCTGGCGATCGAGCCCATGTCGGCCCCGCCGGACGCGCTCAACTCGGGCACCGACCTCGTCGTCCTGTCCCCCGCCGGCACCGACGGCGACGAGCACACCGCCGCCTGGGGCATCCGCGCGGTCGACTGACCGCAGGGGCCCCGCCCCTTCGGGGCAGGCTCAGCGGGTGGGCTCAGCGGGTGGGCTCAGCGGGTGGGCTCAGCGGGTGAGCTCGGTGGCCAGCGCGCGCAGCTGCTGCACGGCCTCGACCGCGCGGCGGCCGTCCGCGCCCTGGATGGCCAGCGCGCCCACGCTGGAGCCGTCGGAGAGGTCGAGGGTGACCCACGGAGCGCCCGGCGGCATGGACACCGCCACGACCTGGGCCCACGCGTACTCGCGGCGGCGGTAGCCGTTCACGATGACGACCTTGTCGCGGTAGGCGGTGACCTTGCACCGGACGACCGCGTAGAGCGTCGCCCAGCCGCCGGCGACCAGCAGCACCAGGGTGATGAAGTGCCGCAGCTTGAACTCGGCCCGCACCTCCGGGGAGAGCGTGAACCAGGCGAAGGCGAACACCACGCCGAAGCAGATGCTCAGCGCCCAGGCCATGATGCGCACGCCCAGCGGTCGCCAGGTGTGCGGCAGCGTCGGGCCCAGCCCGTCGACGTCGGGCGCCGCGTGGTCGCGGTCAGAGTCGGCAGGCATGGATGCCGGTGAGGAGGATGCCGCGGGCACCCACCTGGTAGAGCTCGTCCATGAGCCGCTGGGAGCCGTCGCGGGGCACCATCACGCGCACCGCCGACCAGCCCTCGCGGTGCAGCGGGGCCACGGTCGGGGACTCGAAGCCCGGGGTGAGCCGCACGGCCTCCGGCAGGCGGTCGGTGGGGATGTCGTAGTCCATCATCACGTAGCTGCGCGCGACCAGGACGCCCTCGATGCGTCGCTGGAAGACCTCGAAGCCGGACGGGACGTCGCCGGTGCGCGTGATCAGGACGGCCTCGGACTCGAGGATCGTGTCCCCGAAGACCTCCAGCCCGGCACGACGCAGGGTCGAGCCGGTCTCCACGACGTCGGCGATCACGTCGGCCACGCCGAGCTGGATCGAGGTCTCGACCGCACCGTCCAGGCGGGTCACGGACGCCTCGATGCCGCGCCGCTGGAGGAAGGCCTCCACGACGCCGGTGTAGGACGTGGCGATCCGCAGCCCGGCGAGCTGGGACAGGTCGGTGTAGCGACCGGCCGGCCCCGCGAAGCGGAAGGTGCTGCGCCCGAAGCCGAGCCCGCGCACCTCCTCGGCCTTGGCGCCGGAGTCGGAGAGCAGGTCACGGCCGGTGATCCCGACGTCCAGCGTGCCCTCGCCGACGTACAGCGCGATGTCGCGCGGGCGCAGGTAGAAGAACTCGACGCCGTTCTCGGCGTCCACGAGCGTGAGCTGCTTGGAGTCCTCGCGCTGGCGGTAGCCGCCCTCGCGGAGGATGTCGGAGGCCGCCTGCGAGAGGGCGCCCTTGTTGGGGACGGCGACGCGGAGCAGGGTCATGGTCGGGGGCCTTCCGAGCTCAGAGGTGCGCGTAGACGTCGTCGAGGCTGATGCCGGAGGCCAGCATCAGGCACTGCGCGTGGTAGAGGAGCTGGCTGATCTCCTCGGCGGCGCGGGCGTTGCCCTCGTGCTCGGCGGCCATCCACGACTCGGCGGCCTCCTCCACCAGCTTCTTGCCGATGAAGTGCACGCCGGCGTCCAGCTCGCGCACGGTGCCCGAGCCCTCGGGCCGGGTCTGGGCCTTCTCGCTCAGCTCGTCCCACAGCTGCTCGAACGTCTTCACGAGGAGTCAGCCTAGGTGCTCACGGTCGCGGGTGCGGAATCGCGTGGCCGGGGCGAGACGGCACAAAGGCCCGGGCGCGCGGCCCGGGGCAGTGCCACGATCGGCCGATGAGCTCCCCCCAGCCGACCCGCCGGTCCCCCGGGCCTCCCACGACCCTGCACGGCTGCCGCCCGTGGCCGCTGCGCACGCCGCGGCTCCTCCTGCGGCCGGAGACGCCGGCCGACGCCGACGCCACCTGGGCGTTCCGTCGCCTGCCCGAGGTCACGGAGTGGATCGGCTGGGCCTCGACGCGCCGCGAGGAGTACCTCGAGCGGTTCCTGCGGCCCGAGCGCATCCGCTCCAAGCTCGTGGTGGCGGACGTCGGGGACGGGAGGGTGCTGGGCGACCTCATGCTCGCCGTCCGCGACGGCTGGGCGCAGGCGGAGGTCCGCGAGCAGGCGGAGGGCTGCGAGGTGGAGCTCGGCTGGACGCTCCACCCCGCCGAGCAGGGGCGCGGCCTGGCCACGGAGGCCGTGACCGCGGCACTGGCCGTCGCGTTCGAGGACCTGGGCGCCCGGCGGGTGACCGCGAGCTGCTTCGCCGACAACACCGCCTCGTGGCGGCTCATGGAGCGGGTCGGGATGCGTCGGGAGCTGCACGGCCGCGCCGACTCGCTGCACCGGACCCGGGGCTGGCTCGACGGCTACGGCTACGCGCTCCTGGTGCAGGAGTGGCGTCAGGCCCGCGTGGAGAGCGCGACCGCGACCAGCGCCACCGCGTAGACCAGCGCCAGGAGCGGCACGAGCAGGACGATCCGCGGTGTCCGCGGCCGCAGGCGCAGCCGCCCGTGCGGCCCGCCCCGCCCGTGGACGGTGAACGGCACGTGGTCCGGCACGCCTGCGCCCACGTGGTCGCCGGGGCGCAGGCGGTCGTGCTCGGGCGGCAGGTCGGCGGGCAGGGCTGCTCCTGGCTCTGGTCTCGTCGGGTGGGCTGAGGGGGAGGGTGTCGCTCAGGCCTCGGCGGCGCGCATGGCGTCCACCGCGTTGAACCCGCCCAGGATGTCGGAGACGTCGGTGAACCCCTCGCTGCGCAGGTAGGAGGCGGCGACCGAGGACCGCCAGCCCCCCGCGCAGTAGACCACGACGGCCTTGTCGCGCGGGACCTCGTCGACGCGGCGGCGCAGCTCGGCCAGCGGGATGTTCAGCGCGCCCTCGACGCCACCGGCCTCGACCTCACCGGCGTTGCGGACGTCGACGAGCACGACGTCGCGGGCCTCGTCGGCCAGGACCTCGTCGAGCTGGGCCGGGGTGAGGCGGCTCGCGTGGCCCACGCACACGCCCTCGGCCTGCGTGAGCACCTCCTCGATGTCCGCGAGGTGGCCGACGACGCCGTCGAAGCCGATCCGGGCCAGCCGGGTGACGGCCTCGGCCTCGTGCCCCTCCGGGGCGACCACGACGATCTCGTCGTGCGGCTTCAGCAGCATGCCGGCGGTCTCGGCGAAGCGACCGTCGAGCGGGACCGACACGGACCCGCGCAGGTGGCCGGCCGCGAACTCGGACTGCTCGCGCGTGTCCAGGAGGACGGCGCCGCCGGCCGTGGCCTCGGTGGCCTGGGCGAACGTCAGCTCGGCGGCGGCCGACTCGTCGTACGTGGCGTGCTGACGGCGGTTGAGGGTGGCGTCGTAGCCGAAGTACTCCGGGGCGGAGGGCTGCCCGGCGGTGACGATGTCGACGAAGGTCTGCTCGTCCATCGGCTGGCACGCGTAGTTGAAGCGGCGCTGCTCCCCGATGGTGGACTGCGTCTCGGTGGAGAGGTTCTTGCCGCAGGCCGAGCCGGCGCCGTGGGCCGGGAAGACCCGGACCTCGTCGGGCAGGCCCATCAGCTTGTGCTGCACGGAGTCGTAGAGCATCCCGCCGAGCTCGCGAGCGGTGACGCCGAAGGAGGCCAGGAGGTCGGGCCGGCCCACGTCGCCGATGAAGAGGGCGTCACCGGTGAGGGCGCCGTAGGGCGTCTCGTCGGTGCCGTGCTCGTAGACCAGGACGCTGATCGACTCGGGCGTGTGGCCCGGCGTGTGCATGATCTCGAGGGTCACCCCGTCCGGCCCGCCCAGCTCGACCCGCTCGCCGTCGGCGAAGGAGCGGATGTCGTAGTCGGTCTCCGCCCGGTCGCCGTAGCCGATCCACGCGCCGGTCGCCTCGGCCATCTCCAGGTGGCCGGCGAGGAAGTCGGCGTGGAAGTGGGTGTTGATGACGCCCACGATCCGCAGGCCGTGGGCGGCCGCGTCCTCGACGTACTCGGCGACGTCACGGCGGGGGTCGACGACGACGGCCTGGCCCGAGGCCTCGTCCCCGACGAGGTAGGAGGCCTGGGACAGGCAGTCGAGGTAGTGCTGGGCGAAGTACATGGCGGAACCTTTCATCGGGCGGGGCCCGTGACGCGGGCCGGTCGGAGTGCGTGGTGCGGTGCGGTGCGGTGCTGGCGTGGGGAGCTGGTGGTACTCAGACGACGGTGGAGACGGCGGTGGCGGCGGCGACCAGCACGAGGAGTGCGGCGAAGCCATGCCGCAGGCGGGCGGCGGGCAGGCGGTCGGCGACGCGCCGGCCGAGGAGGACCCCGGCGACGGCCGCGAGGGAGAAGGGGACGACGACCGCCCAGTCGATCTCGAGGCTGCCGAGGCGGGCCAGCAGCGAGCTGGCGGAGTTCAGCGCCACGACCACCAGCGAGGTGCCGACGGCCACCGACATGGGCAGGCGCAGCACGATGACGAGGGCCGGGACGACGACGAACCCGCCGCCCACGCCGAGGAACCCGGTGAGCAGGCCGACGGCGAGGCCGACCGCGCCGGCCGCGGCCAGGCCGCGACCGGTGCCCGCGGGGGCCCGGTCGGCGATCTCGCCGGACACGGCGGTGCGGGCGGCCACGAGGACCCCCGCCCGGCCGGCTGCCTGGCCACCGGCGACAGGGGTGCCGGCGGCCGCGACGGTCGGACGGACCGCGGGCGAGGTGGGGGCGGGGCGGGCGTCGCGGTAGCGACGCCGCAGGGACGGGAGGGCCGGGAGGCGCGGGGTGGGCGCCTTCTCGGGGTCGATCTCGATGCAGGAGGGGCAGCCGCGGACCATCGCCGCCGCGGCCACGACCATGAGGCCCGAGAAGGCGAGGAGCAGCACCGGCTCGGGGACCGCGTGGCTCAGCTGCGCGCCGACCCAGGCCGTCGGGAGCCCGGCCACGCCGAGGCCCAGTGCGGTGCCCCAGCGGACCCGCCCGGCGCGGGCGTGCCCGAGGGCGCCCACGACGGCCGCGACCCCGACGACGACGAGGCTGCTGGCGGTCGCCTGCACGGCGGACTGGCCGACGACCAGGACGAGCGCGGGGACCGTGAGGACTCCACCGCCACCGCCGAGGCCGCCGAGGACGAGGCCGATGGCCAGGCCCAGCCCGGCGAGCAGGAGGAGCTCCACGACTCGTTCACTCCCCCGCGACGACGAGCGGCAGGCCGGCCTCGGCCCAGGCCAGGACGCCGCCGGTCATGTTGACGACGTCGACGCCGGCACCGGCCAGGGCCTCCGCGGCGCGGCCGGAGCGGTTGCCGGAGCGGCACACGGCCACCACGAGGCGGTCGCGGCCCACGGCGGCGGGGTCGAGGGTGCCCAGCGGGACGTGGGTGGCGCCGTCGATGTGGGCCTGCGCCCACTCGTCGTCCTCGCGGACGTCGAGCAGGACGGCGCCCTGGTCGGCGAGGCGACGGGCTTCGTGGACGTCGACGGTGCGGACGGCGGTGGTCATGGCGGTCTCCTGGGTCTGTCGCGGGGTGGGCGTGCGGGGTGGTCCGGGGGTGCGGCGCGTCAGGACTCGGCGGTGACCTGGACGCGGTCCGGGCTCGCCAGGTCGGTGACCAGGGCGTAGCGGTCGCCCCGGACGAGGGTCCGACGGAGCTCGACGAGGCGGCCGAGGCTCGTGCCGACGCGCTCGAGGTGCAGGGCAGCGACGTCGGCGCCGATGCCGAGGGTGCGGCGCTCGGCCGACGTCGGGACGACGGCGCGGACCTGCTCGGTGCCGCCGGTGAGGCGGATGCCGCAGTGGGCCTCGAGGGCCCCGTAGAGCGAGGTGGCGGAGAGGTCGACGGTGAGCAGCGGCGCGGCGACCTCGGCGGGCAGCCACACCCGGTCCAGCGCCAGGGGCTCGTCGTCCATCATCCGCACGCGCTCGAGGTAGACGAGCGGCGAGGACTCCTCCAGGCCGAGGCGGCTGGCGACCACGCCGTCCGCGAAGACCTCGAGGCGGCGGACGACCGAGCGCTGCCGGTGCCCGGTCGACTCCACCGAGGCGAAGAGGCTGTAGAGGGTGCCCTGCGACTGGGTGATCCGGGGGGCGGCGACACGGGGCTGGCGGCCGCGAGCGGACTCGATGACGCCCGTCTCGCGCAGCGCCCGGAGCGCGGCGCGGACGGTGTGCCGGCTGACCTCGTAGTCAGCGACGAGCTGCATCTCGCCGGGGAAGGAGTCGACGAACTCGCCCCGCTCCAGCCTCCGGTTGAGATCGGCCTGGAGCTGCTCCCACAGCGGCTGGGGCGCGCCCCGGTCGAGTCGGGCCAGCGTCTGCTCGGTCATCCTCGCTCCTCCTGAATGGAACCCCCCGAGGGGTTATATCCCTCAATGTACGGACATATTCACCGGGGCGCAAGAGGGCGCGCGAGCACCCGCGGACCACCCCCCGTGGGGCGCGCGCGTCCGCGCAGGTCAGGAGCGCGTGCGGCCCGGATCAGACCGCGGCGGGCTCAGGCGCGTTCCGGCCGCTCGGCCAGCACCAGGCGTCGGACGAGCCGGTCCAGCACGGCGCGCTCCTCGTCGTCCAGGACGGCGAGGTAGCCCTCCGTGGCCTGGCGCCGGGACTCTGCCAGCAACGCCTGGAGCCGACGACCCTCCTCGGTCGGCACGACGCAGGTGGCGCGACGATCCACCGGGTCGGGCTCGCGCAGCACGAGCCCCCGTTCCTGCAGGTGGTCGACCACCTCGGTGGCCGAGCGCGGGGCGATGTGCAGGCGCTCGGCGAGCCGGGAGATGCGCACGGGCGCCTCGCGGCAGACCACCCCCAGCGCCTTGGCCTGGGCCGGCGCGACGTCCCACTCCCCCGCCGAGTGCCACACCGCGCGCCGCAGGGAGCGCGCCGCGCTCATGAGCAGGTCCCCCGTCGTCTCCTGGTGGACGTGACCGGCCTCGCGCGGGTCCTGTGAGCTGTCGGCGTGGGGCACGGGAACACTCTAGCGGGAATGCGGGTTGCCTCATCGTGAGGTAACCTCACTAACTGATCGACACCCGTACGGCAGAGGAAGGAGTGGTCGCATGGCAGGCCACCCCGGGGGCGGCGGAGGCCGCCCCGGCATGGGCAGCACCCCCGAGCAGCGGCGCGCGGCGCGCGACCAGCTGCGCTCCTCCCCCGTCTCCGTCGGCCGGGTGGCCGGGCTCTTCCGTCCGCACCGTGCCGCCCTGGCCCTCGTGGTCGTCCTCATCGTCACCAGCTCGCTGGCGTCGCTGGCCTCGCCGTTCCTGGTGCGTGCCGTCATCGACGACGCCCTGCCGACGGGCGACGTGCGCCTGCTGCTCCTGTGCGTGCTCGGCATGGTCCTGGTCGCGGTCGTCACCGCGGTCCTGGGCGTCGGCCAGACGTGGATCTCCACCGCCGTGGGCCAGAAGGTCATGCACCGGCTCCGCTCCGACCTGTTCACGCACCTCCAGCGCCAGTCCGTGGGCTTCTTCACCCGGACCCGCGGGGGCGAGATCCAGTCCCGGGTCATCAACGACATCGGGAGCATGCAGTCGGTCGTGACGTCGACCGCCACGTCCATCGCCTCCAACGTGACGATCGTGGTGGGCTCCATCGTGGCGATGCTCGCGCTCTCCTGGCGGCTGGCCCTCGTCACCCTCGTGGTCCTGCCCCCGGCGGTGATCCTCTCCCGGCAGACCGCCAAGCTGCGCTACGCGGTGACCACGGCGCGCCAGAAGAAGCTGGCCGACCTGCACGTCCAGGTCGAGGAGGGACTCTCCGTGAGCGGGGTGCAGCTCACCAAGACCCTCGGCGCCGGCCCTGCTCTCGCCGAGCGCTTCCGGCGCACGTCGTCCGACCTGGTGGACCTCGAGGTCCGCTCTCAGCTGGCGGGGCGGTGGCGGATGGCCAGCATGACGGTCGTGTTCGCGGTCGTGCCGGCGACCCTGTACCTGGCCGCCGGGTTCCCCGCCACCAGCGGCGGGATGACGATCGGGACGCTCGTGGCGTTCGTGGCGCTCCAGTCCCAGCTGTTCCGCCCGCTGGCCCAGCTGCTCAACGTCGGCGTCGACGTCACCGCCTCCCTGGCCCTGTTCAGCCGCCTCTTCGAGTACCTGGACCTGCCCGTGGAGATCGACGACCCGGCGCACCCGGTGCCCCTCGGCGAGCCGCGCGGCGAGGTCGACCTCGACCACGTCACCTTCGCCTACGGCGACTCCCCCGTCCTGCGCGACGTCACGCTGCACGTGCCGGCCGGCGGCTCCCTGGCGCTGGTCGGCGAGACGGGCAGCGGCAAGTCGACGCTCGCCTCGCTCGTCGCCCGCCTGCACGACCCGACCTCCGGCGCCGTCCGGGTCGACGGCATCGACCTGCGCGACCTGACCTTGGCCGACGTCGCCCGCACCGTCGGCGTCGTCACGCAGGAGACCTACCTGCTGCACGCCACCGTCGCCGAGAACCTCCGCCACGCGCGCCCGGAGGCCACCGACGCCGACCTCGAGGAGGCCTGCCGGGCGGCCCGCATCCACGACGTCATCGCGTCACTGCCGGACGGCTACGACACCATGGTCGGCTCCCGCGGCCACCGCTTCTCCGGCGGCGAGCGACAGCGGCTCGCCATCGCCAGGACCCTGCTGCGCGACCCCCGGGTCCTCGTCCTGGACGAGGCGACCAGCGCCCTGGACAACACCACCGAGCGCGAGGTCCAGGAGGCGCTCGACCGGCTGGCGCACGGCCGCACCACCATCACGATCGCCCACCGGCTGAGCACGGTGCGCGACGCCGACCAGATCGTCGTCCTGGACCACGGGCGGGTGGCCGAGGTCGGCACCCACGAGGAGCTGCTCCTGCGGGCGGGTCGCTACGCCGACCTCGTGCGGCGCGGCCTGGGGACCGCAGCCGCCTGAGGCGCGCCGCACCACTCGGGCACGACGGGCACGACGGGCGCGGCCTGTCGGCGCGACTGCCTAGGGTGGCGGGGTGCCTCCCCCGCCCGCCCACCGCCTCTCCCGCGCCGAGGCGCGCCGCGTCGCGGTGCGTGCCCAGCTCCTCACCGGGCGACGACCCGGCGACGTCCTGGAGGTGGTGCGCCACCTCGGCGTCCTCCAGCTCGACCCGACCCGGCACGTGGCGCCCAGCGCGCACCTGGTGCTCTGGAGCAGGCTGGGCAGCGGCTACGACCGCGAGGAGCTGGACGACCTGCTGGCCGGAGGCGCGCTCGTCGAGATCGGCGGGTACGCCCGCCCCGCCGAGGACGTGCGGCTCCACACCGCGGAGATGGCGGCCTGGCCGGGCACCGGCGAGCTCTCGCCGTGGCAGCAGGAGCTGGCCGCGTGGGTGGAGGACAACGACGGCGCACGGCTGGAGACCCTCGAGCTCCTCCGGCAGGACGGCCCGCTCGCCGCGCCCGACCTCCCGAGGGGCGCGATCGTCCGCCCCTGGCGCTCCAGCGGCTGGAACGACGACCGCTCCCTGCTGCGCCTCCTCGACCTCATGGCGGCCCGCGGCGAGGTGGCCGTGGTCGGCCGTCAGGGCCAGCACCGGCTCTGGGACCTCGCCGAGCGGGTGCTCCCCGACGACGAGCCGGTGCCGCCGGCCGAGGCGCTGGCCGAGCGGGCCCGTCGGCGGCTCGCGGCACTGGGGGTCGCGCGCGCCCGGGCGGCCGTCGCGCCCGGCGAGCCCCACGACGTGGGGGCGAGCGGGGAGCCGGCGAGCATCGAGGGCGTCCGCGGCACCTGGCGCGTGGACCCCACCCTCCTGGACGCCCACGCGGACTCGTTCCTGCCGCGCACCGCGCTGCTCTCACCGCTCGACCGGCTCGTCATGGACCGCAAGCGCATGGCCGAGCTGTGGGGCTTCGACTACCAGCTGGAGATGTACAAGCCGGCCTCGGCCCGCCGCTGGGGCTACTGGGCCCTGCCGGTCCTGCACGGCGAGGACCTCGTGGGCAAGGTCGACGCCCAGCACCTGCCACTGGAGGGCACCCTGCTCGTCCGGGCCGTGCACGAGGACGCGCCGTGGCCCGCGTCCCTGCGCGAGGACGTGGACGCCGAGCTGGCCGACCTCGCGGCCTGGCTCGACGCCGAGGTCGTGCGGGCCTGAGGCCCGCGACACCTCTCAGCAGGCGAACTGTCGCCGGTACGCCTGAGGGCTCAGGCCCCGGACCCGGGTGAAGTGGTGGCGCAGGGTGGCCGGGTTGCCGAACCCGACCTCGCGGGCGATCCAGTCCACGGGGCGGTCGCTGCGCTCAAGGAGCTCCTCGGCCGCGCGCACCCGCTGCGCCGTCACCCACACGTGGGGCGTGGTGCCGGTCTCCTCGCGGAAGCGCCGGGCGAAGGTCCGAGGAGCCAGGTGGACGCGCCGCGCCAGCGTCTCGACGCCCAGGTCGGCGTCCAGGTTCTCCATCATCCACGCCAGCAGGGGGCCGAGCGTGTCGGCGTCGCACTCGGGCACCGCGCGCGCGATGAACTGGGCCTGGCCGCCGTCGCGCTGCGGCGGGACCACCATCCGGCGGGCGATCACGTTGGCGACCGAGGACCCGTGCTCCTGGCGCCACACGTGCAGCGCCGCGTCGATCCCGGCGGCGGTGCCCGCGCTCGTCACCACCTGCCCGCTGTCCACGTAGAGCACCTCGGGCACGACGGTGGCCAGCGGGAACTGGCCGGCCAGGCGGGCGGTGTAGCGCCAGTGCGTCGTGCACTCCCGGCCGTCGAGGAGGCCCGCGGCGCCCAGCGTGAAGGCCCCCGAGCACACCGACAGCAGGCGCGCACCGCGCTCGTGGGCGGCCTGCAGCGCCGCGATGATCTCCGGCGGCGCCTCGCCGCGGGGCTGGGCGGGCACGCAGACGAGGTCGGCCTCCGCCACCCGCCCCAGGTCGCGCCGGACGTCGATGGCGAAACCCATGTCCGTCTCCACCGGGCCGGGGCGGACGCCGCAGACCGCGAAGTCGAGCACGGGCACGCCGTCGTCGGCCCGGTCCAGGCCGAAGGCCTCGCAGAGCACGCCGAGCTCGAAGGGGGCGACCCCGTCGTAGACGAGGGCGGCGACGTTGGTGAGCACGGGGACAGCCTCTCACGAGCAGTGGCAGGAAATCGAGCATCAGTGACATCTCTGCCACTCGCGGCAGGATCTTACGCAGAGCAGGATTCCTGCCATGACCGCACTCGTCCTCTTCCTGCTCCTCACCGCCCTCACCACGACCGCCCTCCTCGGTCTCCGCTCCCTGCTCGACGACCGCCCCGGCCAGGGCTACGTCCCGCCCCGCAGCCACGAGACGGACGAGTTCGCCCACACCGGCTCCTCGTGGCACTGAGCCGCGCCCTCCCGTCGACCACCGAGAACGACCCCCGAGAAACGACGAAGCCCCGCCCGGGTGACCCGGGCGGGGCTTCGTTCGTGGGTGCGGGACGCCGGTGAGGGCGTCAGCCGCCGGGGGCTCAGTTGCCGCCGGTCAGCTTCTCGCGGAGCGCCTGCAGCGCCTCGTCCGAGGCGAGCGAGCCGCCGTCGGCGACCTCGTCGGTCTCGTTCGAGGAGGAGTACGAGGTGGCCTCGCCGGCCTCGATCTCGGCCTTGGCGGCCTCCTGCTGCTGCTTGACGTGCTGCTCCCAGCGGGCGTGCGCCTGGGCGTACTCGGCCTCCCAGGCGGCGCGCTGCTCGTCGTAGCCCTCGCGCCACTCGCCGGTCTCCGGGTCGAAGCCCTCGGGGTAGACGTAGTTGCCCTGCTCGTCGTACGTGGCGGTCATGCCGTAGAGCGTCGGGTCGAACTCCTCGACGTCGGTGGCGACGGCGGTCTCGTTGGCCTGCTTCAGCGACAGCGAGATGCGGCGACGCTCGAGGTCGATGTCGATGATCTTGACCATGACGCCGTCGTTGACCTGGACGACCTGCTCCGGGATCTCCACGTGGCGCTCGGCCAGCTCGGAGATGTGCACCAGGCCCTCGATGCCCTCCTCGACGCGGACGAAGGAGCCGAAGGGCACCAGCTTGGTGACCTTGCCCGGCACGATCTGACCGATCTGGTGGGTACGGGCGAAGTGCTGCCACGGGTCCTCCTGCGTCGCCTTCAGCGACAGGGAGACACGCTCGCGGTCCATGTCCACGTCGAGGACCTCGACGGTGACCTCGTCGCCCACGGCGACGACCTCGGACGGGTGGTCGATGTGCTTCCAGGACAGCTCCGAGACGTGGACGAGACCGTCGACGCCGCCGAGGTCCACGAACGCACCGAAGTTGACGATCGAGGACACGACACCCTTGCGGATCTGGCCCTTCTGGAGCTGCGTGAGGAAGCCGTGGCGGACCTCGGACTGGGTCTGCTCGAGCCAGGCGCGGCGGGACAGGACCACGTTGTTGCGGTTCTTGTCCAGCTCGATGATCTTCGCCTCGAGGGTCTGGCCCACGTACGGCTGCAGGTCGCGGACGCGGCGCATCTCCACCAGCGAGGCGGGGAGGAAGCCACGGAGACCGATGTCGAGGATGAGGCCGCCCTTGACGACCTCGATGACGGTGCCCTCGACGACGCCGTCCTCCTCCTTGACCTGCTCGATCGTGCCCCAGGCGCGCTCGTACTGGGCGCGCTTCTTGGACAGGATCAGGCGGCCTTCCTTGTCCTCCTTCTGGAGGACGAGGGCCTCGACCTGGTCGCCGACCGAGACGACCTCGGCCGGGTCCACGTCGTGCTTGATCGACAGCTCGCGCGAGGGGATGACGCCCTCGGTCTTGTAGCCGATGTCGAGCAGGACCTCGTCACGGTCCACCTTGACGATGGTGCCGTCGACGATGTCACCGTCGTTGAAGTACTTGATGGTCTCGTCGATCGCGGCGAGGAAGTCCGCCTCCGAGCCGATGTCGTTGACCGCAACCTGCGGCGCGTCGGTCTCGGGAAGGGTGGAAGAGATGGTCATGGAGTAGGTGAGTCCTTGGAGTGGGCAGAAGTCGTACGTGCGCGCGTGAAGCCCTCGCCGTCACGGCCACAGGGCCGTCGGCACCGTCGGTGCCGCTCCGCAGTGCCCCACCGGGCCGAGCCGGGTGACCCCGGCCGGCAGGAGGGACGTGCTTCGCTGGCGAGCCCGGTCCGCTCCGTACGGGACGTGGGCGGACTCCAGGCGCACAGACCAGGGTACGGCGCACGGCCGGAGCCGTCCAACCGGCGCTGACCAGCCGTCAGGACCGGGGCGTCGCACCCAGGTCGCGCGCCCGGGCGCAGTGTCTCAGGAGCCGCTCGGCGCGCTCGGCGGGCGGGTGCGTGCCGGCGCGCGACGCGAGCTCGACCAGGGCCAGGAGGTCCAGCGCCCGCGCGCGCTCCACGAGCAGTCCCGGGTCCTCCCCGCGGAGGTCGGCGTAGACCTCGACCAGCGGCTCGACGAGCGCCGGACGCTCCTCGTGCCGCAGCAGGTTGCCCAGGTCCGTCTCGGGTGCGCCCGCGTACGCGTGCTCCCAGTCCAGGACGCCGGCCGGACGCACGCCCTCGGGCGTCCTGGACAGCAGCAGGTTCTTGGGGTTGAGGTCGGCGTGGACCAGCACCGGGTGCTCCGGGCCGGCCAGCGGCTCGGCCAGGACCTCCTCCGCCCGGGCCACCAGCGCGTCGAGACCGGCCCGCTCCTGCGCCGACCAGCCCGTCAGCCCCGGGGCCAGTGCCGCCACGGCGGCGGCGAGCTCGTCCCACGGCTCCGGCCAGGGCTCGGTGCGCAGGCCGGCGTCCACGAACCTCCCGGCGGCGGGCAGCGGCACCGAGGCCAGGCGCGCGAGCAGCCGGCCCAGCGCGGCGCCCACCTCGCCCGCCTCCTCCTCGCTGAGGGTCGGCAGGACCTGGTCGGCCGGCGACCCCTCCAGCCACCCCGTCACCAGGAGTCCGGGGAGGCCGGCGGCGGCGTCCCCGGAGCGCGCCTCCAGGACCGGCGGGACGAGGCCGACGACCTGCTCGGCGCGGCGCAGGACGGCGGCGGCGACGAGCGGGTCGCCGGGCTCGCCGGGCGGGTGGAGCCGCACGACGGTGCGCTCCCCCGCTGACTCGGCCAGGAACGCCCGCCCGGAGAAGCCGCCGGGGAGAGGACGCAGCGTGCCGACCCCGGGCAGCGAGAGCAGGGGCTCCTCGGGCAGGGGCTCCTCGGGCAGGGGCGCGTCCATGACCCCGATGCTCGCAGGGCCGGACCGGTGCGCACGAGCCGGTGCCTGCCGGGGCCGGTGCCACCGTCGGTCTCGCGCCGTACGGTGACCCCATGGCCTCCCCTCTGCTCGGCCGCGCCGCCGGGACAGCCGCCTCCGTGGCGGTGCTCCC
Source organism: Nocardioides sp. GY 10127 (assembly GCF_004919085.1). GTDB lineage: Bacteria > Actinomycetota > Actinomycetes > Propionibacteriales > Nocardioidaceae > Nocardioides. The sequence continues at coordinate 461,480 of NZ_STGL01000007.1, read as the reverse complement.
CTGGCGGCTCGCCCTGGCTGCGACCCGCACCACGCTCGCCCTCGGCGACCTCGCCTCCCCCGACGGCCCGCTGCGGCGTCCGGGCGGCTACCGCGACCAGCTGGAGAAGGTGATCGGTCCCGGCGGGCACGCCGACCGGCTCATGGCCCTCCTGGACGACCCCGACGGCCCGCTGCGGCTGGCCACCGCGGTCGCCGAGCTCGTCTCGCCCGACCGGCCGCTCGGTCGGATGCTGGCCCGCGACGGCGTGCTCGACCGGCTGCTGGCCGACGGCGGGCCGGTGGAGCGACTGCTCACCGACGGCGGGGCCCTCGACCGGCTCGCCGGCGAGGGAGGCGCGCTCGACCGGCTCGTGGAGGAGGGCGGAGTCCTGGAGCGGCTCCTGGCCGTGGACGGGGCCGTCGACCGGCTCACGCGGGAGGAGGGCCTGCTCGAGCAGGTGCTCCGGCCCGGCGGTCTGGCCGACCGGATGCTCGCCGACGACGGCTTCCTGGAGACGATGCTCTCCGAGGGCGGCACGCTCGACCAGCTCATCGCCCTGGGCGAGACCCTCGAGGCGCTCCAGCCGCGCCTGGCCGAGCTGGCCCGCCTCGTCCCCGCCCTCTCCGGCTCGGCGGAGGCCCTCGAGAAGGCCGTCGGCCCGATCGGCGAGATCGCCGGCATGCTGCCCCTGCCGCGGCGCCGCTTCGGTGGCGGCGGCTCGAACCCCGTCGTGCCCGGGGGCCTGGGGTGAGCGCACCGTCCTCCCCCGACCTGCCCGACCTGCCGCCCGTCGCCCCCGACTCCCGCAGCCATCCCCCGCTCCCGCCGGTGCTGGTGGAGCGGCGCGCCGTGGACGAGGCCGAGTCGCGCGCGGCCAACGGCCCGGACTGGGACCGCTACGCCGACGACTACCAGGCCACCCACGGCGAGTTCCTGGGCGACGTGGGCTTCGTGTGGGGGCCCGAGGGCCTCACCGAGGAGCGCGCGGGCGTCCTGGGGGACGTCGCGGGCAAGGACGTGCTCGAGGTCGGCTCGGGCGCCGGCCAGTGCTCGCGCTGGGTGCGCAGCCGCGGCGGCCGCGGGTTCGGCCTCGACCTCTCCCACCGCCAGCTCCAGCACTCCCGTCGGCTCGACGAGGCCACCGGGCTCGCCGTGCCGTCGGTGCGCGGCACGGCCACGGACCTGCCGTTCGCCGACGGCTCGTTCGACGTCGTCTTCTCCTCCTTCGGCGCGCTGCAGTTCGTCGCGGACATCGACGTGGCGGTCGACGAGGTGGTGCGCGTGCTGCGCCCCGGGGGGCGCTTCGCCTTCTCCATCACCCACCCGACCCGGTGGATGTTCGCCGACGACCCCGGCGAGGAGGGCCTGGTGGCCAGCCAGTCCTACTGGGACCGCCGGCCCTACGTGGAGGTCGACGAGGGCAGCGGGGAGGTCTCCTACGTGGAGCACCACCGGACGCTGGGCGACTGGGTGTCGCTGCTGGCCGACCGCGGCCTCGTGATCCGCCGCCTGCTGGAGCCGGAGTGGCCCGAGCACCACGACCGGGTCTGGGGCGGCTGGTCCGCCACCCGCGGGCGGCTCACCCCGGGCACGGCGATCGTGGCGGCCGACCTGCCCGCCTAGACGCGCCGAGGCGCCGCCCCCGGGTGGGGACGGCGCCTCGGACGGTCACTGCGGACGCGTCAGCCGAGCAGCTTGCGCCGCAGCAGCATCACGCCGGCACCGGCCAGGACGATGCCGCCCGCAAGCAGCCCGCGGTTCACGTCACGGCCGGTCTCCCCGTCCTCGCCCTGCACCTGGAAGGAGTAGGCGGCGAGGCCGACGGCGCCCTCGGGGGCGCCCACGACCATCGACTCCGTCTGCGCGCGCTCGGCCTGGGCGGCCAGCGTGGCGTACATGGCGCCGTAGGACTGAGCCGTGTCCTCGCCCGCCGAGACCAGCTGCGAGGTGCCCTCGTCGGAGAGCTGCTGGGCCCCGTCGACGAGCGCGGGGGCGCCGTCGGCGGCCTGGTGGAGGCCGTCGGCGAGCTGCTGGGACCCGGTCGCGGCGTTCTGCAGGCCGGAGGCGAGCAGGGCCGAGCCGTCGGCCAGGTCGCCCGAGCCGTCGGCGGCCTGCTGCGCCCCGTCGGCGAGCTGCTGCGCGCCGTCGTCCAGCTGCCCCGCCCCGTCGGCGAGCTCCCCGGTGCCGGCCGAGAGGCGGTCCGCGCCCGCGGAGAGCTGCTGGGCCCCGGTCAGGAGGCGCCCGGTGCCGTCGGCGAGCTCCACCGTGCCGTCGGCCAGCAGGACGCTGCCGTCGGCGAGCTTCACGGTGCCGTCCGCGAGCTCCTGGGAGCCGTCCGCGAGCTGGTCGGCACCGTCGGCGAGTGCGCCGGCCCCGTCGTCGAGCTGGCCGAGACCGGCCTCGAGCTGCGCGCTGCCGGTGTGGGCCGCCTGCGCCCCGGCGCTGAGCTGGAGCGCGCCCTGGACGGCGGCGGTGAGGCCGTCGGCGAGGGCGTCCAGCCCCGCCGAGACCTGCCCGACGCCACCGGCGGCCTGCTGGGCGCCCGTGTGCAGCTGCTGGCTGCCCGTCTTGGCCTGACCCAGGCTGGTGGCCAGCTGGGAGGCGCCCGGCACGAGCTGGGTGTCCAGCGCCGCCAGCGCGGTGGCGAGTCCGCTCGAGACCTGGCCCAGCCCGGCCGAGGCCTGCTGGGTGCTCGTCCGGCTGCTCTCGACGGCCGCGGCGAGCGCGTCCATGGTGGCGCCGCACTGGGCGTCGGCGGTGCACCACGCCAGCGTCTTGACCCCGAGGATGGACGTCTTGAGCTGGTCGATGGACCCGCCGCTGCCGGCGGCCGCGTCGAGCCCGGCCTTCACCTGGTCCACGCCGGCCTTGGCGGCGCCGAGCCCGCTGGTGTCGCTGCGCAGCGCGACGAGACCGCCGTGGATCTGGCTCGCACCCGTCTCGGCCTGACCGAGGCCGGTGGAGAGCGCCTGGAGCCCGCCCACGAGGCTGGCCGGGTCGGAGTCGGAACCCAGGCCGGCCTGGATCTGCGCGACGCCGGCCTGGAGGGCGGCGACGCCGTCCGCCGCGGCGCCCAGCCCGCTCGACCCGCTCAGGGCGTCGAGGCCCGCGGAGATCTGGGCGAGGCCGTCGGTGAGGTCGGCGCTGCCGTTGCGTGCCGCCTTGGTGCCGGCCGCCAGCTGGTCCGCGCCGGCGGACAGCTTGGTGGCGCCGTCGCCGACCTGCTCGGCCCCCGAGCTCGCCCTGCCCAGCCCACGGGCCAGCCGCGCCGCACCCGAGCGCAGCTCCTGGGCACCGTCGTCCGCCTGCTCGAGACCGTCCGCGAGCCGACCGGCGCCCGCGCCGAGGCGCTGCCCGCCGGCGTTGATCTTGTCGGCGCCCACGAGCAGCTCGCCCGTGCCGTCCGCGAGCTGTCCCGCACCGTCCGAGAGCTGGCCCAGCCCGGAGCGCAGCTGCCCCGCACCGTCCGCGACCTTCTGCGCGCCGGGGGCGGCGTCGTCGGTGAGGCCGGCGCTCAGCTCGTCCGCGCCGTCGCGCAGCTGCACGAGGCCGGCCAGGAGCTGGGCCGCGCCGTCGCGCAGCTCGAGCAGGTGGGAGTCGATCTGCGCCGCCCCGGAGGCCAGCTCGGCGCCGGTGTCGGCGCCGCCCTGGTAGGAGGTGGCGGCGGTGGCGAACGTCGGGCTGGACAGCGGGTCCACCGGCAGGGCCGTGAGCTCGGCGTCCGGCACGAGACCGTCGGTGATGTCCGCGCTCCAGCCGACCGTGCTCGAGTCCGACCCGATCGGCGGGATGAGCGTCATCGTGAAGCTGAGGATCATGCCGCCCTTGCCGTCACCGGCCATGTTGGCGGCCTCGCTCGTGACGCCGGTGAAGGACGCCGGGACCGAGGTGGTGAGGCTGGCGACCATCGGCAGCGGCACCGAGACGGTGTCGGTGACCGTCCCGCCGTTGCCGTCGTCGTAGGTGATCTCGGTCGGCTGCGCGGAGGTGTTGGTGACGGTGTAGCGGACCTCGAGGTGGCCGGTGGCGCCGACGATCTCCGAGGGGTCCACCTGCTCGCCGTCGAGCAGGTAGACGACGTCCAGCGTGATCGGCAGGTCGCCGTCGTAGTCGCTGACCGAGCGGAGCTCGCTCGCGCCGTCCACGTGGACGTCGGCGACCTGGACGCCGCCCTCCGTGCTCACGCCGGAGAAGCCGTCGAGGTTGCGCAGGCCGCTGGTCGCCACGGGGTTCTTGACCGTGACGTCGCCCTCGCCGGTGAGGGAGAGCTGCTCGTAGAGGCGGCTGGACTGCGGCGCGCCACTGGCGTCGGTGTAGATCTGGACGGTCTCGGTGTTGACGACGTCGACGTCGCCGGAGGAGTCGTCGGCCGCCGACGCGGCCGGCAGGCCGGCGGTGCTGACCGCGGCGACGAGGAGCAGGGCGGCGGCCGGACCGGCCACGGCGGCGGAACGACGTCGGGTGCTCATCGGCCCGCCTCCGTGGTGACGATGCCCAGGCCGGAGTCGGTGGACTGGCCGGTGGTGGACTGGCCGGTGGTGGACTGGCCGGTGGTGGACTGGTCGGTGGTGGCGGTCCCGTCCTCCGACGGGCCCTGCGGGGCGGCGCCGTCGGCGCCACGGCTGCGCGAGCGCTGGCCGGGGTCGGTCAGGGAGACCAGGACCAGACCGGTCACGGCGGAGACGAGCAGCCCGGTGATCGTCGAGGTCGAGGTCGAGAGCACCTGCGGCGGAGCCGCCACGTAGGTCTGCTCGTAGACGGCGGCGAGCACGCCGGCGCCGAGGAGGCCGGCCCACAGGGGCAGGCGCTCGCCGCTGCCGACGGCCACGGCGCCGACGAGCAGGACGGTGAGGACGACGGACAGGGCGTGGCCCGCAGGGGTGTCGGGCAGCAGGGCGGCGCGGACGACGTAGCCCACCCAGCAGGCCACGAGGCCGACGACGACCGCGGAGACCCGCTGGACCGGCGAACGGTCGTTGACCAGCCAGGTCACCGCACCCAGCGCGATGCCCGCCAGGGCGGTCGGGGCCAGGTCGAGACGACCCGAGCCGAGGACGACGAGCAGGCCGGCGCCGAGTGCCACGACGCTGCTCGAGTAGACGGACGTGCGCATGCGACAGCGCTCCCTCCGAGTAGGTGACGACCGCGGGGCCGAATGGCCACGGCGGGCGCTGGACTCCCTCCCCGGAACCAGACGCGAGCGAGAAGGTAACCCAAAAAGTGACCGCCGTCACGTCTTGTTACTCGTGAGTTCGTCCGGCGGTGTCGCGGCCGGTCCGCAGGACCTTCACCACACGGTGCACCGCAGTTCACCTGGTTCGGCCCAGTGGCCGCTCACAGGTTGCCTACGATGAACCGGTGACCTCCCTCTCCACCCCTGCCCCCGAGGAGACCGCCCCGACCCGTCGCGGCCCTCGCGGTCGCGTCGGCACGCTGCTGAGCAGCTCGGCCGGCATCGCCGTGGCGATGGGCGTCATGAACGTCTCGACCTACGGGTTCCAGATGGTGTCCGCGCGGCTGCTGGGCCCGACCCAGTACGGCGCGGTCGCCTCCCTCATGGCGCTGCTGATGGTGGTCGGCGTCGGACAGCTCGGCCTCCAGGCCGTCGCGGCCCGGCGCGTCGCGGCCCAGCCCGACGCCGTCGGCGCCATCGAGCGGGCGGTCCTGCGGGTCACGTGGCGCGCCTCCCTGCTCATGGGCGTGGGCATGGTCGTGCTCAGCCCGCTGGTCGTGCGGCTCCTGCACCTGGACTCGATCTGGCCCGCGCTCCTCGTCGCCGCCGCCTCGGTGCCCCTCACCGTCTCGGGCGGGCAGGCCGGCGTCCTCCAGGGCGAACGCCGCTGGCTCGCGCTGTCGCTGCTCTACCTCGGCCTGGGTGTCCCCCGGCTCGTGCTCGGCGCCCTCGCCCTCGTGGTGTGGCCCAGCGAGACCGGCGCCATGGTCGGCGTGACCGTGGCGATGGTGGTCCCGGCGCTGGTCGGCTGGGTCGCCCTGCGACCCCGCGGACAGGAGACGGGCGGCCCGGAGTCGCACGCCCCCGCGGCCGCCAGGCCGGTGGCCCGCGAGGCCGTGGGCGCCTCGCTCGCCCTGCTCGCCTTCTTCCTGCTCTCCAACCTCGACATCGTGCTCGCCCGCAACCTGCTCGACGAGCACGACGCGGGCCTCTACGCCGCGGGCCTGATCCTCACCAAGGCCGTCCTGTTCCTGCCGCAGTTCGTGGTCGTCGTGGCGTTCCCGTCGCTGTCCACCGCCTCGCAGCGGCGACGGTCCCTGCTGCGCAGCCTCCTGGCCGTGCTCGGCATCGGTGTCGTGTGCACCGTCGGCGCGTGGGTGCTCTCGGCGGTCGCGCTGGTCTTCGTCGGCGGGGCGGAGTACGCGGACGTCCAGGGCCTGCTCTGGCTGTTCGCCGTGCTGGGCACGATGCTGTCGATGCTCCAGCTGCTCGTCTACTCGGTGCTCGCCCGGCAGGGTCGCCGCTCGCAGTGGCTGGTGTGGCTCGGCGTCGTCGCGCTCGCCGGCCTGGGCTCCACGGCGTCCACGCTCGACGGCCTCGTCGCCGTCGTCATCGCCGTGGACGCCGTCCTGCTGCTCGTCCTGCTGGGCCTGAGCCTGCACCGCCTGGGTCAGGACCTCGAGCCGGAGACCGACCAGGACACCGGGCAGCACTCCGGGCAGCCCGCCGCCTGACGCGGCGGGCGCTCCCGCGCCTCAGTGCGCGGCGTCGTGCCAGGACGACCCGGTGCCCACCGACACGTCCAGCGGGACGGTGAGCGACGCCGCGGCACCCATCCGGTCGCGGACGAGCTCCTCGAGCGCCGCGCCCTCGCCGGGGGCGACCTCGAGCACGAGCTCGTCGTGGACCTGGAGGAGCAGCCGGGAGCGCAGCCCCTCGGCCTCGAGGGCCGCCTGGACGTCCAGCATGGCCACCTTGATCAGGTCCGCGGCGGAGCCCTGGATGGGGGCGTTCAGCGCCATCCGCTCGGCCATCTCGCGCCGCTGGCGGTTGTCGCTGGTGAGGTCGGGCAGGTAGCGGCGCCGGCCGCGGATGGTCTCGGTGAAGCCCGTGCGCCGGGCCTCCTCCACCACCCCGCCGAGGTAGTCCCGCACGCCGCCGAAGGTCTCGAAGTACTCGTCCATGAGGCCGCGCGCCTCACCGGCGTCGATGCCGAGCTGCTGGGAGAGCCCGAAGGCCGAGAGCCCGTAGGCCAGGCCGTAGTTCATCGCCTTGATCTTCGCGCGCTGCTCGACGCCGACCTCGGCCGCGTCCACGCCGAAGACCCGGGCCGCCGTGATCGAGTGGAAGTCCTGCCCCGAGCGGAAGGCCTCGATGAGCAGGGCGTCCTCGGAGAGGTGCGCCATGATCCGCATCTCGATCTGGCTGTAGTCCGCCGTCATGAGCGACTCGTACCCCTCGCCCACCACGAAGGCCTCGCGGATGCGGCGGCCCTCCTCCGTCCGGATCGGGATGTTCTGCAGGTTCGGCTCGGTGCTGGACAGGCGGCCGGTGGCGGCGATCGTCTGGTTGAACGTCGTGTGGATCCGCCCGTCGGGCTGGACCGTCTTGAGCAGCCCCTCGATCGTCTGTCGCAGGCGGATCACGTCACGGTGACGCAGCAGGTGCAGCAGGAACGGGTGCTCCGTCTTCACGTAGAGGCTCTGCAGCGCGTCCGCGTCCGTCGTGTACCCGGTCTTGGTGCGCTTGGTCTTGGGCATGTCGAGCTCGTCGAAGAGGACGACCTGGAGCTGCTTGGGCGAGCCCAGGTTGATCTCCTTGCCGATCACCGCGTACGCCTCGTCGGCGGCGGCCCGCACCTCGGCACCGAAGTGCGCCTCGAGGGACTCCAGGTGCTCGGTGTCGACGCTGATGCCCGTGGCCTCCATGCGGCCCAGCAGGTGGACCAGCGGGAGCTCCACGTCGCGCAGGAGCTCCTCGCCGCCGTGCGAGGCCACCTCGCCGTCCAGGGCCTCCGCGAGGTCCAGCACGGCACGCGCGTGGAGCATCGCCGTCGTGGCCGCCCGGTCCTCCGCGTCGTCCTCGGCCAGGGCGTCCAGCGCGAGCTGGCCGTCGTCGGCCGCCCCGGCGACGAGCTCGCGCTTGAGGTAGCGCAGCACCAGGTCGGCGAGGTCGTACGAGCGCTGGTCGGGGCGGACCAGGTAGGCGGCCAGCGCGGTGTCGCTCTGCAGCCCGGCCAGCGGCCAGCCCCGGGCGGCGAGCGCGTGCATCTGCCCCTTCGCGTCGTGCAGGACCTTCGGGCGGGCGGGGTCGGCCAGCCAGGTCGCGACCGCCGCGTCGTCCTCGGGCGTCACCGTCGCGGCGTCCAGCCAGGCGGCCTCCCCGGAGGCCGAGGCCAGCGCGAGGGAGTGGACCTCGCCGGTGCCGGCGCGCCAGGTGCCCTGGACGGTCAGGCCGACCGTCCCGACGGCGTGCTCGGCCAGCCACGGCGCCACCTCGCCCTCGCCCAGGCGGGAGCCCTCGACCTCGAAGCCCGACCCGTCCACCTCCTCCTCGGAGGAGAGGGTCTCGAAGAGCCGGTCGCGCAGGACGCGGAACTCCAGGCCGTCGAAGAGCGTGTGGACGGCCTGGCGGTCCCACGGTCGCACCGCCAGGTCATCGGGGCCGAGCTCGAGCGGGAGGTCCCGGACCAGGGCGTTGAGCCGCCGGTTGCGGATGACGTCGCCCAGGTGCTCCCGGAACGCCTCGCCCTTCTTGCCGGCGATCTCGTCGGCCCGGGCGATGACGTTGTCCAGGCCGTCGTAGGTGTTGATCCACTTGGCCGCGAAGCCCTGTCCGACCCCGGGGACGCCGGGGAGGTTGTCGGAGGTCTCCCCCACGATCGCCGCGAGCTCGGGGTAGCGCGCGGGCGGCACCTTGTACTTCTCCTCCACGGCGGCCGGCGTCATCCGTGCCAGGTCGGAAACCCCGCGCATCGGGTAGAGCACGGTCGAGCGGTCGGTGACGAGCTGGAGGGAGTCACGGTCGCCCGTGAGGATCAGGACCTCCATGTCGGTCTCGGCCAGCGCGCGTGTCGTGAGCGTCGCGATGATGTCGTCGGCCTCGAACCCGTCCTTCTTCAGGAAGGGGATGTGCAGCGCCTCGAGGACCTCCTCGATGAGCGGGAGCTGGGAGGAGAACTCGGGCCGGGTCTTCTGCCGGGTGGCCTTGTACTCGCTGTACTCGGCCATGCGGAAGGTCTGGCGGGAGACGTCGAAGGCCACGCCGACGTGGGTGGGCTGCTCGTCGCGCAGCACGTTGATGAGCATCGAGGTGAAGCCGTAGACGGCGTTCGTGTGCTGGCCGGTGCTCGTGGAGAAGTTCTCCACCGGCAGCGCGAAGAACGCGCGGTAGGCCAGCGAGTGGCCGTCCAGCAGGAGCAGCCGCGGGCGGTCGGAGGCAGGCGTCGTCTCGGGCACGCAGAGACTCTAGTCAGCGGCACCGACAGCGCCCGCGGCTAGGTTGTGCCCATGAGCGCCACCGAGCCCCCAGCGACGTCCACCGGCACCGACTCGGACCGGGCGGAGCAGGTGCGCGCCTTCCTGGCGGCGCTGCCGGACGGCGACGGCGCGCTGAACCGGCGGATGGGCATCGAGCTCGTCGAGGTGACGAGTGACCGGGTGGTCGCCACCATGCCGGTCGAGGGCAACACCCAGCCCTTCGGCCTGCTCCACGGTGGCGCGTCGGCCGTCCTGGCCGAGACGGTCGCGTCCGTGGCCGCGGGGCTGGCCGCCTGGCCCGACGGCGTCGCGGTCGGGGTCGACCTCAACGCGACCCACCACCGCTCCGCACGCTCAGGGGTCGTCACGGGCACCGCCACGCCGGCGCACGTCGGCCGGTCCTCCAGCGCCTGGGAGGTCGTGATCACGGACGACCGGGGCCGGCGCGTGTGCACGGCACGGCTGACCTGCAGCGTCCTGCCGAAGGAGCGCCTGGGCGGCTGAGGCGGCTCCCTGGCCTCAGGCCTCGGGGCGGGCCGTCCGGCGGCGCACGCTGCGGCGGGACACCACCGCCTGCGCCCGCACCTGGGCGAGCGAGCGGCGGTCCGGCCGCTGGGCCTCGATCCGCGCCCGCAGCTGCAGGACGCTCCCGCTGCGCACGACGGCCAGGGGTCGCAGCCCGAGCCGGGCCATGAAGCGGTTGGCCTCCCGCGAGGAGGCGGCCGCCGCGGTCACCACGTGCGAGACGCCGTGGTGCTCGGCGAACTCGGTGGCCGCCTCGAGCAGCCGTCGGCCGACGCCGTGGCGGCGGTGGCTGTCGACGACCTGCGGGCCGAAGGACTGGACGACCAGCTGGGGGTCGAGGGGGCTGAGCGCCCCCACCCGGAGCAGGACGGCGCCCGCGGGCGAGCCCCCGACCTCGGCGACGAGCAGCAGCTCCTGGGGGCTGGCGGCAGCGGTCTTCACGACGACCTCGAGGTGGGCCACCTGCTCGGCCACGTCACCGCGGAACAGCGCGCCCGCCCAGACCTCGGCCAGGAACAGCGCGTCCTCGACGCGGGCCTCCCGCAGGGTCACGTCGCTGCGCGCCATCGGCCACCTACCTCCCCCGCCCGGACGCACGCCCGAGCCGGACAAGAATACTGTCTGCCCCGCAGGCACCGCCGTCCTGCACCCGTGCGCTCCAGGAGGCCACCCCTGATCCCCGGAACCGGCACCCTCGTCAACGCCGCCACCGTGCTCGTGGGCTCCGCCCTCGGCGTCGCGCTCGGCCACCGCCTGCCGGAGCGCACCCGGGACCTCGTCACCGACGGCCTCGGCCTGGTCACGCTCCTCATCGCCGGCACGTCCGCGATGGAGGTGCTCTCCCCCGACCTCGCCGAGCTCGTGGGGCCGTCCGCGCCCATGCTCGTGGTGCTCGGCTCGGTGCTGCTCGGCGGCATCGTGGGCTCCCTGCTGCGCCTGGAGCAGCGGGTCGAGCAGCTCGGCGGCTGGGTGCAGGCCCGGCTGACCCGGGGCGAGGCCGGCCCCGCGAGGCAGCGGTTCGTCGAGGGCTTCGTCGTCTCCTCGCTGGTGTTCTGCACCGGGCCGCTCACCATCCTCGGCTCGCTCTCGGACGGTCTGGGCAACGGGGCCGAGCAGCTGTACCTCAAGGCGGCACTGGACGGCTTCGCCGCCATCGCGTTCGCGGCGTCCTTCGGCTGGGGGGTCGCGGCCAGCGTCCTGACCGTCCTGGTGCTGCAGGGCTCGCTCACGCTCGTCGGCGTCGCCGTCGGCGACGTCCTGCCTGCCGGCCACCTCGCGGCGGTCACCGCGACCGGCGGCGTGCTCCTCGTCGGCGTGGCCCTGCGCCTGCTGCGGCTGCGCGAGATCGCCGTGGCCGACCTGCTGCCCGCCGTCCTCGTGGCACCGGTGCTGGCGCAGGTCGTGGCCTGTTTGCGGTGACGTCACGATTGCGCAACGACACGGCTCACGGAGGTTTGAGGGGCCGCTGGCTTTGTACGGTGAGCACGCTGTGGGCGCGTCCGGACCGGACGACGTCCTGAGCACCTCACCACGGACAAGAAAGGTTTCCGCGTGAAGCGAACCACCACCTCCGGCTGGCTGAAGGTCATGGCCGGAACCGCTGCGCTGGGCCTCGCGCTCACCGCGTGCGGCTCCGAGAGTGACACCTCGGCGAGCGACAGCGACAGCTCCGCCTCCGCCAGCGACAGCTCCTCCGCTGCTGCTGACGAGTCGTTCACCAACGACGAGTGCGCCAGCGGCACGTCGGTCGACGACACCTTCAAGGCCGGCGGCATCCTGCCGCTGACCGGTAACCTCGCGTTCCTCGGCCCGCCGGAGATCGCCGGTGTCGGCCTCGCTGTGTCCGACATCAACGCCGCCGGCGGCGTGAACGGCTCCTCCGCCTGCACGCAGATCCTGGACTCCGGCGACTCGACCGACATGTCGGTCTCCACCGCCTCGGCCCGCCAGCTGATCCGCTCGGGTGCCTCCGTCGTCATCGGCGCTGCCTCCTCCAGCGTCTCGCTGAACTTCGTGGACGCGCTGACCGACGCCAAGATCACCCAGGTCTCCCCCGCGAACACCGCGGTCGACCTGTCCGGCTACTCGGACTTCTACTTCCGCACCGCCCCGCCGGACGGCATCCAGGGCAACGCGCTGGGCAACCTGATCGCCTCCGACGGCTACTCGAAGGTCGCCTTCCTGGTGTTCTCGGACACCTACGGCACCGGCCGGCGTGACGTCGTCCAGTCGACCATCGAGTCCGCCGGCGGCTCCTGCACCTACGGCTGCAAGGGCGACGGCGACGAGTTCCCGGCCGGTCAGACCACGTTCTCCTCCGAGGTCTCCGCCGCGATCAACTCGAACCCCGACGCGATCGTCGTCCTCGCCTTCGACGAGACCAAGGCCATCGTGCCCGAGCTCGTCTCCCAGGGCTGGGACATGCCGGCGACGTACTTCACCGACGGCAACACGGCCGACTACTCGGCCGACTTCGAGGCCGGCACGCTCGAGGGCGCTCAGGGCACCATCCCCGGCGCCGACGCGTCGCAGGACTTCAAGGACCGCCTGAGCGGCTGGTACGAGTCCGCCAACGGTGAGGGCCTGGACGACTACTCCTACGGCGCCGAGTCCTACGACGCCACCATCCTCGCGGCCCTCGCGGCCTACAAGGGTGGCTCGACCAAGTCGACCGCGGTCCAGGCGAACTTCGCCGCCGTGTCCGGCGCGACCGACGGCGAGGAGTGCACCTCCTACGCCGACTGCATCGCGCTGCTCGACGAGGGCAAGGAGATCCACTACGAGGGCCCGTCGGGCATCGGCCCGATCGACGACGAGAACGACCCGTCGTCGGCCTACGTCGGCATCTACCAGTTCGACGCCGACAACAAGCCGGTCCTCACCACCACCGTCCAGGGTTCCAAGTCCTGATCGACTCCCCCTGACGCTGGTGTGACCAGCCAGCTCCACCGACGAGCCCCCCGGACCTCAGGGTCCGGGGGGCTCTTCGCGTCCCCGGGGCCGGTGGGCGGTGTGCCAGCAACCGTTTGGCGCTCCCGGACGTTGCTCACGCACCGCCCCACCACAGCCACGCCCACCAGCGGTGCCGCAGCAACCGTCTGACGCCCTTGGGCTCACACACCGCCCGGCACGGCCACGCCCACCAGCCCCCACCAGCGGTGCCTCAGCAACCCTCTGACGCCGCCGCACGGTTGCCCACCCACCGCCCCACCACAGCCACGCCCACCAGCGGTGCCGCAGCAACCCTCTGACGCCGCCGCACGGTTACCCACCCACCGCCCCACCACAGCCACGCCCACCAGCGGTGCCCCACCAACCCTCTGACGCCGCCGGAAGGTTGCTCACACACCGCCCACCCACCAGCCCGGCGGCCAGCGGCGGCCCCGCGGGCAGCGGGAAAAGCAGGAGGGCCGCTCCCGGACGATGTCCGGGAGCGGCCCTCGAGGGTGCCGGGCGGCCGGGTGGCCGCGCAGGCTCAGTGAGCCAGGTCGTCGCGCTCGGCGTCGACGTCCTTGGCCAGGGTGCCGAGGTACAGCTCGATGACCCGGGGGTCGTCGGCCAGCTCGCGGCCGGCGCCCGAGTAGGCGTCCTTGCCCTGGTCCAGCACGTAGCCGCGGTCGCAGATCTGCAGGCAGCGGCGGGCGTTCTGCTCGACCATCACGACCGAGACACCGGTCTTGTTGATCTTGCGGGTGCGGATGAAGGTCTCGTCCTGACGCACCGGCGACAGACCCGCGGAGGGCTCGTCGAGCAGCAGGACGGAGGGCTCCATCATGAGGGCGCGGGCCATGGCCAGCGACTGGCGCTCACCACCGGAGAGCGCACCGGCGGACCGGTCCTTGCGCTCGTGCAGGTTGGGGAACAGGTCGTACATGGCGTCCAGGCGCTCCCGCAGCTTCTTGGGCCGCAGGAACAGGCCCATGCGCAGGTTCTCCTCCACCGACAGGGACGGGAAGACGTTGTTCGTCTGCGGGACGAACCCGACACCCATCTCCACCAGCTTGTTGGTGCGCATGTTGGTGATGTCCTTGCCACCGAGGGTCACGGTGCCCTCGTGGATCTTCACCAGACCGAACATCGCCTTGAGCAGCGTGGACTTGCCCGCGCCGTTGGGGCCGATGATGCCGATGATCTCGCCGGCGTGAGCCGTGAGGCTGCAGCCGTTGAGGATGTTGACGCCGGGCAGGTAGCCCGCCACCACGTTGCTGATCTCGATCAGCGGCTTGGTGTCGCTCACGACTGACCCTCCTCGGCCTGCTCCTCGGCCGCGACCTCGGCCTCGATCTGCTTCTCCATCGGGTCGCCGTCCTCGAGCAGCGAGTCGTCGCCGAGGTCGGTGTCGTGGTGGGCGCCCAGGTAGGCGTCGACCACGGCCGGGTCGGACATGACGGTGTCGGCGGGGCCCTCGGCCACGACGCGGCCCTCCGCCATCACCACGACCCAGTCGGAGATGTGGCGGACGACGTGCATGTCGTGCTCGACGAAGAGGACGGTCATCCCGTCGTCACGCAGGGCCTGGATGTGGCCCAGCAGCGACTGCGTCAGCGCCGGGTTCACACCGGCCATCGGCTCGTCGAGCATGATCATCTTCGGGTCCGTCATGAGCGCGCGCGCCATCTCGAGGAGCTTGCGCTGGCCGCCGGAGAGGCCGCCTGCGTAGTCGTCCTTCTTGGCGAGGAGCTTGAAGCGGTCGAGGAGCGCCTCGGCCTTCTCCGCGATCTCCTTCTCCTGCTTGGCCCAGGTCGGCTTCAGCCAGGACAGGCCCAGCTTCTCGCCGGTCTGGTTCTGCGCGCCCAGCATCATGTTGTCCATCACCGTCATGCGGTTGAGGGACTTGGTGAGCTGGAACGTGCGGACCATGCCGGACTTCGCCACCGACGACGCGGACGTCTTGTCCAGCGTGCGGCCGTCGAACGCCCAGTGGGCGCCCTTGCCGGCCGAGGACGGGGTGTCGAAGCCGGTGATGAGGTTGAAGAAGGTCGTCTTGCCGGCACCGTTGGGGCCGATCAGCGCGGTGATGACGCCGCGCTGGACCTCGAGGTGGTCGACGTTGACGGCCGTGACGCCGCCGAACTGGCGGACGATCGTGTCGACCTTGAGGATCGGGTCGGGCTTGGCGGCACCGGGCGTGCGCTCGACGCCCGCCATGAGCGCCTGGCGGGCGGCCGGGTCCGCGAGGTTCAGGGTGGTCTCAGACATTGAACCGGAGCTCCCTCTTGTTGCCGAGGATTCCCTGCGGTCGGAAGATGACCAGCAGCATCAGGCCGACGCCGACCACGATGTAGCTGAACTGCTCCGTCTGCTGGTCACCCATGATCGAGTTCGGGATGTAGGCAGCGGCCAGACCGCGGATGAGGATGCGGGCACCGAAGAACAGCGTGGTGCCGAGGACCGGGCCGAAGATCGCCGCCGCGCCACCGAGCAGGAGCGCGGTGTAGGCGAAGAAGGTCAGCTGCCGACCCATGGCGTCCGCCTGCACCGACTGGCTGATCACGTAGACCATGCCGCCGAAGGCACCGAACATGCCGCCGATGATGAGCGCCTGCATCTTGATGACGTAGACGTTCTTGCCGAGCGAGCGCATGGCCTCCTCGTCCTCACGCACGCCCTTGAGGGCACGGCCCCAGGGGCTGCGGACCAGCAGCCAGGTGATGAGCAGCGAGACGCCCACGAAGAACCAGGCGACGGCGCGGACCCACCAGCCGTTGGTGCCGGTGCGGCCGTAGCTGACCGGGAAGACGAAGAACATCAGGACGAAGGTCAGGACGCCGAGCACGGTCATGACGACGCGCGCCACGGTGCGGTTGGCGGCCAGCCCGGCGAGGGTGCCCTCGCCGGTCCGCATCGCCTTGGCGAGCATGACCAGCGCGACGATGACGGCGATGAGCAGGAGGAGACCGATGGTCTGCCCGGCGGTGCCGAGACCGAGGCTCTTGTAGTTGACGGGCAGCAGGGTGAAGGACCCGTCACCGAAGAACGACAGCTTCACGAAGGCCGGCTGGTAGCTCTTGCCGAAGATGCCCTGGGAGCCACCGGTCCACGGCTCGAGCGCCGCGAGGCGTCCTACGTACCGGATGATCTCCGCTGCGGAGATCGTGACGATCGCGAGGTAGTCCCCTCGTAGCTTCAGTGTCGGTGCGCCCAGGATGAAGGCGAAGACGACGGCGACGAGCAGGCCGACCACGACGGCCAGGAACATGCCCAGGCCCTGGGTGATGGAGATGGCCATGCCGTAGGCACCGAGCAGCATGAAGCCGGCCTGGCCGATGTTCATGAGGCCGGTGAAGCCGAAGTGGATGTTCAGGCCGATGACGGCGATGACGAGACCCGCGGTGGTCGGCGCGATGGCCTCCTCCACGGAGTTCGACAGGATGTTCAGGATCGTGTCCACAGTGGTCCTCCTCAGCCGACCCGCGAAGCACGCCCGAGCAGGCCCTGGGGCCGCACGAGGAGCAGAAGGATCAGGATGATCAGGGCGACGGCGTACTTGAGGTCACCGGGCGCCCCGAGGGGGCCGGCGAGCTCGACGACGAGGCCGATGATGATCGCGCCGATGAAGGCGCCGAACGCCGTGCCGAGGCCACCCAGGGTGACGGCGGCGAACAGCAGCAGCAGGATCTGCATGCCCGTGTCCCAGCGGATGCCGTTGGAGACGACGAGCGCGTAGAGGATGCCGCCGAGGCCGGCGAGGCCGGCCGCGGCCGTCCACACGCCCCGGATGATCCTGTCGACGTCGATGCCGGACGCCGCGGCGAGGGCCGGGTTGTCCGAGACCGCGCGCGTGGCCTGGCCGACGCGCGTGAAGAGGAGGACGTAGCCCACGAGGCCGATCACGACCAGGGAGATGCCCATGGCGATGAGCGACATCCAGGTGAGGGTGACCGGGCCGACCGTGAAGCTGGAGAACGACTCCACGACGACCTTCTGGGTGTCGGCGCCCACGAAGAACTGGAAGGTGTACTGCGCGGCCATCGAGAGGCCGATCGTGACGATCATCAGCTGGGTCAGGCCCAGGCCGCGGCGGCGCAGCGGCTGCCAGAGGATGCGGTCCTGGGCGTAGCCGGTGGCCGCACAGATGAGGGTCACGATGACCACGCCGAGCCAGAGGTTCAGGCCGAGCACGTTGCAGAAGGCGTAGCCGAGCATGCCGCCCAGCGTCACCTGCTCCGCGTGTGCGAAGTTCGACAGGCCCGTCGTGCCGTAGATCAGCGAGAGGCCGATCGACGCCAGCGCCAGGAGCAGGCCGAGGCGCAGGCCCTGGACGACGCTCTGGATGAGCTGGGTGCCGAGACCGGCACCGCCCGCCTTGTAGTCCACGGAGCGGACCTCGAGCGCGGGGACGGTGGTCTGCCCGAGCGTCACGGTCACGATGAGGCTGCCGTCAGGACCCTGGAACTTGTCCGCGGGAGGAATGATCTCCTGGTCGTCCGGCAGCGAGTCCGGGTCCACGGACACGTAGTACGTGCCGGCCTTGTCGACCTGGAAGCTGAACTTGCCGTCGGCACCGGTGGTCACGGTGTCGACCTCGGCCTCGTTCTCGTCCAGCAGCGTGACGTCCGCGCCCTCGATGGGGTCGGTACGGTTGCCGACGGTGCCGCTGACACAGGCGGAGACGTCGGCCTGCGGGACGCAGAACGTGGAGGTGGTCGTCGCAGAGGCCCCGGGGGCCGCCAGGAGGAGCAGCCCGCCGGCCAGCGCGGCGACAAGAGCGATCAGCCCCGTCGCGCCCCTGGCCCGGGGGCGCCCCCAGGTCGGTGTGGTGGACACCAAGATGGTTCTCCTTCTTCGAGCGTGCTCGAGCATGCGCTCGTACGCGTGCGCGCGGGCCTAGGTGTGGCCCGGAACCCGCCAACCCAACCACATGTCAGGGCTTTCGTCAGCGGGGGAAGCGGCTGCTTTACCCCGTCGTTTCCGAGGTGAGACCGAACGGTCCCGGACCGTGACCGGCCCCGTGACCTGCGCCGCCCGGCTACTGACCGGGAACTTCTGCGCGAGGTGACGGGGCCGGGACGGGGTGGCTCGCGGGCAGGGTTGTTGCTCCGCGACGCCGCTGCGTGAAGGAGAAGGGCCCAGGGCCCTCAGCGGTGGCTCAGCTGCCGGCCGCGAGGTCCGGGCCGTGGGTCAGGACGCCGTCGGCCACCTGACGCATCGACAGGCGCAGGTCCATGGCCGTCTTCTGGATCCACCGGAACGCGTCGGCCTCGGAGAGCCCGAGCTGGGCCTGGAGGACACCCTTGGCCCGGTCGACGACCTTGCGGGTCTCGAGCCGCTCGGTGAGGTCGGCGACCTCGGACTCCAGGGCGGCCACCTCGGCGAAGCGGCTCACCGCCATCTCGATGGCGGGCACGAGGTCGCTCTTGGAGAACGGCTTGACGAGGTAGGCCATGGCCCCGGCGTCGCGCGCCCGCTCCACGAGGTCGCGCTGGCTGAAGGCGGTGAGCACGATGACCGGCGCGATGCGCTGACCGGCGATCGACTCCGCGGCCGCGATGCCGTCGAGGACCGGCATCTTGACGTCGACGATGACGAGGTCGGGCCGCAGCGACTCGGCGAGCTCGATCGCCTGCTGGCCGTCGCCGGCCTGGCCCACGACGTCGTAGCCCTCCTCGCCCAGCATCTCGGCCAGGTCCATGCGGATGAGGACCTCGTCCTCGGCGATGACGACGGTGCGGGGGGAAGCTGCGGTGCTCACGCGAGAAGATTAGGCCACCCGCCCGCTGTCCGGCTCGGCGGGCGAGGGACATCACGTGTCGCGGAGCCTTGTACCCTTCCCCTGGCCCCGCCCCGGTAGTCCAACGGCAGAGACACGGTGCTCAAACCACCGCCAGTGTGGGTTCGAGTCCCACCCGGGGCACCAGGAATGCGACGAGGGCCGCCCCACCTTCCGGTGGGGCGGCCCTCGTCGCGTCTGCTCAGGACTCGCGCGGCTCGTAGGCCGGGGTGACGTGGTTGATCGCGTCGCCCATGCGGTGGACCCGGAGCGCGTTGGTCGAACCGGGGATGCCCGGGGGCGCACCGGCCACGATCACGACCAGGTCGCCCTCCTCGACGCGGCCGATCTTCAGCAGCGCCTCGTCGACCTGGCGCACCATCTGGTCGGTGTGCTCGGCGTCCTCGGTCAGGAACGTCTCCACGCCCCACGTGAGGGCGAGGCGCGACCGGACCTGGCGCTCGGGGCTGAAGGCCAGGATGGGCGCACGCCCGCGCAGGCGGGACATGCGGCGCGCGGTGTCGCCGGTGGTCGTGAAAGCCACCAGGTAGGACGCGTCCACGCCCTCGGCCACGTCGCCGGCCGCCTTGGCGATGACGCCGGACTTGGTCCGCGGGCGCCACTGGATGTCGGCGAAGCCGAGGCGGTCGTCGGCCAGCGCTCGACGCTCGGTCGCCTCGACGATGCGGGCCATCGTCTCCACGGTGTGGATCGGGTAGTCACCCACGCTGGTCTCGCCCGAGAGCATGACCGCGTCGGCACCGTCGAGGACGGCGTTGGCGACGTCCGAGGCCTCGGCGCGGGTCGGCGACGGGCTGGAGATCATCGACTCGAGCATCTGGGTCGCGACGATGACCGGCTTGGCGTTGAGGCGCGCCTTCTCGACGATCTGCTTCTGCAGGAAGGGCACGTCCTCCAGCGGGCACTCCACGGCAAGGTCGCCGCGGGCCACCATGAAGCCGTCGAACGCGCGGATGACCTCGTCGAGGTTGTCGATCGCCTGGGGCTTCTCGATCTTGGCGATGATCGGGCGGAAGATGCCCTCCTCCTCCATGATCTCGCGCACGTCGGCCGCGTCCTTGGCGTCGCGGACGAAGGACAGCGCGATGAAGTCGACGCCGAGGTGCAGCGCGAAGCGCAGGTCCTCGATGTCCTTCTCGCTCATGGCGGGGACGGAGACGGCGACGCCGGGCAGGTTGATGCCCTTGTGGTCGGACACCTTGCCGCCGACCAGGACCTCGCAGCGCACGTCGGTCTCGTCGACCTCGATGGCGCGGAGGCGGACCTTGCCGTCGTCGATGAGGATCGGGTCGCCGACCTTCACGTCGCCGGGCAGGCCCTTGTAGGTGGTGCCGCAGCTCTCGGCGTCGCCCGGGACGTCCCGGGTCGTGATGGTCCACTCCATGCCTCGACGGAGGTGGACGGGTCCGTCGGCGAACTTCTCCAGACGGATCTTGGGGCCCTGGAGGTCGGCGAGGACGGCAACGGCCTTGCCGCTGTCGTCGCTCGCGGAGCGCACGTGGTGGTAACGCTCCGCGTGCTCCTCCTGGCTTCCGTGGCTCATGTTGAGACGCGCGACATCCATGCCGGCGTACACGAGTTCACGGATGCGGCGGGGGGACTCCGTGGCGGGTCCCAGGGTGCAGACGATCTTGGCTCTACGCACCCGACCAGACTAGCCGCAGATTGGATCGATCCAGACACCGGCTACCCACTGGACCACCACTCTTCACCCCTCACCTGCCAGAACTTGTCTGATAAGTTCCGCGCCCCGTCGGCGTGTCGCGCGCCACTCCCTCGTCCCGGGGTCCGATGGAGGCCGGGGGTGTGCCCGGGAACGCCGACGCCGGGCCGACCACGAGGGTCGGCCCGGCGTCGGGCGTGGAGCTACGGGGTGCGGCGCTCAGGCCATCAGCGGGCGGTCCGTCGGCTTGACCGGCGCGGGCAGCGCCGTGGAACCGGTGAGGTACGCGTCCACCTTGGAGGCCGCCGCGCGGCCCTCGGCGATCGCCCACACGATGAGCGACTGGCCGCGACCGGCGTCGCCGGCCACGAAGACGCCGGGGCGGGACGAGGCGTAGTCGCCGTCGCGCTTGATGTTGCCGCGCTCGTCCAGCTCGAGGCCGAGCTGCTCCACGAGGCCGGTGCGCTGCGGGCCGGTGAAGCCCATCGCGAACAGCACCAGGTCGGCGGGGATCTCCCGCTCGGTGCCCTCGACCTCCGTCAGCTTGCCGCCCTCGAAGACGACCTCGACGAGGCGCAGCGCCTTGACGTGACCGGTCTCGTCGCCAACGAACTCCTTCGTGGAGGCCGAGTAGACGCGCTCGCCACCCTCCTCGTGGGCCGAGGAGACGCGGTAGATCATCGGGTAGGTCGGCCAGGGCTGGCCCGCGGGCCGGTCCTCACCGGGCTGCGGCATGATCTCCAGCTGGGTGATCGACTTCGCGCCCTGGCGGATGGACGTGCCGAGGCAGTCCGCGCCGGTGTCGCCGCCGCCGATGATGACGACGTGCTTGTCGGTCGCGGTGATCTGCCCCTCGACGCTCTGGCCCACCGCGACGCGGTTGGCCTGCGGCAGGAACTCCATCGCCTGGTGGATGCCACCGAGCTGGCGGCCCGGGGCGTTGAGGTCGCGAGCGACCGTCGAGCCCATGGCCAGGACGACCGCGTCGTAGCGCTCGACCAGCTTCTCGCCGGTCAGCTCCGCACCGACGTCCACGCCCGCCCGGAAGACGGTGCCCTCGCGGCGCATCTGGTCCAGACGCCGGTCGAGGTGCTTCTTCTCCATCTTGAACTCGGGGATGCCGTAGCGCAGGAGGCCACCGATGGCGTCGGCCCGCTCGTAGACGGCCACGGTGTGGCCGGCACGGGTGAGCTGCTGCGCGGCGGCGAGGCCCGCGGGGCCCGACCCGACGACCGCGACGGTGCGGCCCGAGAGCCACTCCGGCGGCTGCGGGGTCACGTGACCCGACTCCCACGCGCGGTCGATGATCGAGACCTCGACGTTCTTGATGGTCACCGGGTCCTGGTTGATGCCCAGCACGCAGGCGGTCTCGCAGGGCGCCGGGCAGAGGCGACCGGTGAACTCCGGGAAGTTGTTGGTCGCGTGCAGACGCTCGATGGCGTCCTTCCAGTCACCGCGCCACACCAGGTCGTTCCACTCCGGGATGATGTTGCCCAGCGGGCAGCCCTGGTGGCAGAACGGGATGCCGCAGTCCATGCAGCGGCTCGCCTGCGGCGTGATGATCGGCAGCAGCGCGCGACCGATGCCGTCCGGGTAGACCTCGTCCCAGTCGTTGACGCGCTCCTCGACGGGACGACGGCCGGCGACCTGACGTCCCTCCTTGAGGAAGCCCTTCGGGTCAGCCATCTTGCTCAGCCCTCCATCGTCGTGCTGGCCGTGCGCACCGCGCACGGGAAGGTGGGAACCAGGCGATCAGCCATGGAGAGCCTCCATCATCGCGTTCGCGGTCTCGTTCTCGTCGAGGCCGGCGGCCTCGGCCTTCGCCTTCGCCTCGAGGACCGTGCGGTAGTCGCGCGGCATGACCTCGGTGAAGCGGGCGAGCGCGGCGTCCCAGTCGGCGAGCAGCTGCTCGGCGACCTCGGAGCCGGTCTCCTCGAAGTGGGTGCGCACCATCTGCTCGAGCTCGACGGCGGCCTGGCCCTCGACCGGGCCCAGGTCCACCAGCTCGGTGTTCACCCGGAACGGCTTGAGGTCCAGGACCCACGCGATGCCGCCCGACATGCCGGCCGCGAAGTTGCGGCCGGTCTTGCCGAGGACGGCCAGGCGACCGCCGGTCATGTACTCGGCGGCGTGGTCGCCCACGCCCTCCGTCACGACCCAGGCGCCCGAGTTGCGCACGCAGCAGCGCTCGCCGACGCCACCGCGGACCAGGACCTGGCCGGTGGTCGCGCCGTAGGCCAGCGTGTTGCCCGCGATGATGTGCTCGTTGGCCTTGAACGTCGCCGCCCGGTCGGGGCGGATCACGATCCGGCCGCCGGAGAGGCCCTTGCCCACGTAGTCGTTGCCGTCGCCCTCGAGGCGCAGCGTGACGCCCTTGGGGATGAAGGCACCGAACGACTGGCCGGCGGAGCCGGTGAAGGTGACGTCGATCGTGCCGTCCGGCAGACCCTCGCCGCGGTACCGCTTGGTCACCTCGTGGCCGAGGATCGTGCCCACGGTCCGGTTGACGTTGCGGATCGGCAGCTGGGCGCGCACCGGCTCGCCGTTCTCGAGCGCCGGCTGGGCCAGCGGCACGAGCTCCAGGACGTCGAGGCTCTTCTCGAGCCCGTGATCCTGGGTCTTGGTGCACTTGAGGTCCTGCTCGGGGAACGCCGACGTGTCGGGCTCGTGCAGGATGGGCGTCAGGTCGAGGCCGTGCGCCTTCCAGTGGTCGACCGCCTTGCGGGTGTCCAGCGCCGCGACCTGGCCGATGGCCTCGTCGATGGAGCGGAACCCGAGCTCGGCCAGGTACTCCCGGACCTCCTCGGCGATGTACTCGAAGAAGTTCACGACGAACTCCGGCTTGCCCGAGAAGCGCTCGCGCAGGACGGGGTTCTGGGTGGCCACGCCCACCGGGCAGGTGTCGAGGTGGCACACGCGCATCATGATGCAGCCCGAGACCACCAGCGGAGCCGTGGCGAAGCCGAACTCCTCGGCGCCCAGCAGCGCGGCCACGACGACGTCGCGACCGGTCTTGAGCTGGCCGTCGGTCTGCACGACGATCCGGTCGCGCAGCCCGTTGAGCAGCAGGGTCTGCTGGGTCTCGGCCAGGCCGAGCTCCCAGGGGCCGCCCGCGTGCTTGAGCGAGGTGAGCGGGGACGCGCCGGTGCCGCCGTCGTGACCCGAGATGAGCACGACGTCCGCGTGCGCCTTGGAGACGCCCGTGGCCACGGTGCCCACGCCGACCTCGGAGACCAGCTTCACGTGGATGCGGGCCAGCGGGTTGGCGTTCTTGAGGTCGTGGATCAGCTGAGCCAGGTCCTCGATCGAGTAGATGTCGTGGTGCGGCGGCGGGCTGATGAGGCCCACGCCCGGCGTCGAGTGCCGGGTCTTCGCCACCCACGGGTAGACCTTGTGGCCGGGCAGCTGGCCGCCCTCGCCGGGCTTGGCACCCTGCGCCATCTTGATCTGGATGTCGTCGGCGTTGGTCAGGTACTCCGAGGTCACGCCGAAGCGGCCCGAGGCCACCTGCTTGATCGCGGAGCGGCGCTCGGGGTCGTAGAGACGCTCCGGGTCCTCGCCGCCCTCACCGGTGTTCGACTTCGCGCCGAGGCGGTTCATCGCGATCGCGAGGGTCTCGTGCGCCTCCATGGAGATGGAGCCGTACGACATCGCGCCGGTGGAGAAGCGCTTGACGATCTCGCTGACCGGCTCGACCTCGTCCAGCGGGACGGGGGTGCGACCCAGGTCGGCGGCGCTCTTGAACTGGAAGAGGCCGCGCAGCGTCATGAGGCGCTCGGACTGCTCGTCCACCCGCGCCGTGTACTGCTTGAAGACGTCGTAGCGGCCCGACCGGGTCGAGTGCTGGAGGCGGAAGACCGTCTCCGGGTCGAACAGGTGCGGCTCGCCGTCGCGACGCCACTGGTACTCGCCGCCGGTGGCCAGCTCGCGGTGGGCGGGCTGGATGCCGCCGCGCGGGTAGGCGGTGCGGTGCCGGCGGGCGACCTCCTCGGCGATGACGTCGAGGCCGACGCCGCCGAGCTTGGTGGTCGTGCCGGTGAAGTAGGTGTCGACGAGCTCCTGGGAGAGGCCGATGCACTCGAAGATCTGGGCACCGGTGTACGACGCGACGGTCGAGACACCCATCTTGCTCATGACCTTGAGGACGCCCTTGCCCAGCGCCTTGACCAGGTTCTTCACCGCGGTCTCGGGCTCGGCCTTGACGTAGTAGCCCTCGCGGGCCAGGTCCTCGACCGACTCCATGGCCAGGTACGGGTTGACCGCCGCGGCGCCGAAGCCCACGAGCAGGGCCACGTGGTGGACCTCGCGGACGTCGCCGGCCTCGACCAGCAGGCCGACCTGGGTGCGGGTCTTCTGCTTGACCAGGTGGTGGTGGACGGCCGCGGTGAGCAGCAGCGACGGGATCGGCGCCTGCTCGGCGGTCGAGTGCCGGTCGCTGAGCAGGATCACCCGGGCGCCGCGCTCGATGGCGCGGTCGCACTCGCCGAAGATCTCCTCGATGCGGCGGGCCAGGGCCTCGCCGCCGCCCTCCACGTCGTAGAGGCCGCGCGAGACGTGGGTGATGAAGCCCGGCATGTCGCCGTCGTGGTTGATGTGCCGGATCTTCGCCAGGTCGTCGTTGGAGATGACCGGGAAGGGCAGCACGATCTGCCGGCAGGAGGCGGGGCTGGGGTCCAGCAGGTTCGACTCCGGGCCGATGGCGCCGTTGAGCGAGGTGACGAGCTCCTCGCGGATGGCGTCCAGCGGCGGGTTCGTGACCTGCGCGAACAGCTGGCTGAAGTAGTCGAAGATCAGCCGCGGCTTCTCCGAGAGCGCCGCGATCGGCGTGTCGGTGCCCATGGAGCCGATCGGCTCCGCGCCGGTGTTGGCCATCGGCGTGAGCAGGACGCGGAGGTCCTCCTCGGTGTAGCCGAAGACCTGCTGGCGGCGGGTGACCGAGGCGTGGGTGTGGATCACGTGCTCGCGGTCCGGCACGTCGTCCAGGTGGACGAGACCGGCGTGCAGCCACTCCGAGTACGGGTGCTCGGCGGCGAGGCCGGCCTTGACCTCCTCGTCCTCGATGATCCGGTGCTCCTCGGTGTCGATGAGGAACATGCGGCCCGGCTGGAGGCGGCCCTTGCGGACGATGCTGGCCGGGTCGAGGTCGAGCACGCCGACCTCGGAGGCCATGACGACGAGGCCCTCGTCGGTGACCCAGTAGCGGGAGGGGCGCAGGCCGTTGCGGTCGAGGACCGCGCCGATCTGGTGGCCGTCGGTGAAGACGACGGACGCCGGGCCGTCCCAGGGCTCCATCACGGTGGCGTGGAACTGGTAGAAGGCGCGGCGCGCCTCGTCCATCTCGCCGTGGTTCTCCCACGCCTCGGGGATCATCATGAGCACCGCGTGGGGCAGCGAGCGGCCGCCCAGGTGCAGCAGCTCGAGCACCTCGTCGAACGACGCCGAGTCCGAGGCCTCGGGCGTGCAGATCGGGTACAGGCGCGACAGGTCGCCGGGGATGAGGTCGGACTCCAGGAGCGCCTCGCGGGCCCGCATCCAGTTGCGGTTGCCCTTGACGGTGTTGATCTCACCGTTGTGGGCGATGAACCGGAACGGGTGGCTCAGCGGCCAGCTCGGGAAGGTGTTCGTGGAGAACCGCGAGTGCACGACCGCCATCGCCGAGGCGACGCGCTCGTCGACCAGGTCGGGGAAGAAGTGGTCGAGCTGGTCGGTCGTCAGCATGCCCTTGTAGGCGATGGTGCGGCTCGACAGCGAGGGGAAGTAGACGTCCGTCTCCCGCTCCGCGCGCTTGCGCAGGCAGAAGGCCAGGCGCTCCAGCGGCATGCCGGTGAGGGCCTCCGCGCCGGAGACGAAGACCTGGCGGAACGTCGGCATGACGCCCAGGGCGGTCGCGCCGAGGATCGAGGGGTCCGTGGGGACGTCGCGCCAGCCGAGGACCTGGAGGCCCTCCTCCGCGGCGATCTGCTCGATGCGGGCCACCTGGGAGGCCACCGCGGCCTCGTCGCCGGGCAGGAACGCGGTACCCACCGCGTAGCTGCCGGCGGCGGGCAGGTCGATGTCGCTCTCGGGGGCCACGGCACGGAAGAACGCGTCCGGCACCTGCATGAGGATGCCGGCACCGTCGCCCGAGTTGGGCTCGGCGCCCGCGGCCCCGCGGTGCTCGAGGTTGCGCAGGGCGGTGAGCGCCTGCGCCACGATGCTGTGACTGGCCACGCCGGTCAGGGTCGCCACGAAGGCCACGCCGCACGCATCGTGCTCGTGACTCGGGTCGTAGAGGCCCTGCTTCGGCGGGAATGCGTGCTGGTAGGGCACCGGGGTGTCTCCCGTCGTCGTCGGCGCCAGGCAGGCCACGGCTCGTGCGACGAGCGGGCCCACCGGGCAGCTGGCGGGTGGTGCGGAACTGGCAACAGCGCCAGCATGTACTGCAGGGGACGACATTGGCCCACTCGCGGTGGGAAGATTACCACCGGGTTTCGTGATGTCCTGAACTGCGGACCCCGTGACCAAGGAGTGAGAAGCCGCAGCGGGCCCTGTGAGGCCCGTCGCGGCCGGCGCGCTACCTGCGTCGCCGCAGGTCAGCAGGGCGTCAGGACGCTCCGGGCGGGTCCTCGTCGTCGCCGGGCTCCTCCGCGGGCTCCTCCGCCGTGGCCTCCGCGGTGTCCTCCGCGGGCTCCTCCCCCGGCTCCTCGTCCCGCAGGGCGTGCCCGCGGGCGGTCAGGACGTCGGTCTCCCGGCCGGGACGCAGCCGCGAGGAGATCGCGAAGTACACGGCGGCCACCAGGAAGCAGACCAGCGCGACCCACACGTTCCACCGCAGGCCGCCCACGTCGGAGAGCTCGACGGAGTCGATCCGGAGGTACTCGATCCAGGCGCGGCCGGCGGTGTAGGCCATCACGTAGGCGGCCAGCACCCGACCGTGGCCCAGCTTGAACCGGCGGTCGAGCCAGATCACCAGGAAGAACGCGCCGAGGTCCCACAGCGACTCGTAGAGGAACGTCGGCTGGAAGAGGGTGTCGGCGGGGTACTGCGCCCGCACGGAGTCGCGGTCCGGGTCGATCTCCAGGCCCCAGGGCAGCGTCGTGGGCTTCCCGTACAGCTCCTGGTTGAAGTAGTTGCCCCACCGGCCCATCGCCTGCGCGACGAGGACGCCGGGCGCCAGCGCGTCGAGCACCGGGGCGAGCCGCAGGCCCTTGCGCCGCGCGCCGATGGCGATGCCCACCGCGCCCAGGGCGACGCCGCCCCAGATGCCGAGGCCGCCGCGCCACACGTAGAGCGCCCCCCACGGGTCCCCGCCGGGCCCGAAGTACCGCTCCCACTCGGTGAGCACGTGGTAGAGCCGCGCCCCGACGAGCCCGAAGGGCACCGCCCACAGGGCGAGGTCCTGGACGTCGCCGTAGCGACCGCCGCGCGCCATCCAGCGGCGCTCGCCGATCCAGACGGCAGCCACGATGCCGGCGATGATGCACAGCGCGTAGGCGCGGATCGGGATCGGCCCGAGGTACCAGACGCCCTCGGAGGGGCTCGGGATGGCGAGCACCGCGAGGGGCGCCGTCAAGGGGGTCAGCGGCACGGGTGGCCTCTCGTGTCAGGGGACGGACGGGATCGGCGGCCGCGGGTGGTGGGCGGCCGCTGAGGGGCGCTCAGCCCCCGCGGACCCCGCGGGCCAGGTCCTCGGTCAGCGTCCGCAGCGCCGCGAGGCCGGCCGCCCGGTCGTCACGGTGGTCCAGCAGCGTCCGCACGAAGGCGGAGCCCACGATGACGCCGTCCGCGAACTGCGCGACGTCGGCGGCCTGCGCCCCGTTGCTCACGCCGAGCCCGACGCCCACCGGGAGCGCGGGCTGGGCCGTGAGCCGCTTGGTCCGCTCCACCAGGGGGCCGGCGAGGCCGCTGGTGGTGGTGCGGGCGCCGGTGACGCCCATGACCGCGGTGGCGTAGACGAAGCCGCGGCACTCGGCCGTGGTCATCGTGATCCGCTCGTCGGTGGAGGACGGGGAGACGAGGAAGACCTTGTCCAGGTCGTGCTCGTCGGCCGCGGCGATCCACTCGGGGGCGAAGTCCGGGGTGAGGTCCGGCGTGATGAGACCGGCGCCGCCGGCGTCGGCCAGGGAGGCCGCGAACTTCTCCACCCCGTAGCGCTCGACGGGGTTCCAGTACGTCATCACGAGGGTCGGGACGCCCGTCGCGGCGACGGCCTCGACCGTGCGCAGGACGTCCGTGGTCCGGGTGCCGCCCTCGAGCGCCGCCTGGGCGGCGGCCTGGATGACCGGGCCGTCCATCACCGGGTCGGTGTAGGGCAGGCCGATCTCGATGACGTCGCACCCGGCGTCCACCATGACCTTGAGCGCGTCGACCGCGCCGTCGTGGTCGGGGTAGCCGGCCGGGAGGTAGCCGACGAGCGCCGCGCGCCCCTCGGACCGGGCGCGCTCGTAGGCGCTCGCCGTGCTCACTTCTCGTGCCCCTTCGCGGTGGTGGTCTCGTCGTCGCCGAGGCCGAAGTACTCCATGACCGTGCCCATGTCCTTGTCGCCGCGGCCCGAGAGGTTGACCAGGATCGTGGCCTCGGGGCCCTTCTCCGCGGCCAGCTCCTCGGCGACGCGCAGCGCGCCGGCCACGGCGTGGGCGGACTCGATGGCCGGGATGATGCCCTCGGTGCGGGCGAGCAGGGAGAGCGCGTCCATCGCCTCGGTGTCGGTGACGGGTCGGTAGGTGCCGCGGCCGCTGGCCGCCAGCCAGGCGTGCTGCGGGCCGACGCCCGGGTAGTCGAGGCCGGCCGAGATCGAGTGCGACTCGATCGTCTGCCCGTCCTCGTCCTGCATGAGGTAGGTCCGCGCCCCGTGCAGGACGCCGGAGTCGCCGGCGTGGATGGGCGCGGCGTGCCGCGGGGTGTCCACGCCGTCCCCGCCGGCCTCGAAGCCGTACAGGGCGACGTCGGTGTCCTCCAGGAAGGCCGCGAACATGCCGATGGCGTTCGAGCCGCCGCCGACGCAGGCCGCGACGGCGTCCGGCAGGCCGCCGTACTGGGCCAGGCACTGGGCCCGCGCCTCGTCGCCGATCCCCCGCGCGAAGTCGCGCACCATGCTGGGGAACGGGTGGGGCCCGGCCGCGGTGCCGAAGAGGTAGGCGGTGTGGTCGACGTTCGCGACCCAGTCGCGCAGCGCCTCGTTGATGGCGTCCTTGAGCGTGGCGCTGCCGGTCTCGACGGGCACCACCTGGGAGCCGAGGAGCTTCATCCGGGCCACGTTGAGGGCCTGGCGCCGGGTGTCGACGGCGCCCATGTACACGGTGCAGTCGAGGCCGAAGTAGGCCGCGGCCGTCGCCGAGGCGACGCCGTGCTGGCCGGCGCCGGTCTCCGCGATGACCCGCTTCTTGCCCATCCGCTTGGTGAGCAGCGCCTGGCCGAGGACGTTGCGGATCTTGTGGGCGCCGGTGTGCGCGAGGTCCTCCCGCTTGAGCAGGACACGGCAGCCGACCCGCTCCGAGAGCCGGGTGGCGTGGTACAGCGGGCTGGGCAGCCCGGCGTAGTCGCGCAGCGCGGCCGCGAACTCGTCGGTGAAGGCCTTGTCCGCCATCGCCTCGGTCCAGGCGGCGGTGAGCTCGTCGAGGGCCGCCACGAGCGCCTCGGGCATGAAGCGGCCGCCCCACGCGCCCTCGCCGCCGAACCAGCCGTGGGCGTCGGCGTCCCAGCGGCCCGCCGTCTGCTGCGAGGTGTCGGTGTCCAGGCTCATGCGCCCACTCCTGTCATCGCGCGGACGGCGGCGGTCGGCTCGCCGTCCTTGACCAGTGCCTCCCCGACGAGCACCGCGCGGGCGCCCTCGAGGACGTGTCGCTTCACGTCGTCCGGCGTGAACACCCCGGACTCCGCCACCTTGACGACGTCGTCCGGGATGAGCGGTGCGAGGCGACCGAAGGTGTCCGTGTCGACCGCGAGGGTCTTGAGATTGCGGGCGTTGACGCCCACCAGAGGCGCGCCGAGCGCCACCGCGCGCTCGGTCTCCGCCTCGTCGTGCACCTCCACGAGCACGGTGAGACCGAGCTCGGAGGAGAGGTCGTGCAGGCGTCGCAGCTCGTCGTCGGGCAGGGCGGCGACGATGAGGAGGATCAGGTCGGCGCCCGCGGCGCGGGCCTCGACGACCTGGTACTCGGTGACCACGAAGTCCTTGCGCAGGATCGGGGTGTCGACCGCCGCGCGCACGGCGCGCAGGTCCGCCAGGCTCCCGCCGAAGCGGCGCTGCTCGGTGAGGACGCTGATGGCGGCCGCGCCGCCGGCCTCGTAGGCGCGGGCGAGCACGGTCGGGTCCGGGATGTCGGCCAGGTGCCCCTTGCTGGGGCTCTTCCGCTTCACCTCGGCGATGACGCTGGAGCCGGCCGCGCGCAGGTGCGGCATGGGGTCGCGGGCAGGGTCGACGTCGGCCAGCGCGGCACGCAGGTCGGCGAGCGGCGTGGCGGCCTCACGGACAGCCAGGTCCTCGCGGACGCCGGCGACGATCTCGTCCAGGACGGACACGGCGGTGCACCTCGGGATTCTTCGGGATTCTTCGCGGGGACGGTCGCCCCCGAGTCTGTCACGCGGGCGCGACCCGACCGACACGGGTTCCCCGGGCTGGACGCCCACCGGGCACACGGATCACGGGGTCGTCACAGGGCCGTGTCGGCCGTTCCGGGGCGGCGCCGGAGCCGCTAGCGTGCGGCACACCACACGCGGGCCGCCGGCGCGTGCGGTCGGGGACCACACCGGCACACCCACGGAGCACCGTCCATGAGCTACGACGCACCGCCGCCCTACCCGCCCTACGGCCAGCAGCCGGGGCAGCCCTACGGGGCACCGCCCAACCACCCGCAGGGCACCACGATCCTCGTCCTCGGCATCCTCAGCCTCGTCTTCTGCTGCTTTGGCCTCCTGCCCGGCATCCCCGCCTGGGTGATGGGGCAGAAGGCGCGCAAGGAGGTCGCCGGCGGCGCGGTCTACGCCAACGCGGGCCTGATCACCGCGGGCTGGATCTGCGGGATCATCGGCACCTGCCTCTCCGCGCTCTTCGTCTGCTACCTGCTGTTCGTCCTCATCGTCAGCGTTGCCTCCGGCTCCGGCTACTGAGCCTCGCTCTGAACCGTCAGGCGCGCCGGGGCTTCGTCCTCGGCATCGTCGGCGTGGCCCTCTGGGTCATCGTCGCCATCGCCAACGTGTCGGGCGCCCTGAACTACTGACGAGCAACCCACGCAGCACCGCCCCCGTCCCTGCTCGAGGGACGGGGGCGGTGTCACGTGCGACGTCGATGGGGAAGGACGGGCGGACCCGTCAGGGGGCCAGCCACTCCCCCGGCCCGAACGGCAGGTTCCGCAGGACGGTGAAGGCCGCCAGCACCGCGACCGTGACGACGACCAGCGGGCGCTGGAGGCGGGCGGGCACCCGCTCGAGCGGGCTCGGCCGGCCCAGCCAGCGGTCCCGGGTCCACATCAGCAGCAGCACGACGGCCACCGGCAGCAGGACCACGACCAGCACGTTGCTCGACAGGGCGGCGCCGACGTCCCCGCGGGTGAGGTCGTTGACGGCGCGCAGGCCCCCGCACCCGGGGCACCACACGCCCAGCGCGGCGCTGGGGCACAGGCCCCAGGAGCCCTGGTCGTGCGGGTCGCGGACGTGCAGCGCCACGGTGGTGGCGGAGAGGGCCGCGATGGTGGCCAGCGGCGTGACCAGCCGGCCGGCGGGCGAGCGCAGGGTCCAGGACGCCGGCGGGGCCGGCGTCCTGAGGACCTCAGGAGTCGTCACGCGCCCTCCCGCGGGGGTGTCAGCTGTTGTAGCCCATCTTGGCCATCACGCCGTAGACGGCGATCGACGCGAGGGTGATGACGACACCGACCCAGAAGATCGGCATGTTGATCGGCTCGAACAGGAGGCCGATCGCGCCCACGAGGACGCCGACGAGGCCGACGACCACGGCGCTCCAGGCTGCGGGGGTGTTGCCGTGGTGGCTCGACATGGGCGGTGCTCCTCGCGTGGGTGGTGACACGTGCAGTGCGGCCTCGGGGTGGTCCCGGGCGCGGCGGCGCTCAGTCTAGGTGGTCGGCGGCCTCGGGGTCGCGCTCGGGGTGGTCCGCCGTGTCGTCCGCCGTGTCGCGATCCGGCTCGTCGGCCTCGCCCGTCGGGTCGAGGCCGGCGTCCATCGCCTTCCACAGGTCCGTGCTCGTGACGCCGTCCGCGCCGACCCGCGCCGCGGCGGCCGAGGCCGCCGCTGCCGACGCCGCGCCGGCGGGCGCGTCGTACCGGCTGCCCATCTCGGGCCACCGGGGCACGAGGACGACGGTGGCGGCCATCGCGACGACGAGGACCAGCGCGCCCAGGACGGCCGCGAAGTACCAGGCCGTGGGCGAGGTGCTGCCGTCCGCGCCGACCGAGGCCAGGGTGTCGGCGATGGTCGAGCGCACGCCCCACCACCCCTGGACGGCGGCGGCGACCGAGGCGAGGGAGGCGAGCAGCCCCAGCACGGCCACGCCGCGCCGGACCCGGCCCCGGGTCACCAGGACGACCCCGATGGCCGCGAGCGCGACGAGGGCGGTGGAGGTGACGGCGGGCAGCGTGAGCGCGTCCCCGGTCGTGAGGGTCATCTCGGCGACAGTGCCCCCGGTGCCGTCCGCCGACGCCGAGGCAGCGGGCTTGCCGCCGGCCACGGCCGCCAGGGCGCCCGAGGCGAGCGCGAGGACGAGCACGGCGCCCATCCGGGAGCCGCGGCGCCGTTCCTTGCCGTCCACGGGCGCGGCCTCAGGCACGGGCGGGCGCCGTCGACGGGAGGAGGTCGGCGTCGAAGCAGGTGCGGTCGCCGGTGTGGCAGGCCGCGCCCTCCTGGTCGACCTTCACCAGCAGCGTGTCGCCGTCGCAGTCGAGGCGCACCTCGCGCACCCACTGCCGGTGGCCGGAGGTCTCGCCCTTGACCCAGTACTCCTGGCGGGAGCGGGACCAGTAGGTGGCGCGGCCGGTGCTGAGCGTGAGGGCCAGCGCCTCGTCGTCCATCCAGCCCAGCATGAGCACCTCGCCGGTGTCGTGCTGCTGGACGACCGCGGGCACCAGGCCGTCCTCGGTGCGCTTGAGTCGGGAGGCCACGGCGGGGTCGAGCTCGGTCACGCGACCCATCATCCCTGTCCGGCCGCTCCGGCCCGCATCGGGCCGTCCCCCGCGGAGGGCGCGCGCCCCTGCTGGGCGACCCAGGACGCGTGCAGCCCCGCGTAGACCGAGCCCACCTGGGCCACCAGCTCGGCGTGCGGGCCGCGCTGGACGACGCGGCCGGCGTCGACCACCAGCACCTCGTCGGCGGCCTCGGCGGTGGAGAGCCGGTGGGCGATCGTCACCGACGTCCGCTCGCGCATGAGCCGCTCCAGCGCCCGACCGATCCGCATCTCCAGGGCGGGGTCGACGGCGCTGGTCGCCTCGTCGAGGACGAGCAGGTCGGGGTCGGCGAGGTGGGCGCGCAGGAGGGCGACGAGCTGCCGCTCCCCCGCGGAGAGCGACTCGCCCCGCTGCCCCACCCGGGTCTCCAGTCCGCGGGGCAGGCCGGCGAGCCAGTCCCCCAGGCCGAGCGCGTCGGCGCTCGCGCGGATGGCGGCCTCGTCCGCGTCGATGCGTCCGTACCGGACGTTCGCGGCGAGGGTGTCGTCGAACAGGAAGCCCTCCTGGGGCACCAGCACGACGCTGCGCCGCAGGTCGGCCTGCGCCACGGCGCGGAGGTCCACCCCGTCCAGCAGGACGCGGCCCTCGCTCGGGTCCATGAGCCGGGTGAGCAGCTTCGCGATCGTGGACTTGCCCGAGCCGGTCTCCCCCACCACCGCCACGCGGCTGCCGGGGGTGAGCGTGAGGTCGACGTCGTGCAGCACCGGCGCACCGCCGGGGTAGGCGAAGCCGACGTGGTCGAAGGTGACCTCGATCGGTCCTGACGGCAGGGGCACGCCGTCCGCGCCGGGATCGGAGAGGTCGGCGGGCGTCTCGAGGATGCCGATGACCCGGCGCCACCCGGCCAGCGCGTTCTGGGCGTCGGTGAGGATCTGGGTGCCCATCTGGACGGGGCCCACGAACAGCGTCACGAGGAACGCGAACGCCAGCACGGTGCCCAGGGTCATGGAGTCGGTGCCGAGCCAGCCGCCCGGCATGAGCCAGATGCCGACCACGACGACCCCCGCGTTCGCCAGGCCCGCGGACACGCCGCCCAGCGAGAACGAGAACGCCGTGTAGCCCTGCGCGCGGAACGAGGCGGCCTTGTGCCGGTCGATGGCCTCGTCGATGCGCGCCTGCGTGCGGTCGGCCACCGCGTAGGAGCGGACGACCGCCGCGCCCACCACCGGCTCGGAGACCGCCGAGAGCATGGCGCCGACCTGCCGCCGGACCACGCCGTAGGCCTCCGTGAGCCGGCGCTGGAAGAACCGCAGGCTGAGGAAGAGCGGCAGGAAGGCCAGCCACACCACGAGCGTGAGCTGCCAGGAGTAGACGGCCATCACGACGGTGGCGAGCAGGATCTGGCCCACGCTCACCACGAAGAGCAGTCCGCCGAAGACGAGGAACTGGCTCACCTGGTCGACGTCGCTGGTCACCCGCGCCACCAGCGCGCCGCGCCGCTCGGTGTTCTGGGTGAGCAGGGGCAGGTCGTGGACGTGCCGGAACGCCTTCGTGCGCAGCGTCGCCAGGCCCTGCTCGGCCGCGGTGAACAACCGGGCGGTCATCAGGTAGGAGGCCACGGCGGTGAGGACGACGGCAGCAGCCGCCAGCAGGCCCATGAGCGCGGTGAAGGCGAGGTCGGGCCCGCCGTCCGCGGCCAGGCCGCGGTCAAGGGTCTGCTGGACGGCGATGGGGACCACGACCTCGCCGCCCGAGGCGAGGACGGCGAGCAGGGTGGTCACGCCCAGGCCGCGCCGCAGCTCCGGGGAGTGGCGCATGCCCAGACGGATGGTCTCCAGGCCGCCGAGGCGGTCGCCGGTGTCGAGCGCGGTGCCGCTGGTGCTCATCGGGTCTGCTCCTCGTCGGTCTCGTAGGCGTTGACGAGGCGTGCGTAGTCGGGGCTGGTCGCCAGCAGGTCGGCGTGCGTGCCGCGGGCGACGATGCGGCCGGCGTCCAGGTGCACGACCTCGTCGGCGAGGCCGATCGTGGCCTTGCGGTAGGCGACGACGAGCAGGGAGGGCTGCTCGTCCCCCGCGGGGCCGCGGCGCAGCGCGGCGAGGATGCGCCCCTCCACCTCGGGGTCGACGGCCGAGGTGGCGTCGTCGAGCACGAGCAGGCGGGGCCGTCGCACGAGGGCGCGGGCCAGGGAGATGCGTTGGCGCTGGCCGCCGGAGAGGGACGTCCCGCGCTCGCCGAGCCGGGTGTCGAGACCCTGGGGCAGCGCGGCGACGAAGCCGTCGGCCTGGGCCGCGCGCAGCGCCGCCCAGACGTCCTCGTCGCTGACCTCGGCGCCCAGGGTGACGTTGCCGCGCACCGTGTCGTCGAAGAGGAACGGGGTCTGCGGCACGACCGCCACGGAGCGCGCGAGCTCGCCCTCGGCCAGGTCGCGCAGGTCGACGCCGTCGAGGCGGATGCTGCCGCCCTGGGGGTCGACGAGGCGCGTGACGAGGCTGGTGAGCGTGGACTTGCCCGAGGCGGTGGCACCGACCAGGGCGATCGTGCGGCCCGGCGGGACGGTGAAGGACACCTCGCGCAGGAGCGCCGTCCCGGACTCGTCGTAGGAGTAGGCGAGCGCGTCCACCTCGAGGTGGGCGCCGCCCGCGGCCTCCAGCCGGGTCTCGCCGTGGGCCATCGAGCCCTGGGCGTCCAACACCCGGGAGACCCGCTCCCAGCCCACGACCGAGGCGGGGAAGTTGCCCAGCAGCCAGCCGATGGAGCGGATCGGGAACGCGACCACCGTGAGCAGGTAGGCCACGGTGACGACGGCGCCCGCCTCGATCGCGCCGGACTCCACCCGACCGACGCCCACCGCCAGGACGACGAGCACGGCGATGTTCGGCAGTGCCGCCAGGGCGGGGTCGAAGGCGGCGCGGATACGGCCCGCGCGGACGTTGGTGCGACGCAGCTCGTGGGCCACCGCCCCGAACCGGGCCGTCTCCTCCTGCTCGCGGCCCAGCGTCTTGACGACCATCGCGCCGTCGAAGGACTCGTGGGCGATCTCGGAGAGCTCCGCGCGCAGCTGCTGGGCGCGCGTCATGAGCGGAGAGGAGAGCCGCTGGAAGACCAGGTTGGAGCCCACCACCGCGGGGAACACCGCGAGACCGACGACCGCCAGCACGACGTCCGAGGCGAACATCTGGGCGACCGCGATCACCATCATCGCGATCGTGCCGACCGCCATCGGGAGCGGCGCGATGGGACTCCAGGCCGCCTCGACGTCGGAGTTCACGTTGCTCAGCAGCTCGCCCGTCGGGTGCCGCTGGTGCCAGGCCATGGGCAGGCGCAGGTACTGCCGGCTCACCGCGCGGCGCGTGTGCGCCTGCATCCGGTACTGCATGAGGCCCGCGCCCACGCGGCGCGCCACGATGCCAACGGCCCGCAGCAGCGCGATGCCGAGGAAGATCGCCAGCACCGCCCAGAGCATCGAGGCGTCCGTCTCCCCCGTGGTGAAGGCGGGGGTGAGGACGTGGTCCGTGGCCCAACCGAGGGCCCACGCGTCCGCCACCGTCAGGGCCCCGAACAGGACGCTGCCCACGGTGCTGATCGTGAACACCCACGGCTCGCGGCGGATCGCGACCCCGAGGACCTTGAACCCGTCCCAGGTCGTCGCGGCCCGGCTTCGGCTGCCGACCAGCGCGTCGTCCGCCTCGTTCCCGGCGTCCTCTGCGTCGGCGACCGGTGAGGTCGTGGTGCTGCTCATGTGCTCCCGTTCGTCCCTGCGTGCTGCCGACCAGCAAGAACCCGCGCGGCGTCCCCGCGTATTCCGTCACGGTCAGCCGGGGCTCAGGTGTGGGCCGGCCTCACGCCGGATCGCCGAACAGCTTTCGCTCGATCTCCTCGTCCAGGGCCCCGGAACCACGAAGCCAGACGTCCAGCAAGGTCTTCTTCGCGTCGTCCCACGCGTCGGTCATGTCCCACCCGAGATAGGTGCCGAGTCGCGGTATCAACTGGTCGACAACGACCAGCGCCGGCAGGCAGTTGCGCGCCAGGTCGCGGGCGCGCCACTGCTCGTTGCCCCCTCGGGGGTTGAGTGCGTCAACGACGACCAGCATCAATGCCTCGCGGCTGTGCGCAACCGCGGACATGCTTCGCCAGACCGAGGACCCGAGATCTCGTTCGAGGATCTCCTGGATCACGGTCTGTGTCGTGTCCTTCGGATGGATCGAAGGAAGACCGCGACTACGGCGGTCTGTGTTCTTCACCGCCAGGCCGAGGCCGGCCACGCCCGTCGAGATCGCGTCGATCTCCCTCTCGAACCAATCGGCCTCATCGAGGCCGCCGGAATGCTCGTACCGCGCCTCGCCCAGCTCGGCTAACCGCAGGTTCAGCGCTCGTCGGAGCCTGTCCTCACGAGGGACCGTGGAGTCCGCCAGGTGAGCGGCGGTCGCGGCCGCCTCCATGGCTGAACGGGCGAGGGAGACGGGAGCCCTCATCAGAGTGGTGGCCGCAGTGAGCTGCGCAAGCCCTTCCAGGTGCTCGACGGTCGCCGCCACCAGCCTTTGGATCAGGTCGAGAGAGATCCTGATCGGATTGTCGGCGAACCCGACCAGCGACTCAGCCCACTGCAGGTCCTGATCGGCCGGCGACCCCGGGGCCGGGTGGAAGTCGTACTCGTCAGCCTCGCTCTTGTCGTCACCGAGGGAGTCGTACGCACTGGTCCGGCGAACGTTCAAGTGGGCGTGCAGGTCCTTCGCATTCTGAAGAAGGATCATCCCCATGATCTCGGCGGTCGGGCGTTCGGCGGCGATCGCCGTCTCTCGGGCGCGGGCTTCCTCCAGCAGAGCGAGGAATGCCTCCACCTCTGCCTCGGAGGACTCGTCATCCTCAGCGTTGCTCGCACCACCTGCCATGACCGGCATCCTCCCAGCGACCTACTTCCCGGGGCGGCAGACGTGCACGCTCGTCCGCAGGAGTCACGAGTTCCGACGTGGCAGGTCCCAGGGGCCCGGGTCGTGTGACACCCCGCGCGACCAATCCTGTCCGGTGAGCACGAGGGAAGCTTACCCTCACCTCGCACCAGCCCAGAGAACACCACTTTACCCAGATAGAGGCACGTCATTCGTACGCACGTTCCCTAGACTTCCCCCATGACCAGCACCGCGGAGCGAGGCCCGGGAGCGGCGGGGGCACAGCACCCCACCGACGTCCTCCTGGCGCGCGCCCGCGGGGCGAGGAGGGCGCGTCACCTCGCCGACGTGGCGCTGGCCCAGGCGACGGTCGGGTGGGTCGAGGCGCACCCGGAGCAGGCCGTGCTGGCCCCGGCGAACGCCGTGGCTTACGCGGCGGACACCCCCGCCTTCCTGCACGGCGACCGCCCGCTCGAGCTCGGCGGGCCTGGCTCGCCCCTGGTGACCGAGGCAGCGGTGGTCGAGTGGGCCGCGGCCCTCGGGATGTCCACCGACGCGGGCCGCGCCTTCGTGGGCCAGGTGGTCGAGCTGCGATACCGGCTGCCCCGCACCTGGGCAGCGATGACGCGCGGCACGGTGCTGGGGTCCGAGGACGAGCTCGTCCTCGCGGACGCGGAGGCCCTCGACCACGCGCTCCCCTGGTTCAAGGCCCGGCTCGTCGCCCGGGCGACCCTGCACCTCCCGGCCGCCGGCGCGGACTTCGTGGACGCCCAGCTCGCGGCGGTCGCCCACCGCGTCGGCCCGGCCGCGCTGGAGCGCCTGGTCACCGAGGCCCTGGTCCGCTTCGACCCCGAGGCCGCGGAGCAGCAGGCGATCGACGCCGCCGACACCCGGCACGTGCGGTTCGCCGAGACGACGCTCGGCCACCGGATGGTCGACCACACCGGCGTCGTCTGCGTCGACGCCACCCTCGACGTGACCGACGCGGCGGACCTCGAGGCCGCGCTGGCACAGGTCGCCACCGAGCTGCGCGAGTCCGGGCACACCGGCTCGCTCGACGCGCGCCGCGCCGCCGCCCTCGGCGAGATCGCCCGGCGCCAGCTCCAGGGTCGCTGCCCCCAGCACCCCGACCACCCCGCTGCGCCGACCACCCGCGACCTCACGCTCTACCTCCACGTCTCGGAGGACGCGGTCCGCGCCGCGGCCGACGGCACCGCCGCGTCCGACCAGCAGCCGCTCGCGCGGGTCGAGGCCGGCCCCGGCAGCCTCGGGCGGCTGGGCGGCGGGTTCACGACGCTCGAGGTGCTCGCCCGGTGGGTGACCGAGTCCCCCGCAGGCACCCGGATCACGATCAGACCGGTGATCGACCAACGGTTGCCCCGCCACGCCGAGGCCTACGAGTTCCCGGACCGCCTCAAGGAGCAGGTCCGGCTCGCGGAACCCACGTGCGTCTTCCCGTGGTGCCGGCGGCCCTCCCGCCGCGCTGACGTCGACCACGTCCGTCCCCACGGCGACGGCGGGAGCACGTCGACGGCCAACGCCGCGCCGCTGTGTCGCACCCACCACCGGGCCAAGACCCACCTCGGCTGGGCCTACGAGCGCGCCGTCGACCTCGGGGGCTGGCGCTGGTGGACGCGCCGCGGG
Source organism: Nocardioides sp. GY 10127 (assembly GCF_004919085.1). Lineage (GTDB taxonomy): Bacteria > Actinomycetota > Actinomycetes > Propionibacteriales > Nocardioidaceae > Nocardioides. Next base: position 421,525 of record NZ_STGL01000007.1, on the reverse strand, counting down.
CGGGCGTACCTCGTCACCCCGCTCGGCACCACGGCGCTGGCCGACACCCGCGCGTCAGCGGGCACCGCCGCCGTCGCCTGACTCCCTCCCCAGGGTGCCGCTCCTAGGCTCGCAGCATGAGCACCCGCAGCACCCCGTTCGTCCGGCGCGAGCGCGAGTCGCTGGGCGACCTCATGCTCGAGGTCGGCCCGGACGTGCCGACGCTCTGCACCGGCTGGACCACGCGCGACCTCCTCGACCACCTCCTCGTGCGCGAGCGGGCACCGTGGGCGGCCGCGGGGATCGTCGTCCCGCCCCTGGCGCCGCTCACGGCCCTCGCGACCCGGCGCGTCCACCGCGTGGCCTGGCCCGACGCCGTCGCCCGCTTCCGGACGCCGCCCGCGCCGCTGCGGCCGGTGGCGGCGCTCGACGCGCTGGTCAACACCGTCGAGCTCGTCGTCCACCACGAGGACGTGCGTCGCGGCGCCGGCCTGGCGGGGGACCGCACCACGGCCCCGCGCCCGCTCCACGCCGACGACCGCGACGAGGTCTGGCGGGCGCTGCTGCGCATGCGCCGCGTCCTGGCGCGCCCCGCCCGCACCGGCCTGGTCGCGCTCCGCACCGACACCGGCGAGCGGCACGTGCTCCGCCCCGGGCCCGAGCCGGTGACCATCACCGGCGACCCCGTGGAGCTGCTGCTGTTCTGCTGCGGCCGCTCGGCCTCGCAGGTGGAGGTGACCGGCTCCCCCGCTGCCCTCGCCTCGCTCGACCGCTCGGCGTTCGGCTTCTGATGCCCCGCGTCCACCTGCTCGCGGGCCTGCCAGGCGCCGGCAAGACCACGCTCGCGCGGCGGCTCGAGCGCGACGTGCCCGCCGTCCGCTTCACCCTGGACGAGTGGGTGCAGCGGCTGCACGGCGTGGCCCAGGGCCACCGCGACTTCCCCGTCGCGGCCGTGCGCTGCCAGGAGCTCGTGTGGGACACGGCCCTCCAGGTGCTGGCCAGCGGCACCGACGTCGTCCTCGACTGGAACTGCTGGAGCCGCGCCCGTCGCGCCACGTGGCGCGACCGCGCCCTGCGCGCCGGCGCCGACCCCGTCCTGCACCACCTCGAGGTCGACCTCGACACCGCCGTCGGGCGGCTGGGCCCACGCGCCGACGCCGTCCACCACCTCGCGGGCCTCTTCGAGCCCCCGACGCCGGACGAGGGCCTGCTCATCGAGCGGGACGAGGCCCCCGACCCCGCCCCGCTGCCCGAGCGCGCCGTCGCGGTGGTCCTCGACCCGCGCCCGGGCGACCCGACCGGGCCGGCCGTCCTCGTGGTCCTGCGCCGCCGGCACGGCACGTCCTACGCCGTGCTGCCCGGCGGCGGGGTGGAGCCCGGCGAGTCCGTGCCGGAGGCCGCCGCCCGCGAGCTGCGGGAGGAGACCGGGGTCGAGGCCGTGGTCCGCGATCGGCTCGCCTGCCTGGAGCACCCCGACCGGCGGGCCCACTACCTGCGACTCGAGCCCCTGGAGTCGGCCCGGACGGCCCCGACCCTGTCCGGGCCGGAGGTCTCCACCGTCACGAACCTCTACCGCCCCGCGTGGGTGCCGGTGGCGGACCTGGACGCCGTCGACCTGCGGCCGGTGGAGGCCCGCGACGTGGTCCGTGCCGCGGCGGCCCTGACACCGGACCGCTAGGGTCTGCTCCCGTGCCGCTGTTCTCCCGCAGGAAGCCCGTCGTCCCCGCCTCCGAGGTCGACACCCACCTGAGCGACGACCTGGCCCTGCTCTCCGGAGCCGCCCAGGGCGACGTCCAGGGCGACGTCCAGGGCGACGCCGGCCCGTGGGCGGCCCGCCTGGACGCCCTGGCCGCGCAGGGCCGCTGGACGCACCACCACCTGCTCGTGGAGCACGCGGCGCGGCTCGAGGCAGAGCGGCCCGGCGCCCTCGCGGCGTGGCAGGGCAGCGGTGCGCCCACCGCCCGGGCGGTCCTGGCCGTCCGCGCGGCGTGGGAGGCGCGCTCGGGTGCCCGCGCCGCCGACGTCAGCGCCGACCAGTTCGCCGCCTTCCACTCGCTGCTGGAGGAGGCGGGCACCGTCATCGGCGCCGCGCTGGACGCCGACCCGCGCGACCCCACCGCCTGGGCCGCCGCGTTCCACCGGGCCCGCGGGCTCGAGCAGGACGCCACGCTCTTCCACCAGCTGCTCGCCGGCGCCGAGCAGGCCTCGCCGCACGGCTACGAGTGGCGGGTCGCCGCCGTCGAGCACGTCTCCCCCTGGTGGTTCGGCACCGCGGAGACCTCGTGGGACCTCGCCCAGCACCTCGCGCGACAGGCGCCGGGCACCCGCTGCGAGCTCCTGCCCGCCGCGGCGGCCAGCCGCGCCTGGTGGCACGAGAAGACCACGGTGACGAAGGCGATGCTCACCGAGGCGCTGCCCCAGGCCTTCGCCCACCTCGACGCTCTCGCGGCCGGGGACGACGACGTGGAGCTGGTGAGCGCCGGCTCCGAGCTCGCCGGACGGCTGGCGGCCGCCGAGCTGGACGCCGAGGCGGTCCGGGCCCTCGCACCCCTCGGCGCCCGCCTGTGCAGCGTGTCGTTCGGGGCCTGGTTCCACGACCCCGTCGCGGTGCACCAGGCCCTCCTCCAGCGCCGCCGCTGAGGAGGGCGGGCGCTCAGCGCACGGGGTAGGACGCCGCGCGCAGCGTGTCCTTCACGTCCCCGATCCGCAGGGTGCCGAAGTGGAAGACGGTGGCCGCCAGCACCGCGTCCGCCCCGGCCTCGACGGCGGGCGGGAAGTGCTCGAGGGCCCCGGCCCCGCCGGAGGCGATGACGGGCACCGACACCTCGGACCGCACGGCCCGCAACAGCTCCAGGTCGAACCCGTCCTGGGTGCCGTCGGCGTCCATCGCGTTGAGGAGAATCTCCCCGGCGCCCAGCTCGCAGGCCCGGTGCGCCCACTCCACGGCGTCCAGCCCGGCGGACTGGCGACCACCGTGCGTGGTGACCTCGAAGCCGGAGTCGGTGCCGGGCGCGCGGCGGGCGTCGACCGAGAGCACGAGGACCTGGTTGCCGAAGCGGTCGGCGATCTCGGCGACCAGCTCGGGCCGGCGGATCGCGGCGGTGTTGACCGCGACCTTGTCGGCCCCGGCGCGCAGCAGGCGGTCGACGTCCTCGACCGACGAGACGCCCCCACCCACGGTGAGCGGGATGAAGACCTCCTCGGCGCAGCGGGAGACCATCTCCATGGTCGTCGCGCGGCCCTCGTGCGAGGCGGAGATGTCGAGGAAGGTCAGCTCGTCGGCGCCCTCGGCGTCGTAGGAGCGGGCCAGCTCGACGGGGTCACCGGCGTCGCGCAGGTCCAGGAAGTTGATCCCCTTGACCACCCGGCCGCCGTTGACGTCCAGGCACGGGATGACGCGGACGGCGAGGCTCATGCCCGGCCCTGACCTTCGGAGGGCAGGGTGAGCGCGAGCGCGTCCTCGAGCGTGAACCGCCCCTCGTAGAGCGCGGTGCCGGCGATGGCGCCCTCGACGCCGACCTCGACGAGCCCCATGAGGGCCCGGATGTCGTCGAGCGTGGTGACGCCCCCGGAGGCCACGACGGGCGCGTCGGTGGCGGAGCAGACGTCCTTGAGCAGCTCGAGGTTCGGGCCGGCGAGCATGCCGTCCTTGTTCACGTCGGTGACGACGTAGCGGGCGCAGCCCTCGGAGTCGAGCCGGTCGAGCACCTCGTAGAGGTCGCCGCCGTCACGCGTCCAGCCGCGGGCGGCGAGCGTGCGGCCGCGGACGTCGAGGCCGATCGCGATCCGGTCGCCGTGCTCGGCGATGATCCGCCGGCACCACTCGGGGTTCTCCAGCGCGGCCGTACCGATGTTGACCCGGGTGCAGCCGGTGGCCAGCGCGGAGGCGAGCGACTCGTCGTCGCGGATGCCGCCGCTCATCTCCACCTTGATGTCGAGCGCGCCGACGATCTGCGCCTGGAGCTCACGGTTGGAGCCCCGGCCGAAGGCCGCGTCGAGGTCGACGAGGTGCAGCCACTCGGCGCCCGCCTCCTGCCAGCGCATCGCGGCGGCGATCGGGTCGCCGTAGGCGCGCTCCGAGCCCGCCACGCCCTGCGCGAGCTGGACGGCCTGGCCCTCGGTGATGTCCACCGCCGGCAGCAGCTCCAGGTAGTCGCTCATCGTTGTCCTCTTCACTCTCGGTCTTCGTCAGTCTGGTCGGGGGGTGGGGTGCGGGTGGCGCCCTCGGCGCGGAGGGATCAGCGCCGGAAGAACAGGGTGTAGGCGACGGGGGCGGCGAGGACGACGACCACGCCGGTGAGCGCGACGGCGGCCCAGTCCCGCGTGATCGCCCCGGCCAGGACGACGACCGCCGACCCGCCCGCGAGCACCGCACCGGTCCGTCGCCGCCGCTTCTCGGCCAGCCGGCCCTGGACCCGCCCGCGTGGCCCGCCGGTGAGCCCGACGGCGTCCGTCACGGCCCGGAACGGCGCCAGGAGCCGGCCGCGCCACTGCGCCCGTCGGGCCGCCCGCTCCTCGCGCAGCCGCCGCTCGGCCGCCCGCGCGGCCGCCTCGGCCTCACGCTCGGCCCGGCGTCGGGCGCGCTCCCTGCTCATCGGTCGTCTGCTCGGCGTGCGCGCTCAGAGGGTCGCGACCCAGTTGCGCAGCAGCGCTGCGCCGGCGTCGCCGGACTTCTCCGGGTGGAACTGGGTGGCCCACAGCGGGCCGTTCTCCACGGCCGCGACGAACCGGTCGCCGCCGTGCTCCGCCCAGGTCACGAGCGGTGCCTTGGTCCGGTCGTTGGTCTCCAGCGTCCAGTCCCGCACGCCGTAGGAGTGGACGAAGTAGAACCGCTCCCCCTCCAGGCCGGCGAACGCCGCCGTGCCCTCGGGGGCCTCCACCGTGTTCCAGCCCATGTGCGGCACCACGGGCGCCTGGAGGCGCTCGACGACACCCGGCCACTCGTCGCAGCCGTCCGTCTCGACCCCGTGCTCGATGCCCCGCGCGAACAGGACCTGCATCCCCACGCAGATGCCGAGCACCGGACGGCCGCCGGCGAGCCGCCGACCGATCAGCCGGTCGCCCTTGATCGCCTTCAGGCCCGCCATGCACGCCGCGTACGCGCCGACGCCCGGGACGAGCAGGCCGTCGGCGGCCAGGCCCCTCTCGAAGTCGCCGGTGAGCTCGACCTGCACGCCCGTCCGCTCCACGGCCCGCACGGCCGAGCGCAGGTTGCCCGAGCCGTAGTCGAGGACGACGACGGTCTTGGTGGCGAGCACGGCCGGGTCGACGTCCTGACCCGCCCCGACGGGGGCCTGCGCGCTCAGAGCGCGCCCTTGGTCGACGGGATGCCGGTCTCGCGCGGGTCGATCGCGACGGCGTCGCGCAGTGCCCGGGCGAAGGCCTTGAACTGGGTCTCGACGATGTGGTGCGGCTCCCGGCCGGCCAGCACGCGCACGTGCAGGCAGAAGTGGCCGTGGAACGCGATCGACTCGAAGACGTGCTGGGTCAGCGACCCGAGGTAGGAGACGCCGGAGCCGCCGAGCTGCACGTACTGCTGGCCCTCCGGCTCGCCGGTGTGCACGCAGTAGGGACGGCCGGAGACGTCCACCGTCGCGTGCACGAGGGCCTCGTCCAGCGGGACCGTGGCGTCGCCGAAGCGGCGGATGCCCTTCTTGTCCCCCAGGGCCTCGCGCAGCGCCTGCCCCAGGCAGATGGCGGTGTCCTCGGTGGTGTGGTGGGCGTCGATCCACGTGTCGCCCTCGCTGATCACGGTGAGGTCGATGAGCGAGTGCCGGGCGAGCGCGGTGAGCATGTGGTCGTAGAAGCCGACACCGGTGGAGATCTCGTGCTTGCCGGTGCCGTCGAGGTTGACCTCGACGACGACCTTCGACTCGCTCGTGGTGCGCTCGACGCGGGCGGTGCGGGTCATGCCTTGTCCTCCGTAGCGGGGTCCATCAGTGCTCCCGCGGGCGTCGCCAGGACGGCGGCGGTCGCCTCGCGGAAGGCGGTCATCTCCTCGGGCGTGCCCACCGACACGCGCAGCCAGCCCGCCGGGCCGACCTCGCGCACGAGCACGCCGTGCTCGAGGAGGGCCTCCCAGTGGGCGTGCCGGTCGGCGAAACGGCCGTAGAGCACGAAGTTGGCGTCGCTGTCGGCCACGGCGAGGCCCTGCTCGCGCAGCCAGGTCACGACGTCGTCGCGCTCGCGGCGCAGGTCGTCGACCTTGCCGAGCAGCTCGGGCGCGTGCCGCAGGGCCGCCAGCGCGGTGGCCTGGGTGACCGCGGAGAGGTGGTAGGGCAGCCGGACGACGCGGATGGCGTCCAGGATCGCCGGGTCGGCCGCCAGGTAGCCCAGGCGTCCGCCGGCCAGCGCGAACGCCTTGCTCATCGTCCGGGAGACGACGAGGTTGCGGTGCGCGGGCAGCAGCTCCAGCGCCGACGGCGTCCCCTCGCGGCGGAACTCGCCGTACGCCTCGTCCACGACCAGCAGGCCGCCGTAGGCGCCGGTGGCCTTGCAGAGCACCTCGATCGCCTCGGGCGGCAGCGCCGTGCCGGTGGGGTTGTTCGGGCTCGGGAGCAGGACGACGGTCGGCTGCTCGGCCTCGATCAGCTCGCGCGCGGCGTCGACGTCCAGCGCGAAGTCCTCCGCGCGGTGGCCGGTGACCCAGCGGGTCATCGTGTCGCGGGCGTACTCGGGGTACATCGAGTACGTGGGAGCGAACGAGCAGGCCGTGCGCCCCGGGCCGCCGAAGGCCTGGAGCAGCTGGAGCATGACCTCGTTGGAGCCGTTCGCGGCCCACACCTGGTCGGCCGTGATCGTGAAGCCCGCGGCCACGGTGTCGCGCGACAGGTAGGCCGCGAGCCCCTCGCGCAGGGCGACGTGCTCGCGGTCGGGGTAGCGGTTCAGGCCCAGCGCGGCCTCGCGCACGGACGCGGCGATGTCGTCCGCGCACGCCTCGCTGGGGCCGTAGGGGTTCTCGTTGGTGTTGAGCTGCACGGGCACGTCGAGCTGGGGCGCCCCGTAGGGCTCCAGCCCGCGCAGCTCCTCGCGGATCGGCGGGAAGTCCACGGCGCGCCTCAGCCCTGGTTCTCGGCGCCGGTGGCGGGGTCAGCGGCGAAGCGCACGCGGACGGCCTGGGCGTGGCCCGGCAGGTCCTCCGCCTCCGCCATCGTCGTCACGTGGTCGGCCACGTCGGCCAGGCCGGTGCGGTCGTAGGAGATGACGTGCACCGACTTGGTGAAGGCGCGCACCGAGAGGCCCGAGGAGTGGCACGCGCAGCCCGCGGTGGGCAGCACGTGGTTCGACCCGGCGCAGTAGTCGCCGAGGCTCACCGGGGCGTGCGGCCCCACGAAGATCGCGCCGGCGTTGCGGACCCGGGCGGCCCACGCGTCCGCGTCGACGGTCTGGATCTCCAGGTGCTCGGCCGCGTAGGCGTCCACGACGGCGAGGCCCTGCTCGAGGTCGTCGACCAGCACGATCGCGGACTGCTTGCCCGCGAGGCTCGTGCGGATGCGCTCGACGTGCTTGGTCGCGCTGACCTGCTTGTCCAGCTCGGCCTCGACCTCGCCGGCCAGGGTCTCGCTCGGGGTCACGAGCACGGACGCCGCCAGCGGGTCGTGCTCGGCCTGGCTGATGAGGTCGGCGGCGACGAACGCCGGGTCGGCCGTCTCGTCGGCCAGGATCGCGATCTCGGTGGGCCCGGCCTCCGAGTCGATGCCGACCGAGCCCTTGACCAGGCGCTTGGCGGTGACGACCCAGATGTTGCCGGGGCCGGTGATGAGGTCGACGGGCGCGCAGGGGCCGGCGCCGTAGGCGAACATGCCGATCGCCTGGGCACCGCCGACCGCGTAGACCTCCTCGACGCCCAGCAGGGCGCAGGCGGCGAGGATGCTCGGGTGCGGCAGGCCGCCGAACTCCTTCTGCGGCGGGCTGGCCAGCGCGATGGAGCCGACGCCGGCCACCTGGGCCGGCACGGTGTTCATCAGCACGCTGGAGATGAGCGGCGCGAGGCCGCCGGGGACGTAGAGGCCGACGCGGCCCATCGGCACCTTGCGGTGGGTGACGACGGCCCCGGGGCCGAGCTCGGTCACGGCGTCGGTCTCGAGCTCGTTCGCACAGGTCGCGCGCAGGCGGCGGATCGACTCCTCCAGGCCGGCGCGGAGCGCCGGGTCCAGCTCGTCGAGGGCGAGCTGCATCGCCGCGGCGGGCACGCGGACGTCGTCCAGCGCCACGCCGTCGAACTTCTCGCTCATCTCGAGGATGGCCTCGATGCCCCGCTCGCGGACGTCCGCGAGGATGCGATGGGTCGCCGGAACCGCGGCCTCGACGTCGAAGTCGGCGCGCGGGAGGGCGGTCCGGTAGTCGAACGGCTCCCCCGGCGCACGACCCGTGGCAGAACTACGCAGGTCGGTCCGGCTGATCATGGCCCCGAGTCTAGGCGGGGGCGGCCGACCCGGCGCAGTCGCGCTCCCCACGTGGACGCCGGGACGGAAGCCGACGTGGACGCCGACGCGCCCGGCACGGGCACCACCCGGACGTGGGGGCCGCGCTCGCTACGGTGTGGACGTGGACGCCACCTTGCCGATGTTCCCGCTGAACTCGGTCTCCTTCCCGGGGCTGACGGTGCCGCTGCGCGTCTTCGAGGAGCGCTACCGCGCCATGGTGGAGCACCTGATGGACCTCGAGGACCCGGCCGAGCGGATGTTCGGCAGCGTCGCGATCCGCGAGGGCTACGAAGTGGGCGAGCACGGCGCGCAGTCGCTCTTCCGGGTCGGCGTCCGGCTGCGGCTGACGCAGTGCCGCGAGCGCCCGGACGGGACCCTGGCCGTCACGGCCGTCGGCGTCGACCGGTTCGAGCTCGACGGCCTGGAGCGGCACCCCGACGGCGGCTTCCCGCTCGGCCGGGTCTCCGCCCGTCCCGACAGCGACGGCGACGTGGACGACGCCCTGCTCCAGGCGGCCCGCAGCACGTTCACCGCCTACCGCGCGGCCCTGGCCGACCTGGCCGGCGACCCGTGGGAAGGCGCGCTGCCGCGCGACCCGTCCTGGCTGTCCTGGGCCATGGCCGCCGGGGCGCCGCTCCCCCTTCCGGACCGGCAGGAGCTGCTGGAGACCGACACCGCGGCCGAGCGTCTGACCCACGTCGTGGGGCTGCTGCGCGAGGAGCTGCGCGCGATCAACGTGATCCCCTCGCTGCCCGCCACCGACGTGGCGCGCACCCGCTGGTCCCCCAACTAGCCGGTCCCCCAACTAGCTGGTCCCCCAACTAGCCGGTCCCCCGACCAGCCGCCCGACCCGGCCTGCACCCCACCCGCGATACTGGCGCCCGTGGCGAAGAAGAAGCAGGCCCCGGGCGGGACCCCCGCCACCGTCGCGCTCACCGCGGCAGGCGTGGAGTTCACCACCCACCCCTACGAGCACGACCCGCGCGCGGCGTCCTTCGGGCTCGAGGCGGCACAGGCGCTGGGCCTCGACCCGGACACCGTCTTCAAGACCCTGTTCGCCGACCTCGACGGCGAGCTCGTCGTCGGCGTCGTGCCCGTCACCGGCCAGCTCGACCTCAAGGCCCTCGCGCGGGCGCTGGGCGGGAGCAAGGCGGTGATGGCGAGGCCGGCCGACGCCGAGCGGGCCACCGGCTACGTCGTCGGCGGCATCTCCCCCGTCGGCCAGAAGAAGGCGCACCGCACCGTCGTGGACGAGACGGCGATCCTGCACGAACGCGTCTACGTCTCCGGCGGCCGCCGGGGGTTCGACCTGGGTCTGGCCCCCGACGACCTCGTGGCGGTCACCGGCGCGGTCCTGGCCGAGATCGGCCGCTGACCCCGCTCGCGGGAGCCCCGCTCAGTCGGTGGTGGTGATCCGCAGCAGCCCGGTGGCGACCCCGTCGGAGTAGGACACCGATCCGCCGACCGCCGAGAGCGCCGCGTAGTCGGACTCCGCCAGCCCGGTCTCGGCCAGCAGCTCGCCGGCGAGGTCGGAGCCGGCGAGACGGACGAACACCGCACCGTTCGCGGAGTCGGCGTCGGGCACCGCGGCGGCGAAGACCGGGTCGGAGCCGAGGTCACCGCCGGCCGCGACCTCGTCGCCGTAGTCGTTCCCCGTCACCACAGCAGAGCCGCCCGAGGGCAGGTCGACGACGCTCAGGGCGTCGTCGGGCTGCTCGGTCGAGTACTGCTGGGAGCCCGTGGAGAAGCCGAGGTAGTAGCCCACGACGGGGTTGAGGACGTCCAGGAGCGGCTGGACGTCGTCCGCCGAGCCGCCCAGCAGCAGGGCGAGCGGGTAGGCGTCCGCCGAGGTCGACGCCAGCGCGTTGTTGAGGTCGAGGCCGGGGCCGAGGGCCAGCCCGAGCTGGTCACCGAGCGCCCCCTGCACGTCGTCGAGCCCGAGGCCGAAGGACGACTGGAGCTCGGTGTCGAGCTCGTCGGCGCTCAGGCCGGTGGCCGCGGACATCGCCGTGGCCAGGGTGGTGACGTAGTCGTCCGGGAGCCCCAGGGCGAACGCCGCGTCGGTGTCGGACGGCAGTCCGGTGAGCACGTCCCCGCCCGTGGACCGGCCGTCGACCGCGTGGACGAGGTCGCCGGAGAGCTGGAGGCCCGCCTGGACCTCCAGCGAGGAGTCGGCGAACCGGACCTGGAGACCCACGCCCTCCAGGCTGGACTCCGACTCGGAGGCGTCCGGGACCGTCTGGCCCTGCTCGGCCAGGAAGTCGGCGATGGCGGACTGGATGCCGGGAGACACGTAGGCGGACAGGATGCCGGGGTCGCCCGCAGGCGCCATCGTGTCCGCGTAGTCGGTCGAGTCGGCCAGCGACCCCTCGTCGAGGGCGGCGAGCGCGTCGTCGAGGTGCTCGCTGGTGTCGGAGACGTAGAGCCAGCCGTCCCGGACCTCGTGGACGGCCGAGGCCTCGCCGTCGCCGCCCGTCTGGGCGTCGGCGCAGCCCTGGAGGGCGGCGAAGCCGTCGTCCGCCGCGTCCTCGTCGGTCACCTCGACAGCGACCACGACGTCCGCGGAGTCGGCGGTGAAGCCGCCCCGCACGGAGACGCCCATCCGGTCGCCCAGCCACGGCTCAAGGTCGTCGGCGTAGCTGACGTCGTCGCAGCCGGACTCCTCCAGCAGGCGCCCCACGAGGGCCGCCTTCACGTCGACGTCGGTGGGGCTGCCGTCGAGGCCGAGGGACTCGGCCAGCGCCGGGAACTTCTGCAGCGTGGAGAGCGCCTCGACCTTCTGCTCGCCGCTGGGGTCCAGCGTGAGGCCGACGAAGACCAGCGAGTCACCGGGCAGGGCGTCGGCGGCGTCGCCGCCGTCGGAGGTCCACCACCACGCTGCGGTGGCACCGCCCCCCACGAGGACGAGGGCGGCCACCGCGCCACCGACGGCGAGCCCGCGACGACGCCGGCTCGACGGCCCCTTCTCCACGGGGCCACCCGCGTTCGGCTCGAGGTACTCGGGCTGGTCGGGGTGCTGCTCAGTCATGCCTACGTCCTCGAGAAGGGGCCTCGCACGGCCCGGAGGGCTGCAGGTTATCCCGGACGCCGCGTCGGGACGTGCAGTCTGGGTAACAGTCCGAACACGACCGTGACGGCGAGGGTCGCGGCCAGCGGTGCGCACACCAGGACCGACCAGGAGCCCACGGACAGGTGGTCGGGCAGCGAGGTGCCCTGGGTGGCCGTGGCCGCCAGGACCTGCGGGTCCTGGGGGCCGAGCCACGTCCCCGTGGCCCACATGCCCAGGCCGAGGGCCGCCGACCCGACGACCACGGCGAGCAGCGTCAGCACCTCGTCGCGGCGGCTGAGCAGGGCGGCGACGGCGCCGAGCACCAGACCCGCCGGCACCGCGAGGACGGTGTAGAGCATCGTCCCCGAGAACTGGTGCCGCAGCCCGTCGAGGTCGTAGGTGAGGTCGGAGTCGACGACGTACCACTGGTGCTGGACGACCAGCCCCTGCGTCGGCGTCCAGATCGTCTCCCAGAGCCAGCCCAGCAGCGGGCCGGCCACCAGGCCGACGAGCACCGTCGCGAGCGCGAGCACCACGGAGCGACGGGCCGGGCGGTGGGCTCCGCCGGGCTTCTGGGCCGGTTCCGGGGTCGGCTCCGGGGCCAGGTTCAGCTGGTCAGGCACCCGGGCCCCAGGAGCTGCTTGAGGTCGGCGAACAGCGCCGGCGACGGCGTCACGCGGTGCAGGTCACCGACGCGCATGACGATCGTCTTGTCGCGCATGAGGACCCGCAGGTGCACCTCGGACATCCCGCGGTGCGTGGAGAGCACGTCCTTGAGGTCCGCCACGACGTGGGAGTTGACCCGGGTCTGCGGCAGCTGGATGACCACCGGCCCGGACGGCCCGTCGGTGATGTCCGGCGCGCTCACCTCCTGGCCGTGGATCTCCGGCTGGTCCTTGCTCTTCGACAGGCGCCCCTTCACGGTGAGCACCGCGTCCTCCATCAGCAGCGGCGCCGCCAGCTGGTAGGAGCTCGGGAACAGCAGGACGTCGATCGCACCGTCCAGGTCCTCCAGCGTCACCATCGCCCAGGCGTCGCCGCGCTTGGTGATCTTGCGCTGCACCTGGGTGACGAGGCCGCAGACCTGGATCGGCGAGCCGTCGGAGCGGGACTCGTCGAGCAGCAGCGACCCGATGGAGACGTCGGAGGCGTTGGCCAGCACGTGCTCGAGCCCGAGGAGCGGGTGGTCGGAGACGTAGAGGCCGAGCATGTCCCGCTCGTGGCCGAGGAGGGTCATCTTCTCCCACTCCTCGATCTCCGGGATGGCCACCGTCGTCCCGAAGTCGCCCGCGGCGTCGTCGTCCAGCCCGCCGAACAGGGAGTCCTGGCCGATCGCCTCGTTGCGCTTGATGTCGACGTACTGCTCGACGGCGTTCTCGTGGACCGCCACGAGCGCGCGGCGCTTGTGCTTCATGTCGTCGAAGGCGCCGGCCTTGATCAGCGAGTCGATGACCCGCTTGTTGCACACGTGGGCGGGGACCTTGGAGAGGAAGTCGTTGAAGTCGGTGTAGCGGCCCTTCTCCGCGCGCGCCGAGACGATGCCGTCCACGACGTTCGTGCCGACGTTGCGGATGGCGCCGAGGCCGAAGCGGATGTCGTTGCCCACCGGGGTGAAGTTGTTCGCGGACTCGTTGACGTCGGGCGGGAGCACCTGGATCTTCATCCGGCGGCACTCGTTGAGGTAGATCGCCGACTTGTCCTTGTCGTCGCCGACGCTGGTGAGCAGGGCCGCCATGTACTCCGGCGCGTAGTGCGCCTTGAGGTAGGCCGTCCAGTACGACACCAGCCCGTAGGCGGCGGTGTGGGCCTTGTTGAACGCGTAGTCGGAGAAGGGGACGAGGACGTCCCAGAGCGACTTGATCGCCGCGTCGGAGTAGCCGTTGGCCTTCATGCCGTCGGAGAACGGCACGAATTCCTTGTCCAGGATCTCCTTCTTCTTCTTGCCCATGGCGCGACGCAGCAGGTCCGCCTGACCCAGCGAGTAGCCCGCGAGCTTCTGGGCCACGGCCATGACCTGCTCCTGGTAGACGATCAGGCCGTAGGTGGTGTCGAGGATGTCCTGGAGCGGCTCCTCGAGCTCCGGGTGGATCGGGGTGATGTCCTGCTTGCCGTTCTTGCGCAGCGCGTAGTTCGTGTGCGAGTCGACGCCCATGGGGCCGGGGCGGTAGAGCGCCAGGACGGCCGAGATGTCCTCGAAGTTGTCGGGGCGCATGAGCCGCAGGAGGCCGCGCATCGGCCCGCCGTCCAGCTGGAAGACGCCCAGCGTGTCGCCGCGGCCCAGCAGGTCGTAGGCGTCGGGGTCGTCGAGCTCGAGGTCCTCCAGGACGAGGTCCTCGCCACGGTTCGCCTTGATGTTCTTGACGGCGTCGTCGAGGATCGTGAGGTTGCGCAGCCCCAGGAAGTCCATCTTGATGAGGCCGAGGTTCTCGCAGGTCGGGTAGTCGAACTGCGTGATCATCGCGCCGTCGGCGGGGCGCTTGAGCAGCGGGATGACGTCGGCCAGCGGCTCGCTGGACATGATGACGCCGGCCGCGTGCACGCCCCACTGGCGCTTGAGTCCCTCGATGCCGATGGCGGTGTCCACGACGCGCTTGACGTCGTGGTCCTGCTCGTAGATGCCGCGGAACTCCCCGCCCTCGGAGTAGCGCTTGTGCTCCGGGTTGAACAGGTCCTGCAGCGGGACGTCCTTGCCCATCACCGCCGGCGGCATCGCCTTGGTGATCCGGTCCCCCATCGCGAAGGGGTAGCCGAGGATGCGGCTGGAGTCCTTGACGGCCTGCTTCGCCTTGATCGTGCCGTAGGTGACGATGTAGGAGACGCGCTCGTCGCCGTACTTCTCGGTGACGTACTTGATCACCTCGGAGCGGCGACGGTCGTCGAAGTCGACGTCGAAGTCGGGCATCGAGACGCGGTCGGGGTTGAGGAACCGCTCGAAGATCAGGCCGTGGCGCAGCGGGTCCAGGTCCGTGATCCGGATGGCGTAGGCGACCATCGAGCCCGCACCCGAGCCACGGCCGGGGCCGACCCGGATGCCGTTGTCCTTCGCCCAGTTGATGAAGTCCGCGACGACGAGGAAGTAGCCGGGGAAGCCCATCTGGTTGATGACGCCGAGCTCGTACTCGGCCTGCTTGCGCACCTCGTCCGGGATGCCGGCCGGGTACCGCTCGTGGAGGCCCTTCTCGACCTCCTTGACCAGCCAGGACTCCTCGTTCTCCCCCGGCGGGCAGGGGAAGCGCGGCATGTACTTGCCGACGGCCTCGGTGAACTTCACGTCGCACCGCTCGGCGATCAGCAGCGTGTTGTCGCAGGCCTCGCGCAGGTCGTACTTGTCGACCCACAGGGCGCGCATCTCCTCGGCCGACTTGATGTAGTAGCCGTCGCCGGAGAACGCGAAGCGCTGGCCCGGGCCGTCACCGGCCGGGATGTCCATCGTCGAGCCCGAGTTGATGCAGAGCAGGTGCTCCTGCGACGCCGCGTCCTCGCGCATGACGTAGTGGGAGTCGTTGGTGGCCAGGAGCGGGATCTTGAGGTCCCGGCCCAGGCGGATGAGGTCGGCACGGACGCGGTTCTCGATGTCGAGGCCGTGGTCCATCAGCTCCAGGAAGTAGTTCTCCTTGCCGAGGATGTCCTGGAAGTCGCCGGCGGCCTGCCGGGCCGCCTCGTAGTTGCCGTAGCGCAGGTGCACCTGGACCTCGCCCGAGGGGCAGCCCGTGGTGCCGATGATCCCCTTGCCGTACTGCGAGAGGAGCTCGCGGTCCATGCGCGGGTGCTTGAAGTAGCCGTCCCGCCAGGCGCCCGTGGACAGGCGGAAGAGGTTGTGCATGCCCTCGGTCGACTCCGAGAGCAGCGTCATGTGCGTGTAGGCGCCGCGGGCCGAGACGTCGTCGGAGCCGCCGTCGTAGAAGTTGACGCCCTTCTTCTCGAACCGGGAGATGTTCGGGGCGAAGTACGCCTCGATGCCGATGATCGGCTTCACGCCGGCCGAGGTGGCCTTCTTGTAGAACTCGTAGGCACCGAAGACGTTGCCGTGGTCCGTCATCGCGATGGCGGGCATCTCGAGCTCGGCGGCGCGGTTGGCCAGCGCGCCCAGACGGGCGGCGCCGTCCAGCATCGAGTACTCGGTGTGGACGTGCAGGTGCACGAAGGAGTCGGAGGAGCCGTTCGCCATCGGAGCGGGGCGCGTCCCTTCTGCGGGTGGAGCGGGCAGGGGCTCGGCGGTGTCGTCGGCCGAGCTCCGGGAAGGACCTCAGCCTACGCGACCGCCGGCGGTCACGATGCCATCCGGCACCGACAGCGGGCGGTCCGCGGTGCGCCCCGGACCGGCCGGGTCAGACGTTCTCGCCACTCACCTGCACCGACGCCGAGAACGGTCGCCCGGAGGCCCGGGACAGGGCCCGGGCGCGTCGCGCCAGGTCGTCGGTGACGACCCGGACGTCGTCGGCCAGCTCGGCGTGGAGCCGGGCCCAGAAGCGGGCCGGGTCCTCGCCCGGCCAGGCCATGCGGACGTCCGGCTCACGCTCCTCGTTGTCCGCGCCGTCGGTGCGCTCGAGCTCGACGAACCCGCGGGCGGCGTAGAACGCGCGGGCCGGGTGGTTGGACTCGAAGACCCACAGGCAGAGCCCCTCCGGGCGGCGCGCGAGCGCCCGGGCCAGGAGCGCGGAGCCCACACCGGCGCCCTGCGCGCCGGGCAGGACGTAGAGGTCGTCGAGCCAGGACGCCGTCAGGCGGGCGTAGCCGAGCGTCCGGCCGGCCTCCTCGGCCAGCCAGACCTCGTCCTGCGCCAGCCGGCCCCCCAGCCAGGCGCGCACCTCGTGCTCGGGGTGCACGCCGTCGGGCATGGGGGCCGCCCGCCGCGCGGCCACGTGGACCGCGGCCAGGACGGCGGCGTCACCGGTGCGGCCGCGCCGCAGGGTGAGCGCCACGACCGGCCTCAGACGGCGTCGCGGACGATCTCCAGGGCCGCGGCGAGGTCGTCGGGGTACTCGGACTCGAACTCGACGTAGTCCCCCGACGAGGGGTGCGTGAAGCCCAGCTTCACCGCGTGCAGCCACTGGCGCTCGAGCCCGACCCGGCGCGCCAGCACGGGGTCGGCGCCATAGGTGAGGTCGCCGACGCACGGGTGCTTGAGCGCACTCATGTGGACGCGGATCTGGTGCGTGCGCCCCGTCTCGAGGTGGATCTGGAGCAGCGAGGCGAAGCGGTGCGCCTCGAGGGTCTCGTAGTGGGTGACCGAGGGCCGCCCGTCCGCGCGCACGGTGAACTTGTAGTCGAACTTCGGGTGCCGGCCCAGGGGGGCGTCGATCGTGCCCTCCAGCGGGTCCGGGTGGCCCTGCACGAGCGCGTGGTAGGTCTTGTCGACCGTGCGGTCCCGGAACGCCTGCTTGAGCACCGAGTAGGCGTGCTCGCCCTTGGCGATCACCATGACGCCGCTGGTGCCGACGTCGAGCCGCTGGACGATGCCCTGACGCTCGGCGGCCCCGGAGGTCGCGATGCGGAAGCCCGCCGCGACGAGGTGCCCGACCACGGTCGGCCCGCTCCAGCCCGGGGACGGGTGGACGGCGACGCCCACCGGCTTGTCGATCACGACGAGCGCGGGGTCGTCGTGGATGATCTTGATCCCCTCGACCATCTCCGGCACGACCTCGAGCGGGTCGACCACGGAGGGGATGGTGATGTCGAGCCGGGTGCCCGGCACCACGCGCTCGCTCTTCGCCACCCGCTGGCCGTCCAGCAGCACGAGGCCCTCGGCCACGAGCTCGGCGGCCCGGGTGCGCGAGAGGCCGAACATCCGGGAGATCGCGGCGTCGACGCGCTCGCCGGCCAGCCCCTCGGGGACCAGCAGGGTCCGCTCCTCGCCCGAGACGCTCACGCCTGCTCCTCCTGGCCCGGCACACCGGGCCGGTCCGGTTCCTGGGGCCCGTCGGGCCCTGTGTCGCCATCCTCCGTCACCGGGCCGGTCCCGGCACCATCCCCGGCACCATCCCCCGCACCATCCCCCGCACCATCCCCAGCGTCGTCCCCGCCGCCGTCGATCGTGGCGCCGCGGAACGTGAGCAGGACGATGAGCGCGGCCGCCGTGGTGATGCACACGTCCGCCACGTTGAAGACCGCGAAGTGCGGCAGGGCCACGAAGTCGACCACGTGGCCGTGCAGGGGGCCGGGCTCGCGGACGAGGCGGTCGGTGAGGTTACCGGAGACACCGGCGAGCAGCAGCCCCAGCGCCACCGCCCAGCCCGTGTGCCGGACGCGCGCGGCGAAGACCACGATCACCACCACCGCCGCCATGGCCAGGCAGCTGAGGACGACGGTGAACTGGGTGCCGGTGCTGAAGGCCGCCCCGGGGTTCATGACCAGGTCGAACCGCACGAGCGTGCCGACCACGTCGACCGGCCCGTCGGCGAGCGCGCGCAGCGCCCACGCCTTGGTCAGCTGGTCGGCGGCCAGGCCGAGGACGGCCACGACCGCCACCAGGAGGCGGAGCCTGAGGCGCGAGGGACGCGCAACGGCGGCCTGCCGGCCGGTCAGCGCCTTTCCTCGCGCTGCTTGCAGGTCATGCAGAGCGTCGCCCGCGGGAAGGCCATGAGGCGCAGCTTGCCGATCGGCTCGCCGCAGTTCTCGCAGCGTCCGTAGGTGCCCTTCGCGATCCGCTCGAGCGCACGGTCGATCTGCACGAGCTTGTCGCGCTCGTTGTTGAGCACGCTCATCTCGTGGTCGCGCTCGAACGTGGTGGCACCGAGGTCGGCCGGGTCCTGCCCCGCACCGTCGCCGGAGTCACGCATCAGGCCGGAGAGCTCGCCCTCGTGCTCGGCGATGATCACGGCGGAGTGCTCGCGCTGCTCGCTGAGCTCGCCGAGGACCTCCTGGAGCTCCTCGGCCGTCCAGGCCTCCTCGTTGTCCTTGACGACGAGGGCGTCGACGGGGGCGCCCTGGACGGACGGGGCCGGGTTCGGGGGGGTGCTGGACATGCGCGTGAGTGCCTTCTCGTGCCGGGGCGGGGAGACGCCGGTCTGGGAGCCGGTGCCGCCGGGGGTTCCGGCGTCCGGGCAGTGGGCCGGAGTGTAGTGAAGGTGCCTGGCGCCGTTCCACCCACCTCCCCCGGCGAGTCGCGGCGGGGACGGGGGCGGGCACGGCGGTGGCCCGGACGCGCGGACCGGCCCCGGGGCAGTCCCCGGGGCCGGTCCGTCGTCGTCAGCAGGTGCGGAGCGTCAGCCCTCGTCCTCGCCGAGGATCGACCGCAGCCGCTTGGGCTGGTGCGTCTCCTCCGCGTAAGGGGTGTCGCCGCCGACCTTGAGCGCCTCCAGCTGCTGGCTGAAGTAGCTCTTCAGGCGGGAGCGGTACTCGCGCTCGAAGGAGCGCAGGTTCTCGACCTCGCCGGAGAGGCGGTCCCGCTCGCGCTCGAGCTCGCCGAACATCTGCTGGCGGCGCTCGGCGGTCTCGGAGTCGAGCATGGAGGCGCGGGTGCGCGCGTCCTGCTCGAGGCGGTCGGCGGTGCTGCGGGCCTCGGACTCGAGGCGCTCGGCGCGGGTGCGGGCGGCACCGACGATCTCGTCCGCCTCGTTCTTCGCACCCTCCACCATCTGCTCCGCGTTGGTGGTGGCGATCTCCAGGAGGCGGGCGGCGGCGTTGGACGCCTGCGGCACGGTCTCGACCCGGATGGTCTCCATCGGGGCGGCGGGCGCGGCGGCGGCCACGGGGGCCGGGGCCACGTACGGCTCCGGGGCCGGCTCGGGCTCCGGGGTCGGCTCCGGCGCCATCACGGGCTCCGGCTCCGGCGCCGGCGGGGTGTAGGCCTGGGTGGCCGGGCCGGCCGCCTGGGCCTCGCTCAGCTGCGTGCGCAGGTCGTCGTTCTCCCGGGTGAGGCGGGCCAGCTCGGCCTCGACCTCGTCCAGGAACTGGTCGACCTCGCCCATGTCGTAGCCCTCGCGGAGCCGGACCGGAGTAAAGCGCTTGTTGCTCACGTCCTCGGGCGTCAGCGGCATGACCTCACCCATTCAATGCTCGTGGTGCTGCACCTACGACCCGGGGTCGAGGCACCTGTCGGGGAGACAATAGCGCCCTCGGTGGGACAGGTGGGACAGCCGGGGCACAGTCCCCCCACTTGTGGTGCGCCCACGGGGCGCCTCCGGACCGCTGCCGGCCGCTCTCCGGGCGTGTACCGCCCGTTCACGGAGTGGTCGCCGCGCGGTGGGGCTCACGTCGATCGCGGCCGGGACCCCGGCGTGTCGTCGCGCCCGAGGACGCAGCTCCTGCTCTCGGCGCCCCGACGGGTCAGGAGAGGAAGATGATCGCGTTCAGCGCCTGGAGCAGGTAGACGATCACCAGCACCAGGATGAAGGAGAGGTCCAGCGCGATCGAGCCGAGGCGCAGCGGCGGGATGAACCGGCGCAGGAAGAGGATCGGCGGGTCGGTGACGGAGTACACGACCTCGAGGACCACGAGGATGACGCCCTTGGGGCTCCAGGAGCGGGCGAACACCTGCACCCAGTCCACGATGAACCGGATCAGCATGAAGAAGAGGAACGCGCTGAGGACCCAGTCGATGATGTGGCCCACGGTGGACATGTGCGGTGACTCCTCCTGGGTCCGGACCACCGCCGGGTGGCGGGGGCGGCCGGACGTGCTCGCGGTGCAGGGGCGGCGGGCGCCGTGCGTGTCGCCAGCCTAGCGGGACGCCCCGCGGCCGCGTGCCGCGACGCGGCAGGACGCCCGACCTCTCATCGGCGGGCGTCCGGGCGGCCTGAGCGGCTCAGCTCTGGTTGAAGAAGCCGCCCTCGGCGATGCGCACCTTGTCCTCGGCCGTCACGGTCACGTTGGCGGGCGAGAGCAGGAAGACCTTGTTGGTGACGCGCTCGATGGTGCCGCGGGTGGCGAAGACCAGGCCGGCGGCGAAGTCGACGAGCCGCTTGGCGTCCGCGTCGTCCATCTCGGTGAGGTTCATGATCACGGGCGTGCCGTCGCGGAAGTTCTCGCCGACGGTGCGGGCCTCGTTGTAGGTGCTGGGGTGCAGCGTGATGATGCGGGACAGCTCGGCCACCACTCCGGTCGGGCCGGCGGCCGGACGGCGCCGCTCGGCGAGGTCGGCCACGGGCGCGGGACGCGGACCGCGGGCGGGCTGGGCGTACGCCTCGGGCTCACGCGTCTCCTGCGTGTCCTCGACGTCGTACTCGTCGTCGTACCGGCCGGTGTCCTCGACGAGCCCGAGGTACTCACCGATCCTGCGCATCGCGCCGCTCATGACTTCGTCCTCCGATGATGTGTGCGCGGCTCTCGCCGTGCACGGGTCCGATGTGAAAACTAGTGGGTGGCCGGCCGCGATCCGAGGATTGCCGAGCCGACACGCACGTGTGTCGCTCCCGCTGCGACGGCCTGCTCCAGGTCGCCGCTCATGCCCGCCGACAACGCCGTGGCGCCGGGGTGGTCGCGCACGAAGGGCTCCCGCAGCGCCGCCAGCCGGGCGAAGGCGGTCGCCGGGTCCTCCCCCAGCGGTGCCACGGCCATGAGGCCGCGCAGCGACAGGTGCTCCGCTGCCTCGACCGCCGCCGCCAGCGCGGGGAGGTCGTCGGGCTCGGCACCCGCCCTGCCCCCGTCGCTGCCGCCCGGACCGGCGCCCGGCCCGTCGAGCGACACCTGGAGCAGGACGTCGAGGGGCCGACCGCGCTCGGCTGCCGCCCGGTCCAGCCGGGCGACCAGCTTGGGCCGGTCGAGGGACTCGACCACGTCGGCGTAGGCCCCGACCTGGCCGGCCTTGTTGGACTGCAGCCCACCGATGTAGT
Organism: Nocardioides sp. GY 10127; assembly: GCF_004919085.1. GTDB lineage: Bacteria > Actinomycetota > Actinomycetes > Propionibacteriales > Nocardioidaceae > Nocardioides. The sequence goes on along the minus strand of NZ_STGL01000007.1, from coordinate 400,298 downwards.
GCCAGACCAGCCCCAGGTCCTCGCACTCGGCCTTCTTGTCCCGCGCCTCGGGGTGACGGTTCTCCCCCACGTCCGTGACGCCCAGCCCGGCGAGCAGGCGCACGTCGGAGGCCGGGAAGTACTTGGTGACCACGACCAGCCGGACGCTGCCGGGCTCGCGCCCCGCCGCGGCCTCCGCCGCGGCCAGGCGCTGCCGCACACGGTCCAGGTCGGCCGCCAGCTCGTCCGCGCGGGCGCTCATGCGGCCCCCCGTGCGCCGGGCCGCAGCCGCACGAGGCCCGCGTGCCGCCCGGAGGCCGCACCGTCGCGCCGGTGGCTGTAGAGGTCGGGGCAGGTCCGCGTGCACGTCGCCGCGTCCGTCACCACGCGCGCGCCCCCGCGCCGCAGCTGGGCGACGACCCCCGCCCCCAGGTCCAGGGACGGGGTGCCCCACGACGTGGTGGACCGGGTCGCGGGCTCGACGGAGGCCACCTCGTCCCGCAGGTCGGCCGGCACCTCGTAGCAGGCACCGCACACGTGCGGACCCACGAAGGCCGTCACGTCCTCGGCGCCGCGCTCGCGCATCGCCTCCAGGGTCGCGCCCACGACGTCCAGCTGGACGCCGCGGCGACCCGCGTGGGCCGCGCCCACCACGCCCGCACCCGGGTCGACGAGGACGACGGGCACGCAGTCGGCCGCGCGGACCATGAGCACCACCTCGTCGCTCGTCGTCACCACGCCGTCCGCCTCCGGCCGCGACCGGCCCGGGTCGGGCACGGCCACGTCGACCGCACGACCGTGGACCTGCACCAGGTCGGCCAGCTGCGCCCCGGGGGCGAAGTCGGCGAGCAGCAGACGGTGGTTCTCGGCCACGGCCCCCTCGTCGTCGGCGGAGGCCAGGGCGAGGTTCAGCGCGTCGAACGGCGGCGCGCTGACGCCGCCCCACCGGTCGGTGAAGGCGACGTCGGCACGGGCGCCGTCGGCGGCCACGTGGGTGCGGAGGTGGTACACGTGCTCACTTCAGGAAGTCGGGGACGTCCAGGTCGTCGTCGTCGAACTCGACCGGCTGCGGCGCGGGCCGCGGGGCCGGTCGGGCGGACTCCGGCTGGGCGACGGGGGCGGGCTGCGCCACGGGCGCGGGCTGGGCCTGCTGCACCGGCGCGGGGCGCTCGACCTCGCGGCGGGTGGCCTGGGCGGCGGCGACCGCGGCGCGGGTCTCCTCCTGGGTCTGGGCCGGCCGGTCCTTGCGGAGCACGGTGCCCTCGTCGCGGCGCTTGGGCATGCCGCCGTCGAAGCCGGCGGCGATGACGGTCACGCGGACCTCGTCGCCGAGCGCGTCGTCGATGGTCGCGCCGAAGATGATGTTGGCGTCGGGGTGGACGGCGTCGGCCACGAGCGCGGCGGCCTCGTTGATCTCGAACAGGCCGAGGTCGGAGCCGCCCGCGATGGACAGCAGCACGCCGTGGGCGCCCTCGATGGAGGCCTCGAGCAGCGGCGAGGACACGGCCATCTCGGAGGCGGCGACCGCGCGGTCGTCACCGCGGGCCGAGCCGATGCCCATGAGGGCCGAGCCGGCGTTGGCCATGACCGACTTCACGTCCGCGAAGTCGAGGTTGATCAGGCCCGGGGTGGTGATCAGGTCGGTGATGCCCGAGACACCCTGGAGCAGCACCTGGTCGGCCTGCTTGAACGCGTCGAGCACCGAGACGTTGCGGTCGCTGATGGACAGCAGCCGGTCGTTCGGGATGACGATGAGGGTGTCGACCTCCTCGCGCAGGCGGGCGATGCCCTCCTCCGCCGAGCCGGCGCGGCGGCGTCCCTCGAAGGCGAAGGGGCGCGTGACGACACCGATGGTGAGCGCACCCAGCGAGCGGGCGATCCGGGCCACGACGGGGGCGCCGCCCGTGCCGGTGCCGCCGCCCTCGCCCGCGGTCACGAAGACCATGTCGGCGCCCTTGAGCACCTCCTCGATCTCGTCCGCGTGGTCGTCGGCCGCCTTGGCGCCGACCTCGGGGTTGGCGCCGGCGCCGAGGCCGCGGGTGAGCTCGCGACCGATGTCGAGCTTCACGTCCGCGTCGCTCATGAGGAGCGCCTGGGCGTCGGTGTTGATCGCGATGAACTCGACGCCCTTGAGGCCGACCTCGATCATCCGGTTCACGGCGTTCACGCCACCGCCACCGATGCCCACGACCTTGATGATCGCCAGGTAGTTCTGTGCTGCTGCCACGGTGGCTGCCTCTCGCTGCTCTGGTCCGGTGCCGGACACGGGGTGCTGTGCGTTGGGTGGGGGGATGAACGTCCGCCGTCGAGGTCTCAACCCTGACCCTCAGCCTGAGGGTTATAGTTATGTCAACCTCGTCGTGGGCACGACAGTAGGCACGCACGGTCCCCGGATCGTGGAGGCACGCCGGGCGAGTCGCGGTGTGTCGCGCGCCGCTCCCCGGCGGGAGCGAGCGGCGGGTCAGCCGCTGGTGGTCGGCGTGCTGGGCACGGACACGTCGTACGTCGACGCGTCGATCCCCAGCAGGACCTCGAGCACCTCGGCCTTGGTGGCGGAGTCGGCGGACGAGCCCCACACCACGGTCCGGTCCCCCGTCAGGCGCAGGACGACCTCGTCGGCGGAGCGGACGACCACGTAGCGCACCTTCTTCGCCAGATCGGCCGGGAGCGCCTCCACGACGCCGGCGGCCTCGCGCAGCGCCGCGGTGGTGACCGTCCCCGACGTGCGCACCTGCGGCAGCGGGTCGGTGACGCTGCTCGGCGCCGCGAAGACCACCCCGTCCCCGTCCAGCGCCTTCACGCTGGAACCCAGCGTGACGGCCGCGACCGGCACCCGCTCGGTGACCGTGACGGTCACCGCGTGGGGCCAGCTGCGCACCACGTCGGCCGAGGCGACGGCCGCGATCGACTCCACGCGACGCTGCACCGCCGCGGTGTCCACGCTGGCCAGCGGCGTCCCGTCGGCCACGTCGGCGGCCGCCAGCACCTGGGAGGTGCTCACCAGGTCGGTGCCCTCGACCTCGACGTCGTCGACCGCCAGCCAGGAGGAGAACCAGACGGCGTAGACGCCCAGCACCACGAGCGCCAGCACCACGACGGCCAGCGCGGCGAGGCGCCAGGCGGGCAGCCTCGCGGCGAGGCGGCGGCGCCGGAAGAGCCGCTCCTCGCGGTCGTGCGCCTGGGGCACCTCAGCCCTCCAGCAGGGCGAGGACCTGCGGGCCCACCCCGGTGATCGTCCCGGCTCCCAGGGTGAGGACGACGTCGCCCGGCTCGGCGCGCGAGACCAGCTCCGCCGCCACGTCGGCCAGCGCGGGGACGTAGGCCACGCGCTCGGCCGCCAGCGGCACGGCGTCCGCGACGAGCGCGCCGGTCACGGCCGGGTCCGGCGTCTCGCGCGCGACGTAGACGTCGGTGACGACCACCTCGTCGGCGGCGCCCAGCGCGCGGCCCATGGCCTCGCCGAAGATCCGCGTGCGGCTCACCAGGTGCGGCTGGTAGGCGACGACGACGCGCCCCTCCCCCGCCAGGGAGCGCGCCGCCTCGAGGTCGCCCGCGATCTCGGTCGGCTGGTGGGCGTAGGAGTCGTAGACGGCCACGCCGGCGGCCTCGCCCTTGCGCTCCATCCGACGGCCGGTGCCCGTGAAGGACTCCAGGCCCGCGGCGAGCGCGGCGAAGGGCAGGCCGAGCCGCAGCCCGACGGCGAGGGCGCCGAGGGCGTCCAGCACGTAGTGGCGCCCGGGGATGCGCAGCGTGACGCGACCGAGCACCTCGCCGTCCAGCACCGCGGTGAAGGAGGACGTCGAGCCGACGAGCTCCACGTCGTCGGCGCGCAGGTCCGCCGACGGGGACGTGCCGAAGCCGAGCACGGCGAGGCCGCGCTCGCGGGCGACGGCGACCAGCGCGGCCGCGCCCGGGTCGTCGAGGCAGGTGGCGAGGAACCCGGCCGGGTCCACGCGTCCCACGAACCGGTCGAAGGCCGCCCGGTAGTTCTCCTCGGTGCCCCAGGTGTCGAGGTGGTCGGCCTCGACGTTGGTCACGACCGCGGCGAACGGCGAGTACACGAGGAAGGCGCCGTCGGACTCGTCCGCCTCGGCCACGAACAGGTCGGAGGCGCCGGCGTCGGCGTTGCGGCCGGTGGCGGTGAGCACGCCGCCCACCGCGTAGGTCGGGTCGGCGTCCGCGGCCAGCAGGGCCGAGGTGAGCAGCGAGGTGGTCGTGGTCTTGCCGTGGGTGCCGGCGACGGCGAGGACGCGGCGACCGGCCATCACGGCGGCCAGCCCGGCCGAGCGCGGGAGCAGCCGGAGGCCGCGCGCGCGGGCCTCGAGGACCTCGGGGTTGTCCTCGCGGGCCGCGGTGGTGACGACCACGGAGTCGCCGAGGCCGAGGTCGCCCAGGTGGGCCGCGTCGTAGCCGAGGTGGCAGGTGACGCCGAGCTCGCGCAGCGCCGGCAGGAACGGGGTGTCGACGTCGTCCGACCCCGTCACCTCCACGCCCTGCTGGGCCATGATCCGGGCGATCGCCGAGAGCCCGGCCCCGCCGAGGCCGACGAAGTGGACGCGGCCGAGCTCGGCGGCGGGCAGGATCTGCTCGGGGACGGGGAGCCTCACGCGGCCCCTCCTTCGGTGGGGGCGGGCACGGGGGCGCCGCCGGCGGCCAGGACGAGCCGGGCGAGCCGCTCGTCGGCGTCGCGCGGGATGAGCCCGGAGGCGGCGCGGCTCATGGCCGCCAGCCGCTCGGGGTCGGTGACGAGGCCGACGACGTGCTCCGCGACCCACGCGGCCGTCAGCGTCGCGTCGTCGACGAGGAGCGCTCCCCCGGCCTCGACGACGGCGGAGGCGTTGCGCGCCTGCTCGCCGTTGCCGATCGGCAGCGGGACGTACACGGCCGGCAGGCCCGTGGCGGAGGCCTCCACCACCGTGTTGGCACCCGAGCGGCAGACCGTGAGGTCCGCGGCGGCCAGGGCGAGGTCCATCCGGTCGCAGTAGTCGAGGACGACGTAGGGCGTCGCGGTCGGCGCCGGCTCGGCCCCGCCGTGCTTGCCCTGCACGTGGAGCACCTGGACGCCGGCGTCCGACAGCGCCTGTGCGGCACCGGAGACGGCGCGGTTGATGCTGGCGGCGCCCTGCGACCCGCCGGTGACCACGAGGGTCGGACGCTCGGGGTCGAGCCCGAAGAAGGCGCGGGCCTCGGCGCGCAGGGCGGCCCGGTCGAGGGTCGAGATCATCCGCCGGATGGGCAGGCCGGTGTAGGTGGCCCCGGCCAGCGGGGTGTCCGGGAAGCTCGTGGCCACCGTGCCGGCGAACCGCGCGCCGATCCGGTTCGCGACGCCGGGCAGCGTGTTGCCCTCGTGCACGACCAGCGGGAGGCGGCGCCGACGCGCCACCAGGTAGGCGGGCACGCAGACGTAGCCGCCGTAGCCGACCACCACGTCCGGGCGCACCCGGTCGAAGACCTCGGCCGTCGCCCGCACGGCCCCCAGCAGCCGGGCCGGGACCTTGACCAGGTCCGCGTTCACGCGGCGCGGCAGCGGCACGGGCGGCACGAGCTCGAGCGGGTAGCCGGCGGCCGGCACCACGGTCGTCTCGAGCCCCCGCGGGGTGCCCAGGCAGGTGATCTCGACGTCGTCGGAGAGCCGGCGCAGGGCGTCCGCGGTCGCGAGCAGGGGCGAGGTGTGGCCGGCGGTTCCTCCGCCGGCGAGCAGGATGCGCATCGGGGCCAATCTAGGAGGGCGATCAGTGCTGGGGGTCGGGGGTCCCGCCCCGACGGGCGGCGCGCCGGGCTCGCAGGGCCGCCGCGGCGTCCGGGTCCCGCCGGGCGAACCCGATGACCAGCCCGAGCCCGACGAGCGTGGGCACGAGGGACGAGCCGCCGTAGGAGACGAGCGGCAGCGGGATGCCGATGACCGGCAGCAGCGCCAGCACCATGCCGATGTTGATCATCGCCTGGCCGATGAGCCACACCACGATGCCGAAGGTCGCGTAGCGGACGAACGGGTCGACGGCGGTGGTGGCCACCCGCAGGGCGGCCCACGCGATGATGACGAAGAGCGAGATCACCAGCAGCGTGCCGATGAGGCCGAGCTCCTCGCCCAGCACGGCGAAGATGAAGTCGGTGTGCGCCTCGGGCAGGTCGCCCCACTTCTGGATGGAGTGGCCGATGCCCTCCCCCAGCACGCCGCCGGAGGCCAGGGCGTAGAGCCCGTGGGCCGGCTGCCACCCCGAGCCGAGGTACTCCGAGAACGGGTCCACGAAGCTCATCAGCCGGGTCATCCGCTCGGGGTCGATCCGCACGAGGAGCAGGGCCAGCACGGCCACGCCCGAGATGGAGCCCAGGAACAGCCGCCCCGGGGCCCCCACCACCCAGAGCAGCCCGAGGGTGATGGCGAAGAAGACGAGCGCGGTGCCCAGGTCACGCCCGGCGAGGACGAGGACGATCGCGACCGCCGCGCCGAGCCCCACGGGCATGAACACGTGGTGCATCGTCCCCAGGTGCCGCTCCTTGCGGGAGTAGACCGTGGCTGCCCAGAGGATGAGCGCGAGCTTGGCCAGCTCCGCCGGCTGGATGATGAACGGGCCCAGCGGGAGCCAGTTGCGGTTGCCGTTGACCGTGACGCCGAAGAAGACGGTGAGCAGCAGGAGCAGGCAGGAGCCCCCGTAGGCCCACACGCTCGCCTTCTTGAGGAACCCGATGCTCAGCCGGCTCGCCACGAAGGCGGCGGGCAGGCCGATGGCCAGCCACATGATCTGCTTCTTGACGATCGCGTAGGAGTCCCCGCCGTAGTACTTGTAGGCGTAGACGCTCGAGGCGCTGGCGACCATGATCACGCCGATCGTCAGCAGCAGCGCGGACGCGCCCACCAGCAGGTAGTACGGGGTGAGCGGACGCTCCAGGAGGTCGCGGCCGCCCTCGCGCAGGGCGGAGAGCCGCGCCCGGACGTCCCACAGCACCCCGCCGAGCCACCCCACGACCCCGCGCCGCGGCGGCCGCAGGTACCGGGTGTCCTCGGTCGTGCTGCTCACCGGCGACTCCTGGGACGTTCGTGGGGGTGGGTGCTCTGGTTGTTCGTGAGGCTGTTCCGGGGCCGTCAGGCCAGGTGGGCCCGGACGGCCGCGGCGAACGCGTCGCCGCGTGCGCCGTAGTCGGTGAACATGTCCATCGACGCGCACCCCGGGGCCAGCAGCACGGTGTCGCCCGGCTGGGCGAGACCTGCGGCGGCCTCGACGACGCGCCCCATGGGGCCGTGCTCGTCCGTCGCACCAGTGTCGGCCCCGTCCACCACGATCACGGGGACATCCGGGGCGTGTCGGGCCAGCGCGGCGGCGATCAGGTCACGGTCCCGCCCGAGCAGGACGACGCCGCGCAGGCGGCCCTTCACGTGGGCCACGAGGTCCTCGAACGTCGCGCCCTTGGCCAGCCCGCCGGCCACCCAGACGACCGACTCGAAGGCCTCCAGCGAGGCCCGGGCCGCGTGCGGGTTGGTGGCCTTGGAGTCGTCCACCCAGGTCACGCCGCCGGACTCGGCGACGGTCTCGATCCGGTGGCCGCCGGCGTGGAAGCGGGTGAGCCCCTCGCGGACGGCCGCCCGCGAGACGCCGTGCGCCCGGGCCAGCGCGGCCGCCGCGAGGGCGTTCGCCACGTGGTGCGGGGCCTGGCTGGAGAGCTCGGAGACCGAGCACAGCTCGGCGGCACTGGTGTCGCGCTCCTCGATGAAGGCGCGGTCGACGAGCAGGTCCTCGACCAGGCCGAGCATGCCCACGCCGGGCATGCCGAGGGTGAAGCCGACCGCTCGGGCGCCTTCCACCACGTCCGCGTCGCGCACGAGCTGCTCGGTGACCGGGTCGGCCACGTTGTAGACGCAGGCCCGCTGGGCGCGCTCGAAGATCCGGCCCTTGTCGGCGGCGTAGGCACGCATCGGGTCGGCGGGGTCGATGGTCGCGTACCAGTCCAGGTGGTCCTCGGCGACGTTGAGGACGGCGGAGGCCTGCGCGCTCATGGAGGACGTGTAGTGCAGCTGGAAGCTCGAGAGCTCGACCGCCAGGACGTCCCACGGCTCGGGGTCCATCACGGCCTCGACGATCGGGAGGCCGACGTTGCCGGCGGCCACGGTGCGCAGGCCGCCCGCGCGCAGGATCGTCTCGAGCATCTGCACGGTCGTGGTCTTGCCGTTGGTGCCGGTGACGGCCAGCCAGGGGGTGTCGTGCTCGGGGTGGCGCAGGCGCCACGCGAGCTCGACCTCGCCCCACACGGGGATGCCGCGCTCGCGCGCCGCCGCCAGGAGCGGGGCGTCCGGCCGCCAGCCCGGGGAGGTGACGAGGACGTCGCACCCGTCGGGCAGGACGGCGGTCGCCCCCGGTTCGAGCCGCACCGTGGCCCCGAGGACCTCCAGGAGCTCGGCCTTCTCCTCCTTGCCGGCGGCGTTCTCGTCCAGCGCGGTCACCGAGGCGCCGAGATGGGTGAGGTTGTCGGCCGCGGCGAACCCGGAGACCCCGAAGCCCGCGACCACGGCACGGACGCCCTCCCAGGAGTCCAGGCGCCCGAGGGCGTCGACGTCGCGGCTCACGTGCCCGCCACCCACTGGGCGTAGAAGATGCCCGTGCCCGCGGCGACGCAGATGCCGGTGATGATCCAGAACCGGATCACGACGGTGATCTCGTCCCACACCATCTCGAAGTGGTGGTGGATCGGCGCGATGCGGAACAGCCGCTTGCCCGTGCCGGTCGCCTTCCGGGTGATCTTGAACCAGCTCACCTGCAGCATCACCGAGACGGTCTCCAGCACGAAGACGCCACCGAGGATGACGAGCAGCAGCTCGGTGCGGGTGAGCACCGCCAGGCCGGCGAGGGCGGCGCCGAGCGCCAGCGACCCCGTGTCGCCCATGAAGATCTGCGCCGGCGCCGCGTTCCACCACAGGAAGCCGAAGCAGGCACCGGTGATCGCGGCCGACAGGACGGCCAGGTCGAGCGGGTCGCGCACCTCGTAGCACTGGCCGTAGTCGATGGAGGACTGGCCGCACCACTGGTTGTTCTGCCAGATGTTCACCAGCGTGTAGGCGCCGAAGACCATCACGCTGGCACCGGTGGCCAGGCCGTCGGCGCCGTCGGTGAGGTTGACGGCGTTCGAGCCGCCGATGACGACGACGAGGATGAACACGGCCGCGACGACCGCGGGCAGCGTCAGCCAGGAGAGGTCGCGGATGAAGGAGATCGCGGCGGAGGCCGGGCGCTGGCCCCGCTCGTCCTCGAGCCAGGGGCTCAGGGCGAGCCCGGCGAAGACGAGGCCGACGATCGTCTGACCGACGATCTTGGCCTTGCTGCGCAGCCCGAGGTTGCGCTGCTTGTAGATCTTGATGAAGTCGTCGAGGAAGCCCACCAGGCCCGTGCCCACGAAGAGGAACAGGAGCAGCAGCGCCGAGGCGCTCGGCATCGAGCCGGTGACGAGCTTGGCCACGAAGTACCCGACCACCGCGGCCAGGATGATCGCGACGCCACCCATCGTGGGGGTGCCGCGCTTGGTGTGGTGGCTCGTCGGCCCGTCCTCGCGGATCTCCTGCCCGTAGCCCAGCCGGGTGAAGTAGCGGATCGCGTACCGCGTGCCCACCAGGGACAGCAGCAGCGAGAGCCCTCCGGCCAGCAGGATGGCGCGCATCTAGGCCCCTCTCTCGTTCACGGCTCGGTCGTCCTCCCCCGGGCCCACCCCCGGGAGGGGGCCCTGCGCATTCTGGCCCACGCGGCACCCTGGACCCAGTCGCCCCGGCCGCGTGAAGCCGCTCACGTCGGCTCCCCGGCCATGGCGGCGAGGAGCTCGGCGGCCACCTCGCGGTCGTCGAAGGGGTGCAGGACGCCGGCGACCAGCTGCCCGGTCTCGTGACCCTTGCCGGCCACCAGCACGATGTCGCCCGGCGCGGCGGCGCGCAGCGCGGTGGCGATGGCCTCACGGCGGTCGCACACCTCGAGCACCTCCGCGCGCTCCGGCTCCGGGACCGAGCGGGCCCCGGCCAGCACCGCGGCACGGATGACGGCGGGCTCCTCCGAGCGCGGGTTGTCGTCGGTGACGACGAGGACGTCCGCCAGGCGCGCGGCGATCTCGCCCATGACTGGGCGCTTGCCCGTGTCCCGGTCCCCGCCCGCACCGAGGACGACGAGCACACGGCCCGTCGCCAGGGGGCGCAGGGCGTCGATGGCGGCCTGCACGGCGTCCGGCTTGTGCGCGTAGTCGACGACGACCTCGAAGCCGGGGGCGCCCGGGACGCTCTCCAGCCGCCCCGGGACGCCGGGGAGGCCGGAGATCCCGGCGGCGACGCGCGCGAGCGCGGTGGCGCCGGACCCGTCACCTTCCGGGACCCCGAGCAGCGGGTCGAGGTCGGCGACGGCGGTCGCGGTGAGCGCGGCCAGGACGTTGGAGACGTTGTAGCCCCCGGCCAGCGGCACCCCGGCGGGCTCGGAGACTCCCCCGGGCCCGTGGACCACGAGGTCGGAGCGGCTGGGTGCGGTGCGCACGTCCGAGACCCACCAGTCGGCCGGGGGCTCCCCCGAGGCCGCCGGGGCTGCCGTCGAGAACGTGGTGACCGGCAGGGCGGTCTGGGCCACGAGGCGGCGTCCGTGCTCGTCGTCCGCGTTGACGACGGCGAGCCGGGCGCGCTCGGGGGTGAAGAGCGAGGCCTTCGCCTGGAAGTAGTCCTCCACGGTGGGGTGGAAGTCGAGGTGGTCGCGGCCGAGGTTGAGGAAGACGGCGACGTCGAAGACGACCCCGTCGACGCGACCCAGGACGAGGGCGTGGCTGGAGACCTCCATCGCGCACACCTCGACGCCCTGCTCCACCATGACGGCGAAGAGCCCGTGCAGGTCCGGGGCCTCGGGGGTGGTGAGCGACGTCTGGACGTCCCGGCCCGCGATGCGCGTGCCCACGGTGCCGACGACCGCCGAGACGAGCCCGGCGGCGCTGAGGCCGCCCTCCAGCAGGCGCGTGGTGGTGGTCTTGCCCTGCGTGCCGGTGACGCCGATCATCCGCAGCCGCCGTGCCGGCTCGCCGTAGACGTGCGCGCTCGCGCGGCCGAGGACCCGGCGTGGGTCGGGCACCACGAGCGTGGGGACGCCCGCGGGCAGCCGCGCCGCGCCGTCCGCGTCGGTGAGCACCGCGACGGCGCCAGCCTCGAGCGCCTGCGCGGCGTAGTCCGCCCCGTGGGCCCGCGTGCCGGGCAGGGCCGCGTAGAGGTCGCCCGGGCGGACGCGCGTCGTGGCCAGGGTGATGCCCGTGAGGACGGGGTCCGGACCGGGGCGCACCTCCTCGACGGGTGAGCCGGCGGCGCGCAGGTGCGCGGCCAGGGCCGCCAGCGGCGTGCGCGGCGGGTCGACCGGGCGCGGGTCGAGCGGAGCGGGGCCTTCGGGGGCGTCGTGGGAGGTGTTCACAGCGGCGCCAGCCTAGGGGCAGCGCCGGGCCGCGCGCGGGACCCCGCGCAGGGCGTCACCACTCGACCGGCAGCGTCGAGGCCTTCTCGCCCGTCGGCTCGACGGCGTAGCGACGCAGGGCGTAACCCATGATCTTGGAGAAGGCCGGTCCGCCGACCGAGCCGCCACCGCCGCCGTTCGTGGGGCCCTGCACCATGACGTAGACGGTGAACCGCGGGTCGTCGGCCGGGGCGAAGCCCGCGAAGCTGACGGTGTAGGAGCCGTCGTAGCAGCCGCAGTCGCTGTTCACGCGCTGCGCGGTGCCCGTCTTGCCGGCCACCACGTAGCCGGGCACCTGGGCGGCGGGGGCGACGCCGGCGTCCGGGTCGACCACGCGCTCCATCATCTCGGTGGTCTCCTTGGCCGCCCGCTTCGAGACGACCCGGTGGGTCGTGGTCGTGTCGGTGCCGACCGTGTCGCCGGAGTCGGTGGTGGCGCTGCCCTCGATCAGGCTCGGGCTGACGTAGACCCCACCGTTGGCGATCGTGTTGACGGCCGAGGTGATCTGGAGCGCGTTGACGGAGACGGACTGGCCGAAGGCGATGCGGTCCTGGAGGGTCTGCGTCCACTCCGAGAGGGAGGGCAGGATGCCGGCGGACTCACCGCTCACCCCGACGTTCGTGGCGGCGCCCAGCCCGAAGGACTTGAGGTAGCTGCGCAGCTCGCCGGTGCCGAACTTGCGGGCGGCGAGCACGGTGCCGATGTTGGAGGACTTCGCCAGGACGCCGGCCAGCGTGAGCTTGAGCGTGCCGTGCGACCACCAGTCGTGGATGGTCGTGTCGCCCGAGGCCAGGCTGCCGGGCACCTTCAGCTTCGTCCGCGGCGTCACCTTGCCCTCGTCGATGAGCGAGGAGAGCGTGAGCACCTTCTCGACCGAGCCCGGCTCGTAGACGTCCTGGAGGGACCGCGCACCGAGGTCGGCGGAGTCGGCCGCGGAGGGGTCGTTGGCGTCGTAGGTCGGGTAGTCGGCGAGCGCCAGCACCTCGCCGGTCTGGCTGTCCATCACGATCGCGACGCCGGACTCGCCCCCGGAGCCCTTCACCGTCTGCTGCAGGACCCGCTGGGTGTACCACTGGAGCTGGCGGTCGATGGTCGTGGTGAGGTCCTGGCCGTCCACCGCGTCCGTGGTCGAGGACGTCCCCAGCGGCGTGCGCGTGCCGCCGGCGGTGGAGTAGGTCTCGCTGCCGTCGGTGCCGGAGAGCATGTCGTTGAAGGTCAGCTCGAAGCCGGCGAGCGGGGTCGTGTTGCCGTCGTCGTCCGGGGTGCCCAGGAAGCCGAGCAGGTTGGCCGCGACGTCGCCGGCGGGGTACTCGCGGATCGGGTCGCGCTCGGTGTCCAGCCCGTTGAAGCCGAGGGCCTCCGCCTTGTCGACCACCGCGGTCGCCTTCGCCTCCGGCACCTCGCGGGCGATGTACTGGAAGCGGGTGTCCGTGCGGCGCAGGCGCTTGAGCGTCGTGAAGTAGTCGATGTCGAGGCGGCGCGAGAGGAACCGGGCGAGCGCCGGGGCGCGGTCCGCCTCGTTCCCGTCCTCGTCGGTGTTCACCAGCACCGGGTCCGCGACGATCATCAGGCCGTCGGCGGACTCCGCGAGCGGCTCGCCGTTGCGGTCGAGGATGTCGCCCCGCTCGGCCGGCAGGGAGACGGTGACCAGGCCCTCGTCGGCCGCCATCGTCGCCAGGTCGTCCGGGTCGACAGCCTGGAGCTGCACCAGCCGGGCGCCGAAGACCGACAGCACGATAGCGATCACCAGGAAGCCCCAGCGCAGACGGACCACGGGGTTTCCGCGGCGCATTCGGGGCACGATGTCTCTCCCTGGGTGTGACTGGTGAGGCTGGTGTTCCTGCCGGCGCGGTCCGCACGCCGGGCACGGGGCGACCCGTGACCACGGTTGTACCCCGGCGACGGCCCGGATCGGGGATGCGCGCCGAGCACGCGGGCCACCGTCGAGCGGGAGGCGTGACGAGGGTCGCGCCCGCCGTCAGCGGGGGCCGGACGTCGGGGGCGACCCCGCCGGGGCTCAGTCGGACGAGCCGCTGCCCGTGCTGGTCGCCGCGCTGTCGTCGGTCGGCAGGTCGCTGTCGTCCGTCGTGGTCGTCTTCTTCTTGGACGACGAGGAGGCGGAGGACGCGCCCCACGACGGCACCGAGGTCGTCTTCTGCCGCAGGTTCAGCGTGGAGCCCACCGTCGCGTCCGCGACGTCCCCGACGACCTTGCCGTCGGACAGCTTGAGGAACACCGGGGCCGCCGGGATCTCCATGCCCAGGCGCTGGGCCTTCCTGGCGATGGTCTGGGGGTCGCGGAGGGTCTCCAGCTCGGTGGAGAGCTCCTCCTGCCGCGCGGTGAGCGTGGTGGCCTGCGACTCCAGGGCCGTCTCCGTGAAGGCGGCCGACTGCAGCGAGGTGTTGAACATGAGGAGGCCGACCACCCCGCCGAGCAGCAGGACGCCGATGAGCACGACGAACGGCATCCGTGCCGCGGGGGTGCGGACCGCGGGCACCGACCTCAGCCGGGTGCGGCCGACGGTGCGCTCGAGAGCCTGCTCGGCGAACCGCGGGACACGGAGGGCGGAGGTCTGCTGGTCGCTCATCGGGAGGCTCCTCGGCTGGGGGTGCGCGTGGGGGGAAGGGGAGGACGGACACGCTCGACGGCACGGAGCCGGACGGAGGCGGCACGGGGGTTGGTCCGGGTCTCGGACTCCCCCGCCTTCTCCGCCCCGCGGGTGACGAGACGGAAGGGGGGCTCGCTGCCCTCGGGCACGAACGGCAGGTCCGGGGGGACGTCGCTGCGGGTGACCTCGGTGAACGCCTGCTTGGTGAGGCGGTCCTCCAGCGAGTGGTAGGACTCCACGACCACCCGGCCGCCGACGCCGACCACGCCCAGCGCGGCCGGCAGCGCCCGGCGCAGGACGGCGAGCTCGTCGTTGACCTCCATGCGCAGCGCCTGGAACGTCCGCTTGGCCGGGTGACCGCCGGTGCGTCGGGCGGGGGCCGGGATCTCGGCGTAGAGGAGCTCGACGAGGCGGGCGGAGCGGGTGAACGGCTCGGTCTCGCGCTCGCGGACGACGGCCGCGGCGATCTTGCGGGCGAACTTCTCCTCGCCGAAGTCGCGCAGCACCCGGGTGAGCTCGGCGGCCGAGTAGGTGTTGAGCACGTCGGCCGCGGTCCGGCCCTCGGAGCCGTTCATCCGCATGTCCAGCGGCGCGTCCTCGGCGTAGGCGAAGCCGCGCTCCCGGCGGTCCAGCTGCATGGAGGAGACGCCGAGGTCGAAGAGGACGCCGGCCACGGGGCCGAGCCCCAGGTCGGCGACGACGTCCGCGATCTCGTCGTAGACGGCGTGCACGCCGGTGAAGCGCTCGCCGAAGGGCGCCAGCCGCTCCGAGGCCATGGCCAGGGCGTCGGGGTCGCGGTCGATGCCGACCAGCCGGACCTGCGGCAGCCGCTGGAGGACGCCCTCGCTGTGGCCGCCGAGACCCAGGGTGCAGTCGATGACGACGGGGGCGTCCTGGCCGGTGGTGGCGGGCCCGGACAGCAGCTCGACGCAGCGCTCGAGGAGCACGGGGACGTGCTCGGGCGCGCGCTCAGCGGCGGCCACGGCGGCTGCCCCTCGGCGTGCGGCTCATGCGTCTCGACCCGTCCTGTGCTCGGTGCTGGTGGTGGTGTTCGTGGTGGGGACAGCCGTCGGGCCTGGTCCGTGCCCGCTCCGTGGCTCGTGCTCCGGGACCGGGGAAGGTGTCTCGGAGGCGGTGCCGTCCGGTGCCGGGGAAGGTGCCCCGGACGGCGATGGAGCGGGCCTGGACCAGGCCCGGCGGTCGTCCCTGTTCGGTTCTGCTCTGGTGGTGCTGGCTGGTGCTGGTGCTGCTGGGTGGTGCTGGGTGCTGCTGGGTGGTGCTGGGTGTCAGTCCGCGTCGGCGCCTTCGTCGACCTCGTAGAACCGGGCCTGCGCGCCGGCGCGGTACTCCGCCCAGCGCTCGGGGTCCCAGATCTCGAGCCGGTCGCCGATGCCGGTGACCACCACGTCCTTGCTGAGACCGGCGGCGGCCCGGAGGAACAGCGGGATGCCGATCCGTCCCTGCTTGTCCGGGACCACCTGCTCCGCCCCGGCGAACAGGACGCGCCGGTAGTCGCGGGAGTCCTTGTTCGTCATCGGCTTGCTCTGGACCCGGGCGGCCTCGGCCATGAACCCGTCCTGCGGCCAGACGGTGAGGCAGTGCTCCTGACCCTGCGTGATCACCAGCCCCTCCTGCAGCGCGTCCCTGAACTTGGCCGGGAGGACCAGGCGCCCCTTCTCGTCGAGCCTGGGGGTGTGCGTGCCCAGAAAGAACACGTCGCACCTCCAGTCGGAACGGCTGGCTCCTCCACTTTCACCCACCTTACCCCACAATTCCCCACCGTCAACCACATCGCCGGGCGACGGCCGCCAGTGCGCCCGGGGTCACAGCGGCCGAGTTCTCTCATCTCCGCAGGTCAGAGGGCTCACGAGGAGCCGGGGAGGGGCGTGGGGCGCGGTGGAGGGAGCGGGCGCGGACCCCGGCGCCGGCACGTGCTCCTCCACCTGCCCTCCACTCACGCCCCACCCCCTCCCCGCGCTCCCCACAGGCCCCCTGACCTGCAATGACGCTGCGAGCGACGGCCGACCGGAGGGCGGTGCGGCGCCCCCGAGGGGGCGCGGTGGGGCGCAGGTGGAGGACCCGTGGAGGGCCCAGTGGAGGGAGGTGGTGGAAGAAGGTGGGGGAAGGAGGTGGGGCGGCGTGGGGGAACGCTCCACCCGGATGCGCGCACGGGAGTTGCGCACACCACTTACCGTGGTCCCACTCGCCCCGCCCCGCGGGCGCCCGGACCGCCCGTCGGAGCCACTCGGAAGGACCGCCCGTGGACTCGCCCCTCGCCACCACCAGCGCAGGAGCCCCCGCCCCGCAGCCCGGTGCCCGCCGCGCCGCCGAGGTCGAGCTGGACCTGGCCGAGGTGGCCCGCCTGAGCGAGCGCATCCGCGCCAACGTCGAGCGCGTGATCGAGGGGAAGACCGCGGTGGTGGAGTCGGCGGTCGTCGTCCTGCTCGCCGAGGGCCACCTGCTGCTCCAGGACGTGCCGGGCGTCGGCAAGACGATGCTGAGCAAGGCGCTGGCCCGCAGCATCGACTGCACGGTCAAGCGCATCCAGTTCACGCCCGACCTGCTGCCCTCGGACGTCACCGGCGTCTCCGTCTACGACCAGGTGTCGCGGACGTTCGAGTTCCGCCCCGGGGGCGTGTTCGCGAACATCGTGGTCGGCGACGAGATCAACCGGGCCTCCCCCAAGACCCAGTCCGCCCTCCTGGAGTGCATGGAGGAGCGGCAGGTGACGGTGGACGACACCACCTACGTCCTCGAGCGCCCCTTCATGGTTGTCGCCACGCAGAACCCCGTGGAGATGGAGGGGACCTACGCGCTGCCGGAGGCGCAGCGCGACCGCTTCATGGCGCGGGTCTCCCTCGGCTACCCCACGGCGGAGTCCGAGCTGGCGATGGTCCGCAGCCACACCGGCGGCGACCCCCTGGCCGAGCTCACCCCGGTGACGGACGCCGCGACGCTCCGGGCGATGTGCGCCGCCGTGTCCCGCGTCTACGTCTCCGAGCCCGTCCAGCGCTACGCCGTGGCCCTGGCCGCGGGCACCCGCACCGACCCCGAGATCGCCCTGGGGGCCTCGCCGCGCGCGACGCTGCACCTCGTCCGCGCCGCCCAGGCCCTGGCGGCCCTGCGGGGTCGCGACTTCGTGCTGCCGGACGACGTGAGCGGCCTGGCCGACCGGGTGCTCGCCCACCGGCTGGTGCCCACGGCCGGCTCCGGCGCCGACGTCTCCGCCCTGCTCGCGCGGCTCGTGAGCCGCGTGCCGGTGCCCGACGGCCACGCCGGCTGAGCCGGGGCTCCGGGACGTGACCGACGCGCTGCGCGGCCTCACCCTCCGCGGCCGGGCGCTGCTCGCCGCCGGGGTCACGTGCGTCGCGGCGTCCCTGCTGCTGGGCGAGCCGATGCTCGTCCGGTTCGGGGTGGTCGCGATCGCCCTGCCCCTGGTGACCGTCGTCGTCGTGGGCCGCAGCCGGTACCGCTTCGGGCTCACGCGCCGGGTGGCCCCCTCCGTCGTCGCGGCGGGGAGCAGCGCCGAGGTGACGCTCGGGCTGACCCACGAGGGTCGGGTGCCCACCAGCGTCCTGCTCCTGGAGGACCAGCTGCCGTTCGTCCTCGGGCCGCGCCCCCGCTTCACCGTCGCTGGGGCCCGGCGCGGCTGGCGGCGCGAGGTGACCTACCCGGTCCGCTCCGACGTCCGTGGCCGGCACGTCGTCGGGCCCATGTCGGTGCGCGTGCGCGACCCGCTCGGCCTCGTCGAGCTCGGCCGGACCTTCACCTCGACCACGACCCTGCTGGTGACGCCGCGGGTGCGGCCGCTGCCGGCCCTCCCGCTCGGCGGGGCGTCGGCCGGCAGCGGCCACCAGCGCCCCCGCTCGTTCGCCAGCGGCAGCGCCGAGGACGTGACGGTGCGCGACTACCGCCGCGGCGACGACCTGCGCCGGGTGCACTGGCCGAGCTCGGCACGCACCGGCGAGCTCATGGTGCGCCGCGAGGAGCAGCCGTGGCAGCAGCGCGCCACGGTCCTCGTGGACAACCGGGCGGCCGTGCACACCGGGGCGGGCCCCGCAGCCTCCCTCGAGGCGGCCGTCTCCGCGGCCGCCTCGGTCGCGGTCCACCTCGCCGGCCGCGGCTACGCGGTCCGTCTGGTCTCCGCCGGCGGGGAGCACGACGCCCTCGCCTGGCACGACCACACCACCGGCACCGACACCGCGGCCCTGCTCGAGGCGCTGGCGGTGCTGCCCACCGAGCGCTCCCCCCGCCTGGCCGGGGGCTGGCTGGGCGAGCCGGGCCACGACGGCGTGGTCGTCGCCGTCCTCGGCGCCCTGCCCGCCGAGGACCTGCCGCTCCTGCGCAGGGTGCGCTCCACCGCCTCGTCGGCCTTCGCCCTGGTGGTCGACGTGGCCGCCCACGGCCCGGTGCCGCCCGAGGCCGCGGCGGGCGAGGACGCCGTGGCCGTGCTGCGCGGCCAGGGCTGGAACGCCACGGCCGTCGCCGCGGGCGAGCCCCTGCCCACCGCCTGGGCCCGGCTCGGCGTGCGGGCCCGGCCGGGGGTGGCCCCGTGAGCCGCCGACCCTCCTGGGCCGCCGCCCTCGTCTCCTCGCTGCTGGCGGCCCTCACCACGTGGGTGGCCTGCTGGGGCTGGAGCGGCTTCACCGAGGACCCCTCGGCGCACCTGGTGCCCCTGGCGGGGCTCGCCGTCCTCGTCGCCCTGCTCGGTGGCGGCGGACGGGCGCTCGGCCTGTCGAGCACCGTGGTCGTCGTCGCCCAGGTGGTGCTCGGGGCGTGCGCCGTCACCTACCTGCTGACCGGCTACCCCGTCCCGGTCGGCGCGGGGTGGGACGCCCTCGACGCGACCATGAGCCGCGGTGTCCTGGCCGCGCGGGCCTACGCGCCGCCGGTGGCGACCGACGCCGGCCTGGACGCCGTGCTCGTCGTGAGCGGGTGGTGGTGCCTGCTGCTCGTCGACACCCTGGCCGGCGGCCTGCGCCGCCCGGCGCTCGCCGCGCTCCCCCTCCTCGTGGTCTTCACCCTGCCCGTCAGCATCCTCGGGGCCACGCCGCCCTGGTGGGTCTTCCTCGCCACCGTGCTCGGGTGGGTCCTGCTGCTCTTCCTGGACGCCTCGGAGTCGGTCGCCCGCTGGGGCACCGGCCTCGAGGAGGACGCCGCACCGGCCGGCGCGCTCGGGGTCCGGACCGCCGGCGTGCGACTGACCGCGGTGGGTGTCGGGGCCTGCGCGGCCTCGCTGGCCCTGGCCGTCCCGACGGCGCTGCCCGCGCTCGACGTCCACCTGCTCGACCTCGGTGCGGGCTCCGGCGGCAACGAGGTCGTCATCCGCAACCCCATGACCGACCTGCGCCGCGACCTGCACCGGGACGTGGACGTGCCGCTCGTCCGGGTCGTCACCGACGACCCCGACCCCCGCTACCTGCGGATCGCGGTCCTCACCCGCTTCGGCCAGAACGAGTGGACCTCCGGGGACCGCTCCATCCCCACCGACCAGGTCGCCGACGGCAGCCCGCTCCCGCTCGGCGGGCTCTCGAACGCGGTGCGCCGCACCGAGCACAGCTACACGCTGACGGTCGGCGAGGACCTGGACTCCACCTGGCTGCCGACCTTCGCGCCCGCCTCGTCGGTGACCGCCGACGGGGACTGGCGCTACGACGCCGAGACGATGGACTTCATCTCCACCGACCCGGACGTCACCACGGCGGGCCTCACCTACACCACGACCGGCCTGGACCTGCGGCTCTCGGCCGACCAGCTCGAGAGCGGGGCCGCCGGGACCGGCGGGACCTCCGCGGTGGACGCCCGGTTCACCGAGCTCCCCTCCGACCTGCCGGCGTCCGTGGGCGAGCTCGCCCGCGAGGTGACGCGGGGCGCCGACACGGACCTGGCCCGGGCCGTCGCGCTGCAGGACTTCTTCCGCCGCGACTTCACCTACTCCCTCGAGAACGTCCCGACCGGCAACGGCGTCGACGCGCTCGTCGCGTTCCTCTCCACCGCGCCCGGCGGCCGGGTCGGGTACTGCGAGCAGTTCGCCTCCGCCATGGCGGTCATGGCCCGCAGCCTCGGCATCCCCGCCCGGGTCGCCGTCGGGTTCCTCGCCCCCACCCGGCTGCAGGACGGCTCGTGGGAGTTCTCGGCCTACGACATGCACGCCTGGCCCGAGCTCTACCTGCCGACCGCCGGCTGGGTGCGGTTCGAGCCGACGCCGGCCAGCCGGGCCTCGGGCGTCCCGTCGTACACCCAGCTCGACCCCGGCACCGTGCAGCCCAGCACCGGGACCTCGGCGACGGCCCAGCCCTCGGCCGGCGAGACCGACCCCGCCCAGGGCCGCCCGTCCTCCGACGTCGCCTCCCGGGCCCCGGACGAGGAGCCGCAGCCGGACGAGGCGGCGGCCGGCGCCGACGCCCCCACCGGCCCACCGGCCTGGCGGACGCCGCTGCTGGTCCTGCTCCTCGCCCTGGTCGTCGCCACGCTGCTGGCGGCGCCCGGCCGGTTCCGCGCCGTCCTGCGCCACCGCCGCCTGGCGGGCGGACCGGAGGGGCGGTGGGCCGAGCTGCGGGCCGGCGTCCTGGACCTCGGGCTGCCGTGGCCGGACGGCGCCTCGCCCCGGGCCGTCGGCGCGCTGCTGGCGGCGCGCCTGGCCGACCCCGGCGACGACCGGGAGCGGCCCGTGCTGGGGCCGGAGCAGAACCCCGGGGCCGCGGCCGCGCTGGACCGGCTGGTGGCGGCCGTCGAGCTCGCCCGCTACGCGCGCCCGGGATCGGCCGCCGCCCAGGAGACGGGCGCCGGTGACGCCGCTGGTGACGTGGCCGGCGACGTGACGACCGTGCTCGCGGGGCTGGCCGCAGGTGCGGGCCGTCGGGCCCGGGCCCGGGCGCGGTGGCTGCCGGTCAGCCTCGTCCGGAGGCGGCGGGCCCACCCGTCCGCGCCGGCGCCGCTCGACCGGGTGGGCTGAGCGGCTGGGTTGAGCGGGTCGGCTGGGCTGAGCAGGCCCGGAGACGACGCACCCCCGCGGGCAGGGGCCGGCGGGGGTGTCGGTGCTACGTCGGGGTTGCGGTCAGAAACCGCGGTTCTGCTGGTTGCGGCGACGCTGCCAGCGGGCCTCCATGCGGTCCATGAAGGAGCCGGAGGTGCGGGCGGGGCGGTGGGCCTTGCCGCCGTCCACGACCCCCAGGCCGCGGCGCGACCGCGTGGAGGGGTGGGCGCTCTGCGTCGGGGCGGCGGCCGCGGGGCCGGTGTTCTGGGTGCGCAGGGCGTTGAGGCCGAAGACGGCCGAGCCCAGCATCACCACGAAGCCGGCCACGCCCAGCGGGACGAGCTTCGTCATGGCTCCGGCGAGCAGGATCCCCACGCCGAGGACGAACACGACTCCCGCGATGAGGGCCCGCTGCTGCGCACGACGGCGCAGGGAGGTCCCCCGCAGCGTGGAGACGAACTTCGGATCCTCCGCGGAGAGGCCGCGCTCGATCTGCTCGAGCATCCGGAGTTCCTCTTCCGAGAGTGGCACCGTTTCCTCCCAGGTGGTCAAAGACCACCGGTCTCGTGCAGACCGGTGGCGGGTTCAGTGTAGGTGGAGGGTCGGCGGAGGCGGTAGGCGCGAGGTGAAAAATCCCACCCCGCGCGTGCTCGCGTGTCGCGTCCACCCTCCAGGCTCCTCCGCCCGGGCGGGCGGAGGCAGGCCCGAACGTCCCACGCGCCCCGGCAGGTCGGCTTCACCCCAGGAGGGTGGCCGGGCGGACCGCGGCGTCCCCGAACCGCCGGGTGGCCCGGTCGACGGCCCGGTCCGCCTCCGACCAGCCGTGCTCCCGCTCCCCGAGCAGGTGCTGGTGGTGCACCTGCTCGCGGGGCAGCAGGTTCTCCACCCGCACCCCGACGAGCCGCAGCCGGGCCCGCTGCAGGCCGAGCCCGTCGTAGACGCCCACCACCGCCCGGTAGACCTCCTGGGTCACGTCCGTCGCCTCGGACAGCGTGCGGGAGCGGGTGATCGTGGTGAAGTCGGCGAACCGGACGGTGAGCGCCACCGTCCGCCCCGCCACCCCGGCCACCCGCATGCGGGTGGTGACCCGGGTGGTCAGCCGCAGGAGCTCGCGCAGGACCACCTCGCGGTCGTCGACGTCGCGGGAGAACGTCTCCTGGGCACCCATCGAGCGCTCCGGGTCGCCCTCGCCGTTGCCGAACACGCCGGCCCGGCCCGGCGTCACCTCGCGCCGGTCGGTGCCCCAGGCCAGCTCGTGCAGGTGCGTGCCGAGGGCGTCGCCGAGCGCCCGCCGCAGGGTGACGACCGGGGTGTGGGCGACGTCGCCGACCGTGACCAGGCCGAGCCGGTGCAGCGAGGCGCGGGTCTTCTCCCCCACCCCGTACAGCTCGCCCACGTCGAGGGGGTGCAGGAAGGTGGTGATCCGCTCGGGCGGCACCACCAGGACGCCGTCCGGCTTGGCCCGCCTGCTCGCCAGCTTGGCCACCGAGACCGTGGCGGCCACGCCGACCGAGCAGGTGATCCGCTGCTCGTCGTGGACGACGGCCCGCACCTGCTCGGCGATCTCCACCGGGCTCCCGAGCCGGCGCACGGCGCCGCGCACGTCGAGGAACGCCTCGTCCATCGAGAGCGCCTCGACCGCCGGCGTGACCCGGCGGAACACCTCCATCACCGCCGAGGAGACCACCGAGAACTCCTCGTGGTCGGGGGCGATGACCACCGCGTCCGGGCACAGCCGCCGGGCCCGCGTCGAGGGCATGCCGGAGCGGACCCCGTACGCGCGCGCCGGGTAGTTCGCCGAGAGCACCACCCCGCGGTGGCCCCCGCCGACGATCACGGGGACGTCGGCCAGCTCGGGTGAGTCCCGCGTCGCCACCGACGCGTAGAAGGCGTCCATGTCGACGTGCAGGATCGGCGTCGCGACCCTCCCTCTGTCCGCCCGCTCCGCCCGGTCCGCCGGGTCGGGCTGCGACCGCGCGGTCACCGGGCACCCCCGGCGGCGGGGGCGACAGCGGGAGGGGTGGCGGGAGTGGGTGGGGCTGCGGGCTCAGCCGCGGGCGAGCAGGTGCAGCTGCGTGGCGAGCGGGAGGTACTCGGGGCGGTCCGCGACGGCGCGCTCGAGCTCGACGAGGGCGGCGGTGGAGCCGGTCTCCAGCTCGAGCAGGTGGCTGGGGACGAGGTCGGCGAAGACCCGGACGCCGTGCACGGAGACGACCTCCAGCCCGGCGGCGCCCACGAGGTCGACCAGCTCGTCGGCCGTGTAGCGGTGGCCGGTGCGGCCGGGGTCGCCGGAGACGGGGCCGAGGAGGTCCTTGGCCTGAGCGAAGTGGCCGGCCATGGCGCGGGCGAGCACCGCCGCGTGGCGCTGGGCGACGAGCAGGCTGAGGGTGCCGCCGGGGCGCAGCACGGCGGCGAGGCCGGCGAGGGCGGCGGCGGGGTCGGCGACGTGCTCCAGCACGCCGTGGCAGAGCACGAGGTCGGCGCCGCGGCCCTCGGCCGCGGTGCCCACCACGCCGACGAGGTCGCCGAGGTCGCCCTGGTGGGCGTCGACCTCGACGCCGGCCTCGCGGGCGCGGCGGCCGAGCGAGGCGAGGGCGTCGGGGCTGGGGTCGACCACGGTGACGCGGTGGCCGAGGCCGGCCACGCGCACGGCGGAGCCGCCGGTGCCGCCGCCGATGTCGAGCACGTCGAGGGGGCCGTCGGTCCGCTCCAGCAGGGGGACCAGGTCGTCCCACACGACCGCGGTGCGCGCCGCCGCGCGCCGCTCGCTGGTGCTCGGTGCGTTCCGGGTGCCGGCCATGGCACCCACCCTAGAGCCTCCGCCCGGCCCCGCTGCACGTGCTCCTGGGCGCGCCTCATCCCGGGCTCCCCTGGCTGCGGTGCCAGAGCTTGCGGGCGACCTGCTGCGGGACCTGCTTGGCGTCCTCGCCGGCGGGCTTGACGTCGGCGTACGGGGACAGCCGGAACCCGCTGGAGTGCACGAGGACGCGGCGGCGACCCATGCCGCCGGCCGCCCCCGGCGTCCGCCTCCCGGCCTCGCCCTCGGCCGCCACCCCCGCGCCCCGCAGGTCGCGGTCGGAGGACGGCGGCGCCGCGACCACCGGCCGGGAGGACCGCGACGCGGCCGCCCCCTCGCCGGCGCGCTCGTCGCCGGGCGCCAGGGCCCCGAAGCCACCGGGGACCAGCGCCATCTGCTCGCGCACCGCGTCGATGCCGTGCCGTCGCCAGGTCTCGTGCAGGGCCGGGAGCTCCCAGCAGCCGGTGGCCCGCAGGGAGACGCCGCGGTGACCGGTGCGGCGCAGCTCGCCGCGGACCACGAGCAGCCAGGCGCTGAACACCGTCGCGGCGTAAGGGCCCTGGGCGTCCTCGAAGAAGGTGGCGTCCAGGGGGCCGGTGCCGTCGTCGAGGGTGAGGAAGACGACCCGGCGGCCCGAGCGGATCGGCGGGGTCTGGGTCGCGACCTTCACCCCGGCCACGAGCAGCTCCGAGCGCGAGCGCTGCCCGAGCAGGTCGGTGGCGCGGGTGGTGCCGAGCTCGTCGAGGAACCGCTCGTAGGTGCTGACGACGTGCCGGGAGGCGTCCAGGCCGAGGATCTCCAGCTCGGCGCGCATCCGCTCCTCGGCGGTCATCTCGGGCAGGCCCGAGACCACGCCCTCCACCGAGGCGTCGCCGAGGTCGAGGGCGAGCTGCACCGAGGAGACCGGCTCCGGCGGGGGCGCCTGCCGGGCCTGCGCGCTGGAGCGGCCCCAGACGCCCTCGCGCTGCGGCACCTCCCCCGCCCGCGGGCCGACGTCGGCCCGGCCCGCGCCGAGGTCGCCGGGCCGGGCGGCGGCCCGCGCGTCGGCCGCGCCGGGCGGCTCGTCGCCGCGGGCGCGGTCGCGCTCCCCGGCGTCCGTGCTGTTGCGGGCGGCGGCGGACTCCAGCGCCCCGGCCGCCCGGGTGCGCGCCGTCTGCCCGCGCCACGCCTTGCGCCCGGCGAGCCCGCGGCCGCGGGCCGCGCGCTCGGCGGAGCGCGCCTGCCGGTCCAGCTCGGAGATGCCCAGCAGCAGGTCGCGGCGGGTGGTCACGCCGCGGCGGCCCACCCCGTCCTCCCCGTCCAGGCCGAGGCCGTAGACGGAGTCGAAGCCGCCGGCCAGCACGAGCCGCTCGGCCACCGGCCGGGAGACCCGGGCGCGGTGCCAGAAGTCGGTGAGCGAGGCGTAGGGCCGGGCCGCGACGACCCGCGCCACCTCGGCCGCGCTGATCCCCTTCACCTCCGAGAGGGCCAGCCGGATGCCCCACGGGCGGCCGTCGGGGTGCCCGGGGTCGCGGGTCGGGTCCGGGCTCCACTCCTCGGCCGGCACCAGGCGCTCGACGGCGTAGTCGGCCTCGGAGGCGTTGACGTCCAGCCCGAGCACGGTGACCCCCTGGCGGCGCGCGTCCTCGAGGATCAGCCGCTTGGGGTACATCCCCGGGTCGTGGGTGAGGACGCCGGCCAGGAAGTGCGCCGGGTAGTGCGCCTTGAGCCACGCCGACTGGTAGGTGGGCAGCGCGAACGCGGCCGCGTGCGCCTTGCAGAAGCCGAAGGAGGCGAACGCGGCCAGCACCTCCCACAGCTCCTCGACCACGGCGAGCTCCACGCCGCGGCCCAGTGCCCGGGGGAAGAACCAGCTCCGCACCTCTGCCATCCCCTCGGCGTCCCCCAGGGCACGGCGCTTCTCGTCGGCCTCCGCGAAGGAGATGCCGGTGAAGGCCGCGATGATCTCGATGACCTGCTCGTGGAAGACCACGACCCCACGGGTGCCCTCGAGGATCGGCCGCAGCAGCGGGTGGGCGTAGCGCGGCTCCTTCCAGCCGTGCTTGACCTCCAGGTAGGGCGTGATCATGTCGCTCTTGACCGGCCCGGGGCGGAACAGCGAGATGTCCGTGACGACGTCCTCGAACGTCTCGATGCCGGACTTGCCGACCAGCTCGCGCTGCCCCGGGGACTCGATCTGGAAGACCCCCAGCGTCCGCGAGGACGAGATCATCGCGTAGGTCGCCGGGTCGTCGAAGGGCACCTGCTCCTCGTCGTCCACGTCGACGACGTCGCCCTCGGTGCGCTCGATCGCGGCCACGGCGTGCGCCATCGCCGACTGCATGCGGATGCCCAGGACGTCGAGCTTGAGCAGGCCGAGGTCCTCCACGTCGTCCTTGTCGAACTGGCTCATGGGGAATCCCGCGTAGCTGGCCTCCACGGGCGTGCGGTCGAGGAGGGTGGCGTCGGAGAGCAGCACCCCGCACGGGTGGACGGCGACGTGCCGGGGCAGCCCGTCGAGCCGCTCGACCAGGGCGAACAGCAGCTCCAGCCGGCTCTCCCCCAGGCCGCTGGCGCGCAGCTCGGGCAGCTCCGCCAGCGCCGCGCGGGCGTCGCGGGCGCGGATGTGCGGGAACGCCTTGGCGATCGCGTCGACCTCCAACGGCGGCATGCCGAGGGCGGCGCCGACGTCGCGGACGGCGTGCCGCACCCGGTAGGTGTCCATCATCGAGACGCACACGCAGCGCTCGCCGCCGTAGCGGTCGAGGACCGCCTCGTACATCTCGGTGCGCCGGGCCGACTCCACGTCGACGTCGATGTCGGGCAGCGCCTGGCGCAGCGGCGAGAGGAAGCGCTCCATCAGCAGCTGGTGGCGCACCGGGTCGACCCCGGAGATCCCCAGCAGGTAGGTGACGATGCTGCCCGCGCCCGAGCCGCGCGCGGCCACCCGGACGCCGCGGGAGCGGATCAGGTCGGTGACGTCGGCGACGGTGAGGAAGTAGGAGGCGTAGCCGAGCTCGCGGATGATCCCCAGCTCGTCGTCCAGGCGCTTCCAGACCACCGCCAGGCCCTGGCTGCCGTAGCGCGACCCGATCGCCGCCTCGCAGCGCGCGCGCAGCAGCCCGTCCGCGTCCGTCTCCCGGGGCGAGACCGTCAGCCCGTCGGTGGCGGCGAGCTCGAGCTCGGGGAAGTGCACCTCGCCCAGCCCGAGGTCGGCACGGACGTCGAGCGCGCACCGCTCCGCCAGCGTGCGGGTGCGCGCCAGCAGCTGCCAGGCACCGCTCTCCCCGACGCCGGCCGCGTGCGCGACCTCCGCGGCGACCCGGCTCATCCGCGGGCCCGGCTTGAGCCAGCCCTCGGCGTTGCCGCGGTCGACGTGACGGCGGTCGAGCGCGACGAGGCGCCGGGCGGCGTCGAGGACGTCCGCGACCGCCGCGTCGCCGCGGTCGGCGTGCCGCACCGCGTTGGTCAGGACGCTGGGCAGGCCCTGCTCGGCGGCCAGGTTGAGCATCCGGGCGGCGTGCGGGGTGCTGCCCGGCCCCCAGCCGGCCCCCGTCCCCGCCGCCCTCCAGGCGCCGGCGCCGCCGGAGGGGAGCAGGTGCGAGACCACCTCGACCACCAGGCAGCCGCGCGGCACCAGCGCACGCCACCGCGCCACCTCGGCGCGGGCCCGGTCGGGACGGCCCGCCGCGACCGCGCGGCCGACCGCCGAGTCGGGGCCCAGCAGCACCGCGACGTCCCCCGCCCCCAGCAGGGCCGCGACCTCCGGGGACTCCGGGTCGAGCACCGGCGTGCCGCGCTCCCCGGCCAGGTGGGTGGCGGAGGTGATGCGGCAGACGGCCGCCCACCCCGCGCGCCCCCCGCCCGGCCCGGACGACAGCGCCAGCAGCGTCACCCGCGGCAGCCGCGCGTCGCGGAACGCGCCGCCGCGCACCGGGGTCCTCCCCCCTGGGCGCCCCCCGGCCGGCCCGGTCGTCCCGGTGGTCCCGGCGGCCCCGGCGGGGTGGTGGGCGAGGTCGACCCCGAGGACGGGGCTGATCCCGGCCACGTGGCAGGCCTTGGCGAACTTCACCGCCCCGTAGGTGCCGTCACGGTCGGTGAGCGCCAGGACGTCCATGCCGTGCGCGGCGGCACGGTCCACGAGGACGCCGGGGAGCGAGGCCCCGTACTGGAGCGAGTAGCCGGAGGCCACGTGCAGGTGGACGAACGGGTCGACGGGCACGTCGAACTTCCCCTCTCGACGTCGGCTCGACCCCGGACAACGACAGGTTCCCGACCCCACGAAGAGGTCAGGGCCCCAGATCGAACAGATGTTCGATCTGGGGCCCTGACCGTAACCCCTCGCACCGACAACGCGCCAACCGCCCAGGTGGATGACGCCCGGCCGCTCAGGCGGTGCGATCTCCCCCGTGCGCCTGGGCGAGGCGCAGCGCCACGGGGCGGTGCGGCACCAGCCCGAGGCTCTGCTCGACGACGGCGAGGAACCGGTCGGCGTCGCGGACGAGGTCGTCCGCCTCCCGCTCGGTCACGGCCCGCCGGGAGCCGGCCTCGGCGGCGGCCCGCTTGGCGGCGCCACCGGCGAAGAACTGTGCCCACTCGGCGAGCTCGGGAGCGACCTCGGCGAGCAGGACCCAGGCGCTGCGCTGCGGGCGCCGCCGCGCGCCGGCGTCCGGCCGGGCGCGGGCCGCGAGCAGCGCCGCCGCGGCCCGCAGCGCACCCACGTGGGCGGCGGCGTAGCGCTCGGGGACGTCGGTCGCGGCGAGCGCCTCGGCGATGGAGTCGGCCGAGCGGAGCAGGTAGGAGTGCGTCGTCGCCGGGAGCAGGTGCGGAGGCGGGGCCTCGGCCCAGGGGCTCTCGCGGCGGGTCGTGGTGCGTCGTGCAGCCATGTCCCCCCCTCAGTCCGCGCAGCCGACGAGCTGCCAGCGGCCGTCGACGGTGTCGAAGGCGAGCTCCACGACTCCCCCGCCGTCGCCCGCGCCGACGTCACGGCCCCGGCCGACCTCGACCCGCCAGCACTCGCGCTCGACGAGCAGCCGCTCGAGCAGGTCGCCGTCCCCCGGGACCTGACCCGGGACCCGACCCGGGACCTCCCGCCGCGCCGCCGCAGGCTCGTCGGTGCCGCGCAGGGCGTCGGCGTCACCGCCGCCCCACCAGGCGCCGGTCTCGATCCAGCGCGCCAGGACGGCCCGCACCCGCCAGAGCCGGCCCCGCCACAGCAGCTGCGCGGGACCCTCCTCGCCGGGCCACCCGGCGACCTCGCCGCGACGGACCTCGACGTCCTCCTCGTAGCGCCTCATCCTGCACCTCGTTCCCCGACCCTGGGCCTTGTGTTCGAACGGCTGTTCGATCAAGGGAGACCATAGAGGGGACCACCGACAGCGACAACCGCCCCTCCACAGGAGGGGCGGTCGGGAGAGGCCCGGGGGCAGGGGGCGGGGGCGGTCAGCCCCCGTGCACGTAGCGCCGGGTCTCGCGCAGGTAGTGCGTGGAGGCCGGTGCCCAGGCCATCGCCAGGAGCACCACGATGCCCACGAGCCCGATGACGCTGAGCACCACGAACGTGGCCGGCGGCGCGACCCGGATGCAGGCGCTCGTGGCGGTCGCGATCATGAGCAGGGCCGCGGTGAGCGCGTAGCGCGCCCACGGGTTGCCCTCGTAGATGAAGGCGGTGAGGACGCCGAGCAGGAGCACGAGGACGACGAACAGCGTGGCGCCCACGGGGAAGAAGTGCGGGACCGCGATCGGCTGCTCGGTGATCAGGTACTCCAGCCCGGCCGTCTCGACGATCTCGCGCGCGTCCCGGTGGCCCTGGGCCCACGAGAGCACGAGGGCGGAGTTCATCACCCGGATGAGGACGACGGCGACGGCGCCCAGCACCACCAGGCAGCCGTAGGTCAGCAGCGCCACTCGCAGGGTCCACGGGCGACTCGGTGCCTCCACGCTGGTCCTTCCTCCTCGGTTCGGGTCGGCTGGGCGGCCGCCGGACGGGCGGGCCTGGGCCGACTGTGCTCCCGACTCTAGATTCAGACCCATGGACACGCAGAACCAGCCCGCACCGGACCACCCGGGGATCGCCCGGTTCCGCGCCGCCCACGCCGAGCGCGGGGGCACCGGCGAGGTCGTCGTCCTGCCCGACGGGGTGCACACCGCCGCCCTCGCGGCGCAGGCGCTGGGCTGCGAGGTCGGCGCCATCGCCAACAGCCTGCTGTTCGAGGCCGTGGAGCAGGACGGCTCGGGCGGCCGCCCCGTGCTCGTCCTCACCTCCGGCGCCCACCGCGTCGACACCGCGGCCACCGCGGCGCGGATCGGCGTGGCCCGCCTGCGCCGGGCGAGCCCCGACCTCGTGCGCGAGCACACCGGGCAGGTCATCGGCGGCGTCTCCCCGCTCGGTCACCCCGCTCCCGTGCCCACCTGGATCGACCCGTGGCTCCAGCAGCACCCCACCGTCTGGGCCGCCGCCGGGCACCCCGCCGCGGTCTTCTCCACCACCTTCGAGGAGCTCCTCGCCCTCACCGGGGCGCAGGTCGTGGACGTCGAGCCGTGACCGGCACCCCCACCACCACCCTCACCAGCCGGGTGACCGCCCTGCACCTGGCCCCGCGCCACCACGCCCCCACCGAGCCGGTCACCGAGATCGTCGTCGAGGCCGGCGCGGGGGTCGTCGGCGACCGCTACCACGGCAGCCGCCACCGGCACGTCAGCCTCCAGTCCGCCACCGAGCTCGCCGAGGCGGCCCGGGCGCTCGGCGCACCGGTGCCGCCGGGTTCCACCCGCCGTACCGTCACGGTGGACGCCGGGCGGGTGCCGAGCGAGCCGGGCGCCCGCGTCGTCCTGGGTGACCCGACCCGGCCGGGCGGGGCCGTCGTCCTCGAGGTCGTCCGGGTGGCCGCGCCGTGCGCGGTGATGGAGACCTCCGTCGGCCCCGGCGCGCGGGCGGCGCTGCGGCGCCGGGCAGGGTCGGTGCTGCGGGCCGTCACCGGCGGCACGGTCCGGGTGGGCGACCCCGTGACCGGTCTCCTGCCCGACTGAGCCGGCGCCTACCCTTGCCACCCGTGAGCAGGGTCGTGGTCGTCGGTGCCGGGTTCGCCGGGCTGGCGGCCGCCCTGCGCTGCGCCAAGCAGGGCCACGACGTCCTGCTGCTGGAGCGCGGCGACACGGTGGGCGGCGCGCTGGGCCGGGTGAGCCGGGACGGCTTCACCTGGGACGCCGGCCCCGACCGGACGCTGCTGCCGGCCGTCGTCCGCGACCTCTTCCGCAAGACCGGCCGGCCCCTGGAGCGCGAGCTCGAGCTCGTCCCGCTCGACGTCCTGCGCGAGCACCGCTTCGCCGACGGCTCCACCCTGCGCCTGGCCGCCGGCCGCAGCGGGGCGCTGCGCTCCGTCGACGCGCTCGCTCCCGGGCTGGGCCGGGCCTGGGTCGACCACGTGGCCGGCCACATCCCCACCTGGGAGGCCCTGCGGCCGCTGCTCGAGCACCCGGCGCCGACGGGGGGCCCCTCCGCCGAGGCGGCCGCCGTCCTGGCGGGTCGCACCCACCTCGAGCGCGCCCTGCGCCGCGGCCTGCCCGACCCGCGGCTGCGCACCCTGGCCGCCCACCCCTTCGTCCTCGACGGCCACCACCCCCGCGACGTCCCCGCATGGGCGGGCCTCGTGTCCTACCTCGAGCAGACGCTCGGCACCTGGGTCGTGCCCGGCGGCCTCGCCGCGCTCGGCGAGCGGCTCGCGCTGCGGCTGGACCTGCGCGGGGTCGAGGTCCGCACCGGCACCAGGGTCACCGACGTGCGGGTGGAGCGGGGCCCCGCCGGCGGGCCGGGCGGCCGCGTCGTCGGCGTGCGCACCGACCAGGGGGACGCGGACGCCGACGTGGTGGTCGTGGCCACCGACCCCCGCGCCCTGCCGGGGCTCGCCGACGGCCTGCCGGGGCTGCGCCGCACCCTGCCGGCGCTGCCGCCCCGGGTCGTCCACCTGGGTCTGGACGGCGCGGACACGCTCGACGCCGAGACGGTGCTGCACCCGCGGCAGCCCGGGCGGCGGGGCAGGGAGGGCGACCCCCTGCTCGTCGTCCGCCCGGGCGGCAGCGCCCCCGAGGGCGCGAGCGCCTGGACCGTCCTGGTGCGCGGGGCCCTGCTGGAGGACCTCCCGACCGCCCTGGCCCGACGGGGCCTGGACGTGCGCGACCGGGTCCGCACCACCCTCGACCGCTCCCCCGCCGAGCTCGTCACCGCCTGGCACGGGAGCCCCCTCGGGACCGCGTGGGCGGGGCGCCGCACCCGGCGCACGCCGGTCCGGGCCGCGGACGCCGGCGGCCCGGAGGGCCTGCTCGTGGTCGGCGCGCACGCGGCCGCCCTGCCCGGGCTGCCGTTCGCGGGGCTCACCGCGGCGGTGGCCGCGGAGCTGGTCGGGCGGGCCGAGCGGGCCTGAGCGCCGCCTGGCCGGGCTGGACTGGGCCGGGCCGGGCTCAGCCCCGCGCGACGTCCAGCTTCTCGAAGATCTCGCGCGTGGCCCGCGACCGGTTCAGCGTGTAGAAGTGCAGGCCCGGGGCGCCGGCGTCGAGGAGCTCGGCGCACAGCTCCGCGGCCAGGGCGATGCCCTCGGCCCGCATGGAGACCGGGTCGCCCTCGTGAGCGGCGATCCTGGCCACCACGTCGGCCGGCACCTCGGTGCCGATGAGCTCCCCCTGGCGGCGGATCGCGGCGAGGTTGAGGATCGGCATGATCCCCGGCAGCACCGGCAGCTCCACGCCGCGCTCGCGGACCCGCTCGACGAGGTCGACGTAGTCGGCGGCGCGGAAGAACATCTGGGTGACGGCGAACTCGGCGCCGGCCCGGGCCTTGAGGGCCAGGACGTCGGCGTCGTGGTCGAGCGACGGCGAGGACGGGTGGGTCTCGGGGAAGGCCGCGACGCCGATGCGGAACTGGCCGGTGGCCGCGGCCATCTCGACGAGCTCGTGGGCGTGGGTGAGCCCGCCCGGGGTCGGGGTCCACTCGGCGCGCGGGCCGTCCTCGGGGTCGCCGCGCAGCGCCATCAGGTGGTGGACGCCCGCGGCCGCGTAGTCGTCCAGGATCTGGCCGAGCTCCTCGCGGGTGTGCCCGACGCAGGTGAGGTGGGCCATCGGCAGCAGCGAGGTCTCCTCCGCGATGCGCCGGGTGATCCGCAGCGTGCGGTCGCGCGAGGAGCCGCCGGCCCCGTAGGTGACCGAGACGAACGACGGCTCGTAGGCCTCCAGCTCACGGACGGTCTCCCACAGCTGGGCCTCGCCGGCCTCGTCCTTCGGCGGGAAGAACTCGAAGGAGAACGACCGTCGGCCCTCACGGACGAGGTCGGTGAGGGAGCGTCCGCGGCCGATCGTCATGGGGCGATTCTAGGGAGGCGGGGCGCGTTCCCCTCCTCGGCGTCCATGCCCGCGGACCGACTACGGTGGCCGCGTGACCCCCGACGCCTCCCCCGACGCCTCCCCCGACGCCGGCACCTGGGACCCCGCGGAGTTCCGGGCCCGGGTGCAGGCCGCCCTCGACGCCTTCCTCGACCTCCAGGCCGCGCGCCTGGCCCCCCTGGGCCCCGACGCCGAGCGGCTCGTCGCCGAGGCGCGCGCCGTCGTCTCGGGCGGGAAGCGGTTCCGGGCGGCCTTCTGCTGGTGGGGCCACCAGGCCGTCGCCGGCTGCCTGGAGCGGCAGGACGACGAGCAGGCGCTCGCCCTCGCCCGCGCCGCCGCGTCCCTGGAGCTCCTGCACGCCAGCGCCCTGGTCCACGACGACCTCATGGACGCCTCCGACACCCGCCGCGGCCGGCCCGCGACCCACCGCGGGTTCGAGGCCGAGCACCGCGGCGACGCGTGGCGCGGCGACCCCGAGCAGTACGGCGCCGCCGCGGCGATCCTGCTGGGCGACCTGCTGCTCAGCTGGTCCGACGAGATGCTGCGCACCTGCGGCCTGTCCGGCGACCGGGTCTCCGACGCGCTGGCGATCCTCGACGCCTGCCGCACCGAGGTCATCGCCGGCCAGTTCCTGGACGTCTCGGTGCAGGCCCGGGGCCGCGCCGACGTGGACGCCGCGATGACCGTCCTGCGCTACAAGTCGGCCAAGTACTCCATCGAGCGGCCGCTGCACGTCGGGGCCGCGCTCGCCGGGGCGGACGAGGCCCAGCTCCGCGCGCTCACCGGCTTCGGCCTCCCGCTCGGCGAGGCCTTCCAGCTGCGCGACGACCTGCTCGGCGTCTTCGGCGACCCTGCCACCACCGGCAAGCCCGCCGGCGACGACCTCGTGGAGGGCAAGCGAACCGTCCTGGTCGCCCTCGCCCTGGACGCCGCCTCCGACGAGGACGCCGCGCTGCTCGACCGCTCGCTGGGCAGCCCGCTCACCGACGAGCAGGTCGACCGGCTGCGCGCGATCATCACCGAGGCCGGGGCCGCCGCCCAGGTCGAGGAGGTCATCGCGGCGCTGGCCGAGAAGGCCGTCGGCGTCCTGCACGCCAGCGGGTTCGACCCGCAGGCCACGCAGGTGCTGACCCGGCTGGCCTCCGCGGCCACCCAGCGCACCCTCTGAGAACGGAGGGCCGGCTCAGGGGCCGACGCGGAAGAACGAGTAGCCCGCGTCGTCCGTCCAGTACCACTCGGTGCCGGACCCGTCGCCGGCTGCGTCGGCGGTCGCGGCGGCACCCGTGGGCTCGCCACCGACCAGGCGCTCGTCACCGGGGTCCACGTCCGAGCCGGTGACCGGGTAGACGGTGTAGTAGCCCTCCGGCTGCGCCGGCAGGAGGCCGGCGTCGTTGTCGTACGGCTCGCCGTCGGCGCCGACCCGCTGGGCGACGCCCGTGTCGTGCCGGGAGATCACCTCGAGCGCGGCCGCCGGCAGGGACGAGGGGGCC
This sequence comes from Nocardioides sp. GY 10127, assembly GCF_004919085.1. Classification (GTDB taxonomy): domain Bacteria; phylum Actinomycetota; class Actinomycetes; order Propionibacteriales; family Nocardioidaceae; genus Nocardioides. Next base: position 365,653 of record NZ_STGL01000007.1, on the reverse strand, counting down.
ACGTAGGGCAGGCCGGACGTCGGGTCGACGGTCGGCACGTCGCCGCTCGGGACCGCGGTGGTGTCGCCGGACGACGTCCCGCCGGTGCGCGAGCCGGGCTGCCCGCCCGCCGCGACCCAGATGCCCACGGCCAGGCCGAGCACGACGAGGAGCGCGAGCGCTCCGGAGGGCCCGCCACGCCGGGGCGGGCGGACCTGCTCGGGGGACAGCCGGTAGACCATGGACGGGCCTGGTGGGGCTGGGTCAGAAGGCCATCGCCTGCGCGCGCCGCTTGACCTCCGAGCCGCGGTTCTCCCGCAGCGCGTCGATGGGGCGGCCGGGCAGGTCGGCGTCCAGGAAGATCCAGGCGATGCACTCGCGGTCGTCGTAGCCGTTGTCGTGCATCATCGTGAGCAGGCCGGGCAGCCCCTTGACGGGCTCCAGGGTCTCGGGGTCGATGAAGAGTGCCGGCACGCGCTGGCCGGCACGCTCCCACGGGACGGCCGCGGCGAGCTGGTGCTCGCGGATCATCGTCCGGACCTTCGCCACCGTGACGCCCAGCAGCGCGGCCGCCTCCGACCACTCCAGCCACTCCTCCACCAGGGCGCCCAGGTCCTGGTCGGCCAGCCGTGTCTCGCTCATGGGGCCATGCTCGCACGAGCGGCACGCTCGTCCACCTCCCCCGTCCAGCCAACCTTCCGGCCAACCGTCCAGCCGGCCCACGCGTCCGCGCCCGGCGCGCGTGCACGAGCCCGACACACGCGGGCACTACGATGACGCCTCCGTGAGCCCGCGCGCAGCCGCGCGAGCGCGCCCGCGCAGAGCAGCCCAGGAGGTCGAGGTGACGGACGAGGTCCAGCCCTCCGGGCCGACCCCGCCGCGAGGCCCCTCCGACCCGCTGCTGGGCCGCGTCCTCGACGGCCGGTACCGGATCGACGCGCCGCTGGCCCGGGGCGGCATGGCCACCGTCTACGAGGCCCTGGACCTGCGCCTGGAGCGCACCGTGGCCGTCAAGGTCATGCGCGTCGGCCTGGGCGACGACGAGGCGTTCGCCGCCCGCTTCGTGCGCGAGGCGCGGGCGGCCGCCCGGCTCTCCCACCCGCACGTCGTGGCGGTCCACGACCAGGGGGACGACGACGGCGTGCTGTTCCTGGCCATGGAGCTCGTCCGCGGGCCGACCCTGCGCGAGGTGATCCGGCAGGAGGCGCCGATGTCGCCGACGCGGGCGCTGGCGCTCCTCGAGCCGGTGGTCTCGGCCCTCGCCGCCGCCCACCGCGCCGGCGTGGTGCACCGCGACGTCAAGCCGGAGAACGTGCTGATCTCCTCGACCGACGCGCAGGTCAAGGTCGCCGACTTCGGCCTGGCCAAGGCGGTGGGCACCGACACCCAGCACACCGCCACGGGCGGCGTGCTCATCGGCACCGTCTCCTACCTGGCCCCGGAGCTGGTCTCCGAGGGCCGCAGCGACGCGCGGGTGGACGTCTACGCGGTCGGCGTCGTGCTCTACGAGCTGCTCACCGGGCGCAAGCCGCACGAGGGCGACTCCCCGATCCAGGTGGCCTACCAGCACGTCCACACCGACGTGCCCGCCCCGTCCGTGCTGGTCCCCGGCCTGCCCGACTACGTCGACGCGCTCGTGGCCCGGGCCACCGCCCGGGACCGCTCGCAGCGCCCCGCGGACGCGGGCGTGCTGCTGCACCACCTGCACCGGGTCGCCCAGGCGCTGGGCGAGGGCGTGGGCAGCGACGAGGAGCTGACCCGCGACCTCACCCCCGTCGTCGCCGGCACCGTGCCGCTGGCCTTCGGCGGCCACGTCCCGGACCCCGCCGAGCACCGGCTCGACGACTCCTCCCCGCAGCTGCTGGAGCCCGAGGAGCTCACGCAGGTCGCGGCGCTCTCCCCCGCGGCCGTCGGCGCGGCCGGGGCACCCCTCGTCCTGGCCCCCGAGCCGCTCGACACCCGGGTCCCTGAGCCCTTCCGGGCGCAGCCGGCCGAGCCACGGCGCGCCCACCGCTCGCGGCCCCGACGCCGCCGTCGCGGGCTCGTCCTGCTGGTGCTGGCCCTGCTGCTCGCCGTCGGCGTGGCCTCGGGTGCCTGGTGGTTCGGGTGGGCGAGGTACGCCTCGGTCCCCGCCGTCCTCGGCCAGCCCCGGGCCGACGCCGTGGCCACGCTGGAGGACGCCGGCTTCGAGGTGCAACTCGGTGACGCCGTCTACAGCGACACCGTCGACAAGGGCCACGTCGTCTCCGAGGACCCGGGCGCCGGGGCCCGCCGGCTGCCCGGCTCCACCGTCGAGATCGTCGTCTCCCTCGGCGTCGAGGAGTACCCGACCCCCGACGTCACGGGCAGGACGCTCGCCCGGGCCCGCGCGGCCCTCGAGGCGACCGGCCTCGAGGTCGGCGACGTCACCCGCCGCTGGTCCGAGACGGTCGCCAAGGGCGCCGTCGTGTCCACCGACCCCGACGCCGGCACGGTGCTGCGGGCCGGGGCCCGGGTGGACCTCGTGGTCAGCCGCGGCCGCCGGCCGATCGAGGTGGGCAGCTGGGTGGGCCGGGACGCCGACGTGGCGACGAGGCGCCTGGAGGCGCGCGGCCTGGAGGTGGACGCCTCGGCCTCGGTCTACGACGACACCGTGCCGGAGGGCGACGTCGTGTCCCAGTCGCCCGAGGGCGGCACGCTGTTCCGCGGCGACACCGTCTCCCTCACCGTCTCGCTGGGCCCGGAGCTCGTCGAGGTGCCCAACGTCCGCGCCCAGGGCATCGACGCCGCCACGCAGACGCTCCAGGACGCCGGGTTCGTCGTCGAGGTCCACAAGGTCTCCGACTACCTCGGGCTCGGCTTCGTCTACCGCACCGACCCCTCCGGCGGCACGATGCTCGCCAAGGGCAGCACCGTCGTCGTCTTCGTCATCTAGAGGCCCGGCCGGGCGGGCGAGGCGACGCGAGCCAGGTGCCGCTGCGCCGCGTGCGCGGCCGGGTGGAGGACCAGGATCGCGACCAGGACGACGAGGGCGAGGACGCCCCACCCCCACGGGCCCTGCTCCATGGTCAGCCACGTGAAGACCGCCGGGGCCCAGACGTTGCCCATCGTGTAGCCGAGCTGCGCGACGCCCTGGTAGTCGCCGCGACGGTCCGGGTCGGACAGCTCGGCCTGGAGGCCCCACTGGCCGGCCGACTGCCACAGCTCCGAGCCCGTGATCGTGACGTGCCCGACCCACATGAGCACGATCGTCACCCAGCCCACGGTCGAGTGGGTCACGAGCAGCACGGCGAACGAGCCGAGCAGGCACGCGGCGCCCCACCGCTCCACGCGCAGCGAGCTGGCCACGTCCGCCACCCCGCGCGAGGCGGCCACCTGGAGCGCCACCGCCAGCACCGTGTTCGTGCCGAAGAGCCAGGCGAGCAGCTCGCGCGGGGCGTCGGTCTCCTGCACGAGCCACAGCGGCACCACCACGTTGAGGAGCACCTGGTGGCTGGCCAGGACGCCGTCGGCGACGCTGGCGACGAGGAAGGGGCGGTTGGCCAGCGCGCTGCGCGGGTCGCGCGGACGCCGCGACAGCCAGGCGCGCAGCGGACCCGCCTCGGGGGCGGCCGAGCGGGCCGCACGGGCGCGGTCCCGGCCCGGCTCGTCGACGGAGGGCAGCCGGGCCACGAACACCGTGTTGAGCCCGAGCAGGAGCGCGGTGGCCAGCGGCAGGGCGTGGACGAGGGCCAGCGAGGGCCACGCCAGGGCGAGCCCGCCGGCCAGCGCGCCGAGGCTGTAGCCCACGTTGCGGGCGGCCCGCATGTAGGCCAGCGAGCGGACCCGCGCGTCGGGCGGGAAGACCGCGAAGCGGTAGGCGTTGCGACCGGAGCGCGCCCACGTCTCGGCCAGCTCGAGGGCGATGGTCACGACGAGGAAGGCGGCGAAGGAGCCGGCCAGCAGCCAGGCCGCGAACACGAGGGCCTGGAGCGCGCTGCCGACGATCCACGTGCGCCGGGTGCCCACGCGGTCCGCGGCGCGACCGAGGGGGACGGCCGCGAGGAACGTGACCACCCCGGCCACGGTGAGGCCGAGACCGACCTGGGCGGCGCTGAGCCCGACGATGCGGGTGAAGTACACGGCGGAGCCGGTGAGGAACGCGCCCTCCGCGAACGCGGAGAGCACCGACTGGTAGCTCATGGCACGGATGAGCGGGTCGTCCGAGAGCAGGCGGTCGCGCCACCGGCGCAGGTGTCCGGACGGCCCGGGCGGCGGGTCCTGCTGCTCGCTCATGCGACCTCCACGTCGTCCTGACATCAAGTATCTTGATGTCAAGATACTACTGAAGGACCTCCGGCCCGAATCCTCAGGTCCTCCGCCCGACTTCCGATCGGGATCTTCACGCAGCCTTCATGCAGGAGGCTCCTCGCCGCGCCGAGAGGAGAGGTGTCACCCCCACCACCTCACCGCCGAGGAGAACACATGGCCGCCTCGAACCTCGAAGGCCTCTACCAGGACCTCCAGTCCCAGTTCGCCGGACGCGAGCTCATGCTCAGCCCCGTCTGCACCCGCGTCCTGCTGCGCACCGGCGTCAACCTCAAGGCCATCCGCCCGGACCAGGCAGGCGACGCCGCCCTGCTGGGCAGCGTCCGCTCCGTCCTCTCCGAGATGGGCTACGCGGCCTGAGCCAGGCCCCCAGCCCTCCCGGCGCCGGCCCGTCCGGCCCGGCCCACCCGGCGCCCGCCCCCAAGTCGCGCCGTCCCACCCCCACACTCTTCGAGGAGCCCTCGTGACCCAGACCGTCCCCGCCACCAGCGAGTCCCGCACTCCCGGCGCCCCCTCCGCCTCCGCCCACGCCACCGGTGTGGCCGCTGACGCCACCGCCTCCGTCGTCGAGCAGCTCAAGGCCGGCCTCGGCGAGCGCGACGCCGCCGCCGTGTGGTTCTTCGCCTCCGCCGCCCACGCCGCCGCCGACGTCGCCGGCCCCCTCTCCGCCGCCTTCCCCGGCGCCCACGTCGCCGGCTGCTCGACCGCCGGCGAGTTCAGCCAGGTCTCCGGCAGCACCGGTGGCCTCTCCGCCTTCGCCCTGCCCGCCTCCAGCGCCCGTCGCACCGTCTCGGTGCTGATGGACCTCTCCGGCGGCGTCCGCGAGGGCGTCGAGGCCGGCGTGGCCTCCCTCGAGGCCGAGGTCGGCCCGCTGCGCGACCTGGACCCGCACCAGTGGGTCGGCGTCCTGCTCGTCGACGGCATGCACGGTGACGAGGAGGCCGTGAACGCGGCCCTCGGCAACGCCGCCCCGCTGCTCAACGTGGTCGGCGGCTCCGCCGGCGACGACCTCGCCTTCGCCGAGACCTGGGTCAGCGTCGGCGACGCCGTCTCCACCCACGGTGCCGCCCTGGTGCTCATCGACTCCGCCGTCCCGTTCAGCGTCGTGCGCACCTCGTCCTTCCGGACGTTCGACAAGACCGTCACGGTCACCAAGGCCGACCCGGCCACCCGCACCGTGTGGGAGCTGGACGGCCGCCCGGCCGTCGAGGCCTACGCCGAGGCCGTGGGCTGCCGGCCCGACGAGGTGGGCTCGGAGCAGTTCATGCGCCACCCGCTCGGCCTGATGATGGACGGCAAGCCGTTCGTCCGCAGCCCGCAGCAGGCCGTCGAGGGCGGCGGCATCAAGTTCTACTGCGAGATCCTCGAGGGCATGCAGGTCGAGGTCCTCGACTCCACCGACATCGTCGGGGAGACCCGCAACGCGGTGGAGGCCACCACCGCCGAGCTCGGCGGCGCCGTGTCCGGCGCCCTGCTGTTCAACTGCATCCTGCGCCGCCTGGACCTCGACGCCCAGAACGCGCACGGCGACTTCCGCGGCATCTTCGCGGGCGTCCCGGCCGCCGGTTTCCACACCTACGGGGAGACCTGGATGGGCCACATGAACCAGACCCTCACCGGACTCGTCTTCGGCTGATCGGTCTGACCCCTTCCGGCGCCGGGTCCCCGGGACGGTGCCCGGTCCGGAAGCACAACCGGCCCGGCCGCGTGGAGCAGCGCGGCCGGGCCGCTGCACGTCGCCGAGCAGGCGCTCAGCCGAGCGCCTGCTCGCGCAGCTTCTTCAGCAGCTCCAGGTCGCGGACGTCCTCCCGGCTCCCGGGGGTCTCGAGCACGAACGGCACCCCGTCCAGCGAGGGGTGGGCGAAGAGCTCCGCGAACGCGGCCTCGCCGATGAAGCCCTCGCCGATGCGCTGGTGCCGGTCCTTGAACGCACCCCGCACGTCCATCGAGTCGTTGGCGTGCACCAGCCGGAGCCGGCCAGGCCCGCCGATCTCCTCGATCCGCTCCACGGCCGCGGCGGCCCCGCCCGCCTCGTCCAGCGGCGCGCCCGCGGCGAAGACGTGGCAGGTGTCGAGGCAGACGCCGACCCGGGGGTGCAGGTCCAGCGCCCCCAGGTAGGGCTCCAGGTCGTCGACCCCGGCGCACAGCGAGCGTCCCTGGCCGGCGGTCGGCTCGAGCAGCAGCCACGGGGCCGGGCCGTCCGCGGTGTCCTCCAGCGCCTCCAGCACCGGCAGCAGCCCCTCGCGCACCTGGCGCATCGCCACCGCGAGCTTCTCGGCGCTGCCCTCCGGGTCGGCGTCCACGAACGAGCCGGTGTGCACGACCACGCCCTCGGCCCCGATCTCGGCCGCGCGGCGCAGGTTGTGCGCCACCACCGCGACTGACTTCTCGTAGGTCGCCGGGGTCGGCGAGCCCAGGTTGACCAGGTACGGGGTGTGGATGAACGTCCGCATGCCGGCGGCCGCGGTCCGCTCCCGGAAGGCCGCGTCCTCGGCCGGCTTGCCCTCCGACAGCGCCCAGCCGCGCGGGTTGCCGACGAACACCTGGATCGTCTCCGCCCCCAGGCGCTCGGCGTCCGCGAGGGCGCCGCTGGCCAGGCCCTTGCCCACGGTGACGTGGGTGCCGATCGGGTTGCGGCGGGACTGCTCGGCGCTGCTCAGGCTCATGCGCGCAGTCTCCCCCGTGGCCCGGGCCCGCCCGAAACCGCGGGCAGGCTCAGAGGGAGGCGAGGACGACGGCCGCCCGCTCGGCGTCCGAGCGACTGACGTCGAGGTGGGTGACCGCGCGGACCGTGCGCGGGCCGACCGCCGAGATCCGCACCCCGGCCTCGGCGGCGCGGGCGACGAAGGCGGGCGCGTCGGGGCGCTGCGCGACGACGATGTTGGTGGGGGCGTCCGCCGGGTCCACCCCGAGGGCCTCGGCCAGGAGCGCGGCGTGGGCGTGGTCGTCAGCGAGCCGGTCCACGTGGTGGTCGAGGGCGTGCAGGCCGGCCGCGGCGAGGATGCCGACCTGACGCATCCCGCCGCCCAGCCGCTTGCGACGCACCCGCGCCTGCGCGACGGCCTCGGCCGAGCCGACCATGAGCGAGCCGATGGGCGCGCCGAGGCCCTTGGAGAGGCAGACGGCGAGCACGTCGGCGACCGCGCCGTACTCCTCGAGCGGGGTCCCGGTGGCCACGTGGGCGTTCCAGAGCCGGGCGCCGTCCACGTGCACGGCCACCCCCGCGGCGTCCGCGAAGGAACGCAGGCGACGCAGGTCCTCGATCGGGCTCACGGTGCCGCCGGCGAAGTTGTGGGTGTTCTCCACGGAGACCGCGGCCGTGGTGACGAAGTACGGCCCCATGTCCGGGGCCAGCATCTCGGCGAGCGCCTCGTGGTCGACCCCGCCGGACGGGTGCCGCCAGGTGCGCATGGTGACGCCCGTGATCGCACCGTGGGCGCCGAGCTCGGCGCGCGCGATGTGCGCGCTCGCCTCGCACAGCACCTCGCGGCCGGGCTCCACCACGGAGGCCACGGCCAGGACATTGGCCATCGACCCGGTCGGGGTGAACACCGCGGCCTCGTGGCCGAACATCCCGGCCACCCGCTCCTCCAGGGCGGCGACCGTCGGGTCCTCCCCGTAGACGTCGTCCCCGACCTCGGCCGCGGCCATCGCGGACCGCATCGCGGCGGTGGGACGGGTGAGGGTGTCGGAGCGCAGGTCGATCACGCGTCCATCCTCACACCGGGGCCGCACGCGACGACGCCCCGCCCCCGCCCGCCGGTGGGCGGGAGGGACGGGGCGTCGCGTGCCGGGTGCGGCTCAGGCGGACTGGACCCGCAGCATCTCGGCGACCAGGTAGGCCAGCTCGAGCGACTGCACGCGGTTCAGGCGCGGGTCGACGACCGACTCGTAGCGGTGCGCGAGGCCCTGCTCGTCGAGCTCCTCGCCGCCGCCGATGCACTCGGTGACGTCGTCGCCGGTCATCTCGACCAGGATGCCGCCGGCCCAGGTGCCCAGCGCGCGGTGGACGTCGAAGAAGCCCTGCACCTCGTCGATGACGTCGTCGAAGCGACGGGTCTTGTATCCGGTGGAGGAGGTGAAGGTGTTGCCGTGCATCGGGTCGCAGACCCACGCCACCTGGACGCCCTCGGCGGTGACCTTCTCGACCAGCGACGGCAGGCCGTCGCGGACCTTGTCGGCGCCGAAGCGGGTGATGAAGGTGAGGCGGCCGGCCTCGTTCTGCGGGTTGAGCTTGGCGGCCAGCGCGAGCGCGTCGTCGGCCGTCGCCGTCGGGCCCAGCTTGCAGCCGATGGGGTTGCGCAGGTGGCGGAAGTACTCCACGTGCGCGCCGTCGAGGTCGCGGGTGCGCTCGCCGATCCACACGAAGTGGCCGGAGACGTTGTAGTTGCCCTGGGTGCGCGAGTCGACGCGGGTCATCGCGTGCTCGTACTCCATGAGGAGCGCCTCGTGGCTGGAGTAGAAGTCGACGCGGCGCAGCTCCTCGGGGTCGGCGCCGATGGCCGACATGAAGGCGAGGGCCTTGTCGATCTCGTGGGCCGTGGCCTCGTAGCGCTGCCCGGCGGGCGAGGACTTCACGAAGTCGGTGTTCCAGGTGTGCACCTGGCGCAGGTCCGCGTAGCCGCCGGTGACGAAGGCGCGGACGAGGTTGAGCGTGGCAGCCGAGGCGTTGTAGACGTCCAGGAGGCGCTGCGGGTCCGGGATGCGGGACTCGGGCGTGAAGTCGAAGCCGTTGACCGCGTCGCCGCGGTAGGCCGGGAGGGTCACGTCCCGACCGTCGACGGTGCGGGTCTCCATGTCGGAGGAGCGCGGCTTGGCGTACTGGCCGGCCAGGCGGCCCAGCTTCACCACGGGCACGGAGCCGGCGTAGGTGAGGACGACGGCCATCTGGAGCAGGGTGCGCAGCTTGTTGCGGACGTTGTCGGCGGTCACGCCGTCGAAGGTCTCGGCGCAGTCGCCACCCTGGAGCAGGAAGGCCTCGCCGCGGGTCACCGCGGCCATCTTGGCGGTGAGGTCGTCGCACTCACCGGCAAAGACGAGCGGCGGCATCGTGCGCAGGCGCGCGACGGCGCTGCTCAGCGCCTCCGCGTCCGGGTACGTGGGCTGCTGCTTGGCGCCCATGGCGTGCAGGGCGTCGAGGGTGGGGATCGTCACCCCGCAAGCGTACGCGGGAGGAGCGGACGCCCCGGCATCGCGACGGATCGCGGACGGGGCGCCAGTAGGGTCCGACCATGACCTTCTCGATCGTGGCCCGCTCCGCCGACGGCGAGTCCTGGGGCGTCGCCGTCGCCAGCAAGTTCCTCGCCGTGGGCAGCGCCGTGCCGGCGGCCGTGGCCGGGGTCGGCGCCATCGCGACGCAGGCCGCGGCGAACGTCGCCTACAAGGGCCTCGCCCTCTCCCACCTCGCCGAGGGGGCCACCGCCGAGGTCGCCCTCGCCACGCTGCTGGAGGAGGACGAGGGCCGCGAGGACCGCCAGGTCGGGCTCGTGGACGTCGACGGCGGCGCCGTCACGCACACCGGCTCGGCCTGCCTGGACTGGGCGGGCGGCACCACCGGCGAGGGCTACGCGATCCAGGGCAACGTCCTCACCGGGCCCGAGGTCGTCGCCGCGATGGAGGCCGCCTTCCTCGCCGACCCCGAGGCCCCCCTGGCCCGCCGGCTGCTCGCCGCGCTCACCGCCGGCGACGAGGCGGGCGGCGACCGCCGCGGCCGGCAGTCGGCCGCGCTCTTCGTGGTGCGCGAGGAGGCAGGCTACGGCGGGAACGACGACGTCGCGGTGGACCTGCGCGTCGACGACCACGCGACCCCCGTCCCCGAGCTCGCCCGCCTGCTCGACCTCAACGACCTCTACCTCACCGCGTCGGCGGAGGAGGAGAAGGTGGCGATGACCGCCGAGCTCGAGGCCGAGCTCCTGGCGCACGCCATCGCCGCCGGGCACCCCGACCTGGCCGCCTGGGTCGGCTGCGAGAACTTCGAGATGCGGGTCGCGGACGACTTCTCCTGGGTCGACCGCCGCGTGCTCGCGATCGTGCGCGGCGAGGACGCCTGAGCGCGGTGGTCCCCGCTCCTCGTCCTGCCTCCCCGGACCTCGACCCCAACCTCGACCCCAGCCTCGACCCGGGCCTCGATCCGGGCCTCGTGCTGGGACTCGACCTGGCGCGGGACGCGGTGACCGCGGTCCTGACGGCCGGTGGGAGCGCGGTGGCGCGCTGCACCCGGCCCCTGGCCGCACGGCAGGAGGACGGCGCCACGGTGCTGGGGCTCGACGTGCTCCTGCGCGAGACCGACGCCGTGCTGCGCGAGGTGCTGGCGTCGGGCGCGGCCACGGCTCCGGGGGTGCCGCCCCTCGCCGGCGGTGCTCTGGCCACCGGGATCGCCGTCGACGGGGACGTCCTCTGCGTGTGGGACGAGGAGACGCTCGGCGCCCCGCTGCCCGCGCTGCTGTCGGTCCCTGACGGCAGCCCCTGGACCGTCGGCGCCGCCTGGTGGGCGGCCCACGCCCCGCGCACCTGGTCCGAGGTCGACGGGGAGCGCTACGTGGTCGGTGACCCCGCCACCTGGCTCCTGGCCCGCGCCACCCGCGGCGTGGAGCACGTGACGGTGCCCGCGCTGCGCCGGGACCTGCCCGGCGCACCGGTCGAGGCCCTGCCGCTGCTCGACCAGCGGCCCCGGGTGCGCACCGACGCGAGCGCGCTCGCCGGGCACCCGCTGCTGGTGACGGCGCTCCTCCCCCGGGCCGGGCTCGCCGACCCCGCGCTGGACGCAGCGGCGGCCGCGCTCACCGCGCCGGGTGCCTGACGGGCCCCTGACGTGCGCCGCCCCGGAGAGGTGAGGGGGCGGGTTCAGCCCAGCTTCTCCAGCGCCGCCCGGGCGGCGTCCCGCTCCGCGGTGGCGTCCTGGAGCAGCACGGCCTGCTCGTCCCGCACGTCCTCGGCCTCCTCGAGGTCGGCGTCGACCTCGTCCGCCTCGGCCTCCAGCTCGGCCGCGCGGCGGCGCACCTCGTCGAGCTGCGCGGCCAGCTCCATCGCCCGGGCGTTGAGCCGGGCCACGTCCTCCTCGGCGCGGCCGTGCTCGGCCTCGACCGCCGCCAGGGCCTCCTCGGCCTCCTCCAGGGCGTCCTCGGCGGCCCGGCGGGCCTTCGCGTCCGCGTCGGGGTCCGGGACGACGTGGAGCACGGGCCGCTCCGGCACCGGCGGTGCCACCGGGGCGGCGCGGTGCCCGAGCGCCGCGGGCAGGGCCACCGCGGCGGCCGGGTCGACGTCGTCGAGCCCGGTGGTGGCCAGTGCCGCGACCAGCAGGCCGCTGCGCACGGCGTCCGCGCACCCGGCGTCCACCATGGCGGCGGTGAGGGTCGACTCGACCTGCACGGCCACCGCCTCGGTGACCCGCAGCCCCTCCTCCCGCGCGCGCCGGCGGGCGGTGGTGGTGACCGCCGCGACGAGCTGGCGGCGCTGCCGGGTGAGGTCGCGCAGGGCGTCGCCGGAGAAGGTCGCCTGCGCCTGCCGCAGCGCCTCGCCGAGACCCAGCACCTGCTCGACCTGCTCGGTCTCGCGGCGCACCAGCAGGTTGACGACCCACGCGGCGGTCGACGGCTTGCGCAGCGCCTTGAGGCCGGCCGCCAGGTCCGTGCCGCGGTGCTCGCGCACGAGCGCGTCCCGCGCCCCGGTGAAGTCCCCCAGCGGCAGCCCGTAGAGGCCCTCGGCGTGGACGAGCAGCGCCTGCTCGGGCCGGTCGGGCTCGTCGCTCACCGCGGGTCCGGCCAGCCGAGGTAGCGGCCACGCCGGTGCGCCAGCCCTGCGCTCTCGGGCCCGGCACCGTCCGGCCCCCCGGTCATCTCGGGGCCGGCGTCCTCCACCTCGGCGTGCTCGAGGAGGCAGGTGACCTCCAGGGACCAGCCCAGCTCGCGCGTCGACTCCAGCCGGAGCCCGGCCCAGCCGAGCGTGCGCAGCGGCCGCGGCCCCCAGGCGGTGTCGGTGAACTCGGCGGCCCGGAACGGACCGCCCGGCGAGGGCGCGAGGCCGGCGAAGACCTCCGCCAGCTGCCGGTGGCGCCAGGCCAGGAGGGACACGGCCGCGAGGCCGGCGTCCTGGAGCTCGAGGGTGAGGTCGGCGTCCGGGTCCAGGACGGCCACGACCCGGGGCGGCTCGCCGTTCGCGACGAGCAGCGAGGTGACGGTGAGCCCGGCGCGCGTCGCGCCGGTGCCCGCGCACCACAGCGTCACGCTCCCGCCGAGGCGGCCACGGAACCGCCGGACCGGGTCGGGCTCGGCGTCCGCGAAGGGGTGCGTGGAGTGGATCGTCACGAGGCTGGGCCAGGGGGCGTCACGGCAGGGCTCAGGAGGCCTTCCGCTGCTCGTGCGCGGCCTCGATCGCGGCCTCGGCCTCGGCCTTCTTGGCCTCCTCCTTGGCGCGGGTGGCGTACATGTCGACGTACTCCTGACCGGAGAGCCGCATGATCTCGTACATGATCTCGTCGGTCACCGAGCGGAGGATGTAGCGGTCGTTGGCGAGGCCCTCGTAGCGGCTGAAGTCGAGCGGCTCGCCGAACCGGACGACGGGGCGGGTGAACTCGCCGAATTTCTTGCCCGGGGGCGCCACGACGTCCGTGCCGACGACCGCGACGGGGACGACGGGGACGCCGGTCTCGAGCGCGAGCCGGGCGACGCCGGTCTTGCCCCGGTAGAGCCGGCCGTCGTGGCTGCGGGTCCCCTCCGGGTAGATGCCGAAGAGGCCGCCCTCGGCGAGCACGCGCTTGGCCGACAGCATCGCGCCGGCCGCGGCGTCGGCGCCCGAGCGGTCGATCGGCACCTGGCCCGAGCCGGAGAAGAACGTCTTCTGGAGCCAGCCCTTGATGCCCGTGCCGGTGAAGTACTCCGCCTTGGCCACGAACGTGACGCGGCGGGGCAGCGTGAGCGGCATGAACAGCCAGTCCGCGTAGGAGAGGTGGTTGCTCGCGAGGATCGCGGGGCCCTCGAGCGGCACGTGGTCCGCGCCCGAGACCTTGGGGCGGAAGACGACGCGCAGGAACGGCCCCAGGGCGATCCACTTGAGGAACCAGTAGAACATCCGCGCACCTCCGCCGAGCCGTGTCGAGGTGACGGGACCCGGGCTCCGGCCGCCACTGCGAGGCACCCTATTGCAGAACCGCCCGGGCGCCACAGCGCCCCTTGGTGCAGGTCGGGTGCAGGTCGGGTGCAGGTCGGGGGCAGGTGGGGGGCAGGTGGGGTGCAGGTGGACCCTCTTCACCGGTGCCGCCGGGTGCGCCAGGATGCGACCGTGAGCCACGACACGTCCGACCTGCCCGTGCCCGTCCACCCCCTGGCGAGCCCGCTGTCGGTGCCGCCCCGGCCCGCCGACGGCGCGCGCCGCGTCGGCGTCCTGCTCCAGCACGGCTTCACGGGCCAGCCCGCCTCGATGCGTCCCTGGGCCGACGCGCTGGCGGAGCGGGGCTGGGCCGTGGAGGTGCCGAGGCTGCCCGGCCACGGCACGACGTGGCAGGACTGCAACACCACGACGTGGGAGCAGTGGTACGCCACGGTCCTCGAGGCCCACGCGCGCCTCCGGGCGTCCTGCGACGTCGTCGTGGCCGCAGGGCTGTCCATGGGCGGCGCCCTGGTGCTGAGGCTGGCGGCCGACCGGCCGGAGGAGGTCGACGGGGTCGTGGTGGTGAACCCCGCGGTGGCGACCACCCGCAAGGACGTCCTCGCCCTGCCCGTCCTCAAGCACCTGGTCGGCTCGTTCCCCGGGATCGCCGACGACATCGCGAAGGAGGGCGTGACCGAGCACGGCTACACCCGCACGCCGCTGCGGGCGGCCCACTCGATGATGCGGGCGTGGGGACCGTTGCGGCGCGACCTCCCCCGGGTCACGGCGCCGCTGCTCTACCTGCGCTCCGACGTCGACCACGTCGTCGACGCCAGCAGCGAGGCCGTCATCACCGCGCGGGTGGGTGGGCCCGTCACCCGCGTCGCCCTGCCGGACAGCCTGCACGTGGCGACGCTGGACCACGACCTGCCGCTGATCGTCGACGAGACGATCCACTTCGTCGAGGCGCTGCCCGACAGGGCACCGGACCGCCTACGCTGACCCCGTGGGCGGCTGGAGCGAGGACGACGACAAGGCGTGGCGCCTCATCGTGGACAACTACGGTGAGCGGGCCGACCTGACCTCCGACGCCGACGCCGACACGGGTGCCGAGTCGGCCGCGCAGCCCCTCGAGGACAGGGCCGACGGCCGCGGCGAGGGCACGGGCACCGCGCAGGGCCTCGCCGGCGAGGACGTCACCGCCGACGACCTGCGACGGATCGAGCAGCGCCGCCAGGAGCGCGAGGCCCGCGAGGCCCGGGCGCGCCGCCCACCCATCTCGGACCCCGACGCGCACCTCTTCGACGAGCGTGAGCCCGAGCCGCCCGCCCCCGCGGCGGAGCCGCCCCGCGCGAGCACGCCGCTGCCCGAGATCTCCGACCCGGCAGCCCCGGTGGCGCCGGCTCCCCCGGCTGCCCCCACTTCCCCGGCCACGCCGCCGACCGCGTCCGCGCAGGAGCCCGCCGGGGACGGGCCGTACCCGCCGGTGGCCGGCCCCGGCGCCGAGGACCTGCCGTCCTCCGACGCCATGCCACTGGCCGAGGTGTCCTTCAGCGCCACCTCGCAGCAGCACGGGCCGGACTCGCTCGACCAGGGTGACCCTGACCCCGACCCCGACCCCGACCCCGACCCCGACCAGCCGGCGGAGCCGGCCGACGCGGCCGACGCCCGGGCGGCCACGGCCCCCGACTGGGCCGCCGCGCCTCCCCCGCCGCCCGTCCCGGGGCAGCCGGCCGACCAGGCCCAGGACCAGGGCCAGGGGCAGCCCGCCGAGCAGCCCTCGGTGGAGCCTGCGGCCGACGCCCGGACGGACCCCCTGACCGAGCCGCACCCCGAGCTCGCGGAGCTCGAGGCCGAGTGGGCCGCGATCGCCGCCGAGCAGCGGGAGCCCCGCCGGGGCCGCTGGGGTCGCGGCCGTCGCCGTCCCCACGCCGAGGACGCTCCCCCCGCCACGCCCGACGACGGGTGGGGCGACTGGGCCGAGGCCTCCCCCGCACCGCAGGACGACCCCGAGGACCGCTTCGTCCCGCCGTCCACGCCGCCCCTGCCGCGGCCCGAGCCCGACCGCGCGATCGCGTGGGTCGGCGTCATCGGGTCGCCGCTGGTGCTGCTGGCGGTGCTGCTGACCGGCTTCGGCCTGCCGAGCCTCGTCGGCTACCTGCTGGTCGGCTGGTTCGTCGGCGGGTTCATCTACCTCGTCGCGAGGATGCCCCGCGAGCCGCGCGACCCCTGGGACGACGGCTCGCGGCTGTAGCCCGGTTGGCCGCCGCCGCGCCGGCCAGCCGGCCGCCGAGGCGCGGCCGCGCCCCACGGCCCAGGCCCTCGCGGACCATGCTGGCCGCGCCGACCACCCCGGCCTCCGGGCCGAAGCTGGCGCGCAGGAGCGGCGGGACCACCCGGTCCTGGCCGCCGACGAGCGACTCCGCCAGTGCCCGCCGCGCGGGCTCGAGGAGCAGGTCCCCCGCCGCGGACACGCCACCGCCGATGACGACGACCTCGGGGTCGAACGCGGCGACGAGGTTCGCCGTGCCCACCCCGAGCCAGCGCCCGACCTCGGCGTAGGCGGCCAGGCACGCGGGATCGCCCAGCCGGGCGGCCTCGGTGATCATGGGGCCGGTGACGGCCTCCGGGTCGCCGCCGGCCAGGCCCAGGAGCGCCGCAGCGGCGAGGCCGGCCTCCAGCGAGGCGCGGACGTGGCGGCGCAGCGCGTTGCCGGAGCAGTACTGCTCCCAGCACCCCGAGCCGCCGCACTCGCAGCCCCGGCCGCCGGGCACGACCTGGGCGTGACCGAACTCGCCGGCCATGCCGTTGCGGCCGCGGTGCAGGACGCCGTCGAGCACGACCGCCCCGCCGATGCCGGTGCCCAGCGTGATGACCAGGGCGTCGTCGGCACCGACGGCGGCGCCGTAGTCGGTCTCGGCGCGGGCCGCGCAGTTGGCGTCGTTGTCGAGGAAGACCGGCACCTGCCACCGCTCGGCGAGCCGCGCCCGCACCTGGTGGCCGCGCCACGGCAGGTGGGGGGCGAACATGACCCGCTCCCCCGCGGAGTCGACGAAGCCGGCCGCGGCCAGGCCCACGCCGGCCACCCGGCGACCGGCGGCCACCTCGGTGACCGCGGCGGTGAGCGCCGCCTCGACCAGCTCGACCTCCACGCGACGTCCGGGCGTCGAGGCGTGGGCGACGGACACGACGCTCCCGTCGGGCGCCACCTCGGCCGCCATCACCTTCGTGCCACCGACGTCGACCCCGATGACGACGGGCCGCAGCCCGGCGCCCGGGCCGGTCAGGGGCACCGGGTCACCGCCGCGCGAGGTCCGCGGCGCCGATGAGGCCCGCGCGGTTGCCGAGCTCGGCCTTGCGGATGGTGAGCTCGGGCCGGTGGCCGCGGCCCGTGAGCTGGGCGTGGAAGCCGCGACGGATCGGGTCCAGCAGCAGCTCGCCGGCCTCGCTCACGCCGCCGCCGATGACGACGGCGCCGGGGTCCAGCACGGCCGTGAGCGAGGCGATGCCCTCGCCGAGCCAGCGGCCGAGGTCGGCCAGCTGCTCGATGGAGAAGGGGTCGCCCGCCTGGGCGGCCTGCGTGACGAGCGGACCGGTGATCCGATCCACCTCGCCGCCGGCCATGTCGAGCAGGGTGCGGGCCAGCAGGGAGCCGCCGCGAGCGGCGTCCCGGGCCTCGCGCACGAGCGCGGAGCCCGAGGCGTACTGCTCGAAGCAGCCGCGGTTGCCGCAGCCGCAGAGCACGCCGCCGGGCACCATGCGCATGTGGCCGATCTCGGCACCGACGCCGAAGGCGCCGCGGTAGAGCTCCCCGTCGAGGACGAGGCCACCGCCCACGCCCGTGCCGACGGTGACGAGCAGCAGGTCGTCGACGTCCTCGCCGGCGCCGAAGCGGAACTCGCCCCAGGCCGCCGCGTTGGCGTCGTTCTCGACGACGACGGGCAGACCCAGCTCGGCCTCGAGCTCGGCCCGCATCGGGACGTCGCGCCAGGCGATGTTGGGCGCGAACATGACGTTGGAGCGGGCCTTGTCCACGTAGCCGGCGGCGCCGACGCCGACGGCGGTGACCTCGTGCTGGGCGGCCAGCGCCTTGACGAGGCCGGCGATGGCGGCCTCGATGGCAGCGGGGTCGGACGCCGGGGAGTCCACCCGCAGCTCGGTGAGGATCGTGCCCTCGGGGTCGACGACGCCTCCGAGGATCTTGGTTCCTCCGACGTCGATGCCGCAGGTCAGGGTCACTGGTCCTCCTCGTGGGGAGCCCCGGGGGCGGGGCTGTGGGTGGTCTCGCGGTGCGGGCCCGGCGCGGAGCCCTCGGGACCATCTTCCACGCAAGGTTCCTCCGACGCCGCGTCGGTCCGGTCAGAGGACGGCGCAGGACCCGCCGGGGAGCCCGCCGGGGAGCCCGCTCGGGCGCCCGGGGCCGGGGCCGGCGGAGCGACGAAGGCGGCCGCCGCGGCGAGCAGCGACGAGGCGGCCTGCACCAGGTGCGCCCGTACCTCGGGGGTGACGTGCCGGACGAGGTCGGCGCCGCGACACACCGGGCACCACGCCACGCACTCGTGGGCACCGTGGGGCGCGCCACCACCGGCACCCCCACCGGCACCCCCGCCGGCCCCGGGACCGGGACCGCCCTGCGGGGCCCGGTGCTCCGCGGGCTGCGGGTCGTCGGCGGCTGGGCCGGGCCGGGAGGCACCCGGCCGGGAGAGGTCGCTGAGCACGGCGAAGAGCTTGACGGCCTCCTCGGCCAGGGTCCCGACCTCGTCGTCCGGCTCGGGTGCCGGACCCCCCTGGGCGGTGCTCACCGCGTCCTCCCCGTGCTTCTCGCTGTGCTTCTCGCTGTGCTTCCCGCTGTGCTTCTGGCCGTGTTCGTAGCTGTGCTCGCCGACCCGCTGGGGCGTTCCCGGGACGAGCGCTGCGGCTCGCTGCCGAGCCGCGCGCCCCGCGGCCTCAGGCGCCGGACTCGACGCGCTTCTTCAGACCCTTGAGCGCGGAGTCGATGAGGATCTTCTCGCCCTTGCGCTTGACCATGCCGATGAGCGGCAGCGAGACGTCGAGGGCGAGCCGGTAGGTCACCTCGGTGCCCGCGGCGACCTCGCGCAGCTCGTAGGCGCCGTCGAGGGCCTTGAGCATCCCGCCCTCCACGAGCGTCCAGCGGACCTCGCGGTCCCCGTCCCACGTGTAGTGGAGCGTGTACTCGTCCTTGATCGGGGAGACGTCGACCGCGAAGAAGACCTCGCTGGCGCGGCCGTCGGCCTGGGTGGAGCGGACCTCCACGCGGGTCATCCCCTTGGCCCAGCCGGGGTAGGACTCGAAGTCGGCGATGACGGCCATGACGTCGGCGGGCGGGGCCTCGACGACGATGGACGACGTGGTCTGCTCAGCCACCGGGTCTCCCTGCTCCCTCGGCCCGTCGGCGGGCCGTCACGAGGCGCCCTCCCCCGGGGCCGTCCCGGAGGGGCCGCAGGTCACGACCGACGGCGCGTCGGCAGCGTACTAGATCAGGGGTCCCCCGACGGGGGTGCCGACGGGGGCCCGCCGATCGCGGTAGCGTGCGCGACGTGCGCACCTTCGACGACGTCCCGGCCCTCGCCAGCTCCGAGGCACCCAGCCCGGAGGCGCGCCGTGCGTGAGTACCACCACCCGCTGACCCTCGCCCTCGGCTCCGACACCGACCTCACGCAGGCCGTCCTGCGCAACGCGCAGGAGGCGCCGCAGGCCGCGCTGTTCTCCCGGCGCGGCGCGGACCGGGCCTGGGAGGACGTCACCTCGACGCAGTTCCTCGAGGAGGTCCGGGCCGCCGCCCGCGGTCTCGTCGCCGCCGGTGTCCAGCCCGGCGACCGGGTCGCGATCATGTCGAAGACCCGCTTCGAGTGGACGCTGCTGGACTACGCGGCCTGGTTCGCGGGCGCGGTGACGGTGCCGGTCTACGAGACGTCCTCCGCCGAGCAGGTCACCTGGATCCTCAGCGACTCCGGGGCCCGGGCGGTGCTGGTGGAGACCCAGCAGCACGCCGCGCTCGTGGCCGGCATCCGCGAGGAGCTGCCGGCGCTCGACCACGTCTGGACGATCGAGTCCGGCGCGGTCGCGGAGCTCGAGCACCTCGGCCGCACCGTGGCCGACGAGTCGCTCGAGCGCCGCCGCGAGCAGCTCGGCCCCGACACCGTGGCCACCATCGTCTACACCTCGGGCACCACCGGCCGCCCCAAGGGCTGCGCCCTCACCCACGGCAACTTCCTCTACGAGCTGGGGGTCGCCACGGGCGAGCTGGAGGACCTCTTCTCCGAGGAGGACGCGGCCACGCTGCTCTTCCTCCCGCTGGCCCACGTCTTCGCCCGGATCATCCAGGTCGGCTGCGTGATGAGCCGGGCCCGGCTGGGCCACTCCCCCGACGTGAAGAACCTGATGGCCGACCTGGCGGAGTTCCGCCCGACGTTCATCCTGGCCGTGCCCCGCGTGTTCGAGAAGGTGTTCAACGGCGCCTCGCAGAAGGCGTACTCCGAGGGCCGCGGCGCCATCTTCGCGCGGGCCGCCGCGACCGCGATCGCCTACTCCGAGTCGCTGGACCACGGTGGCCCCGGCCTGCGGCTGCGGCTCACCCACGCCCTGTTCGACCGGCTGGTCTACACCAAGCTCCGCACCGCGCTCGGTGGCCGCTGCCGCTACGCGATCTCGGGCGGCGCCCCGCTGGGCGAGCGCCTCTCGCACTTCTTCCGCGGGCTCGGGCTCACCGTGCTCGAGGGCTACGGCCTCACCGAGACCACGGCCGCGCTCGCCGCCAACCTGCCCGGGGCGATCCGCATCGGCACGGTCGGCCGCCCCTTCCAGGGCACCAGCGTGAAGGTCGCGGACGACGGGGAGCTGCTGTGGCGCGGCGACCAGGTGTTCAGCGGCTACTGGCACAACGCCGAGGCGACCCGGGAGGTCCTGGACGCCGACGGCTGGTTCCGTTCCGGCGACATCGGCGAGATCGACGCCGAGGGCTTCGTGAGGATCACCGGCCGCAAGAAGGAGATCATCGTGACCGCCGGCGGCAAGAACGTCGCCCCGGCCGTGCTCGAGGACCGGCTGCGCCAGCACCCGCTGATCGACCAGTGCGTCGTCGTCGGCGACCAGAAGCCCTTCATCGCCGCGCTCATCACCCTCGACCGCGAGTCGCTGCCGCGCTGGGCCGCGGACCACGGCAAGCGCCCCGACCCGGACTCGCTCGTGGCGGACCCCGAGCTGCACGCCGAGCTCCAGGGAGCCGTGGACGAGGCCAACCTCGCCGTCTCCCACGCCGAGTCCATCCGCAAGTTCGCCGTCCTGGCCGACGAGTGGACCGAGGAGGGCGGGCAGCTCACGCCGAGCATGAAGCTCAAGCGCGCCGTCGTCATGCGCGAGGTGCACCGCGACGTGGAGGAGCTCTACCGCTGAGGCCTGCGGGTCCGGGGGTCCGGGCGGGGCGCACCGCCCGGACGGACTAGTCCCACCCGGCCCGGTGTGACCATGCCGGGGAGACGAGCGGTCACGGTTGGCCGGACGGGGCGACAAAGGGGTCCAGGGAGCCAGGACGCCGCCCTACGATGCCCGGGCGGGCACTTCTCAGGGTGGCCCGTCCCCCCACCCCCTCACCACGACCGGCTCGGCGGTCTGCGGAAAGGCTCCCCATGGCTCGACGTCGGCTGCTGCTCGCGGCCGCTGCGGTCCTCGCGGTCCTCGGCGCCCTGCTCGCCATGCTGTACGTCCGCGGCGCGGACCAGCGCGCGGACGCCAGGTACGACACCCGGCCCGTCCTCGTCGTCACCCAGACCATCCCGGCCGGCACCAGCCTCACCGCCGCGAGCGCCAGCCTCGCGGTGCAGGAGGTCCCCGCGGCCCAGGTGATCGCCGGCGCCCTCACGGACGTCTCCCAGGCCTCCGCCGACCAGGTGACGCTCACCGACCTCTACCCCGGCGAGCAGGTCGTCCCCCAGCGCCTGGGCACGACCGCCGACCTCTCGGCCACCAGCCTCCAGATCACCGACGACGGCGAGATGGCGATCTCGGTCAACCTCACCGACCCCGCACGGGTGGCGGGCTTCGTCGAGCCCGGCTCCGAGGTCGCGGTGCTCGTCACCGTGGCCGACGACGGCACCCGCGCCGCCTTCTCCCGCGTCCTCCTCCCCCGGGTCAGCGTCATCGCCGTCGGGTCGACCACCCCGACCACCACGACGACGACCACGACGAGCTCGGACGGCGGCCAGGAGGAGACCACCGAGGAGCTGCCGCGCACGCTCATCACGCTCTCGGTCGACCAGCGTCAGGCCCAGCGGGTGCTGCTGGCCCAGCAGCAGGGCGAGCTCGCCTTCGCGCTGCTGACCGACGACTCCAAGGTCGGCAACGGGTCGGCCGTCACGCCGGACAACCTCTTCGGCAAGGGCTGACCCGTCATGCCCCTCGTCGTCGACTCCGACACCGCCACCATCACCTCGCTGCTCGAGCAGCTGCCCGCCGGATCGCAGGCCGTGGACGTGCTGGAGCGGATGCACGCCTACCTCGCCGAGCACCCCGAGGAGTACCTCCTCGTGCTCGGGCCGCACCTCGACGTCGCCGCGTGCCTCGACGCCTGCAGCAGGCTCGCCACCTCCCGGCCGCTGCTCCACGTCGTCCTGGTGCGCCACGACCTCGACGCCCTGGTGCTGGGCCAGGCCATGAAGGCCGGCGCCCGGGACGTCGTGCCCGTGGCCGAGACCGGCAGCCTGCGGGCCTCCGCCGAGCGGGCCCGCCAGGTGTTCGCGGCGCTGCGCGGCGAGGGCGTGGCCCAGCAGGGACGCGTCGTCACGGTGTTCTCCCCCAAGGGCGGGGTCGGCAAGACCACGCTCGCCGTGAACCTGGCGATGGCGCTGGCCGAGGGCGGCCGCCGCAAGGTCTGCCTCGTCGACCTGGACCTCGCCTTCGGCGACGTGGCCATCACGATGCAGCTCTTCCCCACCCACTCCATCGAGCACGCCGTGGGCAGCGAGGCGAGCCTCGACCTGGCCCAGCTCGAGGGGCTGATGACCCGGCACCCCAGCAGCGTGCAGGTGCTGGCGGCACCCACCCACCCGGACGTGCGGGAGCGGGTCACGCCCGCGCTGGTGGCCAAGACCCTCGGCGTCCTGCGCACGGGCTTCGACGTCATCGTCGTCGACACCGCGCCGGCCTTCGACGAGCAGGTCCTCGCCGCCCTCGACGAGACCGACGAGTGCGTCGTCGTGGCCACTCTCGACGTCCCCACGCTGAAGAACGTCAAGGTCGCGCTCGAGACGATGGACATGCTCCGGATCGCGGAGGGGCACCGGCACCTGGTCCTCAACCGGGCGGACGACGCGGTGGGGCTCGGCCCCGAGAAGGTGGAGTCGATCCTGGGCATGCCCACCGCCGCCCGGCTGCCCAGCGCCGTGGAGGTCGCGGCCGCCACCAACAGCGGCACGCCGATCGTCCTCTCCGACCCGCGCCACGAGGTCTCGCGCACCGTGGTCAGCACCGCGGCCGTCGTGCTGGGCGAGCCGCTGGACCGGCCGCAGGGCCAGGCGCCGGGCGCGCGTCCCGACCGACCGGTCGAGGACTCCCCCTGGCCGCCCGAGGAACGCCCCCGCGGCCTCGGTCTCTTCCGGAGGCGTCGATGAGCAGCCTGTCCGACCGGTTGGCCGCCGCCAGGCGGGCGCAGGCCGAGGAGCCCGGCGAGCCCGGGACCGAGCCCGGGACCATGCCCGGGACCGTGCCGGACGCCGGGTCCCACGCGGCGCCGGACGCGACGATCGTCCAGGCACCACCGGCCGAGCGCACGACCCCGGCGCTGTCGGGCCTCGGCCCGCGGCCCGGCGAGTTCGCCGCCCAGGAGGTGGTCGGCGCGGTGACCGGCACCCCCCAGACCCGCTCGCTGGCCGACGTGCGCAGCCAGCGGCTCGGCGGCGAGCAGCGCGACCGGCTGGAGGACCTCAAGACCAGCGTCCACAGCGAGCTCCTGCGCCAGCTCGGCCCCCAGCTCTACGACTCCGACCTGGACTCCGACGAGCTGGACCAGCGGGTCCGCGACGTCCTCGCCGAGGTGCTCGCGCGCCAGGACCAGCCGCTCTCCTCGGCCGACCGGCGCCGCGTCACCCAGGAGATCACCGACGACATCCTCGGCCTGGGCCCCATCGAGCCGTTCCTGCGCGACCCCTCGGTCGCCGAGGTGATGGTCAACGGTGCCAGCGACATCTGGGTCGAGCGATCCGGCCGGCTGGAGCCGGTGCCGGCGCGGTTCGTCGACGAGGCCCACCTGCGTCGGGTCATCGACAAGATCGTCTCCCGTATCGGCCGCCGCGTGGACGAGGCCTCCCCCATGGTCGACGCGCGACTGCCCGACGGGAGCCGGGTCAACGCCGTCGTCCCGCCGCTCGCCGTGGACGGGTCGGCGCTCACGATCCGCAAGTTCTCCACCGACGCCCTGGAGGTGGCCGACCTGGTGGCCTCGGGCACGCTCTCGGCCGGTGCCGCGGACTTCCTGCGGGCCTGCGTGCGCGGCCGGCTCAACGTCATCGTCTCCGGCTCCACCGGCGCCGGGAAGACGACGACCCTCAACGTCCTCTCCTCCTTCATCCCCGACGACGAGCGGATCGTGACCATCGAGGACGCCGCCGAGCTCCAGCTCAAGCAGGCGCACGTCGTCCGGCTGGAGTCGCGGCCGGCCAACATCGAGGGCCGTGGCGAGGTGACCATCCGGGACCTGGTGCGCAACAGCCTGCGCATGCGCCCGGACCGGATCATCGTCGGCGAGGTCCGCGACGCCTCCGCCCTCGACATGCTGCAGGCGATGAACACCGGCCACGACGGCTCCATCTGCACGCTGCACTCGAACGGCCCGCGCGACACCCTCGCCCGGCTGGAGACGATGGTGCTGATGGCGGGCATGGACCTGCCGGTCCGCGCGATCCGGGAGCAGATGGCCTCGGCCGTGGACCTCGTCGTGCACCAGACCCGCTTCAAGGACGGGACGCGTCGCATCACCCACGTGACGGAGGTGGAGCGGATGGAGGGCGAGGTCGTCACCCTCCAGGACGTCTTCACCTGGGACTCCTCCGCCGGCTTCGACGCCGACGGACGCTCGCTCGGGTCGCTGCGGGCGACGGGGCTGCGCCCGAAGTTCCTCGACAAGCTCGCCGCCGCGAACGTGACGGTGGACCCGCTGACGTTCGTCCCTGGCCAGGGCTGAGGGCGGGCATGGACACCTTCCCGCCCCTGTGGCTGGCGCTGACGGGCGTCGGCGCGGTCGCCGCCGCGCTCGTCGCCCTGCTCGTGGCCCTGGTGCCCCGCCCGCGCGTGACGACCCCCGGGGACCGGGTCGAGGCCTACGTCCGGGCCGTCTCCTCGCCGGCGCAGCCAGGCCGCGAGGGCCCGGCGGTGCGCGAGCGCGCCACCGACGCGGCGGCCGACCTCCTGAGCCGGCAGCGGACCCTGGAGACCCGGATCGCCGCCCGGCTCGAGTCCGCCGGCAGCGGCCTGCGGCCCGCCGAGTGGCTGGTCGGGCACGTCGCGGTGGTGGTCGTGGCCGGCGCGGTCGGGCTCCTGCTGGGTGCGGGCGACGTCCTGGTGGTCGTGCTGGCCGTGGCCCTCGGCGCCGTCCTCCCCTGGCTCGTCCTGCGGGTGCGCGCCGCCCGGCGACGCTCCGCGTTCGGCGCCGCGCTCCCCGACACGCTCCAGATGCTGGCCGGGGCGATCGCCGCCGGCCAGTCGCTCAGCCAGGCCGTCGACACCGTCTCCCGCGAAGGTGTGGCCCCTGTCGCCGGCGAGTTCCGCCGCGCGCTGGTGGAGACCCGGCTCGGTGTCCCCCTCGAGGACGCCCTCGAGGGGGTCGCGCAGCGCTTCGGCAGCGAGGACCTCGCCTGGGTCGTGATGGCCGTGCGCATCCAGCGGCAGGTCGGCGGCAACCTGGCCGAGCTGCTGGAACGGGTGGCCGCGACCATGCGGGAGCGGGAGTACCTGCGCCGCCAGGTGCAGACCCTGGCCGCCGAGGGCAAGCTCTCCGCCCTCGTCCTGGCCGTCCTGCCGCCGCTCTTCGCGCTCTACCTGCTGGTGGCGCAGCGCGACTACGTGATGCCGCTGTTCACCGACCCGCGCGGGCTCATCCTGCTCGCCACCGGGGTCGGCCTGCTGGCCGTCGGCATCTTCTGGATGTCCCGCCTGGTGAAGGTGGAGGTCTGAGATGACGCTGGTGCTGGCCCTCCTCCTCGTGCTGCTCGCCCTCGGCCTGCTCGCGGTGGCCTCGCGCCCCGCGCCGGAGACCGGCGTCGGGCGCTCGCTGGCGGTCATCGAGGCGCTCTCGAGCGCGCCGGCCGAGCTGCGGGCCGAGCAGGACTCCGAGCGCAGCTTCGGCGAGCGCGTCGTCCGCCCGCTCCGGGCACGGTGGCTGCGCCTGGCCCGCCGCTTCACCGGCGCCGACACCGCCGAGCGGCTGCGCCACCGGCTCGACCTCGCCGGCAACCCGGCCGGGCACACGCCGGAGAAGATGGTCGGCGCCAAGCTGGCCCTGGCCGCGGCGGGTGCGGTGCTCGCCCCGCTGGCGGCCTGGGTCCTCGGGCTGGGTCCGACCGTCGTCCTGCTCGCCGTGCTCGCGGGGGCGGCCGTCGGCTTCCTCGCCCCCGACCTGTACCTCTACCAGCGCGGCTACGACCGCTCCGAGCGGCTGCGGCGCGACCTGCCGGACGCGCTCGACCTGCTCGCCATCTCGGTCGAGGCCGGTCTCGGCTTCGACGCGGCCCTCCAGCAGGTGGCCTCCCGGACCACCGGCCCCGTGGCCGAGGAGCTCTCGCGGCTGCTGCGGGAGATGCAGCTGGGCTCCTCGCGCTCGGAGGCCCTGCGGGCCCTCGCGGAGCGCACCGACGTCGTGGAGCTCCAGCAGTTCGTCGGCGCGATGGTGCAGGCGGACGGGTTCGGCATCCCCATCGCGCAGGTGCTGCGGGTGCAGATGGGCGAGATGCGGATCAAGCGCCGCCAGCGCGCCGAGGCCAAGGCCCAGCAGGTGCCGGTCAAGATCACGATCCCCCTCGTCCTGTGCATCCTGCCGGCGCTCTTCGTGGTGATCATGGGCCCTGCCGTGCTCTCGGTGCTCGACACGTTCTGACGGCCCTCCTCGGAAGCCGCCGCGGCCGGGCGGTCCGTGCCCCTCCCCACCGTGCGTTGCGGACCGGGTCGGACTGCTGCCTTCCCGGGGACAAGCCCGCCCGGACGGTGAGAGCATGCCAGGGTCGGTCGGACACCGACGGCCGTCCCCCACGGTCCCCCCACACCCCAGCCTGATCCGAGGCACCGCATGCTCCACCCCACCCACGGCACCGTCAGGTTCGACCTGGCCATCCGGGTGTTCGCCCTGCTCGCCATGGCGGGCCCCGTCCTCTGGACGCGCGAGGTCACGGCCGTCGTCGGCCTCGGCTGCATCGCGATGGTCTGGGGGACGTCGACGTTGGCGCTCACCCGGCCGGCGGCGGTGCCCGGCTGGTCCACCGCGCTGGAGGCGGCCATCGTCGGCGTGGTCGCCGGCCTCACCGTGCACGAGACCGAGGCGCTGCTGGCGGCGACCGCCCTCGCCCCGCTCCTCGCCGGCCTGCGTCGCGGACTGCCCTCGATGCTGCTGAGCGCGACGTCCGGCATCGTGGCGGTGACCCTCGCGGCGGCGGCGACCGCCCCGGTCTCCACCGACACGGTCGGCTCGATCTTCACCTGGACGGTCCTGGGGCTGGGCCTCGGCCTGGTGGCCACCTTCCTGCACGTCACGAACGCCCAGCCCGACGTCCTCGCCCCCTACCGGCACGCCAGCGCCCTCCTGCGCCAGCTCAACGACCTCACCGACGGGCTCTCCTCCGGGCTGGACCCGGCCAGCACCGGCGGCCACCTCCTCTCCACCGTCCGCGACGAGCTGCCCACCTCCGTCCTCGCCGTCTACCTGCCCAGCGGCCCCACGCTCCGGCCGCTGGTCACCAAGTCCTTCGACGACGACGCGCTGCTGGAGTGCAGCCTCGTCGCCGAGACCTGCCGGGCGAGCGGGGAGGTGGAGCGGGACGGCCACGCGTTCGCGGTGCCGCTGCACAGCGAGGACCGCCTGATCGCCGTCCTCGCGGGGACGTTCTCCGACCGCGTCCGGCTCGGCGACCCCGCCATCGAGCGTCGGCTGGTGGGGGTCGCGGACCTCGTGGCGGACATCGTCGTCACCCTCGAGGCGGCCCTGCTCTTCGACGCCTTCCGCGACGCCGCGACGGCCGACGAGCGCCGCCGGCTCTCCCGCGAGATGCACGACGGCGTGGCGCAGGACATCGCCTCCCTCGGCTACGTCGTCGACGCCCTCGCCCTCACGGCCATGACGCCGGCGCAGCGGGAGCAGTTCGCCCTGCTGCGCGAACGGGTGACGGCCGTCGTCACCGAGGTGCGCCGCTCCGTGCTCACCCTGCGCACCACGGTCGGCGCCGCGGAGAGCCTGGGCTCGGCGATCAGCGCCGTGGCCCGCAACATGAGCCAGGTCTCCGGCATCCCCATCGAGGTGACCCTCGACGAGCAGCCCCAGCGGCTGCGGCCCGAGGTCGAGGCCGAGCTCTTCCGCGTCACCCAGGAGGCGGTGAACAACGCCGTCAAGCACGCCCGGTGCAGCGTCATCCGGGTGACCTGCCACGTCGCACCGCCGCGGGCCACCATCACCGTCCGCGACGACGGCCGCGGCCTCGGCGACGCCCGCGCCGACTCCTACGGGCTGGCCATCATGCGCGAGCGCGCCAGCCTCGTCGGCGCCGACCTCGCCATCGACGAGCCGACCGAGGGCGGCACCACCGTCACCGTCACCCTCTGCGCCGAGGACGGCGGCCTGCGGGCCGGCGGCCTCACCGCCGGCGCCCACCCCGAGCCCCCGCACGCCCGAGACGACCAGAGAGAGGTGGCCTCGTGACCGACCACCCCCACGCCCCCGCCGACCCCCGGACCACCGTCATGGTGGTCGACGACCACGAGCTCATCCGCAACGGCCTCGCCGGGGTCTTCGACCTCCAGCCGGACATGCGGGTCGTCGCCCGCGCCGGTGGTGTGCGGGAGGCGCTCAGCCTCTACGCCGCGGCCCGTCCCCAGGTCGTCGTCACCGACCTCCAGCTCCAGGACGGGACCGGGCTCGACATCGTTCGCGCCGTGCGCAAGGAGTCGGACGCCGTGGGGCTGGTCGTGCTGACGATGCACTCCGGCGACGACCAGATCTTCGCGGCCATGGAGGCGGGCGCGTCCGGCTTCGTCGGCAAGGACGCCCCCAGCGACGAGGTGGTGAAGGCCGCCCGCACCGCGGCCGTCTCGCCCCGCTCCTTCAGCTGCTCGGGCCTCATGGGGGCGATGATGCGCCGCGGCACCTCCGAGACCAGCCGGCTCACCGACCGCGAGCAGGAGGTCCTCGTCCTGCTCGCCGACGGGCTGGGCGCCGGCCAGATCGGCGCCCGGCTCTACATGAGCGAGTCCACGGCCAAGAGCCACATCGCCCGGATCTACCAGAAGCTGGGCGCCCAGAACCGGGCCCAGGCCCTGGTCACGGCGATGCGGATGGGCCTCCTGTCGACGGTGGCACCGCCGCGGGGCTCCTGAGCCGGGGCCGGGGGCGCCCCGCCCCACCGGCCGTCGAAGGCGGGTAGTCCGAACGGACTACCCGCCTTCGTCTCTTCACCCGATCCGCGGGGGCACCGGCGAGGAGCAGAGTGGACCTCACGGACGGACCGGGCTCCCCGCGGTCCGACCGCCAGATCCTCGCAGCACCCTCCCCCTTCGAGCCGCCCCCAGGAGCCCCCGAGATGATCACCTACCTGTCCGCCCTGCTCAGCCTCTACCTGCCCGCCCGCGAGGACGACGAGCGCGGCGCCTCCGCCGTCGAGTACGGCCTGCTCATCGCCGGCATCGCCGCGATCATCGCGGTCGCCGTCTTCGCGCTCGGCCCGGTCGTCGCCAGCGCCTTCAGCGACACCTGCGAGTCGGTCAACAACGGGGTCGCCTGCCCCGCCGGCTGACCGGCTCCCCCGACACGCCGGCCTGCTCGCCCCGGACGACCCCCCGACCGCGGCGAGCGGGCCGGCGCCCGCACAACCCGCCGCCGCGCCCTGACTCGGCAGCGCCGCACGCCCCGGACGTTCTCGTCCGGGGCGTCGCTGCGTCCCGGGCCCCGGTCTCCGGTCTCCGGTCTCCGGTCTCCGGTCTCCGGTCTCCGGTCTCCGGGCCCATGGTCCAGGGTTCAGGACAGCGCGGCGACCCGCCGGACCTCCGCGCGGTAGGCGCGCACCAGGTCCGCCCGGCTCCAGCCGGCCTCCGCGCGCAGCACCCGCCCGAGCGCCTCACCGGCGCCGACCCGCTCGTAGACCCGGCGCAGCCCGTCCTGGCCCGCGCGCTCGGCCAGGACACGGCACACCGTCCACGCGGCCTCGTACGCGGCACCGAGGTCGGTCGCAGAGACGTCGAAGTCGGACGTCGCCGGGAGCCTCCTCGGCAGCCCCGCGTCGTCCACCTGGGCGACGAGCTCGGCGCTGGTCACGGTGAGCGGGAGCCGCACGTGCCGCAGGGCCACCTCGTCGGCGTAGCCCTCGACGAGCCAGAGCGGGGCGAGGCTGGAGGGGGCGTCGGTGAGGGCGTGGACGGCCTCGTGGGTGAGGACCACCTGCGCACCGGCCCTCCGCAGCTGGTCGAGCTGGTCGGGGTTGACCAGGACGTGCAGCGCGCCGCTCGCGGTGCGCCCGTCCACGGGGGCCGTCACGGCGGCCACGCCCGCGTAGGTGCCGACGGAGGCGCCCAGCGCTGCGTCGAGCCCCGCCTCGTCGGCGGGCACCTCGAGCACGAGGTCGACGGCCCGTGACCGCTCGCCCGGGGCCAGCGACACCAGGGCCTGCTCCCGGGCCGTCACGGCCAGGGCCGCCACGCGAGCCGGCGCCAGCGGGGCGTCGGCGGACGCGACGACGAGGGTGTGCGCGGATCGCCGGACGACGACCTGCCCGCCGAGCCACACCGGGACGCGGGTCCCGGTCGCACCCGTGTCGCTCGTGGCACCCGTGTCGCCTGCGTCGCCTGCGTCGTCCGCGCCCACGGCCGGGTCGACGACCGCCACCCGCTCCGCGCCGTCCTCGACGACGGTCCTCAGGCGGACCGAGACCTCGGCCCGCGCGGCCCGCGCGTCGACGTCGTCGAAGCGCCAGGTGAGCTCGGCCGCGGCCGTCCAGGTGCCGTCGGCGTCGGGCGCGGTGTCCTGCTCCAGGAACCGCCACGTGGCGGTGAGCCCGATCCTCGCCGACGCCGAGGCGGCCTGGGCCAACCGGCGCGCGGCGGTGTCGTCGTCGGCGGGCGCCAGCCCTCGGACGGCGGCAGCGTCACCGCGCGTCACCGCACGGGACAGGTCCGCCAGGGCCTGCGTGGCCAGCCCGGACGGCGCGCCCGAGACGGCACCGGTCGAGCCCGCGGCGGTCGGTCCGGTGAGCACCCGGGGTCCGTCGAGGCGCGTGGCCACGACGTAGCCGCCGACCGCGAGGGCCAGCGCCACCAGGACGACGAGCAGCCCCCTGCGTCGGGCGGACGAGGTCCGCTCAGGCCCGGGGACCGTCGGCGCGCTCAGGTGCTGCTCCGCGGCCGGGTCAGCCCGGGCGGACGGCCCCGACGTACGGCATCGAGTGCAGGGTCGTCACGCGCACCCCGGTGCTGGGGTTCGCGGCGTCGATGACCTGGCCGTTGCCGATGTAGATGCCGACGTGGCTGATGGGGCTGTAGTAGAAGACGAGGTCACCCGGCTGGAGGTCGCTCTCCGCGACGTGGGTGCCCTCGTTGTACTGGGCCGAGGAGGAGTGCGACAGCGAGACGCCGGCGGCGGCCCAGGCCATCATGGTGAGCCCCGAGCAGTCGAACGCGTCCGGGCCGGAGGCGCCGTAGACGTAGGCGTCGCCGAGCTGGGCGTAGGCGTAGGCGACGACCGCCGCGGCCGAGCCCGACACCTTGGCGGTCGTGGTGGTCGCGGTCGCCTCGGCGGTCGAGGTGGCGGCCGCCGCGGCGGCCTCCTGCTTGGCCTCGAGCTTCTCGCGCTGCGCGGCCTTGAGGCCGGAGAGCACCGACTGCGCCGCGGCGAGCTTGGTGTCGATCTCCTCCTTGTCGTCGGCCAGCGACGACTGGAGGGTGGCGAGCCGCTTCACCCGGCGCTCGGTGGCCTTCTCACGCAGGGTGAGGGCACGGGCCTGGGTGCTGTAGTCGGCGTAGAGCTGGTCGGTGACGTCGCTGTAGGAGTCCATCGTCGACACCTGGTCGAGGAAGTCACCGAGGCTCGCCGAGCTCACGACGGAGCTGACGGCGCTCATGTCCTGGCCCTCGTACTGACGCAGCATCGCGTCCTTCGCCTCCGACTTGGCGGCGTCGGTGAGCTCCGCCTGCGCCTTCTCGTCGGCCCGCAGCGACGCCAGCTGGCGCCGGATCTGCTTGACCTCGAGCCGGGCGGCGTTGAGCCGCTCGGAGGCCTGCTCGGCCTCGCGGTAGAGGGTGTCCACCCGCTCCTGCGCCTGCTTGATCGTGGTCGGGTCGGCCTGCGCCGGGCTCGTCACCCAGAACACGCCTCCCCCCACGAGGAGCGCGGAGACGGCTGCTGCGGCAAGACGCTGACGGCCGGTGTGCACGGGTGCGGGTTCTCCTCGGGTCGACTACGTGGCCGGGGCGCGCGGCCTGCGTCGCGGACGCTTGGTCCGCCACGGGCCCGACCGTCCACGTCGTCGTCGACGCGGGCCGATCCACTCCCCCGGCGAGCCCCACCTCGGCGGGGGACTCGCGGCCGCTCCCCCGTTCGGGTGGGCGCGGCACCTCCCCGAAAGTAGACGGAGGCACCGCCGGAGTCCAAAAGATCCACGCCAAATACCCCAGTCTTTACCTTGAGTGGGCGAGGTTCCGGCCGAGGACAGGTCGTCCGGACGGGCCGCGAGGGGCCTCGGACCGTCGCGGGACGGGGCCGTCAGGCCGACGCGGCGCCGTCGGCACCCGTGCCCGGGAGCTCCTCCTGCGCGGGCGGCACCACCGGGGTCACCAGCCGCAGCGGCGGGACCAGGCCGCCGGCGGCCAGCACGTCCAGCGCCGCGCGCTCCTCCTCGTCGAACGTCAGCTCCGGGGGCGGCCCCAGCAGCACCGTCACCACGCAGTCCCGGCAGGCCAGCCCCCGCACCACGCAGGTGTCGCAGTCGATCCTCGTCGTCATGGGCCACACCGTGGCACCGACCACCGACAGCGGCCCCCGGACCGGGCTGGACCGGGTCCTGGCCCGGGTCCTGTTCCGGGCCCTGAACGGGGTGAGGGACGCGTGCCTCAGCGCGTGAGCAGGCCGAGCAGCGCGGCGGTCGGGACGGGGCGCGCCCCCCGGGCCCGCACCCGGTCCCGGACCTCGCGGTCGTCGCTGACCACGAGCACGACCCGGCCGGACGGCTCCGCCGCGGCGAGGTCGACCAGCACGTCGTCCGCGATGACGCCGGGAGGGCTGAAGAGCACCCGCACCCCGCGCGGGACCGCCGCGGGCGGTCGCGTGTCGGCGTCGGCCGCGTCGAAGACGACGGTGGTCTCGGCCGACGTGCGGGCCACCAGCGGCGCCAGGTCGCGCAGGAGCCGGGCCCGCTGGGCCTCCAGCGTCGAGGAGGGCCAGGCGCTGCGGGTGACGTTGTAGCCGTCGACGAGGAGGCGGGCCCGCGGCGCGGACAGGTACTGCTCCAGCAGGGCGGGCGAGACGACCCCGGCACCGCCGCCGGGTGCACCCGCCGGCTCGGTGGTGGCCATGGCGTCCTCGGCGCGCCGGCCCGGGGTGCCGACCAGCGGCGGGAGGGCGAGCTCGCGGCGCAGCCCGGTGAGCGCGTCCATCACGGTGTCGAGCAGGAGCCGGGCCCGCTGGTCCTGCTCCGCGCGGGCCGCGCGCGAGGGAGCCGGCTCCTCGGCGACCGGCGTCCCCGGGGCGCCGACCGACGCGGGCGTGGAGGGCGTCGAGGGCGTGGAGGGCGACGCGGGCGTCGCGGTGCGGGACGTGCCGGTCCCGGTGCCCGCGGCCGCCAGCAGCGTCCGCAGCCGACCCACCTCGGCCTCGCTGGCCCGCAGCCGTGCGCGCACGTCCTCCGCAGTCTCGGCGGTCTCGGCGGTCTCGGCGGTCTCGGCAGTCTCCGTGGCCTCCGGGACCACCCCGGCCTCCCGCGGCTCCTCGGACGCCGGCGCCTGCGGGGCGGTGTCGCCGGCGCGCTCGCGGCGCAGCTCGGCGCGGGCCGCGCCCAGCCGGCGCCGCAGGTCGGCCACCTCGGCTCGCAGGGCGTCCGTGTCCGCGCGGGCCGAGGCGCGCACGCGCGCGAGCGCCTCGTCGGCCGCCTCCACCCGGGCACGCAGCCGCTCGATCTCCCCTGCCTCACGGTCGGCCTCCTCGGCGGCCAGCTCGCCCAGGGCGTCGCGCAGGCGGTGGTCCCACCCGTCCTCCCGCAGCAGCCAGGCGCGGGCGGCGGTCTCGGCCGGCGTGTGGGCAGGTGCCTGGTCGGGCGTCTGGTCGGGCGTCTGGTCGGCGAGCGGCGCGACGGCGAGCGCGACCCGGTGGGCCACGCGCAGCCTCAGGGCGTCGTCGGCCAGCGCGTCGAGCACGGCCGCGCCACCGAGCCGGGCCCGACGCTGCGGGGCGAACGTCGCGACGCGGCGCAGCGACGGGGGCAGCTGGGCGACGTCGGGCAGCACGGGGGCCACGAGGGCCACGAGGCGCGCGGCGACCGGCTCCGGCAGCGCAGAGACCTCCGGGCCGACCGGGCCGACGGGCTCGACGGGGCCGACCGACGCGCGCCCGTCCGGCTCCTCGCCCCCGTCCACCGGACCCACGCCCACCGGCCTCCTCCACGTCACCCACCGCGCCCACGGCCCGGTGCTCGGGCGACACCCGTCGCTCCCGCGTCCACCCTAGGGCCACCGGCGGCGCGCGTCCCGGCCGCTGTCGGTGGCGACGCCTAGCGTCGCTCCCATGCACCACCCCACCCCCGCCGGCGCCGCGGGCGGCACCCCCGCCCGGTGGGAGGAGCAGCGCTCCTTCGACCAGCTGGGCCGCCCCCTGCACGACCTCACGTTCTGCGTGGTGGACCTGGAGACGACGGGCGCCTCGGCCGCCCAGGGCTCGATGATCACCGAGATCGGGGCGGTGAAGGTCCGCGGCGGCGAGGTGCTCGGCGAGTTCCAGACCCTCGTGGACCCGGGCGGCGCGATCCCGCCCTTCATCACGGTCCTCACCGGTATCACCGACGCGATGGTCGTGGGCGCCCCCCGCATCGAGACCGTGCTGCCCGGCTTCCTGGAGTTCGCCCACGGCTGCGTCCTGGTCGCCCACAACGCACCCTTCGACGTCGGCTTCCTCCAGCACTTCGCCGCGCAGCAGCAGCGGCCGTGGCCCCGCTTCGAGGTCCTCGACACCGCCCGGCTCGCGCGACGCCTCGTCACCCGGGACGACGCGCCGAACTGCAAGCTCTCGTCCCTGGCCCGGCTCTTCTCCTCCAGCACCACCCCCAACCACCGCGCGCTCGACGACGCCCGCGCAACGGTGGACGTGCTGCACGGCCTGCTGGGCCGCCTCGGCTCGCTGGGGGTCCAGACCCTCGAGGAGCTCCAGACCTACACCTCGAAGGTGACGGCCGCGCAGCGCCGCAAGCGGCACCTCGCCGAACCACTGCCGGAGCGTCCGGGGGTCTACCTCTTCCGGGACTCCTCCGAGCGCGTGCTGTACGTGGGCACCTCGACGAACCTGCGCCGCCGCGTCCGCTCGTACTTCACCGCCAGCGAGACCCGCAGCCGGATGGGCGAGATGGTGCGGCTGGCCGAGCGGGTCGACGCCATCGTCTGCGCCACGCCGCTGGAGGCGCAGGTCCGCGAGCTGCGGCTCATCGGGGAGCACAAGCCCCGCTACAACCGCCGCTCCCGGCACCCCGAGCGCACCCACTTCGTCAAGCTCACCCGCGAGCCCTGGCCGCGCCTCAGCCTGGTCACGAAGGTCCTCGAGGACGACGCCGACTACCTGGGCCCCTTCGGCTCCAAGGCCGTGGCGGAGCAGTGCGTGACCGCGTTGCACGAGGCCTTCCCCGTGCGGCAGTGCAGCCAACGGCTCGGCCGGGAGCCCCGCGGCACCCCGTGCGCCCTGGCCGAGATGGGCCGGTGCCTCTCCCCCTGCGACGGTTCCGTGGACGCCCTCACCTACGGGGCCGTCGTGCGCACCCTCCGCGACGCGCTCACGACCCGCCCGGACGCGGTGGTGGACCTCTTCGTCCGGCGCATGGCCGACCTCGCCGAGCTCGAGCGCTTCGAGGACGCCGGGCGCCAGCGGGACCGGCTGGCCGGGTTCGTCCGGGCGGCGGCCCGGACCCAGCGGCTCTGCTCCCTCACCTCGTGCCCCGAGGTCGTCGCCGCCCGGCGCGAGGACGACGGGCGCTGGGCCGTGCACGTGGTGCGGCGCGGCCGTCTGGCCGCCGCCGGCGTCATCCCGGCCGGGGCGGACGCCCACGACTGGGTCGCCGGGCTCCGGGCGAGCGCGGAGACGCTGGACCCGGCGCTGGCCGACGCCCCCGGCCCGGTGCCGGCGGCCTACGCCGAGGAGACCGAGAAGGTCCTGCGCTGGCTGGAGCAGCCCGGCGTCCGCCTCGTCGACGTGGACGGCGAGTGGACCTGCCCCGTCGCGGGCGCCGGCCGTTCCCTCTCCCTGGTCAGCGTCGAGACGGTCGTAGGATCGGGCGCGTGATCACCGCCATCGTGTTCGTCAACGCCGACGTCGACCGCATCCCGGAGGTCGCCGAGCAGATCGCCGCCCTCGAGGGGGTCAGCGAGGTCTACTCGGTCACCGGCACCATCGACCTGGTGGCGCTCGTGCGGGTCCGCGAGGTCGAGCACGTCGCCTCCGTGGTGGCCGACCGCCTCAACAAGGTGCCCGGCGTCCTCTCGACCGAGACCCACATCGCGTTCCGCGCCTACTCGCGCCTCGACCTGGAGCAGACCTTCTCCGTCGGCCTCGACTGAGCCGCCCCTGCCCACACCCGGCGTCAGGCGGTCGCGGCCGCCCAGCGCTCGAGCGTGGAGGCCGCGGCCCCGGAGTCGATCGCCTCGGCGGCGCGCTCCATCCCCGCGGCCAGGGCCGCCAGAGGCTCGCCGCCCGGGTCGCCGTGCACGGCCAGCGCCGCGCCCGCGTTGAGCAGGACGGCGTCCCGCACCGGGCCCTTGTCCCCCGCGAGCACCGCACGGGCGACGTCGGCGTTGTAGGCCGGCTCGCCGCCGCGCAGGTCCTCGACCGTCGCCGCGGCCAGGCCCAGCGCCATCGGGTCGACCGTGAGGGTCTTCACGGCGCCGTCGTGCACGACCCACACCGACGTGGTGGTCGTGGTCGTGAGCTCGTCGAGCCCGTCGTCGCCGCGCACCACCCACGCGTCCACCCCGCGGGCGGCGTAGACCTCGGCCATCGCCGGGGCCAGGCGCGGGTCGGCGCAGCCGATCGCCTGGGCCGCCGGGCGGGTCGGGTTCGTGAGCGGCCCCAGCAGGTTGAAGGCGGTCCCGATCCCCAGCTCGCGCCGCGGGGCCGCCGCGTGCCGCATGGCCGGGTGGAAGGCCGCGGCGAAGCAGAAGGTGATCCCGACCTCCGAGGCGACCTCGGCCACGCGGTCGGCGGGCAGGTCGAGCCGGATGCCCAGGGCCTCCAGCACGTCGGCCGAGCCGGACTTCGAGGACGCCGAGCGGTTGCCGTGCTTGACCACGGTCGCGCCGGCCCCCGCCGCCACGATGGCGGACATGGTGGAGATGTTGACCGACATGGACCGGTCGCCGCCGGTGCCGACGATGTCCAGGAGCCGACCCGGCACGGAGATCGGGGTGGCGTGGTCGTACATCGCCTGGACGAGACCGGTCAGCTCGTCGGCCGTCTCGCCCTTGGCGCGCAGCGCGACGGCGAAGCCGGCCACCTGGGCGGGGGTGGCGTCACCGGAGAGGATCTCGCCCATCGCCCAGGCGGACTCGGCCGGCGCCAGGTCGCGACCGGCGACCAGGCCGCCGAGGACGTCGGGCCAGGTGGGAGTGGAGGCCGCCACGGCCTCAGGCCTGCGTGGCGGGGACGCGCGGCAGGAGCAGCGCGGTGGCCGCCTCCGCCAGCTGGACCGGGTCCAGCGGGTGCGGCACGGCCGCCTCCGCCCGCGACCAGGTGGCCAGCCACGCGTCCTGCGGCCGCCCGGTGAGGACCAGGATCGGCGGGCAGTCGCTCAGCTCGTCCTTCATCTGCTTGGCGATGCCCATGCCGCCGGCAGGGACCGCCTCCCCGTCCAGGATCGCCAGGGCGATGCCGCCCCGGTCGAGGTGCTGGACGACGACGGGCTCGGTGGCCACCTCGACGTACTGGACCTCGGGCAGGTCCGCGTGCGGGCGGCGGCCCAGGGCGAGGATGACCTGCTGGCGGGTGCTGACGTCGTCGCTGTAGACGAGCACCGTCAGCGGGGCGCGGGAGTCGGAAGCGTCGCTCACGGCGCCATCGTAGGCCCCGCGGGCGCCTCGCGGACCAGAGGCACGCCCCTCGACACGGACCCACCGCCGCTCCGCTCACGGGCACCGGGCAGCACGCACAGGGAACGCCCAGCCGCCGCAGGGCCGCCTCACGTCCTCGCGCAGCACCGTGGAGGAGACGCAGACCCGCCGGCGACCCCCTGGACCCCCGGAATCACCGGGACCCACGCGTCAGGAGAACCAGGCCGTCGAGTGTGAGACGCGCCGACTTGAGGGACCCGGTATGCCGAGCCCAGGGTCCTCGTTCATAATGCTCCCGTGGCGACTGCGGCTTCTCTCCCTGCATCCCGGCTTCACGGGCAGCACGACCGACCGAGCATGGTCAGCGTCGGGACGATCATCTGGCTCTCGAGCGAGCTGATGTTCTTCGCGGCCCTGTTCGCGGCGTACTTCACTATCCGGTCCGTCTCCCCGGAGCTCTGGGCCCAGAACACGGCGCACCTCGACGTGCCCTTCGCGCTGGCCAACACCACGATCCTGGTGCTGTCCTCCGTGACCTGCCAGCTCGGCGTGTTCGCCGCCGAGCGCGGCCAGGTCGGGCGCAAGGGCTCGATCCTCGCCATCGGCGGCTGGGGCCTGCGTGAGTGGTTCCTGCTCACCTACGTGATGGGCGCGATCTTCATCGGCGGCCAGGCCGTCGAGTACTCGAACCTGGTGCAGGAGGGCCTGACGATCCAGTCGTCGGCCTACGGCTCCATGTTCTACCTGACCACCGGCTTCCACGGCATGCACGTGACCGGCGGTC
Organism: Nocardioides sp. GY 10127; assembly: GCF_004919085.1. Lineage (GTDB taxonomy): Bacteria > Actinomycetota > Actinomycetes > Propionibacteriales > Nocardioidaceae > Nocardioides. Next base: position 327,030 of record NZ_STGL01000007.1, on the reverse strand, counting down.
TCATCGCCTTCCTCCTGGTGCTGGGCCGCACCTACCTGGCCCGACGCTTCACCCACGAGCAGGCCGTCAGCGCCATCGTCGTGTCCTACTACTGGCACTTCGTCGACGTCGTCTGGATCGGCCTGTTCGCCACGATCTACATCCTGCAGTGAACGCCTGAGCACCACCTGGGCTTAGTCTGATACATCCCCTTTGATCGAGGACCTCCACTGTGCGTTTCCTGAACCGCTCCGCCGGACGACTGTCCCGCCACCGCCGTGGCCGTCTCGCGGGCGCCGTCGTCCTGCTCCTGGGCCTGGTGGCCGCGGGCTCGCTCTACTCGCTGCTCGCGACCGGGGCCACGTCCTCGGCCGCCGCGACGAAGGCCGCGACCACTGACACCCAGGTCGAGGAGGGGCGCCAGCTCTTCCTGGTCAGCTGCTCCAGCTGCCACGGCTCCAACGGCCAGGGCATCACCACCACGGACGGCAACGAGTACGGCCCGACCCTGGTCGGCGTCGGCTCCGCCGCCGTCGACTTCCAGGTCGGCACCGGCCGCATGCCGATGGCGCAGCCCGGCCAGCAGGCCGAGGCCAAGGAGACCGCCTTCACGCAGGACGAGATCGACGCGCTCGCCGCGTACGTCGCCTCCCTCGGCCCCGGCCCCTCGACGCCGGACGAGAGCGACTACTCGATCGACGACCTCACCGACGAGGAGCAGGAGGCCGCCATCGTCCGCGGTGGCCAGATCTTCCTCACCAACTGCACCGCCTGCCACAACTTCGAGGGCTCCGGCGGCGCCATGCCCCGCGGCGGCCACGCCCCCCAGATCCGGGGCGTCGAGGCCAAGTACATCTACGAGGCCCTCCTCACCGGCCCGCAGCAGATGCCGAGCTTCAGCGACGGCAACCTGACGCCGGAGGAGAAGCGCGACGTGATCGCGTACCTCGGCTCGCTCGACGACGCCACCGGCTACGGCGGCTTCGGTCTCGGCGGCTTCGGCCCCGTGGCCGAGGGCCTGTTCGCCTGGGTCGTCGGCATCGGTTCCATGGTGGGCTTCGCGGTCTGGATCGCCGCCCACACCACGCGCTCGAAGAGGAAGAAGGCCACGGCGTGAGCGACCTGACCTCCCCCGACCCGCACGACGGGCACCCCGACACCCCGGCCTCGGTCGAGCCGGTGACGGACCCCGGCCTGCCGGAGCACACCTGGCGTCCCACGGACGTAGATGAGAAGGCCGAGAAGCGCGCGGAGCGCCAGATCGTCGGCATGTTCATGCTGTCGATCGTCTGCGTCATCGCCTTCATCGCCGTCTACGTGACCGCGAACGTCGGCGACGACTGGACGACGATCCTCGGCCTCGGCGCCTCGAACGTCGGCCTCGGCGTCTTCCTGGGCCTGGCCCTGCTGCTCATCGGCGCCGGCATCATCCAGTGGGCCCGCAAGCTCATGAGCGACCACGAGATGGTCGAGATGCGCCACGCGATCGCCTCGCCGGAGGAGGACCGGGCAGCGACCCTCGCCGCCCTCCAGGCCGGCCTCGAGGACTCCGGCATCGGCCGCCGTCCGCTGGTCCGCAACTCACTCTTCGCGGCCGTGGGCGTCGTCGCCCTCTCCCCCATCCTCATGCTCCGCGACCTGGGTGAGACCAACGCCCAGGTGACGGCCAACGCCGACTACCCCGGCGCCGGCCTGGAGCACACCGTGTGGGAGAAGAACATGCGCGTCGTCCGCGACGCCGTGGGCACCCCCGTCAAGGCTTCCGACCTCCAGATCGGCGACCTCGTCAACGCCCAGCCCGAGGCGATCTTCCCGACCAAGGAGAACGGCTACGAGGATCTGGAGGGCGCCGCCCTCCAGATCGCGAAGTCGAAGGCCGCGATCGTGGTCGTCCGGATGGAGCCCGAGGACATCATCCCGGGCGAGGGCCGCGACAACTGGTCCGTCGACGGCATCGTCGCGTACTCGAAGATCTGCACCCACGTGGGTTGCCCGATCAGCCTGTACGAGCGCACCACGCACCACCTGCTGTGCCCTTGCCACCAGTCGACGTTCGACCTGGCCGACTCCGGCCGCGTCGTCTTCGGCCCCGCTGGCCGGCACCTTCCCCAGCTCCCGCTGGACGTGGACGACGAGGGCTACCTCATCGCCCGCAGCGACTTCACCGAGCCGGTGGGTCCCAGCTACTGGGAGCGCGACTCCAAGGACATCGGCGACCAGGGAGAGGCTGACGTATGAGCATCGACACCAGCAAGGTCGCGACGACCACGAGTGGCACGGCTGCCGTGAGCGGCCAGCCCACCAAGGTCGGCGCGGTCGCCCTCTGGGCGGACGAGCGCCTCGGCCTCGGCACCGCCATGAAGAAGAACCTGCGCAAGGTCTTCCCGGACCACTGGTCCTTCATGCTCGGCGAGGTCGCTCTCTGGAGCTTCGTCGTCCTGCTGCTCACGGGCGTCTTCCTCACGCTGTGGTACCACCCGAGCATGTCCGAGGTGACCTACGAGGGCTCCTACGCGCAGCTGCGCGGCGTCTCCATGTCGGACGCGATGGCCTCGACGCTGGACATCAGCTTCGACGTCCGCGGCGGCCTCCTCATGCGCCAGATGCACCACTGGGCCGCGATGCTCTTCATCGCCGCGATGATGGTGCACCTGCTCCGCGTGTACTTCACCGGCGCCTACCGCAAGCCGCGTGAGATCAACTGGGTCATCGGCTCCCTGCTGCTGCTCCTGGGCACGCTCGAGGGCTTCACCGGCTACTCCCTGCCGGACGACCTGCTCTCGGGCACCGGCATCCGCGCCGCGGACGGCTTCATGAAGTCGATCCCCGTGGTCGGCACCTACATCTCGTTCTTCCTCTTCGGTGGCGAGTTCCCGGGCGAGTCGATCATCCCCCGCCTGTACATGATCCACATCCTGCTCATCCCGGGCATCCTGCTCGCCCTGATCGCGGCGCACATGCTCCTCCTGGTGGCGCACAAGCACACCCAGTGGCCTGGCCCCGGCCGGACCGAGCAGAACGTCGTGGGCTACCCGCTCCTGCCCGTCTACATGGCCAAGGCCGGCGGCTTCTTCTTCATCGTCTTCGGCGTGACCGCCCTCATGGGTGGCCTGCTGTCGATCAACCCGGTGTGGAAGTTCGGCCCGTACGACCCGACCAAGGTCACCGCCGGCTCGCAGCCCGACTGGTACATGGGCTGGCCCGACGGCGCGCTGCGCATCATGCCGGGCATCGAGTCGCACATCGGCAGCTTCACGATCGCCTGGAACATCTTCCTGCCGATCATCGTGATGCCGGGCGTCATGTTCACGATCCTGCTGCTCCTGCCCTTCCTGGAGAGCTGGATCACCGGTGACAAGCGCGAGCACCACCTGCTCGAGCGCCCGCGCAACGCCCCGACCCGCACGGCGCTCATGGTCTCGCTGATGACCTACTACGCCCTCATGTGGATCGCGGGCGGCAACGACCTCATCGCCATCCACTTCGACATGAGCATCAACCAGATCACCTACATCCTGCGGGTGCTGGTGTTCGTCGGCCCGGCCATCGCCTTCTACGTCACGCGCCGCTGGTGCATCTCGCTCCAGCGCCACGACAACGAGGTGCTGCTCCACGGCCGCGAGACCGGCGTGCTCATGCGCTCGGTCGAGGGTGGCTACAGCGAGAAGCACGAGGCCGTCTCCCCGGAGCGCGCCTACACCCTCACCGCGCGCCCGCGCGACGAGGTGTGGACGATCGCCGGCCACAAGGACGAGAACGGCGTGCAGCTGCCCACGGGCCGCTTCGCCGGCCTGCGCGAGCGTCTCTCCCGCCTGTGGTTCGCGGACAACGTCCAGAAGCCCTCGCAGGAGGAGTACGACGAGGCGGCGGCCCACCTGGCCCACGCCGACCACGAGGAGCACGCCGAGATCGGCTCGTCCTCCGAGCACTGAGCTCTCCAGCACCACCCTGCACCACCGCAGAAGCCCCGCCTGGTCCTCGGACCGGGCGGGGCTTCTCCGTGTCCCCAGGTGCCCCCAGGTGCCCCCTGGTGCGCAGGGATCGACGGCGGGCGCCGCGGATCGCAGACGAAGAAAGGGCCGCAGGACGCCTCGCGTCCTGCGGCCCCTCCCCCACCGTCGGGCTCTGCCCCGACGTCGATCCAAGCCAGGCCGTGGTCAGGCCAGCGCGGAGCCCTTCGCGTACTGCTGGTAGGACTCGTTCCAGTCGCCCCAGCCGTTCGTGAGCGTCATGTCGTCGCCGTTGGTGTTCGTGGTGACGACGACGTCACCGCGGCGCGAGCGCTCGTAGAGCCAGTGGGCGTTCTCCGTGCTCATGCCGGTGCAGCCGTGGGAGACGTTGGAGTGCCCCTGGTCGGCGACCGACCACGGTGCCGCGTGGATGAACTCACCGGAGAACGTGAGCCGCATGGCCCACTTCACTCCGGCGATGTTGTAGGCGTCGGCGCCGGAGATGCCGACGGTCTCGGAGTTCATCCGCTTGCTGGCGTACTTCTCGATGATGATCTTGATGCCGTTACGCGTCTCGTAGCCGGGCTTGCCGGTGGTGATCGGGATCTTCTTCACCATGTCGCCGTCGATGTAGACCTTCATCTCGTCGGTCTTGGCGTTGACCCGGTAGATGTGGGCGGCGCCCACCTCGAAGTTCACCGTGCGGCTCAGCTGGCCGTAGATCCCGTTGCCCGCGTCCACGCCGTTGATGTCGATGTCGACCGTGACCTTGCTGCCGGCCTTCCAGTAGCTCTTGGGCCGGTAGTGGACCTCGTGCGCGCTGATCCAGTGCCAGGTGCCCTCCTGGGCGGGCTGGGCCGTCACGCTCATCTGCTTCTCGATGGCCTTGCGGTTGGTGACGGCCACGTCGAAGGTGACGATCACCGGCATCCCGATGCCGACCGTCTCGCCCTCCAGGGGCGCAACCGAGGGGTAGGTCTGCTGGTCCAGCGTGAGGTCCATCGTCCGGAAGACGACCTTCTTCGTGGCCCGGCTTCCCGCGTCGTCCACGTATACGGCGGTGACCTGGTAGGTGGTCCCCGGCTCGAGCCGGTCGTCCGCCTTCCAGGAGTAGCCGTTGTCGGCGAGGGTGCCGGGGACGGCGTCCCCGCCCTTGGCCTTCACGGTCACCTTGGTGAGCGTGGCGTTCTGGACGGTCACGGTGACGAGGCGGGAGACCGGGACGTCCTCCTCGCCGCCGCCCACGTTCACGGTGATGCTCGCCGCGGCGGCCGCGTCGGACGCCGACGAGCTCGCGCCGTCCGACGAGCCGGCCGCGCTGTCCGAGGCGGTGTCGGCACCGCTGGTCGAGCCGCTGTCGTCGGTGTTGCAAGCGGTCAGCACGACGGCGCTGGTGGCCAACGAGCCGAGCAGCAGGCCTCGACGGGGCAGGGACGAGGAGCGGAGCGGACGGTCGGACACGGGACTCCCGGGACAAGTCGTGGACAGTACCCACCCAGACTACGCGGCCGACCTGTGAACTCCGATCCGGCGCTGCCTCCGCCGACGGGGGGCACGAACGCCACGAGCCCCGACCGTCGGACGGTCGGGGCTCGTGGTTCCGCTAGCCGTGGCGAGCGGGACGTGCTCAGGTGGTGCTCAGTGGGCGTACTCGCCCCGGTAGTACTCGAACACCAGGCCGCAGAGCGACAGGATGCCGGGCACGGCCGCGATCACGACGAGCCACCAGGCCGACATGGCGACCGCGAAGGCGATCGTGGCCATGCACAGCGCGCACCAGAAGGGCCACCAGGAGAAGGGCGGGAAGAAGCCCAGCTCGCCGGCGCCGTCGGCGATCTCGCCGTCCTGCCGGTCCTCCGGGCGCTCGCCACCGCGCTTGGCGATGACACCCAGGTAGAGGCTGATGAGGGCCGTGAGCAGCGCCGTCATGAGCAGCGCCACGGTGCCGGTCCAGTCGCCGCCGGTGGCGCCGGCGGAGGTGATCAGCCAGTAGGCCGGCGTCACCAGCACGAAGAAGATCGTGCAGATGGCGAAGATCCAGGTCTCTGCCTTCATCGGGCGCCCCCCTCGTCGTCGTTCAGCATCTCGGCGCGACCCTCGACGTCAGGCGAGTCGGTGCGGGACCCGGCCATCGAGGGGTTGTGCTCGAACTCCAGCGCGGCGATCTCCGGGTGGTGGAGGTCGAAGGCCGGCGACTCCGAGCGGATGCGCGGGAGCTGGTGGAAGTTGTGGCGCGGCGGCGGGGAGGAGGTGGCCCACTCCAGCGACCGGCCCCAGCCCCACGGGTCGTCCACGTTGACCAGCGGCGCGTTGCGGCTGACCCACACGTTGTAGAAGAACGGCAGCATCGAGAGCGAGAGCAGGAACGCACCCACCGTCGAGACCTGGTTCAGCGTGGTGAAGCCGTCCGAGGGCAGGTAGTCGGCGTAGCGACGGGGCATGCCCTCGACACCGAGCCAGTGCTGCACCAGGAAGGTGGTGTGGAAGCCGATGAGCAGCAGCCAGAAGTGCAGCTTGCCCAGACGCTCGTCGAGCATCCGACCGGTGAGCTTGGGCCACCAGAAGTAGAAGCCGGCGAACATCGCGAAGACCACGGTGCCGAAGATGACGTAGTGGAAGTGCGCGACCACGAAGTAGGAGTCCGACACGTGGAAGTCCAGCGGCGGGCTGGCCAGGATGACGCCCGTCAGACCACCGAAGAGGAAGGTCGTGAGGAAGCCGACGGTCCACAGCATCGGGGTGTCGAAGCTGATGGAGCCGCCCCACATCGTGAAGATCCAGTTGAAGTACTTCACGCCGGTCGGGACCGCGATGAGGAACGTCATGCCGGAGAAGAAGGCCACGTCCACGGCGCCGGTGACGAACATGTGGTGCGCCCACACGGCCACCGACAGGATCGCGATGCCCAGCGTCGCGCCGACCAGGCCGACGTAGCCGAAGACCGGCTTGCGGCTGAAGACCGGCAGGATCTCCGTGACGATGCCGAAGAACGGCAGCGCGATGATGTACACCTCTGGGTGCCCGAAGAACCAGAAGAGGTGCTGCCAGAGGATCGGGCCGCCGTGCGAGGTGTCGTACACGTGCGCACCGACCAGTCGGTCGGCGGCCAGCATCAGCATCGCGCCGGTGAGGACCTGGAACGCGATGAGCGCCAGGAGGCTGGTGACCAGCGTGTTCCACACGAAGATCGGCATCCGGAACATGGTCATGCCGGGGGCACGCATGCAGACGATCGTCGTGATGAAGTTGACCGAGCTCAGGATCGTGCCCAGACCGGAGAGGTACAGGCCGAGGATCCACAGGTCGCCGCCCACGCCCGGGGAGCGCACGGCGTCCGAGAGCGGGGTGTAGGCGAACCAGCCGAAGTCGGCGGCGCCGGTCGGCGTGAGGAAGCCCGAGGCGGCGATGGTGCCGCCGAAGAGGTAGAGCCAGTAGCTCAGCGCGTTGAGTCGCGGGAACGCGACGTCGGGGGCGCCGATCTGCAGCGGCATGATGAAGTTCGCGAAGCCGAAGAACAGCGGGGTCGCGAACATCAGCAGCATGATCGTGCCGTGCATCGTGAAGAGCTGGTTGTACAGCTCGTCGTTCACGATCTGCTGGCCCGGGTAGGCCAGCTCAGCACGGATGAGCAGCGCCATGACGCCGCCGATCAGGAACCAGACGAACGCCGTGACCATGTACATCTTGCCGATCAGCTTGTGATCGGTGGTGGTCAGGATCGTCGCGAGCTTCTCGCCCAGGGGGCGGCGGCCGGTCGACAGGCCGACGGGTGCAGCGGTGGCGGTCATGCGCCGTCCTCCTCGGAGTCGGTCTCCAGGCCGGCCTCGGTGTAGGCGTCCTGGCCACCGATGAGCGGCTTGTCAGCGGTCTGGCCGGCGTCCTCGAGCGCCTTCACCTGCTTGGCGTACTCCTCGGGGGAGACGACCTTGACGGTGAAGAGCATGCGCGAGTGGTAGACGCCGCACAGCTCGTAGCACTTGCCGGCGTAGGTGCCCTCCTTGGTCAAGGTGACCTGGAAGGTGTTCACGCGGCCCGGGATGACGTCCATCTTGATGAGGAAGCCGGGGACGCCGAAGTCGTGGATGACGTCGGGCGAGTGCAGGTTGAACCGCACGGTCTCGCCGACGGGCAGGTACAGGACGGGGATCTCCGACGGCGTGCCCGCGGTGTACGCGTACTCGTCGTAGGGGTAGACGTCGTCCGTCTTGTCGTCGTCGGCCGACGTGTCCTCGTCACCGATGCCGTAGTTGAACGTCCAGGACCACTGCTGGCCGGTGACCTCGATGGTCACGTCCGGCGTGGCGGAGGTGTCGAGGACGACCTCCTGGGCGCGCACGGTGTGGGCGAACAGCACGACGACCATGATCACCGGGACGATCGTGTAGAAGATCTCCAGCGGCAGGTTGTAGCGCGTCTGCACGGGGATCTCGTCGTCGCTGCGACGGCGGAAGACGATCGAGGCGTAGGCGATGAGGCCCCACACGATCGCGCCGGTCACCAGGGCGGCGATCCACGCGCCCTGCCACAGGTGCAGGGTCGAGACGCCCTGCTCCGTGATGGGGTCGGGCATCGCAAGGCGCTCCCACTCGCCCGCGGTCTCGGTCGAGCATCCGGACAGGGACACGAGGGCGAGCCCCGTTCCTGCCAGAGCGATCGCCCGGAGCCCGCGCCGGCGACCCGGAGCCCTCTTCGGGAGCTGCAGACTCAACGCTGGAGCCTTCCTCTCAAACGAACAGAAGTACGCCGCAGGGTACCGTGCGCCTGGCTGCGACACCGGCACCGGGTTCCCTTCGAGCGAGTCCCGGGCGCCGCTGGCACCCAGGTCACCCACAGGAACCGCCCGGGGCTGCACACAGTGTCCCCTTCGACGGCTCTCACCGCCACCTCGGGGTCCTCTCAGCGCGACGTCCGGTGCACGGGAGGCGACGGGCGGACGCGGGGCCGCCCCCGGTCCGTCAGGACCGGCCCGACCGATTCCGGACCGCCCCCGCCCGCGGCCCGCCCCGGACCCGGGCTCCTAGGCTTGCGGACGTGAGCACGCACACGGCCGGCGACCGGTCCGCACCACCCACGCTGCTGGACGCGGCGGCCGGGCGTCCCCTGCACCCGGCGGCCCGCGAGGTGCTCGACGCGGCGCTCGCGCGCGGGTGGGCGGACCCGAGGGCGCTGCACGGCCCTGGTCGGGACGCCCGGCTGCTCCTGGACAACGCCCGCGAGGTCGTCGCCGAGTGCCTGGGTGTGCGCCGGGACGAGGTGTGGTTCGTGCCGCCGGCCGACGCCGTCGTCCGCGGCTTCCTGGGTCTGGCCGAGGCGCGCGCGGCCCGGGGCGCCCGCGACCTGGTCGTGGCGCCCGTCGAGCACGCGCAGGTGCGGCACGCGGCCGCGTGGTGGACCGCCCGCCGCGGCGGGGACGTGCGCGAGGCTCCGGTCGACCGCGACGGCCGCGTCGACCCGGCGGCGCTGGCCGCGCTGGCGGCCGCGCCCGAGGTGGCGGCGGCCGCCCTCCAGCTGGCCAACCACGAGATCGCGACGACCCAGCCGGTCGCCGACGTGCACCTGCCCGAGGGCGTCGACCTGTTCGTGGACGCCTCGGCCAGCCTGGGGCTGCTCGACCTGCCGTCCGGGCCCGGCTGGTCGGCGGCCGCCGGGTGCGCGAAGTCCTGGGGCGGGCCCGCCTGGGTCGGGCTGATGCTGGTGCGCCACGGTGCCCGGTGGTCGAACCCGCTCCCGGGCGAGCCCGGACCGGCCGACGCCGGTGGTGGGCTCCCGGACGTGGCGGGCGCCCTCGCCGCCGCCGCCGCCCTGCGGGCCACCCTGGCCGAGCGGGACGCCGTGGACGAGCGCCGCCGGCGGCTGGTCGACCGGCTCCGCACGACGGCCGCCGCCCTCCCCGACGTGGACCTGGTGGGCGACCCGGTCGACCGGCTCCCCCACCTGCTCACGTTCTCGTGCCTCTACCTGCCCGGGGACGCGCTCGTGCGCGAGCTGGACCGCGAGGGGTTCGCCGTGGCCAGCGGGTCCGCCTGCACGGCGTCCACGCTCGAGCCGAGCCACGTCCTCGCCGCGGTCGGGGCGCTCACCCACGGCAACGTCCGGGTCTCCCTGGCCCCCGACGTCACCGAGGACGAGGTGGAGCGGTTCTGCGGCGTGCTCCCCCGGGTCGTCGACCGGCTGCGGGCGGAGGTGGGCCTGTGACGGGACCAGACGGCCAGCCCGCGCTCGAGCTGGACTGCCGGGGGCTCCCCTGTCCCCGGCCGGTCATCGAGCTGGGACGGCACCTGGGCGAGGTGGCGGTCGGCGAGGTGCTCGCCGTCGTCGCCGAGGACCCGGCGGCCCGGGCCGACGTCCCCGCCTGGGCGCGGATGCGCGGCCAGGAGTACCTGGGCGAGGACGCCGCCCCCGACGGGGTCGCCCGCTACCAGGTGCGGCGGCTCGCCTGAGGCATGCGAGCCGGGGCGGGCGTCAGGACGGACGTCAGGGCAGGTGCGGAGCGACCTCGGCGGCCGCGTCCGCGCCGTAGGAGAGCTCGACGCGACCCAGGAAGGCGGCCGCGGTGAAGGAGTACTCCTGCGTGCCGATGGTCTCGACGACGTAGGCGGCGAGGACGCAGCCGACCTGCGCGGCCCGCTCCAGGCCGAGGCCCCACGAGGTCGCGGCGAGGAAGCCGGCGCGGAAGGCGTCGCCCACGCCGGTCGGCTCGACCGGGCTGACCTCGGCGGCCGCGGCGACCACCACGTCGTCCTGACCCGTGCGGCGGATGCGCACGCCCTGCGCCCCGAGCGTGGTGACCTGCACCCCGACGCGGGCGAGGACCTCGTCGGGCTCCCAGCCGGTCTTCTGGCAGATCATGTGCGACTCGTACTCGTTCGAGAACAGCAGCGCCGCCCCGTCCACGAGGTCGCGGATGAGGGCGCCGTCGCCGAACGCGAGCTGCTGGCTGGGGTCGGCGATGAACGCGAGGCCGCGCTGGCGGCACTCCTCGGTGTGCCGGCGCATGCCCTCGGGGTCGTCGGCGCCGACGAGGACGTAGGACGGCGTGCCGAGCCGGTCGACGATCGGGCCGAGCTCGATGTTGCGGGCCTCGCTCATCGCACCGGTGTAGAAGGACGCGATCTGGGCGCCGGTCGGGTCGGTGGTGCAGACGAACCGCGCGGTGTGCTGGGAGTCCGAGATGTGCACGGCGGAGCAGTCCACGCCGTGCCGCTCCAGCCAGGAGCGGTAGTCGGCGAAGTCCTCGCCGGCGGCCCCGACGAGCACGCCCGTGACGCCGAGCCGACCCAGGCCGAAGCACATGTTGGCCGCCACGCCACCGCGCCGGATCTCCAGGTCGTCGACCAGGAACGACAGCGAGATCTTGTCCAGCTGCTCGACCACGAGGGAGTCGGCGAACCTGCCCGAGAAGCCCATCAGGTGGTCGGTGGCGATCGAACCCGCCACGAGGAGGGGACCGCCAGGGGCGGTCGGCGCGGACGAGGGGCCGTCGGGGGTGCCCGCGAGGGGGCCGTTGGTCGTGTCTGACACGTCCGTGAACACTACCCGGCGGTACGTCTCCCGGTACTGTCCGGTAGCCCCTACCGTCGGTCCATGAGCACCTCCACCGATGCCGAGCAGGGCCGCTCGACCCTCGCTGACCTGGGCACTCTCGCCTCCATGACCGCCGATGCGCGCGCGGCCTCCGACCGGCTGCACCTCGACTCGGTGCTCGAGGCGGTCCGCCGCCCCGCGCCGTCCCTGCGCTACGACGCCTACCCGCGCGAGGTGGGCAAGGCCGGCGAGATCCACGTGGACGTCGCCGCCCAGCGCATCGCGAACGCGCTCAGCCTGCACCTGGACTGATCCCGCGGGCCCGCCGGCGCCTCACCGCGCACGGGCCACGCGCACGGGCCACGCGCACGGGCCACGCGCACGGGCCACGCGCACGGGCCACCGCGCACGGGCCACCGCGCACGGGCCCGGGAACGACACGACCCCCGCCCCTCCCGAGGGAGGAACGGGGGTCGTGCTGCGTGCGGTGTGCGCGCGACTCAGTGGAAGGAGTCGCCGCAGGCGCAGGAGCCGGTCGCGTTCGGGTTGTCGATCGTGAAGCCCTGCTTCTCGATCGTGTCCACGAAGTCGATCATGGCGCCGTTGAGGTACGGCACGCTCATGCGGTCGACCACGACGTTGACGCCGTCGAAGTCGGTCACGGTGTCGCCGTCGAGCGTGCGCTCGTCGAAGAAGAGCTGGTAGCGCAGGCCCGAGCAGCCACCGGGCTGCACGGAGATGCGCAGCGCGAGGTCGTCGCGGCCCTCCTGCTCGAGAAGGCTCTTCACCTTCGTGGCCGCCACGGAGGACAGGTTGATGCTGTCGCTGCGGCGCTCCTCGGTGATCTCCACCTGCTCGGTCATGTGGCGTCTCCCCATCAGAAGTTCGGCTGTCGGTCGTGCAACGGGCACAAGTCTAGGTCACGCCCGCGTATTCCCCACGGGGTCGCGCAGGTCCGCCCTGCGCGGGTCCGGGCCGGCCCGAGGAGGGCCAGGTGGCTGCGGCCGATCGAGCCGGTGCCCAGCGGTGGCCGGGTCACGACCAGGAGCGCGCGACCCGCTCGGCGAGGTCGGAAAGCGCCCCGGCCGGGTCGGCGAAGGAGCGCTCCTCCCCCACCACGTCGACCATCGCGTAGGCGGCCTCCACGCCGAGGGCGCGCATCTCACGCGCGCCCACGTCGACGCGGCCGGCGAGCGCCACGCAGGGGCGGAGCGCTGCCGCCGCCACCTCCGCGACGCCGGCGGGCACCTTGCCGGCCCGGCTGGAGAAGTCGAAGGCGCCCTCCCCGGTGAGCACGAGGTCGGCCTCGGCCGCGCGCGCGGCCAGCCCCACGGCGTCCGCCACGAGCGCGATGCCGGGCTCGCGGCGCGCACCGAGGGCGAGGAGCGCGAACCCGAGCCCACCCGCGGCCCCGGCACCCTTCTCCAGCGCGGTGCGACGGTCGGTGGCCACCGCGAGCTGCTCCAGCAGCGCGTCGAGCACCGGGAGCCGCTCCTCGGCCACGCCCTTCTGCGGGCCGAACGTCTTGGTGGCGCCGAACAGGCCGGTCAGCGTGGCGTCCACGTCGCTCGCCGCCACGAGCTCGACGCCCGCGAGCAGCGCCCGGGGCGCCGTGAGGTCGACCCGGGTGACGTCCACGAGCGGGAGGGGGCCGGAGTCCAGCCGGGCGTCAGCCTCCGCGCCGAGCGCGGCCAGCAGCCCCGCCCCGCCGTCGTTGGTGCCGCTGCCGCCCAGGCCGACGACGACCCGCCGGGCGCCGGCCTCGACCGCGGCACGGACGAGGTGCCCGACCCCGATGGTCGTCGCCACCTCGACCCCCTGCTTCTCGGTGAGGTGCAGCCCGCACGCCTGCGCGCTCTCCACGTAGGCGGTGCCCTCGACGATCAGCACGGTCGCCGGCGTCGGGGCACCGTGGGGGCCCGGCACGGTCTCCACCAGGAGCTCCCCGCCCAGCGCCGCGTGCAGGACGTCGACGAAGCCGGGCCCGCCGTCGGAGAGTGGTGCGAGGTCCAGGACGTCGTCCGGGCTGCGTCGGCGCCAGCCACTCGCGATCGCCTCGGCCGCCTCCACGGCGGTGAGGGTGCCGGCGAACTTGTCCGGGGCCACGAGGACGCGCATGCCGCCCACCCTAGGGTGGCGCCGTGGCCCCTCCCCCTCGCCTCCGCCCGATGCGGGCCGAGGACGTCGACGAGTGCGAGCGGCTCTGTGCCGACGCGTTCCTCGCCGCCGACCTCGCCGGCACCCCGCGGGGCGCGCCCGAGCCTGCCCGGCGCTCCCCCGAGCGGTCGGCCCGGTGGGTCGCCCGGACGGCGGCGTTCCTGGCCACCGATCCCGCCGGGTGCGTCGTGGCCGAGGACGACGACGGCCTCGTCGGGTTCGCCACGTCCGTGGTGCGGGGCCGCCTGTGGCTGCTGGCCACCTTCGCCGTGCGGCCCGACCGTCAGGGCGGGGGCGTGGGGGCGCGCCTCCTGGCAGCGGCGGAGCGGGCGGGGCGCGCGGCCGGCTGCGACCGGGCGATGCTGTCGGCCAGCGACGACCCCCGGGCGCTGCGGCGGTACTGGGCCGCCGGCTTCGCGCTCCACGGCCAGCGCCTCCTCGTCGGCGAGGTGGACCGGGCAGCCCTGCCCGCAACGTCCGGCCTGCGCGACGGGACCCCGGCCGACCGGGAGCTGTGCGACGTCCTGGCGACCCAGCGCCGGGGCGCGGGCCACGGCCCGGACCACGACGCGCTGGCCGCCCAGGGCGACCTGGTGGTCGACGTCCGCGGTGAGGGGTTCGCCTACGCCACGCCGTCGGGCCCCGCGCTGGTCGCCTCCCGGGACGAGGCCACCGCGCGCCGGCTGCTGTGGGAGTGCCTGGCGCGGACCGACGGCGAGGCCGAGGTCGGCCACGTCACCGGGGCCAACCCCTGGGCCGTCGACGTCGCCCTCACGGCCCGGCTGAGCCTGCGGCACGAGGGCTGGCTCGGGGTGCGCGGCCTGGACGCCCCGCGGCTGTACCTGCACCACGGGGCGCTGCTGTAGCCGCCCTCCCGGCGCCGCACGCGGACCGGACCCTGGTCCTGGCCGCCCGGGGGTGACGGCTCCCGCCTACGATCAGGGCATGACGACCGTGGACCTGCCGCTGCTCCCGCTGGGTCGGGGCACCGACCCGAACACCGAGCGCGGCGTGGAGTGCCCGGGTGACCTGCCGCCCGCCTCCGACCCGACGCTGGTGGAGCGCGCCCGCGCCGCCAAGGAGAAGCTGGGCGACCGGGTGTTCGTGCTCGGCCACCACTACCAGCGCGACGAGGTCATCCAGTTCGCCGACGTCACCGGCGACTCCTTCAAGCTGGCCCGCGACGCCGCGGCCCGCCCGGACGCGGAGTTCATCGTCTTCTGCGGCGTGCACTTCATGGCCGAGTCCGCCGACATCCTCACCACCGACGCCCAGCAGGTCGTCCTGCCCGACCTCGCGGCCGGCTGCTCCATGGCCGACATGGCCGCGCTCACCCAGGTCGAGGCGGCCTGGGACGCGCTGGCCGCCGCGGGCGTCGCCGACCGGGTCGTCCCGGTGACGTACATGAACTCCACCGCCGACATCAAGGCCTTCTGCGGCCGGAACGGCGGCGTCGTCTGCACGTCCTCCAACGCCGAGACCGCCCTGCGCTGGGCGTTCGACCAGCACGAGGACGCCAAGATCCTGTTCCTGCCCGACCAGCACCTCGGCCGCAACACCGCGGTGCTCCAGCTCGGCTTCTCGCTCGACGAGTGCGTGGTGTGGAACCCGCACCGCCCGAACGGCGGGCTCACCGCCGAGCAGATCGACGGCGCGCGGATGATCCTGTGGCAGGGCCACTGCTCCGTCCACGGCCGCTTCTCCGAGGACGTCGTGGACGCGCTGCGCGCCCAGGACCCCGACCTCACCGTCATCGTCCACCCCGAGTGCAAGCACGAGGTCGTGACCCGGGCGGACATGGTGGGCTCCACCGAGTTCATCATCAAGGCGATCGAGGCCGCCGAGCCCGGCACCCACTGGGCGATCGGCACCGAGCTCAACCTCGTCAAGCGGCTCGCGGACTCCCGGCCCGACCTGAACATCAGCTTCCTGGACCGCAACGTCTGCTACTGCTCGACGATGAACCGGATCGACCTGCCGCACCTGGTCCGCTCGCTGGAGTCGCTCGCCGAGGGCGTCGTGGTCAACCGGATCGAGGTCGACCCGACCACCCAGGCCGAGGCGAAGGTCGCGCTGGACCGGATGCTGGCGCTGCCGGGCACGGGGGCCGTCCGGGGCTGAGCCCGTCCTGGCCGGGCTCCCGGCCGGTCCGGTCTGCCCGGCCGGTGGGGAGGTCAGCGGGGCAGCTCGACCCACACCGTCGTGCCGCCGCCCGGGGTGCCGGTGATCCCGATCGCCCCGCGGTGCGCCTCGACGATGCGGTGCACGGTGGCCAGCCCGATCCCGGTGCCGGCGATCTCCTCGTGCGCCCGCGCGAGCGGCTCGAAGACCCGCGCGCGGTCCTGCTCGGGGATGCCCAGGCCGTGGTCGACGACCTCGAGCCGGACGGTGCGCTCCCCCGTCTCGGCGTGCACCTCGATCCGGGCGGGCTGCCCGGGCGCGGTGAACTTCGCGGAGTTGGCCAGCAGGTTCTGGAGCACCGCGCGCAGCTGCGACCGGTCGCCGTGCACCGTGGGCAGCGGGCCGACCTCCACCCGGGCGCCGTGCAGCGCGGTCGCCAGGTCCGTCCGGACCTCGGCCACGACCGCGCCCAGGTCCACCGGTCCGCGCCGCAGGTCACCGCCGAGGCGGGCGTAGGACAGCAGGTCGTCGATGAGGACGCGCATGCGTCCCGCACCGCTCGCGGCCCGACGCAGGATGAAGGACAGCTCGCCCGAGACCTGGGGGTCGACCCGCGGGTCCTCGGTGAGCCCCTCGTCCAGCAGGTCCAGCGACATGGAGATGGCGCTCAGCGGGTTGCGCAGGTCGTGGGCGACCTGGCCGGCGAAGGCGGTGAGCTGGGCGTTCGAGCGCTCAAGCTCGGCGTGCGCCTGCTCCAGCGCCAGCACCGAGCGCTCCAGGTCACGGGAGCGCAGCTCCAGCTCGAGGACGTCGACCACCCGGGCGGCCAGCTCGCGGAGCGCGGCCTCCTGCTCGTCGTCCAGGCTGCGGGGGACGGTGTCGAAGACGCAGAGCGTCCCGATCGTGACGCCCGAGGGCGTGCGCAGGTGGTGGGTGGCGTAGAAGCGGACGTCGCCGAGCTCGCCGGTCACGAACGGGTTGGTGGCGAACCGCGGGTCGAGGGAGGCGTCGCTGACGATCACCGGCTCGGGCTCGTGCAGCACCCCGGCGCACATCGAGTCCGAACGGGTGCAGATCGCCGCCTCGAACCCGGTCACGGCGATCTGGTGCTGCTCGGTGTCGGTGATGAGGTTGATCGTGGCCAGCGGCACACGGGCGACCTGGGCCGCGATCCCCACCAGGGCCAGCAGGTCGGCCCGGGGCGGCTCGAGCAGCACGTGGTACCGCTCGACGGCCTCCAGCCTGGCCGCGTCCACGTCCTGGGAGCCCGGCGCGGCGGTGTGGGCGGTGGTGGTCACGGTGCCTCCGGTCGGGAGCAGGCGCCCGCGTGGACGGCCCCGGGGCGGTGGGCCCTCGGGGAGACGCGCGGATCGGGGTGTCGGGGAGCGGCCGGCGCACGTGCGCGCACACAACCCCGTCCACAGTAGAGCGTGCTCGGGTCGAGCGGTCGCGGATACGAGCCAGATCACGCGGTGGTCAGGACCGCCAGGTCCTCAGGACGCCGCGGGGGCGGGCCCGACCGGACCCGCCCCCACGGTGTGGTGCTCGTCTGCCGACCGGCTCAGGACGGCGGGCCGCCGCCCATCATGCCGCCGGACGGCATCCCGCCGCCGCTGCCACCGGGGAAGCTGCCTGAGCCGAAGTCCGAGGTGGAGGAGTCGTCGCTCTCGTCGGAGTCCGGCAGCGCCTCGTCCAGGTCGGCCAGGACGACCGTGTCGCCGGCGTCGACACCGTCGGTGATCTCGACCGCGGTCGAGCCGACGACACCGGTGGTGACCTTCGTCGTCGTGGCGTCGCCGTCGGAGTCGATGACGGTGACGGAGCCCTGGTCGACCGCCGACGCGGGGACCGTGACGACGTCCTCGGCCGTGGCCACCGTGACCTCGGCAGTGGCCGCCAGGTCGGTGGCCAGGCCCGTGTTCTTCTTGGTCAACGTGAGCGTGACCGGGTAGGTGCCGTCGGAGTCCGGGTCGCTGCTGACCTGGGTGACGGTCGCCTTCCACTTCTTCGTGGAGCCCACCGGCGTGACGACGGCGCTCTGGCCGACCGACAGCTCCTCGATCTCGTCCGTGTCGGCGTCCACCGTCAGGGTCGTCGTCTTCGCCGCGACCACGGTGAGCACCGTCGTCCCGGAGGTCACCGAGTCGCCCTTCGAGGCGTCGACGGCCACGACGGTGCCGGAGAACGGTGCCGTGATCGTGGCCTGCTGGAGGGCCGAGAGGGCGTCGATGAGGTCCACCTTCGCCGAGGCGATGCTCGCGGCGTCGTTGGCCAGCGTGGAGGCCGACGCCGTCGTCGAGGACGACGAGGTGCTGCTGCTCGAGGAGTCGGTGCTGGTCGAGCCGCTGGTGTCGGTGGAGCCGCTCATCCCGGTGGAGCCGCTCATGTCCGTCGAGCCGCTGGTGTCCGAGCCGCTCATGTCCGAGCCCGACATGTCGGAGCCGCTCATGTCCGAGCCGCTCATGTCCGAGCCCGAGGTCCCCGTCGAGCCGCCCATGTCGGTCCCGGACGTGCCACCGGACCCGCTGGAGCCCGAGGACCCGCTGGACCCCGAGGAGCTGGACGAGTCGTCGTCGGCGGAGTCGATCGCGTCGGTGGCGTCGTCGACGTTCGCGATGGCCTCGGTCAGCGTGTCCGACAGCGTGGTGAGCGCGTCGGACAGCGTCTCCTGGGCGTCGGCGACGGCCTGCTGGGCGTCGGCGACCGTCTGGAGGGCCGTGCTGCACGCCGCGGTGGAGTCGGTCGAGCTGCCCGAGGAGCCGCTGTCGGTCCCGCTGTCGGTCCCGCTCGAGGAGCCGGAGATCGCGTCGGCGCAGACGTCCTGCTGGTCGGCGAGCGCCTGCGTGGCCGTGGCCATCGCGCTCGCCTCGTCCGTCGCGGCCTGGGTGACCGCGTCCTGCTGGTCCTCGAGGTCCGACAGCGCCTGGTCGAGCTCGTCGCGCAGGCTGTCGAGGTCGTCGTCGGTGGTGACGGACGCCATCAGCTGGATGCTGTCGTCACCGGTCGTCGTCCGAGCCGCCGACGCGCTGGCCGAGGTGCTGCCCGAGGAGCTGCCCGAGGAGCTGGTCGAGCTCGACGACGTGCTGGTCACCGACTCGCTCACGGTCGAGCTCTGCGAGGACTTGTCGGAGGCGAGCTGCGCCCGGGCCTGCGCCAGGGCAGCCCGCGCCGTCTGGACCGCGTTGCGCAGCGTCTTGGTGTCGAGCGTCGCCACGACCTCGCCGGCCTCGACGGTGTCGCCCACCTTGACGCTCAGCCTCGAGATGGTGCCGGAGGTCGAGAAGCTCAGGTCGGAGCGACCGGCCGGCTCCAGCGTGCCGCTCAGCTCGAGCGTCTCCTTGACCGAGCCGGTGGTCGCCGTGGCGGTCCGGTAGTGGCCCGTGGTGTCGCTGTCGTCCCCGTAGGCGGCCCACGCCCCGCCGCCGGCGACGACGACGAGCGCCAGGCCGGCGACGGCCGCGCGGCTCAGCCGCGGGAGGTGGATGCTGGGGCGCCTCACGACGAGGCCCCGCTGCCGGGCATCCCGCCCCGCCCGCCGAAGCCGGTGGAGCAGTTGCCGTCGGAGTCCGGGTCGCTGATGGCCACCGAGGAGGCGGTGACGGCGCCGGTGTCGTCGCTGTCGCCCTGGGCGGAGACGCACAGGCCGGTCTTGAGGGCGGAGGACGTGGCGTCCTGCTCCGTGGTGTAGGTGGTGTCGGAGTCGACGCTCACCGTCACGGTGCTGGTGCTGCCGTCCATGGAGGTCACCTCGACGGTGAAGCCGGAGCTGCTCACCGCGGTCACCGTGCCCGAGGTGCCGCCGCCGAAGCCGCCGGCGCCCATGCTGGCCATGTCGGAGGGCATGTCGCTGGCGTCACCGGACGGCATGCTGCCCATGTCCGAGGGCATGTCGCTGGCGTCGCCCGACGGCATCCCGCCCCCGCCGCCGCCCATGCCGGTCGAGCAGGTGCCGTCGTCGTCCGCCGCCGTGACGGACACCGTGGACGCGGTGACCGAGTCCGACGAGCTGTCGTCGTCGCTGGTCACGCTGACGCAGGAGCCCTTGGTGACGTCCGAGAGCGAGCCGTCGACCTCCTGGGTGAACGTCGTCGACCCGGTCCAGCTCACGGCCACCTGGCCGTCGGTGTCGTTCTGCACCTGCATGGTCTTGCCGGAGATGGCGGCGATGACGCCGCTGGTGCCCGGGGTGCCGCCGCCCATCGCGCCGCCGCTGGGCGCCGCGCTGGACGCGCTCGACGAGGAGCTGTCCGAGCTGCTCGAGGAGTCGTCGGAGCCGCAGGCGACCAGGCCCAGCCCGAGGAGGGTCGCGCAGGCGAGCGCGGCGACCCCGCGGGTGGCGGTGGCGCGGGTGCGGAGGGGGGTGCGAGACATGGTGTCCTCTCGGTGGTGCCGACGGGCCGACCGGGTGGCCGGCTCAGTGCTGGTGCTGGGAGTGCTGCTGGTGCTGGTGCGCCGCTCGTCCACGGTCACTCGCTGCGCAGGGCGTCGATGGGCGTGAGGCGCGCCGCCCGGCTGGCCGGGTAGACGCCGAACCCGACGCCCAGGGCGAGCGAGACGCCGAGCGCGCCCGCGGTGGCCAGGAAGGAGAGCGTCACGGGCTGGTCGATGATCAGCGGGAGGATCCACGACCCGATGACGCCGATGCCGATGCCGATGAGTCCGCCGGCGAGCCCGAGGATCGAGGCCTCGGCGAGGAACTGCTGGCCGATCACCCGCGGGGTGGCGCCCAGCGCCTTGCGGAGGCCGATCTCGCGGATGCGCTCGGTGACCGAGACCAGCATGATGTTCATGACGCCGATGCCGCCGACGAGCAGCGAGATGGCCGCGACGCCGGTGAGCAGCACGCTGAGCGTCTCGTTGGTGCTGCTCGCGGTGTCGACCAGGCTGTCCTGGGTGGCGATGGAGAAGTCGGCGTCGTCGCCGCTGGCGATGTCGTGCCGGGTCAGCAGGAGCGTGTCGATCTCCTGGTAGGCCGCGCTGAGGACGTCGGCGTCCGCGCACTCGACGTAGATGGTCGAGACCGCCGACGACGTGGAGCCGGTCAGGGCCGCCTCCGTGCTGAGCGGCATCACCGCCATGTCGTCCTCGCTCGTGCCCGAGGACGACGAGCCGGAGCTGTCCAGGACGCCGATGACGGTGAGCGTGGTGCCGTTGATCGTCACGGTCTGGCCGACCGGGCTCTGACCGCTGAACAGCTCGCTGGCCGTGTCGGAGCCCAGGACGACGACCTTGCTGCCGTTCTCGGCCTCGGAGTCCGTGAACCACCGGCCCGAGGCCAGGGTCCGGGTGCGGACGTCGAGCCACGAGGTGGTCGTGCCCATCACCGTGGTCGTCCAGTTGGTGTCACCGGCGACGACGGAGAGGCTGGTCGAGGTCACGGGGGCGACCGAGACGGCGTCGGGGACGACGTCGGAGTCGGCGATCGCGTTCGCGTCGGCCAGCGTCAGCGTGGTCGCCGAGCCGAAGCCGCCGCGGGTGCCCGAGTCGTCCGTGCTGCTGCCCGGGGAGACGATGAGCAGGTTCGAGCCCAGCGAGTTGATCTCGTCCTGGACCTCCTGCCTCGCGCCCTGGCCGAAGCCGACGGTGAGGATCACCGAGGCGATGCCGATGACGATGCCGAGCATGGTGAGGATCGAGCGCATGCGGTGGGCGTGGACGGCCTCGAACGCCGTCCGGAGGGTCTCGCGCCAGTTCACGCGGACACCCCCCGCACCACCGGGGTGTCGGTGACGATGAGGCCGTCGCGGATCACCAGGTTGCGCTGGGCGCGGGCGGCGACCTCGTCCTCGTGGGTGATGAGGACGATGGTGCGGCCGGCGCCGTGCAGGTCGTCGAGGAGCCCGAGGACGTCGTCGGTCGAGCGCGAGTCGAGGTTTCCGGTCGGCTCGTCGGCGAGGATCATGGCCGGCTCGGTCACCAGGGCACGGGCCACGGCCACCCGCTGCTGCTGACCACCGGAGAGCTCGCCGGGCTTGTTCTCCACGCGCTCGCCCAGACCCACCTTGGTGAGGGCGGCGATCGCGCGCTCCTTGCGCTCGGCCTTCGGCACGCCGGCGTAGACCAGCGGGAGCTCGACGTTGCGCCAGGCCGACTGCGCGGCGAGGAGGTGGAACTGCTGGAAGACGAAGCCGATGCGCTTGTTGCGGACCTCGGCCAGCTGCGTCTCGGTCATCGACGCCACGTCCTCGCCCGCGAGGACGTAGCTGCCCTCGGTGGGGTTGTCGAGGCAGCCGAGGATGTTCATCAGGGTCGACTTGCCGGAGCCCGAGGGGCCGATCACGGCGACGTACTCGCCCTCGGCGACGCTCGTGTCGACGCCGCGGAGGGCCTCGAAGGTGATGCTGCCGGAGGTGTAGGTCTTCCGGATGCCCTCGAGCTCGATGATCGGCTTGGCGGTGCGGACCTCGGTCATCCCTGGCTCCCGCCCGGGAAGCCGCCGCTCATGTCGGGCATGGAGCCGTCGGTCGGCATGCCGCCCTGCTTGCCGCTGGTGTCGCCGCTCGCGGTACGGGCGCTGAAGCCGCTGACCACGACCTCGTCACCCTCGGACAGGCCCTTGGTGATCTCGGTGGTGCTGCCGTAGGTCTCGCCGACGGTCACCGTCTGCTGCTGCTCCTTGCCGTCGACGAGGAGCGTGACGTAGGTGTTGCCGTCGTCGTCGGTGGAGAGGGCGGAGGTGTCGACGGTCAGGACGTCGGTGCGCTGGGAGACCGTGATCTCCATGGTGGCGGAGGTGCCCGCGTAGACGTCCTGCTGCTTGCCGGTGACGGTGACGACGACCGGGAAGACCGCCGCACCCGAGTCGTCGGTCTCCGCGACGAGGCCGATCGAGGAGACGGTGCCGTAGATGGTGTCGTCGACCCCGGAGACCGTGATCTCGGCCTGCAGGCCCTTCTTCACCGAGTCGGCGTCGGAGGCCGAGACCGTGCCGGAGACCTTGAAGAGGCCGGTGGAGACGATGTCGATCGTGCCCGAGCTGGAGTCGCTGGTGGTCGACGTGGTCGTGCCGGACGTGGTGCCGGTGCCGGAGGAGGACGAGTCGCCGACCGTGTCGCCCTTGGCGATGCCGACGGTGGTGACGGTGCCGGCGATCTCGGCCTTGAGCACGGAGTCCTTCACCGAGGTGCGCGCGTCGGCGACGGAGGCCTTCGCGGTGACGATGGAGGCCCGGTCGGAGGCGAGCTGGACGGACGAGGCACCGTCGTCGGTGTCGTCGGAGAGCTGGGTCCGCGCGGCGGTGAGCTCGGCCTTGGCGGCCTTGAGGGCCGCGACGAGGGACTCGTCGTCCACGACGGCGAGGGTGTCGCCCTTCTTCACCTTGTCACCGGCCTTGACGGTCACCTTGGTGACGGTCCCGGAGACCTCGAAGGACTCGCTGCGGCTGTGCAGGGCCTCGACGGTGCCGTCGGAGCTGACGGTCTCGGTGATGGTCTGGGACGACACCGTGGCGGTGCTGGTGGTGGAGGCCGTGTCGTCGCCGCGGGTCATCAGCCAGTAGCCGATGCCTCCTGCTGCGACGAGCACGATCACCACTGCGACGGCGACCAGGGTTCGGGGCCGCCGGGGCAGGCGTGGACGCAAGATCTTCCCTCTCGACTTCTGCTCACCCCGGGGGGTGGGATGACGTCGAGAAGGTTGACGTCACGGACTGTGCCGTCAGTGGCGGCTTCCTGTGGCAGACCTATGGCATCCCACGCGTGTCGGTGAGCCGCCTCTCAGGTTCCTCACCGGCGCGTCAGGTGGGCCCGGCGGCCCGGGACGGGTGCTCAGAGCCCCCAGAGCCCTCAGAGCCCTCAGAGCCCGGGGGCACCCCAGACCGCGAGCCAGCGCTGGGGGTCCTTCTCCACGGGCAGGTCCTGCGCCAGCAGGTCACGGGCCCGGATCTCCAGCAGGGTGTCGCGCTGCCGACCGCCTCCGGGCTTCGGGGCGAACGGGTAGAAGGTGCCCTGCTTGTAGAGGTAGACGAGACCGAAGCCGCGACCGCCCGCGTCGCGGAACGGCAGGAGCGAGCACAGGAGGCCGGGGCCGAAGCCGTGCACCTCCAGGGTGGTGTTCACCGCGTGCAGGTCGGTGACGAGGCCGGTCAGGTCCTCCGGGTCGTCCTCGACGACGAGCCAGGTGAAGCCGAACTCGTCGGTGGTGGTGCGGACGTCGGGGGCGTCGGCGTCGGCCCGGAGCAGCTCGACCACCTCCTGCTCGACCTGGGCGAACGCCCCTCCCCCGGCGGCGCGGTAGCAGACCGCGCCGGTGCCCGTGGGGGTCAGGCCGGCCTCGGCCGCCAGGGTGATCGCGGACGACGGGATGCCGAACAGCGCGTCGAGGTTGGCCTGCTTCGGCTTGGTGCGCCCGAGGAGGGCGTCGAGGAATCCCACGGCCCGGGCCTCAGACGGTCGGACGGCCGAGCTCGGCCTCGATCCGGGCCAGCTGCTCGAGGCGCTGCTCGAGGCTGGGGTGGGTGGAGGTGAGCGTCCGCAGGGAGACGCCCCGCACCGCCGGGGCGATGAAGAACGCGTTCATCTTCTCGCTGGCCCGCAGGTCCCGCTCCGGCACGGCGTTCATCTCGCCCGTGATCTTCTGCAGCGCCGAGGCGAGCGCCGCGGGCTTCATCGTGAGGTAGGCGCCCGAGCGGTCGGCGGAGAGCTCGCGGTAGCGGGAGAGCAGCTTGAGCAGCAGGAAGCTCACCGCGTAGGTGACGAGGCTGACGACGAGCATGAGCAGCCAGACGGGCAGGCCGTTGTTGTTGTCGCGGCGGTTGCCGCCGAAGATCGCCCCGTACTGGGCACCCTGGGTGACCATCGAGGCCACGATGCCGGCGGAGCTGGCCACCGTCATCACCAGGACGTCGCGGTGCGCCACGTGCGAGAGCTCGTGCGCGAGGACGCCCTCCAGCTCCTCGGCGGTCAGCGTGCGCAGGATGCCGGTGGTGACCACCACGACGGCGCGGTCGGGCGAGCGACCGGTGGCGAAGGCGTTCGGCACGTGGGTGTCGGCGATGCCCACGCGCGGCTTGGGCATGTCCGCCATCGCGCAGAGCCGGTCGATCATCCCGTGCAGCTCGGGCGCCTGCTGGGGGCTCACCTCGCGGGCGCGCATCGCCCGCATCGCGACGGTGTCGCTGCTCCACCACTGGTAGACGGCGATGCCGATGCCGATGAGGCCGACGACCACCGCGAACCCGTACCCGCCGGCGCTGCCGGCGATCGCCATGAGGATCGCGAGGAACCCCACGAAGAGCGCGCCGAGGAGGAACATGACGGTCGTCATCCGGACGGTGAGCCCGGAGTCGCCGACGAAGCGGGTGCGTGCCATGGGTCCATCCTCCCCGACGGGGCAAGGTCGCCGCGGAGCGGGCGGCCTGCTCAGCCGGGGATGAGCCCGTCCTCGGCCAGCATCCCGGCGACCTCCGCGAGGGTCGCGTCCGCCGGCGGCAGGATGAGGTCGGAGGTGTCGAGGGACTCGAGGTCGTGGGCCTCGCCCTGCGCCCGCACCGCCGCGAGCAGGGCGGCGAGGGCCGGCGCGAACGCCGCCTCGTCCCCGGCCTCGACGGCCTTCTCCACCGCGGCGTCCAGCTCGTTCAGGGCGTCCAGGGTCGACTCGGCGACGTCGAACTGCCCCTCGCCGAGGATCCGGACGATCACGCCTGGTCCTTCGTCTGCTCGGCCTGGGTCTCCGACAGGATCGCCCCGCCCGGCTCCAGCGCCTCCGGGGCGGCGCCGCCCTTGAGCGCGGCCAGCTCGGCCTCCACGTCCGCCTGGCTCGAGAGCGCGGCGAGCTCGCGGGCGATGTCGTCGCCGGCGTTGATCGAGCTGGCGTCGTCCAGGGCCCCGGAGGCGATGAGCTCGTCGATGGCGCCCGCGCGGGCCTGCATCTGCGCGGTCTTGTCCTCGGCCCGCTGGATGGCCAGGCCGACGTCGCCCATCTCCTCGCCGATGCCGGACATGGCCTCGTTGATCCGGGTCTGGGCCTCGGCCGCGGTGTAGGTGGCCTTGATCGTCTCCTTGCGGGTGCGGAAGGACTCGACCTTCGCCTGGAGCCGCTGCTGGGCCAGGGTGAGCTTCTCCTCCTCGCCCTGGAGCTGCGCGTGCTGGGCCTCGAGGTCCGCGATCTGCTGGGCCAGCGCCGACTTCCGCGTGAGCGCCTCGCGGGCCAGGTCCTCCCGGTTGACGGAGATCGCCTTCTGCGCCTGTTCGGTCAGCTTCGTCGCCTGCTGCTGGAGCTGGTTGAGCTGGAGCTCGACCCGCTTGCGGCTGGTGGCCACGTCCGCGACGCCGCGCCGCACCTTGCTCAGCAGCTCGAGCTGCCGCTGGTAGGAGTAGTCGAGCGTCTCCCGCGGGTCCTCGGCGCGGTCGAGGGCCTTGTTGGCCTTCGACCGGAAGATCAGGGTCATGCGCTTCCACACACTCATCGCGATGGGTGCCTCTCGTGCTCGGCCTGCGGCTGCGCCGGCGGCGGGGCCGGCTGGTCGGCGCCGTCGCTGACGTCGGTGGACGTCGGCGGCGGCGTGGCCCCACCCTACGGCTCGACGGCAAGGACGGCGAGGAGCCCGCCGTCCCTCGTGAGCAGCGGTCACCCGGCCCGCCCGGCGCAGGACGGGTACGCCAGGGGAAGCCCGCCAGGACCCCACCGGCACCGTGCGCGCGGCCCGCGCGACGACCGGCCCTGCCCGCGCGCGGGACCGCGCCCGTACCCTGGTGCCCCGGGCACCGGGGGACTCCCCCTCGTGAGCACGCCCGCGCACGCGCACGCGAGAAGAGAGAGAGCCCGCGTTGTTCCGCCGCAAGAGCGAGACCGAGACCCCCGAGACCCCCGTGGTCGAGCCCAAGGAGGGTGGCAAGGGTCGCCCGACCCCCACCCGCAAGGAGGCCGAGGCCGCGGCCCGCGCCCGGGCCACCGGTGCCGTCGCCCCCGGCGACAAGAAGGCGCAGCGCGCCGCCCGCGCCGACCAGCAGTCCCGAATGCGCGAGGCGATGCGCACCGGCGACGAGCGCTACCTGCCGCTGCGCGACAAGGGCCCGGAGCGGCGGTTCGTCCGCGACTTCGTGGACGCCCGGTTCTCGGTCGTCGAGATCATGCTGCCGCTGCTGCTGGTCTCGATCCTGCTCACCTACTCCGGCGTCGAGACGCTGATGCTGCTCGGCAACGCCATCGTGATGGCGATGCTGCTGCTCGCGATCCTCGACCTCACCTGGATGCGGTTCCGCCTGCACAAGCAGCTCAACGCGCGGTTCCCCGGCTCGTCCGCCATCAAGGGCTCGACCTGGTACGCGATCACCCGCGCCGTCCAGGTCCGCTTCCTGCGCCTGCCCAAGCCGCAGGTGAAGATGGGCGCGACGCTGCCCGAGCACTACCGCTGACCCGACGCGGCACCGCCGCCGGCCACGGCCCCGGGTCCGCCCGGGGCCGTGCCGGTGCCTCCCCCCTCGGGCTCAGCCCAGCAGGTCCGCCCGCTTCGGGGACGTCGTGAGCGCCGGGTCGCGCACGACCACCGGCTCCAGCGCCTCGTCGATGGCCGCCATGAGGTCGGACTCCAGCCGGACGCCCGCTGCCTTGACGTTGTCGGTGACCTGGTCGGGGCGGCTCGCGCCGATGATCGCGGCCGAGACGGCGTGGTTCTGGAGCACCCAGGCCAGCGCCAGCTGCCCCATCGTCAGCCCCGCCTGGTCGGCGAGCGGGCGCAGGAGCTGCACCCGGGTGAGCACGTCGTCGTCGAGCCAGCGGGCCACCATGTCCGCGCCGCCCTTGGCGTCCGTGGCCCGCGAACCCGCCGGCCAGGCCTCGCCGGGCCGGTACTTGCCCGTGAGCACGCCCTGGGCGAGCGGTGACCAGACGATCTGGCCCAGGCCCTCGTCCAGGCTCGCGGGCACGACCTCGGACTCGATGACCCGCCACAGCATCGAGTACTGCGGCTGGTTGGACACGAGCGGCACGTGCAGCTCCCGCGCCAGCGCGGCACCGGCGCGGATCTGCTCCGCCGTCCACTCCGAGACGCCGATGTAGAGCGCCTTGCCGGCCCGCACGGCGTCGGCGAAGGCCAGCATCGTCTCCTCCAGCGGCGTCTCGTCGTCGTAGCGGTGCGCCTGGTAGAGGTCGACGTAGTCGGTGCCCAGCCGGCGCAGCGACGCGTCGAGCGACTCCCTGATGTGCTTGCGCGAGAGCCCCGAGTCGTTGTGCTTCATCTCGTTCGTCGGCCAGTAGACCTTGGTGAAGATCTCCAGCCCCTCCCGCCGCTCGCCCTTGAGCGCCCGGCCGAGCACGCTCTCGGCCGCGGTGTTGGCGTAGGTGTCGGCGGTGTCGAAGGTGGTGATGCCCTCGTCGAGCGCGCGCCGCACGCAGGCGGTGGCGGCGTCCTCCTCGACCTGCGAGCCGTGGGTGAGCCAGTTGCCGTACGCGATGGCCGAGATCTTCAGGCCACTCGCACCGAGGTTGCGGATCTCCATGGCCGCGACGCTACCCGGCACCACGACCCGAGCGGGTGGCCGCGGTCACGCGGCTGGCAGGATGCCGCGCATGGCCTCCTCCCCCACCGCCGACGTCTCGGTCCGCCTGGCCTGGGCGGACGACGCCGCCGCCCTGGCCCGTCTGCAGCTGCGCGCGTGGGCCGAGCGGTTCGCCGGCGTCCTGCCGCCGGAGGCGGTGCCGTCGGGCCCGGAGGCGGAGGACGCCGCGGCCGCCGCGTGGGCCGAGACGCTGGCCCGCCCGCGCGACGCCCGGCACCGCACGCTCGTGGCGCTGGAGCGCCACCGCCCCGTGGGTCTGGTGGTCACCGCCCCGGCGAGCGACCCCGACTGCGACCCCGGGAGGGACGGCGAGGTCGTCGAGCTCGTGGTCGCGGCGGCGGAGCGCCGCCGCGGGCACGGCTCGCGCCTGCTCCAGGCGGCGGTCGACACCCTGCGCGCGGACCGGTTCGGCCGGGCGGTGCAGTGGGTGGACGCCGGCGACGACGCCCTGCGCGGGTTCCTCGTCCCCACCGGCTGGGGGCCCGACGGCGCCCACCGCGAGCTCGACCCGGTCGGCGGCGGGGTGGCCCTCAAGCAGGTGCGGCTGCACACGTCGCTGGCCGACCCCGGTGACTGAGACCCGCAGCGCGCGCCGGGCAGTGGTGCGCGACGGGCTGGCCGTCGGCGTCGCGACCGGCGCGTACGGCGTCTCCTTCGGGGCCGTCGCGGTCACCAGCGGCCTGAGCGTGGCCCAGACCTGCACCCTCTCCCTGGCGATGTTCACCGGGGCCTCGCAGTTCGCCCTCGTCGGGGTGCTGGGGGCGGGCGGCGGGGCCGGGGCCGCCGCGGCCACCGCCCTGCTGCTCGGCACGCGCAACACGCTCTACGGGCTGCGCCTGGCGCCGCTGCTGGGCTGGCGCGGCCTGCGCCGGGTCGCCGGGGCGCACCTCGTCATCGACGAGTCCACGGCGATGGCCACGGCCCCGTCCTCCCGCGGCCACGAGCGGCTCGCCTTCCTCGTGACCGGCCTGTCGGTGTTCGTCCTGTGGAACCTGTTCACGCTGGTGGGGGCCGTCGCCGGCACCGCGCTGGCCGGCTCGCCGTGGTCGGACCCGCGCACCCTCGGGCTGGACGCCGCGGTGGGCGCCGCGTTCCTGGGCCTGCTGTGGCCCCGGCTGACCACCACGACCACCCGCCTCGTCGCCCTGGGCGCGGCCGCCGTCGCCCTCGGGCTCGTGCCCGTCACGCTGGCGGGCGTGCCCGTCCTGGCGGCCGGTGGGGTGGCACTGCTGGTCGGGTTCCTGCGTCCCGCGCCGGACGCCCCCGCCGGCGCCCCCGCCGGCGCCGAAGCCGGGACCCACCCGGGAGCGGGGTCGTGACCGCCGCCTGGCTGGCGGTGCTGGCCGGCTCGCTCGGCTGCTGGCTGCTCAAGGTGGCCGGCGTCTCGGTGCCTCCCCGCGTCCTGGCCAACCCACGGGTGGCCGCCGTGGCCGCGCTGCTCCCCGTGGCCCTGCTGGCCGCGCTGGTGGCGGTGCAGAGCGTGGGCGACGGCCCCCGCCTGGTCCTGGACGCCCGGCTGGCCGGCCTGGGGGTGGCCGCGCTCCTGCTGCTCGTGCGCGCGCCGTTCCTCGTCGTCGTGGCGGGCGCCGCGCTCGCCGCGGCGGTGCTGCGCCTGCTCTGAGCGCTGGGCCCCGGACCTCCCGGGGGGGGCTCAGGGTGCACGAGGTCGGCCGGCGTCACGGGGGTGGGACGCAGGCCGACCTCGTCCGCCGGCCGGGGACGAGTCGGCCGGCAGCTGGGCGGCGGTCCTCCGCGCTGGTGCGCGGTGGACCGCCGGCAGGTCCGTCCCCCCGGGGCACCCGAGACGGCTCCGGGGGGTCGTGGGAAACGATGTCAGCGGGTCGGGCCCGCCGGGAAGATCACGACTGGCGCAGGTTCTCGCATCGCACAAAGATGCAGACTCCTGCGGTCCGGGCCGTGCGCCGGGGAGGGCTCAGTCGAGGTCGAGCACGTGCTCCAGGCCCACGGTGAGCCCGGGACGCCCCGGCACGGCACGGACGCCCGCGAGGACGCCCGGCACGAACGAGGACCGGTCGAAGGAGTCGTGGCGCAGGGTGAGCGTCTCCCCCTCGGCCCCGAGGACGACCTCCTGGTGGGCCACCATCCCGCGGATGCGCAGGCCGTGGACGCGGATCCCGTCGACGTCCGCGCCCCGGGCCCCGGGGAGCGAGGAGGTGGTGGCGTCGGGGATCGGCGGGCAACCGGCCTCCCGGCGGGCCGCCGCCACGAGCTCCGCGGTGCGGCGGGCGGTGCCGGACGGCGCGTCGGCCTTCCCCGGGTGGTGCAGCTCGACGATCTCCACCGACTCGTAGAACCGGGCGGCCTGCGCGGCGAACCGCATCATCAGGACGGCGCCGACCGAGAAGTTGGGGGCCAGCAGGACCCCCACGCCCGGGGCGTCGGCGAGCCAGCCCTCGAGGGTGGCGAGCCGGTCGGCGTCGAACCCGGTGGTGCCGACCACGGCGTGCAGGCCGTGGGAGACGCAGAACTCGAGGTTGGCCATCACCGCGTCGGGCGTCGTGACGTCCACCACCACCTCCGCGCCGGCGTCGACGACCGTGCTCAGCGGGTCGGAGGAGCCGACCTCCGCGACCAGGTCCACGTCGTCCCCGGCCCGCAGCGCCGCGCAGATCGCGGAACCCAGCCGTCCCCGCGCTCCCAGGACGGCCACACGCGGGCGAGCGCTCCCCTCGTCGGGGGCCGCCGGGGTGCTCTGGGAGGTCTCGCTCGCGCTCACTCCGGAAGCCTTGCACACCGTCCGGTCGGCCACCGACCGACGGCCCGGACACGAGACCGCCCCACCTGGCGCGCTGTCGTGCGGCGTCTTCTGGCAATCTTGGTCCCATGGTGCTGCAGACGATCCCTGCCCGGATCCGCTGGTCGGTGGACCTGATGGACGTCCAGCCGGACGACCACGTGCTCGAGATCGGCTGTGGACCGGGCTACGGCGCGGAGCTGATCTGCTCCCGCCTCGAGACCGGCAAGCTCTTCGCGATCGACCGGTCGGAGTCCGGCGTGGACCGGACGAAGCGACGCTGCGCCCGATTCCTCGACACCGGTCGCCTCACCGTGCGCCAGATCGACCTGGCCACGCTGCGGGTGCCCGTCAAGCGCCTCACCAAGGTCTACGCCTTCAACGTCAACCTCTTCTGGGTGCGCGACTGCGCCGACGAGGTCGCGCTGCTGCACGAGCGGCTCCTGCCCGGCGGCAGCATCTACGTCTACTACGAGGCGACGCGCCCCGAGCAGGTCCCCGAGCTGGTCGAGAAGACCACCGCCGCCCTGGCGGCCGCCGGCTTCCGCACCCAGGTCGTGCAGCGCAAGGTCCCGGCCTGCGTCGGGGTCATCGGCCGCCGCTGAGCCGCGCCCCCACACCGACCCGCGCCCCGACCCGTACCCCGACCGGAGCGGCGGCCCGGGTCGACCCGGGCCGCCGTGCCCGTCAGTCGGACTCGCCGTCCGTCGGGGCCCCGGCGGCCTGCTCGCGACGCTCGCGGGCGTCGAGGTAGCGCCTGCGCAGGCGGCGGTAGGTGAACCAGGCCAGGAGGAGCACCAGCAGCAGGACCAGCAGGCAGATCCACCAGTGGTGGCACTCGTGGTGGTGGCCGCTGCGGTGCTCGAGGTCCGCCTCGAGGTCGTCGTCCGGCGCCAGCGGGCCGGCCACCTGGTCGGTCGCCTCCGCGCCCGCCCCGACGATCACGGTGACGGCGTCGCCGGCGATCGTGCGGGTGACGACGCTGCTCGCCGTCCGCGTCACCAGGTCGGTGAGCGTCACGGTGCGCGTGCGGGTCACCGTCGCCCCCGGCACCGTCACCGTCTGACCGGCCTCCGGGGTCACCGTCACGGTGACGTGCTCGGTCGCCGTGCGGGTGGTGGTGCGGGTGGCCGTCGCCGTCGCGGTGGCCGTGCGGGTCGCCGTCCGGGTCGCGGTGGCGGTCGCGGTGGCCGTTGCGGTCGCGGTCGCGGTCTCGGTGGCCGTCGCGGTCGCGGTCGCCGTCGCCGTCGCGGTCGCCGTCGCCGTCTCGGTGGCCGTCGCGGTCGCCGTCGCCGTCTCGGTCGCCGTCGCCGTCGCGGTCTCCGTCGCCGTCTCGGTGGCCGTCGCGGTCGCCGTCGCCGTCGCGGTCTCCGTCGCCGTCGCGGTCTCGGTCGCCGTCGCGGTCTCCGTCGCCGTCTCCGTCGCGGTGACCGTCACCGTCGGCGTCACGACCGCGGGGGCCACCCAGGTCGTCGTCGCCGTGGCCGAGTCGTTGCTCGCGTCGGGGTCCTGGGAGTCGCTGGCCAGCACGACCGCGACGTTGTCGTACGTGCCGGGCACGTAGCCGCGGACCGACAGCGTGGCCGTCGCCGTCGCCCCGGCCTCCAGGTGGGGAAGGCTCCACTCGCCGGTGGCGTCGTCGAAGCTGCCGGTGTCGACCACGCCGCCCGTGACGACGAGCCCGGGCCCGGTGCGCTCCCCCACGACCACGTCGTGGGCGTCCGAGGGGCCGTCGTTGGTCAGCACCAGGGTGAGCTCGGCCGTGGTCCCGGTCTCCTGGTCCGCGCTCGGGCCGGTCTGGTCGAGCCCGAGGTCGGCGACCTGGCTCACTGCGATCGTGGCGTCCACGGTGTCGTTGCCGGGCGTCGCGTCCGAGTCGGTGGCCACCCGGGCACCGACGTCCAGCGAGGCCGCGTCGAACCAGGCGGGCACGGAGGTGTCCAGGACGACGGTCCAGGTCGCGCCGGCGGCCAGCACCGCCCGCTGGCACACGACGGTGCCGCCGGAGGTGGCGATGCCCCCGCTGTCGGTGCCGGTGAAGGAGCAGGTGCCGCCGTCGGGGTCCGTGACGGTGGGCACGGCGTGGTTCGCGGCGACGGGGAGGCGCAGCACGACGTCCTCGGCGCGCGTGGCGCCGACGTTCTCGACCGTCGTGGTGATCCCCAGCGCGCGCCCGGCGACGGCGTCAGCCGCCCCGCCCGGGCCCGTGAGGTCCTGCGAGACCGCCAGGTCGCTGTCCAGGACGATGTCGAAGGCGACGGTGTCGGAGTTGTTCGAGCCGTCCGGGTCGGGCGTGGACGCGACCGCGGTCGTGCCGGCGGTGAAGCTGCCGACGTCGGCCCCCGCCGCGAGGTCGGCGGTGCCGGCGATGACGACGTCACCGCCCGCGGGCAGCAGCGGGATCGTGCACGCGGTCGCCGAGCAGTACGGGCTCGCGGGCCGGACGATGGTGATCCCGGCCGGGACGACGGTGTTGAAGGAGACGTTCCGCGCGGCCGACGGTCCGTCGTTGGTGACGGTGAGCGTGTAGGGGACGCTGTCGCCCGGACGTCCTGTCGTGGCCGCGATGTCGAGGGTGACGTGCACGTCGGCGGACGTCGCGCCCGCCGTGCTCACCGAGGCGGTGTTGTCGGAGGGATCGGCGTCGGAGGTGGACGAGGTGACCGCCACCGAGGCGTCGACGGCACCGGTGCCGGCGGAGTCGAGGGTGTGGACGATCGTCACCACCACGGAGGCGCCGGCACCGAGGTCGCCGAGCGCGCACTCGACCGTGTCGTTGCCGACCTGGTGGGTGCACGTGCCGCCGGGGACGGAGGCCGAGACGAACGTGGAGCCCGTGGGCACCGCCCCGGTGAGCACCACGGACCGCGCGGTCGACGGCCCCGTGTTCGTCACGGTCGCGGTGTAGGTGACGTCGTCACCCGCCACCGCCGGGTCGGGGCTCGCCACCAGCGAGACCGTCAGGTCCGCCGACGTGGTCACGACCGAGGTGTGGCTCGCCACGTTGTCGCTGGTGTCGGTCTCGTGGACGTCGCTGGTCACCGAGGCCGAGAAGCCCAACGAGGTGCCCGCCGACGCGGTCGGCGCGATGTCACCGGTCAGGGTGACCGTCCGCGTGACGCCCGCGGCCACCGTCGGCCAGGTGCAGGTCACCGAGGTCGGGGTGCCGGGCGTGACGACGCAGGAACCACCACCGGTCGCGGACGCGGCCACACCCGTGAGGGAGCCGGGCACCGTCAGCGACGCCGTGACGTTCGTGGCGTCGCTCGGGCCGTCGTTGCCCACGTCGAGCAGCCAGGTGCTCGTCGTCCCGGCCACCGCGGCGCCGCTCCGGCTCAGGGCCGCCGTGAGGTCCGCGGAGGGGGCCACCACGACGGAGGCCTCCCCGCTCGTCGAGGTGAGCGTCCCGGCGGCCAGGTCGTCGTAGAAGGTGACGTCCGTGTCGTCCACGACGGTCGTCCCCGCGGCCGCCGCCGCGACGACGGCCTGGTAGGTGACCACGCGGGAGGCCCCGGGGGCCAGCTCCCCGCCGACGGTCGCGTTCGCCCCCGTGCCGAGCCGGACGCGGACCGTCCGCGACCCGGAGAGGTACTCCCCCGCGTCGTCGCCCGAGGCGTCCGAGATCGTCGTCGTGCCCGAGCTCGTGGTGACCCGCAGCGAGCCGGGAACGAAGGTGAGGCCGGTCGGCAGCGGGTTGGCCAGGAGCACGGCGTCGGCGGGGTTGCCGCCGTCGTTGGTCGTGGTGATGCGGTAGGTGACGGTGTCCCCGACGTTGGCGGTGCCGTCGCCGGCGGGCGTCGTGGCGGTCATCGTGGTGTCGAGGCACGCCGCGGTGCCGAAGGAGATCGCGTCGAGGAAGTTGCCGACGCTGATGTTGCCGCCGGCCGCACTGATCGAGACGAACGAGAACCGGGTCGTGGTCTGCCCCGCCGGGACGGTGTAGACGCCGCTGTGCTCGTTCCAGGCGACCGGGTCGCTGAACTGGGCCTGCTGGACGCCGGCCCCCGGGGCACCGATCTGCACCGCCATCGTGTCCGTGCCCAGGCGCCCGGAGTGGAGCAGCTGCCAGCGCAGCGTCTGCCCCGGTGTGGTGGCGACGTCCTGGTAGAGCGAGGAGACCATGTTGGCGTTGAGCTCGGCCCACTGCTTGCCCTGCGCGGCGTGGTAGCCCTCGTGGCCGTCGTTCCAGATCTCGATGGCGTGGTCGGAAGCGGTGGTGCTCCACCCCGGCACGTTGCTCTGGTCGGTGATGACGAGCCCGCCGGCGCTGAGCACGGGCTTCTCGAAGTCGCCGTTGGTGAGGCTGACGGTGCCGGGGCACGAGGTCGCCGCGGCCGGGGCGACCTCGACCGGGGACGGGTCGGGGAGGCCGGCGCGGGTGACCGCCGCCAGCGAGCCGCCGAGCACGGCGACGGCGAGCGAGACGGCGAGGACGGAGCCGACGGCCCGGCGGGCGCCGCGGGCCAGGGGGGGCTCCCCCGACGAGGCCCGGCGGGCTCGGCGGGCTCGGCGGGGTCCGCGCAGGAGGGCCGAGGGGGCGGGCGCGGGCAGGAGGCGGGCGCGCCGGAGCGCCCGGTGTCGGGCCGGTTCCGGCGCGTGCTCCGGGGCGTGCTCGGGGTGCTGCTCGGGTCCTGCGGGCGTCCCTGCCTGCGTCATGTGCCCTCCTGGCGGTCTCCGCCCGGATCGGCGGTGCGCACAGGGGACTGAGAGGACGACGGTCCTCAAAGTTGTAAACGTTTGTGAAGACGCCGTTCCCGCAGGTCAGGAGCTCGACGAGGAGGCGGTACCCCACGGGGCACCCGACCCTGGCCACACCCCCGGAACCCCCGGGGGCATCACCGGACCAGACCGGCGCCTCAGGCCCGGCCGGGGCCGACGACGGCCAGGATCTCCTCGCCGCGGAGCACCTCGGCGGCGACCCGCGCGACGTCGTGGACGTCCACCGACTCGATCCGCGACAGCACCTCCTCGACCGGGAGGTAGCGCTCGTGGACGAGCTCGGCCTTGCCCAGGCGCGACATGCGGGAGCCGGAGTCCTCGAGGCCGAGCACCAGCCCGCCGCGGAGCTGCCCGCGCCCCCGACGCAGCTCCTCCTCCGTGAGCCCGCCCTCGGCGACCTTCACCAGCTCGGCCCGGACCACGTCCAGGGCACCGTCCAGCCGCTCCGGCAGGCAGCCCAGCCCGACCCCGACGAGACCGCTGTCCGCGTGGTGGCTGGAGAAGGAGTAGACCGAGTACGCCAGGCCCCGGCGCTCGCGCACCTCCTGGAACAGGCGGCTCGAGGTGCCGCCGCCCAGTGCCGTGGTGAGCGCCCCGAGCGCGAAGCGGTCGGGGTGGTCGCGGCGCAGCCCCTCCATCCCCAGGACGAGGTTGACCTGCTCGAACGGACGCTCCACGTGGGCTCGCCCCGCGTGGACGGGGACGCGTGCCCCCGTGGCCAGCCGGCTGACCGGCTCCTCGACCGCGCCGCCGGGCCCGTAGCCCTCGAACGCCGCCGCCACGAGCTCCACCACCGCGTCGTGGTCCACGTTCCCCGCGACCGCCACCACCGTGGTCGCCGGGCGGTAGTGCGTGCGGTAGAAACGCTCGACCTGGTCGCGGGTCAGGGCCTCGATCGACTCCACCGTCCCGGCGATGCCGCGACCGAGCGGCGTGCGCGCGCCCCACGCCAGCTCGGCGAACAGGTCGTGCACCACGTCGTCCGGGTCGTCGTCGTGCATGGCGATCTCGTCGAGGATGACGTCACGCTCCGCGTCGACGTCGGCGGGCTCGAGCAGCGAGGCGGTGAGCATGTCGCCGAGCACGTCCACGGCGAGCGGCAGGTCGACGTCCAGGACCCGCGCGTGGAAGCAGGTCATCTCCTTGGCCGTGAAGGCGTTGAACTCGCCGCCGACCTCGTCGAGGGCCACCGAGATGTCCAGGGCGCTGCGCCGGGCGGTCCCCTTGAAGAGCAGGTGCTCGAGGAAGTGGCTGCACCCGTGCAGCACGTCGTCCTCGTCGGCGGAGCCGACGTTCACCCACACCCCGATGCTGGCGGAACGGACGCCGGCCATCTGCTCGGTCACCACCCGCAGCCCGTCGGGCAGGACGGTGCGGCGCACGAGACCGGTCAGGCCCTCGGTCGGGCCGGTCGGGTCGGTGGCGGGGCGGGTCGTGCTGGTCACTCGGCGCTCTCCTCGAGGGACGTGGGCGGGAAGACGGGATCGGGGCGGGGCCCCACGGGGCCCCGGGAAACGCCACCGCGCCCCACCCGGGTCGGGCAGGGCGCGGCGAGCGGTGGAGGCGGGAGGCGTGCGGCCCCGCGGGGCCGCACGCGTCACGTCACTCGGACTCGGAGGTCTCCTCCTCGGCCGCGGCCTCCTCGACCACGGGGACGAGGGAGAGCTTGCCGCGGTCGTCGATCTCGGCGATCTGCACCTGGATCTTCTGGCCCACGGAGACGACGTCCTCGACGGCGTCCACGCGCTTGCCACCGGCCAGGCCACGCAGCTTGGAGATGTGCAGCAGGCCGTCCTTGCCCGGCATCAGCGAGACGAAGGCACCGAAGTTGGTCGTCTTGACGACCGTGCCCAGGTACTTCTCGCCGATCTCCGGCATGGTCGGGTTGGCGATCGCGTTGACGGCGGCGCGGGCGGCCTCGGCGGCCTCGCCGTTCGTCGCACCGATGTAGACCGTGCCGTCGTCCTCGATGGACAGCGTGGCGCCCGTGTCGTCCTGGATCTGGTTGATCACCTTGCCCTTCGGGCCGATGACCTCGCCGATCTTGTCGACCGGGACCTTGACCGTGATGATGCGCGGCGCGTGCACCGACATCTCCTCGGGCACCGTGATGGCCTCGGCCATCACGTCCAGGATCGCCAGGCGGGCGTCCTTGGCCTGGGTCAGCGCGGCGGCGAGGACCTCGGCCGGGATGCCGTCCAGCTTGGTGTCGAGCTGGAGGGCGGTGACGAACTCGGAGGTACCGGCGACCTTGAAGTCCATGTCGCCGAACGCGTCCTCGGCACCGAGGATGTCGGTGAGGGCCACGTACTGGGTCTGGCCGTCGACCTCACCGGAGATGAGGCCCATGGCGATGCCCGCGACGGGCGCGCGCAGCGGCACGCCGGCCTGGAGCAGGGACATGGTCGAGGCGCAGACCGAGCCCATCGAGGTGGAGCCGTTGGAGCCCATGGCCTCGGAGACCTGGCGGATGGCGTAGGGGAACTCCTCCTTGGTGGGGAGGACGGGCATGAGCGCCCGGCCCGCGAGGGCGCCGTGGCCGATCTCGCGACGCTTCGGGGAGCCGACGCGCCCGGTCTCGCCGGTGGAGTACGGCGGGAAGTTGTAGTTGTGCAGGTAGCGGCGCTCGGTCTCCGGGGAGAGCGTGTCGAGCTTCTGCACCATGGTCAGCATGTTGAGGGTGGTGACGCCCAGGATCTGGGTCTCGCCACGCTCGAACAGGGCGGAGCCGTGCACGCGCGGGATCACGCCGACCTCGGCGTGCAGCGGACGGATGTCGGCGAGGCCGCGGCCGTCGATGCGGACCTTGTCGCGCAGGACGCGCTGGCGGACGAGCTCCTTGTTGAGGGAGCGGAACGCGGCGCCCAGCTCCTTCTCGCGGCCCTCGAACTGAGCACCGAGGGTGTCGAGCACCTCGGCCTTGATCTCGTCGAGCTTCTCCTCGCGCTCCTGCTTCGGCCCGATGGTGAGGGCGGCAGCGGTCTTCTCGGAGACGGCGGCGGCGACGGCGGCGTAGACGTCCTCGGAGTAGTCGAGGAACACCGGGAAGTCGGCGACGGGCTTCGCGGCCTGCTTGGCGAGCTCCATCTGGGCCTCGCACAGCTGCTTGATGAAGACCTTGGCGGCGTCCATGCCGCCCGCGACGATCTCCTCGGTCGGCGCCTGGACGCCGCCCTTGACGAGGTCCCACGTCTGCTCGGTGGACTCGGCCTCGACCATCATGATCGCGACGTCGCCGGTCTCGGTGACGCGGCCGGCGATGACCATGTCGAAGACGGCGTTCTCGAGCTGGCTGTGGGTCGGGAAGCCCACCCACTGGCCGTCGATGAGGGCCACGCGCACGCCGCCGACCGGGCCGGAGAACGGCAGGCCGGAGAGCTGGGTGGACATCGACGCCGCGTTGATGGCGAGGACGTCGTACGGGGTGTCGGGCTCGAGGGCCATCACCGTGATGACGACCTGGACCTCGTTGCGCAGACCCTTCTTGAAGGTCGGGCGCAGCGGGCGGTCGATCAGGCGGCAGGTGAGGATGGCGTCCTCGGACGGACGGCCCTCGCGACGGAAGAACGAGCCGGGGATGCGACCCGCGGCGTACATCCGCTCCTCGACGTCGATCGTGAGGGGGAAGAAGTCGAAGTGGTCCTTCGGCTGCTTGGAGGCGGTGGTCGCCGAGAGCAGCATCGTCTCGTCGTCGAGGTAGGCCGTGACGGAGCC
Organism: Nocardioides sp. GY 10127; assembly: GCF_004919085.1. Taxonomy (GTDB): domain Bacteria; phylum Actinomycetota; class Actinomycetes; order Propionibacteriales; family Nocardioidaceae; genus Nocardioides. Next base: position 287,614 of record NZ_STGL01000007.1, on the reverse strand, counting down.
GGCGGCCTGACGGGCCAGCAGGCCGGTCTCGAACTTGACGGTGCGGGTGCCGAACGAGCCGTTGTCGATGACGGTCTCGACGGCGGAGATCACGGGCTCAGCCGTGGTGGACTCGGTCAAGAGTGGTCCTTGTCGGTGTTGCGGAGCGATCCGCGGCGTCCCGCTCGGGCCGGTCTTCGATCGAGGCCCGCAGTCGGCGCGGGCTGAGGCTCGCGCGGCTCTGAGGGCCACTACCGAGGACCGGGCACAGGCGTGCGGGTCGCTCCTGGATGAAGTGGTGCGTGGTTCAGTCGTGCGCGGCACGGAGGCCGGCACGGGGCCAGCCTAGTGCCAGCACCCACGAAAAGTGACGAGGCGGCCACCCGGAGGTCCCGGGTGACCGCCCTCCCGTCACGACGGGTGCGTCATCGGCGCAGGCCGAGCCGCTCGATGATCGAGCGGTAGCGCGAGATGTCGGTCTTGTTCAGGTAGTTGAGCAGACGACGGCGCTGACCCACGAGGAGCAGCAGGCCACGACGGCTGTGGTGGTCGTGCTTGTGCTGCTTGAGGTGCTCGGTGAGGTGGGCGATGCGGTGCGTGAGCAGCGCGATCTGGACCTCGGGGGAGCCGGTGTCGCCCTCGGTGGTGGCGTACTCGGCGATGATCTTCTTCTTGGTCTCAGCATCGGTACCGACCGACATGCGAGTCTCCTTCCGCCCTGGGGGCGATCGTTGCGCGGCGCGCCGGGGCCTGTTCACCCGGGCACTACTGGTCCGCGGCCGTTAGACGGCAACCGGAAGAGACTATCCCGGCGTCGGGCTGGCCCGAAATCGAGCGGGAACGGCAGGGCAGGTGAAAAGAGTGGAGGGCCACCGGGGGTGTCCCCGGCGGCCCTCTGACGTGCCCGCGGCGCGTGCGGCACGCTCCGCTGCTGCGTGCGTGGCCCGCCCAGCGCGCGCGACGAGCGGTCAGGCGTGGTTGCTCGTGCGGCGCTCGGTGGTGGTCTGGCTGCCGTCGGAGTGCGTGGTGGTGGTGCTCGAGGTGACCCCGCGGCTGCGGTTGAGCGTCACGGCCGTGAGGACGACGACGCCGAGCCCGACCACGAAGAGGATCCAGCCGATCATGGTGGTGTCGACGCCGTTGATGGTGTCCTGGACGGCCAGCGCGAGGATGAGGCCGACCGCGACGAGGAAAGCTCCGAGTCCGTAACCCATGGTGTGTGTCCTTTTCTCCAGGCTCGGGCGCGACTCTCGCGCCCCGGGCGGCATCCCCATGCCTGCCTGGAGGGACGTTTCCCCGCACCACCGAGGACCCACCCACCCCTTCGGGTAGGCCGGCCTCTCAGCCCCGTCCGACCTGGGCGTTCCCGCAGGAGGTCAGGCCAGGACGATGCGGCGGACCGCGTCGCGGGCCTCGCCCGGGTCGGTCGCGGCCAGGGCGGCCTCGGCCGCCTCCTCGCACTGCGCGCGCGTCACGTGCCCGATCTGGGCCCCGACGGGCTTCACGGCCGCGGCGGCCATCGACAGGGACGTGACACCCATGCCCACCAGCGCGCAGGCCAGCAGCGGGTCGGCCGCGGCCTCGCCGCAGACGCCGACGGGCTTGCCCGCCTCGGCGCCGGCGTGCGCCGTGATCGCGATCAGCTGGAGCACCGCGGGCTGCCACGGGTCGGTGAGGTGCGCGAGGTCGGTCGCCATCCGGTCGGCCGCCATCGCGTACTGCGTGAGGTCGTTGGTGCCGATGGAGAGGAAGTCGACGACCTCCAGCATCCGGTGCGCCAGGAGGGCCGCGGAGGGGACCTCGACCATGACGCCGGCCTTGAGGCCCCGCTCGCGCACGCGCTCGGCGAAGCCGGCCGCCTCGGCGACGGTCGCGACCATGGGCGCCATCACCCAGGTCTCCACGCCCGTCTCCTCGGCGGCCCGGGCGATGCCGTCGAGCTGACGCTCGAGCAGGCCCGGGTTGTCGAAGGCGAGGCGGAGACCGCGGACGCCGAGGGCGGGGTTCTCCTCGCCCTCGTGGGTCGCGAACGCGATCGGCTTGTCGGAGCCGGCGTCGAGGGTGCGGACGACCACGTGCCCACGGCCCGCGAAGGGACGCAGCACGTCGGCGTAGATCTGGGCCTGCTCCTCCACCGAGGGCTCCTCGGTGCGGTTGAGGAAGCTGAGCTCGGTGCGGAACAGCCCCACGCCCTGCACGGGCGCCTCGGCCGAGCGGGCCGAGGACTCGCCGTCGGCGACGTTCGCGAGGAGCTTGACCGGCTCGCCGTCGGCGGTGTGGCCCGGCCCGGTCCAGCTCTCGACCTCGGCACGGACGGCCTTGTCGTCCGCGACCCGCTTGGCGGCGTGGTCGGCGTCCGGCTCCACCTCGACGACGCCGGAGGCCCCGTCGACGAGCACGCGGACGCCCGCGGCCAGGTCCTGCGCACCCTGGGCACCCACGATGCACGGCAGCCCCAGCTGGCGGGCGATGATCGCGGTGTGGCTGGTCGGGCCGCCCTTCTCGGTCACGAGGGCCACGACCAGGCGCGGGTCCAGGCCCGCGGTGTCGGCGGGCGCGAGGTCCTCGGCGACGAGCACCGAGGGCACGTCCGGCACGGGGACGCCGGGCTCCGACTCCCCCACCAGGCGGGCGGTCACGCGGCGCTCGATGTCGCGCAGGTCGGTGACCCGCTCGGCCATCAGCCCGCCCATCTGCTCGAAGACGCTGGCGAACTGCTCGATGGCGGCGTGGACGGCGGGGAGCAGCGACGTGCCGGCGCGCAGCTGCTTGCGGACGGCACCGCGCAGGCCCTTGTCGCGGGCCAGGCCGGCGCTCGCGGTGAGCACCTCGGCAGCAGCGCCCGAGCCCTCGGCCGCGCGCTTCTCGAACCCCTCGGCGACGAGGGAGGCGGCCTGGTCGTAGGCGGCCAGGGCGTCCTCCGGGTCGAGGGCGGGGGCCGCCTCGAAGGCGGCGACGGCAGCGGCGCTGATCTCCGTGCGGACGAGCAGGACCGGGCCGTGCGCCAGGCCGGGGACGACCGGGGTTCCGGTGACGGTGAGCATGCTCACAAGGTAGACCGCTCAGCACTTGACAGTCAAACAGACTCGGGCATAAAACAACACAAACACAGATGGTGACCGCGGCCACAGCAACCGGGTCCTCATCATCCCCCGGCCACGACCGGGGAACCCCGCCCGCACGTGCTCCGGCGCGTGCCCACACCGAACGAGGAGGAGACCGTCGTGTACGCCGAGGAGCGCCAGCAGGCCATGGCGCAGCTGGTCGCCGAACGCGGTCGGCTGTCCGTCGCGGCCCTTGCCGAGGCCTACGACGTGACCACGGAGACCGTCCGCCGCGACCTGTCCGCGCTCGAGCGCATGGGCCTGGTCCGACGGGTCCACGGGGGCGCCGTCCCGGCGACCTCGCTGGCGGTGATCGAGGCCGCGCTCTCGGAGCGCGACAACGCCAGCACCGACGAGAAGGACCGGATCGCCGCGGCGGCCGTGGACCTCCTGCCGCCCCCGGGCGGCACCGTCCTCGTCGACGCCGGCTCGACCACGGCCCGGATCGTCCAGCACATCCCCCGCGACCTGCCGATCTCCGTGTTCACGCACTCGGTCTCCGTCGCCTCGCGCCTCGCGAGCCACCCCTCGGTGGAGCTCCACCTCCTCCCGGGGCGCGTCCGCGGCACGACGCAGGCGGCCGTCGGCCCCGACACCGTGAGCTCCCTGGAGCGGCTGCGCGTCGACGTCGCCTTCATCGGCACCAACGGCCTCACCGTCGACCACGGTCTCTCCACCCCCGACCCGGAGGAGGCTGCGGCGAAGCGTGCGCTGGTCGCCGCGGCCCGCCGGGTCGTCGTCCTGGCCGACGCCAGCAAGCTCGGCGTCGAGGCCACCGTCCGGTTCGCGTCCCTCGAGGACGTGGACACCCTCGTCACCGACCAGGCAGCATCGGAGTCGTTCCTCGCGACCCTGGCGGAGACCGGCCTCGAGGTGGTGCGCGCATGATCGTGACCCTGACCCCCAACCCCAGCACCGACCGGACCGTGGTCCTGGCCGGCGAGCTCGAGCGCGGCGCCGTCCTGCGCCTGACCGGCTCCTCGTCCCAGGCCGGCGGCAAGGGCGTGAACATCTCCCGGGCCTGTGTGAGCGCCCAGGTGCCGACGGTCGCGGTGTTCCCGGCCCCGGCCGAGGACGCGTTCGTCACCGAGCTCCTGGCGGCCGGCATCGACGCCCGCCCGGTGCCCGGCCCGAGCCCGCGCGTGAACATCACCGTCACGGAGCCGGACGGGACCACCACCAAGCTCAACAGCCCCGGCTCGGCGTCCACCCCGGCGCTGCTCGAGGCGCTCGCCGCCCGGCTGGAGGAGGTCGCCGACCCCGCCGGCTGGGTGGTGCTGGCCGGTTCCCTGCCGCCGGGCACGCCCGCCGAGTGGTACGTCGGGCTCGTCGCCCGGCTGCACGCCGCCGGGCTGCGCGTCGCGGTCGACACCTCCGACGCGCCGCTCGTGGCGCTCGTCGAGGGGCTGGGCGCGACGACGGCCCCGGACCTGATGAAGCCCAACGGCGACGAGCTCGCCCAGTTCACCGGCGGCGACGCCGAGGAGCTCGAGGCCGACCCGGAGGCCGCCGCCAAGGCGGCCCGCACCCTGCTGGACGGCGGCGTGCACGCCGTCCTCGCGACGCTCGGCGGGAACGGCGCGGTGCTCGTCACCGGCGACGGCGCCTGGCACGCCTCTCCCCCGCCCACGACTGTCGTCTCGACGGTCGGTGCGGGAGACTCCAGCCTGTTCGGCTACCTGCTGGGCGACCTCCGCGGTCTCGACCCGGCCCACCGACTCGCGCTCGCCGTGGCCTACGGCAGCGCGGCAGCCGGCCTGCCCGGCACCACCATCCCGCGGCCGGACCAGGTCCATCCGGACCTGGTCGCCGTCCGCGAGCTGTCCCCCACCCAGGAGGGTGAAAATGTCTGACCTGATCACCCCGGCCCTGGTACGGCTCGACGCCGACCTGGGCTCGGACAAGACCGAAGTGATCCGGGCCCTGGCCCGCATCGTCGGTGAGGCCGGACGCGCGGTCGACGTGGACCAGCTGGCGGAGGACGCGCTGGCCCGGGAGTCGACCTCGCCGACGGGTCTCAACGGCGGGATCGCGATCCCCCACTGCCGGACCACCGGCGTCTCCGAGCCCACGCTCGCCTTCGCCCGCCTCTCCCCCACGGTGGAGTTCGGTGCCAAGGACGGCGCGGCCCAGCTCGTCTTCCTGATCAGCGCGCCGGACGGTGGCGAGGCCACCCACCTGCAGCTGCTCACCAAGCTCGCGCGCGCCCTGGTCCGCCCGGAGTTCACCGCCGCCCTGCGCGACGCCGCGACCCCCGAGGCCGCTGCCGCCGCGATCATGGACGTCGTCTCGCCCGCCCCGGCCGGTGGCGCTCCCGCCGCGGCCGCTGCTGCCGCCCCGGCCGCCCCGCGCAGCCTGGTCGCCGTGACGGCCTGCCCGACGGGCATCGCCCACACCTACATGGCGGCCGAGGCCCTCGAGGCGGCCGCCAAGAAGGCCGGCGTCCCGCTCGTGGTCGAGACCCAGGGCTCCGCCGGCACCACGCCGCTGGACCCGCAGGTCATCGAGCAGGCCTCCGCCGTCATCTTCGCCGTGGACGTCGGGGTGCGCGACCGCGCCCGCTTCGCCGGCAAGCCGGTCGTCTCCGCGGGCGTCAAGCGCGCGATCGACGACGCGGACGGCATGGTGGCCGAGGCGCTGCGCAACGCCGCCGACCCGCACGCCCCGCGCGTCGAGGGCTCCGTGGCGACCGGCTCGAGCTCGGCCGGCACCGACAACGAGACCTGGGGCCAGCGCACCCGCCGCGTCCTCATGACCGGCGTGTCCTACATGATCCCGTTCGTCTCCGCGGGCGGTCTCCTCATCGCGCTGGGCTTCCTGCTCGGCGGCTACGACATCACCAACGCCTACGGCACGATCATGGTGGACAACACCATCTTCAACCTGCCGGACCCGGCGTCCCTGGGCCTGACCCACGTCCTCTTCGACTCCGGCCTCATGGCCTACCTGGGCGCGATCTTCTTCGTCCTGGGCAAGACGGCGTTCGTCTTCTTCATCCCGGCCCTCGGCGGCTACATCGCCTACGCGATCGCCGACCGCCCGGGCATCGCCCCCGGCTTCGTCGCCGGCGGCCTGGCCATCAACGTCTTCGGCGTCGCCAACGCCGACGGCGTCTCGGCCCCGGCCTCGGGCTACCTCGGCGCCATCGTCGGCGGCGTGCTCGCCGGTGTGCTCGCCCTGTGGCTGGCCAACCTGCGCACCCCGAACTGGCTGCGCGGCCTCATGCCGGTCCTCATCATCCCGCTGGTCACCAGCCTGGTCATCGGCTTCGTGATGGTCGCGGTCGTGAACCGTCCGCTCGGCTGGGTCATGGACCGTCTCACCGACGGCCTCAACTCCATGGGCACCGGCTCCGCCGTGATCCTCGGCGTCGTGGTCGGCCTCATGATGGCCTTCGACATGGGCGGCCCGCTCAACAAGGTGGCCTACTCCGTCGCCGTCGCCGGCATCGGCTCCGCCGCCACCCTGGCCTCCGACGCCCCCGAGCTGCGCCTCATGGCCGCCGTCATGATCGCCGGCATGGTCCCGCCGCTGGGCCTCGCGCTCGCCACCGTCGTCCGCAAGAGCCTCTTCACCGTGGCCGAGCGCGAGAACGGCAAGGCGGCCTGGCTGCTGGGCGCCTCCTTCATCACCGAGGGTGCCATCCCGTTCGCCGCGGCCGACCCGCTGCGCGTCATCCCCTCGATCATGCTGGGCTCCGCGGTCGCGGGTGGCCTGTCCGAGGCTCTCGGCGTCGGCGTCCGTGCCCCGCACGGCGGCATCTTCGTCCTCTTCGCGGTGACGAACGTGTTCGGCTACATCCTCGCCATCGTCGTCGGCGCGATCGTGGCGGCCGCCGCGGTCATCGCGCTGAAGACCCTCTGGAAGCGGCCCGAGCCCGTCGCCTGAGCGACCCGCTCCCCGGTGGGGCGCCGACCCGGCGCCCCACCACCGCTCCACGGCCGGGCTCGCACAGCCGGCCGCACCGCACCTGCACCAGACCCGTTCAAGGAGATACCCATGGCCAGCACCACCGTCACCGTCGGCTCCCGCGTCGGCCTCCACGCCCGCCCCGCCGGCCTCATCGCCGAGGCCGCCGGCGAGCTCGACTCCGAGGTCCTCATCGGCGTGCCGGGCGACGAGCCCGTCGACGCCAGCTCCGCTCTCCTGATCATGACGCTCGGCGCCTCGTGCGGCGACACCGTCGAGGTCTCCGGCGAGAACGAGGCCGACGTGGCCGCCATCGCCGCGATGGTCGCCAAGGACCTCGACGCCTGAACCACCCCGTGGGCCGTCCCGGCCCACCGCGGTGCCGCCCCGACCGGCCCCCGCAGCAGCACCCCTGAGCCACGCCGGCTCCCGAGGCGATCCCCCGGGAGTCGGCGTGCTGCGTCTCAGGCGAGGCCGGGCTCCGTGGGCGTCACGTCCGTGGACGACGCCGCGTCGCGGTCCGGCGCGGTGCCCCGCGCCCGCAGGGCCAGGTAGACCGCGCGCATGCCCACGGCACGCTCCAGCTCGCGCACCACGAGGCCCAGCAGCTGGCTGCGGTAGCTCTCGTCGGTCACCGTGGAGACCGCGAGGTAGAGGAACGAGAAGGCACCCAGGAAGAGGGACACCTTCACGAGCGGGACGCTGAGGTTGCTCAGCAGGGGGACCGCCGCGACGTCCGACTGGGTCCAGGCCGCCTGGACCGACGGGTCCATCGTGATCGCCCCGAAGAGGACGAAGAAGACGAAGACGAGCCCGGCCAGCAGCAGCAGCTGCCCCGCCTGGAGCACCACGAGGAACAGCACCAGGTTGGCCCGCTCGAAGCCGCTGACCTGGGCGTGCGCGACCGGGTCGCGCGGGCTGCCCGGCTCCCGCTCGGCGAGGAGCTCCGCGCACGGCTCGGCCAGGGGCGTCCCGGTGCAGGCCCGGGAGAGGAAGCGCTCGTCCACGGCGTCGTCCAGGCGGTCGACCTCCTCCGGGAGTCGGACCGCGAGGAAGCCCACTGCCAGGACGACGAAGAGCACCACCGTCAGCCACAGCGCACCCCCGGACAGGGCCGCCGAGAGCTGCCAGACCTCCGCGTTGATGAACAGGAACGTCACGAAGACGAGGAGCAGCGGGAGCGCGCGGGTCAGCTGCGGCAGCAGGTGCCGCACGTTGCCGACCGTCCGCCGTCCGGCCCAGCGCACGACCGGACCGGCGTGGAGCACGGTGAGCGTGTACCAGAGCGCCCCGGCGCCGACCCCGGCCACCAGCACCGCCGGGGCGGTGCTCGCCTGGTCGGTCAGGGACGCGAGGCCGACACCGACGACGGCCGAGACCAGGACGGCCACGACGAGCCGCAGCAGCACCGTGCGGCGCTGCAGCCCGGCCCGGACCTGGGCCCGCCGCTCCGGGACGAAGTAGGGCAGCCCGTGGGCCTCGAACCACCGGTCCGCGGCCGCCAGCGGTCCCTTGAGCGCCGGGTCGGTCCACGCGGGCTGCTCCGGGGCAGCGCCGGAGGTGCGGCGGCGGGCACCCGCGGCGGCGGCCGAGGTCGCCGCGGAGGCCGCCGCCGCGGCACGGCCCACGCCCTGCCCCACCCGCTCCTGGGAGTGCTTGAGGCCGGCGCGGACCGACTGCCACGCCGGGCCCACCGAGCCCGCCACCGAGCCGGCCACTGCGGCCGCGCCGGCGGCGGCACCGGCTGCGGCACCGGCTGCAGCGCCGGTGCCGGGCTCCGCGGCCCGGCGCCCGGAGGCTCCGGTGGGGCTCCCGGCCCGGGGCAGGTCCGGGACCGCCGGGGGGCCGCTCGGGGCGTCGGGCTGTGCGGGCGCCGGCTCGGGCGGCACCGCGCGCGGCGCGGCGCCCAGCGAGCTGACCGCGCCCGTCGTGGGCAGGGGCTCGGTGCGTCCCGCGTCGGGCATCGCGGCGGTGGTCGCCGCGGGGTCGCTGCGCGGATCAGTCAGCGGATCACTCAGGGGATCACTCAGCGGATCGCTCAGCGGATCACTCAGGGGCTCGGCCTGCGCTGCCGGCAGCGGGTCGGTGAGCGGGTCCGGGGTGGTGACGGTCTCCGTCGGCTCCTCGACGGCGACCGGCTCGTCGGAGCCGACCGGTTCGGCCGGGGTGACCGGCAGCTGGGCGGTCGGCGCCTCCTCGGCGGGCCGGTCGTCGGCCGTGTCGCTCGCCTCCTCCGGCTCGGGAGCCCGGTCGGGCAGGGGCCCGTCGAGGAGCTCGTCGAGGGAGGACAGGCCGCCGCGGTCGGGTCGGTCGTCGTGGGAAGGAGAGGGAGTCACCCCTCCTGCGTACCCAGGATCTGCCTCGTCCGAACCACGTCGTCACGCATCTGCTCGATCAGGGACTCGACCGTCGTGAACGCCACCATCCCCCGCAGGCGCTCCACGAAGCCCACCTCGACCTCGAGGCCGTACAGGTCCAGGTCGGTCCGGTCCAGGACGTAGGACTCCACACGTCGCTCGCGCACCCCGGCGAAGGTGGGGTTCGTCCCGACCGAGATCGCGACGGGCCAGGGCGCCCGGTCGCCGTCCAGGGCCCTCATCCAGCCCGCGTAGACCCCGTCCGGCGGCACCGCGATGGTGGCCGGCACGGGCACGTTCGCCGTGGGGAACCCGAGCTCGCGACCGCGCTGGTCGCCGCGCACCACGACGCCGCGGACGCCGTGCGGGCGGCCGAGGGCCTCCGCCGCGCCCGCCACGTCCCCCGCGGCCAGGCAGGTGCGCACGTACGTGGACGACCACACCTGCGGGCCGCCGTCCAGCGCGATGCCCTCGGCGGTGAACCGCGCGTCCGCCTCCAGCCCGGCCCCGTAGGCGGCGAGCAGGGCGACGTCGCCGGCGGCCCGCCTGCCGAAGCGGAAGTTGGCCCCCACCACGACCGCGGCCGCGCGCAGGGCGTCGACGAGGACCCGCTGCACGAACTCCTCGGGCGACCAGGACGCGGTGTCGCGGGTGAACGGCAGGGCCACCACGTCGTCGGCCCCGGCGGCCTCGAGGAGCTCGGCGCGCTGGGCGAGGTCCGTGAGGGCCACCGGCGTGTGCTCGGGCCTGAGGACGGCCATGGGGTGCGGGTCGAAGGTCAGGGCCACCAGGCGCAGGCCCCGTTCGTCCGCCACCCGCCGGGCACGCGCCAGCACCTGGCGGTGGCCCAGGTGGACCCCGTCGAAGTTGCCGATGACGACGGCGGTGCGCCCCAGGTCGGCGGGCAGGTCGTCAGGGGATCGCCACAGCGTCACGCCCGCCACCCTACTGCCCGTGCAGGTGGGGGCAGGTGTCGGCGGGTGTCGCCAGGGCGCCGGGGGCTCAGCCGGCGCGACGGACCTTCGCGCCCACGGCCTCGGCGACCTCCGGGGTGATGGTCGTGATCCCGTGGGCCGCGGCCGCGTGCGCGGCGACCTCACCGAGCAGCGCGTCCTCGGTCTCCTCGCTGAAGGTGGCGGGGCAGCCGGGCATGACGTCTCCGCAGGCGAGCTCGAACTTCATGGTGTCTCCTCGGTGGGGGTCGAGTGGGGTCCAGATGTCGGTCAGCTGTCGGTCCGCGCGCGGTGCCGCTGGGCGGCCGCGTCGTCCGTCCCTGCGACCGTAGGCCGCGCGGCGGGCAGGCGCACCCAGAACACGGCTCTTTCGTCGTCCTGCTCCAGACCCAGCGTGCCCCCGTGGACGACGGTGAGGGCGCGCGCGAGGTAGAGACCGACCGTGAGACCGGCCTCGCCGTGCCCGGTGCTGAACGGCTCGAAGAGGGATCGCGCGGTGTCGGGGTCGATGGGGTCGCCCGTGCGCACGACGCGCAGCTCGACCCAGCCCGCGGGCGTGCCCGACTCCAGGTGCACCCGGTCCGGGATCGGCTGGGTGGTGGCGGCCGCGGACCAGAGGTCACGCAGGACGCGCATCACCAGGACCGGGTCGCCGTGGACCCGGGGCCAGGGCCCCTCGCCGCCGACGTCGTCGGGGCGGGTCACGCAGGTGGCCAGGTGACCCACGGAGACCTCGCGCGGGTCGAGGTCCAGCCTGCCCAGCATCGCTGCGGTGAGGAGCTCGACCTCCGCCACCCGGTCGGCCAGCGCGTCGAGGGCCAGCTGGAGCCGTTCGACCGCACGCACCCGCGTCCCCGGGTCGACAGAGAGGTCGCCGAGCAGCCCGACCCACGCCTGCGCGACGGCCAGCGGCGAGCGCAGCCCGTGGGTGAAGACGGTGAGGAACCGGTCCCGCTGACGGGCGGCCTCGCCCTGCGGCCGGTTGGTGACCTGGGCGGTGCCGGCCTCGACGAACGCGGTGACCCACCGGTCGAGGAGCGCCCGCTCCACCCCGTACCGCTCGGCGACGTGCAGGCGAGGCTCACCCGCGAGGACCTCGAGGACGGCCTGGACGCGCGCGTCGACACCCACCGGCACCCCGGTGGGGACGGGCACTCCGCTCGCCGACATGGGACCTCCCTCTCCAGCCCCCGTCGCAATGTAGACAACGCGGGGCCCGTGTGGGGACACCTCGACGGAGGTCGCGCCGAGAAGCCCGGTCGGGTGGCCCGATCGGGCCACGGGCACCCGCCCGGACGCTCGATGCCGGCGCGGGCGGTGACGTGCCTGCTGGGCTCAGACGAACACGGCAGCGGCCCGGGCCGTCCCGGGCTCCCCCGAGGGCTCGTACAGCGCGAGGAACTGCCCGTCCGGGGCGAACACGGCCGTGAGGCCGCCCAGCTCCAGGGGCAGGCGCCGGCCCACACGCACCGAGGCCGCGGAGTCCTCGTCCAGGTCCCGCCCGGGGAAAGCGGCGCGGGCAGCCTCCGCGATGGGCAGGACGACGGCCGACGGGCCGCCCTCCTCGGCCGCTGCCGTGAGCTCCTCCAGCGTGCGTGCGCTCGCGAGGTCGTAGGGGCCGACCGCCGTGCGCCGCAGGGCGGTGAGGTGCCCGCCCACCCCGAGGGCACGGCCGGCGTCGCGGGCGATGGCCCGCACGTAGGTCCCCGACGAGCAGCGCAGCGCCACGTCGACGTCCAGCACCTCGGTGCCGTCCTCGGCCCGGGTGCGCACGGCGGGGCCGGTCGTGAGCTCGTGCACCGTCACCGGACGAGCCTTCAGCTCGACGTCCTCACCGTCGCGGACCCGCTGGTAGGCGCGCTTGCCGTCGACCTTGATGGCGGACACCGCAGTGGGCACCTGGAGCAGCTCGCCCTGCTGGGCCTCCAGGGCGGCCCGCGCCGCCGCCTCGTCGAGGCCGCCCGCGCCGGCCGCGTCGGTGACCTCGCCCTCGGCGTCGTCGGTCGTGGTGGCCACGCCGAGCCGCACGGTGGCCGTGTAGCCCTTCTCGGTCAGCATGAGGTGGCCGAGCAGGCGGGTGGCGCGGTCGACGCCGAGCACGAGCACCCCGGTCGCCATCGGGTCGAGCGTCCCGGCGTGCCCGACCTTGCGGGTGCCGACCAGTCGGCGCACCCGCGAGACGACCGCGTGGGAGGTGAGGCCTGCGGGCTTGTCGACCACGACGAGCCCGGGGACGGGCACGGGACGCCCGCCCGCGGCGGTGTGCGTCTCGGCCACGTCAGTCCTCGTCGTCCGACTCGTCCTCGTCGTCCCAGTCGTCGTCGTCCTCGTCGTCGAGGTCGTCGTCGAGGTCGTCGCCGTCCAGGTCCTCGTCCTCGAGGACCCGGGGCTTCTTGTACGGGTCCGACTCCCCCGCGTAGGTGTCGCCACGCAGGGCGGCGACCTCCTCGTCCTGCTGCTTGGCGCGCGCGAGGACCTCGTCGAGCTGGCGGGCGGTCTCGGGCAGCGCGTCGGCGACGAACGTCAGCGTCGGGACGTGACGGGTGCCGAGCTGCTTGCCGACCTCGGAGCGGATGAGGCCCTTCGCGGACTCCAGGGCCTGGGCGCTCGAGGCCATCTGGGCCTGCTGGTCCTCGGCGCTGCCGAGGACGGTGTAGAAGATCGTGGCCTGCTGGCTGTCACCGGAGACGCGGACGTCGGTCACGGTGACGAAGCCCAGGCGGGGGTCCTTGATGCGACGCTCCAGCATCTCGGCCACCACGACCTGGATGCGGTCGGCGATCCGGCGGACGCGGGGGTTGCTCATGGGTTCTTCCTCTCAGGGCGGTGACGCCGCATCGTCTCAGGGAGCGGTGCGGACGCGCCGGCGGCCCGACCCGTGGGGGCCGGGCCGCCGGACGCGGGGTGGTGCGTGGTTCAGCTGCGCGGGATCTCGCGCATCTCGAAGGCCTCGACGACGTCGCCTTCCTTGATGTCGCCGAAGTTCTTCAGGACGAGACCGCACTCGAAGCCCTCGCGGACCTCGGACGCGTCGTCCTTCTCGCGCCGCAGCGACGCCAGGTCGGTCGACTCGACCACGACGGCACCGTCGCGGATGAGGCGGACCTTGGCGTTGCGTCGGATGACACCGCTGGTGACCATGCAGCCGGCGATGTTGCCGATCTTGGAGCTGCGGAAGATCGCGCGGATCTCGGCCTGGCCGAGCGCGACCTCCTCGTACTCCGGCTTGAGCATGCCCTTGAGGGCCGCCTCGATCTCCTCGATCGCCTGGTAGATGACCGAGTAGTAGCGGATCTCCACGCCCTCCTTGTCGGCCATCTCCGTCACCTTGCCCTGCGGGCGGACGTTGAAGCCGATGATGATGGCGTCGGAGGCGCTCGCCAGGTCGACGTTGGTCTCGGTGATCGCGCCGACACCGCGGTCGATGACCCGGATGCCGACCTCGTCGCCGACGTCGATCTTGGCGAGGGCGTCCTCGAGGGCCTCGACCGAACCGGACACGTCGCCCTTGAGGATGAGGTTGAGCTCCTGGCTCTCGCCCTTCTCCATGGAGGCCATGAAGTCCTCGAGGGTGCGACGGACGCGACGCTTGGCCTGCATGGCCGCACGCTCGCGCGCCTCGCGCTTCTCGGCGATCTGGCGGGCCATGCGGTCGTCCTCGACCACGATGAAGTTCTGGCCGGCGCCGGGGACCGCGTTGAGGCCGAGCACCATCGCGGGGCGCGACGGGTCCGCTTCCTCGATGTTCTCGCCGTACTCGTCGAGCATGGCGCGGACGCGGCCGTGGGCCGGACCGGCGACGATCGAGTCGCCGACCCGCAGGGTGCCGCGCTGGACGAGGACGGTGGCCGTCGGACCACGACCGCGGTCGAGGTGCGCCTCGACCACGAGGCCCTGGGCGTCCTGCGTCGGGTTGGCGCGCAGGTCGAGCGAGGCGTCGGCCGTGAGGACGACGGCCTCGAGCAGCCCGTCGAGGTTCAGCTGGGACTTCGCGGAGACGTCGACGAACATCGTGTCGCCGCCGTACTCCTCGGGCACCAGGCCGTACTCGGTGAGCTGACCGCGGACCTTGGTCGGGTCCGCCTCGGGCTTGTCGATCTTGTTGACCGCGACCACGATCGGGACACCGGCGGCCTTGGCGTGGTTGAGCGCCTCGACCGTCTGCGGCATGACGCCGTCGTCCGCCGCGACCACGAGGATCGCGATGTCGGTCGCCTGGGCACCACGGGCACGCATGGCGGTGAACGCCTCGTGACCCGGGGTGTCGATGAAGGTGATGCGACGCTCGGAGCCGTCGACCTCGGTCGTGACCTGGTAGGCACCGATGTGCTGCGTGATGCCACCGGCCTCCTTGGCGACGACGTTGGCGTTGCGCAGCGCGTCGAGGAGCTTGGTCTTTCCGTGGTCGACGTGACCCATGACGGTGACGACCGGCGGGCGGACCACCAGGTCGTCCTCGTCGCCCTCGTCCTCGCCGAACTCGAGGTCGAACGACTCGAGCAGCTCGCGGTCCTCGTCCTCGGGGGAGACGACCTGGACGTTGTAGTTGAGCTCCTCACCGAGCAGCTCGAGGGTCTCGTCGTTGACGGACTCGGTCGCGGTGACCATCTCGCCCAGGCTGAAGAGCATCTGGACGAGCTGGGCGGCGTCGACGTTGATCTTCTCCGCGAAGTCGGTCAGCGAGGCGCCGCGGGCGAGACGCACGGTCTCCCCGTTGCCCTTGCGGACGCGCACGCCGCCGATCGTCGGGGCCTCCATGGCCTCGAACTCCTGACGACGCGCCCGCTTCGACTTGCGACCACGACGCGACGGACCACCGGGACGACCGAACGCACCCTGGGTCTGACCGCGACCGCCGGGACGGTTGCCACCGCCGCCGGGACGACCGGCGAAGCCACCGCGGGCCGGAGCACCGGCACCCGCGCCGGCACCGGCGCCGGGACGACCCGGGGCACCGCCGCGACCCGGGGCACCGCCGCGACCCGGGGCACCGCCACGGCCGGGGGCCGGACGGGCGCCGGGGCCGGAGCCGAAGGCAGCCGGGGACTTGGGCATCATCGCCGGGTTCGGGCGCGGCATGCCCGGGGCACCGCCCGGACGGGGCGCGGAGCCGTCACGACCGGCCGGCGGCCGCGGGGGACGCTGCTGGTCGCCGGCACCGGCGGAGCCGCCCGGGCGCGGGGCGGGCCGCTGGCCCATCCCCTGGCTCGAGGCGAAGGGGTTGTTGCCGGGGCGCGGAGCACCCGGGCGACCGACCGGACGCGGGGCCGGCTTGCCGGCACCGCCGGCGCTGCCGCCACCGCGCTGGGCGGGGGTGGACGGAGCCGGACGCGGGCCCGGACGGGGGCCACCGGGGCGCGGGGCGTCGCCGCCACGCGCGGCCGGGGCCTGGCCAGCCGAAGAACCGCTCTGAGCGGAACCGCCCTGGGCACCACCCGCGGGGCGGGGCGAGGCGGGGCGGGGACCCGCGCTGCGCGGGGCCGGGGACGCCGCGGGAGCGGCGGACGCGGCCGGGGCGGCGGGGGTCTCGGCAGCGGCCGGGGCGGGAGCCTCGGCAGCGGGCGCGCTGGTCTCAGCGGCGGGCGCGCTGGTCTCAGCGGCCGCGGGACGCGGAGCGGGCTTCGGCGCGGCCGGGGCCGGCGTCGAGGCAGCCGGCTTGGGGCCGGGCTTGGGCGCCGCCGGGCGGGCGGCGGGGGCGGACGAGGCCGCCGGGGCGGAACCGCCCTTCAGCTTGTCGCCGAACTCCTTGCGGAAGCGCATCTCGGCGGGGAGCTCGACGGTCGAGCTCGCCGACTTGACGAACTCACCCATCTCCTTGAACTTCTCGAGAACGAACTTGCTCTCGACTCCGAACTCCTTGGCGAGCTCGTGAACTCGGGTCTTGGCCACGTTTCTCCTCCTGGCCTCGAGCCCGGGTTCTCCGGAGGTTCTGCTCGAGACCGTCAGTGGGTGTGCAAACTCATCGTGAGGTACTCATCGAGTGCTCATGAGCTGCTGCTCCAGTTCCTGGTCGTGCGACCGGCCTGGTCGGCCGTGTCGGTGTCGGTCGGGACACGCTCGAGGTACTCCCCCACCGCACCCGCGCTCAGCGCTCCCCCGGCTGCGTGTCGCAGCGCTCGGGGGAAGGCCTTGCGGCGGACGGCGAGCTCGTAGCACGCGGTCGTGGGGTGCAGGTGCGCCCCTCGGCCGGCTGCGGAGCCGCGGGGGTCGGGGACCACGGCCGGCATGCCGGCGTCGTCCTTGCCCACCACGGTGCGCAGCAAGTCGCGTCTCGGTGCCCGCGCCCGGCAGCCAATGCAGGTCCTGACCGGGCCGTCGGTGGACGGGCCGGCCGGATCAGCAGGGACGACTGAGCGGGACACCGTCGATCACCTTACCCCTTGCCCCCACGAGGAAACGAACCGGTGAGGTCCTCGCCACGGTGGGGAGCGGCGCGGGACGGCGGGTGCCCCACAAGCACGACACGCCCGACGTCGGGGGCGTCGGGCGTGCGATGCCGCCGCGCGCCCCCGGGGGACCGGTCCGGGGGCTGCGCGACGGGGCTGGTGAGCGCCTCGCGCGCGACGTGCGCGAGGCGGTCGGGTCAGTTGATGGGCGAGGAGCCGAGCGTCACGGTGGCGCTGTGCTGCTTGCCGTTGGCGTCGGTCCACACGACCTTCACCGAGTCGCCCGGGTCGAGGGAGTCCATGACCTTGGCCAGGGCGTCGTAGCTGCCGACCTTGGTGCCGTCGACCTTGGTGATCGTGGACCCGGCGGTGATGCCGGCCTTGGAGGCCGCGGTGTCGTCCTCGACCTCGGCGACGTAGGCGCCACCGGAGACGCTGGAGTCGATCGAGACGCCGAGGTAGGCCGACGCGCCGATCTGCACCGACCCGGACTCCTGGCCCGACTCGATGACGCTCACGACGGACAGGGCGTCGGCGATCGGGATGTAGTAGGAGTCGGCCTCGGTGTCGCTGCTGCTGGCGGCGGTCGTCATGCCCACGACCTCGCCGTCGGAGTCGAGCATGGCGCCGCCGGAGTAGCCCCCGACCACCGCGACGTCGGTCTCGGTGAGCCCGGTGAGGTCCTCGGCCGAGATGCCGTACTCGCTGGAGGTGGTGATCTCCTGGTCGGTGGCGGTGACCGTGCCCTCGCTGGCCGAGAGGTAGCCCTGGCCCTCGGCGTTGCCGACCGCGGTGACGTCGTCGCCGACGGACGCCTCGTCGGTGGAGTCGATGTCGGCCACGGTGAGGCCCGAGGCGTCCTTCAGCTGAAGGAGCGCCACGTCGGCCTCGGCGTCGTGGCCCACGACGGTCGCGGTGTAGGTGTCGCCGGTGCTGGCGATCTCGACCTTGATCGAGGTCGAGTCCTCGACCACGTGGTAGTTCGTGAGGATGAGACCGTCCGAGGAGAGGACCATGCCGGTGCCGGCCGCCTCACCGTCGGTGAGGGTGGTCTCGATGATGACGAGGCCCTGGGACTGGGCGTCGGTCGCGTCGTTGGCGGTGGCCTCGGCCTCCACCGACGAGCTCGACCCGCTGCTGCCGTTGCTGTCCGAGCTCGACCCGTCCGAGCCCGGCATCTCGCCGTACCCGAACTGGGAGCCGTCGCTGCTGGAGCCGTCTCCGTAGCCGTACTCGCTGGAGCCGTCCGAGGTCGAGCCGTCCGAGGTCGAGCCGTCGGTGCTCGAGCCGCTGTCGGTGCTGGAGTCGCCCGGCGTGGCGCTGGAGGCGGCGGCCGTCGTGTCGCTGTTGTCCGAGACGACGCGACCGGCGGCGAAGCCGAGGCCGGCCGCGACCACGCCCGCGACGGCGAGGGCCGCGATGGCCTGGCGTGCGCGGCGCTTGCGGGGGCGCGGCTGAGGTGCGACGGCGACCGGGGCGCCCCAGACGTTGCTGGTGGCCATGTCGATGTGGGGGGCGCCGGCCGGCTGCTGCGCGCCCTGCGGGGCCTGCGCGAAGGGAGCCTGGCCGTACTGGCCGTAGGGCGCCTGCCCGTACGGCGCCTGCCCGTACGGCGCCTGGCCGTACTGGCCGGCCTGCCCGTAAGGAGCCTGGCCGTAGGGAGCCTGGCCGTACGGCGCCTGGCCGTACGGCTCCTGGCCGTAGGGGGCCTGCCCGTACTGGCCGGCCTGGCCGTACGGGTTCTGCTGGGGGTGGCCGGCCGCCGAGGCGTCCTGGCCCGGGGTGGCGGAGCCCTGCGACTCGCCGGTGGTGTGGTCCCCGCCCGCGTCGCCGCTCGGCGTGGTGTTCCGCTCGTTGTCCATGGCCCCAAGGAAACGCGAGGCGTCTGCGCTTCTGCTGCGTGGTGCCTAGGAGAATCCTGTGTTCCTCGCGGACGGCGTTCCTCGCCGCCCGGGAGGGAGAGGCCGAGCCACGGCGACCCCGGCGGCGGGGCCGGGGTCACCGTGGCTCAGCGCCCGCTCACTCGCCCGCGGGCGTCTCGTCCGAGCGGATGTCGATGCGCCAGCCGGTGAGACGGGCGGCCAGGCGGGCGTTCTGCCCCTCCTTGCCGATCGCCAGCGACAGCTGGAAGTCCGGCACCACGACGCGGGCGGACTTGGTCGCGGCGTCCACGACCTCCACCGACGTCACGCGCGCCGGGGAGAGGGCGGAGGCCACGAACCGTGCGGGGTCGGCGGAGTGGTCGACGATGTCGATCTTCTCCCCGCCGAGCTCCGCCATCACGTTGCGCACGCGCTGGCCCATGGGGCCGATGCAGGCGCCCTTGGGGTTGACGCCGGAGACCTCGCTGCTGACGGCGATCTTCGTCCGGTGGCCGGCCTCCCGGGCGATCGCGGCGATCTCGACGGTGCCGTCGGCGATCTCGGGCACCTCGAGGGCGAACAGCTTCTTGACCAGGTTCGGGTGCGAGCGCGACAGGGTGACCTGCGGGCCCCGCATGCCCTTGCGGACGCTCACCACGAGGCACTTGATGCGGTCGCCGTGGCGGTAGGTCTCGCCGGGCACCCGCTCACCCAGGGGGAGGACGGCCTCGAGGCGGCCGAGGTCGACCATCACGTCGTCGGGGTTGCGTCCCTGCTGGATGATGCCCGAGACGATGTCGCCCTCCTTGCCGGAGAACTCACCGAACTTGATGTCGTCCTCGGCGTCGCGCAGGCGCTGCATCATGATCTGCTTCGCCGTCGTCGCCGCGATCCGGCCGAAGCCGTCCGGGGTGTCGTCGAACTCGCCGATCTTGTTGTCGTCGTTGTCGTACTCGACGGCCAGGACGGCGACGCGGCCGCTCTTGCGGTCGAGCTCGACCCGGGCGTCCTCGTAGGACCCCGGCGTCTTGTGGTACGCGGTGAGCAGGGCCTGCTCGATCGCCTCCACGAGGACGTCGAGCGGGATCTCCTTCTCCCGCTCCAGCGTCCGCAGGATGCTCATGTCGATGTCCATCAGGCCTCCTCCTCGCTGCGGTTGAACTCGATCTGGACGAGGGCCTTGGCGACCTCGTCGTAGGCGACGGAGCGGGCGCTGCCCGAGACCTCGAGCTCGGCCCGCTCGTCGTCGCTGCCCGTCAGCCGGCCGGTGACGCTGGTGCCGTCGACGAGCGTGACCTTGACCAGGCGCCCCGCGTTGCGGCGCCAGTGGCGCGGCAGGCTGAGCGGCCGGTCGACGCCGCGCGAGGTCACCTCGAGCGTGTACGCCTGCTCGCCCATGACGTCGGAGTCCTCGGCGTCCAGGACGGCCGAGACCGCCCGCGTCGCGTCGGCCACGTCGTCGAGCGTGAGCCCGCCGTCCTTGTCGACGGCGACGCGCAGCAGCCGGCGCTTGCCGGCCGGCGACACCTCGACGGCCTCGACGTCCATCCCGAGCTCGGCCAGCGGAGCGGTGATCGCGGCCTCCACCCTGTCCCTCGTGGTGTCCTGACGGTTGCTCACGATCGGGCGACCTCCGCGTCTTCTCTTGTACTGGCTCGTGCGGGGGCGGCGTCGACCGGACGTGCCGGGGCACCGCCCGCGACGCCAGCCTAACGCCTCCGCGCGCACCGACCACGTCGCCGAGCAGCAGGGGCCCCGCCGGTACCCTCCCCGGGTGCCCCGACCGACGCCGACGACCCGCCGATCGCTCCTCCTGGGCGGACTCACGCTCACCGGGCTCGCCCTCGGCGGGTGCTCGCGCCTGTCCGCGCTGACCGACGGGTCGGGCGGGTCGTCCCCGTCCGGCACCACGACCGACACCACCTCCTCCCCCACCTCCGCGTCCTCCTCCGCGTCCGCGTCGGTCGACGCCTCCAGCACGGACGCCGACGCCGCGCTCGTCGAGGAGTGCCACACGCTCCTGCTCGAGCTGGCGGCGCTCGCCGCGGCCGTGGCCGCGCGGCTGGACGGCGCGCAGGCCGCCGCGGCCCGTCGCCTCGCCCGGCTGCACCGGTCGCAGGCGGCCCTGCTCGCCGGCGCCACGAGCGACTCGGCCGTCCCCACGGTCCGGGCCCCGGCGTCCGCGTCGAAGGCGCTGACCCGCCTGCGCGGCGACGAGACCGCGGCCCGCCGACGCCTCACGGCCGCCGCGGTGGCGGCCGACTCGGGCGCGCTCGCCAGGCTCCTCGCCGGGCTGGCCGCGGGGCTGTCGCAGGCCGCCGTCCTGGCGCCCCTCGGGTCGGGGGCCGACACCCTCCTGCGCGCGCCCGCGGTGGCGGACCTCGGCACGCCGATCGACGCCCAGCTCGCCACGGAGGGCGTCACCGCGCTCCAGGACGCGCTGGCCGCCGAGCACGCCGCCTGCTGGGTCTACGCCTCGCTCGGCGCCGCGACGTCGGCCAGCACCCAGACCGTCCAGTACGAGGCGGTGACCGCCGCGGAGGCGACCCATCGCGCCCGGCGCGACGTCCTCGAGGCCGCGCTGCGCGGCGCGGGCGAGGACCCTGTCGGCTCGGCGGCCGCCTACGACCTGCCGTCCCTGCGGACCACCGCCCGCGTACGCGCCGAGGCGGTGGACCTCGAGACCGGCTGCGCCGAGGCCCTCGGCTACGTGGTCGCGACCACCACGGGAGCGCTACGCCGCTGGGCGGTCGGCGAGGCCGGCGGCTGCAGCCGAGCCGCCCTCGGCTTCAGCGACCCCGCCCGCGCCGCCGCCACCGGCCTGCTCTCCTGACCGCTCGCCCGGCTCTGCTCCGCTGAGGGCCGGCGCGGCACCGCCCGCGCCACCCCGCTCAGCGCGACCGCGGCCGGGCAGGGAGCCCCCGAGATCCTCCCCCGCCCGCACCGCGGCCGCGGGTCGCTCCTGCCCGCCGCGAGCGTGGGTCAATCCACCCCGTCCGCCGGCTGTGGACGGGCGGGACGAGCCGCAGCCCGGCTCAGGCCCAGCGCGCCACGACGTCCCGCAGCTCCCCCAGCGTCCGCACGACGGCGTCCGGGGTGCCCTCGGTGTGCCCGACCTGCTCGGCCGGGATCGTGCTGTGCGGCACGTGGACGGCGCGCATCCCGGCCTGCTGGCTGCCCCACACGTCGTCGAAGAGCCGGTCGCCGACGTAGACGCAGCGGGCCGGGTCGGTGGCGCCCACGGCGTCCATCGCCGCCCGGAAGGCGTGCGGCGACGGCTTCGTCCACGGCAGCTCGCTGGAGTAGACGTCTCCGTCGAGGAGGTCCAGCACGCCGTCGCGCGCGAAGAAGCCGCGGTGCCACTCGCGCGGCCAGATCGTGTTGGAGAGCACCCCGACCGCGATGCCCTGCGAGCGCAGCCACTCCCACAGCGGCCCGACCTCGGGGTCGGTGAGCGTGTGCGGCTCCCAGAAGTCGTAGTAGGCGTCGAGGAGCGCCGGGTCGTGGTCGAGCCCCGCCTCCGTGAACAGGTCGGCGACCGTCGCCGAGCGCTGCTCGTCGCGGCTGCGCCCCCAGACCACGCCGCCGGCGGCGTGCAGGCGTGCGGCCGCCGCGTCGTGTGCGGCCAGGGCGCCCGGCGACCCCGGGCCGTGGTCGTGGGCGTGCCGGACCGCCTCTGCCAGGGCCAGCGACTCCGCGTGGAAGTCCACGTCGTGCCAGGCCGTGAGCGTGCCGCCCCAGTCGAAGACGACCGCCTCGATCCGGCTGGTGCCGCTCACCCGCGGCCTTCTTCCGGGGTCGGGGCGGCCTGCATCGAGCCGGTGTCCAGGTAGCGCTGGTGCCAGCTGAGCGCCTCGGCGAGCAGGTGGGGCGTGTGCCGGGCGTGCGGACGCTCCCGGCGGGCCCGGCCGACGTAGTCCCGGAGCTGGTCGCGGAAGGCCGGGTGGGCGCAGCGGTCGATGACGACGTCCGCCCGGGCCGACGGCGAGAGACCACGCAGGTCCGCCAGGCCCTGCTCGGTGACGAGGACCTGGACGTCGTGCTCGGTGTGGTCCACGTGGCTGGCGAACGGGACGATCGAGGAGATGGCCCCGCCCTTGGCCGTGGACGGGCTGACGAAGAAGTTGAGGTAGGCGTTGCGGGCGAAGTCGCCGGAGCCGCCGATGCCGTTCATGATGCTCGAGCCCATCACGTGGGTGGAGTTCACGTTGCCGTAGACGTCCGCCTCGATCATCCCGTTGATGGCGATGACGCCGAGCCGCCGGACGAGCTCGGGGTGGTTGGAGATCTCCTCGCTGCGCAGCAGGATGCGGCCCTTGTAGGAGCCCACGTCGTCCATGAACCGCCGGACACCGGTGGGCGAGAGCCCGAAGGACGTGGCGGACACGCCGACGAGCTTCCCGGCGTCCAGGAGGTCGAGCAGCCCGTCCTGGATCACCTCGGTGAAGGACGTGAGCTGCTCGAACTCGCTGTCGAGCAGGCCCGCCATCACCGCGTTCGCGACGTTGCCGACGCCCGACTGGAGCGGCAGCAGGTTCGCGGGCATCCGCCCCCGGGCCACCTCGTGGCGCAGGAAGTCCACCAGGTGGGCGGCCATGGCCCGGGCGTCGTCGTCGGGCGCGGCCAGCGGGCTGTTGCGGTCGGGGGCGTCGGTCTCGACGATCGCGACGACCTTCGCCGGGTCGACGCGCAGGTACGGCTCGCCGATGCGCTGGAGGGGGTCGGTGAGCTGGATCGGCGCTCGGAAGGGCGGCAGCCGGGTGCCGTGGTAGACGTCGTGGAACCCCTCGAGCTCGCGCGGCTGCCAGTGGTTGACCTCGAGGATCACCTTGTCGGCGCGGTCGAGCCAGGTCTTGTTGTTGCCGACCGACGAGGACGGCACGAGCAGCCCGTTGGGGAGGACGGCGGTGACCTCGACGACGGCCACGTCGAGGTGGCCGTAGAAGCCGAACCACATGTGCTGGGCCGAGTGCGAGAGGTGCGCGTCGACGTACTCGACCTCGCCGTCGTTGATCTCGCGGCGCAGGGTCGGGTCCGAGCTGTAGGGCAGCCGCTTGGAGATGCCGTGGGCCTCCGCAAGCACGCCGTCGGCCTCGGGGGCGGTGGACGCCCCCGACCAGAGCCCCACCCGGAACTGCTCGCCGCGCTCGTGGGCCGCCCGCATCCGCGCGGCCAGGGCCGTCGGGAGCGCCTTCGGGTAGCCCGCCCCGGTGAAGCCGGAGATGCCGACGTTGTCCCCGTCGCGCACGAGCGCGGCCGCCTCCTCGGCGGTCGTCACCCGGGCGGCCAGCCGCGGGCAGGTGACACGGGAGCTCCGAGGCGTGGCGGTCTGGGGCGTCGGGGGCGTCGGGGGCTCGGCGGGGAGGGTGACGGACGGCACGTGCCGAGTCTCCTCCCCCGCACCGACAGCGTCCCGGCGGGGTGGCCCGGGCTCGCCGGGGTGCGCGCCGAGCGCGAGGAGTGGTCGCCGAGGACGACGAACGGCCCGCCCGCCGCGCCGGGTGGCGGGCGGACGGGCCGCGTGTGGGCGCCGGGGCCAGCGCCGGAGGGTCGGCGCCAGAGGGTCAGTGCCGGCGGACGAGGTCCACGAGCTGCCCGACGACGTGGTCGACGGCGACCTGCTGCTTCTCGCCGCTGGCGCGGTCCCGGACCTCGACGGTGCCGTCCGTGGCGAGGTTGCGGCCCACGACCACGATCGTCGGCACGCCGATGAGCTCGGCGTCCTTGAACTTCACTCCGGGGCTGATCTTGCCGGTGCGGTCGTCGTAGAGGACCTCGACGCCCGCCTCAGAGAGCTCCGCGGCGATCCGGTCGGCGGCCGCGAAGATCTCCTCGTCCTTGCCGGCGGCGACCAGGTGGACGTCGGCCGGGGCGACGTGGCGGGGCCAGCACAGCCCGATCTCGTCGAGGGTGCCCTCCGCGATGGCGGCGACCGCGCGGGTCACGCCGATGCCGTAGGAGCCCATGGTGACCGTGACGAGCTTGCCGTTCTCGTCGAGCACCTTGAGGTCGAGGGCCTCGGCGTACTTGCGGCCGAGCTGGAAGACGTGGCCCATCTCGATGCCGCGGGCGGTCTCGAGCGTCCCGCCCTCGCAGCGGGGGCAGGCGTCGCCGTCGCGGACCTCGGCGGCCTCGATGGTGCCGTCGGCGGTGAAGTCACGGCCGGCCACCAGGTCGAGCACGTGCTGGCCGGCGACGTTGGCCCCGGTGACCCAGGCGGTGCCCTCGACGACCCGGGGGTCGACGACGTAGCGGATGCCCGACTCGGACTCCTCGCCCAGGATCGTCCGCCCGGCGTGGGCGGGGCCGATGTAGCCCTTCACCAGCGCCGGGAACGCCTTGAGCTCCTCCTCGGTCATGGGCTCGACGTCCAGGGGCTCGATCTGGCCGCCGAGGCGCTTGAGGTCGACCTCGCGGTCGCCGGGCAGGCCGATGGCCAGCGGGGTGCGCTCGCCGGTGGGGCTGACCAGCATGACCAGGACGTTCTTGAGCGTGTCGCCCGCGACCCAGGGGCGGTCGGCCCGGGGGTGCTCGGCGTTGAGGACGGCCACGAGGCTGTCGATCGTGGGGGTGTCGGGGGTGTCCTCGGCGTGGGCAGCGGGCACGCCGTCGAACGGCTGGGCCGCGGGCACCCGGGTCTCGACGGCCTCCACGTTGGCGGCGTAGTCGCAGTGCGTGCAGCGGACGTAGGTGTCCTCCCCGACGTCCGCCCGGGCCAGGAACTCCTCCGAGCGCGAGCCGCCCATGGCGCCCGAGGTCGCCTTGACGATCACGTACTCGAAGCCGAGGCGGTCGAAGATCCGCACGTAGGCGTCGCGGTGCTTGGCGTAGGACTCCTCCAGGCCGGCGTCGTCGACGTCGAAGGAGTAGGAGTCCTTCATGATGAACTCGCGGCCGCGCAGCAGGCCCGCGCGGGGGCGTGCCTCGTCGCGGTACTTGTTCTGGATCTGGTAGATCGAGAGCGGCAGGTCCTTGTACGAGGAGTACAGGTCCTTCACGACGAGGGTGAACATCTCCTCGTGCGTGGGGCCGAGGAGGTAGTCGGCGTCCTTGCGGTCCTTGAGCCGGAAGATGCCGTCGCCGTACTCGGTCCAGCGGTTCGTGGCCTCGTAGGGCTCGCGGGGCAGCAGGGCCGGGAACGTCAGCTCCTGGGCGCCGATGGCGTCCATCTCCTGGCGGACGATGCCCTCGACCTTGCGCAGCACCTTCAGGCCCAGGGGCAGCCACGTGTAGATGCCGGGGGCCGCGCGGCGGATGTAGCCGGCGCGCACGAGCAGCTTGTGGCTCGGCACCTCCGCGTCCGCCGGGTCCTCCCGGAGGGTCCGCAGGAACAGGCTCGACATCCGCATGATCATGCGGCTGAGACTACGGCCAGCGGCGTCCGCGTTCCCACTCGGTTCCGCCTGCGGGGGCGGGCGCCGGGGGCCGGGGCCGCGTCCTCAGCCGTCGAGGCCGCGGAACGTGCGCCACGTGGACCGGACCATCGGCCACTGGAGCGGCAGCCGCGCGAGGGTGGCCGCCTGCATCCGACGGTCGCTGCGTCGCAGCGCGTCCTTGGCCATCTTCACGTTGGCCGGGTAGACGGCGACGAGCAGGACGGTGCTGGCCAGCGCGGCCGGCCGGCGGGTGGCCGGGAGCGCCATGCCCGCCGCGCACGCGAGCTCGGCGACGCCGCTGCCCACGATGACCTCGCGGTGCCGCGGCACCCAGGACGGCATGACCGGGGCGAACACCTCGGGGCGTCGCACGTGCAGGTAGCCGCTCACGGTGAAGGCCGCGGCGACGACGGCGGAGGATCGACTCAGGCGCATGCCCTGACCCTACTCGCCGGTAGCCTCGTCCGCCCGGGGCGAGGGTCACCTCGGCGCCCTTGTCCAGCGTGCCGCGTCAGAACATGACGGTCGAGAAGCGCCGCGTCTCGCGGAACCCGACCCGGTCGTAGGCGGCTCGCGCGGGGGCGTTCCACTCGTTGACGTAGAGCGAGACCACGGGCGCGATGTCGGCCCGCACGTGCTCGACGACGGCGGCCATGCCCCGCGTCGCGAGGCCCTCCCCGCGGCGGGAGGGGTCGACCCAGACGCCCTGCACCTGGGCGGCGCCGGCGGTGGCGCAGGCCACCTCCGCCTTGAAGACCAGCTTCCCGCCCTCGAACGCGGCGAACGACCAGCCGCGGCCCACGAGCTGGGCGACGCGCGCCCGGTAGAGCTCCGAGCCGCCGCCGGCCTCCGGGGAGACCCCGACCTCCTCGGTGTACATGGCCACGCAGGCCGGGTACAGGCGGTCCATGTCGTGCCGGGTCGTGCGACGGACGCCGGCCAGCGGCTCCACGTGCGGCGTGCCGGCGATCTCCAGGTGCGGCTGCATCCAGCGCAGCTCGCGCGGCCGGCCCCAGGCGGGGGCCACTCCGCGCCAGAACAGGTCGACGGCCTCGTGGGGCCCGACGATGGTGGAGACGGTGCGGGTGCGGGCCGCAGCACGCTGGGCGAAGGCCCGGACGTCGTCCGGACCCGCCTGCACCGGCACCAGGTTGGCGCCGACGTGGCACGCGGCGACCAGGTCTCCGTCCAGGAAGCGACCCCAGACCTCACCGCCCAGCCAGCGCGGCTCGAGGTTGGTGGTGCGGGCGCGGTACTCGGCGAACACGTTGACGACCGGGTCCCGGGCGACCAGCGCCAGGAACTCCTCGAGGTCGGCGGGTCCGAGGGGTCGGATCCCGTGACGGGTCGTCAGCACGCGGACACCCTAGTCGTAGGAGAGGGGTGCCGGACGCGGGGTGCGGCGGGTCCGCGCGGCGGGCCGACCCGCCGGCAGCGCGCGGGGCAGGACGTCGGCGCGGCACGGCGCCGCGGCCGGCGTCCTGGATGCCGGTGTCACCCGACGGTGACCTCGGCCGAGGAGCCGTCCACGCTCTCCATGCCCTCGGCGATGCGCATGGCCTCCTCGATGAGGGTCTCGACGATCTTCGACTCCGGGACGGTCTTGATGACCTCACCCTTGACGAAGATCTGGCCCTTGCCGTTGCCGGAGGCGACGCCGAGGTCGGCCTCGCGGGCCTCGCCCGGACCGTTGACGACGCAGCCCATGACAGCGACGCGCAGCGGGACCTCCATGCCCTCCAGGCCGGCGGTGACCTGCTCGGCGAGGGTGTAGACGTCGACCTGGGCGCGGCCGCAGGAGGGGCACGAGACGATCTCGAGGCGGCGGGGGCGCAGGTTGAGGGACTCCAGGATCTGCAGGCCCACCTTCACCTCCTCCACCGGCGGGGCGGAGAGGCTGACGCGGATGGTGTCGCCGATGCCCTGGGAGAGCAGCGCGCCGAAGGCGGTGGCGGACTTGATGGTGCCCTGGAACGCCGGACCGGCCTCGGTGACGCCGAGGTGCAGCGGCCAGTCACCCTCGGCGGCCAGCAGCTCGTAGGCGCGGACCATCACGACGGGGTCGTTGTGCTTGACCGAGATCTTGAAGTCGCGGAAGCCGTGCTCCTCGAAGAGGCTCGCCTCCCACTTCGCGCTCTCCACGAGCGCCTCCGGGGTGGCCTTGCCGTACTTCTCGAGCAGGCGCTTGTCGAGCGACCCGGCGTTCACGCCGATGCGGATCGACGTGCCGTGGTCCTTCGCCGCCTGGGCGATCTCCTTGACCTGGTCGTCGAACTTGCGGATGTTGCCCGGGTTCACCCGGACCGCCGCGCAGCCCGCCTCGATCGCCGCGAAGACGTACTTCGGCTGGAAGTGGATGTCCGCGATCACCGGGATCTGGGACTTGGCGGCGATCGCCGGCAGGGCGTCCGCGTCGTCCTGGCTCGGGCACGCGACCCGGACGATGTCGCAGCCCGACGCCGTGAGCTCGGCGATCTGCTGCAGGGTGCTGTTGATGTCGGAGGTGAGCGTCGTCGTCATCGACTGCACCGAGATCGGGTGGTCGGAGCCGACCCCGACCTTCCCGACCTGGATCTGGCGGGTCTGGCGGCGGGGGGCCAGCGTCGGCGGCGGTGCCGACGGCATTCCGAGGCTGACTGCGGTCATGGGACCCAATCTACTGGCCCTCCCCCGGTCCCCCTGCACCCCGTCGGCGTGCTGTGGCTGGGTGGGTGCCGGTGGCTGGTCGCCGCGGCTGCTGCTGGTTGCGTTCTCCGGTGGCTGCGGCTGACGTCATACGAACCGGCCGAGGAACGGACCGCGGTGCATGACGTCCCACCCCGACCCACCGGACGTCATACGAACGGGCCCTAGAACGCGCCCCGATGCATGACGTCCCACCCCGACCCACCGGACGTCATACGAACCGGCCCTAGAACACACCCCGATGACTGACGTCCCACGCGCCGGCTCGGGGTCAAGCAGCCATGCTCGACTGTCGGGAACGGATGGCCCGGGCGATCTGCGCGAAGAAGTCGTCCGGGGCCAGACGGAGACCGAGCAGCGGGAGTCTGAGGACCACGTCCCCGCTCAGGGCGATGTCGTTCTGCCTCAGCGCGTCGTCCACGACGTTCTCGGCCCAGGCATGGTGGATGCCGTCCACCTCGACGACCAGCCGTAGCTCGGGCCAGTAGAGGTCGAGGTAGTAGCGACCACGCCGGTCCTGCCGGAGCGCCTGGCGGGAGGGAGCGGGGAGGCCGCGTCGCCTCAGCTCTCGCGCGACGTCCAGCTCACCCAGGGCTCGCGCCCCGTCGAGCAGCTCGTTCACCACCTCATGCAGGAGCGTGCGCCGCTTGTCCCTGCGGACTCGCAACAGCTCCTGACCGATGGCCGGCGGCGCCGCCAGCCCCTGCTGGACCGCCATGCTCAGCACCAGCACCGCCTCCCGGTCGCTCCGCGCCCAGAGAGCAGCCCGCACCGCGGCGACCGCCGGACGAGTGCGTGGGACACCTGCGCCATGCTGACGGTCGGTCCGGTCCCATCGCCGCGTCTGGCGGATGTCGTAGCGCGGCGTCCGCCTGACCCTCGCGCCCCGTGGTACGGAGACTCGGACGCGGTCCGGCTCAAAGCGGACGAGCCCGGCGGCCACGAGAGCGGAGGCACCGTCCAGCAGCGCCCGTGGCCCACCCGAGAAGACCGCCGCCCAGTGGTGGGCCATCGTGGGCAGCGGCCCCGTGTGAACGGCGACCACCTGGTTGCCGATCCGGCGCCATCGCCGCTGCCGCACCTCCCGTCGCAGCACCCACCGCGGCAGTCCAAGCTCATAGGCCTGCCGGCGGCTGAGCACCCCGCCCTGCTCTCGAGCGAGTGCGAGCGCTGCCACGAACCCCGGGTCGTCCCCCGTCCATCTACGCATGGGGAAGACCGTCCCCTGGGCTGGGTCAACGGCGCTGACGCCACCGACCACCTGGGGAGAAGCCTCCTCGTCCATCTGCTTGTGGATGCCCGACGGCCCCCACGGACGGCCCCCATGGACGTCATGCGAACCGGCCGTGGATCGCACCCGGATGTATGACGTCCCGGCTCACCGACCCCGGACGTCATACGAACCGGACGTCCATCCCCTCAGACGTATGACGTCCGCGGCGAAGCCGGACTCCCAGCCCGCACGCCGAGCAGCGCCTGGCGCCAGGAGAGCAGCGAGGGTCAGGACGTCTGCACCGGCGCGACGATGTCGCCGACGATCAGGACCAGACCCATCACCAGGATCACGGACCCGACGACGTAGGCGACGGGGAGGAGCCGGGCGGCGTCGACGTAGCCGGGGTCGGGGCGCTTGAGCAGGCGCGCGAGGCCGCGGCGCAGGCCCTCCCACAGGGCGGAGGCGATGTGGCCGCCGTCGAGGGGCAGCAGCGGGATGAAGTTGAACAGCCCGATGAAGAAGTTGAACAGCGCCACGAGGGTGACGAGGGAGGCGAGGCGGTCGACGACCGGCACCGAGGTCTCCGAGGACACCTCGCCGGCGATGCGGCCGCCGCCGACGATGGAGACGGGGCTGTCGGCGGCGCGGTCCTCGGCGCCCACGATCGCCTCGGCCACGCCCCACACCTTGACGGGCAGGGTGACGAGGGCCTGGGCGACGTCGACGGCCATCACGCGCATCTGGCCGAGGGTGAACAGCACCCCGCCGGTGGTCACCTCGAGGTGGGTGGTGGGCGTGACGCCCAGGAAGCCGACCTGGGTGAGGGTCTCGTCGCTGTCGGAGGTGGGTCGGGCCTGGACGGTGGTGCTCGTCGTCCCGGTGTACTCCTTGCCGTCCCGCTCGTAGCCGATGACGGCGTCGCCCGCGGAGTTCTCGCGGATGAGGGTGCGCAGCTGGTCCCACGAGGTGATCGCGGTGCCGTTGAACGAGGTGATGGTGTCGCCGGGCTCGAGGCCGGCCTCGGCGGCGGGGCTCTCCGGGTCGGAGCTGGTGCAGGCGCGGTCGCCGTCGGCGTAGGGGATGACGCACTGGCTGACGCTGGCGACGGTCGGCGCGCCGGCGTCCACCTCGTAGGACCGCACCCCGTAGGTGGAGAAGACGAGCAGCAGCAGCACGAAGGCGATGAGGACGTTGACGGTCGGCCCGCCCGCCATCACGACGACCTTCTTCCACCACGGCAGCCGGTAGAAGAGCCGGTCGACGTCCTCGGGCTGCACGAGCTCCCACTCGGCGGCCCGCGCGTCGGAGATGAGCTGGGTGAACATGCCGGTGTTCGACTTGCGCACGCGCACGGCGGTCTCGCCCGAGGGCAGCGTCTCGATGCTCTCCCCGTTGCCGAGGCGGTCGCCGAGCTCCTGGTCGGCGCCCGGGGGCAGCATCCCGACGATCTTCACGTACCCGCCGAGCGGCACGGCCTTGACGCCGTACTCGGTCTCACCGATCCGCTTGCTCCACACCGTCGGCCCGAACCCGATGAAGTACTGCGACACCTTGCAGCCGAACAGCTTCGCCGGCGTCAGGTGACCGAGCTCGTGCAGCCCGATCGAGACGAGGATGGAGACGACGAACGCCACCACCCCCAGGGTGTAGAGCAGGGCGGTCATCAGGGAGCAGGGTTCCTCTCGATGCGGGTGCGGGCCTCGCCACGCGCCCAGGAGTCGGCGGCCAGGACGTCGTCCAGGCCGGGGCTCTTCGAGAGTACGCGGTGGGTTCCCATGACATCGGCGACGACGTCGACGATCTGCGGGAACGACAGCCGGCCGGCGTGGAACGCCGCGACGCACTCCTCGTTGGCGGCGTTGTAGACGGCGGGCGCGGTACCGCCCGCGGTCCCCGCGGCCCGGGCCAGCGAGACGGCGGGGAAGGCCTCGTCGTCGAGCGGCTCGAAGCGCCAGTCGGACGCCTGGGTCCAGTCGATCGGGGTCTCGGCGTCCGGCACCCGGTCCGGCCAGCCCAGGCCCAACGAGATCGGCACCAGCATCGTCGGCAGGCCGAGCTGGGCGACCACCGCGCCGTCGGTGAACTCCACCATCGAGTGGATGTACTGCTGCGGGTGCACCACCACGTCGATCGCGTCGAAGGCGACGTCGAAGAGCAGGTGCGCCTCGATCACCTCCAGCCCCTTGTTCACCAGGGTGGCGGAGTTCGTGGTGATGACCGTCCCCATCGCGAAGTTGGGGTGGGCCAGCGCCTGGGCCGGGGTGACGTCGGCCAGCTCGGCGCGGGTGCGCCCACGGAAGGGCCCGCCGGACGCCGTGAGCACCAGCCGTCGCACCTCGCCGGCCGTGCCCGCCCGCAACGACTGGGCGATCGCGGAGTGCTCGGAGTCGACGGGCACGATCTGCCCCGGGCGGGCCCGCTCCTTGACCAGCGGGCCGCCGATGATGAGGGACTCCTTGTTCGCCAGGGCCAGCGTGTTCCCGGCGTCCAGCGCCGCGAGCGTGGGCCGCAGCCCGACGGCGCCCGTGATCCCGTTGAGCACGACGTCGCACGCTAGGCCGGCGGCCTCCACCGACGCCTCCTCCCCCAGCCCCGAGAAGACCCCGGGGTACCGGGCGGCGCACTCCTCGACCTGGCGCTCGAAGAGGTCCTTCTGGGACCCGCCGGCGGTGAGCCCGACCACCCGGAAGCGGTCCGGGTTGGCCCGGACCAGGTCGAGGGCCTGGGTCCCGATGGACCCGGTCGAGCCGAGGATGACGACGTCGCGGCGCTGCAGGGTGCTCACGCAGGCATCCTCCCAGGCCGGACGGCCGAGGAGGATGCCCGGGGAGGACGCCTGGGGAGGAGGACCGGCTCAGCGCGCCCCGGCCGCCGCGCCGGCGGTGTCGCCGGACAGCTTCTGGGCCAGGTAGATCGGCACCACGGAGAGCACGACCAGCACCGCGGCGACGACGTTGACCACGGGCGCCTGGTTGGGCCGGAACAGGTTGCCGAAGATCCAGATCGGCAGCGTCTGCACCGTGTCCGGCGCGGTGAACGTGGTCACCACGATCTCGTCGAAGCTGAGCCCGAAGGAGAGCAGCGCCCCCGCCAGCAGCGCCGAGCGCAGCATCGGCAGCGTGACCAGGCGGAACGTCGTCCAGGGGCCGGCGCCGAGGTCCATCGAGGCCTGCTCGAGGGAGCCGCCGAGCCGCTGGAAGCGGGCCTGGACGTTGTTGAACACCGTGACGATGCAGAACGTCGCGTGCGCCACGACCAGCGTGAACAGGCTCAGCTGCACCCCCAGCATCGTGCCGAAGGCGTTCTGCAGCGCGATGCCGGTGACGATGCCGGGCAGCGCGATCGGCAGGATCACCAGCAGGGAGACGACGTTGCGGCCGAAGAACCGCGTGTGCCGCAGGCCCATCGCTGCCAGGGTGCCGAGCACCAGCGCGAGGACCGTGGCGAGCGCCGCCACCTCGAGGCTGGTGAGCAGCGCGTCGCGGGCGCCCTCGCTCTCCCCCGCCATCCGCCACCACTCCAGCGTGAAGCCGGTGGGCGGCCAGCCGAACGTCTTGTCGGCGTTGAACGAGTTCAGCAGCACCAGCGCCAGCGGCGCGTAGACGACCGCGAGCACGACCGCCGTGGCCAGGCCCAGCAGGAACCGGGCGCGTCGGGACAATTTCACAGCTGCTCCAGGGCTCCGGTCCGGCGGACGACGGTGAGGTACACGAGCATGAGGACGATCGGCACCGTGGCCACCGCCGCGGCGAACGGCAGGTTGTTGGCCGCGCCGGAGTTGTCGTAGACGACGTTGCCGAGCATCTGCGTGGTCCCGCCGACGATCTTCACCGCGATGTAGTCGCCCATGGAGAGCGAGAAGGTGAAGATCGAGCCGGCCACGAAGGACGGGAACAGCATCGGCGCCACGACCCGGCGCAGGGTCAGCCCCACGCCGGCCCCGAGGTCGGCCGAGGCCTCGAACAGCGAGTCGGGGACCCGCTCCAGGCCCGCGTACAGCGGCAGCACCATGTAGGGCAGCCACAGGTAGGCCAGGGTGACGATCGTGGCCGGCAGGCCGTACCCGGGCGTGCCCAGGCCGAACAGGTGGCCGAGCTCGTCCAGGGGGCCGCCGGTGGCGAACACGACCCGCCACGCGTAGGCCTTGACCAGGTAGGACGCCCACAGCGGGGTCAGCACGGCGATGACCATGACCCGCTGGAGCCGGGGGCTCGCCGCCTTCGCCATGAAGAGGGCGACGGGGAAGGCCAGCAGCGCGTCGATGACGGTCACGGCCGCGGCCACGCCGATCGTGCGCAGCGTGATGGTGCGGTAGACCTCGACCCCGAGGAGGGTCTGGAAGTTCTCGAGGGTCCAGATCCGCTCCACCTGACCGGTGAAGTCGTTCTGGGTCCACAGTGCGGTGACGAGCAGCGCCGCCAGGGCGCCCAGGTAGGCCACGCCGAGCCACAGCATCGGTGGCGCGAGCAGGAGGCCGACCCGGACGCCCGGGCGACGGAGCAGGGAGGAAGCAGGCAAGGTCAGCCCTTGACCTCGGTCCAGGCGGTCACCCAGTCGCCGTAGTCGGTGCACTCGGTGTCGGTGCGGCCGTCCAGGCACTCGGAGATCGGCGTGGTCCAGTACCAGATCTTCGACGCGTAGTCGGAGTCGGTGACGTGGTAGTCGTCGCAGAAGCCCTTGGCGGTGTAGTCGCAGGCCGCGGTGTTGGCCGGGGCCTCACCGAAGTACTGCGCGACCTCGGCCTGGACCTCGGCGCTGGTGATCCAGTTCATCCACTCGTAGGCGCAGTTGGGGTGCTCGGCCTGCGAGGAGATCATCCAGGTGTCGGACCAGCCGGTGGAGCCCTCGTCGGGCAGCACGGTCTCGACCGGCACGTCCTCGCTCTGGGCGACCTGGGCGATGACCTCCCAGCTGGTGCCGATGACGGAGTCGCCGGTCTTGAAGGCCTGCACCTCCTTGAGGTAGTCGCTCCAGTACTCCGAGAGCGACTCCTTCTGCGTCTTCAGCAGGTCGACCGCCGCGGCGAGCTGGTCGGTGTCGAGCGCGTAGGGGTTCTCGATGCCCAGGTCGGGCTGGGTGGCCATGAGGTAGAGCGCCGCGTCCGCGATGTAGATCGGGGAGTCGTAGGCGGTCACCTTGCCGGAGTACTCCGAGGCGTCGTCGAACACGGCGCCCCAGGACGTCGGGGCGGGCGTGACCTCGTCGGCGTTGTACATGAGGAGGTTGGCGCCCCAGCCGTGCGGGACGCCGTACATCTGGCCGTCGACGGAGTTCCAGGCCTGGTCCTTGAGGAAGTCCGCGATGTCGTCGTAGCTCGTGAGCAGGTCCGTGTTGACCGGCGCGACGTCGCCGGAGGCGATGAGGCGCAGCGAGGCGTCACCGGAGGCCGACACGACGTCGTACTGCCCGGACTGCATGAGCTTCACAGCCTCGTCGGAGGTGCCGAACACCTTGATGTTGGCGGTGCAGCCGGTCTGCTCCTCGAAGGGCGTCACCCAGTCGTAGGCCTTGTAGGTCGAGCCGTCCTCGGCGTAGCCGGGCCACGCGAGGATCGACACCTCCCCCTCGTCCTCGCCGAGCGACTCCGTCATCGGGACGTCGGGGGCCGTGAAGCCCGAGCCGCCCTCGCTGCTCGACGACGAACCGCTCCCGGAGCTCGTGCCGCAGCTCGTGGCTGCGAGCGCGAGCACACCGACGGCGGCGACGGCGCCCACGCGCCGCGCGCGGGACGCGCGGGTGGTCGTGCGTGAGGTCATCGTGACTCCTCCTCGTGCGCGGTGCCGGCCAGCGGCACCAGGTGGTCGCGCCGCCAGGAGAGGCGGACGCGCTGGTCGCGCCGCGCGTGCGCGGCGCCGTTCGCGGGGTCGCCGGACGGGGCGGCGACGGTCTCGTCGTTGTGGTCGGCCACGGTCATCCGCACGCCTGCGTCGAGCCGGACGACGGTGTGGGTGGTGGCGCCGAGGTAGACGACCTCGAGGACGGTGCCCTCGCCGGCGCACCAGCCGGGCTCGAGGCCTTCGGCGGGCTCGCCGAGCCGCACCTTCTCCGGTCGCACGACGAACGGCCCGGACTCGCCGACGAGGGTGCGGGCCACGTCCCCCTCGAGGAGGTTGGACGTGCCGACGAACCCGGCCACGAACGCGCTGGCGGGGCGCTCGTAGAGCTCGTGCGGCGTGGCGAGCTGCTCGATCCGACCCTGGTTGAAGACCGCGATGCGGTCGCTCATCGTCAGGGCCTCCTCCTGGTCGTGGGTGACGAAGACGAAGGTGATCCCGACGTCGCGCTGGATCTGCTTGAGCTCGACCTGCATCTCGCGGCGCAGCTGGAGGTCCAGGGCGCCCAGGGGCTCGTCGAGGAGCAGCACGCGGGGGCGGTTGACCAGGGCGCGGGCGAGCGCGACGCGCTGGCGCTGGCCACCGGAGAGCTCGTGGGGCTTGCGGGAGGCGTAGCCGTCGAGGCGCACGGTCTCCAGGGCCTCGGCCGCACGCCGGCGACGCTCGGCCCGCGGGACCTTCTTGACCCGCAGCCCGTACTCGACGTTCGCCTGCACGTCGAGGTGCGGGAAGATCGCGTAGTCCTGGAAGACGGTGTTGACCTCGCGCGCGTACGGCGGCGCCGCGGTGACGTCCTGGCCGCCGAGCAGGACGGTGCCCTCGGTGGCCTCCTCGAACCCGGCGACGAGGCGCAGGACGGTCGTCTTGCCCGAGCCCGAGGGCCCGAGCATGGAGAAGAACTCCCCCTCCGCGACGTCCAGGTCGAGCGACTCCACGGCGGTGACCGCGCCGTAGCGCTTGGTCAGGCCGCGCAGGGAGATGGCGGGCCCGGCGGTGCCGGCTCCGGGCCGGGGCGCCTCGGGGGCGAGCGTCATGCGGTGTCTCCTGGTGCTGGGTGGATCGGCTGGGGCCTCCGTCCGGTCGCGACCGGACGCGTCGAGGTCCCCTGGACGCACCCCTGGCGAAGCGCGTCGTCGGCCCATAACCTATGGAAGCGGTCATTAAACGAATAGAGCTGTCTGATAACACTTCGGTGACGACCTGGCAGCGCGACCGCCCCCGTCCGCCCGCACCACCAGCAGCCCGACCCGCCCGAGCCACCAGCCACCCGAGCCACCAGCCACCCGAGCCACCCGAGAGGGGTGAGCGTGTCCGGCCCCACCAGCCACCACGCACGGCGAGCCGTCCTCGCGCCGCTCGGTGACGTCTCGCGCGCGGCCCAGGTGGAGGAGCGCCTGGGCGCCGCGATCCGCGCCGGGCTCCTCGCCCGCGGCGAGCGGCTGCCGTCGGAGCCCGAGATGGCCGGCATGCTGGGCGTCGCCGTCGTGACCGTCCGCGAGGCCCTCACGGCGCTGCGCGGCCAGGGCCTGGTCCGCACCACCCGAGGGCGGGGCGGCGGGACGTTCGTGGCGCTCGAGACGCCGGGCGGCGACGCCGGGGCGCACGGCCGGCTGGCGTCGATGACCCGCGCCGACCTGCACGACCGCGGCACCGAGCTCACCCTGCTCCTCGCCGGCTGCGCCGAGCTCGCGGCCGAGCGCGCGGCCCCCGAGGAGGCCCGGGCACTGGCCGACCTCGTCCCGCACGGCGAGGAGCCGGGTCTGTGGCGCCAGGCCGACGCCGAGCTGTCCCTCTCCGTCGCCTCCCTCACCCGCTCCGCCCGGCTCACCCGCCAGGTGCTCGCCCTCGAGGCCGACTTCGGGCCGCTCGCCCGCCTGCCACTGGCCGACCCGGAGGTCCTCGGGCTCACCCGCGCCCACCACGAGCGGCTGGTCGACGCCCTCGCGGCCGGCGACCCGGACGCCGCCCGGCGCTGCACCCGCGCGCACTGGCGCGAGGTCCTCGCCCGGCTCGCGCGCCTCCACGCCGACGCCACCGAGCGGAGCGCCTCGTGAGGGCGGGCACCCTGGCGTCCTCCCCCGGCACCGCCGAGCGCGGCGAGGCCGTGGAGGCCTGCGTGGCGGCGACGCTGGGCTACCTCGAGGGGGTCTTCGCCCGCCTGGACGACGTCCGCACCGCCGTCCTGGACGCGGTGGCCGAGGGCACGCGCACGACCGGCGCGCTGGACCGGGCCGTCCGCCCGGCCATCGACGCCGTCATCGACGCCCGGCCGGTGGCCGGCGCCGGGTTCGTGGCCGCCCCCGGCCTCCTCCGCGACGCCGACCTGCACCTGGCCTGGCGGATGCGCGGCCCTTCCGGGCCGATGCCCTCGCGGGGCATGCCGCTGGGCCGCGACCGCTTCGACTACCGCCGCCACGAGTGGTTCCGGGTCCCCACGGCCACCGGCCGCCGGCACGTGACCGGCCCCTACGTCGACTACGTCTGCACCGACGCGCTGGTCGTCACCACGACCGCCCCCGTCCACATGGACGGGCAGGTGGTGGGGCTGGTGGGGGCCGACACCCTCTTCGACACCGTCGAGCGGCTGCTGCTGCCCTCGGTGCGGGCCGCCGGCGCGGTGCTCGCGACCGACTCCGGCCAGGTCGTCCTGGCCGCCGATCCCGTCCTCGCCTCGGGCGACCGGCTGCCGCGCGGCCTCGACGAGGCTCCCGCCGTCCGCGTCGGCGACCTCCCCCTGCGCCTCCTGTCCCCGGAGCACCGGCCGGCCTGAGCCTGCGGGAGTCCTGAGAACTCCCCGCCCGCGCCGCGTCCGCCCGGGGTGCCGACGGCCGACCCGGCATGATCGGGCACGTGGAACCGGTGCTGGTGGTCGTGTGCTTCGTCGTGGTCGTCGCGGTCAGCGCGGTCGCGCCCCGCATCGGGGTGACCGCTCCCCTGGCCCTGGTCGCCGCCGGGGTGGCGATCAGCTTCGCCCCCGGCGTGGACGTGGTGGCGATCGACCCGGACGTCGTCCTGGCCGGCGTCCTCCCGCCCCTGCTCTACGCCTCGGCGGTCAACATGCCGACCCTCGACTTCCGCCGTGAGCTCCGCTCGATCACGTGGCTCTCGGTGGCGGTGGTCGTCGTCTCGGCGCTGCTGTGCGGGCTCGTGGTCTCCACCCTGGTGCCGGGCGTCGGCTTCGCGGCAGGCGTGGCGCTCGGCGCGGTCATCAGCCCGACCGACGCGGTGGCCACCACGGTGGTGAAGAAGGCGGGCGTGGCCCCCCGGGTCGTCACGGTGCTGGACGGCGAGTCCCTGCTCAACGACGCCACGGCGCTCGTCCTGCTGCGCTCGGCCGTGGCGGGCAGCGCCCTCACGGTGGGCGGCGTCGCGGGCGACCTCGCCCGCTCCCTCGTGGTCGCGGTGCTGGTCGGCGCCGTCATCGGCTGGCTGACCCTCCAGGTCCGCAGCCGGATCTCCGACGACACCCTCAACGTCGCCACGTCGTTCGTCGTGCCCTACCTGGCCTACTTCCCCGCCGAGGAGCTCGGGGCCTCCGGGCTCGTGGCCGCCGTCATCGCGGGCCTGGTGGTGAGCGCCCGCCGCGTCCACCTCCTCCCCGCCGCCGTGCGCCGGGCCGAGTCGACCAACTGGCACTCCCTGTCGTTCCTGCTGGAGGCCGGGGTCTTCCTGGTGATGGGGCTCCAGACCCGCGGGCTGGTCGAGGACTTCGCCGACGACCCGCGCCCCTGGGCCGACGTGCTGCTGGTGGGCGGGCTGTGCCTGCTCGTCCTGTGGGGCGTCCGCGCCGCCTTCGTCGCCACGCTGGTCGCCCGCGCCCGGACCGAGCACGCCCGCGGCCGGGCCCGGACCGAGGCGGTGCGCCGACGCTGGGAGCGCCGGCTCGGGCCCCACTTCCGGGCCCAGACCTCCGAGCACCGCCGCCAGCGGCTCCAGCAGGAGCTCGAGCGGCGCGAGGCGGACCTGCGCTTCTACGCCGACGAGCGGATGACCAAGCGGGACGGCGGGGTGATCTTCTGGGCCGGCCTGCGCGGCTCGGTCACGCTGGCCGCGGCGCAGACGCTGCCCTCGTCCACGGCGCACCGACCCCTGCTCGTCCTCACCGCCTTCGCCGTGGCCGTCGCCACCCTGGTCCTCCAGGGCGGCACGCTGGCGTGGGTGGTCCGCTGGCTGGGGGCGCAGGTCGACCGCCGCGACGTCGAGCGCGAGCACCGGCACAGCCTGGCCACGCTGCTCAGCGACGTGGCCGACTCGACCACCAACGACATCGCCGAGCACGGGCTGGATGGCCGGCGGGTCGAGCTCATCGTCCTCGACGAGGCCCGGGAGGCCTCCCACCCCGACCGGCACGTGCTGTGGGCCGGGGAGGACGACGCGGAGCGGGCACGCCGGGTCGCGGAGTACCGGCGCGTGCGGCAGGCCGTCATCGACGACCAGCGCGAGGCCCTGCTCGAGGCGCGCGCCACCGGCCGCTACGACTCCGCGGCCATCCGCGAGATGCTGCTGCGCCTCGACGCCGGCGAGCTCGCCGTGGGGGGCCTGCGGGCCTGAGCCCGGGACACGAGCAGGCCGGGACGCACGACGGCCCCGGGGCGTGCGCCCCGGGGCCGTGCGGCGAGCGCCGGGGTCACTCCCCGTAGTAGCTCATCACGTGCTTGATGCGGGTGTAGTCCTCGAAGCCGTACATCGAGAGGTCCTTGCCGTACCCGGAGTGCTTGAACCCGCCGTGGGGC
The DNA here is from genome assembly GCF_004919085.1 of Nocardioides sp. GY 10127. Lineage (GTDB taxonomy): Bacteria > Actinomycetota > Actinomycetes > Propionibacteriales > Nocardioidaceae > Nocardioides. Next base: position 247,220 of record NZ_STGL01000007.1, on the reverse strand, counting down.
ATCTCGGAGAGGAACGGGATGTGGGTGTTGATCCACACCGCACCGAAGTCCAGCCGACGCGAGACCCGCATGGCGCGGCCGTGGTCGGAGGTCCACACGCTGGAGGCGAGGCCGTACTTGACCCCGTTGGCCCAGCGCAGCGCCTCGGCCTCGTCGGTGAACTTCTGCACCGTCATGACCGGGCCGAAGATCTCGTTCTGCACCTGCTCGTCGTCCTGGCGCAGGCCGGAGACGACGGTGGGCTCGTAGAAGTAGCCCTGGTCGAACTTGCGGGCGCCGCCGGTGACGACCTCGGCGTGGTCGGGCAGCCGGTCGACCATCCCGGTGACGTGGGCGAGCTGGTTGGCGTTGTTGAGCGGGCCGTAGTAGGTCGAGGCGTCGTCCGGCATGCCGGTGGGCAGGCCCTTGGCGGCCTCGGCGAGCGCCGCCACGAGCTCGTCGTGGATGCCGGGGGCGGCGAGGACGCGGGTGGCCGCAGTGCAGTCCTGACCACCGTTGAACAGGCCGGCGCCGGCGATGCCCGCCGCGGCCTTCTCCACGTCGGCGTCGTCGAAGACGATGACGGGAGCCTTGCCGCCCAGCTCCAGGTGGACGCGCTTGAGGTCCGCCGAGGCGGCCTCGGCGACCTGCATGCCGGCGCGCACCGAGCCGGTGATGGCGACCATCTGGGGGGTGGGGTGCGAGACGAGCGTCCGCCCGGTGTCGCGGTCGCCGCACACGATGTTGAGCACGCCCGGCGGGAGGAACTCCTGCGCGATCTCGGCCAGGAAGGTCGAGGACGCCGGGGTGGTGTCGCTGGGCTTGAGGACGATCGTGTTGCCCGCGGCCAGGGCCGGGGCGATCTTCCAGATCATCATCATGAGCGGGTAGTTCCACGGCGTGACCTGGCCGACCACGCCGATGGGCTCGCGGCGCACGTAGGAGGTGTGGTCGGTCATGTACTCCCCGGCCGACTTGCCCTCGAGGATGCGCGCGGCCCCGGCGAAGAAGCGGAAGTGGTCGTGGGCGTAGCCCATCTCCTCGTCCATCGTGAGCTGGAAGGGCTTGCCGGTGTCCTCGCACTCGACGCGGCAGATCTCCTCCGCCCGCTCCTCGATGGCGTCGGCGAGCTTGAGCAGGGCGCGGGCGCGCACCTGGGGGGTGGTCCCCCAGCCCCAGCCCTCGAAGGCCGCGTCGGCGGCGGCGTAGGCGCGGTCGACGTCCTCCGCCCCCGACAGCGGCGCCTGGGCGTAGACACCGCCCGTGGTCGGGTCGATCACGTCGTAGGTCTGCCCGGAGGCAGCCTGGACGAGCTCGCCGTTGATGACGTTGGAGAAGGTCTTGTCGGCCATGCTGGCGACCCTAACGGGGGAAAAGCGCTGCCGACAACGGGTGCGACGACTGATTCCCTACTTGTAACGTCGCCGCAATACGAAATCCGAAGCCGTCACCCCACCGGACCTCAGCCGTGGACCCGCACGCCCTCCACCCAGGTGCCCACGACCCCGGTCGCGCCGATCTCCTCGACGGGCCCCACGAACGGGTCACGGTCGAGCAGGACGAGGTCCGCGACCGCCCCGGCGGCGACCCGACCGGCGTCCGGCCGGCCGTTGAGCGCGGCGCTGCCCGAGGTGTAGGCGGCCAACGCGGTCGCCAGGTCCAGCGCCTGCTCGGGCAGGAACGGCTCGCTGCCCGCCGGCCCCTCCTCGCCGTGGGCCCAGCGGTTGACCGCCACGTGCGTGGCGGCCCACGGGTCTGGGCTGGAGACGGGCCAGTCGGACCCCGCGGCCAGCGCGGTGCCCGCCGCCAGCAGGGAGGCCCACGGGTACTGCCACCGGCTGCGCTCCGAGCCGAGCACGGGCAGCGTCAGGTCGACCATCTGCTCGTCCAGGCACGCCCAGAGCGACTGCATGTTGGCGGTGACGTCGAGCGCGGCGAACCGCGGGACATCGTCGGGGTGGACCAGCTGGAGGTGGGCCATGTGGTGCCCGAGCGCCCGCCCCGCGTCGTCCAGGCCGGCGAAGGCGTCCAGCGCCTCGCGCACCCCGCGGTCGCCGATGGCGTGGACGTGGACCTGGAAGCCGGCCTCGGCCAGCACCGGCACGGCGGTGGCCAGGACGTGCGGGTCCACGAAGGAGTGGCCAGAGCCGGACGTCGGGTGGCCGCACCGGTCCAGGTACGGCTCGAGCATGGCGGCGGTGCCGTTCTCGGCCACGCCGTCCTGCATCACCTTGACCGTCGTGGCGCGGAAGCGGCCGTGGGTGAGCTCGGACCGGCGGGCGACGAGCTCGGGGACCTGCTCCACGCCGCGCTCGCGGTCCCACCACAGGGCGCCGACGACGTGGGCGGTCAGCGTGCCCGCGCGCGCCGCGCGGAGGTAGGCCGGGCCAGGGTCGTCCATCCCGGCGTAGGCGCCGACGATGGCGTCCTGCCAGCCGGTGACGCCCAGGGAGTGCAGGTAGCGCTGCGCCTCGGCGAGCGCGGCGTCGTGCTCCTCCGGCGTCGTCACGGGCAGGTGGCGGGCCACGAGGTCCATGGCACCCTCGTGCAGGGTGCCGGTGGGGCGACCCTCGGCGTCCCGCTCGATGCGCCCGTCGGACGGGTCGGGGGTGTCCGCGTCGATCCCGGCGATCTCGAGGGCGCGGCTGTTGACCCAGGCGCCGTGGTGGTCCCGGTTGGGCAGGAAGACCGGCCGGTCGGAGACGACCGTGTCGAGGTCGGCCGCCGTGGGCGTGCCGCCGGGGAACGCCGCCATCGCCCAGCCCCCGCCGAGCACCCACGGCAGGTCCGGGTTCGCCTCCGCGTAGGCCGACACGAGGGCGAGGTAGCCGTCGCGCGTGGACGCCTCGGTGAGGTCGCACCGGATGCGCTCGAGCCCGCCCTGCACGGCGTGGACGTGGGCGTCGGTGAAGCCCGGGCAGACCAGGCCGCCCGCGGCGTCCACCACGACGGCGTCCTGCTCGGACCCCCCGCCCAGGACCCCGGGGGCCGTCACCGCGGCCACCCGCCCGTCGACCACCAGCACGTCCCGCGGGCCCAGGTAGCGGTGCCCGTCGAACACGGACCCACCGATCAGCATCGTCGTCGCCATGGCCTGATTCCTACCACCGCGAGACCACGGATCGGCCACACGAAGCCACTCATAACGTCCGCGTAACGCGATTGTCACAACGGAATCCGTCTTCCAGGAGATCAGATGCCACGAAATCAGTAGCCGAGGGCTTGCCTTGCCCGCGGGTGTCGGGTCAGGATGGGCGCATGAGCCCGGACTACGACCACCTGCAGCGCGCTGCCAAGGACCACCTGTGGATGCACTTCACCCAGCACGGGCGGTACGCGAGCGAGGACGTCCCCGTCATCGTCCGCGGTGAGGGCGCCTACATCTACGACATCCAGGGCCGTCGCTACCTCGACGGTCTCGCGGGCCTGTTCGTGAACCAGCTCGGCCACGGCCGCACCGAGCTCGCCGAGGCCGCCGCCGCGCAGGCCAAGGAGCTCGCCTTCCACCCGCTGTGGTCCTACGCCCACCCGGCCGCCATCGAGCTGGCCGAGAAGGTGGCGTCCTACGCGCCGGGCGACCTCAACCGCGTGTTCTTCACCAGCGGTGGCGGCGAGGCCGTCGAGTCCGCCTGGAAGCTCGCCAAGAACTACTTCAAGCTCACCGGCAAGCCGATGAAGCACAAGGTCATCAGCCGCGCGGTCGCCTACCACGGCACCACGCAGGGCGCGCTGTCCATCACCGGCCTCCCGGGCCTCAAGGCGCAGTTCGAGCCCCTGGTGCCCTCCACCTTCCGGGTGCCCAACACGAACGTCTACCGCGCCTCCGAGATCACCTCGGGCCTGCTGGACTCCTCCGACCCCGAGGCCTTCGGCCGCTGGGCCGCGGACCAGGTGGGCATCGCGATCGAGAACGAGGGCGCCGACACCGTCGCCGCCGTGTTCCTCGAGCCGGTGCAGAACGCCGGCGGCTGCTTCCCCCCGCCCCCGGGCTACTGGGAGCGCGTGCGCGAGATCTGCGACGAGCACGACGTGCTGCTGGTCTCGGACGAGGTCATCTGCGCCTACGGCCGCCTCGGCCACATGTTCGGCGCCGAGCGTTACGGCTACCAGCCCGACATCATCACCTCCGCCAAGGGCCTCACCTCCGGATACTCCCCGCTGGGCGCGATGATCGCCTCCGACCGGCTCATGGAGCCGTTCCTCCAGGGCACCGAGTCCTTCCTGCACGGCTACACGTTCGGTGGCCACCCGGTCTCCGCCGCCGTCGGCCTGCGCAACCTCCAGCTGTTCGAGGAGGAGAACGTCCTCGAGCACGTCCGCGAGAACGAGGCCACCTTCCGCGCCACGCTGGAGCGGCTGCGCGACCTGCCGATCGTCGGCGACGTCCGCGGTGACGGGTTCTTCTACGGCATCGAGCTCGTGAAGGACCAGGCCACCAAGGAGTCGTTCAGCGACGAGGAGTGCGAGCGCATCCTCTACGGCTTCGTCTCCAAGGAGCTCTACAACCAGGGCCTCTACTGCCGCGCCGACGACCGTGGCGACCCGGTCATCCAGCTCTCGCCGCCGCTCATCTGCGGCCCGGAGCAGTTCGACGAGATGGAGCAGATCCTGCGCTCCGTCCTCGACAAGGCCGGCTCGATGCTCTGAGCAGCCTCCCCGCCGCACGGCGGCCAGCACCACCCGGCGAGGGCCGGCCGCACCCGCGGCCGGCCCTCGCGGCGTCCACGGACCCCTGCACCGCGGCGCGCCACCTGAGGATCTGGGAAGCCTGGAGCGTCCGAAACTGAAGAAACCGCAGATCGGAAACACGATTGCAACGAAATCAGCACCCAGAGCCGTGGACTTCCTGCGATCCCGGCTGACAGACTCACCGCGATGACACGCCAGCCTCGCCACCCGGACCGGGCCGAGAAGACGCACGCCCTCGACGACGTCTCCAAGGCCATCATCGAGCAGCTCCAGCAGGACGGACGCCGCTCCTACGCCGCGATCGGCAAGGTCGTCGGGCTCTCGGAGGCTGCCGTCCGCCAGCGGGTGCAGCGGCTCGTCGAGTCCGGCGTCATGCAGGTCGTGGCCGTCACGGACCCCCTCCAGCTGGGCTTCGCCCGCACCGCCATGGTCGGCATCCGCTGCCAGGGCGCCCTCGAACCAGTGGCCGACGCGCTGGCCGAGATCGACGCGGTCGACTACGTCGTCATCACCGCCGGTTCCTTCGACCTGCTCGCCGAGGTCGTGGCCGAGAGCGACGAGGGCCTGCTGGACCTCGTCTCCCACGAGATCCGGTCCATCCCCGGCGTCACCTCCACGGAGACCTTCATGTACCTCCAGCTGCGCAAGCAGACCTACTCCTGGGGCGTCCGGTGAGCGCCACGGCGGCCACCACCGGCTACGCCGGGCTCTCGCTGTGGCACGACACCGCGGACGACGACTTCGCCCCGCGCCCTGGCCTGCCCGGCAACACCCAGGTCGACGTCGCGATCGTCGGCGGCGGCCTCACCGGCCTGTGGACGGCCTACTACCTGGCCGAGGCGGACCCGACCCTGCGGATCGTCGTGCTGGAGCGGGAGGTCACCGGGTTCGGCGCCTCCGGCCGCAACGGCGGCTGGTGCTCGGCACTCTTCCCGGCGTCCCTGGACTCCCTGGCGCGCTCCGCCGGCCGTGAGGCCGCCCTCGCCCAGCACCGCGCGATGCGCGCGACGGTGGACGAGGTGCTGCGCGTGGCCGAGGTCGAGGGGATCGACGCCCAGGCCACCAAGGGCGGGACGATCTCGCTGGTGCGCAACGCCGCCCAGCTCGCCCGCGCCCGCGCGGAGGTCGAGCACGCCCGCACCTGGCGCCGCGGCGAGGACGACGTCCGCCTGCTCGACGCGGCCGAGGCCACGTCCGTGCTGGCGGCGACCCACACCCTCGGCGCGACCTACACCCCCGACTGCGCCGTGCTGCACCCCGCCCGTCTCGTCCGCGGCCTGGCCCGCGCCGTGGAGGCCCGGGGCGTGACGATCCACGAGGGCACCGAGGCGCTCGCGATCGAGCAGGGCAAGGTCCGGACGAACCGGGGCACCGTGGCCGCCGACGTCGTCGTGCGCGCCACCGAGGCGTGGACCTCGCAGCTGCCGGGCAGCCGCCGCGCGGTGATCCCCGTCTACTCGCTCGTGATCGGCACCGAGCCGCTCCCCCAGGAGGTCTGGGACCGCATCGGGCTGGCCCGCCGGGAGACCTTCTCCGACCACCGCCACCTCATCATCTACGGCCAGCGCACCGCGGACGACCGGCTGGTCTTCGGCGGCCGCGGCGCCCCGTACCACCTCGGCTCCTCCATCCGCCCCGCGTTCGACCGCGACGAGCGCACCTACGCCCGCCTGTGGTCGAGCCTGGTGGAGATGTTCCCGGTGCTGCGCGGCCACCGGGTCACCCACCGCTGGGGCGGACCGCTGGGCATCGCGCGCGACTGGTGCGCCTCGGCCTCCTACGACCGCCGCACCGGGCTGGCGCAGGCCGGCGGGTACGTCGGCGACGGCCTGAGCACGACCAACCTCGCCGGCCGGACGCTGCGCGACCTCGTCCTCCAGCGCGACACCGAGCTCACCTCGCTGCCCTGGACCGGCCACGGCTCCCCCGACTGGGAGCCGGAGCCGCTGCGCTGGCTGGGGGTCAACGCGGGCCTCAACGTGACCAACCTGGCCGACGCCGAGGAGGCGCTCACGGGTCGTCCGTCCCTGCTCGCGCGGGCCATGGCGCCCCTCCTCGGCTAGGAGTCGTCCCTACCGTGGTCGGATTCGGACCGGCGCTGCCCACGTCGTCAGGGGACCGGCTACGGTGCCCTTCATGAGAAAGCTGGCGCTCGTGCGCCGCCCGGGCCCCCTGCTGGCCGACGGGATCGTCACCCACCTGGAGCGGACCGCCGTCGACCTCGACCTGGCGCGCCACCAGTGGGACGGGTACGTCGCGGCGCTGCGCCGCGAGGGCTGGCAGACCATCGAGGTGCCGCCCGCCGACTCCTGCCCCGACGCCGTGTTCGTCGAGGACACCGTCGTCGCGTTCCGCGACACCGCGATCATCTGCCGCCCGGGCCACTCCGCCCGCCGCCCGGAGACCTCGGGGACGGAGTCGACCCTGCGCGACCTCGGCTACCGGATCGCCCGCATCGAGTCCCCGCACTCCCTCGACGGCGGCGACGTGCTCAAGCAGGGCGACAGGCTCTACGTCGGCATCAGCGGCCGCACGAGCCGCGGCGCCATGGAGCAGATCCGGGAGCACCTGGCCGGCGAGGGCGCCGAGGTGGTCGGCGTCCCCCTGTCCAAGGTGCTCCACCTGAAGTCCGCGCTCACCGCGCTGCCCGACGGCACCGTCGTGGCCTGGGAGGAGGCGGTCGACGACCCGGCCGCCTGGGAGCCCTTCGTGCGCGTCGCCGAGCCCCACGGCTCCGCCGTGGTCTGCCTGGACGACGACACCGTGCTCATGTCGGCGTCCGCACCGCGCAGCCAGGAGATCGTCGCGGCGCGGGGCCTGCGCGTCGTCTCCGTCGACATCTCCGAGTTCGAGAAGCTCGAGGGCTGCGTGACCTGCCTGTCCGTGCGCCTGCGGGGCTGAGCCGCCCGCCGAGCCGTAAATCGGTTGCCCGACCCGGGGCGCGTCCACCACAGTGGGCGCGCCCCGGGCGGCACACGGCCACCCGACCGCGAGAGGAGCGTGACATGTCCATGACTGTCTCCGGCCTGCCTTCGAGCCAGACCTCCCTCTCGCGAAAGAGCACCTGCGTTGAGCACTCCCTCCCCCTCCTGGGGCGCCGGGTACCCCGGCACTGACAGCACGACCCACCCCACCCCTGCCCGGCCGGGCAGGGGCACGTCGTCGGACGACCTCGACCCGTCCTTCGTCTTCGACTTCCACGCCTCCGACGAGGTCGGCGACGGCCAGCGGTTCTCCACCTGGCTCTCGGTCGAGCCCACCTGCCGCGGCCCGCAGCCGCGCCCGGAGTGGCTCGTGACCTCCCAGGCCGCCGTCGACACCGACCTCGGCGTCCTCAAGACCGGCAAGGAGGCCGACGCGTTCCTGCTCGAGCGCGCCGTCCCCGGGTCCGACGCCCTGGGCGAGTCCGTCGTCATGGTCGCCAAGCGCTACCGCGACTCCGACCACCGCTCGTTCCAGCGGGCATCGACCTACACCGAGGGCCGCACCGTGCGGAACACGCGCGACATGCGGGCGCTGGCCAAGAAGTCCGCGCACGGACGCTCGGTGGCGGCCGGGCAGTGGGCGATGGCGGAGTGGGACGCCCTCGTCCGGCTCACCGGCCTCGGCCTGCCGGTCCCCTACCCCGTCCAGGTCGACGGCACCGAGCTCCTCATGGAGTGGATCACGGTGGAGGGCGAGGACGGCCCGGAGACCGCGCCGCGGCTGCAGGCGTCCCGGCCCGACCGCAGGGTGCTCGACGGCTGGTACGAGCAGCTGCGCGAGGCGATGGCGACGATGGTCGGCGCGGGCCTCGTCCACGGCGACCTCTCGCCCTACAACACCCTCGCCGCCGGCGAGCGGCTCGTCATCATCGACCTCCCCCAGGTCGTCGACCTCGTCGCCAACCCGGCGGGGTTCGACTTCCTGCTGCGCGACTGCACCAACATGTGCCGCTGGTTCGCGTCCAAGGGGCTCGAGGTCGACGGGCAGGACCTGTTCGACGAGCTCATGGCCCACGCCTTCTAGGCGTCCCGCGGGCGTCGGTCGGCCACCCCGCGGGGTGGCCGACCGACGGGCTAGCGTCGCGCTCGTGAGGCACACCCGCGGACGCACCGTCGACGTCACGTCCACCCACGACCTCCGGCGCCGGCTCGACGGCGGGGCACGCACGCTGTCGGGCTGGCGGCTCCGCGGGCTCGACCTCACCGGCCTCGGCCACCGCCTGCGGCGCGCGGACGTCGCGGGCGCCACCTTCCTCGGCTGCACCTTCGCCGAGGGCGACGCCGAGCACGTGGACGCCGCGGGCGCGCTGGTGCTCCCGGCCCTGCCGGACGTCCCGGTCGACGTGTACCGGGCCGGGCTCTACTCCGCCGACGAGCTCTACGACGCGCCGACCTGGGCCGACTCGCTCGACGGCCGGGCCTACGCCTGGAGCCAGGAGCAGGACCCGGCGGTGCTGCCCGAGGGCGCCACCACGCCACCGACGCTGGCGCGGGCCCTGCACGACCACGCCATCGACCTGGCGCTCGGCCGCTGGCGCGAGGGGCGCAGCCTCGTCGGCGTCATGGGCGGCCACCAGGCGACCCGCACCGACGAGCAGTACGCGGCCGCCGCCCGGCTGGGCCTGCTGCTCGCCACGGAGGGGGCGGACGAGGGTCACCCGCTGTCGGTCACCACCGGCGGCGGCCCGGGCGCGATGGAGGCGGCCAACCTGGGCGCGCGGCTCTCGGGCGGCGGGCGGGCGGCCGGGGAGGACGCACTGGCCGCGGCGCTCGGTCGGCTGGCCGTCGTCCCCACCTACCGGCCCTCCATCGACGCCTGGGCGATGGCGGCCCGCGACGTCCTGGCCGAGGCGCCCCCGGCGCCCGACGCCGGCACCCTCGGCATCCCGACCTGGCACTACGGCCACGAGCCGCCCAACCTGTTCGCCACCGCGATCGCCAAGTACTTCCGGAACGCCACCCGCGAGGCGATCCTGCTGGAGGTCTGCGACGCCGGGATCGTCTTCCTCCAGGGTGCCGGCGGCACGGTCCAGGAGGTCTTCCAGGACGCGTGCGAGAACTACTACGCCGACGAGGAGTCGGTCGCGCCGATGGTGCTCGTCGGGAGGCGCTACTGGACCGAGGAGCTGCCCGCGTGGCCGCTCCTGGCCGCGCTGGCCCGCGGGCGGGCGATGGAGGAGCACGTGCACCTCGTCGACGACGTCGAGGAGGCCGCGGCGATCGTCACCGGGGCGGGCCCCGGGGGCAGGGGAAGCGAGGGCTAGGCAGCCGCGCGCACGCGCCGCTCGGCGGCGGCCCGGGCGGTGACGACGGCCCGGTAGTGGCCCACGAGCGCCTCGTTCACCGCGCGCCACGTGCGGCCCTCGACGGCCCGCCGCGCCTGGGCCCCCAGGCGCGCCCGGAGCCCGGGGTCGTCGAGCAGCCGCCCGACGTGCGCGGCCAGCTCGTCGGCGTCCCCGGGGGTGAACAGGTAGCCGCCGACGCCGTCGGGGACGACGTCCACGGGCCCGCCCTGCCGGGGGGCGACCACGGGCACCCCCGAGGCGAGCGCCTCCTGCGCGGACTGGCAGTAGGTCTCGTGTCGGCCGGTGTGGACGAACACGTCGAGGCTCGCGTGCGCCCGGGAGAGGTCCGCACCGTGCAGGACGCCGAGGAAGCGGGCGTCCGGCAGCAGGCCGCGCAGGCGCTCCTCGTCCGGGCCTCCCCCGACGATCACGAGCCGCACCCGCGGGTCGGCGTGCAGCCCCACGAGCAGGTCGAGCTCCTTCTCCGAGGCCAGCCGGCCGACGTAGCCGACCAGCGCCCGGCCGTCGGGGGCGAGCTCGCGGCGCCAGGCCGCGTCCCGGTGGCCGGGGTGGAAGGAGACGGCGTCGACGCCGCGCGGCCAGCGGTAGGTCTCGGGCACGTCGAGCGCTTCCAGCTGGGCCAGCGAGGCCGTGGAGGGTGCCAGCGTGCGGTCGACGCGCGTGTGGATGCGCCGGGTCAGGGCCGCCATCGCGCGGCCGCCGGCGCCCTTCACGTAGCGGTCGGCGAAGCTGACCATGTCCGTCTGGTAGATCGCCACCGACGGGATGCCCATCTGGGCCGCCGCCAGCGCGGCCTGGTGGCCGAGGGTGGCGGGCGAGGCGATGTGGACGACGTCCGGCCGGAACCGCGCCATCACCTGGCGCAGGCGGCGGCGTGTCTCCAGCCCCAGCCGGAACGACGGGTACCAGGGCAGCGCGGTGGAGAACGCCTGGGTCACCGGGAAGCCCGCGTACGTCGCGGGGCCGCTGGGCGCGACGAGCTCGGCGACGTGACCCTCCTCCGCGAGGTGCTCCAGCACCCGGCGGACGGAGTTCGTGACGCCGTTGACCGCCGGCAGGAAGGACTCGGTCACGACCAGGACCCGGAGGCGGTCCGTGGCGGCCGGCGGGGTGACGGGGGCCAGGGGGTGGCCGGGGGTGTGGTCCAGGGGGTGGCCGGGGTGCGAGGGCTGGTGCGCCGTCAGCAGGCTCATGTGGCTCAGCCTGGGACGCCCGGCGTACGGGCCGAGGAAGGCCGGGGGCGGAGTCGCCGACGGGTGGGTGAACAGCGTCCGAACCGGTTCGCCGGGCCGGGTCGGGCAGGTCGATCGGGTCAGGCCGGGCGAGTCAGGCCTCGGAGGCGGCCAGCTGGCCGCAGGCGCCGTCGATCTCCTGCCCACGGGTGTCGCGGACGGTCGCGGGGATGCCGCGGGCCTCGAGGCGACGCACGAACTCGGCCTCGTCCTTCGGGTCCGAGGCCGTCCACTTCGAGCCGGGCGTCGGGTTGAGCGGGATGAGGTTGACGTGCACCCAGCCCCAGTCGCGCTCGCCCGTGTCCCCGTAGAGGACGTCGGCCAGCAGGTCGGCCCGCCAGGCCTGGTCGTTGATGCCGGCCATCATCGCGTACTCGATGGAGACGCGGCGCTTGGTGGCCTGGGCGTACTCCCAGGCGGCCTGGACGGTCTCGGCCACGGAGAAGCGGGTGTTGATCGGGACGAGCTCGTTGCGCAGCTCGTCGTCCGGCGCGTGCAGGCTGAGCGCGAGGGTGACGGGCACGCCCTCGTCCTTGAGCTGGCGGATCCGCGGGACGAGGCCGACCGTGGAGACCGTGACGCCGCGGGCGGACATGCCGAGGCCGTCGGGGGCGGGGTCGGTGAGGCGGCGGACGGCGCCGACGACGGCCTTGTAGTTGGCCAGCGGCTCGCCCATGCCCATGAACACGACGTTGTTGACCCGGCCGGGGCCGCCCGGCACCTCGCCGCGCGCCAGGCTGCGGGCGCCCGCCATGACCTGCTCGACGATCTCGGCGGTCGACATGTTGCGCTGGAGACCGCCCTGGCCGGTGGCGCAGAACGGGCAGGCCATGCCGCAGCCGGCCTGCGAGGAGACGCACATGGTGGTGCGGCCGGGGTAGCGCATGAGCACCGACTCCACGAGCGCGCCGTCGAAGAGCCGCCACAGCGTCTTGCGGGTGGTGCCCTTGTCGGCGGTCTGGGTGCGCAGGTTGGTCATCAGGCTCGGCAGCAGCGTGCTGACGAGCTGGTCGCGCTGGCCGGCGGGCAGGTCCGTCATCTCGGCGGGGTCGTCGACCAGCCGGGAGAAGTAGTGCGTGGAGAGCTGCTTTGCGCGGAAGCCGGGCAGGCCGTTGTCCTCGAGCAGCTTCTTGCGACCGGCGGGGTCGAGGTCGGCCAGGTGGGCCGGCGGCTTGCCCCGGCCCCGGGGCGCCTCGAAGACCAGCGGCAGCGCCTTCTCCCCACCCGTGGGCTGGGGCGGCAGCTTCGCGGCGATCTCGGCGTCGATCGCCGCCTCCCGCTGGGCCTCGCTCTGGGCCTCGCTCAGGGCCTCGCTCTGGGCGTCCGTGCGCGGCAGGGCCGCCAGGTCGGCGTTCTCGTCCGGGGAGTCCTGGGCGTCGGTGGCGACGGGCTGCTGGTCAGTCATGGCCCGTCCAGTCTGGCACCGCGTGACGGTGCTGGCGAAACCCCCGCCGGGGCGGGGGCGTCCCCGCTCAGGTCAGCGGGACGACGTCGGCCGCGCCGAGCCGGGCCGCGTCGGCCGTGGCGTCGTCCGGCATGGTCTGGCTCTCCCGCTCCGCCGCCACCCGCTTGAGGTAGTGCTCGATCTCCAGCGCCGTCTGCTCCTCGCTCCAGCCGAGCACCGGCGCGACCAGCGCGGCGGCCTCCTGGGCGACCCCCGTGCCGCGGTCGAACGTCTCGATGGAGATCCGGGTGCGCCGGGTGAGCAGGTCGTCCAGGTGACGCGCGCCCTCGTGGCTGGCCGCGTAGACGATCTCGGCGCGCAGGTAGTCGCCCGTGCCGCCGAGGGGGCGGCCCAGGTCGGCGTCGGCGTCGACCAGCGCGAGCACCTCGTGGACCAGCGAGCCGTACCGCTTCAGCAGGTGCTCGATCCACACCTCGTGCAGCCCGTGGCGCCGCGCCAGCACGTGCCGGGAGTTCCACAGCGCCCGGTAGCCCTCGGCCCCCAGCAGCGGGACGTCCTCGGTGGTCGAGCGCGGGACGCTGCGGTCGAAGTGGTCGGCGAGGCCGAAGACGGCCTCGTCCACGGCGTCCTTCGCCATCACGCGGTAGGTCGTGTACTTGCCCCCCGCCACCACGACCAGGCCGGGCACGGGGTGGCCGACGGCGTGCTCGCGGGAGAGCTGGGACGTGGCCTCGGACTCCCCCTTGAGCAGCGGGCGCAGCCCGGCGTAGACGCCCTCGACGTCCTCCCTGGTCAGGGGCGTCTCGAGGACCTCGTTGACGTGCTCGAGCAGGTAGTCGATGTCCGCCTGGGACGCCGCGGGGTGGGACTTGTCGAGCGTCCAGTCGGTGTCCGTCGTCCCGATGATCCAGTGCCGGCCCCACGGGATGACGAAGAGCACCGACTTCTCGGTGCGCAGGATGAGGCCGACCTCGGAGCGGATGCGGTCCTTGGGGACGACGAGGTGGATGCCCTTCGACGCGCGGACGTGGAACTGCCCGCGCGCCCCGCCGAGGGACTGCGTCTCGTCGGTCCACACCCCCGTGGCGTTGAGCACCTGTCGGGCCCGGATGGTGAGGTCCTCCCCCGACTCCAGGTCCCGGACCACCGCGCCGGTGACCCGCTCGCCCTCCCGCAGCAGCTCCACCACGCGCGCCCGGGAGGCCACGTCGGCGCCGTAGGAGGCGGCGGTGCGGGCCAGGAACATCGTGTGCCGGGCGTCGTCGACCTGGGCGTCGTAGTACTGCAGCGCGCCGACCAGGGCGTCCTTGCGCAGGGACGGCACCTTCTTCAGCGCCCCCCGCCGGGTCAGGTGCTGGTGCACGGGGACGCCCGTGCGACCCGCGGCCCGCGCCATCACGTCGTAGAGGAGCACGCCGGTGCCCGCGTAGAGCCGCTCCCAGCCCTTGCCCTGCAGCGGGTAGAGGAACGGGACGGGGTGCACCAGGTGGGGAGCGAGCTTCTGCAGCAGCAGGCCGCGCTCCTTCAGCGCCTCCGCCACCAGCCGGAAGTCGAGCATCTCCAGGTAGCGCAGACCGCCGTGGACGAGCTTGGAGGAGCGGCTGGACGTGCCCGAGGCGAAGTCGCGCGCCTCGACCAGGCCGACGCGCAGGCCGCGGGTCGCGGCGTCCAGGGCCGAGCCGGCGCCCACCACCCCGCCGCCGATCACGAGGATGTCCAGCTCCTCGGAGGCCATCGCTCGCAGCGACTGGGCGCGGTGCTCGGGGGACAGCGCTAGGGCTCGCATGGGTTCACTCTCTCTCGCAGGGTCGGGGTGGCTGCGGGCGGGTGGTCAGTCCTCGATCTCGACCCAGTCGAGCGTGCGACGGACGGCCTTGCCCCACTGACGGTAGCCGCGTTCGCGTCGCTCCTCGTCCCAGGCGGGGCTCCAGCGCCGTCCCTCCGCCCAGTTGGCGCGCAGCTCGTCGGTCGAGGACCAGAAGCCGACCGCCAGGCCCGCCGCGTACGCCGCGCCCAGGCAGGTCGTCTCGGCCACGACGGGCCGCACGACGTCCACGCCCAGGACGTCCGCCTGGATCTGCATGCACAGCTCGTTGGCCGTGACGCCGCCGTCGACCTTGAGCACCTCCAGCGGGACGCCGGAGTCCTTCGCCATCGCGTCGGCGACGTCGCGCGACTGGTAGCAGATCGCCTCGAGCGTGGCCCGCGCGACGTGGGCGTTGGTGTTGTAGCGGGAGAGGCCGACGATCGCGCCGCGGGCGTCCGAGCGCCAGTACGGCGCGAAGAGGCCGGAGAACGCGGGGACGAAGTAGACCCCGCCGTTGTCCTCCACCTGCCGCGCCAGCGCCTCGGACTGCGCCGCTCCCGAGATGATGCCGAGCTGGTCGCGCAGCCACTGCACGGCCGAGCCGGTGACGGCGATGGAGCCCTCGAGCGCGTAGACGGTGGGGGCGTCGCCGAAGCGGTAGGCCACCGTCGTGAGCAGCCCGGAGGTCGAGCGGACGATCTCGGTACCCGTGTTGAGGAGCATGAAGTTGCCCGTGCCGTAGGTGTTCTTGGCCTCCCCCGGCTCGAAGCAGACCTGCCCGACGGTGGCCGCCTGCTGGTCGCCCAGGATGCCGGTGATCGGCACCTCCCCCGCGAACGGCCCGTGGGCGTCGGTGACGCCGTAGCCGCCCGGCTCGGAGGAGGACCGGATCTCGGGCAGCATCCGGCGGGGCACGCCGAGGACCTCGAGCAGCTCGTCGTCCCAGGCGCACGTCTCGAGGTCCATGAGCATGGTGCGGCTGGCGTTGGTGACGTCCGTGACGTGGACGCCGCCCTCGGGGCCGCCCGTGAGGTTCCAGATCAGCCAGGAGTCCGTCGTCCCGAAGAGGGCGTCCCCGGCCTCCGCCGCCTCGCGCAGGCCCTCGACGTGGTCCAGCAGCCAGCGGATCTTGCCGCCGGAGAAGTAGGGGCTCGGGGTGAGACCGGTGCGGTGGCGGATCAGGTCGCCGTGGCCGTCGCGCTCGAGCCGCTGGGCGAGGGCGTCGGTGCGCGTGTCCTGCCAGACGATCGCGTTGTGGAACGGGCGGCCCGTGCGGCGGTCCCAGACCACGGTGGTCTCCCGCTGGTTGGTCACGCCGACGGCGGCCAGGTCGGCAGCGGTGATGCCCGCCCGGCTCATCGCCGTCTGGATCACCGACCGGCTGCGCTCCCAGATCTCCACCGGGTCGTGCTCGACCCAGCCGGCGCGCGGCATGACCTGGGTGTGCTCCAGCTGGTGCCGGGCCACCTCGCGACCGTCGTGGTCGAAGATCATGAACCGGGTGCTCGTCGTGCCCTGGTCGACGGCTCCGACGTACCTCGTCACGGCGCTGCTCCTTCCCTCCGCCGGACGGCGTCGTCCGGCGTCGCGTGGCTGCGGTGCACGACCGCAGGGGTCAGCCACCGACTCTGGTGCACGCAGGCCCGGTTCGCCAGTACCCGGGGCGCCAGGAGCCGGAGCCCCGCGGGGAGCGCGCGACGCGCAGGCGGGTCAGAGACCGCGTTCGTAGAGGACGTAGAGGGTGACCCCGCCGGCGATCGCCACCACGAGCGCGGTGGAGAAGATGCCGAGCAGCATGTACCGGGCGAACCGGCGGGTGAGCCGCGGGACCAGGAGGCCGATCGGCACGACGAACGCCAGGAGCACGAACGGGAACGCGGACGCCGCGGTGGACCGGTCGGTGACCAGGGAGAGCACGCCCGCGTACGCGCCGGGGACGACGAGCACGAACACCAGGCCGGTGTAGAAGCCGACCAGGGCGGCGAACGTGGGGTGTCCGCGGCGCCACCAGCCGACGTGCGGGTCCTCCTCCGCCCCACCGGTGTCGTCCGGGGTCCGATCGTCGCTCGGGGTGAGGACCTCGGAGGACTCGTCCACCGCGGGCTGCTGGGAGGTCTCGGGCGCGCCCGCGTCCGTGTCGTCAGCCGTGGCGGCCGTGTCGGCCGTGTCGGGCCCGACGCTGCCGGCCTGCTCGGGGGTGACGGTGCCGGCGGCGTCGGCGGGGGGCTCGACGGGGGATGCCTCGGTCTGCGACATGGCGGCATTCTCCCACGCCGTGCCGCGCACCCACGGCGGCGCGACTGTCCGGAACCTGTGCAGCGAGCATGAGGTCGGTCTCGACTCGGCGAGTCTTTACGACAGATGTAGCGCTACCCGGCACGGGCGTGGCGCCGCGCGACCGTCCTCACGGCAGGGGGAGCGAGTGGACGTCCGGGAACCCCCACGCCCGCCACTCCCCCGGTGTCGGCTCGGTGCCCCGCACGGCCGCCTCGAGGACCGTCCACGCCAGGCCGTGCCCCACCAGCACCAGGTCGCGCCCCGGATGCTCGGCGCGCAGCGCGTCCACCGTCGCCACGAGCCGCGCGCGCAGGTCGGCCACCGGCTCCCAGCCGGGCCGGGCCGGCACGGACGGCCGGGCGAGCGCGTCGGCCACCGCGGCGTCCAGGCCCTCGGGGAGCCAGGTGCGGCCGCGCTGCTCGACGAGGGACGGCAGCACCCCGACGTCCCCGTCGGTGAGGAGCTGCGCCGTCTCCACCGCCTTCCGCTCGGGCGAGCACGCCCAGAACGCCCGGGATGACGCCCGGGGTGACGATCGGGGTGACAGGACGTCGCGCAGCGCCCAGACCTCGTCGAACGCGGCCGGGTCCAGCTCCCAGGCCGACGGCGGCAGCGCGGGGTCGACCAGCGGCCGGCCGTGCCGGACGAGCGTCAGCGTGACCACGGGCGACCGGCGCCGGCTCAGTGGAAGACGAGGTGGTGCAGGAGCAGCCAGATCGGGGCGATCGTGGCCAGCAGCGAGTCGAGGCGGTCCATCAGGCCGCCGTGACCCGGGATGACCTGGCTCATGTCCTTGATCCCCAGGTCCCGCTTCATCACCGACTCGCACAGGTCGCCGAGCGTGGCCATCACGGCCGCGATGACGCCCAGCGCGATGCCGACCCACCACGGGCCGTCCAGCAGCAGGACCACCAGCGCGATGCCGGAGCCGATCGTGAAGACCAGCGACCCGGCGAAGCCCTCCCACGACTTCTTGGGCGAGATGACCGGCGCCATGGGGTGACGCCCGAAGAGGACCCCCGCGGTGTAGCCGCCGATGTCGGAGGCGATCGTCACCAGGATGAACACGATGATCCCGCGGACACCCAGGTCGTCCAGCCCCCCGCCCGTGCGCCCGCCCTCGGAGAGCAGCAGGGCCACGAAGGAGCCGAGCAGCGGCACGTAGACCAGCGTGAACAGCGCCGCGGTGGCGTTGAGGACGTAGCCCTCGATCCCGCGGCGCAGCAGCCACAGCATGATCACCAGGCCGGTCACCGCGGTGGCGGTCACGAGGGCGTCGCTGCCCCACAGGTAGGCGACGAGGACCATCGCCCCGCCGCCGATCATGAGCGGCTCCTCGGGCAGGTCGATGCCCTTGACCGCGAACCCACGGCCCAGCTCCCACACCGCCACGACGACCGCCGCGACGACGATCAGCATGAACGCTGCCTTCCAGAA
Source organism: Nocardioides sp. GY 10127 (assembly GCF_004919085.1). Classification (GTDB taxonomy): domain Bacteria; phylum Actinomycetota; class Actinomycetes; order Propionibacteriales; family Nocardioidaceae; genus Nocardioides. The sequence continues at coordinate 229,104 of NZ_STGL01000007.1, read as the reverse complement.
CAGCAGCGTGACCGCGATCGCCGCCAGGAGGACCGCGGCGGAGGTGAACGCGGCCTTGAGGTCGCGTCCGGCGCGGCCGTGGTCCTTGGCGGGCGGTGCGGCGGGAGGAGTCTGAGCCATGAGCATCGGCTGGGGAGGTCCTCAGACCTCCAGCAGCTCGGCCTCCTTGGCCTTCAGCATCTCGTCGATGTGGTCGACGTGCTTCTTGGTGAGCGCGTCGAGCTGCTTCTCGGCGGCGGCCACCTCGTCGGCGCCGGCCTCGCCGTCCTTGTCGAGCTTCTCCAGGGCCTGCTTGGCCGAGCGCCGCGTGTTGCGGACGGCCACGCGGCCCTCCTCCGCCTTGGTGCGGGCGACCTTCACGTACTCCTTGCGGCGCTCCTCGGTGAGCTCCGGGAAGACGCAGCGGATGACCTTGCCGTCGTCGGCGGGGTTGACGCCGAGGTCGGACTCGCGGATGGCCTTCTCGATGTTCTTCATCGCGCCCTGGTCGAACGGGGAGATGAGGATGACGCGCGGCTCGGGCGCCGTGAAGGACGCGAGCTGCTGCAGCGGCGTGGGCGAGCCGTAGTACTCGACCACGATCTTGTTGAACATCGACGGGTGGGCGCGGCCGGCGCGGATGGCGGCGAACTCCTCGCGCGTCGCCCCGACGGACTTGTCCATCTTGTCCTCGGCCTCGAGGAGGGTCTCGTCGATCACGGGTGCTCCTTGTTCTCTCGCGGAGCCCTCGTGGGTCCTCCGCGTGGTGGTCTGGGTGCGGGTGCGGCGTGCCGTCGGGTGGGCGTCGGCCTCAGCCGGAGACGACCCGCGTCCCGATCCTCTCACCCTTGAGCACGCGGGGGATGTTGCCCTCCGGCTCCATGCCGAAGACCACCATCGGGAGGTCGTTCTCGGCGCACAGGGTGAAGGCGGTCTGGTCGACGACCGCGAGGCCGCGGGTGATGCACTCGTCGTAGGTGATCTCGTCGAACTTCTTCGCCTCGGGGTTGGTCCGCGGGTCGGCGTCGTAGACGCCGTCCACCCCGGACTTGGCGAAGAACACGGCGTCGCACTTGGACTCCAGCGCACGCTGGACGGCGACGGTGTCGGTGGAGAAGAACGGCATGCCCATGCCGGCGCCGAAGATGACGACGCGGCCCTTCTCCATGTGCCGGATGGCGCGGCGCGGGATGTAGGGCTCGGCGACCTGGCCCATGGTGATGGCCGTCTGGACGCGGGTCTCCACGCCCAGCTTCTCCAGGAAGTCCTGGAGGGCGAGGCAGTTCATGACGATGCCGAGCATGCCCATGTAGTCGGCACGCACGCGGTCCATGCCCCGGTGCTGGAGCTCGGCGCCTCGGAAGAAGTTGCCGCCGCCGGTGACCACGGCCACCTGGACACCGGAACGGGCTACCTCCGCCACGTCCCGGGCGATCGTGGCGACGACGTCGGGGTCGACGCCGACGCGGCCGCCGCCGAACACCTCGCCGGACAGCTTGAGAAGGACGCGCTGGTACTCGGGCAAGAAGGTCTCCAGGTCTCGCGAGTGGTGCTGGTGGGGGGCTGTCCACCGCCGCGGTCACGCCGGTGGCCCGGTCGCCCAACCTAGCCGATGAACGCCGCGAGCCGGCACTCCGGGGCGACTGCCCAGGGGTGCCGGCTCGCGGCTGTCAGCATCGGGCGCGGGGCCCGGGGCGACGAGTGTCGTCAGACGCTCAGGCGCCGACCTCGAAGCGGGCGAAGCCAGAGACCTCGGTGCCCGCAGCGTCCAGGACCTGCTTGACCGACTTCTTGTTCTCGGTCACCGACGGCTGCTCGAGGAGGACGACCTCCTTGAAGAAGCCGCCGAGGCGACCCTCGGTGATCTTGGCGATGGCAGCCTCGGGCTTGCCCTCCTCGCGCGACTTCTGCTCGGCGATGGAGCGCTCCTTCTCGACGATGTCCGCGGGGACCTCGTCGCGGGTCAGCCACTGCGGGCGCATCGCGGCGATCTGCATCGCGGCGGCACGCGCGGCGTCGGCGTCACCGGTGTAGGAGACGAGCACGCCGACGGCCGGCGGGAGGTCGGCGGCACGCTTGTGCATGTAGGCGACGACCGGACCGTCGAAGTAGGCCACGCGGCCCAGCTCGATCTTCTCGCCGATGGTGATCGCGAGGTCCTCGACGACCGAGCCGATCGTCTTGCCGTCGAGCTCGACGGCCTTGAGGGTCTCGGCGTCGCCGGCCTGGGCGGCAGCGGCGGCGTCGGCGATCTTCTGGGCGGCGGCGATGAAGGGCTCGCCCTTGGCGACGAAGTCGGTCTCGCACTTGAGCTCGACCAGCGAGCCGCCGGAGGTGGCGACGAGGCCGGCAGCGGCCTCGCGCTCGGCGCCGCGCTGGGCGGCCTTGGCGGCACCCTTGACGCGGAGCAGCTCGACAGCCTTGTCGAAGTCGCCGTCGGTCTCGGTGAGCGCCTTCTTGCAGTCCATCATCCCGGCGCTGGTGAGCTCACGGAGCTTCTTGACGTCCGCCGCGGTGAAGTTGGCCATGGTGGGGTTCCCGTCCTGTTGGAGAGGTGGCGTGGGTGGAAGCAGGGTCGCCGCCGCCCGTGGGCAGGAACCCACGGGCGGCGGCGGAGGTGGCTCAGGCCGTGGCGTCCTCGGCGGCGGCCGGGGCGGCCTCCGCGGGGGCCTCGGCAGCAGCCTCGGCGGGCGCCTCGGCGGCGGGGGCCTCGGCAGCGGCCTCGGCCGGCTTCTCGGCCTCACCGGTGAGGAGCTCGCGCTCCCACTCGGCCAGGGGCTCCTCGGCGCCGGACTCGGCGGCAGCCTTCCCGCCGGAGCGGGAGATGAGGCCGTCGGCGACGGCGTCGGCGATCACGCGGGTCAGCAGGCCGACGGCGCGGATGGCGTCGTCGTTGCCCGGGATCGGGAAGTCGACCTCGTCGGGGTCGCAGTTGGTGTCCAGGATGCCGATGATCGGGATCCGGAGCTTGCGAGCCTCCTCGACGGCCAGGTGCTCCTTCTTGGTGTCGACGATCCACACCGCGGAGGGGACCTTGGTCATCTCGCGGATGCCGCCCAGGGTCTTGTCGAGCTTGTCGCGCTCGCGCTTCATCTGGAGGAGCTCCTTCTTCGTGCGGCCGGAGCCGGCCACGTCGTCGAAGTCGAGCTCGTCCAGCTCCTTGAGGCGCTGGATGCGCTGGTGCACGGTCTGGAAGTTGGTGAGCATGCCGCCCAGCCAGCGCTGGTTGACGTAGGGCATGCCGACGCGGGTCGCCTGCTCGGCGATCGCCTCCTGGGCCTGCTTCTTCGTGCCGACGAACATCACGGTGCCGCCCTTGGCGACGGTCTCCTTGATGAACGCGTACGAGCGGTCGATGTAGGACAGCGACTGCTGCAGGTCGATGATGTAGATGCCGTTGCGCTCGGTCATGATGAAGCGCTTCATCTTGGGGTTCCAGCGACGGGTCTGGTGCCCGAAGTGGACGCCGCTCTCGAGGAGCTGGCGCATGGTCACGACTGCCATGGTGATTCTCTCCTGTGGGTCCCGTCCTCGTGCGCGCGCCCTTGCCGAGCCCCCTCCCGAGGGCCAGGACGCACCGGGGACGGTCCCGGTCGTTGTGGTTGTCGTGCGGCGGCAGGCGCCCCGCACCCTGACGCCCGCGTGCCGTCCCACCTCCCCGCCGAGGCGGTGAGGACCGAGGTCCGGCACCCGTGCCGGACCACCCGTGAGGGCGGCGCCTGCGCGGAGTGCGGGCGTGCGTAGTCAGTCCTGGCGGACTGCACCGGAAAGAGTACGCGCTCCGTGCCTGGTCAGACCAATCCGTCGGACGCCGGGCCGGGTACCCGGGCCGGAGCCCTCCACAGCCTGCCACCGCGGGCCGTCCCTCCCCAGCCCGGACCGGGGCGGCGCCACGGGGACGTGACCGGGCGGAGGCTCCCCCCATGCTCTCCTCCCTCCTCCTCGCCGCGGCCCTCACGGGTGGGCCTCTCGCCGACCCGGCCGGCGTCTGGCCGCTGGCGCCCACGAGCGTCGTCCGCGGCTTCGAGGCGCCGCCCTCCCCCTACGCCGCCGGGCACCGCGGGGTCGACCTGGACGGCTCGGCCGGGCAGACCGTCCGCTCCGCCGTGGCGGGGACCATCACCTTCGCCGGGTCGGTGGCGGGTCGCGGCGTCGTGGTGGTCTCGCTCGGGGACGGCCGGCGGACCACCTACGAACCGGTGGTCGCCGACGTGGTCCGAGGCGACGAGGTGACGGCGGGTGCGCCCCTGGGCTCCCTGTCCGGTGCGGGCTCGCACTGCGCCCCCTCCGCCTGCCTGCACTGGGGCCTGGTCGACGCCTCGTCCGGGTCCGACGTCTACCTCGACCCGCTCTCGCTCCTCGGGGTCGTGCGGGTCCGGCTGCTGCCGTGGGGCGGGTCCGCGGACGGGGCCTGGTCGCCGGCGGTGAGCCCCGTGGGGGCCTCGCGCCCCGACGCCCTGCCCTGGTCCGCGTGGCGGTGGACGGGCTGACGGCCCGCCGCTGCGTGTCCTGCGCGCCGTCGGCGCGACCGCGGCTGCTCAGGCGCGCGGGTGCGCCTGGCGGTAGGCCTGGCGGAGCCGGTCGGTGCTCACGTGCGTGTAGACCTGGGTCGTCGCCAGGGACGCGTGCCCCAGCAGCTCCTGGACCGCACGCAGGTCGGCGCCGCCCTCCAGCAGGTGCGTGGCCGCGGAGTGGCGCAGGCCGTGCGGGCCGATGTCGGGTGCGCCGGGGACCTGACCGATCCGGCGGTGCACCAGCGTGCGGACCGCGCGCTGGTCCAGCCGCCCCCCGCGGGCTCCCAGCAGGAGCGCCGGCCCCGAGCCGGACGTGGCCAGGGCGGGTCGCCCGTCGCGCAGCCAGGCGCGCAGCGCCCGGTCCGCCGGCACCCCGAACGGCACCGTGCGCTCCTTGCGGCCCTTGCCGAGCACCCGCAGCAGGCGACGGTCGGCGTCCACGTCGTCCACGTCGAGGCCGACGAGCTCGCCGACCCGCATCCCGGTGGCGTAGAGCAGCTCGAGCGCCAGGACGTCGCGCAGGCCGACCGGGCTGCCGTCGTCCGCCGCCTCGAGGGCGGCGGAGAGCAGGTCCTCCGCCTCGTCCGAGCGCAGCACGCTGGGCAGGGTGCGGTGGGCCCGCGGGCTGGCCAGTGAGGCGCCCGGGTCCGCCGCGACCCGCCCGCTGCGCGCGAGCCAGGCCGTGAAGACCCGCGCGGCCGTCGCCCGCCGGGCCAGGGTCGTGCGCGCCCCGCCGCGGGTCTGCTGGAGCGCCAGCCAGGAGCGCAGCAGCCGCAGGTCCAGCCCGCCGGGCTCGACGACCCCGGAGCGGGTGGCGTGCTCGAGCAGGGAGGCCACGTCGCCGGAGTAGGCGCGGACGGTGTGCGGGCTGAGGTCGCGCTCGGCGACGAGGTGCCGCTCGTAGGCCGCCAGGAGCGAGGCCCACGACTCCGGGAGGAGGTCGGCCTGGTCGTGCGGCTGGTCGTCGGCAGGGCCAGCAGGCTGCCCCTCCGGGCCCGCCCCCGTCTGCGCCGCGCTCACGCCGAGGAGTCTAGGAGCGTCTCGTCGAGCCGGTCGGCGTCCGCGCCGGTGAGTCGGAAGCCCGGGCCGTCCTGCTCCACCAGCCCCCGCCGCACCAGCGTGCCCAGCGCGGTCGTCACCCCCAGGGTGCTGACGCCCGCGGCCCGGCCGATCTCGGCGAGCCGCGCCGCGTGGTGCCGGGGCAGCGCCTCGAGCACCTGGCGCTGGCGGGGCGTGAGCCGGTCCCGGACGGTCTGCGGGCTGGGCGGCACCGGCAGGAGGTGCTCCCCCGCGTGCCCGGTCACCTCGAGGACGTCCTCGGCGTTCGTGACCAGCACCGCCTCCCCGTCGCGCAGCAGCCGGTGCACCCCGGCGGACTGCGGCGAGCTGACCGGCCCGGGGACGCCCATGAGGTGCCGGCCGGTGCGGGTGGCCCAGTGCGCGGTCGAGAGCGCCCCGCTGCGCAGCGCCGCCTCCACGACGACCGTGCCGACGGCCAGGGCGGCGATGACCCGGTTGCGGGACAGGAAGCGGATGCGGCTGGGCGGCAGGCCCGGGGCCGTCTCCGAGACGAGGAGGTGCTCGGCCGCGCAGTGCTCGAGCAGGTGCTCGTGGGCCTGGGGGTAGACGCGGTCGACCCCGCAGGCGAGCACGGCCACCGTCCGGCCCCGGCCCGCGAGCGCGCCCCGGTGGGCCGCCACGTCGATGCCGAACGCCCCGCCGGAGACGACGGGGACGCCCACCCGCCCGAGGTCGTGCGCCAGGGCGCCGGCCTGCCCGGTGCCGTAGGTCGTGGCCGAGCGGGAGCCGACCACCGCCACCGACCGCCCCAGCTCGTCGAGCCGCAGCGGACCGCGCACCCACAGCCCGACGGGGACGCCCCCGCGCTCGTGCGCGGACCCGCTCCAGGCCAGGGCGTCGAGGCTGCGGGGCCACTCGGGGTCCCACGGGACCACGAAGCGGGTCCCCGTCCGCTCCGCCAGCTCCAGCGCCCGCGGGGCGTCCGCCTCGGCCGTGCGCAGCCGGACGTCGTCGGCGAGCCCGTCGGCGGCCGTCCCGTCGCGGATCTGTCGGTGGAGCTCGACCGGCCCGACGAGCGCGACGCCCTCGGTGATCCGCAGGTCGCCCGGCTCCCCCACCAGCGACAGGGTGGCCCGGATCAGCCGGTCCGCCTCGCGCTCCTGCCAGGAGGGCCCGCTGCCCGTTGTCCCGGTCATCCCAGCGCCCCGCTCACGGTCCGTACGTCCAGGGGCTCGCCCCGGCGCAGACGGAGGGCGACCTCCACCTCGTCGCGGCCGGGCGGCCCCTCCCCGCCGGCCAGGTCGTGGACGGTCCACGCGAGCCGGTGCACCCGCACCGCGCCCCGGGAGGTGAGCCGGCCGTCCGCGACCGCGCCGTGCAGCGCGTCGTCCGCCGGGCCTGTCAGCGGCCACTCCTCGCGCAGCGCTGCGCCGGGCACGTGGCCGTTGAGCCGCCAGGCCCGGCCCTCGTACCGCGCCGCCTGCCGGTCCCGGGCCGCGCGGACACGGCCGCGCACGACCGAGGACGACTCGGGGCGCTCGAACAGGTCGCGCCGCTCGTGCGGGGCCAGCGGCTCGACGTGCCGGGTGATGTCGATCCGGTCGGCCACCGGCCCGGTCACGCGCGCACGGTAGTCGCGCCGCGCCACCTCGCGGCACGAGCAGCGGCTGACCCGGGCGTCGGCCCGGTACTCCCCGCACGGGCACGGGTTGGAGGCCAGGACGACGAGCGCCCGGGCCGGGAGGGTGACGAGCTCGTCCTTGCGGGCCACCGTGATCTCGCCGTTCTCCAGCGGCTCGCGCAGCGCCTCGATGACGTCGGCGCGGAAGAGCGGGAACTCGTCGAGGAAGAGGACGCCGGTGTGGGCCTTGGAGAGCTCGCCCGGGCGGACGTGGCCGCTCCCGCCGCCGACGATGCTCGCCTTGCTCGCGTCGTGGTGCGGCGCGGCGTAGGGCGGGCGGCGCACCAGCCCGGCCGACGTGTCCAGGACGCCGGCCAGCGACTGCAGCGCCGTCAGCTCCAGCGCCTCCTCGTCGCTGAGGTCGGGCAGGATCGTGGGCAGCCGCTCCGCGAGCGTCGTCTTGCCGGCCCCCTTCGGCCCCGAGAGCAGCAGGTGGTGGCCACCGGCCGCCGCGACCTCCACGGCGTACCGGGCGTCGGCCATCCCCAGCAGGTCCGCCATGTCCACCTCCTCGTGCCGGGCGGAGCCCCGCCAGGCGAGCACGGAGGCGCCCGCGCTCGAGGCCACGGGCGGCGCCTCGGGCACCTGCTCCCCCAGCACGAGGGCCACGACCTGGCGCAGCGACCGCATCCCGAAGACGCTCGTGCCGGGCACCAGCGCGGCCTCGGCCGCCTGCGGCTCCGGCACCACCACCGTCCGCAGCCCGGCCTCGCGGGCGGCCAGCACCATCGGCAGCACGCCGGCGACCGGGCGCAGCCCGCCGTCGAGCGTGAGCTCGCCGACGAAGAGCGTGTGGTCGAGGTGCTCCGGCGGCAGCGACCCGTCGGCGGCGAGCACGGCCAGGGCCATGCCCAGGTCGTAGTGCGTCCCGCTCTTGCGCAGGTCCGCCGGGGAGAGCAGCACGGTGATCCGCTTGGTCGCCGGCCAGTGCAGGCCGGAGTTGATGATCGCCATCCGGCAGCGGTCGCGCGCCTCCGACAGCGCCTGGTCGGGCCTGCCGACGAGGGTCGTCCCGACCTGGCCGGGCGAGACGTCCGCCTGGACGTGGACCACGTGCCCGACCGCGCCGTGCAGGGAGACGGTGCGGGCCGTCGCGAAGGGCATCAGACCAGCCCCCGCACGTGCTCGACCTGCGCCGCGCCGCGGGGCGGGTGGTGGACCGCCACGAGGTCCACCCGCAGGTTCGGGGCCCGCAGGCCGTGCTCGACCTGCCACGACTCCCCCAGCCGGACCAGGCGCTCGAGCTTGGTCGGGGTGACGGCCTCGTGCGGCGTCCCGCCCGTGCTCCCCGTGCGGGTCTTCACCTCGCACACCACGAGCGTGTCGCCGTCGCGCAGCACCAGGTCGATCTCGCCCTGGGCGCAGCGCCAGTTGCGGTCGAGCACCACCATCCCCTGCTCGCGCAGGTGGGTCGCGGCCACCCGCTCCCCGTACGCCCCCAGCGCCTGCCCCGCGGTGGGGTGGGCCGGGTCGTTCGTCGCTGTCGTCATCGCTGGACCTCCTCGGGGCCCAGGCTGTCCGCCGACGAGTCGGCGCGGGGGCGACCCTGCGATGCCTGTGGACCGCCCCGTCCGCGGGCCCACCTGTGCACGACAAGTGGCCCCAGGACGAGCCCCAGAACGAACCCAGTACGAGCCGGGGAGCGGGCGGCTCAGCCCCGCAGCGCGATGTCGTCGCAGTCCGGGCTGGGCAGCGGGTACACGTCCGCGCCCGCGATGGTGAGCCCCAGCGCGTCGTGCAGCGGACCGGCCAGCAGGCCGTTCACCGTCTCCAGCAGCGGGTTCACAACATCTTCGAGGACGCCAGGAACAGAACCCACGCCGTTGACGATGGTGCCCAGCAGCGGATTTGCGGCCGTCTGAAGGAGCGAGAGACTCAGGCCCGTGGGCGCTGTGCCGGTCAGCACCCCGTCGGTCAGCTGGAGAGCGGTGTCCACCCCGGCCACCGTGACCACCACGTTGCCGCCCACGGTCAGCGAATCGGCGTCCAGCCGTTGGATCAGGGACCCCGAACCGAAGGACATGGCGGTGCCGTAGGAGCCTGGAGGGCTGCGGAAGGACTGCGCGGCCCCGTAGCCGGCAGGAACCGTGGCGAGGCTCGGCTCGGGCGAAAGCTCGAGCTCGAACGTGAGGGTGACTGGCAGCGAAAGCGGCCCGAGAGTGAGCGACGCCGTCGCGTGCACGCCGACCGGCTCCAGCGCCGCGCTGAGCGCGACGGCGGTCGAGGCGACGGCCGCGTCGATGCCCTCGGCGGTGCCGGTGTCGCCGACGCACTCCACGTCGGTGAGCTGCGCGGTGGCCCGCGCCGTGTCGGCGTCGAGGGTGAGTCCCACCGGGTCGACGGTCACGGACGTGAGGCCGGCGAGGCTCAGGGGCGTCACGGTGGCGGCGAGCGTCAGGTCGTCGAGGGAGACCGAGGCGGTGTCGGCCGTGGTCCCCACCGGGCCGCACGACGTGGAGGGGGCCGGGATCGCGTGCAGGTCCCCGGTGAGCCCCAGGCTCGCCAGCGAGGACGTGCCCGGCACGGCAGCCGTGCTGAGCGCGATGTCGGAGGCGTCCAGGAAGTACTCCCCGTTCGCGACCTGGACGGTCGAGACCAGGAGGTCCAGGGCGTTCACCTCCGCGGTGAGCGCCGCGGTGCCCCCGCCGGTGACCCCGAGCAGCTCGCCCAGGCTGATCGTGCCCAGCGCTGAGGCGTGCGCCGCCAGGGACGCACCGAGCGCGAGGGCCTGCGAGGAGAGCGTGCTGTCCCTGTTCGCGGCGGCGACGATCGCCGTGACGAGCGTCCCGACGCCCACCTGGGTGTCGAGGACCTCCTCGCGGGAGCCGGCCGTGAGCAGCGCGGACAGAGCCGGCACCTCCTGGGCCACCGCGAGCGCGGAGACGTCCGCGGTCGCGAGGCCCTGGTAGCCGACGAGGCTGGTGCTGACCCCGGTGCCGAGGACCTCCCCCAGCACCGCGTCGAGCACGGCGGCGTCGTTCGTGTCGACGCCGGCCACGTACGAGCCCACCGAGAAGCACGCCTGTGGCTCGGCGGCGGCCACCGCCGTGCGCGTGGCGCCGCCGCTGCCGGGGCGGAAGGCGAAGGAGACCGAGCCGCTGGCGCTCACCTCGACCCCGTCGGGCACGTCGGCGGTGGCGGCGTCGCTGACCGCGCCGGTGGTGGGGTCGACGTCGACCAGCCGGTAGGTCACGGTGGGCGCGTCGCCGAGGATGTCGGAGTTGCGCGCGGTCGCGGCCGCCAGCGCGGCGTCCCAGGCCGTGGCGTCCGCCTGGATCTCGGCGACCGTGCGCCCCCGGATCTCGCGGGCCATGTCGAGGGCCACCACGTCGGCGACCCGCTGCACGTCGGCCCGGACGACGCGCTGCATCCCCAGGTCCACGGTGAAGGCCGCCGACAGCACGATGACCGTCAGCATGATCGCCACGATCGGCAGGACGGCGCCTCGGTCGTCGCCTCCTTCCCGGGGCGCGCCGGGTCGCCGTGCCCTCACTGGTACCTCACCTGCGACTCCACACCCATGGAGTCCGGGACGACGATGCCCGTGAAGGGCAGCACCGGGTAGACGGGGTTGGCGTCGTAGGAGTAGTCGAGGGTCACCTCCACGCAGGACGCGCAGGTGGCGGTGCCCTCCACCAGGGAGCAGGCCCCCGCGGCGGCGCCGTCGTGGCTGAGCTTCTGCGTGCCGAGGTCGCAGGTGACGCCGTAGGGGTCGAGCGCCGCGTTGATGGCGTCCTGCGCGTTCGAGCGGCGCACCGAGTCCGAGATCGCGACGGCCGCGGCCCTGGCGCCCTCGTCGGCGGCCTGGCTCAGGCCCTGCCGGAAGGACAGCATCATCCCGTAGGTGAAGATCCCGAACAGCACCAGCAGGAGCAGCGGGAGGACGAGCGCGAGCTCGACGGCCGCGGCGCCCCGTTCCGTGCCGCCGGCAGGGCCGGCCAGCGGTGCGGGCTGCGGTGCGGACTGCGCTGCGGAATGGGGTGAAGGGCGCCTGCGCCGCTGGGGGACGACGCGGGAAAGGGGGCTGACGCCGGGCATGGGCCCTCCTCCGGGCTCGTGGCGGCTACCCGGGGTGGGGGGCTCCCGGGGACTCCCGTCAGGCTAGGACGGCACGCAGCCCCGTGGGCGCAAGATGGTCCGTTCGGACTACTTCTCCGGGAGATCCATGTCCGAAGGGCTGAGCTCCTCGACGTTCACGTCCTTGAACGTGAGCACCTTGACGCCCTTGGCGAAGCGGGCCGGGCGGTACATGTCCCAGACCCAGCAGTCGGTCATCGTCACCTCGAAGAAGACCTCACCGGCCTCGGTGCGCGCCTTCACGTCGACCGCGTTGCAGAGGTAGAACCGGCGGTCCGTCTCCACCACGTACTTGAAGATCCCGACGACGTCGCGGTACTCGCGGTAGAGCGTCAGCTCCATCTCCGCCTCGTACCGCTCCAGGTCCTCCGTGCTCACGCTGGCTCCTCACCACTCGGCCGTCGCTCGGTCCTGGCGCCATTGTGCCCGCCCGTGGTGAGCACCCGGCCCTCGGGCAGCGGGTCGAGACCGGCGGCGCGTCGGACGTTGACGTAGCGCAACCGGTGCACGGGCGACGGGCCGTGCGCGGCCAGCGCCTCGGTGTGCTCCTGCGTCACGTACCCCTTGTGCACGGCGAAGCCGTACGCCGGGTGGACGGCGTCGAGGTCGGTCATGATCCGGTCGCGCGTCACCTTCGCGATCACGGACGCCGCCGCGACGCAGGCCGCCACGCGGTCGCCCTTCCAGACCGCCAGGGTGGGCGTGCCGAGCCCGTCGACGGGGAAGCCGTCGGTGAGCACGTAGTCGGGCCGGACGTCGAGCAGCGCGACCGCGCGGCGCAGGGCCTGGACGTTCGCCACGTGCATGCCGAGGCGGTCGCAGTCCTCGTGCCCGACGACCACCACCGACCACGACAGCGCCCGCCGGACCACCTGCTCGTAGCAGCGCTCGCGCGCCCGGGCCGTGAGCAGCTTGGAGTCGGCCAGCCCCGGGACCTCGCCGTAGGGGCGCAGCACGCAGGCCGCGGCGACCAGCGGCCCGGCGCACGCTCCCCGCCCGGCCTCGTCGGCCCCGGCGACGACGTCCATCCCCCGGCGGCGCAGCGCGCGCTCGTAGCCGTAGAGGCCGGCGTCCCGACGCACGGTGACGCCCTTCGGCCGCACCGACACGACCGGCTACTCCCCCGCCCCGGCGGACGCGGTGGCCGCGCCCGAGGGGTCCTCGGTGCTCCCGGAGGACTCCGACGCCTCGGCCGCGGGCACGGCGGCGAGCGCCTCACCGCCCGCGGGCGCGCCGGCGTCGCCGAGCGGCCAGGCCACCGTCAGCACGCGGCCCACGACGTCGTCCACCGGCACCCACTCGTGCCCCTCGACGCAGTCGGTCACCGCGTCGCTGCACATCCGGGTGCTGGAGTCGGCGCTGGCGTCGCGGTGGTCGCCCATGACGAAGAGCATGCCGTCGGGCACCGGCCCGGCGGTCCAGTCGCAGGTGCCGGTCATCGGGCCGTAGCAGTCGGTGTCGTCGATCCGGGCGTAGGCGGTCTCGTCGACGGCCACCCCGTTGACCTCCAGGCGGCCGCGGTCGTCGCAGCAGTGGATGACGTCGCCAGCCACCCCGACCACGCGCTTGACCAGGTGGTCGTCGCTGGAGGCGAGGCCCAGGACGCTCAGGGCCCCCTGCAGGACGCCGCCGGAGCCGGTGTCCACCCCGTCGTCCTCGAGCCACCCACCGGGGTCGGTGAAGACGACGACGTCGCCGCGCTCGGGCGACTCCCCCAGCCAGGAGCCCCACCGCTCCACCACGAGCCGGTCGCCCACCTGGAGCGTCGGCTCCATCGAGCCGCTCGGCACGTAGAACGCCTCGACGACGAAGGTGCGGGTCAGGGCCGCGACCGCCAGCACCGCCACCACGACCAGGACGCCGCGCAGCAGGCTGCGGGCGGCGCCACCCCCGGGAACGCCGACACCCCGGACCGCGGGGTCCGGGGTGTCGGGGAGTTCGCTGCTCACGGTGCGTAGGTTCGCACGCGGGCGCGGGAGGGAGCCCAGGGGGCTCAGGCCTCGCGGCGCTCCTTGATCTTGGCAGCCTTGCCGCGCAGGTTGCGCAGGTAGTACAGCTTGGCGCGACGGACGTCACCGCGGGTCACGACCTCGATCTGCTCGAAGATCGGGGAGTGCAGCGGGAAGGTGCGCTCGACACCGACGCCGAAGGAGACCTTGCGGACGGTGAAGGTGCGGCCGATGCCCGCGCCGTGGATGCGGATGACGACGCCCTGGAACACCTGGACGCGGGAGCGGCTGCCCTCGACGACCTTGACGTGGACCTTGACGGTGTCACCGGCGCGGAAGGCCGGGAGGTCGTCGCGCTTGATGCTGTCGCCGAGCGCGGAGACGAGGTTGGTCATGATCTCTCCTCACGGTTGCCACAGGTCAGCCGCGGTATCAGGTGCAGATTCGGTGGTGGCCCGGTGCACGGGGCCGGCGGCGCCGAGCACCCCCTGTGGCAGGAGCGCGACGCAGACCCCCCGTGCGATCCTCGGGGCGGTCCTTCGGCCGACCAGGCCGAGGGTTGAGTCTGCCACAGCGTGGCGGGCGCCCCGAAATCCTCCGGCGCTGCTCAGCGGCCCCGCCGGCGCACCGGCTTGACCAGGACGACGGGCCCCGAGCGGCCGTCGAGGGTCTCGGTCACCCGGAAGCCGTCCCGCTTGTAGCGGCGCAGGTTGGCCTCGGAGCGGGCCCCCGTGAAGAGCCGGTACCGCTCCACGTCCCCCGGTGCCACGGCCTGGACGTGCGCGAGCAGCGCCCGGCCGAGGCCCCGGCCCCGCAGGTCCGGTGCCGCCATGAGCCGCCCCACCTCCCAGGTGGTCGGCTCCTCGGGGTCGCGTCGGCCGCGCACGGACCCGACGAGCCGCCCGGCGACCCGCACGACGTAGGTGTCCCACCCGGCGATCCCGGCCAGGACGTCGTCCAGCCCCTCGTGCAGCGGCGGGATGGCCAGGTCGTCGTTGACGAGCGCCTCGGTCACCCAGCAGGCCAGCTGGAGCGTCAGCAGCTCCGGGGCGTCGGCGGGCACGGCGGGCACGATCTCCCAGCCGCCCTCCTCGCCGCCGGCGAGCGCGCTGGCGTGGAGCAGGTCGGGTCGGCGCTCCGCCGTCCGCTCGCGGGAGCGCTCCTCGCGCCAGGCCGCGATGGCGCCGTGGTTGCCGCTCAGGAGGACCGGCGGGACCTCGTGGCCGCGCCAGGTGGCCGGCTTGGTGTAGACGGGGTACTCCAGGAGCCCGTCCGTGTGGGACTCCTCCTCCAGCGAGGCGGCGTTGCCCATGAACCCGGGCAGCAGCCGGACGACGGCCTCGGTGACGGCCAGCGCCGCCACCTCGCCGCCGTTGAGCACGTAGTCGCCCAGCGAGACCTCGACCAGCTCGGCGCGGGTCCCGACGTGGTCGAGGACGCGCTGGTCGATGCCCTCGTAGCGCCCGCAGAGGAAGACCAGCCGCTCCCGGGTCGCCAGGTCGGCCGCCAGCGCCTGCGTGAGAGGCCGGCCCGACGGCGTGGGCACGACGACGGTCGCACCGTCGACGGCCAGGGCGTCCAGGGCCTCACCGAACGGCTCGGGCTTCATCACCATGCCGGCGCCGCCGCCGTACGGCGTGTCGTCCACGGTGCGGTGCCGGTCGTGGGTGAAGTCGCGCAGGTCGTGGACGTGCAGCTCCAGCAGCCCGCTGGCGACGGCCTTGCCCGGCAGCGAGAGCTGCAGGGGGCTCAGGTAGTCGGGGAAGATCGAGAGGTAGTCCAGCCGCACGGTCAGTCCTCGTCGGGCAGCGGCACGAGCAGGCCCGGCCGGTCGGCCACGACCACGCGGCCGGCGTCCAGGTCGACCTCGGGCACGAGCGCGGTGACGAACGGCACCAGCCGCTCCCCGTGGGCCGTGCGCACGGCCAGCAGGTCCTGCGCTCCCCCGTGCACGAGCCGGGTGACGGTGCCGTGCTCGACGCCCTCGGTGTCGAGCACCGTCAGCCCCTCGAGCTGGTGGTCGTAGAACTCCTCGGGGTCCTCCGGCCGCTCGTCCGCGGGGAGCGTGGCGTGCAGGAGCACCCCACGGACCGCCTCCGCGGCGCTCCGGTCGGCCACCTCCTCGAAGGAGACCAGCAGGACGCCGGAGTGCGACCGCGCACGGCGCACGGTGAGGCTCGTGCCGGTCCAGGCGGAGCCGCGGGGCGCCTGCGCGCGCAGCACCGCCCCGGGGGCGAAGCGCAGCTCGGGCGAGTCGGTGCGCACGTCGACGGTGATCTCGCCGCGGATGCCGTGCGGCTTCCCGAGGCGTCCGACGAGGACCTCGATGGTCTCGGGCACGGTGCTCCTGACTGGTGGTGTGGCCGGGTGTGACGGGGTGGGCTCGGGACGTCGACGGGCGCGGGCCCTCAACGCAGACGACCCGCGTGACGCAGTCGGAGCTGCGTCACGCGGGTCGGTGCTGGTGCCGGGTGGCGGCTCAGCGACGACGGTCGGTGTCGACGAAGTCGACGCGCGCACCGTCCTTGCCGGCGAGGCCGCTGATCACGGTGCGGAACGCCGTGGCGGTGCGGCCGTGGCGGCCGATCACCTTCCCGAGGTCGTCCGGGTGGACCCGGACCTCGAGGACGGAGCCGCGACGCAGCTGCTTGTCGCGGACGCTCACCTCGTCGGGGTTGTCCACGACGCCGCGCACCAGGTGCTCGAGGGCCTCGGCGAGCACGACGCTCAGGCCTCGCCCTCGGTCGCGGCGGGCTCCTCGGCCTTCTCCTCGGCCTTCTCGGCCTTGGGCTCGGCCTTCTTCGCGGGCGTCACGGCCTCGGCGTTGCTGCCGTGGGCCTCCTTGAGCGCCTCGTTGAAGAGGGCGAGCTTGTCCGGCTTCGGCGGGGCGACCTTGAGGGTGCCCTCGGCGCCCGGGAGGCCCTTGAACTTCTGCCAGTCACCGGTGATCTTGAGGATGGCCTCGACGGCCTCGGTCGGCTGCGCGCCGACGCCCAGCCAGTACTGCGCCCGGTCGGAGACGACGTCGATGTACGACGGGTCCTCCTTGGGGTGGTACTTGCCGATCTCCTCGATCACCTTGCCGTCGCGCTTCTTGCGGGAGTCGACGATGACGATGCGGTACTGCGGCACCCGGATCTTGCCCAGGCGCTTCAGACGGATCTTGACGGCCACGGTTGTGGTGTCTCCTCTAGAGGTCGTGTGGTGTGAGCCCGCGCTTCCAGGTGGGGATACCGTGGCGAGGGCCCGATGGGCTCTGCCTCGGCGGAGTGAGAGGGTTCCCCCGGGGCAGGACTCAGCCGCCCATGTTGCCATGCGGCCCCGCACCGGGGCCAATCCGCCGGCGCAGGTCAGCCACGGCCCGCGACCACGCGCCCGCGCAGCACCACGCACACCGGCTCGGTGAGGGCCGAGGGGTCGAGCCGCGGGTCGCGGTCGAGCACCAGGAAGTCCGCCTGCGCGCCCTCCTCGACGCCGGCGAAGCCCAGCCACGAGCGCCCCTTCCAGGACGCGGCGGCGACGACGTCCGCGGCCGGCAGGCCCATCCCGACCATGGCGGCGATCTCCTCCCCCAGGTAGCCGTGCCGGCCGGTGCCGCCGCCGTCGGAGCCGACGAACAGGTCGACGCCGGCCTCGTGGGCGGCGAGCAGGACGTCGCGGCGCTGCGCGTACAGCTCGTCCATCGTCGCCGAGTACGCGGGGAACTTGTCGCGGCCCTGCGCGGAGAAGGTCGGGAACTTGCCGGTCTGCAGGACGGTCGGGACCAGGGCCACGCCGGAGGCCGCCATCTGGTCCAGCTGGTCGGTCGAGAGGCCGGTGCCGTGCTCGAGGCAGTCGATCCCGGCGTCCAGGAGGCCCTGGAGCACCTCGCGGCCGAAGCAGTGGGCGGTCACCTTCGCCCCCTCGACGTGGGCGGCCTCGATCGCGGAGGCGAACGTGTCGGGCCCGAAGGACGGCGAGAGGTCACCGGTCTCACGCGAGATCCAGTCCCCCACCAGCTTCACCCAACCGTCGCCCGCGCGGGCCTCGCGGGCCACGGCCGCGGCCAGGTCCTCCGGCTCGACCTCGTGGGCGTAGTGGCGGATGTAGCGCCGGGTGCGCGCCACGTGCCGGCCCGCCCGGACCAGCACCGGCAGGTCCTCGCGGGCCTGCACCCACCGGGTGTCGGCGGGCGAGCCGCAGTCGCGCAGCAGGAGGACGCCGGTGTCGCGGTCGGCGACGGCCTGGGCCTCGATCTCGGCCGGGTCCTCCACGGCGCCGCCGTCCTCGAGGCCGAGGTGGTTGTGGGCGTCGACCAGGCCCGGCACGATCCAGCCTCTCGCCACCACGTCCGCGCCCGGGTGCGGCTCGAACGTCACCCGCCCGTCGACGACGTGGACCTCGCGGCTCTCGCCGTCGGGCAGGACCGGACCGGTGAACCGCATCACGCTCATGGTCCGAACCTAGCGCCGTGGGCCGCCCCTCGGGGGCGCCTCGGCCGGTGCGTCCCTCAGCCGAGCTGGTCGAGGAGCCAGGTCGGCCCCACGACGTCCGCGCCGACGCCGTGCAGGTTCGCGGCCAGCGCCCGGTCCGCGGTCACGGCCAGCACCCGCCGGCCCTTGTCGACGGCCCGCCGGGCCTCCGCCAGGATCGTGGAGTCGCCGTCCTTCGGCGCGTGCACGGTGCGCACGTGCGCGTCCTTGCCCGCCCGGACGCCGGCCTTGGCGCCGCCCTCCAGGACGAGCACGACCTCGTCGCCGGGGACGTCCGCGGTGAGCAGCGCCTCGTGCAGGCGCAGCGCGGCACCCGCCCGGTCCTTCCACCAGCCGTCCGCCCGGGCGCCGACGACGTTGGCGCCGTCGACGACGACGGTCAGGCTCACTTCAAGAACTTGGAGAAGTCGGACGGCAGGTTGAGCTCGGCCGCCGCCTTCTCGTAGTCGATCTCGCCGCCGCCGAACGGGTTGCCCGTCGCGGCCGGGTTGCCGGACTTCTTCGCCGCTGCCTTGGCGGGGTTGCCGGAGCCGCGCTTGGCACCCTTGCCCCGCTTGGGCTGCTGCTTGGCCTTGCCGCGCTTGCCGGCGCCCGGCATGC
This sequence comes from Nocardioides sp. GY 10127, assembly GCF_004919085.1. Taxonomy (GTDB): domain Bacteria; phylum Actinomycetota; class Actinomycetes; order Propionibacteriales; family Nocardioidaceae; genus Nocardioides. The sequence continues at coordinate 210,812 of NZ_STGL01000007.1, read as the reverse complement.
CCATGCCCGGCATCCCGGGCATGCCCGGCATGCCGCCGCCGCGGGCCATCGACATCATCATCTTGCGGGCCTCGAAGAACCGGTCGACGAGCTGGTTGACGTCGGTGACGGTGCGGCCGCAGCCGGCCGCGATGCGCTTACGACGGGAGCCGTCGATGATCTTGGGGTTCGCGCGCTCGGCCGGGGTCATCGAGTAGATGACGGCCTGGATGCGGTCGATCTCGCGCTCGTCGAAGTTCTCGAGCTGCTCACGGAATTGCCCCATGCCCGGGAGCATCCCCATGATCTTCGACATCGAGCCGAGCTTGCGCAGCTGCTGCATCTGCTCGAGGAAGTCGTCGAGGGTGAACTCGCCGCCCTGGCCGCTGAGCTTCGCCGCGGCCTTGGCCGCCTGCTCGGCGTCGAAGGCCTTCTCCGCCTGCTCGATGAGGGTGAGGACGTCACCCATGTCGAGGATGCGGGAGGCCATCCGGTCGGGGTGGAACAGGTCGAAGTCGCTCGGCTTCTCGCCGTTGGAGGCGAACATGACCGGCTTGCCGGTGAGCGAGACGATCGAGAGCGCGGCACCACCGCGGGCGTCGCCGTCGAGCTTGGTGAGGACGACGCCGTCGTAGCCGACGCCCTCGAGGAACGCCTGGGCGGTCGTGACCGCGTCCTGGCCGATCATCGCGTCGACGACGAAGAGGACCTCGTCGGGGTTGACGGCGGCCCGGATGTCGGCGGCCTGCTGCATCAGCTCCGCGTCGATGCCGAGGCGACCGGCGGTGTCGACGATGACGACGTCGTGCAGCGTCCGCTTGGCCTCCTCGATGGAGGCCTGGGCGACCGCCACGGGGTCGCCGACGCCGTTGCCCGGCTCCGGGGCGAACACCGGCACGCCGACGCGCTGGCCGTTGACCTGGAGCTGGTTGACGGCGTTGGGGCGCTGGAGGTCGCAGGCGACGAGCAGCGGGGTCTTGCCCTGCTCCTTGAGCCACAGCGCGAGCTTGGCCGCCAGCGTGGTCTTGCCGGCGCCCTGGAGGCCCGCGAGCATGATCACGGTCGGGCCGGTCTTGGCGTAGCGCAGGCGGCGGGTCTCGCCACCGAGGATCGTCACCAGCTCGTCGTGGACGATCTTGACGACCTGCTGGGCGGGGTTCAGCGCCCCGCTGACCTCCTCGCCGCGGGCGCGCTCCTTGACCGCGGCCACGAACTCCTTGACCACGGGCAGGGCGACGTCGGCCTCGAGCAGCGCGATGCGGATCTCACGCGCGGTGGCGTCGATGTCGGCCTCGGAGAGCCGACCCTTCCCCCGGAGGTTCTTGAAGGTGTCGGCGAGCCGGTCGGACAGGGTGGCGAACACAGGTGTCCCTCGTGGAGTCGGTGGGTGGTGCGCGCGCCGGAGTCCGGCGCGAGGTCACAGCCTACCGACCCTCGGTGGGTCTGCCGCCCGTGAGGGCCGCACGCACGGCGTGGGCCGCGTCGGCCGCCCGCAGCTCCGAGAGCGCGCCGGCGCCCGCCTCCTGGAGGTAGAACACGTCCACCGCCTGCGGCCCGAGGGTGTCGACGTGGGCGCTGCGCACGTCGATGTCCATGGCGGCCAGCGTCGTGCAGACCAGGTAGACGACGCCCGGCTGGTCGGCGGCCCGCACCTCCAGGACGGTCGAGGTGCGCGAGGCGTCCCCCCGCACCTGGACCGTGGGGGCGAGCCGGGCCGGGTCGTGGATCCGCAGCCGCTCGGAGGGCTCCACGCGCCCCTCGAAGATGGCGGCCAGCTTGCTGCGCAGGAAGCCGACGTCGACGGACTCCTGGCCCAGGTGCCAGTGGGACACGCCCACCCCGTCCTGGTGCCAGACGCGCGCGGAGCGGACCGGGATGCGGTGGAGCGCGAACAGCCCGGCCAGGTCGGCCAGCAGCCCCACCCGGTCGGGGGCCAGGACGTGGACGAGCGAGCCCCCCGCCTCGCCGGCCTCGGCCGTGATCGTGAAGCCGCCCTCGAGGACCTCACGGGGCACGTCGGTGTCGGGCACCTCCGGCGCCGTCGGCATCCGGCCCTCCTCCAGCGCCCGGCCCACCCGCCGGGACAGGTCGAGGACGAGCTGGGAGCGCCACGAGGACCACGCCTGCGGGGAGGCGGCGCTGGCGTCGGCCTGGGTGAGGGCGGTGAGCAGCTCCAGCGCCTCGGGGCTGCCCACGTGCCGCACGACGAGCTCCACGGTCGCCGGGTCGTCGGGGTCGCGCGTGGTGGCGGTCTCGGAGAGGAGGAGGTGCCAGCGCACGAGCTGCGCGATGAGCTCGACCGAGTCGGGCGCGAACCCCATCCGGGTCGCCACCTCGCGGGCCACGGGCTCCCCCGCGACGCTGTGCTCGGTGAGCCCGCCCTTGCCGATGTCGTGCAGCAGCGACGCCACCATGAGGACGTCGGGCCGGCTCACGTGCCGGATCAGCGCCGAGGCCTCGATGCAGGTCTCCACCACGTGCCGGTCGACGGTGAACCGGTGGATGGCCGAGGCGTGCGGGAGCAGCCGGATGCGCTCCCACTCGGGGAGGATCTTGTTCAGGGCGCCGGTCTCCTCGAGCGTCTCCCACACGGGCAGGAGGCTCGGGCCGGCGGCGAGCAGGCGCACCAGCAGCTGGCGGGCCTCGTCGGGCCACGGGTCGGGCAGCGGGGCGGCGTCCCGGGCCAGGCGCCCCGCCGTGGGCGGCGCCAGCAGGACGTCGCGCTCGGCCGCCTCGGCGGCCGCGCGGAGGAGGAGCAGCGGGTCCTTGCGCGGGTCGGCGCCGCGGTCCAGGACGATCTCGGCCCCGGAGAGGGCGACGCCAGGGGCGACCGTGGTCAGCTGCGGCCGGCGCGGGCCGGTGGTGCGGGGCCGTCGCAGGACGTCGTCCACGCGCCGCCAGGTGAGGCGGGACAGGTGGGTGATGCGCCGGCCGATGGCCCGGACGTGGACCTGCGCGCTGCGCGCGTCGGGGAGGTCGAGGCCGGTGGCCAGGTCGCTCCACATCTCCGGGGAGATGCGGTCGACCGCGCGGCCGGCCACCCCGTGCACGAGGTCGCGCACGTCCAGCAGCTGCTGGCGGCTGACCTCGAGCTCGGCGTGCGGCACGTCGACCAGCCAGGTCGCGGTGAGGGCCTTGAGGACGGTGGCGTCGCGCAGGCCGCCCGCCGACTCCTTCACGTCGGGAACCGAGCGGTGGCCGAGCTCGCCCATCAGCTCGTGGCGCTTGCGCACCATCGCAGCGAGGTCGGGGAGGCGGTCGCGGGCGTCGCGCCGCCACTGCGCCAGGACGGCCGTGCGCAGCCGCAGCGTGAGGCTGGGGTCGCCGGCGAGGTGGCGCAGGTCGAGCAGGCCGAGGGCCACCTTGAGGTCGGCCTGCGCGGCCGTCAGCATCTCGGGGAGCAGCCGGACCGAGTGGTCGAGGTTCACCCCCGAGTCCCAGAGCGGGTACCAGACCTGTGAGGCGACCTCGCCCGGGTCGGTGGACTCGTCGTGGACGAGGACGACGTCGAGGTCCGAGAACGGCGCCAGCTCGCGGCGTCCGTAGCCTCCGACCGCCACGAGGGCCATGCCGTGCGGCGTGCCCCCGGACTTCTCGTAGGCGCTCTCGCACAGCGCGTCGGCCTCGGCGGTGCGCCTGGTGCGCTCCTCGGCGGTCATCGGTCCCTTCCGTCGGGGGTGTGGAACGCGCGACGCCCGCCCCGCGAGTGCCCGGCGGTGCCGGGACGCTCGCGGGGGCGGGCGTCAGCGTGGAACATCGAGCGTGGGCTCAGGGGCGGGCTCAGAGAGCGGCGTCGTCCTTGTCGCCGGTGCGCACGCGCACCACCGACTCGAGCGGGCTCACCCACACCTTGCCGTCACCGATGCGACCGGAGGCCGCGCTGGTGACGATCGCCTCGACGACGGGCGTCACGTCCGCGTCGTTGACGGCGATCTCGATGCGGATCTTGGGCACGAGCGCGATGTCGTACTCAGCACCGCGGTAGACCTCGGTGTGGCCCTTCTGACGGCCGTAGCCCGACACCTCGGAGACGGTCATGCCGGTGACACCGACACCCTCCAGGGCGACGCGCACGTCCTCCCACTTGTGCGGCTTGATGACCGCGGTCACGAGCTTCATGGTTTCCCCTCTCGTCCGACTGCTGCCGGTCCGTCGGGAGGCAGCCTCCCGACGTCTGTCACGATCATGCCCGAGTCGGGACCGACCCGGACACCTCCCGCGCCGAGCACGGGTGAGACGGACCGGGCCCGGACCTCCTGCGAGGGCCGGGCCCGGTCTTCGTCACTGGAACGCTGCTGGCGTCCGGGTGCTCAGAGAGCGGCCGCGTCGCGGTCCCCGGTGCGCACGCGCACCACGGACTCGACGGGGCTGACCCAGACTTTGCCGTCACCGATCCGACCGGTCTGGCCGGTCTTCACGATCAGGTTCGCGATGTCGTCGGCGTCGCCGTCCTCGACCACGATCTCGATCCGGATCTTGGGGACGAGGGCCACGTCGTACTCAGCACCGCGGTAGACCTCGGTGTGACCCTTCTGCCGCCCGTAGCCGGAGACCTCGGAGACGGTCATGCCGGTGACGCCGAAGTTCTCCAGCGCCTCGCGGACGTCCTCCCACTTGTGCGGCTTGATGACCGCGGTCACCAGCTTCACGCGTGGCTCCCGTCGACCTTCAGGGTGCTGCCGCCCAGGCCGGGGGCGAGCTCGTAGCCCTGCTCACCGTGCTGGTCGAGGTCGATGCCCTCGACCTCGGCGTCCTCGGTCACGCGCCAGCCCATGGTGAACTTGATCGCGTAGCCGATGATGGCGGTCATGACGGCCGACCAGATGACCGCGATGAGGGCGGCCATGAACTGGTTGCCCAGCGAGCTCAGGCCACCGCCGTAGAGGAGGCCGTCGACGCCGCCGGGGGCGTCGGCGTTGGAGAAGATGCCGATCAGGATGGTGCCGGCGAGACCGCCGACGAGGTGGACGCCCACCACGTCGAGGGAGTCGTCCATGCCGACGACGTACTTGAGGCCGACGGCCCAGGCGCACAGGGCACCGGCGATGAGGCCGATCCAGATGGCGCCACCGATGGTGACGGCGCCACACGCCGGGGTGATGGCGACCAGACCCGCGACGACGCCGGAGGCGGCACCGAGCGAGGTGATCTTGCCGTGCAGGAGGCGCTCGACGATCAGCCAGCCGATCATCGCGGCCATCGTGGCGAGGGTGGTGTTGAGGAAGGTGAAGCCGGTCTCGGTGATGAACTGCTGCACCATCTCGGCCTCGTCGTCGGAGGCGAAGACGATCGAGCCGACGTTGAAGCCGTACCAACCGAACCAGAGCAGGCCGGCGCCGATCATGGTGAGCGGCAGGTTGTGGGGCTTCATCGGCTCCTTGCCGAAGCCGACGCGCTTGCCGATGATGAGCGCGAGCACGAGGCCCGCGACACCGGCGTTGATGTGCACGACGGTACCGCCGGCGTAGTCCTGCGCCGGGAAGTGCGAGGAGATGAAGCCGCCGCCCCACACCATGTGGGCGATCGGGAAGTAGCTCAGGGTGACCCAGAGCGGCATGAAGACGATCCAGGACGAGATCTTCACGCGGTCGGCGATCGCGCCCGAGATCAGGGCGGCGGTGATGATCGCGAAGGTCATCTGGAAGGCCACGGCCACGTAGCCGTCACCGCCGATGCCCTTGAGGAAGAAGATCTCCCCCGGGTTGCCGAAGAAGCCGCCGGCGACGTCCGTGCCGAACGACATCGACCAGCCCCAGAGGACGTAGACGATGCCGACGACGGCGACCGCGAGGTAGCTCATCATCATCATGTTGAGCACGGACTTCGAGCGGGTCATGCCACCGTAGAAAAGCGCGAGCGCCGGGGCGGTCATCATGAGGACCCAGGCAGTCGCCACCAGCATGAAGGCGGAGTAGCCGTCCACCAATACCTCCAGTGAGTCGGAAGGGGGACGGGCTCGAGCGGCTGACTGCACTGTCGATCGCGAACCGGCCCCGGTTCGGACGAAACCTTCGTCACCCCAGATTTCGCGACTCCACCGGGTTTGTTTCACACAGGTAACGAGTTACCTCGTTGTGTTACAAGTGGCTGAACGATCTCAGGTGGACGTGTGGGTCCCCTCATCTGGGGGAAGCGCCGGCGTTCCCCGTCAGCCCAGGAGGGCGTCGACGAAGGCGCCCGCGTCGAACGGGGCCAGGTCGTCGGGCCCCTCGCCGAGGCCCACCAGCTTCACGGGGACGCCGAGCTCGCGCTGCACCGCCACGACGATGCCGCCCTTCGCGGACCCGTCGAGCTTGGTGAGCACGATGCCGGTGACGTCCACGGCCTCCGCGAAGACGCGCGCCTGGACGAGGCCGTTCTGGCCCGTGGTCGCGTCGAGGACGAGCAGCGTCTCGGTCACCGGCGCCTTCTTCTCGACCACCCGCTTGACCTTGCCGAGCTCGTCCATGAGCCCCTTCTTGTTCTGCAGACGGCCGGCCGTGTCCACGAGCACCGTGTCGACGCCCTGCTCGGCGCCGGCGTCGACCGCGCGGTAGGCCACGCTGGCCGGGTCGGCCCCCTCCTCGCCCCGCACGACGGGGACGCCCACCCGGTCGCCCCAGGTCGTGAGCTGCTCGGCCGCGGCCGCACGGAACGTGTCGGCCGCGCCCAGCACCACGGTGCGCTCCTGGGCGACGAGGATGCGGGCGATCTTGCCGACGGTGGTGGTCTTCCCGGCGCCGTTGACGCCGACGACGAGGACGACGCCCGGGGTGTCCCCCGCGCCGGAGACGGCCAGCGACCGGTCGGTGTCGGCGCCGATCAGCGCGACCAGCTCCTCGCGCAGCACCGTCCGCGCGTCGCCGCCGCCCTCGACCCGCAGACGGGTGCGCAGCTTCTCGACGAGCTCGGTGGTCGCCGCGACCCCGATGTCGGCGGTGAGCAGGGTGTCCTCGATCGACTCCCACGTGTCCTCGTCGAGGGAGTCGCGGGAGAGCAGCGCCAGCAGGCCACGGCCGAGCGCGCTCTGCGAGCCGGCCAGGCGCTGGCGCAGGCGGACCAGGCGGGAGGCCGGGGCCTCCGGGCGGTCCAGGGCCGGCTCGGGCTCGGGCTCGGTCTCCGGGGCGACCCCCGGGACGTCCTCGGGCTCGACGGCCTCCGCCTCCGTCGGCTCGACCTCCTCGAGCCCCGCGGGGGGCGGGACCAGCCGCTCGGAGTGGCTCTCGGGCAGCGGCGCCGGCTTGCGGCGGGCGACGACCAGGCCGATGACGAGGCCGATCAGGGCCACGCCGACCACGGCGACGAGGAGGATCAGGAGGGCGAGCGTGCTCATGGCGTCATCCAACCATCAGGGGTGGGCGGGGGTGGAACGCGACAGCGCCGACCGGGGCGGGGGCTTCCCGTCCGGCCGGCGCTGCGGTGCGTGCGTGCTGGGTGCTGCTGGTGCGCTGGTCAGCCCCGCGACGAGACCGCGTGCTCCTGGGCACCCTGCTCGACGTCCGGCTCGACGTCCTGCTGCTCGACGGCGGAGCGGGCCGGTGCGGCGTCCGACTCGTCGTGGAAGACGAGCGGGTCGGCCTCGACGTCGCCGTCGCGCAGCACCGGGACGCGGAAGGCCGCGTCGATGAGGCGCTTGCTGAGGCCGGAGGCCTGCTCGAGCTCACGGCCCTGGTGCGGGTAGGCGACGTAGAACAGGATGCCGACGGCGAGGCACACGATCACGGTCATGGAGACGAGGACGCTGAGCACAGGAGATCACTTCCGAGAGGACGAGCAGGGGGACGCTGTCCCCGAGACTGCCACGCGCCCGCGGTGATCCCCAGATCCGCGAGGGTGGTCCCAGGGGGCCTCGCGCGGCGGGTGCAGCGAACGTCACATTCGTCACATCCGGCCCCGGGGTCCCAGCCCGCCGCGGACGCCGAGGCCGTCAGACCGAGGCGTCCTCACGCAGCCTCTGGCTGATCACCGTGGAGACGCCGTCGCCGCGCATCGTCACCCCGTAGAGGGCGTCGCCGACCTCCATCGTCCGCTTCTGGTGGGTGATGACCAGCAGCTGGGAGGACTCGCGCAGCTCCTCGTAGATCTGGAGCAGCCGACCGAGGTTGGTGTCGTCCAGGGCCGCCTCGACCTCGTCGAGGATGTAGAACGGGGAGGGTCGCGCCTTGAACAGCGCCACGAGGAACGCCACCGCCACGAGCGAGCGCTCGCCGCCGGAGAGCAGCGAGAGTCGCTTGACCTTCTTGCCGGGCGGCCGGGCCTCGACCTCGACCCCGGTGGTGAGCATGTCGGAGGGGTCGGTGAGCACGAGCCGGCCCTCGCCGCCCGGGAAGAGACGGGCGAACGTGGCGTCGAAGGCCTTCTCCACGTCGGCGTAGGCCTCGGTGAAGACCTGCTCGACCCGGGTGTCGACGTCGGCCACGATGTCCAGCAGGTCCTTGCGGGTCTTGCGCAGGTCCTCCAGCTGCTCGACGAGGAACCGGTGCCGCTCCTCCAGGGCGGCGAACTCCTCGAGCGCCAGCGGGTTCACCTTGCCCAGCTGGGCCAGGGCCCGCTCGGCGGAGCGCAGGCGCTTGGCCTGCTCCTCGCGAACGTAGGGGACGGTCTCGGGGGCCGCGTCCTCGTCCGGCTCCTCCCCCGCGGCCGAGCCCTCACCGGGCGCGCGCAGGACGGGGACCGGCTGGTCGGGGCCGTACTCGGCCACGAGCGTGTCCGGCTCGACCCCGAGCTCCTCCACCGCCCGGTTCTCGAGCTGCTCGATGTGCATGCGCTGCTGGGTCCGGGCCAGCTCGTCGCGGTGGGCGCCGGCCACCAGCTCGGCCTGCTGCTGGGTGAGGTCGCGCAGCCGGGCGCGGACCTCGCGCAGCTGCTGCTCGCGGCCGGCCCGGGCCTGCTCGATGCCGCTGCGGCGGGCGGCGGCGGTCTCCACCGACCGCTCGAGCGCGAGCAGCACCCAGCCGACACCGGCCAGCACGCCCTCGGCCGCACGGGCCTCCCGGCGCAGCCGCTCCCGACGCTCCGCGGCGCGAGCGCGGGCGTCGCGCTCCTTGGCCGCGGCACGCCGCAGGCCGTCGGCACGGCCGTGGACGGCGCGGGCCCGCTCCTCCGCGGTGCGCAGCGCCAGGCGGGCGTCCATCTCGACCTGGCGCGCCTCGCGGGCCGCCTCGGCGAGACGCTCCTGCTCCCCGGTGTCAGGCTCCTCCTCGGGGACGTCCTCCGCGGCCGCCAGCCGCTGCTCGAGGTCGGCCAGGCCGGCGACCGCCTGCTCGCGGGCCTCCTCGGCCCGGGTCACCGACTGCGCCAGCCGCTCGGCCTCGCCCTGGGCGGCGCGGATGGCCGAGCCGTGCTGGGCGAGCTGCTCGGCCACCGCCGCCAGCCGGGCGTCGGACTCGTGCAGCCGGTCCAGGGCGACGTCCACCCGCTGCTGGAGGTCGTGGCGCTGCGCCTCGAGCCGGCTGGTCTCGAACGTGGCCCGCTCCCCCGCGGCGACCGCCTCCGCCAGCCGCGCGGCGGTCTCCTCGACCGCCGCCGCGATCTCGAGCAGGCTCGGCCCGCCGGTGGAGCCACCGGCGCCGAGGTGGCCGGCGAGGAGGTCTCCCTCGCGGGTGGCCACGACGAGGCCGGGGTGCTCGGCCACCAGGTCACGGGCGGTACCCAGGTCGGGGGCCACGACGGTGCCGCCCAGCAGGCGCTCCACCGCCGGGCGCAGGTCGTCGGGGCACGTGACCACGGACAGCGCGGGGACTGCCGCGGCGGGCAGGTCGGGCAGGGGCGGGGCCTCGGCGGCGGGGGCGCCCGCCAGGACCAGGGTCGCCCGCCCGTGGTCGCCGGCGACGAGGTGGGCCAGCGCCGCCAGCGCCGCGTCGGTGCCGCTCACCGCGACGGCCTCGGCGGCCGCGCCGAGGGCGGCGGCGACGGCCGCCTCGTGGCCGGGCGCCACGTCCAGCAGGTCCACCAGGGTGCCGAGGACGCCCTGGGGGCCGTCCGGGGCCACGAGGGCGCCCGAGCCGTCCTTGCGCGCCAGGCTCAGCTCGAGGGCGTCCTTGCGGGCGGCGAGGGTGTGCTTGTCGCGGTCCGCCGCGCGCAGGCGCTCGGCCACCCCCGCCAGCTGCTCGGTGACCTCGTCGAGGGCGGCGACCGCCTCCTCGTGCTCGGCGTCCAGCCCCTCCTCGCCGGCGTCGAGGCCGGCGACCTGGGACTCCAGGGAGTGGAAGTCGCGCTGGGCGGCCTCGGCACGGCGCAGGGCTTCGGCCCGGGCCTGCCCGAGGCGGGCGACCTCCTCGTCGGCGCCGGCGGCGCGGGAGCGCAGGGCGTTGACCTGACCGGTGAGCCGCGCGAGGCCCTCGCGGCGGTCCGCGGCCGCGCGGACGAGGGCGGCCACGCGGCGCTGCTCCGCGCCGGCCGCGTCCTCGGCCGCCCGGCGGGCGGTGAGCGCGTCCTCGAGCCCCGCGCGCAGCCGCTCGACCTCCGCGGCGGCCTCCCGCTCGCGCTCCTCGGCCGTGACGGCCTCGGCCTCGAGCTCCTCGGGGTCCCGCCCGCGGGAGGGCTCGTCGTCGCCGGCGCCGGCCGCGTTGCGCAGCCGCTCGCGGGCCAGGGACTCCGTGCCGCGCAGGCGCTCGCGCAGGCCGGAGAGGTCGAACCACGTCTGCTGGGCCGCGGAGAGGGCGGGGAGGTCCTCCCGCAGCGCTTCCTCGACCAGCGCCTCCTGCTCGCGCCCGGCCTCGAGGTCGTGGTCGACCTGGGCCCGCCGCTGGGCGATGACCGACTCGTCCGCCAGCTCCTTCTCCAGCACGGCCCGGGCCCTGCCCAGGTCGTCCGCCAGGAGGCGCGCCTTCGCGTCGCGCACCTCGGCCTGGACCGTGGCGGCCCGGCGCGCCGCCTCGGCCTGGCGGCCCAGCGGCTTGAGCTGCCGACGGATCTCGGAGATCAGGTCGCCGAGGCGGTTGAGGTTGCCCTCGCACGCGTCCAGCTTCCGCAGCGCCTTCTCCTTGCGCTTGCGGTGCTTGAGGACGCCGGCGGCCTCCTCGATGAACCCGCGACGGTCCTCGGGGGTGGCGTGGAGGATCGTGTCCAGCTGGCCCTGGCCGACGATGACGTGCATCTCGCGGCCGATGCCGGAGTCGCTCAGCAGCTCCTGGACGTCGAGCAGCCGGCACGCCGTCCCGTTGATGGCGTACTCGGAGCCGCCGGAGCGGAACATCGTCCGGCTGATCGTCACCTCGGTGTACTCGATCGGCAGCGCGCCGTCGGTGTTGTCGATGGTGAGCACGACCTCGGCCCGGCCGAGCGGCGGCCGTCCCGACGTGCCGGCGAAGATGACGTCCTCCATCTTGCCGCCGCGCAGCGACTTGGCTCCCTGCTCCCCCATCACCCAGGCCAGCGCGTCGACCACGTTGGACTTGCCGGAGCCGTTGGGGCCGACGATGCAGGTGATGCCCGGCTCCAGCTGCAGCGTCGTGGAGGACGCGAACGACTTGAAGCCCCTGAGGGTCAGGCTCTTGAGGTACAAGCCGGGGCTCCTGGGTCGGGTCGGGGGCGGGCGTGGGGGCCATCATGCCGCGTGGCCGGGCCCCACGGGCGCGTGACTCCCGTTCCGGCCCCGGACCCCGGCCCTCGTCTACCCCCCGACGACCTCCGGGCCGACGCGCTCCCCGTGGTCGATGTGCCGCAGCTGCGGCCAGATGGCGACGACGAAGACGGCCGAGCCCACACCGGCGAACCAGAAGGGGGCGGTCACGCCGTGCGCCGAGGCAAGCACCCCACCCAGGACGGACCCCACGACCAGTCCCGCGAAGCAGCCGACGCTGTTGACGGCGTTGACCCGACCCTGGAGCGCGGTGGGGACGGCGCGCTGGCGCACCGTCATCGAGGTGGTCCCCCAGACGAACGCGTGAGCACCGAAGACGAAGAAGACCGGCAGGGCCACCCACGCCGACGTCGTCGCGGCGAGGACGAGGTGGGTGAGGGTCTCGATCACCAGGCCGATGCGCATGAGCGAGGCCAGGGAGAGGACCGCCGTGAGCCGGCCGTAGGCGAGGGTGCCGGCCAGTCCCCCGAGCGCCCCGACGGTCGTGACGGTGCCGTACCCGACCTCGCCGAGCCCGAGCCGCTGGGTGGCGTAGAGGACGAGCACGGACCAGGCCGCCCCGAAGGTGAGGTTGAAGACCAGGAGGGTCAGGACGAGGGTCCGGACCGCGGCGTGGTGCAGCGTCCAGGTGAAGCCCTCGGCGACGTCGCGGCCGACCTGGCCGAGGGCGGTGCGCCACCCGCTCGACCGGGCGGGGCCCGCGGCCTCACGCGTGGTCGCGGGCAGGGCGACGCGCAGGAGCGTCGCGGCACCGGCGGCCACCAGGACCGCCTGCGCGGCGAACGGCACGTGGGCCCCCAGCACGAACAGGGCGGCGCCCAGCGGCGGGCCGGCCAGCTGGTTCAGCGTCACGTAGCCGACCATCAGCCGCCCGTTGGCCAGCGCCAGGTCGTCGCGCGCCACCAGCATGGGCGTCATCGCGCCCGAGGCGCTGTCCGCCACGGTCTCCGCGGAGGCGAGAAGGAACAGGCACACGAGCACCCCGGCCACCGGCGCGGAGTCCAGCAGGACGGCCAGGGCCAGGAGCGCCAGGACGCCGACGCGGACCGTGTTGACGGCCAGCGAGAGCCGACGGCGGTCGAGGCGGTCGGTGAGGACGCCCGCGGGCAGGGCCAGCAGCAGCGGCGCGAGCCACTGGACGCCGGCCGCGGCGGAGATCCAGAAGGGGTCGCTCGTCTGCCGAGCGACGAGCAGGGGGGCCGCGGCGAGGGCGAGCCCGTCCCCGAGGTTGGTGGTCCAGGCGCTGAGCAGGAGGTAGCGGTAGGACCTACCGAGACGTGCAGGAACGGCCGCCTCGAGGAGGCGGCCGTGGGTCAGTCCGCTCAGGCGGGCTGCATCTCCTGCATGGCGGCCTCGAGCTGCTCGGTGTGAGCGGCGACGAGGCGGTCGTTCTCGGCGGTGAGCCGGGCGACGAGCGCCTCGAGGTCGGCGACGCGGCCACGCAGGCGCGCGTTGTCGGACACCAGGCGGGCGTCACGCAGGTCGCTGTTCATGTAGCCGATCAGCGCCTTGGCCATGGGCTTGACCTTCCGGAGAGGGCGGACGACCCGTTGTCGGGCCGTCGTCAAGACTCCCACTCCGAAGGGGGCCGGTCAAACCCGCGCGCCATACCATCCCCGGTTTCGGCGACGTTTCGCCCCCAGGTCACCTCACGGTCACCTGACGTCACAGCGCGGCGGCCCGCCCGGGCTCCTGCGGCACCGCCGGGAGGGTGTCCTCCCCCGGCCCCTGCGAACGCAGGACCGCGATCTGCTCCAGCAGGTCCGCGAGGACCGCCGGCAGCCCCTGGAGCATCTCGGCGTCGGTCACGTCGTCGGGCGAGCCGACGGCCGCGATCCCCGACGACGAGGACAGGTCCGCGAGGTCGCCGACGACGTCGTAGCCCTCCGCCTCGATCCGCGCCACCCACCGGTCGACCACCGCGTCCAGGGCCTCCGCCACGTGGAGCGGGACCTCCGGCCGACGCCCCCCGATCGCGGCCAGCTGCGTCTGGGCGAACCCCCGCTTGACCACGTGCGAGTAGTGCGGCTGCCCGATCCGCCCGTCGAGGGCCTCGTTGACCCGCCGCAGCAGGGCGATCTGCCCGACGCCGAGGGACGAGTTCGTCCGCGGGACCTCGTCGACGCGGACGCTCGAGGGGTCGAGGCCGACGACCGAGGCGAACCGCTCCCACAGCACGGAGGGGGACGCACCGGCGGGTGGCACCGTCACCAGGTGCAACCGCTCCGGGGGGACCGCGACCCGCCAGCGGTCCAGCACCGAGTCCAGGTCCTGTGCCCGCCAGAAGCCCCGGCCGTCGCCGACCGTGTACCCGCCGGCCCCGCCTCGCAGCAGCCGGGCCTCCCGCTCCTCGGCGAGCGTCGTGCTGCCGTCCTCGCCGGCCAGGAAGCGGTCGAGGACGCGGTGCTCGAACTCCTCGAAGCTCCAGGAGCGACCGTTCTTGACCTGCTCCTGCCAGTAGGCGACCGCCTGTCGCGCCAGGTCCCGCATCGTCACGACCACGTGCAGCTCGAAGGCGTCGGTCGCGGCGACGATCGCGGCGACCTGCTGCGGCGTCGCGCCGGCGTAGAGCTCGTGGGAGATCACGGCCGCGACGGACGCCTTCCGGGCGTCCCGCAGCAGGCGGGCGAACGTGCCCTGTACCCCCCTCGGCCCGTCGACGGGGAAGCCCCATCGCGCGTGCTGGCCCCGGACCTCCACGGCGGCCCTGAACATCGACTCGCGCCCCGCGTACGGGTAGACGACGCCGGTCGCGCGCAGGTCGGGACGGTGCCGCGCCAGCACGGCCTGCAGGTAGGTCGTCCCGCTCTTGGGGAGTCCTACGTGGAGGTAGAGGGGCAGCGCGCCGGAGCCCATGTCGGCAACCTAGGACGGCCTCTCAGGGCTGCCAAGGGCACACGGGCACCGTCCCGCGAGGACTCGCGTCACGCCGTGCGTCTGGCCCGGGGCGCGGGCTGGCAGGCGGGGCAGAAGAAGGACGACCGGTTCATGAACCCCACGCGGCGCACCGGGGTGCCGCACCGGCGGCACGGCTCGCCCTCGCGGCCGTAGGCGTTGAGCGAGCGGTCGAAGTAGCCCGACTCCCCGTTCACGTTCACGTACAGGGCGTCGAACGACGTCCCGCCCTGGGCGAGCGCGTCGTTCATGACGTCGCGGGCGTGGCCGAGCAGCTCGACCACCTGGCCGCGGGTCAACCGGTCCCCCGGCCGCTCGCCGTGCACGCGGGCCCGCCAGAGGGCCTCGTCCGCGTAGATGTTGCCGACCCCGGAGACGAGGGTCTGGTCGAGCAGCTGGCGCTTGATCGCGACGCCGCGGCGCCGCACCCGGGCGACGAAGGCGTCGTCGTCGAACGCGGGGTCGAGCGGGTCGCGGGCGATGTGGGCGATCTCCGGCGGGAGCTCCGCGCCGCCGGCCGAGACCAGCAGCCCGCCGAACATCCGCTGGTCGACGAAGCGGAGCTCGCGGCCGTGGTCGAGCCCGGCGAGGGCCAGCCGGACCCGGAGGTGCCGCTCGCGAGCGGCGTCCGGCGGCTGCACCAGCAGCTGCCCGCTCATGCCGAGGTGGGCGAGCAGCGCGTCGCCGTCGTCGAGGCCCAGCCAGAGGTACTTGCCGCGGCGACGGGCGGAGACGAGACGACGCCCCGCCAGGGCGGCCGCGAACCCCTCGGGGCCTCGCGGGTCACGACGGACGGGGCGTTCGTGGAGCACCTCCACCGCGGTGACGGTGCCACCGAGGACGTGGCGCTCGAGGCCGGCGCGGACGACCTCGACCTCGGGGAGCTCGGGCACGCCGTCAGGCGCTCTCGGCCCCGTCGCCCTGCGCGGAGAGGGCAGCCTCGATCTCGGTGTAGGCGGTCTGGGCGGCGGCCTGCTCGGCCTCCTTCTTCGACCGGCCCTGACCGTCGCCGTAGAGACGGTCGCCGACCCGCACCTGGGCGCGGAAGGACTTCATGTGGTCGGGGCCGGAGTCCTCGATGACGTACTCCGGGACCCCGAGCTCGCGCTCCGCGGCCAGCTCCTGGAGGGAGGTCTTCCAGTCGAGACCGGCGCCCAGGGCGGACGCCTTCTCCAGCAGCGGGTCGAAGAGCAGGTGCACGACCACCGCGGACGACTCGAAGCCGCCCGAGAGGTGCACGGCACCGATCACGGCCTCGACCGTGTCGGAGAGGATCGAGGACTTCTCGCGGCCCCCGGTCGTCTCCTCGCCCCGGCCCAGCTTGATGTGGGGTCCGAGGTCGATGTCCCGCGCGACGCCGGCGAGGGCACGCGCGTTGACCACCGCGGCCCGCAGCTTCGCCAGGCGACCCTCCGAGAGGTCCGGATGGGTCCGGTAGAGGGTCTCGGTCACGACGACGCCGAGCACCGAGTCGCCCAGGAACTCCAGGCGCTCGTTGGTCGGCAGGCCGCCGTTCTCGTAGGCGAAGCTGCGGTGGGTGAGAGCGCGCTCGAGCAGCTGGGGGTCCAGTGACGGATTCCCCAGCGCTGCCCGCAGCGCGGTGTGGTCCAGCTCCTCGGTCAGGACGCGACCTAGGTCAGAGGACCTGGCGGCGAGCGCCGCGGGCGCCGTACTGACCGCACTCGCCGCACGCGCGGTGCGGGAGGTGCTTGGCACCGCAGGCGGGGTTCGCGCAGGTCACCAGGGTCGGGGCGCTGGCCTTCCAGGCCGAGCGACGGTGCCGGGTGTTGCTGCGCGACATCTTCCGCTTCGGGACTGCCACTGTTGTCTCCTCGTCGTTGCCGGTGCGGTCTCCCGCTCCGGTCAGGTGTTCTCGTCCAGGTCCTGCTTGAGGCCGGTCAGGCCCGCCCATCGCGGGTCGATCGGGTCCTCGTGCCCGTGGTCCGGCTCGTCGGCCAGCCGTACCCCGCACTCGGGGCAGAGGCCTTCGCAGTCCTCCGAGCACAAGGGTTGGAACGGTAGTGCAAGCACGACCGCGTCCCGTAACTGAGGCTCCAGGTCGAGCAGGTCGCCCTCGAGCCGGCTGACGTCGTCGTCCTCGTCGTGGGGGGTCCGGTGCTCGTCGTAGACGTACAGCTCCTGGAAGCCGGTGTCGATCTCGTCGTCGATCGGCTCCAGGCACCGTGCGCACTCGCCGTCGAGGGAGGCTCGCACCTCACCCGTGACCAGAACCCCCTCCATGACCGCCTCGAGACGCAGGTCCAGCTGGACCGGCGACCCCTCGGGGACACGGAGGACTTCGATGCCGAGATCTGTCGGGGCCGGCACCGTCAGCGACACCTCACGCTGGGACCCCGGGCGGCGGCCGAGCTCGTGAGTGTCGAGCACGAGCGGCGCTCTCGGGTCCAGGCTGGTCAGGAGTTCACTTTCGGTTTCCGGGCACGACAGATCGCTGAGAATCGTAGCCGTGGGCGGGTGCGCCACCAAACTGCTGCGTCCCGGGGCGTGCCCGGACACCGATGGCGGGCTCAGCCGCCCTGCTGCTCCCGACGCTCGGCGAGCCGTCGGGCCAGGGCGTCGTGGACGAAGTCCGGCAGGAACGGGGAGGCGTCACCGCCCAGGGCTGCGACCTCCTTGACCAGCGAGGAGGACACGAAGGCGTGCTCTGGGCTCGTGGGCAGGAAGAGCGTCGTGACCCCCGAGAGGCGGGTGTTCATGTGCGCCATCGGCAGCTCGTACTCGTAGTCCTGCGCGGTGCGCAGTCCCTTCACCACGGCGCCGGCCCCGATCTCGGTGCAGAAGTCGGTGACCAGGCCCGAGAAGCCGCGCACCCGCACGCCCGGCAGGTGCCCGCAGGCCCGCTCGAGCAGCGCGATCCGCTCCTCGGCGGAGAAGAGCCGGTTCTTGGAGGCGTTGACCCCCACGGCCACCACCACGTCCTCGAAGAGGGCCGCGGCCCGCTCGACGACGTCGAGGTGCCCCAGCGTCACCGGGTCGAACGACCCCGGCACGACCACGGTGCGCGTCACTGCTCCCCCTCCACTGCTGCCTCCGCTGCGGCCTCCCCTGCTGCCTGGCCCGCCCCCGGCCAGTCGGCGGCCCACAGGGCGGTCTCACCGTACGTGCGGGCGCGTCGCGGGGCGAAGCCTTCCGGCCAGGTCGGCGAGGCCGAGCGGGCGGAGCGCTCCACGACGACCAGCGCGTCGTCCGCGAGCCAGCCGGGCACCGCCAGGGCGGCGAGGTCCGCTGCCACGGCGTCGTCGGCCAGCGGGTAGGGCGGGTCGGAGAGCACCAGGTCGAAGGGCTCGGCGGGCGGCGGGCCGGCCAGGAACGTCCGCACGGTGCCGGACACCACGCGCGCGGGCCCCAGCCCCAGGTCCCGGGAGTTGCGGACGACGAGCGCGGCGGTGCGCTTGTCGTGCTCGACCAGCGTCGCGGCGGCCGCGCCCCGCGAGAGCGCCTCGAGCCCGAGCGCCCCGGTGCCGGCGTAGAGGTCGAGCACCCGCAGGCCGTCGAAGGAGCCGGCCCAGGCCTGGACCGCGGAGAACAGCGCCTCCCGGACCCGGTCGCTGGTGGGCCGGGTGGCGCTGCCCCGGGGCGTGGCCAGCGAGCGGCCGCCCGCGCGGCCGGCGATGATCCGGGTCATGGCCCCCGATCGTAGGGCGGCGGGCCAGGGCGCGACGCCGGCCCCTCAGGAGCGGTCGACGAACGCCGCGGCCGCGGTGCGCTCCAGGTCCGTCACCCGCTCGGCCAGCAGCGGCGCCGCGGCGAGGTCCGGCGAGGCGTCCAGGAGGCTCGTGGCGACCTCCCGGGCCGCCACGATCGTCTCCTCGTCCCGGAGCACCCGCAGCGTCTGGAGGCTGGAGCGCAGGCCCGACTGGCTCGCCCCCAGCACGTCGCCCTCGCGCCGCAGCTCGAGGTCGACCCGGGAGAGCTCGAAGCCGTCGCTGGTGGAGGCGACGGCGTCCAGCCGCTCGCGCGCCGGGGAGAGCGCCTCGGCGTGCGTGACGAGCAGGCACAGCCCGGGCAGCCCGCCACGACCGACGCGACCCCGGAGCTGGTGCAGCTGGGAGATGCCGAAGCGGTCGGCGTCGAGCAGGATCATCGTCGTGGCGTTCGCGACGTCCACGCCGACCTCGATCACGGTGGTGGAGACGAGGACGTCGACCTCGCCGGCGGCGAACGCGCGCATCGTGGCGTCCTTCTCGTCGGCGGCCATCCGGCCGTGCAACGGCCGCACGCGCAGGCCGGCCAGCGGACCGCCGGCGAGCTCCGCCACGACCTCCTCGACCGCCGCCAGCGGCCGCTTGGCCGCCTCCTGGTCGGCGGGCTCCTCGGCCCGGGTGGGGGCGTCGGCGGGGGCGTCGGCGGGGTCGGCGGGCTCGTCCTCGTCCCCGCTGATCCGCGGGCAGACGACGTAGACCTGGTGGCCCTTGCCGACCTCCTCCCGGGCGCGCGCCCAGATCCGTTCGGCCCAGTGCGGGGCCTCGGCGAGGGGCACCACGGTCGACTGGATGGGCGCGCGGCCGGCGGGCAGCTCGTCGAGGACGGAGGTCTCGAGGTCGCCGAAGACGGTCATGGCCACCGTCCGCGGGATCGGGGTGGCCGTCATGACCAGGACGTGCGGGGGCACCCCGTCGGCCTTGTCCGCGAGGGCGGCGCGCTGCTCGACGCCGAAGCGGTGCTGCTCGTCGACGACCACGAGGCCGAGGTCGGCCAGCTGGACGGTGTCCTGGAGCAGGGCGTGCGTGCCCACCACGATCCCGGACTCCCCCGAGGCCAGCCGCAGCAGCGGCTCGGTGCGCTGCGTGCGGGTCATGGAGCCGGTGAGGAGCTCCACGCGCGTCGCCTCGTCGGCACCGCCGAGCATCCCGCCGGCGGCGAGGTCGCCCAGCATGGCCACGAGGCTGCGGTGGTGCTGCTGGGCGAGGACCTCCGTGGGGGCGAGCAGCGCCGCCTGGCCGCCGGAGTCGACGACCCGGAGCATGGCGCGCAGGGCCACCAGCGTCTTGCCGGAGCCGACCTCGCCCTGGAGGAGCCGGTTCATCGGCCGGTCGCGCGCCAGGTCGGCGAAGATCTCCTCCCCCACCCGCACCTGCCCCGCGGTGAGGGTGAACGGCAGCCGGGCGTCGAACGCGGCCAGCAGCCCTCCGCCACCGGTGCGCGGACGCGCGCCCTGCGCGGCGGCGGCGCGGCGGCGCCGGCCGAGCACCAGCTGCGTCACGAGGGCCTCGTCGAAGGCCAGCCGCTTGCGGGCCCGGGTGACCTGGGCGAAGTCGTCGGGCGCGTGGATCCAGGCGAGCGCCTGGCGCAGGTCGACGAGGCCCTGCTGCTCGCGCACGTCGGCGGGCAGCGGGTCGGGCAGGTCGTCGAGGACGGTGAGCGCGAACGCGACGGCCCGCTGGAGGTCCCACGACTCCACGCCCTTGGTGAGCGGGTAGATCGGGTAGAGGTCGCCGAGGTTCTCGAGCGCGAGCTGGGCGGCGTCCTCGCCGGGGGTGCCCATGAGCACCATCTGCGGGTTGGTGAGCTGCCACTGGCCGTTGAACCGGCTGGCCTTGCCCTGGAAGATCCCGCGGCGGCCCGGCGGCAGCCGACGCGCCTGGTAGGCGGCGACGCCACCGCTCTTGGCGAAGAACGTCATCCGCAGGTCGGGGCCGCCCGTGGCCAGCGTGACCTCGAGCCGGAACGCCGGCCGCCCGGTGCGCCGGTCGGTGTACTTCCGCTCACGCGACTCCGCGACCTTCCCCACGACCGTGAGCACCTCGCCCTCCGTGAGGGCGTCGAGCTCGGTGAGCTCCCCGGTGCGCACGTAGCGGCGGGGGTGGTGGGCGAGAAGGTCCCCCACCGTCCGGATGCCGAGGCCCTCGACGATCCGCTTGCGCTTGGCGCCCGCCTCCCCCAGGACGGTCTCGACCGGCGAGTCCAGGGTGATCACGGCTGCGGCCTCCTCGTGCCGGTGCGGCTGGTGCGGCTGGTGCGGCTGGTGCGGGACAGCGTCGCTCACTCCACCGACAGCAGCAGCGGGTAGCGCTCCTGGCCACCGTCGTACACGACGACCTCGACCACCGGGTGGTGGCGCTCCGCCCAGGCCGCCACCCGCGCGGCGGCCCCGTCGGTGTCCTCGGCGCCCGCGACGACGGTGAGCAGCTCGCCGCCGCCGGCGAGCAGCCGCTGGACGACCTCGACCGCGACCGTGTCCAGGTCGTCGCCGACCACGGCGAAGTCGCCCGCGACGACGCCCAGCACGTCGCCGGGCGTGCACGGCCCGGCCATGGTCATGGCGGGGCGGGCCGCCACGGTGACGGCGCCGTCGCGGACCTGCCGCGCGGTCGCGGTCATCTCGCGCACGTCGGAGTCGAACCCGCGGTGCGGGTCGTGCACGGCCAGCGCGGCCAGCCCCTGCACCTGGGCGCGGGTCGGCACGACGGCGACGCGGACGCCCGTGTCGTCCTGCGCCGTGGAGGCCGCCACCTCGGCGGAGCGCACGACGTCACCGGAGTTGGTGAGCACGACGACCTCGTCGGTGCCCGCGGCCAGGATCGCCTCGAGCAGCTCCCCGGTGGACGGCAGCCGCCCCGGGCCGCCCCGCACGACGACCGCGCCGGCCTCGACGAACAGCGCGTCCAGACCGGGCCCGGCGGAGACGACCACGACCGTGCGGCCGCGGGCGCGACCGGGCGTCCCGAGCGGGACGGTCGGCTCGGGCGGGGCCGCGGCGCGCCCGACGCCGCTCACCGCCACGTCCGCCAGGTGCGGGTGCACGCCGGCGTGGTCGTGCCCGTGCCGGGCGTGGTGACGGTGGACGTCCTCGGCGAGGTGGGTGACCCGGATGCGGTGCGGGCGACCCGCCTCCATGCCGGCCTCGATCGCCGCCCCCGCGTCGTCCACGTGGACGTGGACGTTCCAGAGCCGGTCCTCGCCGACGACCACGAGCGAGTCGCCGAGGGCGTCGAGCCGGGCCCGCAGGGCGGGCAGGCGCTCGGCGTCCGCCTCCAGCAGGTACATGACCTCGAAGGCCGGGGACGGGTGGGCCTCGCCGCCCTCCCCCTCCTCCACGCCGGGTCGCGCCACGCGGGCCGACGGGTCGGGCTCGACCCGGGAGACCACCGGCTCGGGCCGGTGACCGGTGAGCAGGGAGGTCGCGGCGTCCAGGACGGCGGTCAGGCCGCGTCCACCCGCGTCCACGACCCCGGCGGCGGCCAGCGTCGGCAGCTGGCCGGGGGTGGCGGCCAGCGCGGTGCGCGCGGCCGTCGAGGCGGCCACCAGGACGTCGCGGACCCGTGCGTCGGCGGCGTCGGCCGCCTCCTGGGCGGCCTCCGCCGCGGCGCGGGCCACCGAGAGGATCGTGCCCTCGACCGGGGAGCCCACGGCCTCCCACGCCGCACGGGCAGCGGCGGTGATGGCGTCGGCCAGCACCGTGGCGTGCCGGCGACCCGGCTCCGCGGCGGCGACGTGCACGGCGATCGCGCGGAGCATCTCGGAGAAGATGACCCCCGAGTTGCCGCGGGCCCCCAGCAGCGCGCCGCGGCCGAGCGCGGCGAGCGCCGCGCCGGGCTCCTCCGCCCCCTCGGCGAGGTGCTCGACGAAGGAGTCGCGGCCGGAGCACAGCGTCAGGTACATGTTGGTGCCGGTGTCGCCGTCGGGCACCGGGTAGACGTTGAGGTCGTCGACCTCCTCGCGCACCTGGGCCAGCGCGTCCGTCGCAGCGTCCACGAACCGCTGCACGACGGCGAGGTCGACGCTGGTCGGTGCGGTGGTCACGGCGGCGAGCCTAGTGGCGCCGACCGCGATTCGTCCGGACCGCCCCGCCTCGGCTACTCTCTTGTGGTTGCCCCGGCCGGACCGGTGCGCCCCCGCCAGGGGAGGCACTCGTCACGGAAGGGCCCGACATCGTCGACCTCGTGTCGAACATCGTACGTAATCCCCGATCCCGATCCACAGGAGTTCACGGTGGCTGCCGTCTGTGACATCTGCGCCAAGAAGCCGACCTTCGGCAACAACCGGCCGTGGTCCCGCAAGATCACGAAGCGTCGCTTCGACCCCAACATCCAGCGCGTGCGTGCCACCGTCAACGGCACCCCCAAGCGCCTCAACGTCTGCACCGGCTGCCTCAAGGCCGGCAAGGTCTCCCGCTGACCCAGCGGTCCTGACGTACCGGCTGCGGCCGTCGCCCCTCGGGGCGGCGGCCGCTGCTGCTTTTCGGTGACGCCGCGCCCCTGTGCCCGGGCAGGGGCGGGTGCAGGGGGCGGAACGGGGTCCGGGGTCAGAAGTGGGTCCAGCCGGTCGCGCCCTCCCACGGCCCGCCGTCGACGGTGACGCCGCTGCCCTCCGCGACGGTGCCGATCTCGCGGAAGCCCGCGGGCAGGTCGGCGCCGGCGGGGAACGTGGCCAGCAGCGCGTGGTCGTCGCCGCCGCCCAGGACGAGCTGGAGCGGGTCGCTGCCCAGCGCCGCGCCGACCGCGGCGACCGGCTCGGCCACCTCGAGGGCGTCCGTGCGCACGTCGATGGCCACACCACTGGCCTCGGCCAGGTGCCCCGCCTCGGCCAGCAGGCCGTCCGAGACGTCGATGAGCGAGGTGGCCCCGCCCTCGGCCGCCGCCGGGCCGGCCGCGTAGGGCGGCTCGGGGTGCCGGTAGGCCTCGACCACCGCGCGCGGCGACCGGAACCCCCGGGCCAGGACGGCGAGGCCGGCGGCCGCCCAGCCCTGGCGACCGGCCAGGGCGAGCACGTCGCCCGGGCGGGCGCCGGAGCGCAGGACCGGCGCCACCGTGCACGTGCCGAGCACCGTCACGGAGATGACGACCTGGTCGGCGCGCGTGACGTCGCCGCCGACGATGCTCGCACCCACGAGGCGGCACTCCTCGGCGAAGCCCCGGGCCAGGTCGAGCGCCCACGCCAGCGGCAGGTCCGCCGGGGCGGCCAGGCCCACCGTGAGCGAGTGGGCGCGACCGCCCATGGCGTTGACGTCGGAGATGTTCTGCGCGGCGGCCCGCCGGCCGACGTCGGCGCCGTCGCACCACTCGCGTCGGAAGTGCCGGCCCTCCACCATGAGGTCGGTCGAGACGACCACGTGGCCCTTGCGGATGCGCAGCAGCGCCGCGTCGTCGCCGGGCCCCACGAGCACGTGCTCGCCCATCTCGAACAGGTCGACCATGCGCGAGATGAGGCCGAACTCGCCGGCGTCGGCGACGGTCGCGTCGCCGGGGAGCGGCTGGTGGCCGGGGAGGGACCGGGGGTGGGACGACGCCATGGCCCCATCCCACCAGACGGGCCCGGGCGACGCCGTGCCCGCCCCGCGCACGGACCGGGAGGATAGGGTGCCCCCCGGCGACGGAGCCCCTCCCGAGCCCGCGGCAACGGCGCCGCGCACCCGCTGCGAGGAGACCCCCATGGGCGTGCAGGCCTACATCCTGATCCAGACCGACGTCGGCAAGGCCGCGGAGGTGGCCACCGCCATCGGTCAGCTCCAGGGCGTCACCCTCGCCGAGGACGTCACCGGCCCCTACGACGTCATCGTGCGCGCCGAGGCCGCCAACGTCGACGAGCTGGGCCGGCTGGTCGTCTCCCGCGTGCAGGGCCTGCCGGGCATCACCCGGACGCTCACCTGCCCCGTCGTCCACATCTGAAGGAGCCCGGTCGAGAGTGCCCCCGAGAGTCACCGCCGCACCGGTGCGCCCCCGCCGCGCGCTCGCCGCGCGGGTCGCCGCCGCCGTCCTCGCCCTCCCGCTGGCGCTGACCGGCTGCACCGCGGAGGACGCCACCACGACGGCCACCGACGTGCCCGGTCGGGTCGACCTCTCCCCCGCCGCGCAGCAGCGCTGCGACGACCTGCTCACCGGGCTCGGTGACGAGCTCGGCGGGCTGGCCCTGGACGGGGACGTGGACCTCGACGCCGGCACCGCCACCTTCGGCGAGGACGACCCGGTGACGGTCGTCTGCGGCACCGCCGCGCCCGACGAGCTCGCGCTGACGTCCTCGTGCCAGGACGTGCGGGGGGTCGGCTGGTTCATCCCGGACGAGCAGCTCGCCGACTCCTCCGTGGACGCCGTGGCCACCGCCGTCGGCTTCCGGCCGCGCCTGTCCGTGGTCGTCCCGGCCGCCCGCCGCGGCTCGGACTCGCTCGCCGTCCTCTCGGCGCTGGCCGGGCCCGTCAAGCGCGAGCTCCGGCTGGTCCACCGCTGCAAGTGAGGCGCCCGCGGGTGCCGCGGGGGGTGTGGGAGGCTTCTCCCATGAGCGAAGACCCTGCCGGCGCAGACCGTCCCAGCGAGCACCCGCTCGCCGAGCTGTCGGGCCCCGTCGCCGTCATCGCCGGTGGCCTCTCCCACGAGCGCGACGTCTCCCTGGCCAGCGGCCGCGTGCTCGTCCGCGAGCTGCGGGCGATGGGCGTCGAGGCCGCCGCCTACGACTTCGACCGCCAGCTGCTCACCGCCCTGGAGAACGACAAGGTGGCCGTGGCCGTCCCGGCCCTGCACGGGCAGTTCGGCGAGGACGGCGAGATCCAGACGCTGCTCGAGCTCATCGACATGCCGTTCGTCGGCTCCCCCAGCGCCGCCTGCCGGGTGGCGTGGGACAAGGCCACCAGCCGCGAGCTCCTGCGCCGGGCCGGTATCCCGACCCCGGAGTGCGTCGGGCTGTCGGCGCAGACGTTCCGCGACGTCGGCCCCAGCGCGCTCATGGAGCACGTCATGGCCCACCTGGGCGAGCGCGTGGTGGTCAAGCCGACCCGCGGCGGTTCCGCCCTGGGCGTCACCGGCGTCGACGGGCTCGCCGCCCTGCCGTCCGCGCTCGTGCGCGCCTACTCCTACTGCGACGACGCCCTCGTCGAGCGGTTCGTGGAGGGCGTGGACGTGAGCGTCGTCTGCATCGAGGACGCCGAGGGCCTGCGCGCGCTCACGCCGGTCGCGATCGAGTACGAGAAGGGCCACGAGTTCGACTTCTCGGCGCGCTACACCGCCGAGTACGTGGGCCTGTCGCGGCCGGACTTCCCCGAGGACGTCATCGCCGAGCTCGGCCGGGCGGCCTGCCAGGCGCACCAGGTGCTGGGCCTGCGCGGGATGAGCCGCAGCGACTTCATCGTCTCCCCGGACGGCTCCTACGTCGTCCTGGAGACCGCGATCACCCCGGGCACGACCGAGACCTCGGTGATGCCCTTCGCGTGCACCCTCTCGGGGACCACGCTGGGGGCGGTCACGCGCGACCTCATCGCGCACGTCGTCGGCTGACGCCCGACGTCACCGCCCGCGGGGCGCGGACGCACGAACGGGGAGGTCCCCCGGGGTCCTCCCCGGGCGGCCTCCCCGTTCCGCGTGTGCGGTGCGGGTCCGCGCTCAGCGCTCCCCGGGCAGGCCCGCCAGCTTGGAGGCGATGCCACCGGCCGCGCGCAGCGCGACGCCCTCCTCGTAGTTCCAGGTGGCGCGCGGCGGCAGCTTCTCCGCCTCGGCCAGCGCGGAGGTGAGCACCTCGGCCGGGGTGGTCTGCGGCCACAGGTAGAGCGCGAGCGCACCGGGGATCGAGTTGACCTCGTTGACGTACAGCTCCTCGGCGCCGTCGGAGAGGAAGTCGATGCGCAGGACGCCGGTGAGCCCGGTCAGCTCGACCACGCGCCGGGCCAGCTCCTGCATCCGGTCGCGCAGCGCGTCCGGGATGTCGGCCGGGAACTCGCGCGGTGCGGAGGCCAGGCCCTCGGTGTGCAGGTACTTCGCCGAGTAGTCGTAGATGGCGCCGTCGGAGGGGCGCAGCGGGCGCTCGACGTCCGAGACCTGCAGGGTCGGGGCGGTGCGCACGGAGACGTTGAGGTCGAACAGGTCCGGCCGGTTCGGCTCGACGACCGCGCCCTCGCGCAGGTGCGGGCTGGTGGCCAGCAGCGCGCGAGCGGTCTCGAGGTCCTCGACGACCTCGATGCCGATCGAGGAGCCGCCGAAGCGCGGCTTGATGATGTAGGGGCCCTCGAAGCCCGGCTCGGCCGTGGCGCTGAGGAGCTGACGGTCCAGGCTCGGGACGCCGGCGGCGGTCATGACGCCGCCGAAGGCCAGCTTGTCCATGCCGAGGGCCGCGGCGGCGAGCGTGCCGCCGGTGGCGGGGATGCCGAGCATCGAGAACAGCGCCTGCGCGCCGCCGGACTCGCCGGCGCCGCCGTGCAGGGTGGAGAGGACCGCGCCGAGCTCGACCTTCTTGGCCCGCATGCCGGGCAGGTAGAAACCGCTGCCCTTCTCCGCGCCCAGCCGGATCTCGACCTTCTTCGACCCGGCCGGCGGGCCACCCAGGTAGTCCCGGGCCTCGGTGCCGGTGGGCACGAGGTGGAAGTCCTCGCTCCGGGCCCAGTAGAGGCACTGCACGTCCACACCGGCACGGCTGAGCACGCGCTCTGCCTGGAGCCCGGTCAGGATGCTGATGTCGTGCTCCGCGGACGGGCCGCCGAAGACGACGGTTGCCTTGCTCACCACGTGTGGGTCTCTCCTGCTGCGTCTGGGGTCAGGGCCGGCGGGGCCGCGTCACGGCCCGGGGAGCAGTCTCGCACCTCGTCGGTGCGACCGGCTCCCCACGGGGTGGGGCTGCCTGTCACGGGTAGTGGTCGGGGAGGTCGTTCTCGAAGAGGATGACGTCGCCGGCGCGTGCCTGCTTGCGCACCCAGGCGGTCGCGGCCTCGCGGCTGGCGAAGCGCTTCGTCCGCTCCTTCTCACCGGCCAGCAGCGCGGGGGTGTTGGTCCGCCCGACGACGCAGAGCGTGCTGCGGGCCTCGGAGGTGGCGTCCACGGCTAGCGCGGCGTTCCGCTCGGCCTGGTGGTGGCCGAGCTCCATCATCCCGGGGGTGATCGTCCAGACCCGTCCGGTCTCCCCCGCCAGCTCGCGGGCGTGGGCGAGGGCCCGGGCCGCGCCGGTGGGGTTGGAGTTGAAGGTGTCGTCGATGATCGCGACGCCGTCGGCCCCCGTGGTGGCCTCCGCCCGGTGGGGCGTGGCGGGGATGCCGGGCAGCCGGTCGAGGATCGTCTTCTCGGGGACGTCGAGGGCCAGCGCCAGGCCGACGGCCACCGCCACGTTGGTCGGGTGGCCGACGTCCGCGGGCAGTCGCACCGGGTGCGCGGTGCCGTCGAGGACGAGCTCCCACCCGGCGTCCACCTTGCGCACGACCACCTCGGCGTCGGGCTGCTCCCCGGCCGAGACGGCGATGACGCGCTTCTCCGAGCGCAGGCGGGCGGCGATCTCCGCGAGCTCCGGCACGTCGACGTTGAGGACGACGGTGGAGGCGGGCGGAAGGATCTCGCTCTTCGCGCGGACGATCGTCTCGCGGGTCTTCATCCGCTCGAGGTGGGCCTCGCCGATCGTGGTGATCGCGGAGACCTCGGGGCGGAAGATCTCGCACAGCGAGGCGATCTCCCCGGGCCCGTAGGTGCCCATCTCGGCGACGAACACGTCGGTGCCCGGCTCGAGCCGGTCGTTGACGGCGCGCGAGAGGCCGAGCACGTTGTTGAAGGACGCCGGGCTGGCCAGCGTCGACCAGCGGCCCTGGAGCAGGTGGGTGACGTAGTTCTTGGTCGAGGTCTTGCCGTAGGAGCCGGTGATGGCGACGACCCGCGGGTCGACCCGCTTGATCTTCTCCGCGGCCGAGACCTGCCAGCGCGCCGCCAGCCGGGCCTCGACCGGCTGGGCGATCAGCAGGGCCAGCTCGAGCAGCGGCACGGCGAGGAGCGGCAGCAGCGAGACGGCGCCCACGAGCGAGAGCAGCATCGCGGCGACGAGCTGCACGGCGACGCTGATGGCCACCAGCCGCTTCACGCGGGCGGTGAAGGCCAGCTTCTTGGACGCCTTCCAGAGGGCGAGCCCGGGCGGCCAGGCGACGAGCACCAGCGCGGCCAGCGGCCCACCGGGCGGGGCGGTGAGCCCCGCGAGCCCCGTGACGATCATGGCGGCGACGCCGATCCACGTCATGGGGACGGCCCGCAGCCAGATCCTGGTCATCGCCAGGAGCCGTCCAGGCCCGTAGTGCTCGCGCTGCGCCACCCGCCACCAGCGCAGGTCGGCGACCAGCACCAGCACCACGACGAGCAGGGTGCTCACGACCTCCGGGGGCGTCATCGGTCCTCCTCCGACCGGGCCGCCTCGTCCGTGGCGAGCACGGCGACGGCCTGCTTGAGCTCGGCCACCAGGGCGGCGTCGAGCAGGTGCGCGGAGCCGGGGACGACGGCCAGGGTGGCCACGTCGCCCAGCAGGTCGACGGCCTCGCGGGCCATCGGGACGGGGGCTGCGGTGTCGTGCTCGCCCCACACCATCGCGACGGGGACGCCGCTGGTGGACAGGGTGGTGAGCTGCTCGCGGTAGTCCTCGTTGACGAGGCGGACGAGCACGTCGCGCATCACGCCGCGGGCGGCCGCGTAGTCGGTGGAGCCGTGCTTGCGCCGCAGGGCCTCCATCCGGTCGTCGGAGACCAGGCCCCGGCGGTGCAGGGCACGGACGACGCGGTACCCCAGCGCCGGCTTCGAGCCCCCGCCGGCGGGCTGGCGGCGCAGGAGCGGGACGCCGGTGAGGACGAGGCCGCGCACCAGGTCGGGCCGCTTGGCCGCGACCTGGACCGCGACGCGTCCGCCGAAGGAGTGCCCGGCCAGGACCGGCCGGTCGAGCGTCGAGAGGATCTCGATGACCCAGTCGGCGTACTCCGCCGAGCCCCAGGCGGACTCGGGCTCGGGGGTGGCCCCGTGGCCGGGGAGGTCGAGGGCGAGGGCGTCGGTGTCGTCGAGGACGGGGGCCCAGTCGGCGCGGTTGCGCGCCCACCCGTGGAGCGCCACCACCTGCGTCGGACCGGAGCCCGTCTTCTCGGCGAAGGCGCGTCCGCCCAGGAGCGTGGTCAGCACGGGTCAGAGACTAACGGGGACCGGGGCCGCGGGCCGATCCCGACACCCACCCCTTCGGTGAGGCCCCGCGCACGCCCGCGGTACCTCGGGTGGCCAGCACCTAGGCTGGCCCCGATGAGTGACAGCGACCAGACCCCCTCGCTCCCGGCCGTCCCCGACGACTCTCCCCTGGCTCCCGGCGGCCCGGCTCCCGACGGCCTGCCCGCCGGGTTGAGCGCCGCCACGCGCGCCGTGCACGCCGGACGACCCGCGCACGTCCCGGACGCCCCCCTCAACGAGCCCCTCACGATGGCCTCGGTCTACGTCGCCACGGGCGACCGCGAGTACGGCCGCTACGGCAACCCGACCTGGCAGGCGTTCGAGGCCGCGCTCGGGGACCTCGAGGGCGGTGACGCGCTCGCGTTCTCCTCGGGCCTCGCGGCCGTCTCCTGCGTCCTCGACCTGGTCGGCCAGGACGCGCTGGTCCTGGCGCCGGACGCCGCCTACCAGGGCACGCTCGGCCAGCTCGCCGACCTGGAGATGCGCGGGCGGCTGCGCTCGCGCCTCGTGGACGTCTCGGACACCGAGGCGGTGCTCGCCGCGCTGGACGACGACGTCGCCCTGGTGTGGATCGAGTCCCCCACCAACCCCAACCTGGACGTGGCCGACGTGGAGGCGATCTGCGCCGCCGCGCACGAGGTCGGCGCGTACGTGGTCGTGGACAACACCTTCGCCACCCCGCTGCTGCAGCAGCCGCTGGACCAGGGCGCCGACATCGTCGTCCACTCGGCCACCAAGTACCTGGCGGGCCACTCCGACGCCCTCCTCGGCGCGCTCGTCACCCGGGACGAGCAGCTGCGCGGCGTCCTCAAGGGGCGGCGCGACCTCCTGGGCGCCGTGCCCGGCACGCTGGAGGCCTGGCTGGCCCTGCGGGGCATGCGCACCCTGCACCTGCGCCTCGAGCGGGCCTGCGCGAACGCGGCCGAGCTCGCCGGGCGGCTGGCCAGGCACGACGCGGTCGGACGGGTCCGCTACCCCGGCTGGGGCGCCATGGTCTCGATCGAGCTCGGGGGCGGCGCGCTGGCCGCGGACCTGCTCCCCCGCAAGACCCGCCTGTGGGTGCACGCCACGTCGCTGGGCGGCGTGGAGTCCACCCTCGAGCGGCGGCGCCGGTGGGCGGGCGAGCCCCGCACCGTCTCCGACGCGCTCGTGCGGCTCTCCGTCGGCGTCGAGGACGTCGAGGACCTGTGGGCCGACCTCTCCTCAGCCCTGGACGACCTCGTCGGCTGAGCCGGCTGGGTAGGCTGGTCGGCTGCCGCGGAGGAGCCCGCGGTCAGTCCGTCTCGGCCTTGGTGTCGCGCGCCAGGGTGATGTCGACCATCTCCTGGGCCGTCAGCCGGCCGGTGACCACCTCGTCGACGATGGAGACCAGCGGGGCGTCCACGCCGTGCTTCGCGGCGAGCGCCCGCAGCGAGGAGCAGGACTTCGCACCCTCGGCCACCTGACGGGTCGAGGCGTAGATCTCCTCCGTCGTCATCCCGCGCCCCAGCTTCTCGCCGAACGTGCGGTTGCGCGAGAGCGGCGAGGAGCAGGTCGCCACGAGGTCCCCCAGGCCGGCCAGGCCCATGAGCGTGAGCGGGTTGGCCCCCAGCCGCGTCGCCAGCCGGGCCGTCTCGGCGAGGCCGCGGGTGATGATCGACGCGGTGGTGTTGTCGCCGAACCCCAGGCCGACCGCCATGCCCACGGCGAGGGCGACGACGTTCTTGTAGGCGCCGCCGAGCTCGCAGCCCACGACGTCGGTGGAGGTGTAGGGCCGGAACGCGGGCGAGTGCACGCGGAGCTGGAGCTGTTTTGCGACGTCCTCGTCCGCGCAGGCCACGACGGAGGCGGCGGGCTCCCGGCGGGCGATCTCCCCCGAGAGGTTGGGGCCGCTGATGACGGCGACCCGGTCCGCGTGCGCGCCCGTGACCTCGTGGATCACCTCGCTCATCCGCTTGAGCGTGCCGAGCTCGACGCCCTTCATGAGGGAGACGAGGACCGCGTCGGGCTCGAGGTGGGGCGCCCAGCCGACGAGGTTCTCGCGCAGGGTCTGCGAGGGCGTGGCCAGGACGACGACGTCGGCGCCGGACAGGGCCCGCTCGATGTCGTGGGTGGCGCTCACGGCGTCCGGCAGCGTGAGCCCGGGGAGGTAGTCGGGGTTCTCGCGCCCCGAGGTGATGGCCGCGGCGACCTCCTCGCGACGGGCCCACAGCGTCACCTCGTTGCCGGCGTCGGCCAGCACCACCGAGAAGGCGGTGCCCCACGACCCGGCGCCGAGGACGGCGACCTTCCCGAACGGTCCTGCCTCGGTCATGCGCGACCCTCCTCGTCGATGGTGGTGCTCGAGTCCTGACCCTGCTCGGCGGCCTCCTGGGCCTCCCGGGCCGCACGCTCGGCGGCGCGGGCCCTGCGCAGGTCGAAGCGCTCGGTCGGCGCCGTCTCCCCCCGCAGCGCCTCGACCTCGGCCACGATCGCTGCCTGGATGCGCTCGGTGCCGGCCTGCACCGTCTCGGGGGTCAGCCCCCGCTCGCGCAGGTCCGAGAGGTCGACGGGCTCGCCCACCGAGACGTGGATCGTCTTGGGCGGCCACAGGTCGGGCCGGGAGGCGTACGGGCCGAGCAGCAGGTGGGCGCCCCACTGCCCGACGGGGAGGACCGGGCAGCCGGTCTCCAGGCCGATGCGGGCGGCTCCCGACTTGCCCGTCATGGGCCACAGGCCCGGGTCCCGGGTGATCGTCCCCTCCGGGTAGACCACCACGCACTCGCCACGGCGCACGGCCTCCACCGCCGCCGCGTAGGCCAGCTGGCCCTGGCCCTCGCGCTCGACCGGGATCTGCCCCGCGGCACGCAGGAAGAACCCGAGGAACCTGTTGCGGAAGAGCCCGGACTTCGCCAGGAACCGGCCCAGGCGGCCGTGGTCGTAGACGAGGTGGGCGGTGGTGAGCGGGTCGACGTGCGAGGTGTGGTTGACCGCGAGCACGACGCCGCCGGTGGCGGGGATGCGCTCGCCGTGGCGCCAGTCCCGGCGGGTGAGCAGCAGCAGCAGCGGCTTGAGGATGACGACCGCGATCGTCCACGCCCAGCCGCGGGGCTGCTGGAGGCTGCGCACGGTCACGGGGGTCGTTCTCCTCTGGTCACGGTTCGGGCCGGCCACCGGCCGCGCCCGGGGGCAGGCTACTCGTTCGTGCCCGCCAGGTGGTTTGGCAGGATCGACACCCGTGACCCCCGACCCCTCCGCGCTCCCCGTCCCCGGCGCCCTCCCCGGCGCCCTCCCCGGCCGGTTCGTCGCCCTGGTGCCGGTCAAGCCGCCGGTGCGGGGCAAGAGCAGGCTCCAGGGCGTGGACGACGAGGCGCGGACCGCCCTGGCCGACGCGTTCGCCGCCGACACGGTGGCCGCGTGCCTCGCCGCGCGGGGCGTGGCCCGGGTGCTGGTCGCCACGGACGACGCCGCCCTGGCGACGACCCTCGCCTCCACCGGGGCGACCTGCCTGCCGGACGGTGCCACCGGCCTCAACGAGTCGCTGACCCAGTCCGCGGCCGAGGCCGCCCGGCGCTGGCCGGACCTGTTCCCCGTCGCGCTCACCGCCGACCTGCCCGGTCTGGTGCCCGACGAGCTGGACGCGGCGCTGGTCGCCGCCCTCGGCGTCCTCGAGGACGACGGCCAGGCGTTCGTGCCGGACGCCGCCGGCACGGGGACGACCCTCTACACCGCCCCGGCCGCCCGGTTCGTCCCGCGGTACGGCGGCGGCTCGGCGTCCGCCCACACCTCCGCGGGCTGCGTGGACCTCACGACCCGCACCGACGTCCCCCTCGGGTCCGTGCGCCGCGACGTGGACGACCTCGTCGACCTCGCCACCGCGGCGAGCTTCGGCGTCGGCCCCCGCACCCGCGGCGTGCTGGACCGCCTCGGCCTCTTCTGAGCCCCGGAAAAACGCACGGTCCCCGACCCAGGACCCCCGACGGCGCGTCGGTGGTCGTGGGTCGGGGACCCGTGCGGGCCCGGTCAGCGCCTTGTCAGCGCCCGGGTCAGCGCCTTGTCAGCGCCCGGTCAGAGCGTGACGGGCTTGAAGGACGGGCGGGTCTTCTCGAACGCGTCGATGTCGTCGGCGTGCCCGAGGGTGATGCCGATGTCGTCGAGGCCCTCGAGGAGGCGCCAGCGGGTGTAGTCGTCGATCTGGAAGGACTCCTCGATCGCGTCGTCGCCGGAGCCGGCGCGCACGACGCGGGCCTCGAGGTCGACGGTGATCTCGGCGCCCGGCTGGTCCTCCAGCAGGGTCCACAGCTTCTGGACGACCTTCTCGTCGACCTGGGCGGCCAGGAGGCCGGCCTTGCCGGAGTTGCCGCGGAAGATGTCGGCGAACCGGGCCGAGATGACGGCCTTGAAGCCGTAGTTCTGCAGCGCCCAGACGGCGTGCTCGCGGGACGAGCCGGTGCCGAAGTCGGGGCCGGCCACCAGCACGGTGCCCTGGGCGTACGCCTCGTTGTTGAGGACGAACTCCGGGTCGTTGCGCCAGGCGGCGAACAGGCCGTCCTCGAAGCCCGTGCGGGTCACGCGCTTGAGGTAGACGGCCGGGATGATCTGGTCGGTGTCGACGTTGCTGCGCTTGAGCGGGACGCCGACGCCGGTGTGGGTGGTGAACTTGTCCATGTCAGTGGCTCCTTGTGACTCGCGCGCTCAGGCCTGGACGGGCTCGAGGTCGGCCGGGGAGGAGAGGGTGCCGCGGACGGCGGTGGCCGCCGCGACCGGGATGGAGACGAGGTGCGTGCGACCGCCCTTGCCCTGGCGACCCTCGAAGTTGCGGTTCGAGGTCGACGCGCTGCGCTCACCGGGGGTGAGGGTGTCGGGGTTCATGCCCAGGCACATCGAGCAGCCGGCGCCGCGCCACTCGGCGCCCGCCTCCTTGAAGATCACGTCCAGGCCCTCGTCCTCGGCCTGGAGGCGCACGCGCACCGAGCCGGGGACGACCAGGAGCCGGGTGTCGGCGGCGACCTTGCGGCCCTTGATGACCTCGGCGGCCAGGCGCAGGTCCTCGATGCGGCCGTTGGTGCAGGAGCCGACGAACACGGTGTCGACCTTCACCTCGCGCATCGGGGTGCCGGCCTCGAGGCCCATGTAGGTGAGGGCCTTCTCGCAGGCGATCTGGTCCTGCTCGTCCTCGAAGTCGGCCGGGGCCGGCACGGAGGCGCCGAGCGGCACGCCCTGGCCCGGGTTGGTGCCCCAGGTGACGAACGGGGTCATCGTCGAGGCGTCGAGCACGATCTCCTTGTCGAAGGTCGCGTCGTCGTCGGTGCGCAGCGTCTTCCAGTGGGCGACGGCGGCGTCCCAGTCGGCGCCCTTCGGCGCCTCCTTGCGGCCCTCGATGTAGTCGAAGGTGGTCTGGTCGGGGGCGATCATGCCCGCCTTCGCGCCCCACTCGATGCTCATGTTGCAGATGGTCATCCGGCCCTCCATGGAGAGCTCCTCGATGGCCTGGCCGCGGTACTCGACGATGTAGCCCTGGCCGCCACCGGTGCCGGTGTGGGCGATCAGGTTGAGCACGAGGTCCTTGGCGGTGACGCCGTCGGGCAGCGAGCCGTTGACCGTCACGGCCATCGTCTTCGGCTTGGCCTGCGTCAGCGTCTGGGTGGCCAGCACGTGCTCGACCTCGGAGGTGCCGATGCCGAACGCGATCGCGCCGAACGCGCCGTGCGTGGAGGTGTGGGAGTCGCCGCACACGATGGTCATGCCGGGCTGGGTGAGGCCGAGCTGGGGGCCGACCACGTGGACGATGCCCTGGTCGATGTCGCCGAGCGGGTGCAGCCGGACGCCGAACTCCTCGGCGTTCTTGCGCAGGGTCTCGACCTGGGTGCGGGAGACCGGGTCGGCGATCGGCTTGTCCCAGTCCAGCGTCGGGACGTTGTGGTCCTCGGTGGCGAGGGTGAGGTCCGGGCGGCGGACCTGGCGACCGGCCAGGCGCAGGCCGTCGAAGGCCTGCGGGCTCGTCACCTCGTGGATGAGGTGGAGGTCGATGTAGAGCAGGTCCGGCTCCCCGGCGGTCGAGCGGACGACGTGCTCGTCCCAGACCTTCTCGGACAGCGTCCGACCCTGTGTCTTGCCCATGACGCACTCCTTCGTGGCGACCGTTGTGGTTCGTGGCCCCGCCGCGGCCGGCCGGCGGGGGCCGACGTCGGGCGGGACGCGTCGCGGCGGGCGGTCCAGGAGGACGCACCTCACCCGGCGACAGGAGAACTGTACGCCTACGAGTCCAATGTATGAGACAGTTGTCCCGTCATCCGAGATGGACGACGCACGGGCCGGGGCCTCGCACCGGTCCTGACCTCGTACGACGCGGGCCGCGTGCCCGCCGCGCAGCAGGAGAGCAGATGGACAGCAGCGGAGTCGGCGTCCTCGACAAGGCCGCCCTCGTCCTCACCGCGCTGGAGTCCGGCCCGGCGACCCTCGCCGGTCTCGTGACCGCCACCGGACTGGCCCGACCCACCGCCCACCGCCTCGCGGTGGCGCTGGAGCACCACCGCCTGGTGGCGCGGGACATGCAGGGACGCTTCGTGCTCGGTCCGCGGCTGGCGGAGCTGTCCGCCGCCGCCGGTGAGGACCGCCTCCTCGCCACCGCCGGGCCCGTCCTGGCCCGGCTGCGCGACATCACGGGCGAGTCCGCCCAGCTCTGGCGCCGCCAGGGCGAGCACCGCGTCTGCGTCGCCGCGGCCGAGCGTCCCTCGGGCCTGCGCGACACGATCCCGGTCGGCAGCCAGCTCACCATGCGCGCGGGCTCCGCGGCCCAGGTGCTCCTCGCGTGGGAGGACCCGGAGCGGCTCCACCGCGGGCTGCAGAACGCGGCCTTCTCCGCCGCCGCCCTCTCGGGCATCCGTCGCCGCGGCTGGGCCCAGTCGATCGGCGAGCGGGAGCAGGGCGTCGCGTCCGTCTCCGCGCCCGTGCGCGCGCCCAGCGGCAAGATCATCGCGGCGGTCTCGGTCTCCGGCCCGCTCGAGCGCCTCTCGCGCCAGCCCGGCCGGATGCACGCACCCGCCGTCATGGCCGCGGCCGAGCGCCTCTCGGAGTCCCTGCGCCGCGCCGCCGGCGAGACCGTCTGACCCTCAGACCCG
This sequence comes from Nocardioides sp. GY 10127, assembly GCF_004919085.1. Lineage (GTDB taxonomy): Bacteria > Actinomycetota > Actinomycetes > Propionibacteriales > Nocardioidaceae > Nocardioides. The sequence continues at coordinate 174,408 of NZ_STGL01000007.1, read as the reverse complement.
ACCCTCAGACCCGACCCTCAGAAGAGGGCGTCGGTGACGTCCCGCTCCAGGTCCAGCAGCACCTGCTTGCGCGCCAGCCCGCCCGCGTAGCCGGTGAGCGTGCCGTTCGCCCCGATCACCCGGTGGCACGGCACGACCACCGGGATCGGGTTGCGCCCGTTGGCCAGCCCGACGGCGCGGGAGGCGGCCGGGGTCATCCCGAGCCGCACCGCGATCTCGCCGTAGCTGGCGGTCTCGCCCCAGGGCACCGCCACCAGCTCGGCCCACACCCGCTGCTGGAAGTCGGTGCCCGCGGGCGCCAGCGGCAGGTCGAAGTCCCGCCGTGCCCCGGCGAAGTACTCCGCCAGCTGGCGCGCGGTCTCGACCAGCACCGGGCTGGCGTCGTCGCGCTCGCTCGCCGGCGGCACCTCGTACGGCTCGAAGGCGATGGCGCAGAGAGCTCCGTCGTGCTCGCGCAGGAGCAGGGCTCCCACCGGGCTGTCGGTCACGGTCCAGGTCATCGGTTCTCCTGAGGGTGGGGAGCGGGCACGGCGGACGGCATGAGCGTCTGCCACAGGTGCAGGAGGGCGTAGCTGCGCCACGGCGACCAGGCGCCGGAGCGGGCCACCACCGCGGCGGGGTCCTCCCCCAGCCGGGTCGCGGCGGTGCGCACGCCCACGTCGGTGGGCAGGAAGACGTCGGGGTCGGCCAGCGCCCGCATCGCCACGTAGTCGGCGGTCCAGGGGCCGATGCCGGGCAGCGCCAGCAGGGCCTCCCGGACGGCGGGCCGCTCGGCCCCCCGCTCCAGGTCGACGTCGCCTCCGGCCACGGCCGCCGCCAGCCCCACGAGGGCGCGTCCCCGTGCACGCGGCATCGGCAGGCCCTCGGGGTCGACCTCCGCGAGCACCGCCGGACGCGGGAAGAGGTGGGTCAGGCCCGGCACGCCTGTCTCCACCTCCTCGCCGTGCTCGGCGACGAGCCTGCCCAGGACGGTGCGGGCGCCCGTCACGCTGATCTGCTGCCCCACGACCGTGCGCAGCGCGGTCTCCGCGCCGTCGGTCTGGCCCGGGACGCGCAGACCGGGTCGCTGCCGGACGAGCGGGCCGAGCAGCGGGTCACCACCGAGGTGGGCGGCGACCGCCGCGGGGTCGACGTCGGCGTCCACCAGTCGCCGGGTGCGCTCCAGGGCCGCGCCGAGGTCGCGCAGGTCCTTCACCCGCACCTCCGCCACGAGGATCGCGGTCCCGGGCGGGGCGGACGCGGTCGACGGGTCCGAGAGGTCGAGCCGCAGGACGCCCGGGCCGTGGGGCAGGTCGAGCGTCCGGGCGTACCAGCCGTCGCGGGCCACCTCGACGCCCGGCACCAGGTGGTAGGCGAGGAAGTCGAGCAGTGCCGGCCCGTCGAAGGGCGTGCGGACCGCCAGCCGCAGGGCCAGGGCACCCTCGAGCGTCGCGGGCTGCGCGCTCCCCCGGCGCAGCGCCCCCGGCGCGACGCCGTACACCTCGCGCACCGTGTCGTTGAACTGGCGGACGCTGGAGAAGCCCGCCGCGAACGCGACCTCGCTCATCCGCAGGTCCGTGCTCTCGACGAGCGCGCGCGCCGTGAGCGCACGACGCGCCCGCGCCAGCGCGAGCGGCCCCGCCCCCAGCTCGGCGGTGAGGACCCGCCCGAGGTGGCGGGGCGTGTAGCCCAGGCGGGCCGCGAGGCCGGGCACCCCCTCGCGGTCCACGACGCCGTCGGCGATGAGCCGGACGGCGCGGTCGGCCGTGCCGGCCCGCAGGTCCCAGTCGGGGCTGCCCGGGGTCGCGTCCGGCTGGCACCGGCGGCAGGCCCGGAAGCCGGCGGCCTGGGCCGAGGCGGCGCTGGGGTGGAACTCGACGTTGCGGCGGGCAGGGGTGCGCGCGGGGCACGAGGGTCGGCAGTAGATGCCGGTGCTGCGCACCCCGGTCCAGAAACGCCCGTCGAAGCGGCGATCGCGCGCGAGCACCGCCGTGTAGCGGGCGTCGTCGTCCATGACCGGACGCTCGACCGAGGGAGTGCTCATGGCCGCCATCATGCCTGGGCCCGCCGACGGGCTCCGGCGGGAATCGGACACCGCTGGAAGGGCCGCGGATCGAACACCCAGGCGACGCCGGGAGCCCGCTCCCCCACGCCCGCGGGCAGGAGGTGGCCCGAGTCACTCGGCACGGCAAAGACACTGTGCCTTCTCTGAGAATGCGCTGCGAGTCACCCGCTCAGGTGTTCGGCATGCGCGCGATCTCGCCTTGAATTTGTCACTATCTCTTCCATGCCCGACGAGGACCCCTCCGCGAACGACGCCGCGACGCCCGGCACCACCGGCGACCCGGCTGCGGACGCCCCCCGCCGAGGACGCCGGCGACACCGCCGCGTCCGCTCCCGCCGCCTGTGGCGCCACCCCGTGCTGATCGCCCTGGTGGCCACCCAGATGGTGCTCGCGATCGCGACCGCCACCGGCGTGACCGTGGTCTACGACCACCTCAACAGCAACCTGGACGTCGAGGACGTGACCAGCCAGCTGAGCGACCGGCCCACGAAGGCCACCGAGACGGCCAGCACGGACTCCGAGCCCACCACGGCGCTCAACATCCTGGTGATGGGCAGCGACACCCGCTCCTGCGACGGCTGCGCCATCGACGGCGAGGCCGGGGGCGGCGGCTCGGACACCACGATCCTGCTGCACATCTCCGCCGACCGGACCCGCGCCTACGGCGTCTCGCTGCCGCGCGACGCCCTCGTCACCCGGCCGGACTGCACCGACTCCGACGGCAACACCATCGCCGGCGGCGACCTGGAGATGTTCAACACCGCGTTCGCGGTGGGCGGCGCGGCCTGCACCATCCAGACCGTCGAGCAGCTCACCGGCATCTACATCGACGACTACGTGGTGGTCGACTTCGCCAGCTTCGAGGACATGGTCGACGCCGTGGGTGGCGTCGAGGTGTGCATCCCGACCGAGGTCGACGACTCCGAGCACCACATCCACTTCGACGCCGGCACCCAGGTCCTCACCGGCCGTCAGGCGCTGAACTACGTGCGCGAGCGCTACGTGCTCTCGGCCAACTCCGACATCGGCCGGATGAAGCGGCAGCAGGCCTTCATCGCCTCGATGATCAACCAGGTGGTCTCGGCCGGCACGCTGACGCAGCCGAACAAGGTGGTCAGCTTCCTCAACGCCGCCACCAGCAGCCTCACGCTCGACAGCGGCCTGGGCACCGTCTCCAAGCTCGCGAAGCTCGCCCTCACGTTCGCCGACACCGGCCTGGACAACATCCAGTTCGTGACGGTGCCGTTCGAGGAGTACGAGCCCGACCCGAACCGCCTGGTGTGGGCACCATCGGCGAAGAAGCTGTGGAAGGCGATCCGCCAGGACAAGCCGCTGCCCAAGAGCCTGCAGTCGGGCGCCATCTCGGCGAGCGACCCGGTGGGCAGCACCAAGTCCGCCAGCAGCAGCGCGACGCAGAGCACCGAGGAGCAGGAGAAGGCCACCACGGCGGCCGAGAACGGCCTCTGCGCCTGACCCGCACCCCTTCCGGGGGCCCGGCGTGGGCCGGCGACGCAGGACGCGTCAGCCGGTCCACGCCAGGCTCACCGCGGCCGCGCCGTCCGTGGCGATCCCCGCTCCGGCGGCCAGGTCACCGGTGACCGTCATGACGGCCTCCAGCGCCGCCAGCGCCTGGAGCAGCCCCACGAGCGTGCCGCGTGCCACCGAGACCGCCGCGACGGCTGACCGGGCCAGCGAGACCAGCCGCGGACCCTCCACGAGCAGCTTCACCCCCGACCCCACCGGGCCCAGGGCGAGCGAGGTGAGCCCGACCGCCAGCGCCTCGTCGACGAGGTCGGCCGCCAGGACGCAGAGGTCGTGGATCGCCTGGAGCAGGCAGCGCAGGCAGGCCGCCACCTGCCGGACGGCCCGGGCGCGCGCCTCCAGGTCGTCCGCGGCTGCGCGCAGGCTGCCCGCGGCCGCCACCGGCGCCAGCCCCTGCCACACGCCGGGCAGCTGCGCCGCCAGGTCGCGGTGGTCGTCCGCCAGCAGCGACAGCGCCTCCCCCGCCGCGTCCCACGCCTGGGCCATCACGTCGATGCGGTCGTAGCCCCCGGCGAGCTCGTCGAGCAGCCTCGCGATCGGGTCGACCCCGATCACCTCGGCCAGGAGCCACCCCGCCGGGGCCAGCGGCAGCAAGCGCGCGCGGACGTCGGCGAGCAGTGCCCCGGACGCCTGGCTGCTCGGCCCGACCAGCGTGCCAGAGAGAGCCGCGGTCACCCGTCCGCCTCCCCGCCCGGCTGCCCTTCCGACTGCCCGTCCGACCGCCCGTCCGACTGCCGGCGCAGCGCCTCCGCGCCCCGCTCGATCGAGCCGAGCGAGGAGACGAGGTCGGCGCCGGTCGCCCCCAGCGCGAAGACGGAGGCGTACCCGACCTCCGCGAGCGAAGGCCGCCAGCGATCGAGCAGGTGCGCCGCCTCGCTCGCCGTCGCGGCCGCAGCCACGTCGCCCGTGGCCAGCGCCGCGGTGGCCCCGCGGGGCAGGACGGCGCCGTACTCCTCCGGATCGCCCACCTGGGCCCGCAGCGCCGCCATGGCCTCGGCCCCCGTGTCGTCGGCCGCCACCAGGAGGTCCGCCGCACGCCGCAGCGCCGCGGCCCGTCCGCGCGACCGGGAGGCGACCCCCACCAGGGCCGACGACGCCCGCTCGAACGCGGCCGCGTACGGCCCCCGCACCCCTCCGGCGAGGCCCGAGAAGGCGTCCAGGTCGCTGCAGTGCACGAGGACGTAGCGGGCCACCGCGTCCAGGCAGTCGGCCTGGTCGTCGAGCGACGAGTGCACCCGTGCGGCACCCGTGGGGTCGAGCGCGGTCAGCGCGGAGCGCGGCACGGGGGCGGACGGGTCCTGGGCGAGCGGCATGGGGCCTCCTGGGAGCACGGCGGGGCGGTCGACGGCGACCGTGGGACGGCTGCCGCACCGCTCAGCGTGCCCCCGACGTCGGCACCCGACGCCCAGGGCTCGGCGGCCTGTGGACAACGCCCCGGGCGGCTCCCGGACCCGTCAGTCGGCCCCCCTCAGTCGGTCCCCCTCAGTCGCCCCTCAGTCGGCCCCGGCGCCGCACCGGCAGGACAGCGGCACCCGGAAGCCGGCGGGGAGGTCCGCCAGCGAGTCCACCGGGCCGTCCGGGAAGGCGAGGACGACCTCGTCGACCCCGTCCTCCCCGATCACGCCCAGTCGCAGGCCGTAGCGGGTGAGCCCGCGTGGGACGACCGCGAGCGCGTCGTGGAGCCCGTGCGCGCGCACGCAGGACACCAGGGCGGCCGTGTGGGCCCGCTCGAGGTGCCGCAGGACGTCCGCGGACACCTCCCGCAGCGGGTCCGGCGAGGCGGCGGCGAAGTCCTCCACCGCCACCGCGACGCCCCCGTGGCCGACGAGGCGCACCGAGAGCAGGTCGGCGCGGTAGGCGCGGCGTCCCCCCTCGCGCCCCACCGGCCGGAACACCCCGACCAGCCGGAGCGTCAGGTCGGCGCTCCCGTCGTGCACGACCAGGGCCGCCGGACCGCAGCGGCCCAGCGCGGAGGCGGTCGGCGAGGACTCCTCGAGCCAGACGAGCGGACGCCCGGCCTCGTCGCAGTCGACGGCGACGACCGTGGCGGTGGCGGACGTGCCGGCCCGGCAGCTGCGGACCGACAGGGTGCCCACCCGCGCCTGGGCGAGCGCCGTCCTCGCGCGCTCCGCCCAGCCGGGGGCGGTCGGCGCGCCGTCCGCGCTCATGCCTGGACCTCGTCCTGCACCCGAGCCGACACCCGGCCACCTCCACCCGCTCGACGCTGCGATTTAGGTAAGCCTAACCTCAAGTTCGGTCGAGCGGGCGGGTTACGGGCATGGCGAGCGCCACGACGGAGCTCGCGGTCGCAAATGCAGAAGCGCCCCGGTCCTGACGGACACGGGGCGCTTCGAGTGCGTGTACCCCCGACCGGATTCGAACCGGCGCTACCGCCGTGCGCGCAGCGCGGCGTGCCTGCACGCCCCCTCCACGGCGAAGCGCCCCGGTCCTGACGGACACGGGGCGCTTCGAGTGCGTGTACCCCCGACCGGATTCGAACCGGCGCTACCGCCTTGAGAGGGCGGCGTGCTAGGCCGCTACACAACGGGGGCTCTGCGTGCGTCCGGACTCCTCCTCCGGACAGGAGAAGACCCCTGGCCCTGGGACCAGGGGTCTTCTCGTCGCGTACCCCCGACCGGATTCGAACCGGCGCTACCGCCTTGAGAGGGCGGCGTGCTAGGCCGCTACACAACGGGGGCTTGCTGGGTGGATCGACCTCACGGCCTCTCCGAGCAACCTGCGGAACCGTAGCCTCTCGGCTCCGGACCGGCCAAATCCCCAGCCCTCCGCGAGGAGGCCCGGTGACTCTCAGGTCACTGGCTGGGATACAAGGACTCGAACCTTGACTAACTGAACCAGAATCAGTCGTGCTGCCAATTACACCATATCCCAATGGCGTCTCTCCGACCCCCGCGAAGGAGGCCGTCGAACCGAGAGGGAACGTTACACGCGCGTTCCCTGACCCGCCAAAACGGGCCCCGGCACGGTCCTCTCGACGCCCCACCGACGCGTTCCCCACTCCACCAGGAGCAGGTAGACGACGCTCTGCGTGAGGGTGACGGGCAGGCTCGCCCAGCCGCTGGAGGTGGGGTTCAGCGTCGAGGTCATGTCGCCGAACGCGAGCGCCACCGCGTAGGCCAGCAGGTTGTTGAGCAGGTGCATGGCGAGGCCGGCCTCGAGGCCGCCGGTGCGCAGCACGAGGATGCCGGCCACGACGCCGAAGGAGAACCGGTCGACGAAGACGGCCGGGTCCTGGCCGCCGTGGGCGAGGGCGAACAGGACGGCGGGGAGCGCCACCGCCACGAGCCGCGTCAGGGGCGCCCAGGAGGGCACCAGACGGGCGAACGCCTGCGTGAGGTACCCGCGGAAGACGAACTCCTCCCCCGCGGCCTGGAGCGGGGTCAGCAGGACGACGACGAGGACGAAGCCCGCGAGCGTGGACGACCAGGAGTTGAGCCCGCCCCCGACGTCCGTGCCGGTCGTGCCCGAGCCGGGGACGAGCGAGCTGACGACGCTGGTCACCACCAGGGTGACGGCCGCCAGCCCGAGGCACCGGGCGAACCAGCCCCAGCGCAGGCGACCCAGGACGCTCACGGCCCAGCCCGGCCGCAGGCCGTGCACGACGCGGACCACGGCGAGGACGGCGATGATCGCGTAGGCCCAGCTGAGGTCCACCAGGGCCAGGTAGGCGGGGGTGACGGGGTCGCCCGAGAGCTCCTGGACCACCTCGTCGCCGGTGCGGCCGGCGAGGATCAGGGGCACCTGGACGCTGAACAGCGCCGCGAGCTGGCCCACCAGGACCAGCACGAGCACCACCAGGACGCCGAGCAGCGCCCACGCCCGCGCGGGCCGGCCGAGCAGGAGGAGCTGGTGGTAGCCCAGCTCCTCCTGCGGCTCGGTCTCCGGCGCGGGGACGACGGGCTCCGAGCCGGTCACCGGCTCAGGCCGTGCGCTGCGCGGCGGCCGCCAGGCGGCCCAGGCCGCGCTCGCGACCCAGGAGCTCCAGCGACTCGAACAGCGGCGGGCTCACCCGGCGACCGGTGACGGCCACGCGCACCGGCCCGAAGGCCACGCGCGGCTTGAGGCCCAGCTCGTCGACCAGCGCGGTCTGCAGCGCCGTCTGGATGGCGTCGGTCGACCACGACTCCAGCGGCTCCAGGGCGGCGTGGGCGGCCTTCACGACCTCCAGCCCCTGGGCGTCCAGCAGCTTCGCGGCGTCCCCCTCGTCCAGCGTGAACTCCTCGTCGGCGACGAAGAGGAACGCCAGCATGGCCGGGGCCTCGGCGAGCTTGTTGATCCGCTCGGCCACCAGCGGCATGGCCTGGTCGAGCAGCTGCCGGTCGGCGGTCGACGAGGGGTCGAGCACGCCGGCGTCCTGGAGGAACGGCAGGCAGCGCTGGGTGATCTCCTCCACCGACAGCATCCGCATGTGCGAGGCGTTGATGGCGTCGCACTTCTTCAGGTCGAAGCGGGCGGGGTTGGGGTTGACGTCCTTGAGGTCGAAGGCGTCGACCATCTCCTCGAGGGTGAAGACGTCGCGGTCGGCCGCGATGGCCCAGCCCAGCAGCGAGAGGTAGTTGAGCAGCCCCTCGGGCAGGTAGCCCTGGTCGCGGTAGGCCAGCGCGTGCGCCTGCGGGTCACGCTTGGAGAGCTTCTTGTTGCCCTCGCCCATGACGTAGGGCAGGTGGCCGTACTCGGGGGTGTGCTCGGCCACGCCGATGGCCTTGAGGGCCTCGAACAGCGCGATCTGGCGCGGGGTGGAGGACAGCAGGTCCTCGCCGCGCAGGACGTGGCTGATGTGCATGGTCGCGTCGTCCACGGGCGCGGTGAGCGTGTAGAGCGGGTCACCGTTGGCGCGGGCCAGCGCGAAGTCGGGCACGTGCTCGGTCTCGAACGTGACGTCGCCGCGGACCAGGTCGGTCCACGTGATCGAGCCCTCGGGCATCCGGAAGCGGACGACCGAGGAACGCCCCTCCGCCTCGAACGCGGCGCGCTGCTCCGCGGAGAGCTCGCGGCAGAAGCCGTCGTAGCCCAGCGTCTTGGAGCCGGACGCCTTGCGCCGGGCGTCCACCTCGTCGTTGGTGCAGAAGCAGTCGTAGGTGTAGCTGGACTCGGCCAGCCGGGCCAGGACGTCCGCGTAGATCTCGGTGCGCTCGGACTGCTTGTACGGGCCGAACGGGCCGCCGACCTCGACGCCCTCGGTCCAGGTGAGACCGAGCCACTGCATGAGCTCGAGGATCGCCCGGAAGGACTCCTCGGTGGAGCGCTCCTTGTCGGTGTCCTCGATGCGGAAGACGAAGGTCGCGTCCTGGCCGGCGCGGGCCGCGTGCTGCGCGAACGCCCAGTTGAACAGGGCGGTGCGGACGAGGCCGACGTGAGGGGAGCCCGTCGGGGACGGGGCCATCCGGACGCGGACGGGGCGGGTCGTGGTGCTCAACGCTGGGGTCACCTTGCCTTGACGGTGTTCGTGAGGGAGCCGAGGCCGTCGACGACGACCTCCACCTCGTCGCCGACCTCCAGGGGGCCGACGCCGGCGGGGGTGCCGGTGAGGATGACGTCGCCGGGCAGCAGCGTCATGGTGGACGAGACGTGCTCGACCAGGGTGGGGATGTCGAAGACCATGTCGGCGGTCGTGCCGTCCTGGACGAGGTCGCCGTTGCGGAACGTCCGCAGGCGTACGCCGTCGACGAAGGTCTGGGGGTCGAGGTCGGTCTCGATCCACGGCCCCAGCGGGCAGAAGGTGTCGAAGCCCTTGGCGCGCGTGAAGTGGTTGACCGACCGCTGGAGGTCACGGGCCGTGACGTCGTTGGCGATCGTGTAGCCGTGGATGACGTCGGTCGCCTGGGCGGCCGGGACGTCGCGGCAGATCCGCCCGATGACGACGGCCACCTCGCCCTCGTAGTGCACGTCGTTGCTCACCGACGGGTAGGCGATGTCGTCCCCCGGGCCCACCACGGAGGTGTTGGGCTTGAGGAACCACAGGGGCTCGGTCGGCACGGCGTTGCCGAGCTCGGCGGCGTGGTCGCGGTAGTTCCGCGCGATGCCGACGACCTTGGAACGGGGCAGGACGGGCGCCAGCAGTCGGACGTCGGTGAGCCGGTGCTCGACGTCGAGCGGCCGGACGCCGACGTAGAGCGGGTCGCCGGCCAGGCCGACGATCACCGCGTCCTCGTCCAGCTGGCCATGCTCGTCGAGCTCGCCCGTGATCACTCCGTACTGCGGCTCCTCGCCGGTGGTGAATCTCGCGATGCGCACCCTGTGAGCCTATCGGCGCGCGTGCGCGCAGCCGAGTCGGCAGCCGGGGAGGGCACGAGGCTCGAACGGGTGCGCCTACGAGGCACGCCGTCCCAGGACCGGAACAACGCGGCGGGACGCCGGGCAGCCGCCGCGTCATCCCAGGTCAGCGACCCGGAGGCCGGGCCGGGCGCCTGTTGTTCCGGTCCTGGGACGGCGTCCTCGCTTCTGCCCCTCGCGCCCGAGCGACCTACCGTGGTCCCCGTGACCGCGACGACCCAGGAGACCGAGGTGCTCGACCTCGCGACCTGGCGCGCCCGGGCGGCCGCGCACGAGGCCCGGCTGGCGCCGTTCGTCGACGCCCACCTGGCCCGGCGCAAGGGCGGCGAGAAGCACCCTGTGCACGACTTCCTCTTCGGCTACTACTCCTACCGGCCCGCGCAGCTACGGCGCTGGCACCCCGGCTTCGGGGTGGAGGTGGCCGACGACGGCACGTTCGCCGCCCTCGCCGGCTACGAGGTGGCGGACGACGGCCGGGCGACCGTGTCCCGCACGGTGCTCGCGGAGCGCCGCGTCCTGCTCACCACGCTGCGCCGCCTGCTCGCGGCGACCGCCGCACGGCCGGCGCACCACGGCTGCTTCGGCCTCCACGAGTGGGCGATGGTCTACCGGCTCGAGGCGGACGGCGTGCGGCACGCCGCGTGGCCGCTGCGGCTCGGCGGCGAGGGCACGGACGCGGTGGTGGAGTCGCACCGCATCGCCTGCACCCACTTCGACGCCTACCGCTTCTTCACCGAGCCGGCCCGGCCGCTCAACACGCTCTCCCCCGCCGCCGACGACCGCGCCGACTTCGAGCAGCCCGGCTGCCTGCACGCCGGGATGGACCTCTACAAGCACGCGTTCCGGCTCTCCCCGCTGGTGTGCTCCGACCTCGTCGCCGACTGCTTCGAGCTCGCCGTCGACATCCGCACCCTCGACATGCAGGCCTCGCCCTACGACCTGGCCGGGCTCGACGGCGACGCCTTCCCGCCGGTGCCGATCGAGACCGCCGAGGGCAAGCGCGCCTACGCCGCCGCGCAGGCCGCCTTCACCGAGCGGGCCGCCCCGCTGCGGGCCCGGCTCCTCGCCGAGTGCGACCGGCTGCTGGCCGCGCTCGAGGGGTGACGCGCTGACCCAGACCCTGACGGCCGCACCGACTCACGCGCAGCGGCGGGCCTCCAGCTGGGCGCGGAGCTGGGCCGAGAGCTCGGGGTCGTGGCGGACGAGCCAGGCCACGGGGCAGTCGTCGGGGCCGGTGGCGCCGGGCTGGCAGAGCCGGCAGGCCTCGCCGGGGCGCAGCGCGCACTCGGGGGCGCAGTCCGTCGCCTGCTGGGCGACGGGGCGGGTCTCCACGGTGGTCATGTCCTCGACCTCCTCGGTCCGGCCGGGTGCGGGTCCCCGACCTCGTGACCATCGTGCGGCCACCGCCCGGGGCCGGGACGGGTCGGAGGTCCCCCGACCCCTGTGACCTGCCGGACACGGGCGTCCGCTGTCCGGACTCCGGCGCCCGGGCGGCGATCCGGCTCGGAACGCGAGCAGGACCCCGCTGCGCGCGGCCGGGGGCCGGGGAGCGGCGGGGTTCGGCAGGCTTCGACGGAGGGCGCAGCAGGGGAGGTCTAGGCCGCGCAGGGGTCGCCGGGGGTGCAGGGACGCTCGTCGGCCTGCTGGGCGACCTGCCGGTCGGCCCGGGCGGCGGCCTGCTCCCGCCGGTGCTCGGCCGTGAGGACGGCGAGCTGGGCGGAGAGGTCGGGGTCGGAGCGGACGAGCCAGACGAGGGCGCAGTCCGCGGGGCCGGTGGCCCCCGGCTGGCACAGCGTGCAGGCCTCCCCCGGCCGCACCGGGCAGCGCGGGTCGGGGCGGGACGAGCGCGAGGGAACGACGGTTCCTGCCACGGCGTCCACCTCCTCCTCCCCCACCATCCCCCGGGCAGGTTGGGGTCAGGAGGGTCGAGGGTCCCGAGCGGCCGGCCGGTCGGCCCTGCTGGCTACCGTGCTCGCCATGAGCGCGAACGACGGGGCGAGGACGGCGACGGGGCGCGACTTCCGGGGCGAGGACTGGTACGCCGAGGACCTGGGGGCGGCACGGTTCACCGACTGCACCTTCACCGCCGTCGACCTCACCGAGGCCCGCACCGACGGCGCGGTCTTCGACTCCTGCCGCTTCGAGCGGTGCACGTTCAACGCGAGCACGCACACCTCGACGGCCTTCACCACCTGCGACTTCGTCGACTCCTCGCTCTTCGACGTGACGCTGGACGGCTGCAAGCTCGTCGGCTCCGTGCTGGACGGGTGCACCATGCGGCCGGTGACGGTGCGGGGCGGCGTCTGGCGGGGCGCCTCGCTGCGCGGGGTCGACCTCGGCAAGGTCACGCTGGACGGAGTCGACCTGCGCGAGGCCGACCTCTCCCTCGCGAAGCTGACCGGCGCCTCGCTGCGCGGCTGCCTGCTCGACGGCGCCTCCGTGCGCGAGACCGATCTGGGCGGGGCCGACCTCACCGGCGCCACGCTCACCGGCGTCGACCTCACGGCAGCCCGGCTGCGCCGGACCCGGCTCGACCTGGCCGGAGCCGTGCTCCTGGCCGAGCTCAACGGCGCCGTGGTGGGCACCGGCGACTGACCTACCAGCGACTGAACAGCCCGAGGCCCTCAGGAGGGGCTGGTCGCCCGCGACCGCACGCCGTCGAGGACCAGGGCGAGGCCGGCGGCGAACTCGGCCCCGGGGTCCCTCGCGCCCAGCGGCTCGTCGGGGATCGCCCCGGCCGAGCCCGCCTGGAGGTGCGTCTGCTCCTCCCAGGTGTGGCCCAGGGTGAAGTGCCAGACCGTCCGGGCCGCCACGGGCACCAGGTCGACGGGCAGCCCGGAGCCGTCCAGGGCGGCCTCGAGGTCGCGCAGCGGTGCGGCTCCCCCGAGACCGAAGCCGACCACCGTGCCGACCAGCTCGGCGCCGTCGGTCCAGGCCAGCAGCGCGTCCCGCAGGGCCCCGGCCACCTCGGCGACCCGGTCGGGCCAGGCGGGCGCGGTCGCGGGCCGGCGTCCTCGTGCCAGGAGCTCGTCAGCGACGGCGGCGAGCAGCGTCTGCTTGTCGGCGAAGTGGTGGTAGAGCGCGGAGGGCCGGACGTCGAGCTCGGCGGCGAGCCGCCGCATCGTGAGGTCCGCGAGGCCGTGGGCGTCGAGCACCCGCAGCGCCGTCGCCACGACGTCCGCCTTCTGGTGGACCATGCCCTCACCCCTCCCGCCCGCCGCTGGTGACCGGACCCGTCTTGCCGGGGCCCGCACCCCCACCCTAACCTGAACACCGTTCAGCCTGAACACCGTTCAGGTAGGCCCGCACGAAGGACCACGCATGACCATGACCGAGCAGCCCACCAGTACCGGGGCCGCGCCCCGCCGTCTCCTCGGGACCACCGACCTCGCCCTCGTCGCCGCGTTCGCCGCGCTCATCGCCGTCCTGGCCGTCATCGGCGGCATCCCGGTCGGTGGCGCCGGCGTCCCGATCACCCTGCAGACGCTCGGGGTGCTGCTGGCCGGCGCCGTCCTCGGCCCGCTGCGCGGCTTCCTCTCCGTGGGCCTCTACCTCGTGCTCGCCGCGGTCGGGCTGCCGATCCTGTCGGGCCACACCGGCGGCCTCGCGCCGTTCGTCGGCGTGACCGCCGGCTACCTGCTCACCTTCCCGATCGCGGCGCTCGTCGTCGGGCTGGTCGTCCGGCTCGCCGCGCGCGCCGGCCGCGTCGGCCCGCTGGCGATCCTGGTCGGCGGCCTGCTCGGCACGGTCGTGAACCACCTCGGCGGCGTCATCGGCATGCAGGCCTACCTCGGCGTGGACTGGGCGACCGCCTTCTCCTACGACGCCCCCTACTGGCTGGGCGACGTCGTGAAGGCGCTGCTCGTGGCCGTCGTGGCCGCCGAGGTCCACAAGGCGTTCCCGCAGCTCCTCACGCGCCGGGGCTGAGCCCCCTGCCCACGCTGCACCTCGACTCCGCCGCCGTCCGGTTCCCCGACCCGGACGGCGGCGAGCACGTCGTCCTGCACCCGACGACCCTCACCCTGACCGAGCCGCGCGTCGCGATCATCGGGCCCAACGGCTCCGGCAAGTCGACGCTCGCACGACTCCTCAACGGCCTCGTCACGCCGTCCTCGGGGCGGGTGCTGGTCGACGGGCTCGACGTCGCCCGACAGGGGTCGGCCGTGCGCCGCAAGGTCGGCTTCTGCTTCACCGACCCCTCCGCCCAGCTCGTGATGCCCACCTGCGTGGAGGACGTCGAGCTCTCGCTGCGCCGCAGCGTCCGCGACCCGCGTGCCCGGCGGGCGCGGGCCCTGGAGATCCTCGACCACTTCGGGCTCGCCGCCCGGGCCGACCAGTCCGTGCACACCCTCTCCGGCGGGCAGCGCCAGATGCTGGCGCTCGCGGGCGTCCTCGCCGTCGAGCCGGACGTCGTGGTGGCCGACGAGCCGACCACCCTGCTCGACCTCGCGAACTCCCGGCTCGTCGGCGACACGCTGCTCGGGCTCGAGCAGATGCTCGTGCTGCTCACCCACGACCTGGACCTCGCGCGCCGCTGCGACCGCGCCCTCGTCGTCACCGGCGGCCGCGTCGTGCTCGACGCGCCCGCCCCCGAGGCGGTCGACGCCTACGTCGCCAGCGTGGTGGACGGCGTGCCCCTCCCCTCCGGCCACACCGCCGGGCCGGGCACCCCGTGAGCCACCCGCCGCAGGTCGTCGCCCTGCACCGCCCCGGCACGAGCCTCCTGCACCGCGCGCCGGTGGGCGCGAAGCTGGGCGGGCTGGTGCTCCTCTCTGCCGTCGCGGTCGCCCTCGACGACCCGCCCACCCTCGGGCTGGCCTCCGCCGCCGGCGCCCTGCTCGTCGCGCTGCTCGCCGGCGCGGTGGCCGGGCAGCGCCTGAGCGACCTGCGGGCGAGCGTGCGGCCGCTGCTGCTGCCGCTGGTGGTCCTCGGCGCCCTGCAGGTGCTGCTGGCCGGCCCGCTCGAGGCGGCCCGGACCGTCCTGCTGCTCCTCGGCCTCACCCTCGCCGCCTCCGTCGTCACCGCCACCACCGCGCTCAACGCGATGCTCGACGCGATCGTGAGGTGGCTCGGCCCGCTGCGCCGGGTCGGTGTCGACCCGGACCGGGTCGCCCTCGCCTTCTCGCTCACCCTCAGCGCCCTGCCCGCAACGCTCGCCCTGGCCTGGGAGACGCGTGACGCGGCCCGCGCGCGCGGGCTCGGCCGCCACCCCCGCGCGTTCCTCACCCCGTTCGTCGTCCGGGTCGTCAAGCGCGCCCACGACACCGGCGACGCGCTCGCCGCGCGCGGCCTGGGTGACTGACCGCTACCAGACGTCCCCGTCCCGCCAGTCGCAGACGAGCGGGTGCCCACGGTCGAGCGAGGCGGGGTCGAGGGCACCGGGGAGCAGGAGCACCCCGTCGTCCTCCTCGGGCGTGGGCACGATCGCACTGGGCGCAGTCCCACTGGGCGCGAGGACGCCGGTGGGCCCGGCCCACGGCACCCACCCGCGCCCGAGGTAGAGCGGGCGGGCCGCGGCGGAGGCGGAGAGCGCGAGCAGGTCGTACCCGGGCGCGAGCGACTCCAGCGCCGTCATCACCCGGGTCGCGCAGCCCCGTCGGCGCTCGCCGGCCGCCACGGCCACCGCCTCGACGTAGCCGACCCTCAGGGAGGTCGGGGCACCGTCGGGGCCGTGCAGGAACCGCCGCGCCACGAGCGCGCCGTGCGCGGCCACCGGCGCGACGTCGCCCTCGCGGTGCTCCCACCCGTCGTGCAGCAGGACGGCGTGCAGCCCGCCGAGCGCGTGGGTCCAGTCCTCGGGGGCGAACCGCCCCTCGAACGCCTCCTCGCACAGCAGCCGTGCCCCGGCCAGCACGCTCGCGTCCAGGTGGGCGGTCGGGACCAGCGGCAGCCGCCTCACGTCCGCTCCCAGCCGGGCGGGCGCCGCCCGTGCCAGGCGGTCGCCGGGTCGTCCTGCGCGACGGCCTCGACCTGCGCGGCCAGGGCCAGGAGCGCGCCGTCCTCGCCCGGGCGACCGGCGAGCATCACCCCGACCGGCAGCCCGTCGGGCGTCTCGTGCAGCGGCAGCGAGACCGCGGGCGAGCCGGTGACGTTCCACAGCGACGTGTAGGGCGTGAAGCGCTTCTGCGCCTCGAAGTCGGATGCCGGGTCGGCGTCGTCGCGGATCGCCCCCACCGGCAGCGGTACGTCCGCCAGGGTCGGGGTGAGCACCGCGTCGAACCCGGCGAGCGCCTCCAGGGCGGTCGCCGCGTGCCGACGCATCGCCCCGAGCGCGAGGCCGAAGTCGGGCCCGGAGACGGCGCGGCCGCGCGCGGAGAGCCACGTCGTCAGCGGCCGGAGCAGGTGCTCGCGGCCCGCCGGGGCCGGCGACAGGGCGGTGAGCACCGCCCAGCAGGTCTCGAAGGTCGCCACCGCCTCGCGCGGCAGCGGCACCTCGACGTCCACGACCTCGTGGCCGAGGGAGGCGAGCAGCGCGGAGGCGGACTCCCAGGCGCGCAGGACCTCCGGGTGGACGGGGGCGTCGGCGATGACCGGGGCGGAGAACCGCGCCACCCGCAGGCGGCCGGGGGCCCGGCCCGCGGCCGTGAGGAAGGAGCCGGGCCGCTCGAGCGGCGGGTACGGGTCCCCCGCGCGACGCACGGCCAGGACGTCGAGCAGCGCCGCCGCGTCCCCGACGGTCCGGGCGAGCGGGCCCGACGTCGCCAGCCCGGTCGGCTCCCCGTAGAGCGGCGCCCCGCTCACCAGGCCCCGGCTCGGCTTGAACCCCACCAGCCCGCAGCAGGACGCCGGGATGCGGATCGAGCCGCCGCCGTCCGAGCCCTGGGCCAGCGGCACGAGCCCGGCGGCCACCGCGGCCCCGGCTCCCCCGCTGGAGCCGCCGGCCATCCGGGAGCGGTCCCACGGCGTCACGGCGGCGGGCGCACCCTCGGGCTCGGTGTAGCAGGGCGAGCCGAACTCGGGGGTGGCGGTCTTGCCGAGCCACACCAGCCCCGCGTCCTCCAGGGAGCGCGTGACGGAGTCGGACACATCGGGCACGAAGCCGGTGTAGGCGGCCGAGCCGAACGCGGTCGGCACGCCTGCGGTGGCGTTGAGGTCCTTCACCGCCGTGGGCACGCCCCACAGCGGGCCGGCGTCGGCGGGCCGCCCGGCCGTGGTGAGCTCCCGGGCCGCGGCGAGCGCGCGCTCGGCGGCCACCGTGACGAAGGCGCCCACGTCGTCCAGCCGCGAGGCGCGGTCGAGGTAGTGCTCGGCCAGCTCCAGCGGGGAGAGGTCGCCGGACGCCACGAGCAGGCCCTGCTGGAGGCCGGTGAGGTCGTGGAGGGCGTTCTCGTCGAGGACGCTCACGCGGTCACCCCCCGGGCGACGAGGAGCACGCCGACCCCGGCCAGCACGAGGTAGCCCGGGACGGAGAGGAGCACGACCCACCAGCCGCTGCGTCCGCGCACGAGGCGGGCGATCGCCCAGACCGCGGCCGGGACGAGCGCCACCCAGGGCGCCACGGCGGCCAGCAGGACGCCCGCGCCCAGCAGGCCGGTGTCGCACTCGGTGGTGCCGGAGCCGCACGAGTCGGAGGCCATGACGAGCAGGGCGGCCCCGATCGTGGCGAGCAGGCCGAGCGCGCCCAGCAGGACGATCTCGACGACCGTGGCCACCACGTCGCCGGTGCGGGCCCGCGGCCGGGGCTCCGCGGAGGCCGGCGGGAGGGCCGGCGGGGCGGCGTCGGTCGTCATGACCGCACGCTACCGCCGCCGGGCCTCCCCGCGGCTCGAACGGCCCCGGGGTCGAGCCCCGGGATCGAGCGCAGGGATCGAGCGCAGGGACCGAGCCCCGGGGTCGAACGGCCGGGTCAGGCCGCGGCGACCTCGTGGTCCACGAGGGTCTGCACGGCGCTGCGCAGCCGGGCCTGGACGGCCTCGTCGGTGAGCACGTCCACCTCGAGGGCGGACTGGGAGACGGTCACGTCCTCGACGACGACGGCGCCGGCGATGCCCGCCGAGCGCGCGGCGTCCGCGTGCGCCCACTGACCGCCGTAGGGGGTCGGGGTCACGCCGACGACACCGAACGGCTTGCCCACGATGGCCCCGGCGCCGTAGGGGCGGGAGAGCCAGTCGAGGGCGTTGTTGAGGACGGCGGGCATGGTGCCGTTGTACTCGGGGGTGACGGCGAGGACGCGGTCGGCGGACGCCACGGCGGCGCGCAGGTCGAGGGCCGCCTGCGGGGCGTCGTCGGTGTCGATGTCCTCGTTGTAGAAGGGCAGCCGGTCGAGGC
Organism: Nocardioides sp. GY 10127; assembly: GCF_004919085.1. Taxonomy (GTDB): domain Bacteria; phylum Actinomycetota; class Actinomycetes; order Propionibacteriales; family Nocardioidaceae; genus Nocardioides. The sequence goes on along the minus strand of NZ_STGL01000007.1, from coordinate 156,260 downwards.
CGTCGACGAGCACGAGCTCGGCGCCCTCGGGCGCGTTGGCGCGCAGGGTCTCGGCGAGCTTGCGGTTGAGGGAGTCGGCGCGGAGGCTGCCGACCAGGACGGCGACGCGAGTGGTCACGGGAGTGCTCCTGGGATCGGGGACGGGGAGACGTCCGACTAAACGGACCGTGGTCCGTTTACATTCCCCGCACGCCGCACCCGAATCCCCCGCGTGCCGTGAACTGCGCCACCACCCCCTCCCGCAGCCCTAGGGTGAGCCCCATGACCAGCCGCCCGCTCCTGCCGATGGCGGACCAGCCGCCCGCGGAGCGCGCCGACGCCGCCCGCAACCGCGAGGCCCTGCTGCGCGCGGCGGTGCGGATGGTCGACGAGGGCGGGGTCGCCACGCTCACCATGGAGTGCCTGGCCGCGCGCGCCGGGGTCGGCAAGGGCACGGTCTTCCGGCGCTTCGGCTCGCGCGAGGGCCTGATGGCGCAGGTCCTGGACGTCTCCGAGCGCGACTGGCAGGCCTCGGTCCTCGCCGGGCCGGCCCCGCTCGGCCCGGGCGCGCCGCCGTGGGAGCGGCTCGTGGCGTTCGGTGAGTCCCGCCTGCGCACGACCCTGCTGCACGCCGACCTCATCCGCGCCGCGGACGCGCACGGCGCCCGGTCGGTCGCCGCCGCGTCCTTCATGACGCTGCACGTGCGCCACCTGCTCACCGAGCTCGGCGTGCAGGGCGACCTCCCGCTCCTCGCCACCGCGCTGCTCGCCCCGCTCGAGGTCCCGGTGCTGGTGCAGCAGGTGGACGTCGAGCACCTGCCGGTCGAGCGGCTGGTCGCCGCGTGGGTCGACCTGGCGAGCCGCGTCGTCGGCCGCGGCCCCGCCTGAGTCGCCCCGCTGAGTCGCCCCGCTGAGTCGCCCCCTGAGTCGCCCGGCCCGGGGCGGGCGTCAGCGGTCGTGCCGGCGCAGCCCGAAGGTGATCGCGTCGAGCAGGGCCTCCCAGGAGGCCTCGATGACGTTGGGGCCGACCCCGACGGTGACCCACGTGCCGTGACCGTCGGAGGTCTCGATGAGGACCCGGGTGATCGCGTCGGTGCCGTGGCCCTGGTCGAGGATGCGCACCTTGTAGTCGACGAGCTCGAACTTCGCGACCTCCGGGTAGGCCTGGCCGATGGCCGAGCGCAGCGCCTGGTCGAGGGCGTTGACGGGGCCGTTGCCCTCGCCGGTCACCACGTAGCGCACGCCGCCGGCGCGGAGCTTCACGGTCGCCTCCGAGAGCGCCTCGGAGCCGGCGGTCGGCGCGGGCCCGGTCTCCGTGATGACGCGCCAGGACTCGACGTCCACGTAGGCGGGCCGGTGGCCGTGCACCTCCTCGGCCAGCAGGAGCTCGAAGGAGGCGTCGGCCGCCTCGAAGGTGTAGCCGCGGTTCTCCAGCACCTTGACCCGTTGGGTGATCCGGGTGACGAGCTCGCGGTCCTCGGAGAGGTCGAAGCCGAGCTCGCGGGCCTTGAGCTCGATGGAGGCCCGGCCCGCCATGTCGGAGACCAGCAGCCGCATGTCGTTGCCGACGCCCGCCGGGTCCATGTGCTGGTAGAGGTCGGGGTCCACCTTGATCGCGGACGCGTGGAGGCCGGCCTTGTGCGCGAAGGCGCTCGTGCCCACGTACGGCTGGCGGGAGGCCGGCGGCACGTTGGTGACCTCGGCGACCGCGTGGGCGGTGCGCGTGGCCTCGGCGAGCTTGCCCGGGGGCAGCACCGGGCGGTCCAGCTTGAGCTCCAGGTTGGCGACGACGGTGACGAGGTCGGCGTTGCCGGTGCGCTCGCCGTAGCCGTTGACGGTGCCCTGGACGTGGGTGGCACCCGCGTCGACGGCGGCCAGCGAGTTCGCGACGGCGCAGCCGGTGTCGTTGTGGCAGTGGATGCCCACGCGACCGCCGGTGCTGGCGACCACGTCGCCCACGACGTCCCCGACCCACGTCGGCAGCATGCCGCCGTTGGTGTCGCACAGCGCCGCGACCTCCGCGCCGGCCTCGTAGGCCGTGCGGAGCACCTCGAGCGCGTAGGCGCGGTTGGCCCGGTACCCGTCGAAGAAGTGCTCGGCGTCCAGGAAGACCCGCTGGCCCTCGGCGGTGAGGTGGGCGACCGTGTCGCGCACCATCGCGAGGTTCTCCTCCAGCGTGGTGCGCAGCGCCAGCTCGACGTGCCGGTCGTGGGACTTGGCGACCAGCGTGACGACCTTCGCCCCGGAGTCGCGCAGCGCGGCGACCAGCGGGTCGTCCGCGGCCGCGACGCCGGCGCGGCGGGTGGCGCCGAAGGCCGCGAGGGTGGCGTGCCGCAGGTCCAGCTCGGAGGCGGCGCGACGGAAGAACTCGGTGTCCTTGGGGTTGGCACCCGGCCAGCCGCCCTCGATGTAGCCGACGCCCAGGCCGTCGAGCGTCCGGGCGATCGAGAGCTTGTCGGTGACGGAGAGGTTGAGCCCCTCCTGCTGGGCACCGTCGCGCAGGGTCGTGTCGTACACGTGGAAGGCGTCGTCGGCCGCCATGGTGTCTCCTCGTCTCGTCCGTCCCCGTCGCCGTCGTGCCCCCTGGCCGGGGCACAAAAAAACCTCTCGCGAACGAGAGGCGGCGCGTCGTGCTCCCTGTGCTGGCCGTCAGGCCGGGAGCGCGACGCGCTGGCGAATGATCACCGGCAGGTCGGGCACCCCGACAGTGTGCCACGGACGCGGGCGGGTGCCTCCGGCGTCCCACGGCACGGGACTCCGCTCGACCGGGCGGCCGGTCAGCCCACGAGCCAGGACGGCAGGGAGAGCCCCGCCAGCGGCCAGTCCGAGGCCGGCGCCCAGTCGGCGCCGGAGTCCAGGACGGCGGTGGCCCCGGCCGCGGCCAGGGCGCCCAGGACGACGAGGAGGACGAGCCAGGTGCCGACCCCCGAGGCCAGCGGACGCACCAGCGCGCCCACCGGGCCGCGGACGCGGTCCGAGCCCGGCCCGAGCAGCAGCGCCGTGACGAGCGCCAGCCCGCCGACCAGGGCGGTGCGCCCGTCGTCCAGCGCCAGGGCGTAGCAGACGAGGACGGCGGCCACCGCCAGCCCCACGCCCCACACCAGGAGCAGGAGTGTGGAGAGCAGGGTCTGGGACAGGTCCCACGGCAGCCCGACCACTCGGCGGGGGGCGTCGTGCCAGCGGTGGCCACGCACGCCCTGGCGCAGCGAGACGCGGGCGGCTCCCCGAGAGCCCGCCCGCAGCAGCCACGCGGCCGCGACCACGGCGCCACCCGCCACGTACGGGTAGGCCGCGACCCCCGCGCCCAGCGCCAGCACGACCACGAGCCACAGGAGGCCGCGGCGCAGCCGCTCGCCCGCACCGACCGGCGCCGCGGGCGCCACCTCCTCGCCGGCCCAGGGCCAGGCGGGCTCGGTGCCCTCGTCGGCATCCCCGTCCCAGGGCCGTTCGACCCAGGGTCGGTCGACGGTGGGCCGGTCGACGGTGGCGTCCTCGGAGGCACCCCAGTGCAGCCCGTCCGCGCCCTCGCGGAGCATCCGGGTGTCGCCGCCGCCGACCGGGACCTCGCCGGTGACGGCGGAGGACCAGTCCTCGTCGGCCACGGGCGCCGGGTCGGCCCAGACCGGCTCCACCGCGGTGGGGGCGGGCGTCGGGGCCGCCTCGGCGGCGGCGGCCGCGGCACCGGCCAGCGGCACGGCGCGGGTCACGTCCGCGGGGCGGGCGGACGGCGCGAACGGCTGGGTCTCGGGGATCTCGTCCGCCGTCCAGGCGACCTCCGAGGTCTGCGGGCGCAGCCAGGCCAGCAGCTGCTCGACGCGCGGGCGCCGCGAGGGCTCCGGGTCCAGCGCCGCCGCCAGCACGCTGGTGAGGTCGCCGTGGATGCCGGTGAGGTCGAACTCGCCCCGGCGCACCCGGTCCAGCACCGCCTCGATCGGCCCGCGACCGAACGGCGAGCGGCCGGTGCCCGCGTAGGCGACGGTGGCCGCCCAGGCGTGGACGTCGGAGGCCGTCGTGGCCTCCTCCCCCACCAGCACTTCGGGGGCCACGTAGCCGGGCGTGCCGAGCAGGAAGCCGGTCCGGGTCATCCGGGAGTCCTCGGCCAGCTTGGCGAGGCCGAAGTCGATGAGGATCGGGGCTCGACCCTCCATCAGCACGTTCGAGGGCTTCACGTCGCGGTGCAGCACGCCGGCCGCGTGCACGGCGGCGATGCCCTCGGCCAGGCCGCCGGCGAACCACACCAGGTCGCTGCCGTGGATCGGGCCCTCCTCGAGCACGTGGTCGTGCACCGAGAGCCCGGGGACGTAGCGGGTGGCCACGTAGGGCACCGGCGCCCACGGGTCGGCGTCCAGGACCGGCGCCACCCAGCGCGAGTGGACCAGGCTCAGGGAGGCGACCTCGCGCTCCAGCCGACGACGTCCCTCGTCGTCGCCCACGACGTGCGGGCGCAGCACCTTGAGCGCCACGCGCTCCCCCTCGGGCCCCCGGGCCAGGTGGACGACGCCCATGCCGCCCTCGCCGAGCTTGGTGATCAGCGCGTACGGACCGACGCGCTGACGCTCGTCTCGGGCAGGGGCGGACATGCCGCGAGGGTACCGGCGTCCCGGTGGCGTTCCGTGCCGCAGCACCGTGGGCTGCGCGACACACCCCGGACCCGGCGCAGGGCCTCCCGGACGCACGAGCGCCCCCGCCGCGGGGCGGGGGCGCTCGGTGCCGGCTCTGGTCTGCGTCAGCAGATCTTGTGCATCCAGCCGAAGGCGTCGTCGGCGCGGCCGAACTGGATGTCGACGAGCTGCTTGCGCAGCTCCATGGCGACCTCGCCGACCGGGGCGGACGGCAGCGAGCCACCCTCCCAGCGCAGCTCGCCGACCGGGGTCACGACGGCGGCGGTGCCGCAGGCGAAGATCTCGGTGATCTGGCCGGAGGCGACGCCCTCCTTCCACTCGTCGATGGAGAACTTCCGCTCCTCGACGGTGTAGCCCATCTTCCCGGCCAGCTCGATGATCGAGGAGCGGGTGATGCCCTCGAGGATCGTGCCGGTGGCCGGCGTGACGATCCGGCCGTCGCCGTAGACGAAGTACAGGTTCATGCCGCCGAGCTCCTCGACGTACTTGCCCTCCACGGAGTCGAGGAAGACGACCTGGTCGCAGCCCTGGGCCGAGGCCTCCTGCTGGGCGACCAGCGAGGCGGCGTAGTTGCCGCCGGTCTTGGCGGCGCCCATGCCTCCGCGGCCGGCGCGCGAGTACTGCTCGGTGAGCCAGATGGTGACCGGCTTGACGCCGCCCTTGAAGTAGGAGCCGACCGGGCTGGCGATGACCATGAAGGTCACGTGCTGCGCGGGCCGGACGCCGAGGAAGACCTCGGAGGCGAACATGAAGGGGCGCAGGTAGAGGCTCTTCTCGCCGTCCTCGCCGGACGTCGGGACCCAGCGCTCGTCGGCGCGGACCAGCGCGTCGCAGTACTCGACGAACTCCTCCTCCGGCATGACCGGGAGGGCGAGGCGCTCGCTGGAGCGGGCCATCCGGCGCGCGTTGGCCTCGGGGCGGAACGACCAGACGGAGCCGTCGGGGTGCCGGTAGGCCTTCATCCCCTCGAAGATCTCCTGGGCGTAGTGCAGCACCGCCGCGGCCGGGTCGATCTGCAGCGGCCCGTAGGGCTCGATGCGGGCGTCGTGCCAGCCCTTCTCCGGCGTCCACTCGACCGTGAGCATGTGGTCGGTGAAGTACGTGCCGAAGCCCGGGTTGGCGTGGATCTCGGCGAGGCGCGCCTCGTCGGTGGGGTGGTCCGAGGCGGTGGTGCTGATCTGCATGGGGGTCACGTTAGTGGACCTCTCTCGTCGTGAGACAGGGGCGCTGCGGCGTCACCCTGCCAAGTGGTACCCGGCACGCTGCGCGGCGCGGGGGCCGCGTGGTCGCCCGGGAGGTGCGGGAGACGTGCGTCGGGGCCTGACGGCGACGAGGACGGCGGGAAGAGCGCCGACGCCGGGCACCTGCTCCCCCGACCGCGCGCCCGGGAGGGCTGCGGTCGGGGCGAGGTGCCCGGCGTCGTCGGTGTCGCGGGGGTCGGGGCGCACGGGCCCCGGCTGCTGCGGCTGACGTCCTCGGGCGTCAGCCGGCTACTCGGGCGGCGATGGCGTCGCCGACCTCGGAGGTCTTGCGCGGCTCGGCGCCCCGCTCGGCGAGGTCGGCCAGGACGGCCTTCTCGACCGCGGCGGCGGCGTCGGCGTGACCGAGGTGGTCGAGCAGCATCGCGCCGGAGAGGATCGCGGCGGTCGGGTCGGCCTTCTGCTGGCCGGCGATGTCGGGGGCCGAGCCGTGGACGGGCTCGAACATGGACGGGAAGGTCCGGTCCGGGTTGACGTTGCCCGAGGCGGCGAGGCCGATGCCGCCGGTGATCGCGGCCGCGAGGTCGGTGACGATGTCGCCGAAGAGGTTGTCGGTGACGATGACGTCGAAGCGCTGCGGGTTCGTCGTCAGGTGGATCATCGTCGCGTCCACGTGCATGTAGTCGACGGTGACGTCGGGGTACTCGGCCGCGACGGCCTGGGTGAGGCGCCACCAGACCGAGCCGGCGTTGACGAGGACGTTGGTCTTGTGGACCAGCGTGAGCTTCTTGCGGGGGCGCTTGCTGGCCCGCTCGAAGGCGTCGCGGACGACGCGCTCGACGCCGAAGGCCGTGTTGACGCTGACCTCGGTGGCGACCTCGGCCGGGGTGCCGACGCGCAGGGCGCCGCCGTTGCCGGTGTAGGGACCCTCGGTGCCCTCGCGGACGACGACGAAGTCGACCTCCTCGCCCTTGAGCACGTGGTCGCCCAGCGGCGAGACGTTGCCCGGGTAGATCTTGCTCGGGCGCAGGTTGACGTAGTGGTCGAGCTCGAAGCGGAGCTTGAGCAGGAGGCCGCGCTCGAGGATGCCCGGGGGAAGGTTCGGGTCGTTCGGCTTGCCGCCGACCGCGCCCAGCAGGATCGCGCCCTGGCCCTTGATCTCCTCCAGGACGGAGGTGGGCAGGACCTCACCGGTGGCCAGGTACCGCTCGGCACCCAGGTCGTAGCGGGTCTGCGCGAACTTCACGCCCGCGGGCGCGGCCGCCTCCAGGACCTTGAGGGCCTCGGGGGTGACCTCCTGGCCGATGCCGTCACCCGGGATGACCGCGAGGTCGATGGTGCCGGAGGCGGGTGCGGTGACTTCCTGGGAGGAGGCGGCCTGCGCCGTGGAGCTCGTCATGGGGACGAGCCTAGTTGTCGTCCGGACGCTCCCCGCCGTTGTCCCGCAGGTCGAGAGACCGCTGGACGGCCTCCTTGCTGACGGGGTTCTCGGGGTCGTGCGCGGCGGGGCCCCAGCCCTCGGGGTACATGTCGTACATCTGCGTTGCTCCTCGACTGGTGTGTCGTCGTTGGTGAAGGGATCGGCCGGACAGGGAGCCGGTCGAGACGAATCGCCGTTGATCCGACGGGACGGTGCGAGGCCAGGTGGAACCACGTCCCACGTCGAACACCGCGACGAGGGGGCCTCTGGGGCAGACGCTCAGGCCTGCCGGGCCTCGCCGCGGCGACGGAGTACGAGGAGCACGTTCCACATGATGTCGGTAACCATAACCGCTCAGCGGACGCCTGTCACCGGAATCCGGTGCGTGTCCGCTCCGCGAGACGGGGCCCTGACGGTGCGACACTGGTTCGCGTGAGCGCACCACCCGAGCTGCCGGACGTCGTCGAGCGGGCCTTCCAGGTCTCCCGCCGCGCCGGCTACGTCTCGTTCTGCCGCAACGAGACCGGTCGGCTCCTGGCGACGCTCGCCGCCACCCGCGAGGGGACGATGGCCGAGTTCGGCACCGGGTGCGGCGTGGGCACCGCCTGGCTGCGCAGCGGCGTGCGCGGGGAGAAGGCGCACATCGTCACCGCCGAGCTCGACCCGCGGCTGGCCGGCTTCGCCGCCGAGATCTTCGCGGACGACGACCACGTCGAGGTCCTCGCCGCCGACTGGTCACGGCTGCGCGATCGCGGCCCCTACAGCCTGCTCTTCCTCGACTCGGGGGCCCCCGACGAGGTGGGCACCGACGCGATCGCCGACCTCGTCGAGCCCGGCGGCATCGTCGTCCTGGACGACTTCAGCCCCTGCGAGCTCTGGCCGCCGATCACCTACGGCCGCGTCGACGTGCTGCGCCAGGACTGGCTCTCCGACCCGCGCTTCACCGCGGTCGAGGTGATGGTCGCGCCCGACGCGGCCACCATCGTGGCGACCCGACGCTGACGGCTCAGCCCCGGGCCCGCTCCTCGAGCGGGACCGTGAGCGCCGGCAGGAGCCGCTGCGCGAGCGGGCCGATGAGGAGCGCGTAGAGCACCGTCCCCACCCCGAGCGGACCTCCGAGCGCGAGGCCGACGAGGACGACGACGACCTCCAGGACGGTCCGCACGCCGCGCAGGGAACGGCCGGTGACCCGCGCCAGACCGGTCATCAGCCCGTCGCGCGGGCCACGGCCGAGCTGGGCGCCGATGTAGAGGGCCGTGGCCAGGGCGTTGAGCAGCACGCCGGCGACGACGAGCCCCACCCGAGCCCCCAGCGCCTCCACCGCCTCCGGCGACGGCAGGAGCGCGAGCACCGCGTCGGTCGAGGTGCCCACGAGGAGGGCGTTGGCCAGCGTCCCGAGCCCGGGGACCTCGCGCAGCGGCACCCAGAGCAGGAGCACGACGAAGCTCGTGACCACCACGGTCTCGCCGAGCGTGAGGGGCAGGTGGGCGGAGACGGCGACGTCGAGGACGCCCCACGGCGGCACGCCGAGGCCCGAGACCACCATGAGGGCCAGCGAGGCGCCGTAGAGGCCGAGCCCGAGCAGGAGCTGGGGGACGCGGCGGCCGAGGCGTCCTGCCCGCACCTGGGCCCACGGGCCGAGGTCCTGGCGCAGCGTGGCGTGCGGGAGGGCGGCGCCCGCGGGGGCGACGGGGGTCGGGCAGGTGGTCATGCGTCGAGGATGCGGGCAGGTGGCCTGCTCCTGAAGAGCCAATCGTGAGACAGTGGCCTGCATGCAGCAGTCCATTTCGGCCAGCGCGGTGGCCTCCCTCGTCGGCACCCTCGACAGCCAGCCAACGTACGCCGCGCTGGAGCGGTCGCTGCGGCTGCTCATCGGCGACGGCCGGATCGGCTACGACGTCCGCCTGCCCAGCGAGCGCGACCTGACCGCCGCGCTCGGCCTCTCCCGCACCACCGTGGCACGGGCCTACGCCGGGCTGCGCGAGAGCGGCTACGCGGCCGCGCGGCAGGGGTCGGGGACCTACACGCGGGTGCCCGGCGGACGCTCCGCCACCCACGACCACGTGCTCTCCCCCCGCAGCGAGGAGGAGATCGACCTCAGCTGCGCGGCGCCCCAGGCGCCGGCCGGGCTCGCCGAGGCGTTCGCCGAGGCCGCCGACGACCTCCCGGCCTACCTGGGCGGGCACGGCTACTTCCTGGCCGGGCTGCCCGCCCTGCAGGAGTCGATCGCGGCGTCCTACGAGCGTCGTGGGCTCCCCACGGACCCCCGCCAGATCGTGGTGACGCCGGGCGCCCTCGCTGCCGCGGCGCTCGTGGCCGTCGCCCTCACCGGGCAGGGCACCCGGGTGCTCGTGGAGTCCCCCGTGTACCCCAACGCGGTCCAGGCGCTGCGCACCTCGGGGGCGCGGCTGCTGCCCTCCCCCGTCGACCCGAGCGGCTGGGCGCTGGAGGAGGTGGGCGCCCGCCTCCGGCAGGTGCGCCCGCGGCTGGCCTACCTCGTCGCCGACTTCCAGAACCCCACGGGGCACCTCATGGACGACGAGCAGCGCGCCGCCTACGCCGCGCACCTGGCCGCGGCGGGCACCACCGCCGTGGTCGACGAGGCGCACCACGCGCTGCGCTACGACGACGTGCCCGTCCCGCTGCCCTTCGCGGCCCACGCCCCCGGCGCGATCAGCCTGGGCAGCGCGGCCAAGTCGTTCTGGGGCGGACTCCGGCTGGGCTGGGTGCGGGCGCCGCACGCGCTGGTCGACGACCTCGTCCGCGCCCGCCTGGGCCTCGACCTCGGCACCCCGGTGATGGAGCAGCTGGTGCTGCGCCGCCTGCTGGACGCCGGGGACGTGCTGCCCGGCCACCGCGACCGGCTCCACGAGCAGCGTGACGCCCTCCTGGACGGTCTCGCCGAGCACCTGCCTTCCTGGCGCTTCCACCGGCCCGCCGGCGGCCTCACCGTCTGGTGCGAGCTGCCGGAGCCGCTGGCCGTGCCGCTGGCCGCCGCGGCCGAGGAACGCGGTGTCGCCGTCGTCCCCGGGCCCGTCTTCGCGCTGGAGAGCGGGTTGTCGCGCTACGTGCGGATCTCGTGGACCCGCCCCGCCGCCCAGCTGGCCGACGCGGTGCCCCGTCTGGCCGCCGCCTGGGCGCACACCCTGCTGCGCGCGCCGTCCGGCTCCTCGCCGCGCCCCCGGGTGACCGTGGCCTGATCCGGCCGGCGTGGCTGGTGGGCGGTGTGTCAGCAACGCTTCTGCACACCAACCCGGTTGCTCAGCCACCGCCACCCCAGCCCAGCCCCGATGGGCGGTGCGCCAGCAACGCTTCCGCACACCAACCTGGTTGCTCAGCCACCGCCACCCCAGCCCAGCCCCCGGTGCCCCAGCCCAGCCCCGATGGGCGGTGCCCCAGCAACCCATCCGCACACCAACCCGGTTGCTCACACACCGCCACCCCAGCCCAGCCCCGATGGGCGGTGCCCCAGCAACCCATCCGCACACCAACCCGGTTGCTCACACACCGCCCACCTCAGCCGGGCGGCTCCCACGACCACCGCGGCAGGACCAGCCCCTCGGGGACGTCCGCGGCGTCGGCGTGGAACCGCGCCATCTGGACCCGGGTGCCCCACACGAACCAGCCGGCGAGCGCGGCGTTCAGTCGGGCGGTGGGGCCGTCGGGCGGTACACCGACGTCCACGAGCGCGGCCTCCCAGCAGTCGATCGCCCTGTCGTCCATCACGGTGTGGGCGCCGTTGCCGCTGTGGTCGCGCACCACCTGTGACTCCGTGCCCAGCCGAGGACGGCCGGAGCCGCCCGTCCACGCCGGCGGCCCGCCCATCGCTTCGACGAGGTAGGCCGCGAGCCGGGCCTCGTGGTCCGGGTGGAAGCCGTGGCTGAAGGCGTGGGAGACGACCGGGTCGGCCAGGACGCGGGCGTGCCAGGCCCGGGCGAGGGCCAGGACGGCGTCCTCCCCACCGAGGGCCTCGAGCAGCGTCGGTTCGCTCACCGGTCCAGGGTGCACCCGGAGGCCGCCCGGTGGGGAGGACCCGCGGGAACCCTCAGCCCAGCGAGACCGTGCGCGCCCAGCTCGCGTCGAGCGCCGCGGCGAGGGTCGCCAGGACCGGCTCGGGGACGGGCGAGTCCACGGCGAGCGCGACGAGCACCTCGCCGTCCAGCCGGACCACCTGCATGCCCGCGATGTTCACCCCGGCGGCGCCGAGGACCTGCCCGAGGGTGCCGACGGTGCCCGGGCGGTCCGGGTGCCGCAGGAAGGCCAGGTGGTCGGCGAGGTCGAGGTCGATCTCCACCCCGTCGAGCCCGACCAGGCGCTGCCGCTCGCTGGTACCGACCATCGTCCCGGAGACCTCGACCGTGGTGGCGTCGGCGAGGGTGCCGCGCAGCGTCACGAGGGTGCGGTGGTCCTCGCTCACCGGGTCGGTGAGCAGCCGCACGGCCGTGCCGCGCTCGGCGGCGAGCAGCGAGACGTTGACGTAGCTGACCGACTCGTCCAGCACGACCCCCGACAGCGCCCCCTTGAGCGCGGCCAGCTCCAGGACGCGGACGTCCTGGTCGACGACCTCCCCGCGGACCTCCACGTCGAAGGAGACCGCGCTGCCCCCCGCGAGGCCGGTGAACACCCGGCCCAGCCGCTCGGTGAGGCCGATGAGGGGCCGCACCTCCTCGGCGATCACGCCGCCGTGCACGTTGACGGCGTCGGGCACGAGCTCGCCCGACAGCGCCTGTCGCACCGACCGCGCCACCGCGCGGCCGGCCTTCTCCAGCGCCTGCTCGGTCGAGGCGCCGAGGTGCGGCGTGGCCACCACGTTGTCGAGCGCGAGCAGCGGGTTGCCGGTCGCGGGCTCCTCGGCGAACGAGTCCAGGCCGGCCGCCGCCACCCGGCCCTCGAGGAGCGCCCGGTGCAGCGCCGCCTCGTCGACGATCCCTCCGCGCGCGGCGTTGACCAGCACGAGGGACGGCTTGACCAGGCCCAGCTCGCGCTCGCCGATCAGCCCCAGCGTCTCGGGCGTGCGTGGCAGGTGGACGCTGATCACGTCCGAGGTGCGCAGCAGGGTGTCGAGGTCGACGAGCCGGACGCCGAGCTGGGCGGCCCGGCCCGCCTGCACGAACGGGTCCTGCGCGACCACGTGCATCCCGAACGCGGCCATCCGTTGCGCCACGAGCACCCCGACCCGTCCCAGCCCCAGGATGCCCAGCGTGCGGCCCGCGAGCTCGGTGCCCACGAAGTCCTGCCGCTCCCAACGTCCCGCCCGCAGCGAGGCGTGCGCCGGGGCGATGCGACGCGCGGCGGCGATCATCAGGCCGACGGTGAGCTCGGCCGCGGAGACCAGGTTCGCGGTCGGCGCCGTCACCACCATCACCCCTGCCTGCGTGCAGGCCCGCACGTCGATGTTGCGCAGCCCGGTGCCGGCACGGGCGACGACCCGCAGGCGCGGAGCGGCCGCCAGGAGGGCGGCGTCCACGACCGTCCCGGAGCGGACGAGCAGCGCCTGGGCGTCGCCCATCGCGGCGCGCAGCGCCGCCGGGTCGGTGCCGTCGACGTGGCGGACCTCGACGCCCGCGCCGAGCTCCACCTCGGCGACGGGGTGCAGCGGCTCGGCCACCACGACGACGGGCCGCAGCACCGGGGCGAGGGGGCTCGTGGGCACGGGGGTCTCCGCGGCGGGGGCGAGGGGTCCACGGACCGGAGGACCGGGCACGCCATGAGCGGGCAGGTCATGAGCGGGCAGGTCATGAGCGGGCAGCACAGGGCCGCGGCTCGCCGGTGCGGTGCGCGCCTCCACGGGGTGCGGGCGCGGACGGGTGCGCGCGGCCGCGAGGGGCTCGCGCGGCGCGGCGGGGGCGGGCGGTTCGGCGGGCGTGGGGGCACCTGCGGTCAGCGACACGAGCGGGCTACTCCAGAGGCGTGGGACGCTCGGCGGCGACGCGAGGGCGGTCTGCCCGGGTCGGGGCCGGAGCGGCGGGCGCCCAGGGGGACGGGCGCCAGGAGCGGGTGGGAGCGCACGACGCTGTGGCGTGGGCCATGGTAACCCCGTCCACCAGGAGGTGCCTCTCCCAGCCGGGGTGGGAGAGGGGACTAGCGTGCGTGCGTGACGCTCCCCCGCACCGCGCGCACGACCCCGGCCGATCGGCCCACGTCGCTGCTCTCCTCGGCCTACCGCTCCGCGACGGTCGGGGCGCTGACCCTCGTCGCGCTGGCGGCGTTCGAGTCGCTCGCGGTGGCCACGGTGATGCCGGTCGTCACCGCCGACCTCGATGGGCGGTCGCTCTACGCGGTCGCCTTCTCCGCCACCCTGGCCGCTGGCGTGGTCGGCATGGTGGCCGCAGGTGCCGCCGCGGACCGTTGGGGCCTCGCGCGCCCGGCCCTCACCGCGATCAGCCTCTTCGGCCTCGGGCTGGTGGTCGCGGGCCTGGCGCCGTCGATGGAGGTGCTGGTCGTCGGCCGGTTCCTCCAGGGCCTGGGCGCGGGGTCGATCTCGGTGTGCCTCTACGTCCTCGTGGGGCTGGCGTACGCGCCGGTCGACCGGCCACGCATCCTCGGCGCCTTCGCCGGCGCCTGGGTGCTGCCCGGGATCGTCGGCCCCTTCGTCGCGGGCGTGGTCGCCGACACCGTGGGCTGGCGCTGGGTCTTCCTCGGCGTGCTGCTGCTCGAGGTCCCCGCGGCCGCGTTCCTCGTGCCCACGCTGCGCCGGGTCGCGCGCGAGCACGGCGCGAACCCCCAGCCCGACGCCGCGGCGCGGGCCGACGAGGAAGCGGGCCCTGCCCTGCCCACGGGCGGGGTGGGCACGAGCCGACCGGGCGTGCGGCTCCTGCTGGCCGTGGGCGTCGCCGCGGCCGTCGTCCTGCTGAACCTGGCGTCGTCGCTGGCGTACCTGCCGCGGGCGGCGGTGGCTCTCGGCGCGGTGGCGCTGGCGCTGGTGGCGCTGCGGCCGCTGCTGCCGGACGGGACGCTGCGCGGTGCCCCCGGCATCCCCGCGATCATCGCCTACCGCGCCGCCGTGGCCGGCGCCTACTTCACCGCCGAGGCCTACCTGCCGTTCCTGCTCCAGGCCCGCTACGACGCACCGCCGTGGCTGGCCGGTCTCGTCCTCACCGTCGCCTGCGTGTCCTGGGCCAGCGGCGCCTGGCTCCAGGGCCACGGCCCCCGCGTGGAGGACCGCGCCGCGCTGCTCCTCGGCGGCGGGCTCGCGCTCGTCGGCGTCCTCGTGGAACTCGGGGTGGCGCTGGTGGAGCCGCACGCGGCCTGGGCCGGCACCTTCGTCGGCGTCGGCTGGCTCGCGACCGCGGGCGGCCTCGGGTTCGCCTACCCGCGCATCACGTCCGCGGTGCTCGACCGGACCCCCCGCGCCCACCACGGGACGGCCTCCTCGGCCGTGACGATCGCCGACTCCGTCGGCGCCGCGGTGTGCGTGGCGATCGGCGGCCTCGTGTTCACCACCCTGGGCACCTCGGACTCGCGCTGGCCCTTCGTCGGGGTCATGGCGCTGGCCGCCGCAGTGGCGGGGCTGTCCGTCGTGCTCGCCCGCCGCACCTGAGCGGGCGCGCACCGGGAGCACCGACGACTCAGGTGAAGAGCGCCTGGCCCACGTACTCCCCCTCGCCCGCGCCCGGCGGCACGGCGAAGAGCGCTGAGCTGGTGAAGCGCAGGTACTCCATGAGGGCGTCGTTCTTCGCCATCGCCTGCTGGATCGGCAGGAACTGCGTGTCCGGGTCACGCACGAAGGCGATGAAGAAGAGCCCCGCGTCGAGGCCACCGAGGTCGTTGCTGCCGTCGACGAAGTTGTAGCCGCGGCGCAGCATCCGCATCCCGCCGTGGTGGTCCGGGTGGACGACGGCGACGTGGGAGTCCACGGGGATGATCGGCTGGTCGTTGGAGCCGGGCATGTCGAAGTCCGGCTCGGAGAACTCGGTGCCGCCCGAGAGCGGCGCGCCCGTGCCCTTCGTGCGGCCGATGAACGACTCCTGGTCGTCGAGGGGCTGACGGTCCCAGACCTCGATGGTCATGTTGATCCGCCGGGCCACCAGGTAGGAGCCGCCGGCGAGCCAGTCGCCCCCGTCGTCGGTCTCCTGGACCCACACGTAGTCCTCGAGCGCCGCGGTCTCCTCGGCCTTCACGTTGGCCGTGCCGTCCTTGAACCCGAACAGGTTGCGGGGCGTGTCCTGGCTGGTGGAGGTCGACGAGGTGCGGCCGAAGCCGAGCTGGCTCCAGCGGACGCTCACGGTGCCGAAGCCGATCCGGGCGAGGTTCCGGATGGCGTGGACGGCGACCTGCGGGTCCTGGGCACAGGCCTGGATGCACAGGTCGCCCCGGCTCTTCTCCGCGTCCAGGACGTCGGCCGGGAAGTGCGGCAGGTCCGCCAGCGCCGCGGGCTGCCGGTCGGCGATCCCGAAGCGGTCGACGCCGTTCTTGGAGAACAGGCTGGGCCCGAACCCGAACGTGATCGTGAGGCCGCCGGGCGGCAGGCCCAGCGCCTCGCCGGTGTCGTCGGGCGGGACGTTGTACGGCCCGTCGACGGCACCCACCGGGCCGGCGTCCAGCCCCTTGGTCATCCGCTCGGCCGCTGCCGTCCACTGCACCAGCAGGTCCACGAGGGCCTGCCGGTCGTCGGTGATGACGTCGAAGGCGGCGAAGTGCAGCCGGTCCTGCGCGGGCGTGGTGATGCCGGCCTGGTGCTCGCCGCGGAACGCGTAGACCAGGCCGCCGTCCTCGGCGACGTCCTGCTCGCCGGCCGCGGCCTGGCCGAGGGCGTAGCCCCCGGCGGCGACGCCGGCGGCGGCGACCGCCGCGCCGCCGCCGAGGAGTCCTCGTCTGGAGATGCCCGCCACGGTCAGGAGAGTACTGCCGCGGTCAGCTGGCTCAGGGGCTCGGACAGGGCGTTGACCGCGTCGGAGAGCTCCTTGACCTGCGCCTGGGTGAGGTCGTCGTAGCTGACGAAGTCGTCACCGGTGCGGTACTGGGCGAGCAGGTCGTCCATCTGCTGGAAGCGGGTGCGCAGCGAGGCGGCGAGCTCGGGGTCCTTGGTCTCCAGGATCGGGGCGACGCCCTCGAAGCCGACCCGGGCGCCGTCGACGTTGGCCTGGAAGTCGTAGAGGTCGGTGCGCGACCAGTACTCCTCCTCGCCGGTGACCTTGCCGGTGGCGACCTCCTCGAGCAGGCCGCGCGAGCCGTTGGCGATCTGGTCGACCGTGTAGGTCAGCTTCTGCACACGCTTGTCGAGGGTCTCGGTGTTCGCGAGCAGGTCCTCGGCGTAGTAGGTGCGCTCCTTGGTGGTCAGCGCGGTGTAGTTCTTGGCGCGCTCGGGCCACAGGTCCTTCTCGATGCGGTGCCAGCCGGTCCACTCCTCGCCGGCGGTGAGGTCGGCCTCGCGCAGGTCCATCTCGGGGTCGAGGTCGCCGAAGGACTCGGCCACGGTCTCGATGCGCTCCCAGTGGGTGCGGGCCAGCGGGTAGAGCGCGCGGGCCTCGTCGTCCTCGCCGGCCTCGTAGAGCGTCACGAACTTCTTCGTGGCCACGAGGAGCTGGTCGGACTGGTCCTTCACGTACGCCGCGTAGTTGCTGACGGCGTCGTCGATGAGCTGCTGCTCGTCGGCGGAGACCTCGACCTCCTCGTCGGACTCCTCGACGGTGAAGTCGGAGCGGATGCCCTCGCCGACCATGCCCGGCTTGCAGGCGGTCAGGTAGTCGCCGGCCGCGGCGTTGAGCACGAGCTGGCGGGTGGCCTGCGGGCCGATGTTCTCGATCTCGCCCTTGATGGTGAGCCCGTCGGAGGCGAGCAGGTAGAACTCGGTGACCTCGTCGCCGGTGTTGGTGACGTTGAACGTGACGGTGCCGGCGGGCACGTCGTCGGTCGACACCTCGCAGCTGTCCGCGTCCGAGGTGACCGTGACGGTCCGCCCGTCGTCGTCGCTCTCGGCGGACGGCACGGCCTCGGTGCAGGCGGCCAGCACCGGGACGGTGAGGGCCAGGGCGGACACCAGGGCCAGGTTCCGGGCCGACTTCCGGGCCATCTTTCGGGCCATCTTTCGGGCAGGGGTCATCGCGTGACGGCGCATCGCAGGTTCTCTCTCAGGGAAGGGAGGGACGGGAGGTGCGGGGAGAAGAGGGGGACGACGGGTGCCGGCCCCTGCGCGGCGGGCGGGTCAGGCCGCGGCGCGCTGCTGGGGCTCGGCCTGCGCCGCCGGAGCGGGCTGGACGGGCCGGCGGACCCGACGCACGAAGAGCGTCAGGACCGGCACCACGTAGGCGACCCAGACGATCGCCTCGAGCCACGTGGTCTGCGGGGAGAAGTTGAAGACGCCCTTGAGCACGGTCCCGTACCAGGAGCCGGCGCTCACGACGTGCGAGACGTCGAAGGCGAAGGTGTTGAGGCCGGGCAGGACACCGGCCTCCTGGAGGTCGTGCACGCCGTACGACAGGACGCCGGCGGCCACGAAGATGAGCAGCGCGCCCGTCCAGGTGAAGAAGCGCGTGAGGTTGATGCTGATCGCGCCCCGGTAGAGCAGGTACCCGAGGACGACGGCCGTGGCGATGCCCAGCAGGGCGGCGATCACCGGCGTGGCGGTCTGCTCCCCCAGCGCCGAGCCGGTGGCCTGGCGGGTGTTGGACCACAGGATGAGCGTCGTCTCGAGGCCCTCGCGACCCACGGCGAGGACCGCCACGAGGACGAGGCCCCAGCCGGAGCCGTGCGCGGCGGCGTCCACCTGGCCGCGGAGCTCGGTGCCGATGGTGCGGGCCGCGCCGGCCATCCAGAAGATCATCCAGGTCACGAAGCCCGCGGCGACGATCGACAGCGAGCCGCCGATGATCTCCTGGGACTGGAAGGTGAGCTGGCGGCCCAGCAGGCCCAGCCCCACGGTGATGGCGACGCAGACGCCGATCGCGATGGCCACGCCCACCCAGATCCGGGGAAGCAGGTGCGAGCGGCCCGACTTCACGAGGTAGGCCACCAGGATGGAGACCACCAGGGTCGCCTCGAGGCCCTCGCGCAGACCGATCAGGAAGTTGCCCAGCATGGGAGGACCATAAGCCATGCAGCGTAGGTAAGCCTAACCAAGATGAGGTTCGCCTTACCTCGGTCCCGACTCGCCGGGACCCAGGTCCCCCGAGGCGGGGTCCGACAGCGCGGGGGTCAGATCGCGCAGCCGTCGGGGCCGCAGGCCTCCGCCCCCGTCTCCGCGCCCAGGGGCGTGAGCACCGGGTGCGAGGCGTCCCAGGCCTGCTGGAGCGCGGAGGCGAACAGCTCGGTGGGCTGGGCGCCGGAGATCCCGTAGGCCCGGTCGATGACGAAGAACGGGACGCCGGTGGCGCCGTAGCGTCGGGCCGCGTCGACGTCGGCCCACACCTGCGAGCGGAACTCGTCGGAGGCCAGCACGGCGTCGACGCGCGCGGCGTCGAGGCCGGCGGCCAGGGCCTCGGCACGCAGCACGGCGTGGTCGCCGACGTCCTCGGCCCGCTCGAAGTAGGCCGAGAGCAGCCGCTCCTTGAGGTCGCCCTGGACAGCCGCGCCGCCCTCGGCCAGCGCCAGGTGCAGCAGCCGGTGGGCGTCGACGGTGTTGGTGTGGACGTTCTCGAAGATCCGGAAGTCCAGGCCGACCTCGGCGGCGGTGTCCTTGACGTGCTGCATCATCTGCCGCATCTCGGCCTCGCTGCGACCGTACTTGCGCGAGAGCGTCGTCAGGGTCGACTCGTGGCCGTGCTGGGGGGCGGTCGGGTCCAGCTCGAAGGAGCGGTACACCACGTCGACCTCGTCGGCGTGCTCGAAGTCGGCCAGGGCCGCCTCGAGGCGACGCTTGCCGATGAAGCACCAGGGGCAGACGACGTCGGACCAGATCTCGATCTCCACGAGGGTGCTCAACCCCGGTGCGTCCCGGGGTGTTCCCCGAGACGACCCCGGGAACGGACCACCCCGGTCGGGGGTCGGCCCCCGTCGTCCACCCGATGTGGCGCCCTGCCGCACGGCGGTGGGATGGGCCCATGATCGTCATCGACGGACTCACCAAGCGCTACGGCGGGCACACCGCCGTCGACCACGTCTCCTTCACGGCCCGCCCCGGGCGGGTCACCGGCTTCCTCGGGCCCAACGGGGCGGGCAAGTCCACGACGCTGCGCGTCCTGGCCGGGCTCACGCCCGCCACCTCCGGCAGCGCCACCGTCCTCGGTCGCCCCTACCACCGGCTGCCGAACCCGGGTCGGGAGATCGGCGTCCTGCTCGACGCCTCCGCCCAGCACGCGGGCCGGACCGGACGGGAGGTCCTCCGGGTCGCCACCCTCACCATGGGCCTCCCCCGCACCCGCGTCGACGAGATGCTCGACCTCGTCGGCCTCACCCAGGACGAGGCGTCCCGCCGCATCCGCGACTACTCCCTCGGCATGCGCCAGCGCCTCGGCCTCGCGCACGCGCTGCTGGGCGACCCCGGGGTCCTCGTGCTCGACGAGCCGGCCAACGGCCTGGACCCGGCCGGCATCCGCTGGATGCGCGACCTGCTCGCGGGCTACGCCGCCGACGGCGGCACCGTCCTGCTCTCCAGCCACCTGCTGCACGAGATCGAGGTCGTCGCCGACGACATCGTGGTCATCGGGCGGGGCCGGATCGTGGCCGGCGGCACCAAGGAGGAGCTGCTGGCCGGGTCGGGCACGCTCGTGCGGTGCGCCGAGCCGGGTCTCCTGGCCGAGGCCCTGAGCGGTGCGGGCCACCACGTGGAGCGGGTGGACGCGGGTGACGCGACCGCGGGTCTGCGCACCGACGCCGACCCGACCGCCGCGGGCCTCGTCGCCCTGGCGGCGGGCCTGGCCCTCACCGAGCTGCGGGCCGACGACGGTGCCGGCCTCGAGGAGATGTTCCTCCAGCTCACCGCCGACACCCAGCGCGAGACCACCACCCCGGCGACGAGCCCGTCCCCGACCCGTCCGACCGCAGGAGCAGCAGCATGAGCGCCACCAGCAGCACCCTCACCACCGCGACGGGCAGGGCCGGCGCGGTCGCTGGCCACCGGACGGCGCCGCCCGCCATCGGGTTCGGCCGGCTCCTCGTGGTCGAGGCCCGCAAGATGGTCGACACCCGCGCGGGCGCCTGGCTGGTGATCGCCATCGCCGTCGCCTCCGTGCTGGCCAGCGTCGCGGTGATCGCCTGGGCGCCGGAGGAGATGGTCGACTACAGCAGCTTCGCCACCGCGGTGGGCATCCCCATGGCGATCATCCTGCCGGTCATCGCCATCCTGTCGGTGACCTCGGAGTTCAGCCAGCGCACCGGCCTGGCGACCTTCACCCTCGTGCCGCACCGCGGCCGGGTGGTGGCCGCCAAGCTCGTGGACGCCCTCGCCGTCGGCGTCCTCGGCATGGTCGTGGCCGCCGGCGTGGGCGCGATCGGCAACCTCGTCGGCGCCGCGGTCGTGGGCGTGGACCCCGTCTGGGACGTCTCGCTCGCCGAGTTCTCCGCCATCGTGCTCGGCAACGTGCTCGGCGTCCTCGTCGGCTTCATGCTCGCCACGCTCCTGCGCAGCACCGCTGCCGCGATGGTCGCCTACCTCGTCTACGGCTACGTGCTGGTGGGGCTCACCACGGTGCTCGCCGCGGCGCAGCCCTGGTTCGCCGACGCCCAGCCGTGGGTCGACTTCAACTACCACCAGGGCAACCTGTTCGAGGGCTTCCCGGCGACCGGCGAGGGCTGGGCCCAGCTCGGCGTCACCGCGGCCGCCTGGCTCGTCCTGCCCCTCGCCCTGGGCCTGTGGCGCCTGGGCCGGGCGGAGGTCAAGTAGCGGCCGCGAACCCCCTCGACGACGCCGGCCCCGCACCCTCCAGGAGGGTGCGGGGCCGGCGTGCGTCAGGCGGGTGCCGTCAGGCGGGTGCGGGCTCAGCGAGCCGCGTGACCCTCGACGTAGTCGGTGTCGTGGCTCTTGACCCACGCCATGAGCTTGCGCAGCTCGCGGCCGGTCTTCTCGATCGGGTGCGACTCGCCGGCCTCGCGGAGCTTCTTGAACTCCGGGGAGCCCGCGTCCATGTCGTCGATGAAGCGCTGCGCGAACACGCCGTCCTGGATGTCCTTGAGGACGGCCTGCATGTTCTCCTTCACCTGCGGGGTGATGACCCGCGGGCCGGAGACGTAGTCACCGAACTCGGCGGTGTCGGAGATCGACCAGCGCTGCTTGGCGATGCCGCCCTCGTACATGAGGTCGACGATGAGCTTGAGCTCGTGCAGGCACTCGAAGTAGGCGACCTCGGGCTGGTAGCCGGCCTCGATCAGGGTCTCGAAGCCGTACATGATCAGCTGCGACGCGCCACCGCAGAGGACGGCCTGCTCACCGAACAGGTCGGTCTCGGTCTCCTCGGTGAAGGTGGTCTTGATGCCGCCGGCACGCAGGCCACCGATCGCCTTGGCGTAGGAGAGGGCCAGCGGCCACGCGCCGCCGGTCTCGTCCTTCTCGACGGCGACGAGCACCGGGACGCCCCGGCCGTCGACGTACTCGCGGCGCACGAGGTGGCCCGGGCCCTTGGGGGCGACCATGAAGATGTCGACGCCCTCGGGAGCGGTGATGTAGCCGAAGCGGATGTTGAAGCCGTGGCCGAAGACCAGGGTCTTGCCCGGCTTGAGGGCGGGGGCGATCTCCTCGGCGTACACCTTGCGCTGGTGCTGGTCCGGGGTCAGGATCACGATCACGTCGGCCCAGGCGGAGACCTCGGCCGGGGTGCCGACGGTGAGGCCCTCGGCCTCGGCCTTCGGGGTGGACTTCGAGCCCGGCTGGAGGCCGATCCGGACGTCGACGCCGGAGTCGCGCAGCGACAGCGAGTGGGCGTGGCCCTGGCTGCCGTAACCGATCACGGCGACCTTCTTGCCCTGGATCAGGGACAGGTCGGCGTCGTCGTCGTAGAACATCTCAGCCACGGGGGCTTCTCCTTCTTGGGTGTGCTTCTGGGTTCGTTTCCTGGGCCAGGTCTGGCTCAGGGGGCCGGCCGGCGGGCGCCGGGCCAGCGTGTGCTGGCGCGCAGCAGGCGGGGTCAGACCGCCTGCGCCGGCGGGGGCGCGGGGATGGCGACCGGCTTGAGGCTGCGCTCGGAGACCGAGCGCGCACCGCGGCCGATGCCGACCATCCCCGACTGGACGATCTCACGGATGCCGAAGGGCTCCAGCACCCGCAGGAAGTCGGCGATCTTGCCGGCGTTCCCGGTGATCTGGATGGTGAGGGCGTCGGTGGCGACGTCGATCACCTTCGCGCGGAACAGCTGGACGGTGTCCAGCACCTGGCCGCGGGTCTCGGGGGTGGCCGAGACCTTGACCAGGACGAGCTCGCGGGTCACGGACTGCTCGGGGTCGAGCTCCACGATCTTGATGACCTCGACGAGCTTGTTGAGCTGCTTGGTCACCTGCTCGAGGGGCAGCGACTCGACGTTGACCACGATCGTCATCCGGGAGATCTCCGGGTGCTCGGTCGGGCCGACGGCGAGGCTGTCGATGTTGAAGCCGCGGCGGCTGAAGAGGCCGGCGATGCGGGCCAGGACGCCGGGCTTGTCCTCGACGAGGACGGACAGGGTGTGCTTGGTCATCAGATCGCGTCCTCGTCGAACTCGGGGGCCAGGTCGCGGGCGTACTGGATGTCGTCGTTGGAGGCGCCGGCGGCGACCATCGGCCACACCATCGCGTCCTTGTGGACCCGGAAGTCCACGACGACGGGCACGTCGTTGATCTCCATCGCCTTCTCGATGGTGGCGTCGACGTCCTCGGGGCGGTCGCAGGCCAGGCCCACGCAGCCGTAGGCCTCCGCCAGCTTCGGGAAGTCGGGGATGCGGACCGGGCCACCGTGCTTCTGCAGGTTGGTGTTGGAGTACCGCTGCTCGTAGAACAGGGTCTGCCACTGCCGGACCATGCCCAGGTTGTCGTTGTTGATGATCGCGACCTTGATCGGGATGTTCTCGATCGCGCAGGTCGCGAGCTCCTGGTTGGTCATCTGGAAGCAGCCGTCGCCGTCGATCGACCAGACGGTCGCGTCGGGGCGGCCGACCTTGGCGCCCATCGCCGCGGGCACGGAGAAGCCCATGGTGCCCAGGCCACCGGAGTTGATCCAGGTGTTGGGGTTCTCGTAGCCGATGAACTGCGCGGCCCACATCTGGTGCTGGCCGACCCCGGAGGTGAAGACCGTCTCAGGGCCCGAGATCTGGCCGAGGCGCTGGATCACCGACTGCGGGGAGAGCTTGCCGGCGGGCGGCTGCTCCCAGCCGAGGGCGTACTTCTTCTTGATCCCGGCGAGGAAGCCGATCCACTGCTCGTAGTCGCCGGTCTGACCGTTCTCGGCCGCGGCCTGGAGCGTGACGACGAGGTCGCTGATGACCTCGCGGGCGTCCCCGACGATCGGGACGTCGGCGTGCCGGTTCTTGCCGATCTCGGCCGGGTCGATGTCGGCGTGGATGACCAGCGCGTGCGGGGCGAAGTGCTCGAGGTTGCCGGTGACCCGGTCGTCGAAGCGGGCGCCCAGGCTGATGATCAGGTCCGACTTCTGCAGCGCGGCCACGGCGGCGACCGTGCCGTGCATGCCGGGCATGCCCAGGTGCTGCGGGTGGCTGTCGGGGAACGCGCCCCGGGCCATGAGCGTGGTGACGACCGGGATGCCGGTCAGCTCGGCCAGCACCCGCAGCTCCTTCGCGGCGCGGGCGCGGATCACGCCGCCGCCGACGTAGAGGACCGGGCGCCGGGCGTCCCCGATGAGGCGGGCAGCCTCGCGGATCTGCTTGGCGTGCGGACGCGTGACCGGGCGGTAGCCGGGCAGCTGGAGCTCGGTGGGCCAGGTGAACGAGGTCGTCGCCTGGAGCGCCGACTTCGCGATGTCGACCAGGACGGGGCCGGGGCGGCCGGTCCGGGCCAGGTGGAACGCCTCGGCGATCTTGGTGGGGATCTCCAGCGGGTCGGTCACCAGGAAGTTGTGCTTGGTGATCGGCATCGTGATGCCGCGGATGTCCGCCTCCTGGAAGGCGTCGGTGCCGATGAGGGCGGCGCCGACCTGACCGGTGACGGCGACCATCGGCACGGAGTCCATGTGCGCGTCGGCCAGCGGGGTGACCAGGTTCGTCGCGCCCGGGCCGGAGGTCGCCATGCAGACGCCGACCTCGCCCGTGGCGGCGGCGTAGCCCTGCGCGGCGTGGCCGGCGCCCTGCTCGTGGCGCACCAGGATGTGCCGCACCGAGGAGTCCATCAGCGGGTCGTACGCCGGGAGGATCGCTCCCCCGGGGATGCCGAAGATGTTCCGCGCCCCGGCCGCCTCCAGCGACTTGACCAGGCTCTGCGCGCCCGTGATCTCGCTCATGCCCTGCACTTCCTTGCCCTCACCTTCGTGTCCCGGCCGATCGAGTCACGCTCGTCGGCCGCGTCCTGTCCTCGTGCTGAACCCACAAAAAATCCCCCCGGCCATCGGCTGCGAGGGGTGACGCGCGCGCTGAGCGTGGATCGGGCTCAGGCTGCGCGCCGCGTGGATACGAGAAGGAACAGTCGCATGTCGCCACGGTAACGCCCCTGCTTCGTCCCCACCATGCCGCGCCCTCTGTTGTCCCAGGATGCAAGACGGTCCTCTCGCATCGTGAACGGCGTCACGTCGCCCGCGAGCGGTGGAGCCGTCACTCCCCGCGCCCGTGCCACGTGGTCAGGCAGGCCCGGTTGCCCTGGGCGTCCGCGAGGACCCAGAACGCCGGCGCCCGACCGTCCGAGACCATGGTGCCACCCGCCGCCAGCGCGGCCGCGATCCGTTCCTCGACCTCCTCCGGGGGCACGCGGACGTCGAGGTGCCACCGCTGCGGCACGCTCGCGGCCGTGCCCGGACCACCCGGCGCGGGGCACGGCTGGAACCACACCAGCGGGAGGGCTCCCCCGGGATCGACGACCTGCACCTCCACCCCCTCCTCGTGCTCCACCCGCTCGACCCGCCCCTGGAGCACCGCCGCCCAGAACGGGGCGACCTCCTCGGCGTCCCACGTGTCCAGGGCCAGCTCCAGCCGGCGCAGCGCCTCGGGCTCCGCGACCAGGCCCGTCTCCGCGGCGAGCTCGGAGATCTCCCGGGCCAGGAGCACGTCACGCACCGTGAGGCCGCCGACGTCGTGGCTGACCAGGCCGATCTCGACGTGCCCGTACCGCAGGTCGACGTCCGGGTGGTGGTGGGCGGCGTCGGCCAGCCGGGCGACCTCGGCGACGAAGGCGGCGCCGACGCCGAAGGAGCCCGTGCGGTAGCGCACGCGCAGCACCCCGAGCAGCGGCCGCCAGCCGGAGAGACCGGCGGCGTCCACCTGGCTCGTGCCCCAGACCTCGCGCTCGTCGGGGCCGGGCCGGCCGGAGGCCTGCTGCCCGCTCACGGCAGCACCGAGAGCCCGATCGGACCCGGGTTGTGGGCGACCTCCCAGCGGAAGCCGTCCGGGTCGGCGAAGTAGCCGGTGTAGCCGCCCCAGTCCCGGGCCACCGGCACGGACACCATCGCGGCGCCCGCGGCGCGCGCCTCGGCCAGCACGGCGTCCACCTCGCCCGGCGTCGCCACGTTGTGCGCCAGGGTGAGCGGCGCGACGCCGGGGCCGGTGCGCGGCGCCTCGCCGATCTCGGCGGTGAACGCCTCGGCGTCCCACAGCGAGAGCACGAGCCGCTCCCCCGCGCGGATCATCAGCACCTCCCCCGGCACGAACAGCTCGGGCTCCCAGCCCAGGCCGTCCACGTAGAAGCGTCTGCTGGCCTCCACGTCGGCGACGGCGAGCGTGACGAAGCTGATGCGTGCGTCCATGTCCGCGACCTTCCCACCGCGCCCGGACCGCCGCCACCCTCCTGCCCCACCCACTAGGTTGCTGCCCCGTGACCTCCACGAGCGGCCCCGCCCGGCTTCCCCGACGGCTGGCCCGACTGCCCCGCGTCCTCCACACGCTCACCGCCGTCGTCGCCACGGCCGCCCTCGTGCTCCAGCTCGTGCTGGTCCTCACCGGCGCGGCGGTCCTGGACGAGGCCTCCGCCCCTCCGCTGGGCCTGGCGCTGCTGCGGTTCGTCGCCTACTTCACGATCCAGTCCAACGTGCTGGTCGCGGTGGCCTCGTGGACGCTGGTGCGCGACCCGGCCCGCGACGGGCTGCGCTGGTGGCGCGGGCTGCGCCTGGCCGGTCTGGTGGGGATCACGGTGACCGGGGTCGTGCACTTCCTGCTGCTGCGGCCGCTGCTGCACCTCCAGGGGGCCAGCTGGCTGGCCGACAAGGCCCTGCACGTCGCGGTGCCGGTGCTCGCGCTGCTGGCGTTCGTCGCCGTCGGTCCCCGGCCCCGGGTGGACCGCCGGGCCGTGGGCGTCGCCGTCGGCTGGGCGGTCGCGTGGCTGGTCGTGACGCTGACCTACGGCCGGCTCACCGGCTGGGTGCCCTACCCGTTCCTCGACGTCGACGAGAACGGCTGGGGCGGCGTGGCCGTCGTCTGCGCCGGGATCACCGTCTTCTTCCTGGCGCTGTGCGCGCTGGCCGCCCTGGTGGACAGGCGACTGCGTCCCCGGCCGTGAGCCCGACGCTTCCCTGGCCCGCCTCAGCGGGCTGCTGGGCGGTGCGTGAGCAACCGAGCTGCTGCCCGCGCAGGTTGGTGACACACCGCCAGTCCGTGGCCGGCTGGTGGGCGGTGCCTGAGCAACCCAGTTGCCGCCCGATCAGGTTGCTGACACACCGCCACTCCCCGGCCCGCCG
The DNA here is from genome assembly GCF_004919085.1 of Nocardioides sp. GY 10127. GTDB lineage: Bacteria > Actinomycetota > Actinomycetes > Propionibacteriales > Nocardioidaceae > Nocardioides. The sequence continues at coordinate 129,368 of NZ_STGL01000007.1, read as the reverse complement.
ATCAGCGGTGCCTGAGCAACCGAACCGCCGCCCCAGCACGTTGCTGACACACCGCCCCCGGTCGGCCGGCCAGCGGCCGCCAGGCGTCACCAGGTCTGCGAGACCACCCGGGCGGCGGGGTCGACCTCGGCCCACGCGCCCGCGACCCAGGACGCGAACGGCTGGGTGTGCCCGTAGTCCACGTCCCTCACGACGGGCAGGTCCCGGCCCGCGGGCGTGCGCAGCCCCGCCAGCGCGTCCGCCACGGCGTCGGCCTGGGTGAACGCGGGCGAGTCCGGTGCCGGCGTCCGGCCCACCAGCACTCCGTTCGCGTGCTCGAACCAGCCCGCGAGCCGCAGCCCGTGCAGCGCCCGGGCCACGTCGAGGGCGGCGTGCTCGGCGGCCTCGACCAGCACCACGGTCCCCTCCGGCGCGTGCTCGCGGGCCCAGCCGCGCACGTCGCCGTAGGGGGTGCCGGCCAGGTGGGCGACGGTCTCCAGGCACCCGCCGACCAGCCGACCCGCGAAGGGCCCGGGCAGGGGCCCCTCACTGGGCGTGACCCAGTCGGTCGTGGCGTCCAGCGTCATGACGGCCACCCCGGGGTCACCGCGGTAGTCGTCCCAGCCCTCGCGCCGGGTCCTGCCGGGCGAGGTCTGCGTCAGCGGCCCGTCGGCGGGGTCGTGCTCGAGGACGTCGAGCCAGCCGACCAGCCCGTCGGGCACCGTGTAGGGGGTGTCCATCAGGTTGTGCCCGTGCAGGGTCGCCCAGCCCAGGCGCGTGGTGAGCGGGAGCATGAGGGTGGTGAGGTCGGAGTAGCCGACGACCCACGTGGGCTCGGCGGACGCCAGGGCGTCCCAGTCGAGCAGCGGCAGGAGGTCGATGCCCAGCTCACCGCCCCAGGGCGGGACGATCGCCGCCACCGCCGGGTCCAGCAGCATCCCCATGAGCTCGGCCGCCCGGGCCTCGCGCGGCGCGGAGACCACCGGGTCGCCGTCGGTGAGCAGGCACTCGCCCAGCCGGACGTCGTAGCCACGGGCGGCGACCACCTCCACGGCCGCGCGCAGCCGCGCCGCCATGGCAGGCGCCACGCCGGCCGAGGGGGCGGTGACGCCGACGACGTCCCCCGGTCGCAGGGGCCGGGGCACGCGCAGGGACGACGGCGGGGTGGGCGGGGTGGGCGGGGACGGCGGGGTGGGCGGGGACGGCGGGGTCGGGCTCACCGGCTCAACCTAGGTGGGCGAGGACCTCCGCCGCAGCCGAGATCCCCGCCTCGACCTCGGCGAACGAGGTCGACAGCGGCGACAGGCCGACCCGCAGCCCGTCGGGCTCGCGGTGGTCGGGCAGGACGTCCCGCTGCCACAGCGCCGCCACGACCTCCCGCATCCGCGGGTGGGTGAGCGTCACGTGCCCGCCGCGCCGGGCCGGGTCGGCCGGGGAGCCGAGCCGGGCCTGCGGGAGCAGGCGCCCGGCGACGTCGGTCGCGAAGGAGGTGAGGGCCACGGACTTGGCACGCACCGCGTCGATGCCCACCTGCTCGAGCAGGTCGAGCATGTCGACCAGGGGCTGCATCGCCAGGACCGGCGGCGTGCCGGCCACGAGCCGGCGCACGCCGGGGGCGGGCTCGTAGCCCGGGCCCATGGCGAAGGGGTCGGCGTGCCCCATCCACCCCGTGACCGGCTGGGCCAGCACGTCGTGGTGCCGCGCGGCCACGAAGGCGAACGCGGGGGCGCCCGGGCCGCCGTTGAGGTACTTGTAGCCGCACCCGACGGCGAGGTCGACGCCGGTCGCGTCCAGGTCGACGGGCAGGACGCCGGCCGAGTGCGAGAGGTCGAGCACCAGCAGGGCCCCGACCTCGTGGGCGACCTCCGCGATCCCGGCGACGGGCACCACCCACGCGGAGCGGTAGGCGACGTGCGAGAGCAGGACGGCGGCCGTCCGGTCCCCGGTCACCGCCGCGACGTCGTCGTCGGTGACGCCGGCCGCCGGGTCGCTCGGCTCCACCCACACCAGGCTGAGCCCACGAGCGCGGGCGACGGACTCGGCGACGTACCGGTCGGTCGGGAAGTCGTCGGTGGCCACGACCAGCTCGGTGCGGCCCGGGCGCAGCGAGCAGGCGGCGTGGAGGAGCTTGTAGAGCTGGACCGTGGTGGAGTCGCCCACCACCGTCTGACCGGGCCCGGCGCCCAGCACGACCCGGCCGAGCCGGTCGCCGAGCGTGGTCGGCAGGTCCGTCCACCCGCCCTCGCCGAGGTCGCCCCAGCCGCGGATGAGCCGGCCGCCCCACTCCTCCTGCACGAAGGTCGCCATCCGGCCGGCGCTCACCCGGAGCGGTCGGCCGAGGCTGTTGCCGTCGAGGTAGACCAGCGACCCCTCGCTGCCCACGAAAGCCGAGCGGTGGCCGGCGAGCGGGTCGGCGGCGTCCAGCGCGGCCGCCGAGGCGCCCGGCACGACGGCGGGGACCGGGACGGCGGAGGGGACGGGTCGGGTGCTCACGTCCCTGTTCTAACCCGCCGCGGGCCGCGGCTCACAACCCCTTCACCCTCGCGCTCGTCGAGGGGCGGCCCGGGGGCGATGATCGGTGCGTGCACACTCCGCTCCCCGGCCAGGTCGTCACCGTCTTCCGCAACCGGCTCCGCCCCGAGCACGAGGGTGACTACCGCGCCGAGCTCGAGGTCGTGGCCGCGCTGGCGGAGGGCATGCCCGGGTTCGTGGAGACCAAGACGTTCACCGCCGCCGACGGCGAGCGCTGCACCGTCGTCACCTTCGCGGACGCGGCCGGCCACCGCGCCTGGGCCGAGCACCCCCGGCACCGGGCGGCCCAGCGCCACGGGGTCGAGGCCTACTACGCGGAGTACTCGATCGCGGTCGGCGAGACGACCTACGCGAGCTCCTTCGAGCGCGGGAGCAGCTGAGCCGCCGCCCAGCCGACGAGCAGGCCGAGGACGACCCCGAGCAGCGTCTGGAGGCCGCGGTCGAACAGCAGCGTGCCCATCGGCTCGGGATTGGCCACCTGCACCATGAGGAGCGCCAGCGGGGTGATGAGGAGCAGCGCGAGCGCGTAGTTGCGCATCACCAGCAGCTCCACGCAGCCCTGGAGCACGACGACGAGGAGCACCACCACGAGGCCCGGCGGGTCGATCCACAGGAGCACCGCAGCGATCGCCAGGCCCACGAAGGTGCCCAGCACGCGGTGGATGCCGCGGACGAGCGCGGGCAGCCACTCGCGCGCCATGAGCGGGACGACGGCCGAGACCATGGCCCAGTAGGGGTGGCCGATCCCCAGCGCGGTGGAGACGCCGCCCGCGAGCAGGACGGCGACGCCGGCGCGGACGGCGTGGCGACCCATGTCGGTGGGGCGGACGTGCGGCGGCGGGGTGGGAGCGGCGTCCTGCCCCGCGCGGGCGCCGCGGGCGCCCAGCATGCCCGCGACGGCGGAGACGACCAGGCCGAAGAGGACGGAGCCGGAGCCCACGAGGAGCGCGGCGAGCACGGTGGTGCCGGTCGCCGGGATGGCCGAGCAGGCGCCGAGGGCGAAGACGGTGAAGAGCGGGCCCGGCGGACGCCAGCCCCAGTGGTCGGACAGCAGCGAGCCGACCGCGGCGAAGGCCGCCGTGACGGGCACGGAGAGCCAGGCCCGGTGGTCGGAGAGCGCGACGACCGCGCCGATGGTGACCGACAGCGCCAGCCACGCGCCGGCCCGCGCCTGCATCCCGACGCGGGCACGCCACGGGTCGTTGCGGGCGTAGACGGCGCAGAAGGCGCCGAAGGTGGCGTACGCCGACCAGGCCAGGTGCCCGGTGCCCCACAGGAGCAGGAGCGGCACTGCCACCGTGAGCGCGGCGCGCAGCGCGACCCGGTGGGCCCCCGCGTGCGGCCCCACGGCGACGATCTTGTGGGCCAGGTCCTGGGTCAGGTCACGTCGTGTGTCCTGCCGCGACTGCTGGGGGGCGGTGGTGCTCGGCGCGGGCGGGGTCATGTCGCCGTCAACCACGCGGGGTCTCCCTTCTCCTCCGAGCCACTTCCACTGACCGGAAGAGAGGTGGCTCACGTCCCATGATCCCGGACGCCGGGCGCGGGGCCCGACGGGTGGGGCCCGGCACACCCCGCGCGCTGTCAGGTGCGTCTCAGCCCCGTGCCCTGTCCCGCCCGCGGGCGCACCGCCTAGGCTCGCCGGGTGACCAACGAGACGATCACACCGGACTGGCGCGCCGTCGGCGCCGTGCTCTTCGACCTGGACGGCGTCCTCACCCCCACCGCCGAGGTGCACATGGTGGCGTGGGGCGAGATGTTCAACGCCTTCCTCGCCGACGTGGACGACCCGGGCGCGGACACCTCGCCGTACACCGACGCCGACTACTTCGCGCACGTCGACGGCAAGCCCCGCTACGACGGCGTCCGCGACTTCCTCGCCTCGCGCGGGATCACGCTCCCCGAGGGCGGGGCGGACGACCCCGCGGACGCGGTGAGCGTCCGCGGCCTCGGCAACCGCAAGAACCAGGCCTTCAACGAGGTCCTCGAGCGCGACGGCGTCGCCGCCTACCCCGGCTCGGTGCTGCTCCTCGACCACCTCGCCGAGGTCGGTGTGCCGCTCGCCGTCGTGAGCTCCTCGGCCAACGCCCCGTCGGTGCTGGCCGCCGCGGGCCTCACCGATCGGTTCCGGCTCGTGGTCGACGGCCGCGTCGCCGCCGAGGAGGGGCTCGCCGGCAAGCCCGCGCCCGACACCTACCTGGCCGCCGCCGAGCACCTCGGCGTCCCGGCCGACGCCGCCGTCGTGGTCGAGGACGCCGTCTCCGGCGTCCGCGCCGGCGCGGCCGGCGCGTTCGCCCACGTGGTCGGCGTCGACCGCGGGGTCGGCGCCGACGTCCTGACCGAGAACGGCGCCACCACCGTGGTCGCCGACCTCGCCGAGCTCGTTCCCGGAGGTCCTGCATGAGCCGCGTCCACGTCCACGGCGACCCGCTCGACCGCAGCAGGTTCGGCCTGGACCCCTGGCGGCTCACCGAGACCGCGTACCGCGCGCACGACCTGGGCGTGACCGAGACGCTGTTCAGCGTCGCCAACGGCTACCTCGGCATGCGCGGCAACCCCGAGGAGGGCCGGGACGCCTACGCGCACGGCACCTTCGTCAACGGCTTCCACGAGACCTGGCCGATCCGGCACGCCGAGGCCGCGTTCGGCTTCGCCCGCACCGGCCAGACGATCGTCAACGTCCCCGACGCCAAGCTGATGAAGCTGTACGTCGACGACGAGCCGCTCACGCTCGGCACCGCCGACCTCGAGCACTACGAGCGGAGCCTGGACTTCCGCGACGGCGTGCTGCGCCGCAGCCTGATCTGGCGCACGCCGGCCGGCAAGCGGGTGAAGGTCGACTCGACCCGCATGGTGTCGATGACCCAGCGGCACCTGGCGCTGCTCAGCCTCGAGGTGACGCTGCTGGAGGGCGACGCCCCCATCGTCATCTCCTCCCAGCTGCTCAACCGGCAGGACGGCAAGGACGAGTACCACGACCCCAACGCGGCGATGGGCGAGGGGATCGACCCGCGCAAGGCGGCGAAGTTCGAGGAGCGCGTCCTGCTCCCCCGCCTGCACTACGCCCGCCAGGACCGGATGATGCTCGGCTACATGTGCGCCAACTCGCACATGACGATCTGCGTGGGCGCCGACCACGTCGTCACCACCGACGCCGAGCACGAGGTCATCGTCCGCGACGACGAGGACCTCGCGAAGACCGTCCTCCGCGTCGACGCGGCCGAGGGCCAGACCGTCCGCGTGGACAAGTACGTGGCCTACCACAGCTCGCGTGGCGTCCCGGTGCGCGAGCTCTCCGACCGCTGCATCCGCACCCTCGACCGCGCCAAGCGGCACGGCTTCGACGACGCCCTGGCCGAGCAGCGGGCCTACTACGACACGTTCTGGGCCACCGCCGACGTCGAGGTCACCGACGACGACGCGGACGCCGAGCAGCTCGCCGTCCAGCAGGCCATCCGGTTCAACCTGTTCAGCCTCGCCCAGGCCTCGGCCCGGGCGGACCAGCAGGGCGTGCCCGCCAAGGGCGTCACCGGGTCGGGCTACGAGGGGCACTACTTCTGGGACTCCGAGATCTACGTCTCGCCGTTCCTCACCTACACCCAGCCGCAGCTGGCCCGGAACCTCATGCACTTCCGCTCGCGGATGCTGCCGGCGGCCCGCCAGCGCGCCCGGGAGATGGCCCAGTCCGGCGCGCTCTTCCCGTGGCGGACGATCAGCGGCGAGGAGGCCTCGGCCTACTACGCGGCGGGCACGGCCCAGGTGCACATCGACGCCGACGTCGCCTACGCCCTCGTGCAGTACGTGGCGGCCACCGGCGACGTGGGCTTCCTGGTCCGCGACGGCATCGACATCCTCGTCGAGACCGCCCGCATGTGGGCCGACCTCGGGTTCTGGCGCTCCAACGGCGTCCCCTCGTTCCACATCCACGGCGTCACCGGCCCGGACGAGTACACGACCGTCGTCAACAACAACCTCTTCACCAACGTGATGGCGCGGTTCAACCTCGAGGAGGCCGTGAAGGCCTGCGAGCTGGTCGAGCGCGACTTCGCGGACGAGTGGAAGCAGGTGCGCCACCGCCTCGACCTCACCGAGACCGAGATCGAGGAGTGGCGCCGGTGCGCGGCCGGGATGCACATCCCGTTCGACGACGGCCTGGGCATCCACCCGCAGGACGACTTCTTCCTCGACCGGGAGGTCTGGGACCTCTCCAAGACCCCGGACGAGCTGCGTCCGCTGCTGCTGCACTACCACCCGCTGGTCATCTACCGGTTCCAGGTGCTCAAGCAGGCGGACGTCGTGCTGGCGCTCTTCCTCCAGGGCGACCGGTTCACGCCCGAGGAGAAGCGCGCAGACTTCGAGTACTACGACCCGATCACCACGGGCGACTCGACGCTCTCCGCGGTCGTGCAGTCGATCGTCGCGGCGGAGGTGGGCTACCACGAGGTGGCCTGGAGCTACTTCCTGAACTCCCTCTTCGTCGATCTCGCCAACCTGCACGGCAACACCGTGGACGGCATGCACATCGCCTCCACCGGCGGCATCTGGTCGGCGCTGGTGTGCGGGTTCGCGGGCATGCGCGACCGCGGCGGGCGGCTGTCCTTCGACCCCCGCCTGCCCGACACCTTCCCGTACCTGCGCTGCGGCATGGTCTGGCACGGCACGCGCCTCCAGGTGCACCTGGACCGGGAGTCGTTCAACCTCGAGGTCGTCGAGGGCAGCGAGCCCGTCGCGGTCGTGGTGCGTGGCGAGTCCTACGTGGTCGCCCCGGGCGAGCCCCTCAAGGTGGCGCTGGACGGCTGCGGCACCCGCCTCGCGGGCACGCTGACCGAGAAGCCGCAGCTGGGCGGCGTCCGCGCCGACGGCACCCGCATCACCGCCGGGGTGCCCGAGCCGATCGCCCTGGACGAGGACGTCGACGAGGCGACCGCGCTGGCCATGAGCCAGCCGATGAACGGCGCGCTCGGCCCCGAGCCGACCCTGGAGGCGGGCGAGTACTGAGCCGGCGGGCGTGACCGGGGCTCAGGCCCCGGGCACGCCCGCCTCGAGCTCGGACTTGAGCCGGGCCAGGCCCTTCTCGAAGTCGGCACCGACGAGCCGGTCCATCGGGACGAACCGCGCCAGCAGCGACCACAGGCCGGTGTTGCGGCCCCGCATGCGCCACGTGACCCGGGTGCCGTCCGCCACGGGCTCCACCAGGAAGGCGAGGTCGTTCGTCGCCTTCATCGGGCGGGTGAACGCCAGGTCGATGGCCACCTCGTCGGGCGTGACGGCCGTGATGCGCATCGAGCCCGCTCCGGCCTTCCGGTTGCCGGTCCAGCGGTAGGACGCGCCCTCCCCGCTGTCGGGGCCGTCGTACTCACGCGTCATGGCCGGGTCGACGTCCTCCCACGGCGACCAGCGCCGCCACTCGCGGAAGTCCACCACCAGGGCCTGCACGTCGGCCGGGTCGGCCGCGACCGTCGTCGCGCGCGAGACCTCGAAGTCACCCATGCCGCGGAGCCTAGGGATGCGCGGCCCCGAGCGCGAGACCTGGTCCGGTACCCGTCTCACCCGACACCTAGGCTGAGCCGCGTGACGCTCCCCGACCCGCGCCCCCGGCCCCGGGTCCACCCCGTCGTCCTGGTCCTCGTCGGCATCGCCTCGGTGCAGCTCGGCGCGGGCATCGCCAAGTCCCTCTTCGACGTCGCCGACCCCACCACCCTGGTCTGGCTGAGGTTGGTCACCAGCTCGCTGGTGCTGCTCGCGTTCGTGCGTCCCCGCCTGCGCGGTCACTCCGCCCGGGACTGGGCCGTGGTCGTGGCCTTCGGTGCCTCGCTGGGCCTGATGAACTGGGCGATCTACCAGTCGTTCGCCCGGATCCCGCTCGGCGTCGCGGTCACCCTGGAGTTCACCGGCCCGCTGCTGCTGGCCGTCGCCGGCTCCCGCCGCGCCCGGGACCTCGTCTGGGTGGTCCTGGCCGGGCTCGGCGTCGTCCTGCTGGGCGTCGACGGCGGAGGGTCCGTGACGCTCGTCGGGGCGCTGCTGGCCGTGCTGGCCGGTGGCTTCTGGGCGTCCTACATCCTCCTCAGCGCCCGCACCGGCGCCTCCTGGCCCGGGCTGGACGGGCTGGCGGTGGCCAGCACCATCGGGACGCTGCTGCTCACGCCCGCCGTGGTGGGGCCGGCGCTGGTGGGGCACCCCGACCCGGCGCTCACCGACCCGCGCGTGCTGCTGCTGGGCGCCGCCGTCGGGTTGCTCTCGTCCGTGGTGCCGTACTCGTGCGAGCTCGTCGCGCTGCGGACGCTGCGCCCCAGCGTCTTCGGCATCCTCATGAGCCTCGAGCCGGCCGCCGCGGCGCTGGCGGGGCTGCTGGTCCTCGGCGAGACCCTCGGCCCGGCGCAGTGGCTGGCGCTCGTCTGCGTCGTCGTGGCGAGCGTGGGGGCCACGCGTGCGCCGGGGTCGCCCGTGCCGACCGAGGGCCCGGTGCCCGCGGAGGCGCCCGATGCCACCTCTGTCACCGACGGTGCGGACGAGCCCGGACCGGTGCCGTTCACAGAGAAGTCACATGGTGTTGCCCCGGAGGGGTCGTCCCCTCTTTAGGTTAAGAACTGCCAGCCGCCTTCTCCGCCACCCAGGAGGCACCCGTGCACCCCTCGCTCGCACCCGGCACGCCGCTCCGGCTCGTCGCCGACCACCCTCGCTCGCCGCTGTCCCCGCTCGCCCGGCGCCTCGCCCGGGTGCTGGAGGACAGCGTCCTCGGCTCCCGTCGCAACGCGATGCTCGCCTCGACCACCCTCGCCGCGGCGCGCGCCGAGCGCGACGACGTCGAGGCCTTCCTGCGCGCGCACGACGCGCGCCACCCGGCTCCCTCCGCGGAGCCCACGACCGCTGCGCCCTCGACCGCTGCCACCGCGCCCACCACGCCGGTCGTCGCCGCGGCCGTCGCCCCGGCCGTCAGCGCGCGCTGAGCTCCGCGGGGTCCGCGACCCGGCCGGTGACGGTGGCGCGCCGCGCCGCGCGCCGCAGCACGGCCAGGATGCTCGGCCCGAGCACCACGATCGCGACGGCGTTGGTGATCGCCCGCATGGTGTCCCAGCCGCCGGTCGACGTCAGCAGCGTGTAGACGGCGAACCGGTGGAGGTTCTCCAGCACCGGCGCGCCCGGCACGTAGGTGAGGCCTCCGGCGGTCCCGTCCGCCGAGACGGCGCCCGTGGCGGAGCCCAGGGCGAACGGCCAGCTGGAGAGGTTCATCAGTGCGCCGAAGAGGTAGGCGGCCAGCACGCCGTAGGCGGCCAGGAGGACGATCTCGGCGCGGCCGCGCAGGCGGCGGCCGCCCAGGCGCTGCGGCAGCAGGCCGGCGAGCATCCCGACCCACGCCGAGCACAGCATCTGGAACGGCAGCCAGGGCCCGACCCCACCGGTCATCAGCGCGGACGCCAGCAGGCTGGTGCAGCCGAGGGCGAAGCCGAACCCGGGCCCGAGCACGCGCCCGGCCAGGATCAGCAGGAAGAACACGAGCTCGACCCCCGCGAGCCCCGGGGAGATCGCCCGGGCGACGGCGTTCACCGCCGAGAGCACCCCCAGCAGCGCCAGCGAGCGGGCGTCGAGCCCGCCCTCGCTCAGCTCGGCGAGCACCACGGCGACGACCACGGGGAGCAGCGCGAGGAAGAGGAACGGCGGGTCGAGGCGGCTGCCGTCGCTCCAGGACGCGGGGACGCGCACGAGCAGCGGCCAGACGAGCATCATCAGCCCGGCCAGCGAGGCCAGGCCCAGCACCCAGGCCGAGCGGCGGGTGAGCGGGACGGCGGCGTTCACGCGTCCGCCCCCGAGGTCGGGCCCACCGAGGCGAGGGCGGCGCGGACCTCGTCGACGACGAGCCACGGCGCCCCGAGCACCTTCGTCACCTGCGGGCTGAACGCGGGCGACTCCGCGAGCACCGCGCGGGCCGGGCCGGACGACACGACCTCGCCCTCCGCCAGGACGAGGGCGTCGTCGGCGGCCAGCGCGGCGAACTCCACGTCGTGGGTGGCCACCAGCACGGCCCGCCCGCCGGCGGCCAGGCGCCGCAGCGCCCGCGCCAGCGCGTCCTTCGCGGAGTAGTCCAGGCCGCGGGTGGGCTCGTCGAGGAGCAGCACCGGCGGCTCGGGCACCAGGACCAGCGCCAGGGCCAGCGCCAGGCGCTGGCCCTCCGAGAGGTCGCGCGGGTGCACGGCGTCCCGGACGCCGGGCGCCATGCTGTCGAGCACGGCCCGGGCGCTCCCCGGCCCGCCGGTGCCGCGCGCGGCGGCGTCCGCGTCGGCGGAGGCGAGCTCCTCGCCGACCGTCTCGAGGTAGAGCAGGTCGCCGGCGTCCTGGGGCAGGAGGCCGACGAGGCCGCGGCGGCGCTGCGGCGGCAGGGCCTGCGGGTCCTGGGCGGCCCCGCCGTCCGTCGGCGTGACCGCGACCCCGCCGGCCGTGCGGCGGCGCGTGCCCTGGAGCGCCCAGAGGAGCGTGGACTTCCCGGCGCCGTTGCGGCCCATCAGGGCCGTCACCCGGCCGGCGGGCAGGTCGAGCGAGACGTCGCGCAGGACGACGCGGCGGCTCGCGCCGCGGTCGACCGCCACGGTGAGGTCGCAGGCGGTGAGGCCTGAGCCAGGAGCCTGCCCGGCAGTCGCTTGGACGGGCGGTTCGGCGGTGGCCGGCCGTTCCGCCGGCCGCTCCCCCAGCCGCTCCCCCAGGTCCCGCGCCCGGCGCCGGGCGTCGCGGACGCTGAGCGGCAGCGGGTGCCAGCCGGCGGCCCGGCCGAGCTCGACCAGGGGCGGCGCGACCGGGGCGTCCTCGAGCAGGACGGCGGGCTCCCCGACGTCCAGCCTGCCCCCCGGGTGCAGGAGCGCCAGGGTGTCCGCGAACGGGAGCACGCGCTCGAGGCGGTGCTCGGCGACCAGGACGCTGGTGCCGAGGTCGTGCACGAGCCGCGTGAGGGTGGAGAGGACCTCCTCGGCGGCTGTGGGGTCCAGGGCCGAGGTCGGCTCGTCGAGGACGAGGAGCCGGGGGTGCATGGTGAGGACCGCGCCGATCGCGACGCGCTGCTGCTGCCCGCCGGAGAGGGTGCGCAGGTCGCGGGAGCGCAGGTCGGCGATGCCCAGCAGGTCGAGGGTCTCCTCGACGCGCCGTCGCATGGTGCCCGCGGCGAGCCCGAGCTGCTCCATGCCGTAGGCGAGCTCCTCCTCGACGGTGTCGGTGACGAACCCGAGCGCCGGGTCCTGCCCGACGACGCCGACGACGTGGGCGCGCTCGCGCGGCGGGGCGTGCAGGACGGACTCGCCGTCGAGGCGGACGTCGCCGACGAGCACGCCGCCGGAGAACCGCGGCACCCGCCCGCCGACCACGCCGAGGAGCGTGGACTTGCCGACCCCGGTCGGGCCCGCGAGGACGACCAGCTCCCCCTCGTCCACGACGAGGTCGACGTCGCGCAGGACGGGTCGGGCACCCAGCCCGCGCTCGCCCTCCTCGGGGTAGCCGAACGACACCCCGGACAGCTCCAGCAGCGGCGGCCTCACGGCAGCACCCCCTCGTGGTCGGGCGTCCCGGCGACACCGGAGGCCTCCCGGGCGGGCAGGGAGCGCGCGGGCAGCGGCGCCGCCAGCCCGCTCAGCACGGCCACGACGGCGGCCGCCAGCGCGGCCGGGGCGAGGCCGGGCGGTGCGTCGGTGCCCGGATAGGCCAGCAGGACGTGGGCGTGGCTCGTCCAGACCCCCAGCGCGGCGACCGCGACGCCGCCCAGGGCGACGACGGCCTCGGGCCAGCGCCAGCGGTCGGGCCGGTAGCGGGTGCGGACGACGCGCGCCCCGGCGCCGCGCAGGCCGAGCACGGCGGCGACGACCCCCAGGGCGAGCGCGGGCAGGGCGAGGACGCGCGGGGCCGTCTGGTCCAGGACGGCGTAGACGCCGACGCAGACCCCCACGAGGCCACCGATCATGAGCGCGCCGGTGCGCCGACGCGAGGCCCGCGACGCGCCGCCGCTGCGGCCGTAGCCGCGGGCGTCCATGCCGGCGGCCATCGCCAGGGAGCGGTCGAGCGCGTCCTCCAGGACGGGGACGAGGAGACGGCGCAGGCCACGCACCCGGCCGGTCGGCCCCGACCGCAGCGATTGGGCGGCCCGCACGCGCTGCACGGACTCCGCGAGCTGCGGCAGGACGGTCACGGCGACGACCAGCGCGGTGCCGACCTCGTAGAGGGCGGCCGGCACCGACCGGAGCAGGCGCTTGGGGTTGGCCAGGGCGTTGGCCGCGCCGACGCAGACGACGATCCCGGCGAGCCGGAGCCCGTCGTAGAGCCCGGCCAGGATCGTGGGGAGGGTGACCGGCCCGAGCAGGGAGATGCCCGCGGCGAAGGACGGGAGCGGGACGGTCGGGAGGTCGAGCAGGACGGTGCCGGTGGCGTAGGCGCCGCCGAGGAGGATGCGGAAGACGACACGCAGGACGACGATCGCGGCCCCGAGCGCCAGGTAGAGCCGGAAGGATCGCGCCCACGGCTGGTCGCCGCGCCGGGCGGCGACGACGACCGCGGCGGAGCCGACCAGCAGGAGCAGCGCCCAGGGGTTGGTGGTGAGCGAGGCCGCGGTGGCCAGGCCCAGGGCCCAGACCCACCAGGCCACCGGGTGCAGGTCGCGCGGCAGCCTCGCCGTGCGCGCCCGGTGCACGGCCCGGGCGGCGCGGCCGCGGCGCGCGGCCGTGCGGGCGCGCTCGTCCTGCGGCACCCCGTCACGCGCCGGAGCCGGCGCCGGGGTCCCCGGCGCCGGCTCGACGCTGTCGTCCACTCCCGCCCGCGGGCGGTCCTGCGTGCTGGTCACCGTGGCTCGGACCCGCTGCCACCGGTGCCGCCGGGCCCGCCGGCGCGGTGCCTCCGCGCGAGCACGGCGCCGCCGCCCGCGGCCGCGAGGACCACCAGGCCGATCGGCGCCACGTACCACGGCAGGCCGCCGTCGGCGGTGCTCGCCGAGGCGTCCTGGAGGTCGTCGGTGGTCTCCCCGGCGTCCGCCGAAGCGCTCGCCTCCCCCGATACGGAGGCGGACGCGGAGGCGGAGTCGCCGGCCGACGCAGTGGCCGAGTCACTGGCCGACGCCGAGGCGCGCTTGCCCGCCTTCCCGCCGGTCTGCTTCGCCCGGGTCCCGGTGCCGTCCGCCGAGGCGGACGCGCTGGCGGAGGCCGAGGCGGACGCCCCGGACCCGCTGCCGGACCCGCTCCCCGAGGAGCTGCCCGAACCACTGCCGGAACCACTGCCGGAACCACTGCCGGAGCCGCTGCCCGAGCCACCGTTCGAGGAGCCGCCCGAGCTGCCCTTCGAGGAGCTGCCGGAGCCGCCCGAGCTGCCCTTCGAGGAGCTGCCGGAGGAGCTGCTGGCGGTGGCCGTCGCGACGGTCACCGGAGCCGCGGTGGTGGGCTGGACGGTGCCGGACTGGTCGTCCCACGCGAAGGCCACGGAGCCGCCGGCCGGGACGGTGAGCGACCAGGCGCCCTTGTCCGCGTACGTCCAGCCGCCGTCGCCGTCACTGACCCACAGCCCCCAGTAGGCGCTGGCGGGCGAGGTGTTGACGCAGGGGTCGGACGTCGGGACGCCGTCGACCCGGCACACGAAGCCGGGCGTGCGGGTCGGCTGCTCGAGGGTGTGACCCGCGTCGGCGAAGAGGTCGGCCGCGGTCTCCCCGCCGCCGCCCGGGACGCACGTGGTCTGCACGCCGCCGCCGAGGTCGTTGAACTCGACCACGACGCTGACGCCGGTGGAGCTGGTGCAGGTGGCGGCCCCGGCCGGGGCCGCCACCAGCACGCCGACGCAGGCCGGCGCGGCCGCGAGCGCGAGACCCACGGCGGCGCGCAGGACCCGCCGGCCCGGGGCGCTCGTGCCCCGGGTCGGCGGGGTGGCTGCGACGGTGCTGCTCATGCTCAGGCCTGGCAGGCGGCGAGGCTGAGGTTGTCCAGCGCAGGGGCCGCCTGCGAGGACGCGCGACGCCACTGGTCCTGGGTGGAGGTCGTGATGCCGTCGGTCTGCGCGGTCTTGTAGGTGCCCTTGGTGTAGGCGATCGCGCCCTTCTGGCCGGCCAGCGCGGTGCCCTTGAGCGTGCCGGTCACCTGGACGTCCTTGAGCCACTGGGCTGCGTCCTGGGCAGCGGCGCAGGCGCCGCTCTCGCCCAGGGCCCACGAGGCGAGGCCGGTGGAGTTGGCGTTGGCGGTGCCGCTGCCGGTGGAGCCGAAGGCGCCGTTGGTCTTCTGGACGCTGCGCAGCCACGTCTTGGCGGCCTTCACCGCCTGGTTGATCTTCTTGGTGCGGACCCCGTCGACCTCCTTCAGGGAGATCACGGCAAGCGCGGTGACGTCGACCGAGGGGGCGCTGGCCGAGGCGTCGCCGCCGTCGCAGGTCTGGTCCTCGGCCGTGTCGTCGCTGGTGAAGGACTGGCGGAAGTAGCCGGCGGAGCACTGCTGGTCGAGCAGGTAGTCCACGACCTCGACCGTGAGGTCGGAGCCGGTGTCCGCGAGGGCCTCGGCGGCGAACGCCTGGCCGATGGTGCCGGCGTAGTCCGTGCCGGTGGAGTCGTCGGAGATGCGGCCGGTGCTCACGCCGTCCGTCGTCACCATCGACTCGAGCTGGGCGATCATGTCGGTGCCGTCGACGTCGGTGGCGTCGCCACCGGTGCGCTCGACGGTCGCGGCGAGCTTGGCCACGGACGAGGCGTAGACGTCGGAGCCGTAGGAGACGTAGCTCGACGCGTCCGCCTCCACGGCGGCGACGGCGCGCTGCTCGGCGGCGGTGCGACGGCCCATGGCCTGCAGCGCCAGGGCGACGTCGAGCGTGAGGCCGAGGTCGTCGTAGTCCCACGAGTCGCTGTGGACGACCCCGTCGGTGAGCTGGGCGGCCAGCCAGGAGGCGGCGACCGACTGGCGGGTCTTCGGCGTGGGGGCCGCGGCGCCCGCCGGGGTGGCGACGGTGACCGCGAGGGCGGCCGACGCGACGGCGGCCGTCGTGAGCGTCGCGACGCGACGCAGGGAGATCTGCACTGGTGTTTCCTTCCCGCTGCACACGAGCGGGAGAGGACGACGGACCCGGTGCCCGGCGTGCCCACCCGCCGCTTTCCTCGACAGCGCGTGAATCAGGACGCTCCACGGCGGGTGTTCCGGCTCACCGCGCCCGCGCGAGCAGCGACGGGCGGCGGCCTACGGTTGCGGGTCAGCGCCGGACTTCGACCGGCTTCCCCCACACGCGGGCGTGTCTGGAGTTGTGGGCTCACCCTACGACGAACGGCCCCGATCACCTACGCGCCAGCGTGGTGATCGGGGCCGCGGTGCACCCTCTTGACGCGAGGGGCCGTCGTGCCTGGGGTGGGCTCAGGTGAGCTTGGCGAGGATGAGCTCGCGGACCTTGCCGGCGTCCGCCTGCCCGCGCATCTCCTTCATCACCGAGCCGATGAGCGCGCCCGCCGCGGCGACCTTGCCGTCGCGGATCTTCTGGGCGACGTCCGGGTTGGCCTCGATGGCCTTGTCGACGGCCGCGGAGAGGGCGCCGTCGTCGGAGACGATGCCCAGGCCGCGGGCGGCGATGATCTCGTCCGGGGTGCCCTCCCCCGCCAGCAGGCCGTCGAAGACCTGTCGGGCGAGCTTGTCGTTGAGGGTGCCGGCGTCCACGAGCTTCTGGACGGCGGCGACGTCGGCCGGGCTGACGCCGAGCTCGGAGATCTCCGCGCCGGTGTCGTTGGCGCGTCGGGCCAGCTCGCCCAGCCACCACTTGCGGGCGGCCTGCGGGGCCGAGCCGAGGGCGATGGTCTCCTCGACCAGGCCCAGCGCTCCGGCACCGACGGTGTCGCGCATCTCCAGGTCGGTGAAGCCCCACTCGGCCTGCAGGCGGGCCCGCTTCGCGGTCGGGTTCTCCGGCAGCGTCCCGCGCAGCTCCTCGACCCACTCGCGGCTCGGGGCCACCGGGACGAGGTCGGGCTCGGGGAAGTAGCGGTAGTCCTCGGCGTCCGACTTCTCGCGCCCGGACGTGGTGATGCCCGAGTCCTCGTGGAAGTGGCGGGTCTCCTGGAGGATGCTGCCGCCCGCGTCGAGGATGCCGGCGTGCCGGCTCATCTCGAAGCGCACGGCCCGCTCGACGGACCGGAACGAGTTGACGTTCTTGGTCTCGGTGCGGGTGCCGAGCTTCTCGGCGCCGATCGGGGCGAGCGACAGGTTCACGTCGGCGCGCAGGTTGCCCTGGTCCATCCGGGCCTCGGAGACACCGAGCGCCACGATCAGCTCGCGGAGCTGCTGGACGTAGGCGCGGGCGACCTCGGGGGCCTTCGCCCCGGCGCCGGTGATCGGCTTGGTGACGATCTCGATGAGGGGGATGCCCGCGCGGTTGTAGTCGACCAGCGAGTAGTCGGCGCCCTGGATGCGGCCGGTGGTGCCGACGTGGGTCGACTTGCCGGTGTCCTCCTCCATGTGCGCCCGCTCGATGCCGACGCGGAAGGTCTCACCGTCCACCTCGACGTCCATGTACCCCTCGAACGCGATCGGCTCGTCGTACTGGGAGGTCTGGAAGTTCTTCGGCATGTCCGGGTAGAAGTAGTTCTTCCGGGCGAACCGGCACCACTCGGCGATCTCGCAGTTCAGCGCGAGGCCGATGCGGATGGCGGCCTCGACGCCGCCCCTGTTGACCGCCGGCATGGAGCCGGGCAGGCCGAGGCAGGTCGGGCACACCTGGGTGTTCGGCTCCGCGCCGAACGCGGTGGAGCAGCCGCAGAACATCTTGGTGGCCGTCGACAGCTCGACGTGCACCTCGAGGCCCAGCGCGGGCTCGTAGCGGGTGAGGACCTCGTCGAAGTCGACGAGCGTCTCGGTGGTGGCGCTCATCAGAGGGCCCCTTCCGTGCTCGTGAGGGTGGCGACCTCGGGGGCCCGGTCCAGCAGCGGGCCGCCCCACTCCTTCTCCAGCGCGGCCTCGAGGGCGGCGCCGACGCGGTAGAGCCGGTCGTCGGCCAGCTGCGGGGCGAGGATCTGGAAGCCGACCGGGAGGCCGTCCTCCTCCGCGAGGCCGGCGGGCAGCGACATGCCGGGCACGCCCGCGAGGTTCGCGGGGATGGTGGCGAGGTCGTTGAGGTACATCGCCAGCGGGTCGTCGAGCTTCTCGCCGAGCTTGAACGCCGTGGTCGGCGCGGTCGGGCTGACCAGCACGTCCACGGAGGCGAACGCGGCCTCGAAGTCACGCTGGATGAGCGTGCGGACCTTCTGCGCCGTCCCGTAGTAGGCGTCGTAGTAGCCCGAGCTCAGCGCGTAGGTGCCGAGGATGATGCGGCGCTTGACCTCGTCGCCGAAGCCCGCGTCGCGGGTGGCGCGCATGACGGCCTCGGCCGACGGCGAGTCGTTGCCCTCCGGCATCACGCGGAGGCCGTAGCGCATCGCGTCGAAGCGGGCCAGGTTCGAGGACGCCTCGCACGGCATGACCAGGTAGTAGGCCGCCAGCGCGTGGACGAAGCTGGGGCACGAGACCTCGACGACCTCGGCGCCCGCGGCGACGAGCTTGTCGAGCGCCTCGGTGAAGCGGGCCCGGACGCCGGCCTGGTAGCCGTCGCCGCCCAGCTCGGTGATGACGCCGACCTTGACGCCGGTCAGGTCGCCCGCGGCGCCCTGCTTGGCGGCGTCCACGAGCGAGGGCAGCGGCTCGACGACCGAGGTGGAGTCGAGGGGGTCGTGGCCGCCGATGAGCTCCTGCAGCAGCGCGGAGTCCAGGACGGTGCGGGTGACCGGGCCGACCTGGTCGAGGCTGTTCGCCATCGCCACCAGGCCGTAGCGGGAGACGGCGCCGTAGGTCGGCTTCACGCCGACCGTGCCCGTGACCGAGCCCGGCTGCCGGATCGAGCCGCCGGTGTCGGTGCCGAGGGCCAGCGGCGCCTGGAAGGCCGCCACGGCCGCGGCGGACCCGCCGCCGGAGCCGCCCGGGATGCGGGTGGTGTCCCACGGGTTGCGGGTCGGGCCGTAGGCGGAGTGCTCGGTGGAGGAGCCCATCGCGAACTCGTCCATGTTGGTCTTGCCGAGGATCGGCAGGCCCGCGTCCTTGAGGCGCTTGACCACGGTGGCGTCGTACGGCGGCACCCAGCCCTCGAGGATCTTCGAGCCGCAGGTGGTCGGCAGGCCGGTGGTGGCCAGCACGTCCTTCACCGCGACGGGGACGCCGTCGAGCGCGCTGAGCGGCTCGCCGGCGGCGCGACGGGCGTCGGAGGCCGCGGCCTGGGCCAGGGCGCCCTCGGCGTCGACGTGCAGGAAGGCGTGGATGCCGGCCTCGGCGTCGCCATCCGTGGCGGCGATGCGGTCGAGCGCGGCCTGCGTCAGGGCCACGGAGGTCGTCTCCCCGGCGGCCAGGGCGTCCGCCATCTGCGCGGCGGTGGCACGGGTCAGGTCGATGCTCATGCCTCCTCCCCCAGGATGCGCGGGACGGCGAAGCGCTGCTCCTCCACCTCGGGGGCACCGGAGAGCGCCTGCTCGGCGGTGAGCGAGGGGGTGACGACGTCCTCGCGGAAGACGTTGGTCAGGGGCAGCGGGTGCGAGGTGGCGGGGACGTCGTCCCCGACCACGCCGGTGATCGAGGCGACCGCGTCGAGGATCACCGAGAGCTGCGGGGCCATGTGGTCCAGCTCGGCGTCCGACAGGTCGATCCTCGACAGCGCGGCCAGGTGGGCCACCTCGTCGCGGGTGATGTCAGGCATGGGCACCATCCTAGGAGCGCGCGCCGACGGTCGCGGCCCCCGGTCCGGCCGCGTCCCGGATCCCTGCGGATCGGACCGAACAGGTCCGCCCGAGGCGCTGCCTCGCCTACCCTGACGCCGCCATGGACGAGCTGATGCACCGCACCGAGGTCGACGGCGTCCCCACCTTCTGGTGCGAGAGCGGCCACCCGACCCTCACCGCCCGTCTCGTGTTCCGGCAGGGCACGGCGGACGGCACCCTGGCGACCTCCGGGTGGCTGCACGCGCTGGAGCACCTGGCGCTCGAGGCCGTGGACGGCGGGTCGGGGACGCTCTCGCTCAACGGCTCGGTGGGGCTGCTGGAGACGGGCTTCGACAGCCACGGGCCGAGCGAGGAGGTCGCCGACCACCTCGCGCGGCTCACCTCGTGGATGGCGGACCCGGTGCTCGACCGCTGGGGGGTGGAGCGCGGCGTCCTGCACGCCGAGGAACGGGCCCGCGGCGCCTCGCCGGCGGCCCACGCGCTCACCTGGCGCTACGGCGCGCTCGGCCCGGGGCTGGCGGGCTGGCCCGCCGCCGGGATCGGCGCCGCGGAGCCCGAGGACCTGCGCGACCTGGCCGCCCGGGTCCTCACCCGGCAGAACGCGGCGCTCGTGCTCGACGGCCCGCCGCCGGCCGGCCTGCGACTGCACCTGCCCGACGGGGACCTGCTGCCGCTGCCCGTCGCCGTGCCGTGCGAGCAGACGCTCCCGGCCGGCTACGTCGAGCCGCGCGGCCTCGTCCTCTCCGGCGAGGTCGACCGCGAGGGCCCCCTCTGGCTGGCCCACACGATCCTGGCCCGGCGCCTCACGCAGCGACTGCGGGGCGACCACGGCGCCAGCTACTCCCCCTGGAGCGACTACCAGCCCGTGGACGCCACCCGCGCGGTCGTCCTCGCCGGCGCGGACGTGTCGCCCAGCCGGCTCCCCCGGCTCGCCGAGGACGCGCTCGCCGTCGTGGCCGGGCTGGGGCCGGGCGGGGACGCGCACGCCCTCTCCGCCGAGCTGGACGCCGCGGTCGCGGCCTTCCTGCAGGCCTCCGAGGACCCCCGGAGCCTGCCCGGCCTGTGCGCGGGGCAGGCCACACGACATCTCCAGGGTCGGGAGCCGGAGGGTGTCGGGTCGCTGCGGCGACGTGCCCGGTCCCTCACCGCCGAGGACGTCACCGCGGCCGCCGAGTCGCTGCGCGCCTCCCTGCTCCTCGGGGTGCCGGGCGAGACGGCCTGGAACCACGCCACCCTGCCGATCCTGCAGATGCCCCGCGTCACCGTCGACGGTGCCGAGGGGCGCGCGGTCGTCCGTCTCCGGCACGCCGACTGGCCGGCCGACCCCGCACGGCTCGAGGTCCGCCCGAGCGGTGTGCGGGTCGTGAGCGGCGACCAGGCGGCCGAGGCCCTGCTCGCCGACCTCGCCGGGTGCCTGACCCACCCCGACGGGCTGCGCACGCTCGTGCGCGAGGACGGCTACACCCTCGTCCTGGAGCCGACCGCCTGGGTGGGCGGCGAGCGTCTGCCCGCTCTGCTCGACCCGCTCGTGCCGCCCGGGCTCCTCCTGCCCCAGCCGTCGCGCGAGGTGCTGCCCGAGGCCCGCCGCACCGAGGCCCACCTGCGGTGGGGGCGCTGGGTGGGGCGCTGGGCGGGGCAGCGGACCAGCACGACGGCCGGTCGCTGGGCGACGAGGGCGGTCGTGCTCGCGCTCGTCGCGTGGCTCGCGCTCGGACCGGTGGGCGGGTGGGTGGCCGACCACCCCGGTCGCGTCGTCGGCCCGGTGCTCGCGCTGCTGGGCGCCGCCGCGGTCGCCGCCTGGCTCGACCGGCGCTCTGCGGCCGGCCCGCCTCGCCGGCGGGGCTGACCGGCGGGGCCGGACCGGCGGGGCTGGCTGGACCGGCGGGTGGGGCTCAGGCGTCCGGGCCGGTCTCCGTGTCTGTCTTCGGGTCGACCTCCGGGTCGACCTCCGCCTCCGGCACCGCGACGGCGTCGGGGCCTCCGGCGAGCAGCGCCTTGAACCCGTCCTCGTCGAGGATCGGGACGCCGAGCTGCTCGGCCTTCTCCGCCTTCGAGCCCGCGTTCTCGCCGATGACGACGAAGCTCGTCTTCTTCGACACCGACCCGGCGGCCTTGCCGCCGCGGGACAGGATCGCCTCCTTGGCCGAGTCGCGGGAGAAGTCGACGAGGCTGCCGGTCACCACCACGGTGAGGCCCTCGAGCGTGCGCGGGGTGGACTCGTCCCGCTCGTCCTCCATGGACACCCCGGACGCGGCCCACTTCTCCACGATCTCGACGTGCCAGTCGACGCCGAACCACTCGATGACCGCGGCGGCGATGGTGGGGCCGACCCCGTCGATGGCGGCCAGGGTCTCCTCGTCGGCGTCCCGGATCGCCTGCATCGACCCGAGCTCGGTCGCCAGGGCGCGGGCGGCGGTCGGGCCGACGTGGCGGATGGAGAGCGAGACGACGACCCGCCACAGCGGCAGGTCGCGGGTCTGCTGCCGGATCGCGTCCAGCGCCACGAGCAGGCCCTGGCCGTTCGCGTTGAGGACGCGCCGCCCCTCGACGTCCCCCTCGACCTCGCCCTTCTTCGCCGCGCGCGTGTAGAGGTCGGTGCGGAGCAGCTTGGCCTCGTCGAGGTCGAACAGGTCGCCCTCGTTGGCCACGACGCCCGCGTCCAGCAGGGAGACGACGCCCTCGTAGCCGAGGTTGTCGATGTCGAAGGCCGAGCGACCGGCGACGAACGAGAGCCGCTCGCGCACCTGGCCCGGGCAGCGGTCGTGGTTGGGGCAGCGCAGGTCCTTGTCGCCCTCCTTCTGCTCCACCAGCGTCGTGCCGCAGGACGGGCACTCGGACGGCATGACCCACTCCGGCAGACCCTCGGGCCGCAGCGCGAGCACCGGGCCGAGGATCTCGGGGATCACGTCGCCGGCCTTGCGCAGGATGATCGTGTCGCCGGGGCGGACGTCCTTGCGCTTGACCTCGTGCCCGTTGTGCAGCGTGGCGTTCTCGACCGTGGAGCCGGCCACCTTGGTGGGCTCCATGACGCCGTAGGGCGTCACGCGACCCGTCCGCCCGACGTTCACCCGGATGTCGAGGAGCTTGGCGTTGACCTCCTCCGGCGGGTACTTCCAGGCGATCGCCCAGCGCGGGGCCCGACTGGTGGACCCCAGCCGGCGCTGGAGGGCGGTGTCGTCCACCTTGACCACGACGCCGTCGATCTCGTGCTCGACGTCGTGACGGTGCTCGCCGTAGTGGGCGATGAACTCGCGCACCTCCGCCAAGGTGGGCAGCACCCGCACGCGGTCGCTGGTCGGCAGCCCCCAGGCCCGCAGGGCCTCGTAGGCCTGCGACTGCGCCTGCGGCGCGAAACCCTCCCGGGCGCCGATGCCGTGGCAGACCATGTCGAGCGCCCGCGACGCCGTGACCCGCGGGTCCTTCTGCCGCAGCGACCCCGCCGCCGCGTTGCGCGGGTTGGCGAACATCGGCTTCCCGGCGTCCGCCATCGCCTCGTTCAGTCGCTCGAAGGCGGCCACGGGCAGGAACACCTCGCCGCGCACCTCGACCAGGCGCGGCACCGGGAACTCGTCGGTGCCGGCGAGCCGGTCGGGGATCGAGGCGATGGTGCGGACGTTGGGGGTGACGTCCTCCCCCGTCGTGCCGTCGCCGCGGGTCAGCGCCCGGACGAGGCGGCCCTCCTCGTAGAGCAGGTTGATGGCCAGGCCGTCGACCTTGAGCTCGCACAGCAGGGCCGGGCTCTCCACCCCGTCGCGCGCGAGCCGCTCGTACCAGCCGAGGAGCTCGTCGCCGTCGAAGGCGTTGTCCAGGCTCTCCATCCGCTGGAGGTGGTCGTGGGCCGCGAAGTCGGTGGAGACCGCGCCGCCCACCTTCTGCGTCGGGCTGTCGGGCGTGCGCAGCTCGGGGTGGGCCGCCTCGAGCTCCTCCAGGCGACGCATCCGGGCGTCGAAGTCCGCGTCGTCGAGCGTGGGCGCGTCCAGCACGTAGTAGCGCCAGCGGGCGTCCTCGACCTCCTCGGCCAGCAGCCGGTGCTCCTCGCGCGCCTCCGCGGGCGCGTCGGCCACGGTGTCGGCCACGGGGGCGGGGTCGGTCGCGGGGTCGGCGCTACTGCCGTCGGTGGGGGCCTTGCTCATGGCGCACATCTTGCCGCGCCCCGCCGACAGCCCGACCACCCGATCCGGCGTCCCGCGAGCCGCACCCATCGGCTTGGCTGGTGGCGACGAACCAGGAGCGTGAACATGCGTCCAGCCACCAGCCAGGACACCAGCCAGGACACCGGTGCCGCCCCCGCACCCGAGCGCGGCACCGAGCCCGCGCTCACGCGCGAGGACGTCGACTCCCCGCGCGCCCTCGTGCTGGCGCTGCACGGGGGGACGGTGCGCTCGACCGCGCCCGTGGGCGGGCGGAGCGCGTCGTGGCACCGGATGCGGGCCGTCCAGCGGGCGCTCGTGCCGGGGCTCGCGGACGCCGGGGTGGCGACCTGGCTGCTGCGCTACCGGGTCCGCGGCTGGAACGGCGACGGGCGGGTCGTCCGCGGCGACGCCCGGTGGGCGCTGGAGCGGGTGCGCGAGGAGCTGGGCGAGGTGCCCGTCGTCCTGCTCGGGCACTCCATGGGCGGCAGGGTGGCCGCCCACGAGGCGGCGCACCCGCTGGTGCGCGGGGTCGTCGGCCTGGCCCCGTGGTGGCAGCCGGACGACCCGGTGGACGCGCTCGCCGGGCGGCACGTGCGCGCCGCCCACGGCAGCGCCGACCGGATCACCTCCGCCCGGATGACCGCCGCCTACCTGGACCGGGCGGGCTCCGTCGCGGCCTCGACGGGGTTCTCCCCCATGGGCGCGGTGGGGCACTACATGCTGCGGCGCGTGCCGGACTGGAACGGGGTGGCGCTGCGCGGCTGCCTCGAGGTCCTGCGCTCGACCGGCGACCTCTGAGCCCGCCCGAGCGTTCCTGAAGCGGTATTCCCGGGGGCGGCGGCGTCCCACCGCCGGGTCGGCCGCGGGACGCGGCCGGAACTCGGAGGCCCGCTGTCGGTGGCGGGTGCTTCCCTCGGGAGATGCCTCGTCGCGCGCCCCTTCCCTGCGTCCCCCCGGCGGCCCACCGCCGCTGGGAGGCCGGGGTGTGGCGCAGAACACGCTTGCCGTCCACGAAACGAAACCGTACCGTTTCGTCTCGTTGGAACGGAACCGTACCGTTTCATCCGTGCCCGCCGGCTGGTCCCCAGCCGCCCGTCGCCCCGGAAGGACGCCCCATGACTCCCGTCGAGCCCGGCACCCGTCCCCGCGTCGAGGGCGACCGGGAGAGCGAGATCCTCGCCGCCGGCGTGGAGGTGCTCCTGGAGGTCGGCTTCGACCGACTGACCATGGACGCGGTCGCCCAGCGGGCCCAGGCCTCCAAGGCCACCCTCTATCGCCGGTGGGGCGACAAGGCCTCCCTCGTCGCCGCCGCGCTCGCCCGGCACAAGGGCAGCGCCGCGCCGCCGCCCGACACCGGCAGCCTCCGCGAGGACCTGCGCGGCATGTTCTGCGCCTCCGAGGGCCTGACCGACCCCGCGACCAGCGCGCTCATGGGCAGTGTGGTGACCGCCATCGCGCGTGACCCGCAGTTCGCGACGGCCTTCCGCACCCAGGTCGTCGGCCCCAAGGTGGCCGCGAGCCGGGTGATCTGGGAGCGGGCCCGGGAGCGGGGCGACCTGCGCCCCGACGCGGACCTCGACCTCCTGGAGAGCGCGCTGGCCGGCATCGTCCTGCACCGCGCCTTCGTGCTGGGCGAGGTGCCCGACGAGGCCACCGTCACCCGGGTGATCGACCAGGTCGTCCTCCCCGCCGCGCTCGCGGCCGCCGCGCCCGCCCCCAGCCACGCCTGACCCGCCCCCAGCCACCCCGCACCAGCTGAGACACCTGAGCCACCCGCACCACGTCGACGGAGCAGCGCTCCACCGGGCAGTCGCCCGGACGTCGTCCCGACCGACCACCACCGCGGCCGGTGCCCCGACCGGTACCTACCTCCCGCGCGCCTCCTCCCGCGCGCTTCCCACCCGAACGAAGGACCTCCCGTGACCGACACGTCCACGACCGGCGACCTGACGCCCGACGAGGAGACCGCACCCACGGGCGCGCGTCACCTCGGCTGGGCCCTGGTGCTCATCTCGATCGCGCAGCTGATGGTCGTCCTCGACGCCACCATCGCGAACATCGCGCTCCCCCACATCCAGGTCGACCTCGACATCAGCGCGGCCAACCTCACCTGGATCGTCACCGGCTACGCCCTCGCCTTCGGCGGCCTGCTCCTGCTGGGCGGGCGCCTGGGCGACCTCTACGGCAAGCGCCGCGTCTTCATGATCGGCCTCGCGGTGTTCGCCGTGGCCTCCCTGCTCGGAGGCATGGCCACCAACGAGACGCTGCTGCTGGCCGCCCGTGCCCTCCAGGGCCTGGGTGCCGCGCTCGCGTCCCCGGCGGCGCTGGCGCTCATCACCACGACGTTCCCGGCCGGCCCCGCCCGCAACCGCGCCTTCGCGGTGTACGCGGCGATGTCCGGCGCCGGCGCGGCCGTGGGCCTCATCCTCGGCGGCTGGCTCACCGGCCTCGACTCCGCCTTCGGCTTCGACGTCGAGGGCTGGCGGCTGACCTTCCTCATCAACGTGCCGATCGGCCTGATCGCCGCGGCCGTCGCACCGCTGCTGCTCCCCGAGTCCGAGACCCACCCCGGCGAGCTCGACGTCCCCGGCGCCATCACCGGCACGCTCGGCCTGGTCGGCATCGTCTTCGGCTTCACCCGCGCCGGCGAGTCCGACTACGGGTGGGGCAGCGCCCAGACCCTGCTCTCGCTCGGCGCCGGCGTCGTCCTGCTCGCGGTGTTCGTGCTCATCGAGCAGCGCCGCGAGCACCCGCTGCTGCCGATCCGCATCTTCGCGAACCGCAACCGCGCCGCCAGCCTCATCGCCATGCTCATCGCCCCGGCCGCGATGTTCGCGATGTTCTACTACCTCTCGCTGTTCGTCCAGCAGATCATGGGCTACTCCAGCCTGCGCACCGGCTTCGCGTTCCTGCCCTTCTCGGTCGGCATCATCATCGGCGCGACCGTGAGCTCCAACCTGGTCAATCGCATCCGCCCGAAGTACCTCGCCGGCACCGGCACGCTCATCGCCGCGGCCTGCCTCTTCGGGTACTCCCGCCTCTCGGTCGACGACTCCCCGGCCAACGTCCTGGCCGCGCTCGGCGGCGACCCGATCGGCTCGGACCTCAACTACTGGGTCCACCTCGCGCCGTTCATCCTCTGCATGGCGCTCGGCATGGGCATGACCTTCGTGCCGCTCACCCTCACCGCGGTGCACCACCTGCCCGCCCGCGACTCCGGCATCGGCTCCGGCGTCCTCAACACGATGCAGCAGATCGGCGGCGCCATCGGCCTGGCCGCGCTCTCCACCGTCGCCCTGCACTACATCAACGGCACCGCCGCGGACGTCGCCCCGTCGCTGGCCCAGGGCCTCACGGACGCGGGTGCCGACCCGACGGCGCTCGTGCCCGGTACCTCGACCACCTACCTCGACGCGGTCGTCTTCCAGGCGTCCTTCACCGACGGCGCCACCCACGCCTTCATGTTCGGCGCCGCGATGATGGTCCTCGCCTCGGCGATCATCTGGATCTTCCTCGACGTCCGCCCGGACGAGCTCGCCACCGACGGCCCCGAGGGCGGCGTGCACGTGGGCTGACCCGCCCTGCAGCACCCAGAAGCACCCAGAAGCACCCAGCAGCACCCGCCGAGCCGCGGGACGTCATGCGGAGGGGACGCACAGTCCCTCAGACGCATGACGTCCCGCGGCTCGCGGCGTCCCGGGATCTCCCGAAAGTCTCG
This sequence comes from Nocardioides sp. GY 10127, assembly GCF_004919085.1. Lineage (GTDB taxonomy): Bacteria > Actinomycetota > Actinomycetes > Propionibacteriales > Nocardioidaceae > Nocardioides. Next base: position 102,301 of record NZ_STGL01000007.1, on the reverse strand, counting down.
GGGGCCGGCTCAGCCCAGGTTCGCGAGGTCGGAGGCGACGGAGGCGGAGAGCTGCATGGCTCGGCGGGCCCAGCGGCCCGAGGAGCCGGCCAGGCCGCAGCCGGGGGCGACGCCGAGCCGCCCGGAGGTCGGGTCGAGGCCGAGCATGTCCAGCCACCGCTCCACCCGCTGCACGAGCCGCGCGTCGGAGGGCCAGGGGTCGGGGTCCGTGGAGGGCACGATCCCGAGCACGACCGCGTCGCCGTCCTCGAGCGCCGCGGCCATGAGGTCGTGGTCGGCGGTGGCAAGGAGGGCCGCGTCGACGACCAGGCCCCGCGCGCCGGCCCCGCGGACGAGCGCCCAGTCCACGCCGGGGGCGCAGGAGTGCACCCACGGCTCGGCCCCGGCGGCGGTGGCGGCGGCCATCACCTGCTCCAGCAGGTCGGAGACCTCGGGGCGGTCGACGCGGCGGTGCCGCTGGTATCCGGACGCCGTCGGCACCTGGCCCTCCATCACGGCGGGCAGGGAGGGCTCGTCGAGCTGGACGACGTACCCGGCCGCGTCGGGCAGGCGACGCCGCACGTCGGCGACGTGCTCGCGCACCGCCTCCGCGAGCGCCAGGCCCAGGTCGCGACGGGCGCCGTGGTCGGAGAGCACCTTCTCGCCGCGGGGCAGCTCGACGGTGGCGGCCAGCGTCCACGGGCCCGTGAGCTGGAGCTTCACGACGCCCGCGAAGCCCTGACCGAGCTCCTCGACGCTGTCGAGGTCCTGGCCGAGCAGGCTGCGGGCGCGACGCTGGTCGAGCCCGGGGGCGCCGTCGGTGCCGGTCAGCCGCCAGCCGGCGGGCTGGAGGTCGGCGTCGAGCGCACGGATCGCGCCCAGCGTCCGCCCGATCATGCCCGCCCCGGCGCCGCGGCCGGGCAGCTCGGGCAGCGGAGCGGCGTCCGTGAGCGTCCCGAGGACGGCCTTGACCGCCTCCCGGTAGGCCTCGGCGTCCTCCGCCGCTCCCCCGCCTCCCCCGGCGCCGCCGCCCGGCAGCGAGCCGACGGCGGTGCCGAAGGGAGCCCCGGACAGCAGGTCGGGGCTCTCGCCGGCGGCGTCGGGGGCGTCCTCCCAGCCGTCGGCGCCGGGCAGCAGCAGACCGCTCACGCGCCTGCCTCCTTCGAGGTCTCGGCGGCGGTGACCCGCCGCGTGGAGGTGATGGTGGCGGAGCCGACGACCCGGGTGCCGGCATAGACGACGACCGCCTGACCGGGGGCGATGCCGGAGGCGTGCTCGAGCAGCTCCACCTCGACGACGTGGGACGTGGGGTCCTCGGGGTCGCCGGTGACCAGCACGCGGGCGCGGTGCTCGGCCCCGTGGGCGCGCAGCTGGACGGTCACGTCCTCGCCCTCGAGGACGGCGGGCCCGGCGGCCGTGGGCCGCAGCGGGGCGTCGCACCAGCGGGGTCGGTCGGCGGTGAGCGCCTCGACGGCGAGCCGCTCCCGCGGGCCCACCCGCACCGTGCCCGAGACGGGCTCGATGTCGAGGACGAACCGCGGCTTCCCGTCCGGGGCCGGCCGACCGAGGCGCAGGCCCCGGCGCTGGCCGATCGTGTAGGCGTAGGTGCCCTCGTGCCGGCCGAGCTCCTCGCCGGTGGCGTCGTCGACGATCGGGCCCTCGGTGTTCGGAGCCCGGTCCCCCAGCTTCTCGCGCAGCCAGCCGGCGTTGTCCCCGTCGGCGACGAAGCAGATGTCGTGGCTGTCCGGCTTGTCGGCCACGAGCAGCCCGCGGCGTGCGGCCTCTTCGCGCACGAGCGGCTTCGGGGTGTCCCCGAGCGGGAAGAGCGAGTGCCGCAGCTGCGACTGGTCGAGCACCCCGAGCACGTACGACTGGTCCTTGCCCGCGTCCGCCGAGCGGTGCAGCTGCACCAGGCCGTCCTCGCCCTCGCGCAGCACGGCGTAGTGGCCGGTGGCCACCGCGTCGAACCCGAGCGCGAGCGCGCGGTCCAGCACGGCGGCGAACTTGATCCGCTCGTTGCAGCGCAGGCAGGGGTTGGGGGTCAGCCCCGCGGCGTAGGAGTCCATGAAGTCCTCGACGACCTCGGCGTGGAACTCCGCCGAGAGGTCCCACACGTAGAACGGGATGCCGATGACGTCGGCGGCCCGCCGGGCGTCGTTGCTGTCCTCGATCGTGCAGCAGCCCCGCGCGCCCGAGCGGTAGGACGCCGGGTTGCGGGAGAGGGCCAGGTGGATGCCGGTGACGTCGTGGCCGGCCTCCGCGGCGCGCGCGGCGGCGACGGCCGAGTCGACCCCGCCGGACATGGCGGCGAGCACGCGCACGGCTCAGCCCGCCACGCGCCGGGTGGCCCGCAGCGCCCGCTCGACGGCGGGGCCGAGCGCGGCCACGGCCGCGTCGACGTCCGCCTCGGTGGAGGTCCGGCCCAGGCTGAGGCGCAGCGAGCTCTTCGCGCTCGCCTCGTCGCGGCCCATCGCCAGGAGGACGTGGGAGGGCTGGGGCACGCCCGCGGAGCACGCCGAGCCGGTCGAGCACTCGACCGCCGCCGCGTCGAGCAGCATGAGGAGGGAGTCGCCCTGGCAGCCGGGGAACGAGAGGTGGACGACGCCGGGCAGCCGCTCGGCGGAGTCCGCGGCCGGGCCGTTGAGGACCGCCTGGGGGACGGCGCGCCGCACCCCGGCGACCAGCCGGGCGCTCAGGGCGCGCAGGTGCGCGGCGTGGGCCTCGCGCTCGGCGACGGCGGCGGCCAGCGCCGCGGCGAAGCCGGCGACCGCGGGGGTGTCGAGGGTGCCCGAGCGGACGTCGCGCTCCTGCCCGCCGCCGTGCAGCAGCGGGGTGAGGGGCAGGTCGCGCCGCGAGACCAGCGCGCCGACGCCGAGCGGGCCGCCGACCTTGTGGCCCGTGACGACGAGGGCGTCCAGGCCCAAGGCGGCGAAGTCGACCGGCAGGGAGGCCACCGCCTGCACCGCGTCGCTGTGCACGGGCACGCCGTGCTCGGCGCACAGCGCCGTCACCGCCTCCAGGGGCTGCACGGTGCCCACCTCGTTGTTCGCCCACATGACGCTCACCAGCGAGACGGTGCCGGGCTCCCGCTCGAGCGCGTCGCGCAGCGCGCCGACGTCGAGGCGGCCGTCGTGGTCGACCGGCAGCAGCTCCAGGTCGGCCTCCCCCGTGGCCGCGAGGTGCTCGGCGGCGTCCAGGACCGCGTGGTGCTCGATCGCGCTGACCAGCAGCCGACGTCGTTGCGGGTCGGCCGCCACCCGCGCGCGGTGCGCGCCCTTGACGGCCAGGTTGTCGGCCTCGGTGCCGCCGGAGGTGAGGACGACCTCGCCGGGTCGGCAGCCGAGCGAGGCCGCGATGGACTCCCGGGACTCCTCCACCACCCGGCGGGCGCGGCGGCCGGAGGCGTGCAGCGACGAGGCGTTCCCGACCTGCGTCAGCTGCGCGGTCATCGCCTCCAGCGCGACCGCCGAGAGGGGCGTGGTCGCGGCGTGGTCGAGGTAGACGGCGGCGCGGGACATCGGGTGGTCAGCCTACGTCGCTCCCCCGCCCCGGATCGAACCACCACGTGCCGGTCAGGCCGTGCCCGTGAGCACGACGTCGGCGACCAGCGCCAGGTGGTCGGTGCCGTCGAGCCGGTGCGTGCGCGTCGCCGTCGCTTCCAGCCCGGGCGCCAGGAGGACGTGGTCGATGGCCACGAGGGGCGCCGGGACGTCGAGGAACAGCCCGTTCGCCGGCCAGGTGGGCTGCCAGCCGCTGCCGGCCTCCTCGGCCGCGTCCCGCAGGCCCCCGGCGGCCAGCAGCCGGCGCAGCTGCACGTGGTCCAGCGTGGCGTTGAGGTCGCCGACCACCAGGTCGGGCGCCTCGTCCCGCACGGCCGCCCGCAGCACGGCGGCGTCGCTGCGGAACGAGGGCGGGTCCGCGGGCGCCGCGGGGTGGGCGGCGAGCAGGCGCAGGGCGTCGCCGCTGGTGCCGGTGAGGGAGGAGACGTCGACGTCCACCGCCCAGGACTCCATGATCGTGCCGAGCCGGGTCGGCTCGCCCAACGGGAGCCGCGAGAGCACCACGGTGCCCGCCGTGGAGCCCTCGGGCGCGGGCGTCCCGATCCGGTAGGGCCACCGCTCGGCCGCACCGAGGTCGTCGAGCGCGGCGACGACGTCGACGGTCGCCTCGGGCAGGACGACGAGGTCGGCGTCCTCGCCCGTCGCCACGTCCCACAGCTCGGCCGGGTCGGCGCCGCCGACGAGGAGGTTGGAGCTGAGGACGACGAGCGAGGGGTCACCCGCGCGCACCGCCTCCTCCGCGGCCGCCGGCGGGCCGGTGAGCAGCGGCGCCAGCCACGCCGTCTGCAGCCCCAGCCCGGCCAGGGCGACGAGGGCCGCCAGCAGGCGCAGGACGGCGCGCCGCCGGTGCCACCAGGCGCCGCCGGCCAGCACCAGCACGAAGAGCTGGGCCAGCAGGGCGTAGGGCGCGAAGGCCACGGCCCGCACGGCCAGGTCGCCGTCCTGACCCGTGGCGCGGAGCCAGGTGAGGGCCGTGGCGGGGGCCAGCAGGCCCAGGACCACGAGCCAGAGCAGGACGCGGCCGACCCGACGGGCTCCCCCGCGCGGGGCGGGGGCGGGCGTCGGCTCGGGCACGGTGGGTCCGCTCAGAGCAGGACGAGAGCGTCGCGGTGGACGACCTCGCGCTCGCGCCGCTTCTCCGAGGCCGAGCGGGCCAGCAGCTCGGGGATCTCCTCGGCGTCGTAGTTGACCAGGCCGCGCGCGACGGCCACGCCGTCGGGCCCGACGAGGTCCACCGGGTCCCCCGCGTGGAAGGCGCCCTCGGCGCCGGTCACGCCCGCCGCCAGCAGCGAGGCGTGGCGCTCCACCACGGCACGGACCGCCCCGGCGTCCAGGAGGATGCTGCCGCGCGCCTCGGTGGCGTGCTCGAGCCAGAGCAGGCGCCGCTTGCGGCGGCGACCCGTGGCGTGGAAGAGGGTGCCGACGGCCTCGCCCGCCAGGGCGGGCCCCGCGTTGGCCGCGGAGGTGAGGACGACGGGCACGCCGGCGCCCGTCGCGATCGACGCGGCCTCGACCTTGGTCTCCATCCCGCCGGTGCCGACCCCGGCCGCGCCGGTGCGGCCGATCGCCACCCCGGCGAGGTCCTCGAGGCCGTGCACCTCGGAGAGCAGCCGGGCCCCCGGCGTCCTCGGGTCCGCGTCGTAGAGGCCGTCGACGTCCGAGAGCAGCACGAGCAGGTCGGCGCGGACCAGGTGCGCCACGAGGGCGGCGAGGCGGTCGTTGTCGCCGAAGCGGATCTCGGTGGTCGCCACGGTGTCGTTCTCGTTGACGATCGGCAGCACGCCCATCCCGAGCAGCGCGGAGACGGTCTGCGCCGCGTTGCGGTAGTGGCTGCGCCGGGTCACGTCGTCGACGGTGAGCAGCACCTGGCCGGCGGTGATCCCGTGGGCCCGCAGGGCGGTCGTGTAGTGGTGCACGAGCAGCCCCTGGCCGACGCTCGCCGCGGCCTGCTGCTCAGCGAGCAGCGTGGGGCGGCGCTTCATCCCGAGCGGGGCCAGGCCCGCCGCGATGGCGCCCGAGGAGACGAGGACGACCTCGGCCCCGCGACCCCGCGCCTCGACCAGGACGTCGACCAGCGCGCCCAGCCGGGCCGGGTCGATCCCGCCGGCGGCGGTGGTGAGGGAGGAGGAGCCGACCTTCACCACGACCCGCTGGGCCTGCGTGACGACGTCGCGCAGGCCCCCGGTCGTGACCGCGAGGGGCTCGCTCACTCCTCGCCGTCCCAGTCGGGGTCGTCCTCGGTGCCGATCTCGTAGGTCATCGGGCCGTCGGTGCCGCCGCGCTTGGGCAGCGGCGCGTTGGCGGTCCCGCCGCGCCGGGCCTCGTCGATGCGCCGAGCCACGTCGGCACGGGCCTCGTTCTCGTCCTTGTCCTCCATGGCCTCGAGGATGTCGCGGCGGCGCTGGGCCGCGGGGCGGTCCTCGGTGAACCGGTGGTCCTCGCCGCGGCGGCCGAGCATCTCCGCGCCGGCCTCGATGCTGGGGCGGAAGTCGAAGACGACCGAGTTCTCCTCGGCACCGATGATGACGGCGTCGCCCTCCTGGGCACCCTTCTTGGCCAGGGCCATCTCGACGCCGAGCCGGTTGAGCCGGTCGGCGAGGAAGCCGACGGCCTCGTCGTTGGCGAAGTCGGTCTGCCGGACCCACCGCTCGGGCTTCTGCCCGCGCACGCGCCAGCCCTCGGTGGTCTCCTCGACCGTGAAGTCGGCGCCGCTGCCGCCCAGGCCCGCCGGGCGCAGCACGATCCGCTGCGGGGCGGCCTCGGGCTTCGCGGTGCGGGTGGCCTGCACGATCCGGGCCATCGCGAACGTCAGCGCCCGCAGGCCCTCGGTCGAGGCCGCGGAGACCGGGTACACGTCGAGCCCGCGGGCCCGCAGGTCCTCGAGCGTCATGTCGGAGATGTCGCGGCCGTCCGGCACGTCCACCTTGTTGAGGGCCACGAGGCGGGGCCGGTCCTCGAGGCCGCCGTACCGGCTCAGCTCGTTCTCGATCACGTCGAGGTCGTCGAGAGGGTTGCGGCCGGGCTCGATGGAGGCGGTGTCGATGACGTGGACGATCGCCGCGCAGCGCTCGACGTGGCGCAGGAAGTCGTGGCCGAGGCCGCGACCGTCGGCGGCGCCCTCGATCAGGCCGGGCACGTCGGCGACGGTGAAGGTCGTCTCCCCCGCGGTGACCACGCCGAGGTTCGGCACGAGCGTGGTGAAGGGGTAGTTGGCGATCTTGGGCCGCGCCCGCGAGATCGCCGCGATGAGGCTGGACTTGCCGGCGCTGGGGAAGCCGACGAGCCCGATGTCGGCCACGACCTTGAGCTCGAGCACGAGCTCCAGCTCGTCGCCGGGCTCGCCGAGCAGGGCGAAACCGGGGGCCTTGCGCTTGGACGAGGCCAGGGCGGCGTTGCCGAGACCGCCGCGGCCGCCCTCGGCCACGACGACCTCGGTGCCGATGCCGACGAGGTCGGCGAGGACGTTGCCGTCGGTGTCGGCCACGACGGTGCCGTCCGGGACGCCGAGCACGAGGTCGGCACCGTGGGCGCCGTTGCGGTGACCACCGGCGCCGTGGCCGCCGTGCTCGGCCTTGCGGCGGGGGCCGTTGTGGTAGTCGACGAGGGTGGTGACGTCGGGGTCGACCCGCAGGATCACCGATCCGCCCGGGCCGCCGTTGCCGCCGTCCGGACCACCGAGGGGCTTGAACTTCTCGCGGTGGACGGAGGCGACCCCGTTACCGCCGCGACCTGCGCTGACGTGCACACGCACGCGGTCGACGAAGCTGGGGACGGCCATGGGTGAACTCTCCTGTGCGGGGCGGGGAACGACGAAGGGCGTCCCGAGAACGGGACGCCCTTCGCGTGAAGCTGGATCTCAGACGAGCGTCAGGTCACTCGCCCGGGACGATGTTGATGACCCGGCGGCCACGGCGGGTGCCGAACTGCACGGCGCCGGCCTCGAGGGCGAACAGAGTGTCGTCGCCACCGCGACCCACGTTGGTGCCCGGGTGGAAGTGGGTGCCACGCTGGCGGACGATGATCTCGCCGGCGTTGACCAGCTGACCACCGAAGCGCTTGACGCCGAGGCGCTGGGCGTTGGAGTCGCGGCCGTTCTTGGTGGACGCCGCGCCCTTCTTGTGTGCCATGTCGAATCCTTCTTCGGTGTGATCCGGTGCGGAGCGTGCCGCGCCGGGAGTGTGGTCGCTGACCGGGAGGGTCAGAGCGAGATGTCGGTGACCTTGACCTGGGTGTACTTCTGGCGGTGACCCTGGCGCTTCTTGTAGCCGGTCTTGTTCTTGTACTTCTGGATGACGATCTTCGGGCCCTTGGTGGCGCCGAGGACCTCGACGGTCACGGCGGCCTTGTCCAGGTTCGCCGAGGTGACGGTCTCGCCGTCGACGGCGAGCAGGACCGGCAGGGTCAGGGTCTCGCCGACCGGCGTGGCGACCTTGTCGATCTCGATGACGTCGCCCACGGCAACCTTCTGCTGGGTGGCGCCAGCGCGCACGATCGCGTACACCGCGGTCTCCTTCGTCGAACTCGTCTTGCGTCTGTCTGGGGCCCCGCACGGCTCCGCCCACTCCGGTGTGACCACCGGCTCGGGCTCCCCGGCTCCGTCGCGCCAGGCCCGGGGGCGGACGACGTCGTGCGGGGTGTGCAGGAGAGGAGGGCGCGTATCGACGCACCGAGGGTTCATCGTACGCACCCGGCCAGGTGGGAGCAAAACGTCCGCTCCCGACCCGGCGGGGTCCCGGTCGGGCCTGGTCACCAGGCCCGACCGGGTGACCGCGTCAGTCGGTCGAGGTGCCGGCGTCCGGGGCGCCGGCGGGCCGCGTGGCCCGGCGGGACCGGGTCCGCGTGACCACCTTGGGCGCCGGGGTGGAGACCTCAGGGGTCTCCACGGGCGCCGCCGGGGTCGAGGGGACGACGATCGTGGCGGCCGTGCCGGTCGTGACCGTCCCGGTCCGGGTGGACCGGCGGGTGCGGGTCCGCGTCGTGGTCGTCACCGTGGTGGCCACGGGCGCCTGCACGGGCTCGGTGGCGGCCGCCTCGGCGACCTCCTCGGCCTCGGCCGTCGGCTCGACCTGCTCGGCGGGCACCTCGGCCGGGACCTCGCCGGGGGCGATCTCGGGCTCAAGCGCGGTCGCCTGAGCGGTCGGCTGGTCGTCCTGGGTCGCCTCGGCAGCCTCCGCGGCCTCAGCGGCCTCCGCCTCGGCGTGCCGTGCCATGGCGGCGAACTCGGCCGGGGACGGACCGCGGCGCTCGGCCTCGGTCGCCTCCACGGCGTCCTTCTGGCCCTGCTCCTGCTTGTCGCCACCGCGCCCGCGACGGCTGCGCCGCGAGCGGCGCGGCTCCTCGCCGTCGCCGGAGCCGGCCTGGGCACCCTGGTCGGACTGCTTGGCGTTGCCGCCCTGGTTGCCGCCCTTGCCGCCGCCACCTCCGTTGCCGCCGTTGCCGCCGCCCTTGGGCTCGACCGGCAGGTCGTGGGTGACCAGGCCGCGGCCCTGGCAGTGCTCGCAGTTCTCGCTGAAGGCCTCCAGCAGGCCCGTCCCGATCCGCTTGCGCGTCATCTGGACGAGGCCGAGCGAGGTGACCTCGGCGACCTGGTGGCGCGTGCGGTCGCGGCCCAGGCACTCCACGAGCCGGCGCAGGACCAGGTCGCGGTTGGACTCCAGCACCATGTCGATGAAGTCGACGACGATGATGCCGCCGATGTCGCGCAGCCGGAGCTGGCGGACGATCTCCTCGGCCGCCTCGAGGTTGTTCTTGGTGACCGTCTCCTCCAGGTTGCCCCCGGAGCCGGTGAACTTGCCGGTGTTGACGTCGACGACGGTCATCGCCTCGGTGCGGTCGATGATGAGCGAGCCGCCGGAGGGCAGCCAGACCTTGCGGTCCAGGCCCTTGGCGATCTGCTCGTCGAGGCGGTGCACCGCGAAGACGTCCTTGCCGGCGTTCTTGCCCTCGGTGGCGGGCTCGAAGCGCTCGAGGCGCTCGGCGAGGTCCGGGGCCACGTGCTGGACGTAGTCGCTCACGAGCTCCCAGGCCCCCTCGCCCTGCACGACCAGCTTGGAGAAGTCCTCGGTGAACAGGTCGCGGACGACCTTGAGGGTGAGGTCCGGCTCGCCGTAGAGGAGCTGCGGGGCCTGGCCCTTGCTCTTCTTCTCGATGTCCTCCCAGCGGGCCTTGAGCCGCTCGACGTCGCGGGTCAGCTCCTCCTCGCTGGCGCCCTCCGCCGCGGTGCGCACGATGACGCCGGCGGTGTCCGGGACGATCTCCTTGAGCAGGGTCTTCAGCCGCGCACGCTCGGTGTCGGGGAGCTTGCGGGAGATGCCCGAGGTGGTGCCGTCCGGCACGTAGACCAGGAACCGGCCCGGGAGGCTGACCTGGCTGGTGAGCCGGGCGCCCTTGTGACCGATGGGGTCCTTGGTGACCTGGACCAGGACGGTCTGGCCCGAGGACAGGACGGACTCGATCTTGCGGGGCTGGCCGTCCTTGTGGCCGAGCGCCGACCAGTTGACCTCACCGGCGTAGAGGACCGCGTTGCGGCCCTTGCCGATGTCGATGAACGCCGCCTCCATCGAGGGCAGCACGTTCTGCACCCGGCCGAGGTAGACGTTGCCGATGATCGAGGTCTGCGACTCGCGCGCCACGTAGTGCTCGACGAGCACCTTGTCCTCGAGGACGCCGATCTGCGTGAGGTCCTCGCGCTCGCGCACGACCATCACCCGCTCGACGGACTCGCGGCGGGCCAGGAACTCGGCCTCGGAGACGATGGGGGCGCGGCGGCGGCCGGCCTCCCGGCCCTCGCGGCGGCGCTGCTTCTTGGCCTCGAGCCGGGTCGAGCCCGACAGCGAGGTGATCTGGTCCTCCGGGGAGCGCGTCTGGCGCACCTTGGTGACGGTGTTCTCCGGGTCGTCCGAGCTGTCCTGCCCGGAGTCGCCCGAGCGACGGCGGCGACGGCGACGGCGCGACGAGCCGGAGCGCTCGCCGTCCTCGTCCTTGTCGCCCTGGTCCGCCTGGTCGCCCTTGTCCTCGCCCTGCTCGTCCGACTTCTCACCGGACTTCTCGTCCGTGGCGTCCTCGGCCCTGTCGGCGTCGGAGGAGGCCTCGGCGTCGCCGCCCTCGGCATCCGCGCCACCGCTGCCGCCACGACGGCGACGGCGACCACCGCGGCGACGGCGACGGCGACCGGAGGACGAGCCCTCGGCCTTCTCGTCGTCGGCGTCGTCGGAGTCGCTGTCCTCGGCGCCGTCGTCGTCGGAGTCCTCGGTGCTGTTCTCGGTGCTGTCCTCGGGCTGCTCGTCGGCGGCCGCCTCGACGGCCTCGACGGTGCCCTCGGCCTCCTCGTCGGTCTCCTCCTCGGACTCGTCCGTGAGGGCCTTGGCGGCCTCGACCGCGTCGGCGTCGGGGGCCTGGAAGAGGACGGCCGGGGCCGCCTTCTTGGTGGTGCGCTTGCGGGCCGCCTTCTTCGCCGGCGCGGGCTCGGCAGGAGCCTCGGCGGTCTCGGGCGTCTCGGCGGTGGCGTCGGCCGTGTCAGTGGTGGCCTCGGCCGGGGCCGCGGCGGCCTTCTTGGTGGTGCGCTTGCGGGCCGTCTTCTTCGCCGGCGCGGGCTCGGCAGCGGCCTCGGCGGTCTCGGCCGTCTCGGCAGCGGGCTCCGCGGGGGCCGCGGCAGCCTTCTTGGTGGTGCGCTTGCGGGCCGCCTTCTTCGCCGGCGCGGGCTCGGCAGGAGCCTCGGCGGTCTCGGCGGCGGACTCCGCCGTCTCGGTGGTGGCCTCGGCCGGGGCCGCGGCGGCCTTCTTGGTGGTGCGCTTGCGGGCCGTCTTCTTCGCCGGCGCCTGCTCGGCGTCCGCGGCGGGGGCCTCGAACAGGGCCTCGGCCTGCTCCGTGGGGGCCGCGGCGGCCTTCTTGGTGGTCCGCTTGCGCGCGGTCTTCTTGGCCGGGGCGGCGTCGGCGGCGGGCTCCCCCGTCGCCTGGGCCGTCGCCTCGGCCGGGGAGGCGGGCGCGGCGGCGGCCTTCTTGGTGGTCCGCTTGCGCGCGGTCTTCTTGGCGGGGGCGGTGCTGGTCTCGGCGCCGGCCTCGGGGGCGGTCGGCTGCGCGCCGACCTCGTTCTCGTCGGGCATGTGCTGCTCCTTGCCCGGGCCGCGGGGTCGCGTCGGGCGTGTCGTCCGGTCGCGCCGAGGGCGCGGCCCGGAAAAGTCTGTCGGTGGTGGCGACCCCTCCGCTGGGTGCGTCACCGAGACCCTGCCGTCACCTACCGCGGTCGCTGGCCACCTGGGATGAGGTGTCGCCTGCTCGCTGTCACCGAGCGGACGGGCCGCGTCGCGGTCTGGTGACGACCGCCCCCGGTGTGCCGGACCTCGTGGTTCGGCGAGAACGTCGTCGGGTCGCCGACTGCTGCCGAGCCGTCAGGCGGGACGTCGTGGCCGGGTGGGCCTGGCGCCGTCGTCTGGCTCGGAGTGGTCGAGGACCTGTCGGGAGTATCGCACAACGGTCCTCGCCCGGGGCTCATCCCGCGTGGGACAGCGGGTCCCCGATGCTCGGGACGGCGTCGTCGGCCCCGTCGCCGTCCACCAGCGGGCCCTGGGCGAGCCTGGTCATGAGGGGCGCGGTGCCGGCGTCCAGGCCGCTCACCTGGGCCAGGCCGCGCAGCACGTCGTCGGGCCGGATCGCCGGGACGCCGTGCCGCAGGAGCAGGTCGAGGCGGACGGTGCCCGGACGCTCGGCGGGGACCACGTCGAGGCGCAGGACGGCGGCCCGGCAGTCCATCTCGCGCAGGCCCTTCTTGGTCATCCGCTCGACCGTGACCGACTCCGCGGCCAGGAGCTGCGCCACGGCGTCGCGGGCCGCGGCCTCGTCCGGCCCGGCGGGCGGGATGAGGTCGATCGCCCAGCGGCTCGCCTCGAGCCGGTCCGCGAGGGAGCCGCCCGGCGACTCCACGACCTCGAGCACGTCCAGGCCCGGGGGGAGCGCCTCGTCGAGCAGCGCGTGGATCGCGGCGGGGTCCACGACCTCCTTCAGCGCGATCTCCAGGTACTCGGCCTCGCTGGCGGAGCCCGTCGGGGCCGCACCGGCGTAGGAGATGCGCGGGTGCGGGTTGAAGCCCGAGGAGTAGGCCATCGGCACCCGGGCGCGGAAGACGGCGCGCTCGAAGGCGCGCGAGAAGTCGCGGTGGCTGGTGAAGCGCAGGCGTCCACGCTTGGCGTAGCGGACGCGCAGCCGCTGGACCGGCGGGGCTTGCTGCTCGGGCTGCTCAGGCACGCACCGGAGGGTACGGCAGGTCGGCGGTCGCCATGGTCATCGCCGGCGCCCGGTAGATCGGGCTGACCCGCTCCCCCGCGAGCCACGTCGTCAGCCTCCGGGCCTCCACGGCGAGCGCCGCCCGGCCCAAGGCGCCCACGTCCTCGAGCAGACGGACCTCCACGTCCCCGTCCGGGTCCTGCACCCAGCAGCCGACGACCCGCCCGTCCCACCAGGCCGTCGTGCCGCCGTTGCCGTTGCGGTCGAAGAGGACCGGCTCGTGCGGGCCCAGGTACCAGGCCCGGTCCTTCCACCCCATCGTCGTGGGGTCGAGGACGGGCAGGAGCGCGGCCCAGGGCTCGCGGGCACCGGTCACGGGCTCGTCGCCGGGGAGCACGTAGCCGGTGGCGCCTCCCTCGAGGTCGACCTCGACCGCCCCGACGGCGACCAGGGCCGCCCGCACGGCGCCCTTGGTCGAGCCGAGCCACCAGACGAGGTCGTTCTCCGTCCCCGGGCCGAACCGGGACAGCCAGCACCGGACGAGCTCGACGTAGCCGTCGGCCGGGGCCAGGTGCGCGCCCGGCCCCGTCAGCCACTCCGCGCCCAGCCAGTCCTCCATCCGGTGCCAGCGCGGGCGGTACTGCCGCCAGTGCTGCGTGTTGGCCCCACGGACGATGCGCGCCTGCGCCCCCAGGACCGTGAGCACCCGACCGGGCTGCACCTGTGAGCTGGGCAGCTCCGCGCGGACGTCGATCTCCGGCGCCGCCGCCCGCAGCTGCACCGTCGTCAGCCCCTCCGGCGCGGCGGCGAGCGCGGCCAGGACGGCGTCCTCGGCCCGCGTCATCCAGGCCTCGCCGTCCGCGGCGATCCCGGCCCGGACGACGTCCTTGACCAGCTTGGCGCGCTCGGCCGCGGCGGTCCGGGCCGCGGCGGAGCCCCACGTGGCGCCGAGCAGGTCGCGCGGGAGGACGAACATGGTGCGGCGCATCGCCAGCTGCCGCACGACGCTGCGCTCGACCGTCTCGGCCTCCTCCACGTCGTCCCGACCCAGGCCGTCCACGCGGGCGTGCACCGACAGGGAGACGGTCGGGGCCTCGGTGGCGTGCAGGCACACGACGGCCCGCACCGCCTCCTCCACCGTGCCCACCCGGTGCGCCGGCCCGAGGCCGTGCCGGGCCAGGCGACGCCGTCGCTCCTCGTCGTCCAGCCGTGGTCTGCTCACGCGCGGAGCCTCTCACCACGCCCCGACAGGCGGCGAGCGCGACGCCCCTGGCTGCCCCGAGAGCCCCCGGACCACCCCCGGACGAGCGAGGGCCCGGCCGCCACCGCAGCGTGTGCGGAGCGACCGGGCCCTCGCCCCCCGCGTGCGGGGGCACCGGAGGCTGCGGGAGAGTCAGCCGACGGTGAGCGAGGTGTCGTCCAGGACGAAGCTGGTGGCCAGCGAGGAGTCCTCGACGCCCGTGAACGTGAGCGTGACCGTCCTGCCGGTCCAGGCCGACAGGGAGAGGGTCCGCTTGACGTAGCCGGAGGCCGCGTTGAGGTTGGAGTACGTCGCGAGGGTGCTGGTGCTGCCGCCGGAGGTCACCTTCACCGTGAGCGTGTCGTAGGCCCTGCTCGTGGTGGTCTCCGAGGTGGAGACGAGGAGCTGGAACGACAGGCTCGCCGCGCTGCCCGCGGGCAGCGTCACGGTCTGGCTCAGGGTGTCGGTGTGGCTGGAGCCGTAGCCGTCGAGCCAGGCCTTCCAGCTGCCGGCGTAGGCCGGGGCGCCGGAGTCGGTGGTGATGACGCCCGACGAGGCCGACCACGAGGTCGCGCCCTGCTCGAAGCCGGGGTTGAGGAGCAGGTTGGCGCCCGTGCTGGGCGGGGTGGTGCCGCCCCCGCTGCCGCTCCCGCCGAGATCGCTGGAGAGCAGCAGGTTCGGCGAGCCGCTGGTGCCGGTGACGACGCCGGAGGTGGCCGCGCCGAGGATCGCGGCGGCGACCGTGCTCGGCGAGGCCGAGGGGTGGTCCTGGAGGTAGAGCGCGGCGACGCCCGTGACGTGCGGGGTGGCCATGGAGGTGCCCGAGATGGTGTTGGTGGCGGTGTTCGAGGTGTACCAGGCGGAGGTGATGGAGGAGCCCGGCGCGAAGAGGTCGACGCAGGAGCCGTAGTTGGAGTAGCTCGCCCGCGCGTCGGTGCTCGTCGTCGCGGCGACCGTCAGCGCGGCCGGGACGCGCGCCGGGGAGCCGTTGCAGGCGTTCGTGCTCTCGTTGCCCGCCGCCACGGCGAAGGTGACACCGTCGTTGATCGCCGCCGCCACCGCGTTGTCGAGCGTGGTCGACGCGCCGCCGCCCAGGCTCATGTTCGCCACCGCGGGGTTGGTGCCGGTGTGGTCGGCCGTCACCCAGTCGACGCCCGCGATGACGCCGGACGTCGTGCCGGAGCCGTCGCAGCCCAGCACCCGGACCGGCACGAGCGTGACGTTCTTGGCCACGCCGTAGGTGGAGCCGCCGACCGTGCCGGCCACGTGCGTGCCGTGACCGTTGCAGTCGGTCGTCCCGTTGCCGTCGCTCACGGCCGTGTAGCCCGAGGCGACGCGGCCCGAGAGCTGCGCGTGGGTGGAGAGGATGCCCGTGTCGATCACGTAGGCCTTCACCCCGGCGCCGGTCGCGGTGTAGGTGTAGGAGCCGTCGAGCGGGAGGGCGTCCTGGTCGATCCGGTCCAGGCCCCACGTCGCCCCGGTCTGGGTGGTATCGACCGAGAGGCGTCGGTCGGCCTCGACGTAGGCGACGTCCGGGTTGGCGCGGACGCTGCGCAGGGCCGCGGCGTCCATGCTCGCCGCGAAGCCGGTGACGACGGACGTGTAGCTCTCCGAGACGTCCGCGCCGCGGGTGCGGGCCCGGCTGCGGACCGAGCGCAGGTCGGCGCGGGTCGCCGCGTCGTCCAGGACGACGATGTAGTCGCCCTCCACGACCCCGCGGCGGTCGGCGCCGACCAGCGGCGCACGCGACGGCCGGGCCGCCGTGGCCGGCGTCCGGGTGCCGTCGGTGGCCGCGGCACCGTCCGGCTTCGTGGGCTCCGCCTGCACCGGGGTGCTCCAGGCGAGGGTCCCGAGGACGAGGGCGGAGAGGGTGAGCGCGCCGAGGCGCGAGAAGGGGCTCCGGGCGAGGGGCCCGCGAACGCCCTGCCGAGCGGTCGCGCGACCGCGGCGCGGGGTGTGGTCCAAGGTCATGGGTGCTGCTCCCGAGAAGAGGTGGTCCGCCGCCCGACGCACCGTCGGCCGGCCCCGCCGAGGCGGGTGCGGACGAACCTAGGGGTTTCCTGTGGGAACGTCAGCGGGGTGTGCGCTGCACGTTCTCGCACCGCACGAACCTGCAGAAAGTGCCTCACCGGGGCCCTGGCGGGCGCAGGACGTCCGGGGCGCCCGGACACCTCCCGGACGGCGTCCCGGCGCTCTCTCGTACCCTCGTGCTCCGACCGATCCACCGTCCCGAGCCCGAGGAGCACCGTGCCGGACCCCCAGCAGCCCGGTCCCGACCAGCCCGGTCCCGACCAGCCCGACGGCAGCCCCTCCAGCAACCCGTACGGGAACCCGTACGGCCAGCAGCCGGGCCCGTACTCGAGCTCCTACCCGGGCCAGCAGCCGGGCTCCTACCCGGGGCCGTACCCGGGCGGCCACCCCGGCCAGCCGTATCCCCAGGGCTACCCCCAGGCGTACCCGACGGCCTACCCCCAGATCGGCGGACCGCAGGCGCCCGACCCGCGGCGGCAGCGCCGCCAGAAGACGATGGCCGCCTGGGCACTCGGGCTCGGCGTCCTGCCGCTGTGCGGCGTCGGCTGGTTCGTGTCGGTCGGCCTGGCCATCACCGTCCTCGTCGGGCGGGCCCGCGGTGCCGCCCGGGGCATGGCCATCGGCGCCCTGGTCGCGTCGACGGTCTGGCTGCTCGTCGCCGTCGGGGGCCTCGCCTGGCTGGTCGTGGACCAGGTCAGCGGCCCCGAGCGGGGGGACGACGGTCAGGTGACCCGGGCCGAGGACACCACGCTCTCGTTCCTGCGCGAGGGCGACTGCTTCTCCGACCTGGGCGACAGCGACACCGTCGACGAGGTGCGGGTCATCCCCTGCGACGAGCCGCACCAGCTCGAGGTGGTGGGCATCGTGGACATCGCCGAGGGCGGCGAGGACTACCCCGGCGCCCGAGCCTCCCAGCGCCGCTCGGACGCCGCCTGCATCGACGCCTTCGAGGCCTACACCGGGGAGGACTACGACTACTCGCCCTGGGGCGAGTACACGCTGTGGCCCGGTCGCTCGAGCTGGGAGTCCGGGGACAGCACCGCCTTCTGCACGGCAGGCGACCCGTCCGGCGACGAGGTGACCGGCCGGCTGGCCGACGGCAGCGCCGTCGCCGCGACGACGACCTGAGGCCGCACCACCGCGGTGCGGCCGGCCGTCTCGCGGCTCAGACCACCGAGAGCGGCAGCAGCTTCTGGCCCGTCGGCCCGACCTGGATCTCGGTGCCCATCTCGGGGGCAGAGGGGGACCTTCGGAACGGC
Organism: Nocardioides sp. GY 10127; assembly: GCF_004919085.1. Lineage (GTDB taxonomy): Bacteria > Actinomycetota > Actinomycetes > Propionibacteriales > Nocardioidaceae > Nocardioides. Next base: position 85,013 of record NZ_STGL01000007.1, on the reverse strand, counting down.
AGACGCCGCACCGCCGTATCCGTTTGTTATACGCTGCAGGAGTGGATCTTCTCGACCTCGATCTGCTCTCCGACGAGCCGTTCGAGATCGACGCCCAGGCCGCACACCTGTTCAAGCACCCGCAGCTGGGACTCGACGACGTGTACGACGTCTGGACGAGTGATCCGTTGTTCTACCCGGCCAAGCCGCCCGCCCACTGGCTGATGGTGTCCGAAGTCGACGGATGCGTCCTCGTCGTTCCCATCGCCCCCTCAAGGGACGGCGACCCGACCCGCTGCCGACCCATCGGCTGCTACGAAGCAGGCAGCAGCCTCACCGAGACCTACCGGAGCGACCGAGATGAGTACTGAGATGACTCCCGCCGAGGAGTACGAGCTCTACGCCGATCCCGCCAACCAGGTGCCGACAGGGAAGCCGCGTCGCCGTACGGCGAGACTCACGTCCCCGATCCCGGTGCGGTTCCCTGACGACGTGCTGGACGAGGTCAAGCGGCGTGCCGAGGCCGACGACCGCTCCGTCTCGTCCTGGATCAGGCGTGCGGTCGAGCACGAGCTCAACCGGCCAGCCTGAGGCTTGGGCCGACGCTCCTCTCGAGTGTGCTCTCCCGCCGACTCCCGGCGCACCCTTGAGATGGATCGACGTCGCCCTCTGGCGAGCGTAGCGAGACCTCAGACCACCGAGAGCGGCAGCAGCTTCTGGCCCGTCGGCCCGACCTGGATCTCGGTGCCCATCTCGGGGCACACGCCGCAGTCGTAGCACGGCGTCCAGCGGCAGTCCTCGACCTCGACGTCCGCGGAGCCGTCGGCGACGGCCAGCGCGTCCTCCCAGTCGCCCCAGAGCCAGTCCTTGTCCAGCCCGGAGTCCAGGTGGTCCCACGGGAGGACCTCGTCGTAGTCGCGCTCGCGGGTGGTGTACCACTCCAGCGAGATGTCGGTGCCGGCCAGCGCGCGCTGCGAGGCCTCGACCCAGCGGTCGTAGGAGAAGTGCTCGCTCCAGCCGTCGAAGCGGCCGCCGTCGCGCCAGACCTCCTCGATGATGCGACCGACGCGGCGGTCGCCGCGGGAGAGCAGTCCCTCGATCATGCCGGGCTTGCCGTCGTGGTAGCGGAAGCCGATGGCGCGACCGAAGCGCTTGTCGGCGCGGACCTCGTCGCGCAGCTTCTTCAGCCGCTCGTCGGTGGTCTCGTGGTCGAGCTGGGCCGCCCACTGGAACGGGGTGTGCGGCTTGGGCACGAACCCGCCGATGGAGACGGTGCAGCGCACGTCGTTGCGCCCGGAGACCTCGCGGCCCTTGGCGATGACCTTCTTGGCCAGCTCGGCGATCTGGAGGACGTCCTCGTCGGTCTCCGTGGGCAGGCCGCACATGAAGTAGAGCTTCACCTGGCGCCAGCCGTGCCCGTAGGCGGTGGCGACGGTCCGGATGAGGTCCTCCTCCGTCACCATCTTGTTGATCACCTTGCGCATCCGCTCGCTGCCGCCCTCGGGGGCGAAGGTGAGGCCGGAGCGGCGCCCGTTGCGGGAGAACTCGTTGGCCAGCGTGATGTTGAAGGCGTCCACGCGGGTGGAGGGCAGCGACAGCGAGACGTTGGAGCCCTCGTAGCGGTCGGCGAGGCCGGCGGCCACGTCACCGATCTCGGTGTGGTCGGCTGAGGAGAGCGAGAGCAGGCCCACCTCCTCGAAGCCGGTCTGGCGGATGCCGTTCTCGACCATCGCGCCGATCGTCTCGATCGAGCGCTCGCGGACGGGGCGGGTGATCATGCCCGCCTGGCAGAAGCGGCAGCCGCGGGTGCAGCCGCGGAAGATCTCGACGCTGAAGCGCTCGTGCACGGTCTCGGCGAGGGGCACCAGCGGCTTGGCCGGGTACGGCCACGCGTCCAGGTCCATGAGCGTGTGCTTCTTGACCCGGAACGGGATGCCCGGCTTGTTCGGGACGACGGCCTCGATCGTGCCGTCGGCGGCGTAGGCCACGTCGTAGAGCTGCGGGACGTAGATGTTGCCCGTGACCGCCAGGCGGCGCAGCAGCTCGTCGCGGCCGCCGGGTCGGCCCTCGGTCTTCCACTCGCGGACGAGCTCGGAGATCGCGAGCACGACCTCCTCGCCGTCGCCCAGGACGGCGGCGTCGATGAAGTCCGCGATCGGCTCGGGGTTGAACGCGGCGTGCCCGCCGGCGAGCACGACCGGGTGGTCCTCGGTGCGGTCGACCGCGTGCAGCGGGATGCCCGCGAGGTCGAGGGCGTTGAGCATGTTGGTGTAGCCGAGCTCGGTGGAGAACGAGAGCCCGAAGACGTCGAAGTCGACGACCGGGCGGTGCCCGTCCACGGTGAACTGCGGGATGCCCTGCTCGCGCATCACCTTCTCCATGTCCGGCCACACGGCGTAGGTGCGCTCGGCGACGATCCAGTCGCGCTCGTTGAGCACCTCGTAGAGGATCTGGACGCCCTGGTTGGGCAGGCCGACCTCGTAGGCGTCGGGGTACATGAGGGCCCACCGGACCGTCTCGCCGCCGGCCTCGGTGGCCGCGGCGCAGTCCCAGTCCTTCAGCGTCGCGTTGAGCTCGCCGCCGACGTACTGGATCGGCTTGGAGACGCTGGGCAGGTGCGGCTCCAGGCGGGCGAACACCGACTCTCCGCGTGCGGCGGTGGCGGTGCTGCCGGACGTGGCGGACATGGGGCTACCTCGCAGAAGGTCGACGGCACGGGCAACAGCGATCCAGCGTACGCGGCGCCGGGCGGTCCGGCCCACTCGAAGCGGACCGGACCACCTGACGTCTCGTCAGCTCGCGGGGGTCGAGGCCTCCGGGTCGGCCCCGCGCTCGGCCGCGGCGGACGTCGCCCGCAGCTCGACCTTGGGCATGAGCAGCAGCACCAGGAAGGCGATGACGCCCACGCCGGAGGCGAAGAGGAACACCTGGTCCATCGACTCGGCGAACCCCACCTGGATCGGGTGCGCCAGCGCGGCCGGCAGGGTGGTGAGGACCGAGGAGTCGTCCTGGACCTGGGCGATGACGCTCGCGTCGAAGCCGCCGTTGGCCGCCGCGGCCTCCTGGAAGGCCTCGGTCTTCGCGGCCGCCGTCAGGGCGGTCTCGATGTTGTCGCCCACGGTGGAGAACAGGATCGAGAGGAAGACCGCGACGCCGAGCGTGCCGCCGATCTGGCGGAAGAAGGTCGCGGACGACGTGGCGACGCCGATCTCGCGCGGGGAGACGGCCGACTGCACCGCCAGCAGCAGCGGCTGCATGCAGTTGCCCAGGCCGAAGCCGAGCACGAACATCGGGATCATCACGATCCACAGGTGGGTGTCGGCGCCGGTGAAGGACAGGGCGAACAGGCCGACCACCACGAGGGCCGAGCCCACGATCGGGAACGGCCGGACGTTGCCCGAGCGCGAGATCAGGATGCCGGAGCTCATCGCGGCGCTCATGATGCCCACGACCATCGGCAGCATGAGGAAGCCCGACTCGGTCGGCGAGGCGCCGTGGACGATCTGCATGTAGAGCGGCAGCACGAGGATGCCGCCGAACATCGCGGCACCGATGACGATGCTGGAGACGACCGTCACCGTCACGGCGCGGATGCGCAGCAGCCGCAGCGGGAACAGCGCCGCCTCGCCCATGGCCCGCTCGGCGAGGACGAAGCCGACCAGGCCGACTGCGCCGATGACGTAGCAGGCGATCGAGACGGCGGAGCCCCAGCCCCACTCGCGGCCCTGCTCGGCGACGGCCAGCAGCGGGACCAGGGTGACGACGAGGGCGAGGGCGCCCCACCAGTCGATGCGCACCTTGTACTCGGGCTTGTGGTGGTGCACGTGCAGCGTGCGCAGCACGACGATGAAGGCGATGATGCCGACGGGCACGTTGACCAGGAAGACCCAGCGCCAGCCGGACATGCCGAGCAGCGTGTCCTGGCCGGCCAGGAAGCCGCCGATGACAGGCCCGAGCACCGAGGAGGTGCCGAACACGGCCATGAAGTAGCCCGAGTACTTGGCCCGCTCGCGCGGGGAGACGACGTCGCCGATGATCGCCAGCACGAGGGTGAAGAGGCCACCGGCGCCGAGCCCCTGGAGGGCGCGGTAGGCGGCGAGGCTGTACATCGACGTGGCCAGGCTGCACAGCGCCGAGCCGACGACGAAGATCGTGATCGCGGTCATGAACAGGCGCTTGCGGCCGTAGAGGTCGCCGAGCTTGCCGTAGATCGGGGTCGTGATCGTCGAGGTGATCAGGTAGGCCGTGGTCGCCCAGGCCTGGATCGAGAGTCCGTTGAGGTCGTCGGCGATCGTGCGGATCGCGGTGGAGACGATCGTCTGGTCCAGCGCGGCCAGGAACATGCCCAGCATGAGGCCGGACATGATCGTGAGGATCTGCGCGTGCGTGTACTCGCCGGAGGGGGCCGGCTCCGCTGTCGTTGCCATCGACAACGAGGGTAGAGCCTGGCGCCGACGTCCGCCCCGTCCGTCCGGTCACGGCGGTGTGCGTCCCCGGCCCCGGGGTTGGGGCCACCTGACAGGGTTCTCCCCATGAGCGCGACCGCCGGCCACGCCCGACGACCCCTCCTGCACACCCTGCTGAGGAGCTGGACGACCCTCGCACCCCTGGGCGCCCTCGCCGTGCTCGGCGCGACCTGGGCCCACCACGCGCACCCGTTCGCGCTCGGGCTCGTCGCGTTCTTCCTGGTCGCCGCCGTGCTCTCCGCCGTCCACCACGCCGAGGTGGTCGCCCACCGGATCGGCGAGCCCTACGGCTCCCTCGTGCTCGCGGTCGCCGTCACCGTCATCGAGGTCGGCCTCATCGTCATGCTGATGACCGGGGGCGGCTCCAGCGCCTCGACCTACGCCCGCGACACCGTCTTCGCCGCGGTGATGATCACCCTCAACGGCATCGCCGGCCTCTCCCTGCTCGTCGGCGCGCTGCGGCACCGGCTGGTCAGCTTCAACGCCAGCGGGTCCGGCTCCGCGCTGTCCACGGTCGTCGCCCTGGCCGGCGTGTGCCTCGTCCTGCCGGGCTTCACCGTGTCCGCGGCGGGCTACGTCTACTCGACCTCACAGCTCGCCTTCGCGGCCGCCGTCTCCCTCGCGCTCTACGTCGGGTTCGTGCTCACGCAGACCGTGCAGCACCGCGACTTCTTCCTCCCCGTCGCCTCGGACGCGCAGGGCCGCGTCACCGGCGTCCTCGAGGACGACGAGCAGCACGCCGCCCCGCCGTCGGCCCGCGCGGCCTGGGCCAGCCTGGGGCTGCTGCTGGCCGCGCTCGTCGGGGTGGTCGGGCTCGCCAAGCTGCTCTCCCCCACCATCGAGCACGCCGTGGCCGCGCTGGGCCTGCCGTACGCAGTGGTCGGCGTGGTGATCGCGCTCCTCGTGCTGGCGCCGGAGTCGATCTCCGCGGTCCGGCACGCGGCGGCCGACCGCGTCCAGAACAGCCTCAACCTCGCCTACGGCTCGGCGATGGCCTCGATCGGCCTCACCATCCCGGCGATCGCGGTGGCCTCCATCTGGCTCGACGGCCCCCTCGAGCTCGGGCTGCCACCCACGCAGGTGGTGCTCCTGGCGGTCACCGTGGCGGTCTCGGTGCTCACCGTCGCCCAAGGCCGGGCCAAGGCCCAGCAGGGCCTGGTCCACCTCGTGCTGCTGGCGACGTTCCTGTTCCTCTCGGCGCAGCCTTAGCCCGCGCGCCACCGAGCCGGCTCACAGCGAGCCTCCCTTTCGGTGGCCTTCCCCTGTCGCTAATGTCTAGTAACTCAGTCGTCATTAGCGAGAAAGCAGGAACGGATGAACCCCAGCCACCGCACCCGCGCCGCCCGCGTGGCCGTCGTCGGTGCCGGCGCCGCCGGCAGCCTCAGCGCCCTCCACCTCGCCCGGGCCGCCCGTGCCCGCGGCTCCCGGCTCGAGATCGACCTGCTCGACCCCGCACCGCGCTGGGCCCGGGGCGTCGCGTTCGGCACCGACGACGAGGAGCACCTGCTCAACGTGCCCGCCGCGCAGATGAGCGTCCTCGGCGACGAGCCCGGCCACTTCGTCGCCTGGCTCGAGGCCCACGCCGCGCCCGAACAGGCCCAGCCGCACGCGTTCGTGCCCCGTCGGCTGTGGGCCGCCTACCTCGACGCCTGCCTCGCCGAGCAGGCGAGCGACCCGGCCGGCCTGGTGCGCGTCCGGCACCGTCGGCTGCGGGCCACGGGGCTGAGCCGGGTGGCCGCCCCGGACGGCGGTGCCGACGGTGCCGGCCCCTCGTGGGTCGTCCGAGCGGGGTCCGAGGACGTCGCGGCCGACGCGGTCGTCCTCGCCACCGGCTCCCCCGCCGACCCGGTCGACTGGGCCCCGGAGTCGCTCCGGGCGTCCCCGTTCCTCGTCGCCGACCCGTGGGCGCCCGGCGCGCTCGACGTCGTGCGTCGCGACCGCAGGGGCCCCGCCGACGTCCTCGTGGTGGGCACCGGGCTCACCATGCTGGACGTGACGCTCAGCCTCGTCGGCGACGGCGCCCGCCCCGACCGCCGCGTGCTCGCCACCTCCCGGCACGGGCGGCTGCCGCTCGCCCACGTCCCCCGCCCCGCGCTGCCGGTCGTCCCCGACGTCTCCGCGTGGGACGCCGACCTGGAGGCCGTCGTGGAGGCCGCCCAGGAGCACCTGCGCGAGGTGGGCACCGCCCAGGGCGACTGGCGGCCCGCCGCCGACGGCCTGCGGCACCGCGTCGCGCAGCTCTGGGGTCGCCTGCCCGAGGAGGACCGCCACCGGTTCCTCGACGAGCACGCCGGCGCCTGGAACCGGCTGCGGCACCGCACCGCGCCCGTGCCGGGAGCGGTGCTCGACGGCCTGCTCGCCACCGACCGGGTCGAGGTCCGGGCGGCCCGGGTGGCCACGGCGGAGCCCCTGCCGCTGGGCGGCCTGCGCGTCACCTTCAGCGACGGCAGCAGCCGCGAGGTCGGGTGGGTCGTCAACGCCACCGGCGGGGGCGGCGACGTCCGCCGCGCGGGGGACCCGCTGCTGGGCGACCTGCTGCGCGACCGGGGTGGCCTGCGGCTGGCCGAGCCGGCGACCCGGGGGCTCGGCGTCCGGACCGTCGACGGCTGGCTGCGGGACTCCTCCGGCTCCACCGCCGCACCCGTGTGGACGCTCGGCGCCCTGCGCCGCGGGGAGCTCCTCGAGTCGACGGCCGTCCCGGAGATCCGGGCGCAGGCGCAGGCGCTGGCCGCCGCGGTGCTGCACGAGGTCGCGCCGCTGCCCCGCCGCCTCGAGGACGGGCGCTGGGTCGGCGGCCACCACCCGGTCGCCCGCCCGCGCGACCTGCTGGGGCTGCCGCTCTCCACCACCGCGGAGGCCGCCGCGACCTACAACGCCGGCCTCGAGCGGGTGCTGCGCCTCCAGGCCGGGGGCGAGCGGCTCATCGCCGAGGCCGTCGTCCTGGACCCGGACCTGGCGGTGGGGCACGCCGCGCTGGCCCTCCTCGGGCACGAGGCCGGCGCCGACGTGGACGTCCCCCGCGCCCTCGCCGCCGCCCGGGGCGCGCTCGAGCGCCGCGGCGACGAGCGGGAGCGGTCGTTCGTGGCGGTCGTCGCCTCGCGCGTCGCCGACGCGCGGGCCGGCGGGCAGGCGCTGACCCGGCACGTGGCCGCGCACCCGCGCGACGCGCTCGCGGTCTCCGCGGCCGTGCCCACCATCGCCTTCTCCGGGGTCACCGACCTCCAGCGCGAGGCCTGGGACCTGGTCGAGGGGCTGGCGCCCGCCTACGGCGACCACTGGTGGTACCACTCGCTGCTCGCCTTCACCCGGCAGGACCAGGGACGCCTGGAGGAGGCCGGGCTGCTCGCCGAGAGCGCGCTGGCCTGCGAGCCCGCCTCGGGCCACGCCGTCCACGCCCTCAGCCACGTCTTCTACGAGTCCGGGGAGCACCGACCCGGCCTGGACTGGCTGGACGCCTGGATCGAGCGCAGCGGGCGGGACGCCGACCACCGCTCGCACTTCTCCTGGCACGCCGCCCTGCACGAGCTCGCGCTGGGCGACACCGAGGCCGTGCGGCGCCGGTACTACGCCCAGCTGGCACCGCCGACCACGGGAGGCGTGCGCCTGCTCGTGGACGCGGTCTCGCTGCTGTGGCGCTGGCAGCTGACCACCAGCGGGTGGCCCGGCTCCGAGGAGCTGCCCCCGCCGCCGGTCGAGGCCGCCCTCGCCGCCGTCGACCCGGTGCTGCTCACCCGTCCCTCGACCCCCTTCGGCGCCCTGCACGCGGCGATCGCCCTGGCCGCCGCCGGTCACCGCGACCGGCTCGAGCGGCTGCGCCGTCGCTGCCGGGAGTCGGACGACGCCGTCACGAGCGGGGTGGTCGCGCCCCTGTGCGAGGCCCTCGCCGCCATGGTGGAGGAGCGGCACGCCCAGGCGGCCGACCAGCTCGTCGACCTGCTCCCCCGGCTGGTGCTCGTCGGCGGCTCGGCGGCCCAGCGGGAGGTCGTGGAGGAGGCGCTCCTCCTCTGCCTGGCGCGCTCCGGCCGCCCCGAGCGCGCGGCCACGCTCCTGGACCGGCGGCTGGACCGGCGTCCCTCTCCCCTCGACCGGCGACGCCGGGGGGCGCTCGCGGCCCTGGCCGGGAGTGCCGGCGGTCGGCTCGCGGTCGGGCGGTGAGCGCGGGTCCGGCCCCGGCTCGGCCCGCGGCTCAGCGCGCGGCCAGCGTGTACCGCATCGGGCGCGGGGCGGTCGCCCGCATCCGGATCGCCAGGAGCAGGCCGACGGCCATGAGCCCGGCGAACAGCGAGGAGCCGCCGTAGGAGACGAAGGGCAGCGGGACGCCGGTGACCGGCATGATCCCCAGGCACATGCCGATGTTCTGGAACGCCTGGAAGCCGAACCAGCAGGCGATGCCGGCCGCGGCGACGCGTCCGAACACGTCGTCGGAGAGGCGCGCGATCGCGAGCGCCCGCCACACCACGACCCCCAGGAGGACGACGAGGAGCCCGGCCCCGACCAGGCCGAGCTCCTCGCCGGCCACTGTGAAGACGAAGTCGGTGTGCTGCTCGGGCACGAACCCTGACTGGGTCTGCGAGCCGTGGAACAACCCCTGTCCGAACAGCCCGCCGTTGCCGACCGCGATGCGGGCCTGCTCGACGTTGTAGCCGGCGCCCTGCGGGTCCAGGTCCGGGTTCGTGAAGGCCAGGAACCGGTCCACCTGGTAGGCCTTGAGGACGCCCGCGGCGACGGCGAGGACGGCCGCGGTCACGCCCCCGCCGACGAGGAGCGCCAGCCAGCGGCGCGGGGCGCCGGAGACACCGAGGACGCCGAGCACGGTGGCCGAGAGGACGAGCATGGTGCCCAGGTCGGGCTGGGCCAGGATGAGCAGGGCGGGCACGCCCGCCACCGCCAGCATGAGGACGATCTCGACCGCCCCGACCCGCGGCCGCCAGCGTCCCTCCAGCCGGCGGGCGAGCACGAGGGCCATCCCGACCACGACGGTGAGCTTCGCCAGCTCCGAGGGCTGCAGCGACTGCCCGCCGATCACGATCCAGGACCGCGAGCCGTTGATGGTCGAGCCCATCACGAGGACCAGCACCAGGCCCACCAGGGAGGCCAGGTAGGCGACGGGCGTGAGCAGCCGGATCCACCGGTGCGGCACGACCGCCACCGTGACCATGAGCGCGAGGCCGATGACCACGTTGACGACCTGCTTGTCCAGGAAGGCCCGGGGGTCGCCGCCGGTGAGGGAGTCGCGGTTCGCGGTGGCCGACCAGATGAGCATCGTGCCGAGCGAGACGAGTCCGAGGACGGCCAGCAGGAGGACCCAGTCCACCCCGCCCCAGCGCAGCACCGGGCGGCCGTCGGCGGGCCGGGTGCCGGCGGAGCGTCCACCCCGCGTCGTCCCACCCCGTGACGTCCCACGCCGCAGGCCGGCGCCGGCCGGCGACGACGGGCTGCCGACCGCCCCGATCACCCGCACCCCGCTCATGCGCCGCTCCCCTTCGCCGTGCCCGACGCGGCCTTCGCCTTCGCCTTCGTGGTGGACTTCCCGGCGCTCGCACCGGTGGTGCGCGGCGGGAGGATCGAGCCGTCGTCGGTGAAGACGGGCAGGCCCTCGGACTGCACGACCCCGGGGATCGCGGAGTCGTCGGTGTCGACGCTCTCGCCGTCGACGCCGTAGAGGGACTCCCAGATCTTGCGGACGGCCGGGCCGGACGTGCCGGAGCCCGTGCCGCCCTGGCTCACCATCATCACCACGACGTAGTCGTCGGAGTACGAGGCGACCCACGAGGTCGACTGCTTGCCATAGACCTCGGCGGAGCCCGTCTTGGACCGGATGTCGACCTTGCTCAGCGGGAAGCCCTGCATCTTCCAGGCCATCGTGCCCTCGCTGGTGACGCCGGAGAGCGCCGTGTCCAGGTAAGAGAGGACCTTCTTCGGCATGCTCACGTGCCCCACCACCGACGGCTTGATCCGCTTGATCACCGTGCCGTCGGAGCCGACGACGGCCTTGCCGACCCGGGGCGCGTAGAGCGTGCCCCCGTTGGCCAGGGCCGCGTAGGCGCGGGCCAGCTGGAGGGGCGTCACCAGGGTGTCGCCCTGGCCGATGGCGAAGTTCGCGGCGTCACCGGCCCGGTAGGCGTAGCCGTCCGCACAGAACTCCTGGGCGAACTGGTAGAGGAAGTCGGAGGTCTTCGCGGTCTGCGGCTTGCGCGCGATCCCGCAGTAGTAGGACTTCATCGACTTCCAGTACGAGCGCTTCCAGCGCCGGTCGGCGACCCGACCCGAGGCCTCGCCCGGCAGGTCCACGCCCGTGGCCTGGCCGAAGCCGAACTTCTTGGCCTCGGCCACCAGCGGGTCCTTGGCGTTCACGTCGGTCTCATCGGAGCCGTACTTGAGCCAGTAGTGGTAGCCGATCCGGTAGAAGAACGTGTTGCACGAGACCTCGAGCGCCCGCTGGAAGCCGATGAGGCCGTACGCCTCGGACTCGTAGTTCTTGAACGTCCGGTTGCCGATCGTCACGGAGTTCGAGCAGTTCAACTGGGTGCTGGTGGAGTAGCCGTGGGTCAGCGCCCCCACCGTCATGAACGGCTTCCACGTCGAGCCGGGGGCGAACTGGCCCTGGGTGGCGCGCGAGAGCAGCGGGGTGCCGGCCTTCTCCGAGTACAGCCGGCGCAGCTGCTTCTCGGTGATGCCGCCGGCCCAGACCTCGGGGTCGTAGGTCGGCTGGGAGGCCATCGCCACGATCCGTCCGGTGTCGGCCTCCATCACCACCACCGCGCCGGAGTCCGCGACGTAGTTCTTCTTCGTGACGCTGTCGTAGGTGCGCCGCGCCGTCCTGATCGTGCTGGCCAGCTGCTTCTCCACCACCGACTGCACCTTGGCGTCGATGCTGGTCACGAGGGTGTCGCCGGGGCGCGCCTCCTCGTCGTCGCTATCGCCGAGCACGTTGCCCTGGGAGTCCACGGTCACCGAGGACGTGCCGGGCAGGCCGCGCAGCCAGGTGTCGTACTCCTTCTCCAGGCCGGCGCGGCCCAGCACCGAGTCGGCGTCGACCGAGGTGTCGTTGTCCTTCTCGGCCTCCTCCAGCTCGTCGGAGGTCACCGAGGAGGTGTAGCCCAGGACGTGGGCGAGGTTGACCCCGAACGGGCTCGGGTAGGACCGCACGCTCTGCTGCTCGAGCACCACCGACGGGTAGTCCTCGGACACCTCGCTGATGGCGAGCGCGACCCTCTGCCCGACGTCCTCGGCGACGGGGACGGCCTGGTAGGGCGAGCCGTTCCAGCACAGGCCGCTCACCGCGCCGTCGGTGCCGCAGTCGACGAGCTCGCGGTCGATCCGCCGCCGCGCGACGCCGGTGACCTCGGCGACCCGGTCGAGCACCACGTCCTGGTCGGCCTCGCTGAGGTTGCCCAGCAGCGTCCGGTCGACCTCGACGACCCAGGCGAGCCGGTTGGCCACCAGCGTCCGCCCCTGGTCGTCGACGATGAGGCCGCGCGTCGGCTGGGTGACGATGTCGCGCACCGACTGCGAGGCCGCCTGCTCCTGGTAGGCGTCGCCCTCGACGACCTGGAGGTAGTACAGCCGGGCCAGGAGCGTGGCGAAGAGCGAGAGCACCAGCGCCTGGATGACGATCAGCCGCATCCGGGAGAGCCGCTGGGTGCGCGGCTCCTCCCCCGGCGTGCCGCCGGGGGGACCACCGGCGCGGTCGGCCGGGCGGTCGCCCCGCGAGCCCGGGGCGGGGCGGGTGCCGCGACGTCGGAACGGGCTCATGCCGGGCCCGGCTCCAGACGGCGCAGCAGCGCCAGCAGGGGCGGGAGGACGAGCGGGGTGAGCGCGACGTCCCACACCACGGAGGCGAGGACGGCGAGCATGAGCTCCCCCGTGCCGACGCCGGCCGGGTCGCCCAGGAGCAGGCCGCTCAGGGCGACGAGGCTGGCGCCCACGAACGAGCAGCCGGCGACCGTGGCCACCGTGGAGAGCGCGGTCGGGGCGACGTCCGGCCGCAGGCGCCCGGCGAGGTAGCCGACGACCACCAGGGCGAACGCCCAGCGCCCGGCCACGTGCTCGGCCGGCGGCGCGAGGTCGACCAGCAGCCCGGCGCAGAAGCCCAGCACCATGGCCGGCTGCGGGCCGCGGGCCAGCGCCACGGCCACCACGACGAGGAGCACGAGGTCCGGCACGACGCCGTGCCAGGCGACGTGCGGGGCGACGACGACCTGGAGCAGCAGCGCCGCCAGCACGACGGCGCCGGTGACGAGGGTGCGCACGGGGCTCATCAGCCGTCGCTCCCGGAGGTGTCGGACGAGCCGGAGCTGCCCGTGATCAGGCCGCGGGCGGAGTCGGTGCCCTTCGGCACGATCACCCCCACGACGTCGAGGGAGGTCATGTCGACCGACGGCTCGACCTCGACCCGCACGGAGGAGTCCCGCAGCGAGCTGTAGACCTTGGTGACCCGCCCGATGCGGATCCCGGACAGGTAGGGCGCGCCGTCCTGGCTGCCCCAGGTCAGCACGGTCTCGCCGCGGTCGGGGACCTCGGTGGAGTCCACGAGCTCCAGGTCGAGCGTGGCCCCGTCGCTCACCTCGCCGCGGCCGGTGAGGAAGCCGAGGGTGCCCGAGGAGCCCACGCGCGCGCCCACGGTGGAGTCGGCGTCGGTGATGAGGACGACGGTCGAGGTCGAGGAGTCGGCGGTGAGGACCCGGCCGACGAGCCCGTCGCCGGCGATGACCGTGTCGTCCGCGGAGACCCCGTCCTCGGTGCCGGCGTCGATGGTGACGGTGTCGGTGAACGTCTGGGCCGCGCCCCAGCCCACCACGCGCGCGGCCACGACCGCGCGGTCCAGGTCGTCGGCCTCGGCGGCCAGCGCGTCGTAGGTGGCCAGCCGGCGGGTGTCGACGTCGGCGGTGGCCAGCTGGTCGGTGAGGGCGTCGTTCTCGGCCTGGAGCTCGGCCACCTGCGCGCGCAGGGCCGAGCGGCTGGTGAAGAAGTCGCCGATCGCGGTGAACGGACGCACCAGGGCGGCCGTCCCGGACTCCAGCGGCCCCACGACGTCAGCGACGACCCCGCGGGCCGCCTCGACGGGCCCGTGGTCGGTGGAGAGATCGAGGGTGGTGACGGTGGCGGCGGCCAGCAGCAGCGCCGCCAGCAGGGAGCGGGACGCCGGCGCGGCCGGCGCCGGGCCGGCGGACCAGCGCCGCTCCCGGCGCTCGACGCGGGAGAGCAGCGAGCCGGGCACCCGGCCGCGACGCCAGCGGCCGCCGGCGCGGCCGCGGCCCTCGGCGGAGAGGTCTCGGAAGGGTCGGCGCACGGGGCCCGGCGCGGACGCGGGGTCCGGGCCGCCCGAGCGCGGGAGCAGGTCGGTCACCTCGGCGTCCTCATCGCCGCACGTCGCTGACGAGCACCTGCTGGAGCGCCTCGAACTCCTCGACGCACTTGCCGGCGCCGAGGGCGACCGAGGTGAGCGGGTCCTCCGCGACGTGGACCGGCATGCCGGTCTCGTGCCGGATGCGCTCGTCGAGCCCGCGCAGCAGCGCACCGCCGCCGGTGAGGACGATCCCGCGGTCCATGATGTCGCCGGCCAGCTCGGGCGGGGTCTGGTCCAGGGTGCTGCGGACGGCGTCGACGATGGCGCTCACGGGCTCCTCCATCGCCTGGCGCACCTCGGCCGTGGAGACCGAGACCGTGCGGGGCAGGCCGGAGACCATGTCGCGGCCACGGACCTCCGCCTCCGGCTCGTCCGGCAGCGGGAAGGCCGAGCCGAGGGTCGTCTTGACCTCCTCGGCGGTGCGCTCGCCCAGGAGCAGCGAGTACTCCTTCTTCATCCAGGACACGATCGCGGCGTCGAGGTCGTCCCCGGCGGTGCGGATCGAGAGGCTGGTGACGATGCCGCCGAGGCTGATCACCGCGACCTCGGTGGTGCCGCCCCCGACGTCCACGACCATGTTGCCGGTGGCCTCGTGGACGGGCAGGCCGGCGCCGATCGCGGCCGCCATGGGCTCCTCGATGATGAACACCCGGCGGGCGCCGGCCATGTAGCCGGCCTCCTTGACGGCGCGCTGCTCCACCGCGGTGATGCCGCTGGGCACGCAGACCACCAGGCGCGGCTTGGCCAGCCACGAGCGGCGGTGCACCTGCCGGATGAACCAGCGCAGCATCTGCTCGGTGGCCTCGAAGTCGGCGATCACGCCGTCCTTGAGCGGCCGGATGGCGGTGATCCCCTCGGGGGTGCGCCCGATCATCCGCTTGGCCTCGTGCCCCACGGCCAGGATCTCGCCCGTGCCGGAGCTCAGCGCCACGACGCTGGGCTCGTCGAGCAGGACGCCCTTGCCGCGGGCGTAGACGAGCGTGTTGGCGGTGCCGAGGTCGACCGCCATGTCTCGGCCGAGGAAGCTGTTCGCCATCGCAGGTGCGTCCCTGGGTGTGCGGGCACCCCGGGCGTGACCCGTGGTGCAGGTGGGGAAGGGGAGACCTCGTCGCGGCGAGGTCGATCCAGGCTAGATACCCGATCTACGGGTTCGCGGGAGACACGCGGGACGTCGTGGGCCCTCCTGCGCCGGGTGCGTCACGCGGTGTCGCGGGCGGGCTGACGGAGGCGGACGGCGGGCCGGACGGGCGGGCCGGACGCGGCACCGCCCCGCACGCCGACGGCGTGCGGGGCGGTGTGAGCCCGTGTGGCCCGGGGTGAGCCGGGGTGAGCCGGGGTGAGCCGGGGTCAGGCCGGGAACCAGATGCCGATCTCGCGGGCGGCGGACTCCGGCGAGTCGGAGCCGTGGACGATGTTCTCCTGCACCTTGGCGCCCCAGTCGCGGCCGAGGTCGCCGCGGATGGTGCCCGGCGCGGCGGCGGTGGGGTCGGTGGCGCCGGCCAGCGACCGGAACCCCTCGATGCAGCGCTCGCCCTCGAGCACCATGGCGACGACCGGGCCGGAGAGCATGAATTCCACGAGCGGCTCGTAGAACGGCTTGCCCTCGTGCTCGGCGTAGTGCTCGGCGAGCATCTCGCGGGTGGCGGTGAGCTTCTTCAGCTGGGCCAGGGTGTAGCCCTTGGCCTCGATCCGGCGGATCACCTCGCCGGTGAGGCCGCGGCGCACGCCGTCGGGCTTGACGAGGACGAGGGTCTGCATGGTCATGCCCCGACCCTAGCGAGGCCGGGACTCACCGCAGTGAGTCGGCCCTCACACCCACCTCGACCGGCACGGGCAGGTCGGCCGAGTGCGCGTCGGGAACGACGTCCCCGGCGATCGTCCGCAGCGGCAGGTGGCCCGCCCAGGCGCCGGCCGCCACGTCCTCGTCGTCGTCCACGGGGCCGCCGTCGCGCACCTTGAGCGAGGCCTCGGCCAGGGGCAGCGCCAGGACGACGGTGGCCGCCAGCTCCTTGCGGCTCATCGGCCGCAGGGTGGCCGCGCGGCCGGGCACCAGGTGGTCGACGACGAGGTCGAGGGCCCGGAGCCGCTCGTCCTCGTCCTCCACGCGGCGCAGCGCGCCGATCACGACCGCCGACCGGTAGTTCATGGAGTGGTGGAACCCGGAGCGGGCGAGGACCAGGCCGTCGAGGTGCGTGACGGTGAGGCAGACCGTGCGCCCCACGGCCGAGGCCAGCCAGCCCGCGGCCACGGAGCCGTGCACGTAGAGCGTGCCGCCCTCGTCCGGCCCGGACTCGTCCAGCGCCACCGCCACGGGCAGGACGACGGGGTGCGCGCCGTCCCCCTCCCCCACGGTGACCCCGAGGTGACCGATGAGCGCCTCTCGCAGGCAGGCGTGGAGGGCCTCCCGGTCGTCGAGGGCCCGGTGGCGGCTGCGGGTGAGGCTGGTGCGGGGCGTCGGCTGGAGCGGCAGCGTCGTCATGCGGCCCAGCCTCCCCCACGAGTGGCCCGGTCACCAGTGCCACTATCGTGGCAATCCAGCAGGCCACTTGGCCTCGTCCCCGCGTCAGGAGCACCGCCGTGACAGACCCGCTGCTCGCCGTCCACCTCGAGCGTGGGTCGAGGACGCCGCTGGGCGCCCAGCTGGCCGCCGCCGTCCGCGGCCGCATCGGGGACGGCACCCTGCCCGCGGGGGCGCGGCTGCCCTCGAGCCGGGCGCTCGCCGCCGACCTCGGGGTGGCCCGCTCGGTGGTGGAGCAGGCCTGGGCGCAACTCGTCGCGGAGGGCTGGCTGGAGGGTCGGCGCGGCTCCGGCACGTACGTGGCCGGCAGCAGGGTCGCCGCCCCCGACGCGCCCGCGCCCGCCGCCCCGGAGCCGCCGCGGAGCCTGCTGCGGCTCTCCAGCGGCCACCCCTGGGTCGACCCGTCGCACGACGGCGCCCAGGCCGCGGCCTGGCGCCGCGCGTGGCGCGACGTGGGCGCCGCCGGCCCGCCCGACGGCTACCCCGACCACCGCGGACTGGCCGATCTGCGGGCGGCGCTGGCCGAGCGCCTGCGCCGCACGCGGGGCCTCGACGTCGGCCCGGACGACCTGCGGCTGACCACCGGCACCACCGACGGCCTGCGTCACCTGCTCACCGCCCTGCCCGCCGGGCCCGTCGGCGTCGAGGACCCGGGCTACGCGGCGGCGGTCGCGCAGGTGCGGGCGCTCGGCCGCGAGGTGGTCGACGTGCCGGCGCTGGACCCGCCGACCACGGCCTCCGGCCTCGCCGGGCTCGCCGCCCTCTACCTGACCCCGGCCCACCAGCACCCGCTCGGACCGGTGCTGCCCGCGGCCACCCGCGCCGCGCTGATCGGGGCGGCGCGCGAGGCCGGCACGGTGCTGGTCGAGGACGACTACGACTCCGAGTTCCGCTACGACGTGGCGCCCGTGCCCGCCCTCGCCAGCCTGGACCCGGGCACGGTGGCGCTGCTGGGCACCGTCTCGAAGACGGTCGCGCCCGGGCTGCGCCTCGGCTGGCTGGTCGCGCCGCCCGACGTCCTGGGCCGGGTGGACGAGCTGCGCGGGACCACCCACGACTCGCCGTCCTGGCCCGCCCAGCGGGCGCTGCTCGGCCTGCTGCGCGACGGCTACGTCGACCGGGCGGTGCGGTCCGCGCGGCGCGTGTACGCCCGCCGCGCCGCCCGCGTCGAGCAGGTGCTCGGCGACTGGCTGCCCGGGGCCGTGGCCGGCATGTACGCCACCCTCCCCCTGCCCGGCGAGCAGGCGGACGCCGTGCACCGGGCCGCCCGGGACGCCGGCTTCGACCTGCCGCTGCTGGCCGACTCCGCCCGGAGCAGCGGCGCCACCGGCGTCGTGCTGGGCTTCGGCGGCTGCACGGACGCCCAGCTGGAGCAGGCGCTCGCCGTGGTCCGGGCCGCCCTCGTGTGAGAGCCGGAGCCGTCGGGCCGGACGTCGGGCCGGACGTCGGGCCGGACGTCGGGCCGGACGTCGGGCCGGACGTCAACGGGGTGGATGCGGTGCAGCAGGTGCACCGCATCCACCCCGTTGAGGAGTCAGCTCGGCGAACGCCTACTCGGTGGAGGCGTCCGGCTGGGCTTCCGGCTGGGCTTCCGGCTGGGCTTCCAGCTGGGCGGCCTGCTCGGCCGCGTAGGCGGCGAAGGCCTCGGCGCGCTCGCGGTCGATCTTGGCCGAGAGCCACAGGGCGGTGCCCCACAGCAGGGCGAAGATGCCGCCGAGGAAGTACATCGGGGTGACCAGGAGGCCCATGGCGATGGCCAGGACCTGGACGATCCACCCGGCCCCGTAGGCCCACTCCTTGCGCAGCAGCGCGGGTAGCAGCAGGCACACGACGGCCAGGCCGAGGCCGAGGCCGAGCGCGGCGCCGGTGGGGACGCCGCCGAGCGTGATGAGCACGGGCGTGGTGAGCCCGAGGGTGATGCCCTCGAGCACGAGGATCGCGGAGCACAGGCCGCGGCGCGGCGACCTCACTCGTCCTCCCCGGAGCCGTGCAGGCCGTCGGACAGGGTGTCGCGCAGCAGCGCCTCGAGGCTCACCTCCGACAGGTCGCCGCCGCCCTCCTCGTCGTCCTCGAGCTCGAGGGTCTCCTCACCGCGCGTGAGCACGACCGACGGGCCGACCGACCGGGCCGGCCGGCGCGGGGCCAGCAGCGTGCGGGCCTCGCCGGCGGTGATGACGGAGCCGGTGACCAGCACCGCGCCGGAGCCGATCGAGGCGCCGCCGCCGTCCGCGGACTCGGCCAGCGCGGTGGCCTCGGCGATGGCGTCGGGCAGGTGCGGCTGCACGTGCACGCGGTCCTCGCCGAAGACGCCGACCGCGACCTCGGCCAGCTCGGCGGCCGGCATGCAGCGCGGGGTGGAGTTCTGGGTGCACACGACCTGGTCGAGCTGCGGCTCGAGCGCGACCAGCAGCTCCTCGACGTCCTTGTCGGCCATGACGCCGAGGACGCCGACGAGCGGGCGGAAGGTGAAGGAGTCCTCCAGCGCCGCGGCCGTGGCCTCCGCGCCGGCGGGGTTGTGGGCCGCGTCCAGCAGGACCGTGGGGCTGCGCCGCACGATCTCGAGCCGCCCGGGCGAGCTGACCTGGGCGAAGGCGGCCGCGACGACGTCCGGCGAGAGCGCCTCGGAGCCGCCGAGGAACGCCTCGACTGCGGCCAGGGCGATCGCGGCGTTCTGCGCCTGGTGGGCGCCGTACAGCGGGAGGAACAGGTCGTCGTAGCGGGCGCGCAGCCCCTGGAGGCTCACGGTCTGGCCACCGAGCGCCGGGGTGCGCGAGACGACCCCGAACTCGACGCCCTCGCGGGCGACGGTGGCGCCGACGGCGGCGGCCTGCTTGAGCAGCACCTCCGCGACCTCGGGCAGCTGGGCGGCCACGACCAGGCTCGCGCCCGGCTTGATGATCCCGGCCTTCTCGTGGGCGATCGCCTCCGGCGTCCCGCCCAGGTACTTGGCGTGGTCGACGGCGATGGGCAGGACGACGGCGACGTCCCCGTCCACCACGTTGGTGGCGTCCCAGGTGCCGCCCATGCCGACCTCGACGACCGCCACGTCGACGGGCGCGTCGGCGAACGCGGCGTAGGCCATGCCGACGACCGACTCGAAGAACGACATCGGGAAGGGCTGGTCCTCGTCGACGAGGGCGAGGTAGGGCGCCACGTCGTTGAAGGCGCGCACGAAGGCCTCGTCCGACAGCGGCTCGCCGTCGACGCTGATCCGCTCGTTGATGCTCTCCAGGTGCGGGCTGGTGAAGCGGCCCGTGCGCAGCTCGACGGCGCGCAGCAGGGCGTCGACCATCCGCGACGTCGAGGTCTTGCCGTTGGTCCCGGTGAGGTGGATCGTCCGGAACGAGCGCTGCGGCTCACCGAGGAGCTCCATCAGGGCGCGGATGCGGTCGAGCGAGGGCTCCAGCCGGGTCTCCGGCCAGCGCGAGAGCAGGGCGTCCTCCGCCTCCGCGAGGGTCTCCGCGAGGCGGGGTGCGGGGGTGTCGTCCATGATCGGACCAGTCTAGGGACCCCGGCGCGCTGCCCCTACTCGACCGCGCATCCCCGGGCCTCCCCGGGCCGCTCCCCCGGCGGCCGTCGGCGCAGCACCACCTCGGCCATGTCGGTGAGCGGCCGGAAGCCGAGCCGGGCGTAGAGCGCGTTGGAGACGGGGTTGCCCGCGTCGGTGAACAGGCAGACGCGGGCCCCCTCGTCGCGGCGCAGGGCGCTGACGTGGGCCGTCAGCGCGGCGGCGTAGCCGCGGCCGCGGTGCTCCTCGGGCGTGAGGACGGGGCCCACCCGGCTCACGCCGTAGGCGGTCGGGGTCGCCCCGACCACGCACACCGGCTCGCCGTGGTCCTCCCACACCCACAGGCCCTCGTCGCCGAGGCGCCGTCGGACCCAGTGCTCGTCGAGGTGGTCCCCGGCGTCGCGGACCGTCCTGCCGGCCTGGCGCGCGGCCTCGGTCTCGAAGCGGCCCAGCACGGGCACCAGCCACCCCAGGTCGCCCTCGTCGGCCCGCCTCGGCAGCCCCGGGGGCCGCGGCGGTGGCACGAGCGCGTCGAGCTCGAAGAGCCGGATCGGCACCGCCACCTCGGGGACGCGGGCCTCGCCGCGCAGCCGGGCCAGCTCCGCCAGCAGCCAGGCGGTCGCCGGCGCGGCGCCGTTCGCGCTGGACGCGTCGTCGCCGCGCTCGACCAGGCGCGCGGCCACCGCGAGCGCGGCTCCCCGCGGCATCGGCAGCACGTAGAGGGGGTGCGGGGCGAACGAGGCCGTCCGCATCACCACCGAGACCACCGGTCCGCCCGGCTCCCGGACCGTCACCCACCACGGCGCGAAGCCCTCGTCGGACGCCGGGCGCACCGCGCCGGCCCAGGCGGCCGTCGCCGAGGAGACCACGGTGGAGAGCACCGGCTGCGCGGCGAGGAAGTCGGCCGCGGCGCGGGTGAAGGCCGCCGGGTCCGCGTACCGCTCGACCTGCCACGCCACGTCGTCGTCGACCGGCGGGGACGGGCTCAGCGGGTCCGGTTCCATGGCGAGAGGCTAGGCACCGGCGCCGCTAGGCGGCCACGGGTTTCCTGGGTGGACGCGCGGGCGGGGCGGCGTCCCGGCCCCGTCCTCACGACCACCCAGGGTGTCCAGCCACTCGGCACCGCCGGTCCGGGTGCGAGGGACGCCGCCCACGCTCGTCCAGCGTAAAGCGTCTCACCCCTCCGGGCGAGACAGGCGCCGGTGGACGGACGTGGCCGGGCCCGGCCGCACCCACCGCCCGCCGCGCCAGGGCGGATCTGGTTGGAGGCCGGGGAGGGGCCGAAACTAGGATTCCCCCATGACCGACACCACGCAGGCCGCACCCGAGACGACGAGCCCCACCCCGCGGGCCGTCGCCGTACCGGAGAAGCCTGCCCTCGAGGGCCTCGAGGCGACGTGGTCGCAGGCCTGGAAGGAGGCGGACACCTACGCCTTCGACCGGAGCCAGCCGCGGGAGAACGTCTACTCGATCGACACCCCGCCGCCGACCGTCTCCGGCTCCCTGCACGTGGGCCACGTCTTCTCCTACACCCACACCGACCTGATCGCGCGCTTCCAGCGGATGCGCGGGAAGTCCGTCTTCTACCCGATGGGCTGGGACGACAACGGCCTGCCCACCGAGCGCCGGGTGCAGAACTACTTCGGCGTCCGCTGCGACCCGAGCCTGCCCTACGACCCGGACTTCACCCCGCCGGAGAAGCCCGACGCCAAGAAGCAGGTCCCGATCTCGCGGCCGAACTTCATCGAGCTGTGCTCGCGGCTGGTCGAGGAGGACGAGAAGGTCTTCGAGTCGCTGTGGCGCACCCTCGGCCTCTCGGTCGACTGGAAGCAGCAGTACACGACCATCGGCCCGAAGGCGCAGCAGATCTCCCAGCGGGCGTTCCTGCGCAACTTCGCCCGCGGCGAGGCCTATCTCCAGGAGGCCCCGACGCTCTGGGACGTCACGTTCCAGACCGCCGTCGCGCAGGCCGAGCTGGAGGCCCGCGACTACGCCGGTGCCTACCACCGCGTCGCCTTCGGTCGCCCCGACGGCACGCCCGTCCACATCGAGACCACGCGTCCCGAGCTGATCCCCTCGGTCGTGGCGCTCATCGCGCACCCCGACGACGCCCGGTACCAGCCGCTGTTCGGCACCACGGTCACCTCGCCGGTCTTCGGCGTCGAGGTCCCCGTCGTCGCGCACCCGGCCGCGGAGATGGACAAGGGCGCCGGCATCGCCATGTGCTGCACGTTCGGTGACCTCACCGACGTCACCTGGTGGCGCGAGCTGCAGCTCCCCGTCCGCACCGTCATCGGCCGCGACGGTCGCCTGACCCGCGAGACCCCCGAGTGGCTCGCCGGCGCCGACGAGGCCTACCAGCGCCTCGCGGGCAAGACCACCTTCTCCGCCCGCGAGGAGATGGTCACCATGCTGCGCGAGACCGGCACCCTCGACGGCGACCCCAAGCCCACGCAGCGCATGGCGAACTTCTACGAGAAGGGCGACAAGCCCCTCGAGATCGTCTCCACCCGCCAGTGGTACGTCCGCAACGGCGGGCGGGACGCCGCGCTGCGCACCGACCTGCTCAAGGACGGCGAGCAGATCACCTGGGTCCCCGGCCACATGAAGCACCGCTACGACAACTGGGTCGGCGGCCTCAACGGCGACTGGCTCATCAGCCGCCAGCGCTTCTTCGGCATCCCGTTCCCCGTCTGGTACCCGCTGGACGCCGAGGGCGAGCCCGACTACGACCACCCGCTCCTCCCGGCCGAGGCCGACCTGCCGATCGACCCGTCGACCGACGCCCCGTCGGGCTACACGCCCGAGCAGCGCGGCCAGGCCGGCGGCTTCATCGGCGACCCGGACGTCATGGACACCTGGGCCACCTCCTCGCTGACCCCGCAGATCGCCGGCGGCTGGAGCGTGGACGACGACCTCTTCGGCCGCGTCTTCCCGATGGACCTGTGCACCCAGGGCCACGACATCATCCGCACCTGGCTGTTCAGCCGGGTCGTCCGCGCCCACTTCGAGCAGGGCCAGGTCCCGTGGGGCCACGCCATGCTCTCCGGCTGGATCCTGGACCCGGACCGCAAGAAGATGTCGAAGTCCAAGGGGAACGTCGTCGTCCCCACGGAGATCCTGGAGAAGTTCGGGGCGGACGCCGTGCGCTGGCGCGCCGCCATGGCCCGGCCCGGCCTGGACTCGCCGTTCGACGAGACCCAGATGAAGGTCGGCCGCCGCCTGGCGATGAAGGTGCTCAACGCCTCCAAGTTCGTCCTCGGCTGGGTCGGCGCGACCGAGCTGCGGCCGTACGAGGTCTCCGAGCCCGTCGACTGCGCCCTGCTCGGCCGCCTGGCCGAGGTCGTCCGCCGTGCGACGTCCTCGTTCGAGGCCTACGACTACACCTCGGCCCTCGAGGTCAGCGAGAAGTTCTTCTGGGACTTCTGCGACGACTACCTCGAGCTCGTCAAGGAGCGCGCCTACGACAAGGAGAGCACCGGCGGCGCCTCGGCCCGCGCGACGCTCGCCCTCGCGCTGCACACGCAGCTGCGCCTGCTGGCGCCGTTCCTGCCCTACGTGACCGAGGAGGTCTGGTCGTGGTGGCAGGAGGGGTCGGTCCACACGAGCAGCTGGCCCCAGGAGCTGGAGCTCGGCTCGGCCGCCGCGGCCGACGGCAGCGTCCTGGACGCCGTCGAGACCGTGCTGGGCGGCATCCGTGGCGCGAAGTCGCAGGCCAAGGTGAAGATGCGGGCTCCGCTGTCCCGCGTCGAGGTCACCGGCCCGGCGGCCGTGGTCGCCGCTGCCGAGAAGGCCGCGGACGACCTGCGCCGGACCGGCACGATCACCGGTGACCTCGTCTTCACCCCCGCCGGTGACGACGCCGAGGTCACCGTCACCGCCGAGCTGGCCGAGGTGCCCGCCGAGGGCGACCAGGGCTGACCCGCCCCCCGGCGCCGCCCGGGGACGCAGCAAGGGCCGGGCTCCCCTCGGGGAGCCCGGCCCTCGTGCTCTGCGGCGGGTCCGGAGCGACCGGACCCGGCCGGCCGCCGTCAGGCGGACTTGCGCTTCTTGGCCTCCGCGTCGCGCAGGACCAGCTCCGGGGTGGCGTCCCCGAGCACGCACTCGCCAGTGACGATGACGCGAGCCACGTCGCCGCGGGAGGGGACCTCGTACATGACGTGGAGCAGGAGCTCCTCGATGATGGCGCGCAGGCCGCGGGCGCCGGTCCCGCGCTCGAGGGCCTTGTCCGCGATGGCCTGGACGGCCTCGTCGGTGAACTCGAGCTCGACGCCGTCGAGGTCGAAGAGCTTCTGGTACTGCTTGACCAGCGCGTTGCGGGGCGCGGTGAGGATCTGCACCAGCGCGTCCTGGTCGAGCTTCGAGACGCTCGCGATGAGCGGGAGGCGCCCGATGAACTCGGGGATGAGCCCGAACTTCGTGAGGTCCTCGGGGCGGACGAGCGCCAGCAGGTCCTGCTCGCTGCGCTCCTGGGTCTGACCGACCTCGGCGGTGAAGCCGAGCGTCTTCTTGCCCACCCGCTGCTCGATGATGTGCTCGAGCCCGGCGAAGGCACCGCCCACCACGAACAGGATGTTCGTGGTGTCGATCTGGATGAACTCCTGGTGGGGGTGCTTGCGGCCGCCCTGCGGCGGCACCGAGGCGGTCGTGCCCTCGATGATCTTCAGCAGCGCCTGCTGCACGCCCTCGCCGGAGACGTCACGCGTGATCGACGGGTTCTCGGCCTTGCGGGCCACCTTGTCGATCTCGTCGATGTAGATGATGCCGGTCTCGGCCTTCTTCACGTCGTAGTCGGCGGCCTGGATCAGCTTGAGGAGGATGTTCTCGACGTCCTCGCCGACGTAGCCGGCCTCGGTCAGCGCCGTGGCGTCCGCGATGGCGAACGGGACGTTGAGCATCCGGGCCAGGGTCTGGGCGAGGTAGGTCTTGCCGCAGCCGGTGGGGCCGATGACGAGGATGTTCGACTTCGCGACCTCGACCGACTCCTCCTTGGAGTGCTTGCCGGAGGCCGGGGAGACGCCCGCCTGGACGCGCTTGTAGTGGTTGTAGACCGCGACGGCGAGCGACTTCTTCGCCTGCTCCTGACCGATCACGTAGGAGTTGAGGAAGTCGAAGATCTCCCGGGGCTTGGGCAGCTCGTCGAGGCCGACCTCGGTGCCCTCCGACAGCTCTTCCTCGATGATCTCGTTGCAGAGGTCGATGCACTCGTCGCAGATGTAGACCCCGGGGCCCGCGATGAGCTTCTTGACCTGCTTCTGCGACTTGCCGCAGAAGGAGCACTTCAGCAGGTCACCGCCGTCACCGATTCGTGCCACCGGGCTCGTCCTCCCTCATCCCGACCTGGGTCGGGTCCTGTCCGACGCCTGCGTCGGGGTCGTGCTGATCTGGCTGCTGTGGGTGCTGCTGCGGTCTGACGACCGGTGGGGTGCGTGGCACCCGGGGGGACCCGGCCTCACCACGGTAACCCGCCTCCGCCCCCGGTGGGGTGGAGACACGTCTCCAGGTTGGATCGGCCGGGCCTCGCCGTTCCTGACCCGTCGGATCAGGCGAGAGCCGGGGTCTTCAGCGTCTCGAGCACCGAGTCGATGAGGCCGTACTCGACGGCCTGCGGGGCGGTGAGGATCTTGTCCCGCTCGATGTCCCGCGACACCTCCTCCAGCGGCTTGCCGCTGTGGTCGCTGATCATCTTCTCGAGCAGCTCCCGCATGCGCAGGATCTCGTTGGCCTGGATCTCGATGTCCGAGGTCTGGCCGAACGTGCCCTCGGTGTAGGGCTGGTGGATCAGGATGCGGCTGTTGGGCAGCGCCATCCGCTTGCCGTGGGTGCCGGCGGCCAGCAGGATCGCCGCCGCGGAGGCGGCCTGGCCCAGGCAGACGGTGCGCACGTCGGGGCGGATGAACTTGATCGTGTCGTAGATCGCCGTCAGCGCGGTGAACGAGCCACCCGGGCTGTTGATGTAGATGCTGATCTCCTGGTCGGGGTTCATCGACTGCAGGCAGAGCAGCTGGGCGATCACGGCGTTCGCGACGTCGTCGGAGATCGGGGTGCCCAGGTAGATGATCCGCTCCTCGAAGAGCTTCGCGTACGGATCGATGCGGCGGACACCGTAGGAGGTCCGCTCCTCCCACTGCGGGATGTAGTAGCTCATGCGGGGCTCCTCAGTTGCTGTGGGCCGGGCGGCCCTGGTCGGCGGCCTCGCGGCTGCTGCGGATCACCTTGTCCACCAGGCCGTACTCCAGCGCCTGGTCGGCGGTGAACCAACGGTCGCGGTCGGCGTCGGCGATGACCTGCTCGATCGGCTGGCCGGTGTGCTCGCTGATCAGGTCCAGCAGGACCTTCTTGATGTGCAGCGACTGCTGGGCCTGGATCTTGATGTCCGAGGCCGAGCCGCCCATGCCCGAGGAGGGCTGGTGCATCATGATGCGGGCGTGGGGCAGGGCGTAGCGCTTGCCCTTGGTGCCGGCGCAGAGCAGGAACTGCCCCATCGACGCGGCCAGGCCCATGCCCACGGTCGCGACGTCGTTGGGGATGTAGTTCATGGTGTCGTAGATCGCCATGCCTGCGTCCACCGAGCCGCCCGGGCTGTTGATGTGCAGGAAGATGTCCGCCTCCGGGTCCTCCGCGGAGAGCAGCAGCAGCTGGGCGCAGATCGCGTTCGCGTTCTGGTCGCGGACCTCGGAACCGAGGAACACGATGCGCTCGCGGAGCAGGCGCTGGTAGATGTGGTCGTCGAGGACGTTGAGGCCGCCGCCGCCACCCATCGAGGGGTCCAGCGCCGACGTCGTGGAGTTGGGGTTCACGTCGACGACAGTAGCCGCAAGCCCCGACACTTCCACGGGCCCACCCCGCCTGTTCGCCGACAGCGGATTTTGCTCGGTTCTCAGGATGCGCGGCCCTGCTCGACCTCGGCCGCGAGCGCCTCGACGCTCCTCCG
The DNA here is from genome assembly GCF_004919085.1 of Nocardioides sp. GY 10127. Classification (GTDB taxonomy): domain Bacteria; phylum Actinomycetota; class Actinomycetes; order Propionibacteriales; family Nocardioidaceae; genus Nocardioides. Next base: position 58,259 of record NZ_STGL01000007.1, on the reverse strand, counting down.
CATGCCCTCCTCGAGCTCGGCGGCGTGCGCGGCGGAGCCGCCCAGGAGGGCCGGTGCCACCACCCGGCTGGCCAGGGTGAGCCCGCCCTCGACCCGGCGGGAGTGGACCACGAGGGTGGCCTCCCCGGCCTCCTCCAGCTCCCAGGCCCAGGTCGCGCCGCTCGAGGTGGTCCGCCAGGCGAGGCGCCGCCCGGGCACGACGTCGGTGAGGACGTTGCGGGTGGGCCAGACCACGGGACCGCGCCGGTTCAGCCCCAGGTGCGCGAGCCCGGGGCGCAGCGGACCCGGCGCGAGCGGGAGCATCGCGACCAGCTCGGGGCTGCGCCGGGGCATCCGCCGCAGGTCCGCCAGCGCCTCCCAGACGAGCGCGCACGGCGCCGCCACCCGTCGCGAGACGCGCAGGTCCCGGGCGGGGTCCTCGCGCTCGTCCTCGTGCACCCGGTCAGCGTAGGAGGGCCGAGGTGCCGGTGGAAGCACACCGCCCCGCGGCCGTGACGGCCGCGGGGCGGTGTGGTGGTGCGGGTGCCCGGGTCCGGGCGGCGGGTCAGGCCTCCTCGGAGGTCTCCTCCGCGGCGTCCTCGGCCGGGGCCTCGGCAGCGTCGGCCGCCTCGTCCTCGGCGGCCTCCTCCGCGACGGGCTCGGCGATGGTGCCGTCCGCCTGGAGGTTCTTCAGCTCGACCGGGTTGCCCGACTCGTCCGTGACGACGGCGGACTCGACCATGATCGCCAGGGCCTTGCCGCGCAGGATCTCCTGCACGAGCTCCGGGATGTGGTTGTGCTCGAACATGTGGTTGGCGAAGGACTGCGGGTCCTGGCCGGACTGCTGCGCGCGCTGGATGAGGTGCTGGGAGAGCTCGGCCTGGTCGATGCCGATCTCCTCCTTCTTCGCGATCTCGTCGAGCAGGAACTGCGCGGCGACGGCGTCGCGGACCCGACGGTCGAGGTCGGCCTCGAACTCGTCGACGGTCATCTCCTCGTCCTCGAGGTACTTCTCCATGGTGATGCCGGCCATGGCGAGCTGCTGCTCGATGTTCTGGCGGCGCGCGGCGAGCTCCTCGGTCACGAGGGACTCGGGCAGCGGCACGGAGACCTTGTCGAGGAGGGCCTCCAGCACGGCGTCCCGGGCGGCGGCGGCCTGCTCGAGGCGCTTGCCGTTGCCGAGGCGGGTGCGGATGTCCGCCTCGAACTCCTCGGCGGTGTCGAACTCCGAGGCGAGCTGGGCGAACTCGTCGTCGAACTCGGGGAGCTCCTGCTCCTGGACGCCGGTGACCTTGACGGTCACGTCGACGGCCTGGCCGGTCATGTCGCCACCGACCAGCTCGGAGCCGAAGGTCTTCTCCTCGCCGGCCGACAGGCCGACCAGGGCCTCGTCGAGGCCGTCGATCATGCCGCCGCGGCCGACCTGGTAGGAGGTGCCGGAGATCTCGGCGCCCTCGACGGTCTCGCCGTCCTGCTTGGCGACGAGGTCGATGGTCACGAAGTCGTCCTCGGCGGCGGGGCGCTCGACGTCGCGCAGGGTGCCGAAGCGGGCCTGGAGGGCCTTCTTCTGCTCGGCGACGTCCTCGTCGGAGACGACGGCGTCGTCCACGGAGGCCTCGAGGCCCTCGTAGGCGGGCAGGTCGATGGTCGGCTTGACGTCGACCTCGGCGGTGAACTCCAGGAGGTCGTTGTCCTCGAGCTTGGTCACCTCGATGTCGGGCTGGGCCAGCGGCTCCAGCTCGTTCTCGCGGAGGGCCTCGGTGTAGACCTTCGGGAGGGCGTCGTTGATCGCCTGGTCGAGGACCGCACCGCGGCCGACCTGACGGTCGATGACCATCGGCGGGACCTTGCCGCGGCGGAAGCCGGGGATGTTGATCTGCTTGGCGATCGCCTTGTAGGCCGCGTCGAGGCTCGGCTTGAGCTCCTCGAAGGGCACCTCGACGGTCAGCTTGGCCCGGGTCGGGCTCAAGGTCTCGACGGCGCTCTTCACAAAGGTCTCCTCGTGGTTCGTGGTGTCCCGGTGCGCCACTGCGCGCACCGACCCTCGATCGTAGCCGCGAGGCGCCCCGCCGCGCGAAACGGGTCGCCACCGCGGACGGGCCCGCCCCGACCGCTGGGCGGGGCGGGCCCGAGCTGAGGCGTGGGACCCTCGAGACGCGGGACACGCCGGACCGTCAGTAGCCGGACCGTCAGTAGTAGGTGCCGACGGTCACGGTGTGCGCAAGGAACCGGCGGGCATGGACGGTCGCCCGGAAGGTCACGAGGACCTGGACGTTGCCCCACTTCCGCACGTCCTCGCGGGTCAGTCGGTAGGACCTGCCGGTCGCACCGGCGATCCGTTCCGTGACCTCGCGGGAGCGCTCGTCGTCCCAGCGGACGCGCTGCCACCGGTAGGTCGCCTCGAACCCGTAGCGCTGCTGGTTCTCCTCGGACGTGTGCAGGACCGCCCGGACCCGGGCACCCACCCTCGGCTTCGCGGGGGCGTCCACCCCGACCCACCCCGGCTCGGCACCGGACAGCATGTAGCGCGCCCGGTCCTCTCCGGAGGCCACCACGGGGATGCCCCACTGCTCCGCGGGCGCCATCCAGCCCCAGGGGAGCCCCTCCGTCGTCTGTCCGTAGGCCCCGGTGAAGACGTAGGAGCCGACGGCCTTCGCGGGCACCTTGAAGGTGATCCCCTCGTTCGGGTCCCCCTTCCACGCGCCGTCCTCGTCCACCGTGCGTGCGACCAGGCTGCGCGACGACGTGCCGGAGCGCTTCCAGAGCTGGACCGCCGGGAACACCCGGTGGTCCGGACCCCACTCCCCGCGGAAGACGAGCTGGTAGGTCCGACCGGCCACGAAGGCGTGCACGCCGTTGGAGAGCTTCGTGCTGGTGAAGCCCATCGCGTCCGGGTGCTGGCCGTAGGCCGGCGTCCACTCGTAGGGCTCGCTGACGGCCACCGGCTCGCCGTCGAGGTACTTGGTGACCGTGAACGTGTAGGTGGTGCCGAGGAGCAGCCCGTCGCGTCCCACCGCGAACAGCCCGGTCGACTGAGTGCCGCCGTCGGAGACGTAGGGCTGGTAGTACGACTGGGCCTCGACGTCGTCCTCCGGGTCCGGGCTGACGTCGATGCCGTAGGTGTAGAGCGGGAGGTCGCTGTCACGATCCCAGCTGGACCGACCGGGCTCGAGGTCGGCATAGGTGATGGACGTGGCGCCCCACCCCCAGTACAGGCTGGTCCGGGAGAACCCGCCGCACTCGCAGGAGACCGTCACGGAGGTGATGGAGACGGTTCCGGTCGCCTCCTGCTCGGCGTGCGCGGGCACGACGGAGAGGACGGTCATCAGTGTCGTCGACAGCGCGAGCAGGACGCTCGCGAGGGCTCGATGGAGTCGCATGCCCCGAGGCTCGCGACGACAGGGCCGGCCTGACCCCGGAACGAGGCCTCCCGGACGATCCCGGATGTCCTCTCACTGTCTCTCCCGATCGCCCGGACGCGGACCCAGGGGCCCGATATCGTCAGGGCATCCTGCACGCCTCGGCGGTCGAGGCGGTCGGCAGGTTCAGAGCAGGAGAGGACCCGGGCGCAGGTGAGCACGGACAAGGCATCGATCAGCCCCGCACCGACCGACCAGCCCGGCCGGTGGGACCCGCTGGTCCTCGGGCTGCAGGACCTGCGGCGGCGCAGCGGGGAGCCCTCCTTCAACGAGATCGCACGACGCATCGGCCGTGCCCGGGTCGAGGCCGGTGCGGATGCCTACGCCGCGCACGTGGGCAAGTCGACCGTCCACGACGCCTTCCGGCTCGGGCGCACCCGGCTCAACCTGGATCTCGTGCGCGAGGTCGTCACCGTCCTCGGGCACGACCCGGCCCTGGTCGAGGACTGGCTGAACCCGCAGCCTCCCGCTCCCACCGACACCGTGGCCGGACGGGACGAGCCGGCTCCGGGACCCGACACGGACCCGGGGACCCACGCGCAGGAGACCACCGGGCCCGTCAGCGGCATCGACCCGCGGGACGCGGTGGTCCTGATGCTCGCGTGCCTGCTCCTGAACCTTCTGGGCCGCACGTTCGTCGACTTCTTCCGCTTCCCCGTCTACCTCGACATGGTCGGCACCGCGATCGCAGCGATCGCCCTCGGACCGTGGCGCGGGGCCGCGGTCGGGCTGGGCACCAACCTCATCGGCTTCCTGATCAGCGGCTGGGCCTCCGTCCCCCTCGCCGTGGTCAACGTCGCGGGCGCGCTGCTGTGGGGCTACGGCACCCACCGGTTCGGCCTCGGTCGCAGCCTGCCGCGCTACTTCGGCCTGAACGTGGCCACGGCAGTGATGTGCACAGCACTCGCGGTGCCCATCCTGCTGGCGCTCGACGGCCAGCAGCTGCGCGACGGCCACGACATGGTCACCGCCCTCGTGGACGACCGGGTGAACCCGTTCGTCCTGGCCACCACGTTCTCCAACCTGCTGACGTCCCTGGCCGACAAGCTGATCAGCGGGTTCGTGGCCCTGGTCGTGGTCCTCTCGCTCCCCGCGGCCTTCGGCCGCGCGATCGGCCCGGGCCTGGGTGGGGGCCGGCACAGCGGTCGCACCAGCACGGCCTGAGCCACTCGTCCACCTGGTCCTGGCCGGCAGGGGTGAGGGGTCGGGGCGACAGGACTCGAACCTGCGGTCTCCTGCTCCCAAAGCAGGCGCGCTAGCCACTACGCTACGCCCCGTCGACACCCCCGCTGACCAGCCCGTTCGTGACGAACGGGCCGGCCCGTGGCGGCCTCGGAGCGGATGACGGGAATCGAACCCGCGTAGCCAGTTTGGAAGACTGGGGCTCTACCATTGAGCTACATCCGCGTGCCCCGCCGTGGGCGAGTGCGTCGCACATCGTGCCACACGGCGGACGCGGTCACCGCACCGGCTCAGGGCGTCACGATGGCGAAGTCGGGGTCCGGCTCGTCGAGCACCGACGTCAGCCGCGCCAGCACGGCCAGGTCGCCGGTCGCCTCGACGCCGGCGTCCGCGAACCCCTCGGGCGGCAGCATCCCCGAGAAGAGTCGCGCGAGCGTGGGCAGGTCGAGGGTGAGGACGAGGTCGGCGTCCCCCTCCCCCACGTCGTCCACGGGCCGCGCGGAGCCGGACGTGAGCACGCCGTTGCCGAGCGTGAGGACGTAGGCCTCGCCCACGTCGGTGAGCCGCACCGCGAGGGAGAGCCGCAGGTGCCAGGCGCGCGGGCCGTCGACCCGGATGGCGAGCGCCGAGAACCACTGCTCGGGCGTGAGCTGCGCGTACAGGTCCGGCGAAGCGGTGGTCGCCGGGGTGCCGAACACCCCGTGCCGCAGCTCGTGCGCGCCGGAGAGGTAGACGCACCGCCACGTCCCGTTCTCCGAGCCGAAGCCGAGCTGCTCGAAGGTGTCCGCTAGCAGGTCGCGCGCCGGCTGGTGGTCGGGCTGGGCGAAGACGACGTGGCTGACGATCTCCGCGACCCACCGGAAGTCGCCCGCGTCGTACGCCTCCCGGGCCGCGGCCACCACGGCGTCCGCACCACCCATGAGCGCGACGTAGCGGCGGCCCGCCTCGGTGGGCGGGTGCTTCCACAGGTTCGCGGGGTTTCCGTCGTACCAGCCCATGTAGCGCTGGTAGATCGCCTTCACGTTGTGGCTGACCGAGCCGTAGTAGCCGCGGGCGTGCCAGGCGTTCTCCAGGGCCGGCGGCAGGGTGATCACCTCCGCGATCTCGCTGCCCACCAGGCCCGCGTTGAGCATCCGGAGGGTCTGGTCGTGCAGGTAGGCGTACAGGTCGCGCTGCTCGGAGAGGAAGCGGACGGCCTCGTCGTGGCCCCAGGTCGGCCAGTGGTGGCTGGCGAACACGACGTCCGTGTCGTCGGCGAACAGCTCGATGGCCTCGGTGAGGTAGCGGGCCCACTCGTGCGGGTCGCGGACGAGCGCGCCGCGCAGCGTGAGCAGGTTGTGGAGGACGTGGGTGGCGTTCTCGGCCATGCACAGCGCCCGCAGGTCGGGCAGCAGGAAGTGCATCTCGGCGGGCGCCTCGGAGCCGGGCGCCAGCTGGAAGACCATCCGGACGCCGTCGACGACCTCCTCCTGGCCGGTGCGGGTCACGTGCAGCGTCGGCGGCACCAGGGTCATCGACCCGGTCGAGGTGGTCTGGCCGAGGCCGGCCCCCACCTGGCCGAGCGGGCCGCGGTCCAGGGCAGCGCCGTACATGTAGCCCGCCCGGCGGGACATGGCCGTCCCCGCGAACACGTTCTCCGCGACGGCGTGCGCGGTGAAGCCCTCGGGCGCGAGGACGACGACGCGGCCGGCGTCCACGTCCTCCTGGTCGACGATCCCCCGGGCGCCGCCGAAGTGGTCGGCGTGGCTGTGGGTGTAGAGCAGGCCGGTCACCCGGCGCTCACCGCGGTGGGCGCGGTACAGGGCCATCGCGGCGGCGGCGGTCTCCACCGAGATCAGCGGGTCGACCACGACGACACCCTCGGTGCCCTCGATGAAGGACATCACCGAGAGGTCCAGCCCGCGCACCTGGTAGAGCCCGGGGACGACCTCGAACAACCCCTGGATCGCGTTGAGCTGCGACTGCCGCCACAGGCTCGGGTTCACCGTGTCGGGCGCCTCGCCGGCCAGGAAGTCGTAGGAGTCGTTGTCCCACACGACCCTGCCGCCGGCCGCCGTGACGACACCGGGCTCGAGCGCCGCCACGAAGCCCCGGCGGGCGTTCTCGAAGTCGGTGACGTCGTGGAACGGGAGGGTCTCGGTGAGGTGCCGGTGCTGGGCACGCACCGTCTCGCTCGCACCGGACGTCGGGGTGGACAGCACTTCGGTCATGACGGCTTCCTCGCCGCCCGTCGGCCTCTCCAGGCTCGGCCACCTGCCGCGCGCGGGCGGACGGGACGTCTCACGCTCCCGCCGTCGGCACGGCGGCCACGTCACCCGCGGTGGGTGACCCCGGGAAGGACTTCCGGCCCGGTCAGGACCGGTGCAGCCAGACGACGGCGCGGTCGTCGCCCGGCGTCCCGACCCGCTCGACCAGGCGACCGGCGACGCCGGGGACCCCGGACCGCAGGAGGCTCTCGGCCGCGCCGGTCAGCGCGTCCACCCCCAGCGAGATGTCGCGCCGCGGCTCCTCGACCATGCCGTCGGTGTAGAGCACGAGGGAGTCCCCGCGCGCCAGCCGGCCGCGCACCGAGGAGAACTGCGCCTCCTCCAGCAGCCCGAGCACCGGCCCGTCGCCCGTCACCGGCTGCCAGCGGCCGCTGCCCGCCACCCGCAGCAGCGCCGGCGGGTGGCCCGCCGTGGCCAGCTCGAAGGAGCCGTCGTCCAGGTCGACGCGCACGTGGACGGCGGTGGCGAAGCCCTCGCTCCACTGCTGGCGCAGCAGGTAGGCGTTGGCCGCGGGCAGGAAGTCGCAGGACGGCACCGAGCCGAGGATGCCGCCGAAGGCGCCGGAGAGCTGGAGCGCCCGGGTGCCGGCCTGGTCGCCCTTGCCCGAGACGTCCACGAGCACGAGCTCGAGCCGGTCGGGGTCCGCGAGACGGGTGGCCACCAGGAAGTCGCCGGCGAAACGCGTGCCGGACGCCGAGCGCAGGGCCAGCTCGGAGGACCAGCCGGCCGGCAGCGGCGGCACCGTGCCCTGGTTCAGGAGGCGGTCGCGCAGGTCCACGAACATCGCGTCGCCGGACAGGTGCGGGACCCCGAGGCGGGCGCGGCGCAGCGCGGTCGCCAGGACGATCCCGCACATCACCAGCTCGATCACCACGGCGCCCCCGATGCGCACCGTGACCTGGGGCTGCAGCAGCAGCGAGGCCGCCACCATCAGCACCATCCAGGCCACGAACGCCGGGACCTGGCGCGGCGGCAGCACGAGGCTGCCCAGCAGGAGGGGCACCATGAGCGTCGTCATCGGCACGGCGGAGGCGTTGACGCCCACGCCGACGACGAGGGCCAGCGCCGCGAGCGACAGGACGACGAGCCGGGCGACCCGCCGCACCTCCTCGCGGCGTCGCAGCCCGCTCAGCCCGCCGGAGGTCGGGCCGCCGAGGTGGCGTCCCCACCGGGCGAGGCGTGCCCCGCGCGAGCGCGCCGCGGCACCACGAACATCACCGGGCGCGTCACCGGAGGCGATCGTCATCCGTCCCCCTCGGGTGGTTGGCGGGTGGCTGTCTGGGGCTGCTGCGGGGCGGGACGGGTCAGCTGCCGCGCGGGACGAACCTACGCTGGCAGCGGGGGCACCAGAAGAGGTTCCTGCCTGCGAGCTCGATCGTCCTCACCTTGGCCGAGCAGACTAGACAGGGCTGGTCGGCGCGCCGGTAGACGTAGGAGAGCCCGCTGCGCCGCCGGCGACCGCCCTCGTAGAGCCGGGCGGCCTCCCGCGCGGCGTCCTCGTGCTCGGGGCGCACCGTCTCGATGCGGTTCTTCTCGACGCCGAGCGCCATCAGGTCGACGAGGTCGCCCCACATCTCGCTCCAGCGACCGGGGCGCAGGCTGCGGCCCTCCCGGAACGGGTCGATCCGGTGCCGGAACAGCAGCTCCGCCCGGTAGACGTTGCCGATGCCGGCCACCACGTCCTGCTGCATGAGCAGGGCGGCGATCGAGGTCCGGCTCCGTCCGATCCGGTCCCAGGCGCGCTCCGGCTCGGCGTCCTCGCGCAGGGGGTCGGGCCCCAGCCGGGCGACCAGCGACGCGTGCTCCTCGGGCGTGAGCAGCTCGCAGGCCGTGGCACCGCGCAGGTCCGCCCAGGTCAGGACGCCGTCCGCCGACGGCCCCGCGACGAGCCGCAGCCGCACCTGACCGACGGGGCCGGGCAGGTCGTCCGCGTGACGGATCGCCAGCTTGCCGTAGAGGCCGAGGTGCACGTGCAGGCGCAGCTCGGTGCCCTCGAAGGAGCAGAACAGGTGCTTGCCCCATGCGTCGGCGCCGACCAGCACGCGTCCGTCGAGCAGGCCCGCGCCGTCCTCGAAGCGCCCCTGCGGGCTGGAGGCGGCGACGGTGCGCCCGGCGAAGGCGTCGGTGAGGTCGAGCGCGAGGCGGTGGAGGGTGTGGCCCTCGGGCACGTCGGGGTGGTCCCCCGGCTCAGGCGTCGGGGCCGAGGCCCTGCGCGGACTCCGGCAGCGGCGGGAGGGTCCCGTCGGCGTCGTAGACGCTGAGCTGGCCGATGCGGCGGGCGTGGCGCTCGTCCTCGCTGAAGGGCTCGGCCAGGAACAGCTCGACGAAGCGGGTCATGTCGGAGAGCGAGTGCATCCGGCCACCGACGGAGACGACCTGCGCGTCGTTGTGCTGGCGGGCCAGCTTGGCGGTGTCCTCGCTCCAGGCCAGGGCGCAGCGGATGCCCTCGACCTTGTTGGCCGCGATCTGCTCGCCGTTGCCGGAGCCGCCGATGACGACGCCCAGGCTGTCGAGGCCGGCGTCGCGGTCCTTCTTCACGCCCTCGGCCGCCCGCAGGCAGAAGACCGGGTAGTCGTCGAGGGCGTCGTAGACGAACGGGCCGTGGTCGACCGGCTCGTAACCGTGCTCGGTGAGCCAGTCGACGAGGTGGTTCTTGAGGTCGAGGCCGGCGTGGTCGGAACCCAGGTGCACGCGCATGGCCACGATCCTCCCATCCCCGGTGCGACGCCGCTCACCCGGTGCGGCCCCTCCCCCGCAGCCCGTCAGGTGTCAGGGCTCCGGCGTCCGCCGTCCGCCGTCCGGCGTCAGACCAGGGCGCGCGGGCCCCGCAGCTGCTCGGCGAGGAACCCGGCGATCGCGGCGGTGTGCGGCGCGGCGGCGTCGAAGACGTCCCAGTGCCGCCAGTAGCCGTGGACCTGGCCCAGGTACCGCGTGCCCGTCACCGCCACGCCCGCCTCCGCCAGCCGGGTGACCAGGAGCTCCCCCTCGTCGCGCAGCGGGTCGTGCTCGGCGGTGGTGACCAGGGTGGGCGGGAGCGTGTGCAGCGACTCCGAGCGCAGCGGCGCCAGGTCGGGGTGGCGCAGGTCCTCCTCGGAGGCCGCGTACTGCTCCCAGTACCAGCGGGCCTCGGCCTCGTCGAAGCCGTCCGCGGCCGTGCGGTGGCTGGCGCCGGCGCACTCCGGGTCGAGGTACGGGTAGGTGAGCGCGAGGCCGACCAGTGCGCCGGGGTGCCGGAGCGCCGCGACCAGCGCCAGGTTGCCGCCGGCGGAGTCGCCGTGCGCGGCCACGGGGCCGCCCAGGCCCTCGGCGTCACCGTGCGCGGCCAGCCAGGCGAGCACGGTGCTGACGTCGTCCGGCGCCGCGGGGAAGCGGTGCTCGGGCGGACGCCGGTAGTCGACGCTGAGCACGGCGTGGCCGAGCCGGTTGGCCAGGCGCCGCACCGCCGCGTCGTGCACCTCGACGTCGTTGAACACGAACCCGCCGCCGTGCAGGTGCACGACGACCCCGGGCAGGGAGCCCTCGGGCCGGTACAGGCGGCACGGCACGCCCGCGGCGTCCAGGTCGCGCACCTCGGCCACCGCCTCCCGCGGCTGCCCGGCCGCCGCGCGGCGGGCCGCCTCGCGCGCGTCCGCCACGTCGTAGCCCTGCGCGTAGACCTTGGGCTCGTGGGCGTAGGCCTCGACGGCGGCGCGGGCCTGGGGGTGCAGCACGGTGTCTCCTGGTCTGGGTGCGGGTGTGCGGGTGGTGGCCGGGGTGGGGGCGGGACGTCGCGGGCCGCTCAGCGCTGGAGCAGCGCGTCGAGCCCGACCGCCATGGCGGCGGCCACGCGGAAGTCGAGCCGGTCGTCGGGCACGCGGACGACGTAGCGGTCGCGCAGCGTGAGCGTGCGGTCGACGTGCAGGAGCGGGGTGCCCTCGGCGCTGGTGAAGTCGAAGTGGATCGGCAGCGGCAGGGGCAGGACGCGACGCAGCAGCGCGAGGGCCTGGCTGCGCTCGGTGCCGGTCCCCCGGACCCCGGCGCCCTCGAGCTGGTAGGTGGTGCGCAGGAGGCTGGCCCCGAAGTCCTTCTTGAAGTAGCCGAGCGGCCGGCCCGACGCGTCCTGGACGTCGTAGCCGGCCCCGAGGTCGAGCCGCTGACGGGCCGTGAAGGAGAAGACCGGCTGCGTGCGCGCCTGGTCGGAGTAGAAGGTGACGTGCTCCCTGAGGGCGAGCCGCTTCTGCTGCGCGATGCCCATGCTGCGCCCCTCGGAACCGTCGGGGCGCAGCTCGACCAGCTCGTAGCGGTGCGCGGTCGCCGCGAAGCGCTGCTTGAGCACGAACGCGGGCAGGTACATCTGTGCCGTCACGTCCGCGACCCTACCGAGCGGGGCCGTCGCCGGCCCCGCTCCGAGGTGCGCTGCTCCGAGGTGCGCTGCTCCGAGCTGCGCTGCTCAGCTCCCCAGCCGGGCGAGCTCCTCGTCGATGACGGCGGTGTCGAGCTTGCGGAAGACCGGCGTCGGCTTGGCGACGGGCTGCCCGACGGTGATCGGGTGCCGCTGCCAGGACGGCGCGGTGGTGTAGTCGCCGGTGATGATCGGGTAGCCGGCGCCCCCGTCGAGGTCGTCCGCCTCGACGATCTGCGGCATCGGCGCGATCCCGCCGGCGCCACCGAAGGCCTTGTCGACCTCGTTGGCGCTGAACGGCAGGAACGGCGCGAGGACGAGGTTGAGGTCGGCCACGCACTGCGCGACGACGTGCAGCACGGTGCCGAGACGCTCGCGCTGGTCCTCGCCCTTCATCTTCCAGGGCTCGAGGTCGGAGACGTACTTGTTCACCTCGCCGACGGCCCGCATGGCCTCGCCGATCGCGGCCTTCTGCCGGTGGCGGCCGATGAGGTCGCCCACGGTGGTGAACGCGGCCTCCGCCGCGGCGAGCACCGCCTCGTCCTCGGGCTGGAGCGGCCCGGCGGCCGGGATCTCGCCGAAGTTCTTGGCGATCAGGTTCGCGGTGCGGTTGACCAGGTTGCCCCAGCCGGCGACGAGCTCGTCGTTGGTGCGGCGGACGAACTCCGACCAGGTGAAGTCGCTGTCCTGGTTCTCCGGGCCCGCGGAGGCCACGAAGTAGCGGAAGGCGTCCGGCTGGTAGCGGCTCAGCAGGTCGCGCACGTAGATGACGATCTTCTTCGAGGACGAGAACTTCTTGCCCTCCATCGTCAGGAACTCGCTCGAGACGACCTCGGTGGGCAGGTTCAGCACGCCCAGGGAGTGCTCGGTGCCGCCCTTGTCGCCCTTGCCCGAGTAGGCCAGCAGCTCCGCCGGCCAGATCTGGCTGTGGAACGTGATGTTGTCCTTGCCCATGAAGTAGTAGGACAGCGCCTCCTCCCCTCCCTCGGGTGCAGGGTTCCACCACTGGCGCCACGCGTCGGCGTCCCCGGTGCGGCGGGCCCACTCGATGGAGGCCGAGAGGTAGCCGATGACGGCGTCGAACCAGACGTAGAGCTTCTTGGTCGGGTTCTCGCGCCAGCCGTCCAGCGGGACGGCGATGCCCCAGTCGATGTCGCGCGTCATGGCGCGCGGACGGATCTCCTTGAGGATGTTCTGGCTGAACCGGATGACGTTGGGCCGCCACAGGCCGGTCTCGGCCCGCTCGTCCAGCCACACCGTCAGCGCCTCAGCCAGCGCGGGGAGGTCGAGGAAGAAGTGCTGGGTCTCGATGAACTCCGGCGTCTCGCCGTTGATCTTGGAGACCGGGTCGATGAGGTCGGCCGGGTCGAGCTGGTTGCCGCACGCGTCGCACTGGTCGCCGCGGGCGCCGGGGGTCTTGCAGATCGGGCAGGTGCCCTCGATGTAGCGGTCCGGCAGCGTGCGTCCGGTCGAGGGCGAGATGGCGCCGTAGGTCGTCTGCTCGACGAAGTAGCCGTTCTCGTAGACGCCCGTGAACATCTCCTGGACGACGGCGTGGTGGTTGCGCGTCGTCGTGCGGGTGTAGAGGTCGTAGCTGCAGCCCAGCGCGGCCAGGTCCTCGGCGATGACCCGGTGGTTCTTGTCGGCCAGCTGCTGCGGCGTCAGCCCGGCCTCGTCGGCGGCGATGAGGATGGGCGTGCCGTGCTCGTCCGAGCCCGACACCATGAGCACGTCGTGCCCGGCCATCCGCATGTACCGGCTGAAGACGTCGGAGGGCACGCCGAAACCGGCCACGTGGCCGATGTGGCGCGGGCCGTTGGCGTACGGCCAGGCGACTGCGGACAGGACTCTGCTCATGGGGCGATCCTAGAAGGCGCGACAGGTCCTTTACCTTCCGGCTACCGTCCACGGCCATGACCACCCTCCTCGCGGACGACCTGCTCCTGCTGCTGCTCGACCAGGAGCGGGGCACCGTGCCGGTCAGCACCACCGCGGACCTGGCCCTGGGCGGCGCCGTCCTCGTCGACCTCGCGCTCGGCGAGCACGTCGAGGCGCAGCGCAGGGAGGGGGTCTGGCGCACGGACGCCGTCCGGCCGACGGACGCCCCGCCGCCGACCGACCCGCTGCTGGCCGACGCGTTCCGCCTCGTCGCGGAGAAGGAACGGCGTCCTCAGGACGTCGTGGCGCGGCTGAGCAAGGGGCTGCGGCCGCGCCTCGCGGAGCGGCTGGCGGAGCGGGGCCTGGTGGAGCGGGTCGACGAGCGCGTGCTCGGCCTCTTCCCGCGCACCCGGTGGCCCGAGGTCGACTCCCGGCACGAGGAGGAGCTGCGCCGGACGCTGCACGAGGTGCTCGTGGACGGCCGCACCCCTGACCTGCGGACCGGCGCCCTGGTGGCGCTCCTCCACGTCGCCGACCGGGCCCACCGCCTGGTGGACGCCCCCGGGGTCTCCGACCGCGAGCTGCGCCGGCGGGCCAAGGCCGTGTCCGAGGGCCTGGTGGAAGGCGACTGGGCCGTCTCGGCCGCCTCGGCGGCCGTGGCGGCGGCGACCAGTGCCGCGGTCGCCGCCACGACCGCCGCGACCGTGACGGCCGCGACCGCAGCGTCCACGGGAGGCGTTTCCGGCGGCTGCTGAGCGGCCGACCCGGGCAGGTGTGCCGCCCGGCCCACGGGTCCGGGTAGGGAACACAGGTGACCCGCTCCACCACGCACGGCCGCGCCGTCCCCGTCGCCCCGCCGCCCACCCGAGGGCTGCCCAGCCGTGCCCGGCACCTGCTCCGCGTCCTGCTGCGCCCGTTCTGGGTGCTGCCCAGCGCCTGGTGCGCCCTCGCGCTCGCGCTGGGGCTGCTGACGCCGGAGCTGCCGCGGCTGGACACCGACGGCGTCCCCTGGCTCTTCCCCGGGGACGTCGAGGGCGCCCGATCGGTGCTCTCGACGATCGCCGGGGCGATGATCTCGGTGACCGGCCTGGTCTTCTCGAACACGATGGTCGTGCTGCAGCTGGCGTCGAGCCAGTACTCGCCCCGCGTGCTGCGCTCGTTCCTGGAGAACCGGACCACGCAGCACACGCTCGGGCTGTTCGCGGGCTCGTTCGTCTACGCGCTCACGGTGCTGCGCTCGCTCGAGGGCTCGGGCTCGGACGACGTGCCGCAGCTGGCGATCACGCTGGCCTACCTGTGGGTGCTCGCGGCGCTCGGGATGTTCCTGGCGTTCATCGACCACGTGACCGGGGCCGTCGGCGTGGACGCGGTGCTGGAGGAGACCACCCGGCAGACCCGGCGGCTGGTCGACGCGGTGCTCCGGGCGGGTGACGCCGCGGGCGGCACCACCCCGGACTGGGCGCCCGGCCCGTCCTCGCCCGACCCGTCCTCGCGTGGTCACGTCGTCACCGCCGACTGCAGCGGCTACCTCGACGGGCTGCTCCTCGACGAGCTCGTGGCGGCCTCGGCCCGGGCCGGCGTCCTGGTGGAGGTGCTGCACCCCCTGGGCACGTTCGTCGTCGCCGGTGACCCCTTGGCGCTGGTGCACCGCGAGCGCGAGGGAGGGGCGGTGGAGGCCGAGGACCTCGAGGCGCTGGACGCCCTGGTGCGGAAGCGGGCCGTCCTGGGCCGGGAGCGCTCGATGGAGCAGGACCTCGGCTTCGGGCTGCGGCGGCTGGTCGACATCGCCGACAAGGCGCTCTCCCCCGGTGTGAACGACCCGACGACCGCGGTGCAGGTGATCGACCGCCTGCACGAGCTGCTGCGGCCGCTCGTGGTGGCACCGCCGGTCTCGGGGCTGCACGTCGACGACGAGGGCGTCGCCCGGGTGCGGACCCGCGAGCCCGGCCTGGACGGCTGGCTCCGGCTCGCCGTCGAGGAGATCGCCCACTGGGGCGCCGACAGCGTGCAGGTGCCGAGGCGGCTGCGGTCAATGCTGGAGTCGCTGGCGGCGGCCGCCACGCCGGAGAACCGGACCGCGGTCGAGGCCCGACTGGCGGACCTCGACCGTCGGCTCGGGGCCGACCAGGGGGCCGGCCCCGGGGCCGGCCAGCAGGCGGGCGTCAGCTGAAGTCGAGGTCCCCGGTGCGGGTCCGCTTGAGCTCGAAGAAGTACGGGTAGCCGGCCAGCGCGACCGCGCCGTCCCAGACCTTCCCGGCCTCCTCGCCCTTCGGGATGGCGGTCATGACCGGGCCGAAGAACGCGGTGCCGTTGATGGCGATGGTCGGGGTGCCGACCTCGGTGCCCACCTGGTCCATGCCCTCGTGGTGGCTCTTGGCGATGGCCTCGTCGAGGCTCTCGTCGTCGCGGGCGTCCACGAGCTCGGCGGGCAGGCCGACCTCGGCGAGGGCCTCGGCCAGCACCTCGACGTCCTTCCACCCCCGACCCTGGGTGTGGATGCGGGTGCCCATGGCGGTGTAGAGCTCGGCGAGCTTCTCCTGGCCGTGCTCCTGGGAGACCTTCATGGCGATCCGGACCGGGCCCCAGGCACCCTCCAGGTGGGCCCGGTAGTCCTCGGGGAGGTCCTTGTCCTGGTTGAGGTACGCGAGGCTCATGATGTGCCACTCGACCTCGATGTCGCGCACCTTCTCGACCTCGAGGATGAATCGCGAGGTGATCCAGGCGAAGGGACAGAGGGGGTCGAACCAGAAGTCGGCCTTGTCAGCGCTCATGGTCACGACAAGTCCGTGCCGTCCCGGGGTATTCCGTCTGCGGCGGGGTGTTCCGTGCCGCTCTCTGCTGCCGCTGACTGGGCGTGACCCCGCCACACTGCCCGCGTTCGGTCCTCGTCGACACGAGGACCGACACCGCCCCGGCCGTCACCCACGAGGACCGAACGCGTCCCAGCCGACCGCCGCCACCACATCAGCCCAGGTGACAGCCCTGTGCCCCCGGCCGGCCGCTGCGTTCGGTCCTCGTGGGCACGAGGACCGAACGCCCCCCGCAGCCCGCCGCCGCCCCCAGCCACCCGGATCGAGCCGCCTCGCGGCCCCACCCACCGCCGACCGGCCGAGCCTGTCACCCACGAGGACCGAACGCGTCCCAGCCGACCGCCACCACCACATCAGCCCAGGTGACAGCCCTGCTCCGCCGCCGACTGCTGCGTTCGGTCCTCGTGGGCACGAGGACCGAACGCCCCCACAGCCGGCCGCCGCCCCCAGCCACCCGGATCGAGCCGCCTCGCGGCCCCACCGACCGCCGGCCGACCCCGCCCGTCACCCACGAGGACCCAACGCCGGACTCACGACCCACGCCACCGCATCACCGCAGGTCACAGCCCCACAACCACACCGGCCGGTGGCTTCGGTCCTCGTGGGCACGAGGACCGAAGCCACCGGCCGGCAGCAGCAGGAGCCACAGCAGCCACAGGGGCCACAGCAGAAGCAGGAAGCAGAAGGAAGCAGGCAGCCTCAGCTCGCAGGCACCCGCACGGTGGTGCGCGCGGAGCCGGCGGTCACGACGGTGGTGCCGAGGTAGTCGACCTGGACGGTCTGCTTACCGCGCGGGAGGTCGGTGACGGGGAGCCGGAGCTTCCCGTCCACGAGCCGCACGGTGGAGACCTGCTGCTCGCCGTCGGGCTGGGTCAGCGTTACCCGCACGCGTCCGTTGACGGTCCTGCGGCCGTAGGCGGTCACCCCGACGCGCACGATCACCTTCCGCTTCACCACGGTCTTCGTCTTCTTGGTGCCGGCGACCTTGACCGTCCTCGTCGTCACCTTCGGGGTGGCGGTGAGGTCGAGCACCGGCGTCGTGGTCACGATGGACGTCGCGGCGAGGTCCACCGTCCGCGTGGTGTAGCCGGCGCGGGCGATGGTGATGCGCACGCCCATCGTCTTGCCGACGTCCTTCGCGCCCAGCAGGTAGCTGAGGGAGTCGTTGCTCGCACCGGAACCGTCGCTGGAGGTGCTGGCCCGGGCGCCGGAGGCGGTCCCGCCGCGCAGCCACTGGTAGGTGACGGTCGCGTCGGTCGGCCACTCGACGACGCCCTCGCCGATCGCGAGCTTGTCGCCGACGCTGCTGGTGCCGCTCAGCGTGTAGTCCTTGCCGAGGCGGATGACACCGGGAGCGACGTTGGCGGTCGAGGTGGTGAGGGTCTTCTCGGCCTTGTACGCCTCCGTGGTGGCCGTGACCTTCGCGGTGATCTTGGTGTCGACGAGCTCCGGCGTGACCGCGAGCTTCTTCGACGTCTCCCCCTTGATGAGGGTGCCGTCCGCGTACCAGTGGATCGTCTTGTCGCTCACGGCCGGGCTGTAGGTGCCGGTCGTGGTGGTGAGGGTGCCGTCCACCTGCGCGGTGCCGGAGACGACGGGCTGGTTCTTCACCGCGAGCGTGCCCTTGCGCACCGCCACCGTCTTGTCGGTGTCGGTGACGGTGCGGGCGAACCCGCTCGCCTTGGCGGTGACCCGCACGCTCAGCCGCTTCTTCCACTGCTCGGTGGTCGGCTTGTAGGAGGCGCTGGTGGCGCCCTCGATCTTCTTGCCCGCGGCGTACCACTGGATCGAGACCTCGTCGGCGGCCGGCGTGTACGTGCCGGGGTCGACGGTGATCTTCTGGCCGACCGCCGGGGTGGCGGTCACGGTGGGCGCGGTGTCGACGGTGAGCGGGGTGTCGTTGACGTGGATGAAGCCGTCGGGCCAGCCGCTCGTGCCCTTCTCCACCACCCGGTAGTCGAAGTCGCCGCCCCAGTTGTCCTCGGAGACGATGATCTCCGTCGCGGAGACCACCTGCTCCACGTAGGCCACGTGGCCGCTGGAGCCTGCCCAGCCGCCGTTGGCCTTGTACCAGGCCACGGCACCCACGCGCGGGGTGCTGTCGGTGATGTCGCTGAGCTGGACGCCCCAGTTGTAGGCGTTGCCGCTGCCCGTCCACGGTCGCTCGCTGGAGGCGCCGGACTTCACCATCATGTAGGCCACGTAGTTGGTGCAGTTGTGGCCGGAGTACATGCGCCACCACATCTTGGAGCCGGCCTTCTTGTAGCCGTGATGGGTGTAGCCGGCCTGTGCACACGCCACGTACCCCGTGCAGAGGTAGGTGGTCGTGGCCGAGGCCGGAGAGGCGGTCTGGACGCCGACAGCCAGCAGCACTGCGGCCGTGACCAGCGAGATCACGCTCGCGAGCACGGCCGACAGGCGGGGAGCCAGAAGGTGTCGAGGGGGTTGCACGCGGAGCATGTAACCCGATGTCAAGCACCGACACGCCGTATGATCCAAAAATTTCACATTGGTCACATCGGCACCACGCGGGATCAGGACAGTACAACCGTCCCTCCCGTGACAGGACGACGAGGACGGCCGTCAGGATCGCCCGGGCATGCCGCCGCGTCCTCGCTCCTCCACCCGGGGTGGACGCCGGGGACGACGGTGAGAGGATCGCCGCATGCCTGGAACCAACCTCACCCGGGACGAGGCCGCCACCCGAGCCGCCCTCCTGGACGTCACGTCGTACACCATCGACCTGGACCTCACGACGGGCGACAAGACCTTCGCGTCCACCACGACGATCTCGTTCACCGCCACGACCCCCGGCGCCAGCACGTTCGCCGACCTGGTCGGGGCCGTCGTCCACGAGATCACCCTCAACGGCGAGAGCCTCGACCCGAGCACCGTCCACGTCGACGACCGGCTCGAGCTCACCGGCCTCCAGGCCGAGAACACGCTCGTCGTCCGCGCCGACTGCGCCTACTCGCACACGGGCGAGGGCCTGCACCGGTTCGTGGACCCGGCCGACGGCCGTGTCTACCTCTACTCCCAGTTCGAGGTGCCGGACGCCCGCCGCGTGTTCACCACCTTCGAGCAGCCCGACCTCAAGTCGGTCTTCACGTTCAACGTGACGGCGCCCGAGGACTGGAAGGTCGTCTCCAACTCCCCCTCCCCCGCGCCGCAGCCGCTGGGCGACGGCAAGGCCCTCTTCGCCTTCGCGCCGACGCAGCGGATGTCCACCTACATCACCGCGCTCGTCGCCGGCGAGTACCACGAGGTGCAGGACGTCTACGAGGGCAAGTACGGCACCATCCCGCTCGGCCACTACTGCCGGCAGTCGCTCGTCCCCTACCTCGACACCGAGGAGCTGGTGAAGCTCACCCGCCAGGGCTTCGCCTTCTTCGAGGAGGCCTTCGACTACCCCTACCCGTTCGGCAAGTACGACCAGCTCTACGTGCCGGAGTACAACATGGGCGCGATGGAGAACGCGGGCTGCGTGACCCTGCGCGACGAGTACCTGCCCCGCTCCCGCCAGCCCCGCTCGTTCTACGAGTTCCGCTGCTCGGTGATCCTGCACGAGATGGCCCACATGTGGTTCGGCGACCTCGTGACCATGAAGTGGTGGGACGACCTCTGGCTGAACGAGTCGTTCGCCGAGTGGGCCTGCTACCACGCCGAGGTCGAGGCCACCGAGTACACCGACTCCTGGACGGGCTTCGCCAACGCCCGCAAGCAGACCGGCTACCGCCAGGACCAGCTGCCCTCCACGCACCCCATCGCGGCCGACAACTTCGACCTGCACGCCGTCGAGGTCAACTTCGACATGATCACCTACGCCAAGGGCGCGTCGGTGCTCAAGCAGCTGGTGGCCTGGGTCGGCATCGACGACTTCATGGCCGGCCTGCGCCAGTACTTCAAGGACCACGCGTTCGGGAACTCCGAGTTCACCGACCTCCTCTCCGCGCTGGAGAAGGCCTCGGGCCGCGAGCTGGCCGGCTGGGCCGAGGAGTGGCTGCGCACCGCGGGCGTCAACACGCTGGCCCCCGAGTTCGAGCTGGACGCCGAGGGCGCGTACTCGCGCCTCGCGGTCCGCCAGACCGCCCACGCCGACTGGCCGACGCTGCGTCGCCACCGCATCGGCATCGGGCTCTACGACGAGGTGGGCGGCCGCCTCGTCCGCCGCACCTACGTCGAGACGGACGTCGAGGGCGCGCTCACCGAGGTGCCCGAGCTCGTCGGCGAGAAGCAGCCCGACCTGCTCCTCCTCAACGACTCCGACCACACCTACGCCAAGATCCGCCTCGACGAGCGCTCGCTGGCCACCGCTGTCTCCGGCCTGTCCAAGCTCGACGACTCCCTGGCCCGCGCGCTCGTGTGGGGCGCCGCCTGGGACATGACGCGGGACGCCGAGATGGCGGCCACCGACTACGTCGACCTGGTCCTGGCGAACATCGGCGCCGAGACGGACGCCTGGGGCGTGAGCCGCATCCCGTCCACCGCCTCGACAGCCGCCGCGCTCTACACGGCCCCCGAGCACCGCGAGGAGGTCCGCTCCCGCTGGGAGAAGGGGATGCACGCCCTCGCCCTTGCCGCCGAGCCGGGCTCGGACTCGCAGCTCACCTTCGTCCGCACCTGGGCCGCCTCGGCTCGCTCCGAGGAGTCGCTGGCGGCGCTCGAGAGCCTGCTGGACGGCGCGCCCTCGCTCGACGGCCTCGCCGTCGACCAGGACCTGCGCTGGTCGCTCGTCACCGCCCTCGCGGCCGCCGGCCGCGCCGGCACCCGGATCGACGACGAGCTCGCCGCCGACGCGACGATCTCCGGCCAGGAGCACGCCGCGGCCGCGCGGGCCTCGCAGCCGGACGCCGCCGCCAAGGCGGAGGCCTGGCGCGCGGGCATGCTGGACGCGTCCACGCCGAACGAGACGGCCCGCTCGATCGTGCTGGCCTTCATGCGCGCCGGGCAGGACGACGTCCTCGCGCCGTACGTGGCCGAGTACCTCGAGGTCGCCGGCAGCGTCTGGGAGAACCTGGGCACGCACCGCGCCTCGGTGGCGCTCAACTACGCCTTCCCGACGGTGCTGGCCTCCCCCGAGCTCGAGGCGAGCGTCCAGGAGTGGCTGGCCACCACCACCGCCCCGGTGCCGGCCGTCCGCTTCGTCCGCGAGGGCCTGGCCGACGTCCAGCGCGCCCTCGCCGCCCAGGCGCGGGACGCCCAGGCCTGAGCGAGCCCGCGCCGCCGCCGGTCACCGGCCGGCGGCGGCGCGGCCGCCCGACACCCGGGCCAGGACAGGAGAAGACCCCCGGGACCACACGGTCCCGGGGGTCTTGTCGCTCGAGTGCGCCGGCGCGGCCTCAGGCCTGCTCGTCCGCCTCGGGCGTCGCGGTGTGGAGCACGCGCTGGGGCTTGGCGTGCTCGGCCAGCATCGTCACGCAGCGGACGAGGCCGCCGGCGGCGTCCCCGGCCGCGAGGTCGGTGCGCAGGTGGAGCGCCGCGACCTCGATCTCGGTGTCGGTGATGCGCTGGCGCACCCACGACCCGACCACGATCTCGAGCGCCCGGCGGACCGGGTCGACGAGCACCAGGACGCTGCGCGCCGGCAGGGTGAGGTTGCGGTGGAGCAACCGCGCGAACGCGGCGGTGTCGTCGGCGCTGTTGCCGAGGTAGACCGAGAACTCCGCCCGGCTCAGCGTCTCGGCGTGCCGGATGGCCGCGTCGACGTGGGCGCGCTGCGAGGCGGTGAGGTTCAGGTCACCAGTGGGCACTGGTGCCGCCGGCCTCGTCGTCGGCCTTGCCGGCACCCAGCTTCGCGGGCTCGACCTCGGGGCCACCGATCCACTCGTGGTCGCCGGAGGCGGCACCCGGGAGGACGCGCTCACCGCGGGCGAGGGCGGGGCCCAGCACCAGCGCGGCGATCACCAGGGCGATCGCCGCCGGGATGATCAGGATCACGAGGAAGGCGTGCAGCGGGTCGACCGGGGCGGGGTCGGACCAGCCGGTCGGCACCTCGGCCGAGGCCGGGCCGGCGAGCAGGACAGCGGAGGTGCCGGCCACGCCGAGGACGGCGAGCACGGCCGCCGCACGGCGGGCGAGGGGGGCGATCAGCGTCGTCACGCCGACGAGGATACCGGGTGAGGGCCTCCTCACGCCCCACCGGGGCGCGCGTGCGCGCGAGGGCGCGCGAGGCGCGGACCGGACGGGTGGTTCGGCTCCGTGACCGCACCTCTGTTTACTGGGCGCCATGCTTGTCCACGTCTCGTCCTTCCACCTGTCCGCCTGCTCCGACGACTCAGCCGTGTGCGCGTGGCTCGAGGACCGGACCGGCAGCGCCACCGCCGGGAACGTCGGTGAGTGGCTGGTCGGGAAGCCGCTGTCGATCCTGCTGCTGCTGGTGGTCTTCGTGGTCGTCCGGTGGTTCCTGCACCGCGTGGTCGACCGGTTGGTCGCCGGGGCGCAGAACGGCGTCCTGCCCGACCGGGTCCCCCGGTTCGGCTTCGGCAAGGCCGCGCAGCAGGCGCAGGCCCGCGACGTCGCCACGGCCACCCGCCGCGTCCAGCGGGCCCAGACCATGGGCTCGCTGCTGAAGAGCATCGTCACGGGCATCCTCATCGCCGTCATCGGCACCATGGTCCTGAGCGAGATCGGCGTGAACATCGCGCCGATCATCGCCAGCGCGGGCATCGTGGGCGTCGCGGTCGGCTTCGGCGCCCAGTCGTTGGTGAAGGACTTCTTCTCCGGCGTCTTCATGATCTTCGAGGACCAGTTCGGCGTCGGCGACGTGGTCGACGTCGGGGACGCCTCGGGCACCGTCGAGGCGGTCACCCTGCGCGTCACGCGGCTGCGGTCGCTGGACGGCACCGTCTGGTACGTCCCCAACGGCGAGATCCTGCGGGTCGGGAACCTGTCCCAGAACTGGTCACGCGCCGTCGTGGACATCGGCGTGGCCTACGAGTCCGACGTCGACCGCTCCCTGGAGGTGCTGCGCGAGATCGGCGCGGAGCTGTACGCCGACGAGGAGTTCCGCGACCTGATGATCGAGGAGCCCGAGGTGACCGGCGTCGAGGGCCTCGGCGCCGACTCGATCGACCTGCGGATCATGGTCAAGACCGCGCCACTGCAGAACTGGACGATCGCGCGGCAGCTGCGCAAGCGGATCAAGGCCCGCTTCGACGAGGAGGGCATCGAGATCCCGTTCGCCCAGCGGGTCGTGTGGCACCGCAACGAGGAGGCCCGCGACTCCGCCGAGCTCCAGGCGTCCGAGGCCCGCACCGCTGGGGAGGCCACCGACTGAGCCCGGCCCGCGACGCACGACGGCCGCCGTCGCCCCTGGGGGCGGACGGCGGCCGTCGTGCGTGTGGGGCGCCGGGGCGCCCCGGCTCAGGCCAGCGAGGCCGTGAGCGTGATGGTGGTGCCGGCCAGCGCCTGGGAGACCGGGCAGCCCGCCTTGGCGCCCTCGGCGGCCTTGACGAAGTCCTCCTCCGAGATGCCCTCGACGGTGCCGACGACGGTGAGGGCGATGCCGGTGATGCCGGTGCCCGGGGTGAGCTCGACCTCGGCGGAGGTCTCGAGGGTGGTCGGCGGGGTGCCGGCCTTCGACAGGGCCGCGGAGAGGGCCATCGAGAAGCAGCTGGAGTGGGCGGCCGCGATGAGCTCCTCGGGGCTGGTCCGGCCGTTGGGCTCCTCGGCGCGCGAGGGCCAGGACACGTCGAACGTGCCGATGCCGGAGGACTTCATCTCCACCGAGCCGGAGCCCTCCATGAGGCTGCCGGTCCAGGTCGTCGTGGCGAGGCGGGTCGTGGGCATACGCGTTGTCTCCTGTGCGGGTCACTCGGGGTCGCACCCGCGGTCCGTGTCCGCGGGCGGGCGGCTGGGCCGCACCGCCACTCTTCCACGTCCCGCTCACGGGCCGCTCCCCCGACCGAGTGCGGCGCCGGACACCCCGGCACAATGGACGCCGTGACGTTCTACGACGAGATCGGCGGGGAGCAGACCATCCGCGCCGTGGTGGCCCGCTTCTACGAGGGCATCGCGACCGACGACGTCCTGCGCCCCATGTACCCGGAGGCCGACCTCGGCCCCGCCGAGGAGCGCCTGGCCCTGTTCCTCATGCAGTACTGGGGCGGCCCGACCACCTACTCGGACGAGCGCGGCCACCCGCGCCTGCGGATGCGGCACGCACCCTTCGCCGTGGACTCCCTGGCCCGCGACCGCTGGCTGCTGCACTTCCGCGCCGGCCTGGACAGCGTGGACCTCACGCCGGACCAGGACGCGCAGTTCTGGGGCTACGCGCAGCACGCGGCCCAGTTCATGATCAACACCCCCGGCTGACCGGCTCCTCCCGCGCGCCCTGCGCGGTCCGGGACGAGGGGTCGAAGGACGTCGGCGGGCCCGCCCGGTGCGGTAGCGTCGCCCAGGATCTGTGAAGATCGACACCACGCGTAACGCTGGCCGTCTCCGGTGACAGGTGAGCGCCGATCGCCCCCTTCCCCACGGAGACCACACACCATGCCCCAGGCCCCCCGCCGCACGCCGGAGCGCGGCCCCCTGCACGTGGACGTCCCGCCCGTCGAGCCGCCCGAGTGGTTCGTCGAGCAGCTCGCGCAGGTCGCCCGCGAGAGTGCCCCGCCGAGCCGTGCCCGCGCAGGTTGGCGCGTCGGGCTCGTCCTCGCCGGCACCGTCACCGCGGTGTCGGGCCTCGCCTGGGTCGGCAGCGCCGTGCCCGGCGTCCCCAGCCCGCTGGAGCTGCGGCACCGCCACAGCGAGACCTCGGTGAGCTCCTCGCCGACCGCCGGGGCCACCGGCTCCGCCGACGCCAGCGCCGAGGCCACCGGCGACGCCCAGACCTCGACGGACGCCTCGTCGGACGCCTCGACGGACGGCGCCTCCGACAGCGCCTCGGGCAGCCCCACGAGCGGGAGCACCGCCTCCGGCACGGCCGGGGCGGCGGCGACCGGCTCCGACGAGCACGGCACGGGCGACCAGGGTCGGACCACGTCCACGACGGACGCCGAGAGCGGCACGGACGACGACGAGGCCACCGACACCGGGACCGACCCGACGACGGGCGGCTCCTCCGCTCCCGACTCCACCGGCGCGGCCAACGGCAACGGCAACACCGGCAACGCCTCCTCGAACGGCAACGGCGCGAGCAACGGCACCGGGAACGCGAACGGCAACAGCAACGCCGGCGGCAACGGGAACGGGGCCGCTGCCTCGAACGGGAACGGTGCCGCCAACGGCAACGGGAACGCCGGCAACGCCTCCTCGAACGGCAATGGCGCGAGCAACGGCACCGGGAACGCGAACGGCAACAGCAACGCCGGCGGCAACGGGAACGGCAGCAGCAACGCCGGCGGCAACGGGAACGGCAACGGGAACGCGGGCGGCAACGGGAACGGCAACGGCGCCTCGGCGTCCCAGGACGACGTGACGACCGGCGACCTGACCACGACGGCAGGATGATCGGCGCAGGTGACGATCACTCGGGGGGAACGGGGCGAACGCACCCTGGTCCAGCAGGCCGCCGACGGCGACCCGTCGGCGTGGCGTGAGCTCTACCGCCGCCACCACGGACGCTTGGTGGTCTGGCTCAACAACCGGCCCACGGGCGACGCCGCGGTGGCCGCGGAGGACGTCGCGGCGGAAGCCTGGCTGACGGCGGCGCGCACGATCAGCGACTTCAAGGGCGACGACGACGACTTCGCCGGGTGGCTCTTCGGCGTCGCCCGTCGGGTCGGGCTCAACGTGCACCGTCGGGGCCAGCGTCGCCGCACCTCGCCCACCGACGAGATGCCGGAGGCGACGCCCGTCCAGGGTCCCGAGCCCGCGTCGGCCGACCTCGACTGGGCCCTCTCGGTCCTGCGGCACCTGCCCGACCGCGAGCGCGAGGTGCTCACGTGCATGGAGGTGCTCGGGCTCGACACCGCCGGGACCGCGGCCGCGCTGGGGATCAGCAGCACCGCCGTCCGGGTCGCCCGGCACCGTGGGCTGCGCAAGCTCCGGGACGCTCCCGCGGTGGTCCGCCCCGCCTGAGCCGGCGGACGGACGCAGGCCCGGCCCGTCAGCCGGCGCTGTCCAGCGCCGCCACCGACGCCTCGTGCAGCGCCACGAGGGGGGCGAGCTGCTCGGGCGAGGGGACGGTCGAGGCCTGGGTCTCGGTGTCGAAGAAGACGAGCACGCACCGAGCGCGGGCGCACACGACGTCCCCGTCGGTGAACTCCGTCTCCACGACCACGGACGTGCGCCCGACCCGGCTCACCCACGACCACGCGTCGTAGGTGTGCCCGCGGTGCAGGAGCGGGACGCGGTAGTCGACGTCGAGCCGGGCCACCACGACCTGGGCGTCCCCGGCACTCGCCAGGTCCCCGCCCCACAGCCGGGAGAGGACGACGATCCGCGACTCCTGCAGGTACTCCACGTACTTGACGTTGTTGACGTGCCCGTAGACGTCGACGTCGCTGAACCGGACGTGCAGCGGGAACCGGCCCTCGGGCAGGTGCACCGATGGGGTCCAGCGGACGCGCTCGAGGGCGCCGCCGGGCACGCCCAGCACGGGCTCGAGGTAGTCGCGCAGGGAGTCCTTCTCCTCCGCAGTGAGCCGGCGGGGGCGGTCGGCGTCGAAGCGGAACGGTGAGAGCACGGTGGTGGCGCGCAGGTAGACGGTGCGCGTGCCGTCCTCGTGCACGTCGGCGATCTCGTAGCCGAGCGTGAAGGACGCGGCGCGGATCTCCTCGACCCAGACCTCGATGCGCACGGGCCGCATACGGAACAGCAGCGGCGTGACGAACTGCAGGTCGTGGCGGACCACGACGAGCGCCTCGTCGAGGTCGCCCTCCCCCGGCCTGACGGCATGGCGCCGCATGAGGTCGACGCGGGCCTCCTGGAGGTAGTCGACGTAGACCACGTTGTTGACGTGACCCAGGGGGTCCAGGTCGGCCCAGCGCAGGGGGCACTCGTAGACGTGACGCACGGCTCGCACTCTGCCAGCAGACGCCGGACGGCCACGAGCCGGGTTCCGGCGCGGGGACACCGCACGCAGCGCCCACCGGGGACCTACCGGGGAGTAGCGTGTCGCCGTCCCACGCGCCGCGTCCCCCTGCGGCCGCCCACGACCCATCGAGGAGCCACCCATGCCCGAGGCCGTCATCGTCTCCGCCGCCCGCACGCCGATCGGCCGCGCGGGCAAGGGCTCGCTCAAGGACCTGCGTCCGGACGACCTCGCCGCCACCGCCGTGCGCGCGGCGCTGGACAAGGTCCCGGCGCTGGACCCGCACACCATCGACGACCTGCTGCTCGGCTGCGGCCTGCCCGGAGGCGAGTCCGGCCACAACATGGGCCGGGTGGTCGCCGTCCAGCTCGGTCTCGACGACGTGCCGGGCGCCACCGTCACCCGCTACTGCTCCTCCTCGGTGCAGACCACGCGCATGGCCTTCCACGCGATCAAGGCCGGTGAGGGGGACGTGTTCGTCTCGGCGGGCGTGGAGACGGTCTCGCGGTTCGGCCGCGGCACCAGCGACGACCCGGCGACCTACAACCCGGCCTTCGCCGACGCCATGGCCCGCACCGCCACCGCGGCCCAGGGCGGCGTCGACTGGCACGACCCGCGCGAGGACGGCCTGCTCCCCGACGCCTACATCGCGATGGGCCAGACGGCCGAGAACGTCGCCCGTCTGCGCGGCCTGGACCGTCGTGAGCTGGACGAGTTCGGCGTGCGCAGCCAGAACCTCGCCGAGAAGGCCGTGGCCGACGGCTTCTGGGCCCGCGAGATCACCCCGCTGACGCTGCCGGACGGCACGGTGGTCAGCGCGGACGACGGGCCGCGCGCCGGCGTCACCTACGAGGCCGTCAGCACCCTCCAGCCGGTCTTCCGGCCCGACGGCGTGGTGACGGCCGGCAACTGCTGCAGCCTGAACGACGGGGCCGCCGCGGTGGTCGTCATGTCGGACACCCGGGCGGCCGAGCTCGGGCTCCAGCCGCTCGCCCGGATCGTCTCCACCGGCGTCTCCGGGCTCTCGCCCGAGATCATGGGTCTCGGGCCCGTGGAGGCCACCCGTCAGGCCCTGCGCCACGCCGGCATGACCATCGACGACATCGACCTCGTCGAGATCAACGAGGCGTTCGCCGCGCAGGTCGTCCCCTCCTACCAGGACCTCGGCATCGACCTGGACCGGCTCAACGTCAACGGCGGCGCCATCGCCGTCGGCCACCCGTTCGGGATGACCGGCGCCCGCCTCCAGGCCACGATGCTCAACAGCCTCGACTGGCACGACCGCAGCACCGGCCTCATCACCATGTGCGTGGGCGGTGGGCAGGGCATGGCGCTCATCCTGGAGCGGCTGGCCTGAGGCCCGCCCCACACCGGGGCGTCCCGCGGGGCGCCCCGGTCGGGGAACCGCCTCGCCCTAGACTTCCCCGTGTGAGCGCAGGCAGCAGATCGGACCGTGGCCCGGCGCTGAGCGTCGTGCCGGACCTCCCCTCGCCCGAGGAGACCCGCTGGCTGGACGACGACCAGCAGGCGTCCTGGCGCGCGCTCGTGCTGGGCACGCAGCTGCTCATGGACCGCCTGGACGACGAGCTGCACGAGCACGGCCTCTCGCTGGCCGAGTACGAGATCATGGTCCGGCTCTCCGCCTCCGACGAGGGCTGCATGCGCATGGCCCGCCTCGCGGACTCGCTCGCCCACTCCCGCAGCCGTGTCACCCACACGATCGCCCGGATGGAGAAGGCGGGCCTGGTGCAGCGGAGCACGTCGCCGGAGGACGGCCGCGGCATCGTCGCCTCGCTGACGCCGGACGGCTGGGCGAGGCTGCGCGAGGCCGCACCGACCCACGTCACCGGCGTCCGCGGACACCTCGTGGACCTGGTCAGCGCCGAGGACCTGCAGGCCGTCGGCCGCGTCCTCAACGCCGTCGCCGACCACCTCATCGGCGACCACCCGGAGCGCGAGATCCGTCAGGGCTGCGACCAGGAGGCCTGAGCGCCTCCCCTGCACTCCCCGCTCCACCGCGCCACGACGACGCAGCCCCCGCCGGCCGAGGCCGACGGGGGCTGTGTGCTTCCCGGAGGGGGAGGCTCAGTCGCGGGTGAGGCGGCGGTGGGTGACCCGGTGCGGGCGGGCCGCCTCGAGGCCGAGGCGCTCGATCTTGTTCTCCTCGTAGGAGGCGAAGTTGCCCTCGAACCAGAACCAGGCGCCCTCGTCCTCCTCGGTGCCCTCCCAGGCGAGGATGTGGGTGGCGATCCGGTCGAGGAACCACCGGTCGTGGGAGGTCACGACGGCGCAGCCGGGGAAGTCGAGCAGCGCGTCCTCGAGCGAGGAGAGCGTCTCGACGTCCAGGTCGTTGGTCGGCTCGTCGAGCAGGAGCACGTTGCCGCCCTGCTTGAGGGTGAGGGCCAGGTTGAGCCGGTTGCGCTCACCGCCGGAGAGGACGCCGGCCTTCTTCTGCTGGTCCGGGCCCTTGAAGCCGAACGAGGCCACGTAGGCGCGGCTGTTCATCTCGAAGTTCGCGACCTTGATGAAGTCCAGGCCGTCGGAGACGACCTCCCAGACGTTCTTGTTGGGGTCGATGCCGCCGCGGCTCTGGTCGACGTAGGAGAGCTTCACCGTCTGGCCGACGGTGAGGGACCCGGTGTCGGGCACCTCGTTGCCGGTGATCATCCGGAAGAGCGTGGTCTTGCCGACGCCGTTGGGGCCGACGACGCCGACGATGCCCGCGCGGGGCAGCGTGAACGAGATGTCGTTCCACAGCGTCCGCCCCTCGAAGCCCTTGACCAGGCCCTTGGCCTCGAGGACGACGTCACCGAGCCGCGGGCCCGGCGGGATGTTGATGTCGGCGGTGTCGATCTTGCGGGCGCGGTCGGCCTCGGCCGCGAGCTCCTCGTAGCGCGCGAGGCGGGACTTGGACTTGGTCTGCCGCGCCTTGGCGTTGGAGCGGACCCACTCCAGCTCCTTCTCGAGCATCTTGGCGCGCTTGGCGTCCTTCTGCCCCTCGATCTTGAGGCGCTCCTTCTTGGTCTCCAGGTAGGTGGAGTAGTTGCCCTCGTAGGGGTGCGTCTTGCCGCGGTCCAGCTCGAGGATCCACTCGGCGACGTTGTCCAGGAAGTACCGGTCGTGGGTGATCGCCAGGACGGCGCCCGGGTAGGTCTTGAGGTGGCCCTCGAGCCACTGCACGGACTCGGCGTCCAGGTGGTTGGTGGGCTCGTCGAGCAGCAGCAGGTCGGGCTGCTGGAGCAGCAGCTTGCACAGCGCCACGCGGCGGCGCTCACCACCGGAGAGGTTGTCGACGATCGCGTCCGGCGGCGGGCAGCGCAGGGCGTCCATGGCCTGGTCGAGCCGGGAGTCGAGGTCCCACGCGTTCGCGTTGTCGAGGTCGGTCTGGAGGTCACCCATCTCGGCCATGAGGGCGTCGAAGTCGGCGTCGGGGTCGCCCATGAGCTCCCCGATCTCGTTGAACCGGTCCATCTTGGCCTTGATCTCGCCGACCGCCTCCTGGACGTTTTCCAGGACCGTCGCGCCCTCGGTCAGCGGGGGCTCCTGCTGGAGCATCCCGACCGTGGCCTCCGGGTCCTTGATCGCGTCACCGTTGTTGGCCTGGTCGAGGCCCGCCATGATCTTGAGCAGCGAGGACTTGCCGGTGCCGTTGGGACCCACCACGCCGATCTTCGCCCCGTGCAGGAACGACAGCGTGACGTTGTCGAGCACGACCTTGTCGCCGTGGGCCTTCCGCACGTTGCGCAGGGTGAAGACATATTCCGCCATGGTCCCCGAGCCTAGTCGCTCACCGGCCCGGGGACCCTGTCGGGAGCCCCCCTCCCCCGCACGGGCGGCTCAGGCGGCCGGGACGGCCTCCTGCTCGACGTCCCGTTCCCGGCGCTCGCCGGACCCTGCCTCGGACCCGGCCTCGGCCTCGACGGGCCGCTCGGGGGCGGGCGGCGCCGCCCTCCGGGTGCGCGTGAAGACGGCGCTGCCCCAGGTCAGGTCGTGGCCGACGACGGCGGCGTCGACCTCCATGGTCGTGGTCTCCACCCCGGCCATGGTGGTCCAGGTGCTCGACGTGAGCCGGCCGTGCACGAGCACCGGGTCGCCGCGGCGCAGCGAGGCCGAGCACGTCTCGGCCAGCCCGCGCCAGGCACTGACGGTGTACCACTGGGTCTCGCCGTCGCTCCACTCCCCCGTGCGCCGGCTGCGGCGGCGCGGCGTCACCGCCACGCGGAAGCTCGCCACCGCGTCGTCGCCGACGCGGCGGAGGGTGACGTCGCTGCCCAGCCATCCCTGGAGCGTGACGGTCGTGTCGTTGAGCATGGTTCCTCCTGCTGCCCGGCAGGGGCCCGTCGCCCCCGCGTCGCGACCACCCTCGCGGCAGGGGAAGGCGCACGGGGCCGCGCGGCACCGGACGGTGGAGGAGCCGACCCGGAGGGTCGCCTGTGGACGCCAGGTGGCCCCAGGACCAGCCCAGGACCAGCCCGGGATCAGCCCAGGACCTTGTCCACCCCGGCGCGCGTGCGGTGGTGCGCGGCCAGGACCGCGGAGACCGGCTGCGCGACGAGCGTCGACACGGTCTCGTGCACGACGCCGCGCAGGTTCTCCTCCGCCTTGGCCGCCCGGGTGTGAGCGGTGCCGGCCACCAGGCCACGGCACACCAGCCCGAGGACCAGCCCGAGGACCAGGGCGGCGACGAGGAGCACGAGCGGCAGCGCGATGCCCGCGACCTGCGGGGTCTCGTCGAGCGTGCCGGAGGCGGCGGTGAGCACCGTCCAGCCGGCGGCGCCCAGCGCGCCGAGGACGAGCAGCCACTGGAGGACGCCGACGAGCAGCGCCCACGCCGGGACGCGGGTGGCGTTGAGCTGGACGCGGGCCAGGCCGGCGTCCAGCGTGTCCCCGATCTCGCTGGTGCGGGACGTGGCGGCCTCGCGCACCGCGCGCGACCAGCCGGGGCCCATCCCCGAGGAGACCTCGTCGACGAGCGCCCGGACCTCGTGGTCCACGCGGGCACGCTCGACGGCGGCGGTCTCGGGGGCGGCCGTGGACGACCCGCGGAGCTGCTTGCCGGCGGTGCCCAGGTCGAGCTCGAGCTTCTTGGCGGGGTCGGGGCGCAGGCGCGAGACCCAGCTGATCAGCGGCCACCCGGTGGAGCGGGACGCCCGGACCCGGGCGGCGCGCTCGACGCCGTCCACGATGGTGGGGACGCCGGCGGCCTCGGAGACGGCCTGCTCCAGCGCCGTGACCCGGGCCTCGGGCAGCTCGCGGCCCGGGGCGGTGCCCGTCGCGTCGCGCAGCAGCGTGGCCTGGGCGGCCAGGTCGGCCTCGAAGCGGGCGACGGTGGAGTGCTTGTCGGCCACGCGGGCAGCGATCTCGGCGCGCAGGGCGTCGAGGCCCTGGCCCTGCCGGGCGCTGATCGGGATGACCGGCACGTCCGGCAGGCCGTCGTCGGCGAGCAGTCGCCGCACGTCGGCCACCATGGACTCGCGCCGCTCCTCGGGCACCGTGTCGATGTGGTTGAGGGCGACGACCATGATCTCGCTGTGGGTGCGCAGGGGCGCCAGGTAGCGGTCGTGGATCGCGGCGTCCGCGTACTTCTGCGGGTCCAGGACCCACACGAACATGTCCGCGAGCGCGACCAGCCGGTCGACCTCGAGGTGGTGCGCGACCTCGGTGGAGTCGTGGTCGGGCAGGTCCAGGAGGACGACGCCCTCGAGGTCGTGGGACTCACGGCGGGTGTCCAGCATGGAGTCGCGCGTGGTCTGGTGCCGCGGCGGGATGCCGAGCCAGCCGAGCAGCTCGCCGGCGCCGTCGGCGCCCCAGACGCAGGCCGTGGCCCACGAGGTGGTGGGACGCCGCACCCCGACCGCGGAGAGCTCCAGTCCGGTGAGCGCGTTGAAGGTCGAAGACTTGCCCGAGCCCGTCGCGCCGGCGATCGCCACGACGGTGTGCGTCGAGGACAGCCGCAGGCGACCCGCGGCCCTCTCGCAGACCGCCAGGGCGCCGTCGACGACCTCGTCGTCGACCACCCCGCGCGCAGCCTCGGCAGCATCGGAGAGCGCCTCGATGCGTCCGCCGATGTCCGTACCCCGGGTCAGGAGCTGCTTGGCTCCCTCGAGCAACGTCATGTTCTCCCGCTCACCGTGACAACAACTGGCTGTGCGACACCCTAGGGGGTCGCGGTGCGACATGCGCGAACGACGGCAGGACCGAGGGCTCCCTCACGTGACGGGGAGCCTCGGGCCGGCCGCGGTCGTTCATGGACGCCGGCCTCAGTTCTGCGCGGCCGCGAACCGCAGGTCGTCGACCCGGCGGACGGCCTCGCGCACCGCTCCGGCGGCCTCGGCGTCCACCCCGAGCCCGTCGACCAGTGTCGTGTAGCGGGCCTCCTCGGCGCCGAAGAGGTCGGCCACCCGGTCGTCGAGCATCCGCCGGGCCCGCTCGGCGAGGCCGCGGACGGCCTGGTCGCCGAAGACGGCCTCGAGGAGCTTCTGCCCGAGCACCGCGGACCCGCCGGCGATCCCGGCCTCCGCCCCGGTGACCCCGGCCGTCTGGCTGAACACGACGACCATGAGCGCCACGCCGAGCCCGTTCACCCCGAGGGCGAGGAACTTGGCGGTGGTGCGGCGGTCGGCACCTTCGGCACGGACGAGCTCCAGCACGTCGGTCTGCCACTCGCGGACGGCCTGCTCGGCCCGTCGGCGCAGGTCGCGCGAGGCACGGGACAGGTCGGCCGGGGCCGACTCCAGCAGCTCGACGCCCGCCGGCTGCTGCCGCCACGCCTCGGCGGCGCGCTCGGCGGCCTCCTCGGCCCGCTCGAGCACGAGCAGCTCGAGCCCGGACTCGACGGCCACGACCACGCGGTCGGCCTGCTGCGGCTTGCCCTTGACGGCGCTGACGAGCCGGTCGCGCAGGCGTCCGACCTTGTCCTCCAGCGAGCGGAGCAGCTCGCCGGTCCCGACGAACTCCTGCCAGCGGGCGAGCACCTCGCCGCGCATGAGGGTCCCGTCGGCGGTGGCGCGCTGGGTGTCGGCCAGCGCGAGGGCGTAGGCGCGCCTGCTGGTCTCGCGCAGGCCCTCGGCCACCTCCGCCTGCCGCACCACGGCGTCCGCGATGGGGTGGACGTGGTGGGAGATGGCCCGGACGGCGCCGTCGAGGGTCTGCTTGACCACGGCGGTGCGGGCCGCGGTGTCGGAGGCCAGGGACTCCAGCCAGCCACGGATGTCGCCGACGTGACCCGGCGGGAGCAGCCCGTCCTCGTCCACCTGGCCCTCGTGCACGATGAAGAGCGGGCAGTCCTTGAGACCGCGGCTGGAGAGCATCCGGGCGAGGTGGGTGGAGACCGTCTGGACGGCCTCGGCCGCCGTCCTGTCCAGGACGACGGCGACGGCCGTCGAGCGGTCGGCGGCCTGCCGCAGGAACTCCCACGGCACCTGGTCGGC
Organism: Nocardioides sp. GY 10127; assembly: GCF_004919085.1. GTDB lineage: Bacteria > Actinomycetota > Actinomycetes > Propionibacteriales > Nocardioidaceae > Nocardioides. The sequence continues at coordinate 23,941 of NZ_STGL01000007.1, read as the reverse complement.
GTAGCGCGCGGCGGAGGTGACGAACACCCACAGGTCCGCCGCGGCCAGCAGCTGCGCGGCGAGCTGGCGGTTGCGCTCCTCGACGGAGTCGACGTCGGGGGCGTCGAGGATCGCCAGGCCCTGGGGCACGGCCTCCGTGGCGACGAGCTGGAGGGAGTCCGGGTCGTCGGTGGCGTGGTCGACGCGCAGCAGGTCGGGCAGCAGCCTGTCCTGGCCGAACCAGTGCGCGTCGTCCGGGTGGTGCACCAGGACGGGCGAGCGGGTCGTCGGGCGCAGCAGCCCGGGCGTCGTCACGCGACTGCCCACCAGGCTGTTGACCAGGGTGGACTTGCCGGCACCGGTCGAGCCGCCGACGACGGCGAGCATCGGCGAGTCCAGCGTCATCACGCGCGGGATGACGTAGTCCTCGAGCTGGTCGAGCATCTGCTGACGCGACGTGCGCAGCTCCTCGCTCCCCGGCAGGTCCAGGGGCAGCGCGGCCTCCTGGAGGGCGCCCCGCAGGCGCACCAGGGCGGTGAGCATCTGCGCGTCCTGCCCACCGGGCACGGGCACGGCGTCGTCTGGCCTGGCTGTCATCGGGTCGGAACCACCTGTCCTGGGAATTCGACGGACGGTCGCACGGCGCCGATCCGTGCGACGTAGGCGCCTCCGCGGGAGGCGAAGTCAGCGGGTGCGGTGCCTCGCAGGTAGCGATGATGCAGGAAGCCCAGCTCGATCGCTGCCTGTTGGTACTCACGCATGCGGTCCTCCGCCTCCGGACCGCCGACGGCGCGGGCGTGCCGGCGGGCCAGCCGGCGGGCCCCGAGGTCGACCACCCAGCCGATGTCGGTGGCCGGGAGGAGCCCCCTGGCCGCCGCGTCCTGGAGGGCCGCGCCGAGCATCCGCCGCTCGGCCGTCCGGGCCCAGAGGCCGAGCCCGGCGACCAGCAGCAGCGCCGGGGCCATGATCAGCACGTAGACGGCGGCGAAGCCGCCGAGGCCGGCGAGGGTCGAGGCGTTCCACAACGCGTGCGCGGTCACGGCCAGCAGGTACCCCACGACGGGGGCGCCCAGCCGGACGAGACCGCTGCGCGAGGAGACCGCGAGGCCCACCCCGATGCCGGTGAAGGCGGTGAAGAAGGGGTGGGCGAAGGGGCTGGCCAGGCAGCGCACGACGAACGTGGCCGTGAGCGAGGTCGTCCCGCCCGGGCCGACCCCGTCCGTGCCGTCGTAGGCCGCGGCCAGGTAGAGGATGTTCTCGGTGAAGGCGAACCCGGTGCCGACCATGCCGGCGTACACGAGGCCGTCCAGGACGCCGTCCAGCTCGGCGCGACGCCACCACAGCAGCGCCACGAGGAAGGCGCCCTTGGCGGCCTCCTCCGTCACCGGCGCGAGGACGGCCAGGCCGCCCGCCGAGGTGACCGGCACCAGCAGGCCGCCGATGCCCTGCAGGAACAGGGCTGCGGCCACCGCGACGGCGGCGCCCCAGCCCAGCCCCAGGAGGAGCAGCGAGCGGGGCTCCGGCTCGTAGCGGTCCAGCCACAGGAAGCAGGAGACGACCGGCACGACCGGCAGCGCGGCCAGCACCGTGGCGAGCAGGACCGTCCCCGGCGCACCGGCGAGGGCGACCACCAGCAGCACCGGCAGGGCGCTCAGGACCACGACGATGCTCACGACCAGCGTGAACACCTTTCCGTCGGGTCCGCGGCGCTTCATGTCAGCACCCTATCCGTCGGGTGGCCCGCAGGTGTGTAGCACGGGGGTCAAGCGGGCGCGTCAGGCCTTCCTGCCGCCCGCCGACAGGCGGGGGCCCGGCGTCCGTGGGCGGGTCTAGAGTGGCCCGCATGAGCGACGCGAAGCCTGCCGACGGCGCCCCCGAGCCGAAGACCGAGTCCCACGACCCGGCCGTCCCGGAGGCCTACGCCGCGTTCATGCGGACGGGCTGGGGCGACCGCGACCTCGACCTGGCCCCGCAGGACGTCGCCGCCTCGGCGGCCGCCCGGCGCGCCCGGCTCGCCGAGGCCTTCCCGGGCGAGCGGCTCGTGCTGCCGGCCGGCACGTACAAGGTCCGCGCCAACGACACCGACTACCGGTTCCGCCCCGACACCGCGCACGCCTACTACTCGGGCAACCTCACCTCGGACGCCGTGCTCGTCGTCGAGGACGGCGACGCCGTGCTCTACGCGCGGCCGCGCTCCTCCCGCGAGACCGACGAGTTCTTCCGGGACCGGCAGTACGGGGAGCTGTGGGCAGGCCGGCGTCCCTCGCTCAAGGAGATCTCCGACTCCCTCGGGGTCGAGACCCGGCACATCGACGACCTCCCGGGCGACCTGGCCGGCACGACCAAGACCCGCGTCCACCGGGGCGTGTCGACGGCCGTCGACGGTCTCGTGGGCGGCGACGAGCAGCGCGACGCCGAGCTCGCGCGCGTCGCCTCGGAGCAGCGGCTGATCAAGGACGCGTGGGAGGTCGGGCAGCTCCAGGCGGCCTGCGACGCCACCACGCTCGGGTTCACCGACGTCGTCGAGGACTGGGAGAACGCCGTCCGCCACGGCGAGCGCTGGATCGAGGGCACCTTCTTCCGGCGCGCACGCACGATGGGCAACGACATCGGCTACGACTCGATCGTCGGCGGCGGCCGGCACGCCACGACCCTGCACTGGATCGAGAACTCCGGGCCCATCACGCCCGGCGAGATGGTCCTGCTGGACATGGGCGTGGAGGGCCACCACCTCTACACCGCCGACGTCACGCGCACGATCCCCGTCAGCGGCACCTACTCCCCCGTCCAGCGCGAGCTCTACGACCTCGTCCTGGCGGCGCAGGACGCCGGCATCGAGGCCGCCCGCCCGGGCGCCGCGTTCGCGGACATCCACGCCGCCTCCATGCGGGTCCTCGCGCACGGCCTCGCCGACCGTGGGCTCCTGCCGGTGAGCGCCGAGGAGGCGCTGCTGCCCGACAGCCGCGTGTACGCCCGCTGGACGCTCCACGGCACCAGCCACATGCTCGGCATGGACGTCCACGACTGCGGCATGGCCGCCCCCGAGTCCTACGCCAAGGGCACCCTTGCCGAGGGCATGGTCCTCACGGTCGAGCCGGGCCTGTACTTCCAGGAGGACGACCTCCTCGTGCCCGAGGAGCTGCGCGGCATCGGCATCCGGATCGAGGACGACGTGCTGATCACCGCGGGCGAGGCGGTCAACCTGTCCGCGGCGCTCCCCCGGGCCTCCGCCGACGTCGAGGCGTGGATGGCGCGGCACCGCCGCTGAGCGGGCCGAGCCGCACCCCGCCCCACCCCATCGCGAGCACCACGCACCACCAGGACGGAGACCACGTGGCCGGTCACCGGGCCGCCCCCCGGCGCCGGGGCGGACGACGGCGCGCCGAGACGACGCCGCAGGAGACGCCGACGCCCGTCGGCCACGGGCACTCGCACGGCCACTCGCACGGCCACTCGCACGGGCACGGACACTCGCACGGGCACGGCCACGGGGGACCAGAGCCGGACATCGCGCTCGGCACCCGGCTGACCATCCTCGGGATCGTCGTCGCGGCGGTGGCCGTCGCCCTGGCCGGCGTCGTCCTCCTCTGGCCGTCGGCCTCCGGGCTGGCGACGCTCGGGGACGTCTCGGGCTCCACGGCCAAGGGCGCCACGTACGTCGACGCGACCGTCACCACGGTCCAGTCGCCGTGCAAGGACCAGTCCGACATCGGCAACGGCTGCGGCGTCATCAAGGTGACCACGACCGGCGAGGACTCCGCCTTCGCCGTGCCGGTCTCCTCCGACGTCCTCACCTCGGGGCTGGCGGCCGGCGACACGGTCGAGCTGCTGCGGGTGCCGCTGTCCTCCACCGGGTCCAGCGACAGCTCCGCGCTCGGCAGCACCGACAAGGCCACCTACTCCTACTACGCCACCGACCGGGACGGCTCGCTGCTCCTGCTGCTCGCGCTGTTCGTCGTCGTCGCGGTCGCCGTGGCCCGGCTGCGCGGGCTCATGGCGCTGGTCGGGCTCGCGGTGAGCGGCGGCGTCCTGTGGGAGTTCACCCTGCCCGCGCTGCTCACCGGTGCGCCCGGCGTCCCCGTCGCCCTGTGCAGCGCCGTCCTGATCCTCGTGGTCGTCCTCTACACCACCCACGGCGTCTCCTGGCGCACGAGCGCGGCCCTGCTCGGCACGTTCGCGGGCGTCGGCCTGGTGACGCTGCTGGGCGAGCTCTGGGTCCACCTGGCCAGCCTGAGCGGCGTCTCCGACGAGTCCGCCTCCCTGCTCGGCGCGTACGCCCCGGACCTCGACTTCCGCGGGCTGCTGGCCTGCGCCCTCGTCATCGCCGGGCTCGGCATCCTCAACGACGTCACCATCACCCAGACCTCGGCCGTCTGGGAGCTGCGGGCCGCAGCCCCCGGCATGCGGCGCTCCGAGCTGTTCACCAGCGGCATGCGCATCGGCCGCGACCACATCGCCTCGACGATCTACACGATCGTCTTCGCCTACGCGGGCGGGGCGCTGGCCGTGCTCATGCTGCTCTACCTCTACGACCGGCCGCTGCTGCAGCTGGCCTCCACCGAGCAGCTGGCCGAGGAGATCGTCCGCACCCTCGTCGGCGCGATCGGCCTGATCCTCGCCGTCCCGGCCACCACCCTGCTGGCCGCGTTCCTGGCGGGCGGGGGCGTCGACCCCCTGGACGACGAGGACGAGCTCGAGCCGCTCTGACGGCCGGCGGCCGGCTCCCGCTGCCGCCACGAGGCCGGCCGGGACGGCCCGGGTCAGTGGCGACCGCCACCGCCGTGGCCGCCACCGAACCCGCCACCACCACCATGGCCGCCGCCGAACCCGCCGCCACCGCCGTGGCCGCCTCCGAACCCGCCACCGCCACCGCCACCGTGGTGGTGGCCTCCGCCCCCACCGAACCCGCTGGAACCTCCGAACCCGCCTCCCGGGCCACCCCGGCGCGACGAGCCGAGGAAGACGCCGGTCGTCACGGCGCTGCGCCGCCGCTGGGCCGCCGCGCGCTCCGAGCGGGCCGCGGAGAGCGCCGCGTCGCCCTGCCGTCGCGCCCGCTCCGCCTCGGCGAGGATCGCGCTCAGCGTCACGGCTGCAGCGGCCCCGGCCAGCGCGGCTGCCGCCTCGTCGGCCCGGGCCCGCGTGCGGGCGCTCACGTCACGCCCCGCGGCCGCGGACCGGGCCGCCGCCACCGTGGCCTCGGCGCGCGCGAGCGCCTCGAGGGCGCGGGTGTGCTCGGCCACCACCTCGTCCACGACGGAACGCAGCGTCCTCAGCCGTTCCACCAGCGGCGACAGAGCCGCCTCCACCGCCAGCAGCGGTGGCCGGGCCGCGGCGAGGTCGGACTCGAGTCGCCGCGCGTCGTCCAGCAGCGGGCCCACCGCGGGCGTCGGCCGAAGGTAGGCCACCGCGTCGACGTGCCCGGCGACGTCCGCCCGCAGGGCCTCGGCACCGGCGAGGACCTCGCGCACCCGGCCCGGCAGGTCGCGGGAGAGCCCGGCCAGCCGCGCCCGGCGCTCCTCCGGAGCCTTGGCCGCCTGCTCGGCCCGCCCGGCGTCCGCGCGGGCCTCGTCCAGCGTGCCCTGGGCCTGGTCGAACGCCTGGACCTCCATCGACGCCTGGTGCTCGCACGCGTCGAGGCGGGCGCCCAGCCCCGCACGGAGGCCGCGGGCCACCTCCAGCTCCGAGCGGACGTCGTCGTGGCAGCCGGGCTCGTAGGCACGCGCGAGCTCGTCGAGCACCGCCGCGGCCTGGGTCAGGTCGCCGTCGAGGGCGCCGAGCGAGGCCCGGAGCAGCGCGGCGTCGGCCAGGATCGCGTCGCGCCGACGGGGCAGCCCCTCCACGGCGTCCGCGTGCGTCGCCAGCCGCTGCTCGGCGGAGTCCAGCAGCGCGGACGCGTCGCCGTGCCGTCGAGCGCCGGCCAGCTCGCGGGCCTCCCCCGCCGACGCGCGCGCCCGCTGCGGCTCCGCCACGCTCTCGGTGCAGCGGAAGCCCTCGTCCTGCCGGGCCCGGACCGCGCGCTCCAGGTCGCCCGCGGCCTCCTCGAGCGTCGCGCACCGGCCGGGCACCGTCGCGGCCGCGGTGTCGAAGGCGTCCAGGAGCGCCGCGACCTCGTCCTGCCGGGCCCCGGCCTCCACCAGCCCGGCCCGCGCCTCCTCGACCGTCCGCTGCTCGGCGGCGGCCGCGGCGACGTCCAACCGGGCCACCGCGCGCGGCGAGAGCCGGTCGCTCACGTCCAGCCAGGTGCGCTCCCCCGCCTCGCGCAGGCGGGCGGCCTCCGCGTCCGTGGCCCGCACCTCGTCGAGCAGGACGTCGCGGGTGCCCGGCAGCGCCGCCACCCGGGCCGCCACGAGCTCGGAGCCCTCCTCGAGCGCCAGCCAGGCCTCGGCGAGGCCGTCGAGGGCCGTCGTGAGCCGGGCGCGCGCCTCGCGGCGGGACCGTCGCCGCCGGACGCCGACCACGGCGAGGTAGCCGCCGCCGGCCAGCGCCACGACGCCGAGGACCACAGCCAGCCCGACGCCGGGGTTGCCGGACTCCTCGGAGCCGTCGAGCGCGTCGGTGCGCCCCGTCCCCGTGCCGTAGCCCGAGGCGTTGCCCGTGCCGTTCGCGCTGCCGTTCGCACTGCCTGCACCGCTGCTCGACGACCGCTCCCGGGGCCAGGCGTCGTCGAACGCCTCGAGGCCCGCGACCATGCCGGCGGTCCAGCGGCCCGCGGCGAAGTGGCTGCGCATCTGCCGCTTCGCGGTGCCGGCGGCGGTGTCGAACGCGCTGATCGCCGCCCCGTCGTAGTGGTAGCGGAACTCCTCGTCCTCGGTCGCCACGGCCAGGAGCAGCAGCGAGCGGCCGCCGCCCCGGGTCCAGCCCCAGTCGTCGCACTCGGCGCGCAGGTCGGCGACCGCGTCCTCGAGCGAGCCCCCGGGCGACTGCTCGACCGCGATCACCTTGACCGTGACGTCGTCCGACTCCAGCGCCTTCGCCGCCTGCTCGACCTTCGCGTCGGCCAGGACGTCCGCCGGGTCGCTCACGACCGCGCGGGTGCACAGCCCGGAGCCGTCCGCGGCCTGCGCCGAGGGTGCGAGCGACGCCCAGACCAGCGCCATCGCCGGCAGGACCGCCGCGAGGGCGAGCGTGCGTCGGCCGGCACGCCCGGCCGGCCGCGCGGCGGGGCTCAGGGCTGGTGTCTGGGCGGGTCTCTGGGCTGGTGTCTGGGCCGGGTCAGCGAGCACGGTGGTCCTCCCGAGGGACGTGTCCGGCCTCGGGCCGGCTCGGGGAGCCGGGAGGCAGGTGGGGTGTCAGCGTCGGTGGGACGGTAGCCCGGACCGTCCGGTTCCGGGCCGGGACGCGTGGACCGGTATCCTCACCGGGCGTCGCGGCCACCGGCCGACGGCTCCCGCCTCCGTAGCTCAGCTGGATAGAGCAGCGGCCTTCTAATCCGCCGGTCGCAGGTTCGAATCCTGCCGGGGGCGCTCGAAGTCTCCGCAGGTCAGGCACTCGCCCTGGCCCGCGGAGCTGCGCCCATCCGCGCCGGCCGGTGCGTCCAGTCCGCAGAGAATCCGCACGCACAGAATTTTCGTGGTGCGCGCACGAAGACGCAGCCCTACTTCGTCAGGCAGAGAGTCGCGCTGTAGGCGATGCCACTCCGCGTGGGCAGGGAAGTGAACCCGACGAAGTGCGCACCGTCTGGACAGCCGAAGTTGGGATCACCGTCGACGGATGCAACGAGGACGTACGTGCCCGCCGGGGTACTCGAACTGGGCTCGAGCGCACTCAAGGCCTCCACCTGAGCGACGAGCCCGTCCAGGGTTTCGGCTTGCTGGGGTGAGAGCTTGCCGGGCGCCCCGGGCGCCCCGGGCGCCCCGGGAGCCCCTGGCGCCCCTGCCGGCCCCGCGCTCCCCGCTGGACCTGGCACTCCAGCGGCTCCCCTTTCTCCCTGCTCGCCTCGCAGTTGACCTCGCAGCAGGAACGCACCACCGGCCCCTCCGGCGAGGCCTGCGACAAGAGCTGTCGCGGCCACGGCAGCGACCATGCCGGCACTCGACTTCTGCACGGTCTCAGACTGTCAGTCCAGCCCTGTCTGGGAGGAGCACGTTTAGACAGGGGCTTGGTTGTTGCCCCTGCCCGATTTCACGACGGGGCACCCTCCCCTTGTGCCTTGGGCCTCGGCGCCGTGAGGCTGTCCGCGAGCATGAGCGAACGCAAGGAGGATGGCGCGGTGAAGGCGAGATACCTCGAGGCCGAGCAGCGGGGAATGCTGGTGGCCATGGCGATCCTCCGTCGGGAGTTCGACTCGGTCGAGGACATTTCCCCGGGCGGTTCGCCCGCTCTCTTCAACCTGGTGGCGTCAGTTTCCGGGGGCACACATTCCGGGGCCGTCTCCGCCGACCTTCTTGCCAGCCGCGGCGACCTACGAGTCGCCGCTGAGGTCAAGTCCCGTGGCGGCTATGGCGACGTCACCTTTGTCGACCGCGAGATGCGGACCGCCGCGGCACTTGGAGACCGGTGGCAGATGCTGTGCGTCTTCAACGTGACGCAGCCGCACCCAGTCGAAGTGTGGCGACTGAACGGACTGTACGGGACGAACTTGACGCTCACACGGGAGGAGACCCGGCCCCTCGGCGTGGCCCGAGGCGTCAGCGATGAGGCCCGGTTCTCGTTGTCCCTGGCCATGGTGCAGGCCCGGGGCCTTCGCTTGGACGTGGGAGGGCTCCTACCGGAACACGCGTGGATGGGCCCTTCGCGGGATTAGCCCATCCGTCGGAACTTCCTGGCACCGCCGCAACATCGGCCCCCCCGAGGGGCCAGCCTCTGATGTCATCTCCCACATGACGCGCGTCCCGCCTCTGCTGCTGCTCGCCCTGGTTCCCTGGGTCGTCAGCTGCGGCGGCAGCGACGAACCTGGAGTGAGTGAGCTGGCTGCCTTCTGCGACGCCGTACACGACCCGACTAATCAGGTTGCCGGGGTCACGGGCGCCGACGGCATTCTCAGCGTTCCGGCCGTTGGTGACGCCCTGACCGCCTTGGAGAACAGCGCGGCCACGGACCCCGAGTGGCAGAACAAGATCGACCTCATGGTGTCGCTTGCGAACGACCCGACCACCGCGACCGCCTTCCGGGACGGCGTCCTCCAAGTCGGATGCGAGAACGACTTCCCGAATCGCTATGGGGACTAGAGATGCGCGGGAGCCTCGCACGCGGCCGGCGCGCTGGTAGCGAAGGACTGGCGGCGAAATAGTGGGGCGTCGACCAAGGTCCAGGTCCCCTGCCTACTTGTTAGATCCACGAACAACGTGCCACTCGGAGACAAGCGCAACGTCCGCAAGCTCAGTCACGCGGCCCTAACGAGGTTTCGCGGACGATTCGACCGGGAGCGCGGGGCACATGTTCCGAGCGCGTCCGTAGCCTGCGGCCGAGGGGATGCCCAGCGAGTACCTGACCGCCGATGGTGAGCCGTTCGCCGCTCGGCTCGCCGGGTCTAGCGAGCCCCCAGTTTCGAGAGGTGGTGCCTCTGATACCCCATCCCTACGGCCAGGGAATGGGCGACAGATTCCGGCAGCACGCTGCTCATCCGGCCAAGCGGCCGAAGCGCCTCGCCGACAAGCCCGCCGTGTGACACCCCGGTATCACAAGTGGTGATGGGGATAGTCGACGCGACCCACCGGGACTCTGCGCCCAAGCGTGACCCGCGCCATAGTGCAACCGGGGAGGCCCAACACGGAGCTCGGGCACCGTCCACACGTGAGCGGCACCTCGAGAGTGTCGCCGCGAGACCCGGCCATCCATCCCTGGCCGACCACCCCGAAAGGTCCCACCATGCCCACCCTGCCCCACCTTCGTATCACCACGCCCAGAGCCGTCTCCGTCGCCGGCATCCTCGTCATGATCGGATGCTTCGCCTTCTTCTTCCACGACGCTCCTCAGACCGCGGAAGACTTCCAGGCCCCCGTCAAGAAGCAGGAGTGCATCGCCACGAACGACGAGCCGGGCTCCAACACCGACTGTCCGTCTGAGTGACGCCCTCCTCGGCCGGAGCCGGCGGGCAACACCTGTCCGCCGGCGCCGCCCGCCGGCCGGGAGCGGCCCCCCAAGCCCCTGACAGGGCACCAGGCGCCGGGCCTAGGAGCCCGGGAAACGCGAGACGGCGACACCACCCACAGCAAGGGCCTGGAGCGCGGCAACGTTCAGCCGCTCCGCGACTTGGTCCAGGTCGTCGTCGAACAGATCGGCGTACACGTCGAGCGTCATCGCTGCCGTCGAGTGCCCCAACATCCTCTGGACGGCCTTCACATTGGCTCCCGACTGCACGGCCAGCGAGGCGGCCGTGTGCCTCAGGTCGTGAATCCGAAGGCCCTCGAGCCCGACAGCCTTGAGAGCCGGGGCGTATCGCCTGGCCCTGAAGTTGCTGTTGCTCCACGGGCCGCCGTTCGGCGCGCTGAAGATGAGGTCGTCTGGGCCCTTGCCCGTCATCTGAGCCTCCAGCTCGGACACGACGAATGCTGGGATCGGAACGCTGCGGGTGGCGTGATTCTTTGGAGTGCTGACGGTCAACTTCCCGCCGATCTCGGAGAACGTCTGCCGCACGTGCAGCCGCGCCCGGAGGAGATCGACGTCCCGCAGGCGCAGGGCGGAGGCCTCGCTCCACCGCAGCCCTCCGTATGCGAGCACCAGGAAGAGCACCCGCGAGTCACCCATGTGACCCGCGAGGGCGTGCACCTGGGCGTGCGTCAGATACACGTGCGTACGGTTCTTGGGCGCCCTGGGAACCATCCCCTTGGTGCTGCCTGCGGCAGACTTGGCTGGGTTGCGGCTGAGCCGACCGTCCTCCACGGCCAGGTCCAGAATCGAGCAGAGAACCTGATAGGCCTGCTTCTTGCGCCCAGCGCTCATCGCACGGCGTTGTGTCGCAGACGCCGCCCCCTTGGCCGGCGCCACGGTGAGCCGAGACACCCAACCCTTGATGTCTGGGTAAGCCAGCCGGTCGAGCCGGACCTTCCCAAACCGCGGGCCGATATGGGTGTCGTACAGCGATCGATACCCGGCCAGCGTCTTCGGCTTCACATTGAGGGAGTCGAACCAAAGGGGCGCGAAGTCATCCAACGTCACGCGCCCACGAGACGGGTCCGTCCAGTCGTTGCTGCGCATCCGCAGCTCCTGCTGCTGAGCCCAGGCTGTCGCCTCGCCCTTCGTCTGGAAGGTACGCGTTCGCTCTCGACCGTCAGGACCCCGATAGCGACCTAGCCACTTTCCTGGACCTCGCTTCGTCGCACTGGCCATCTCTACGCCTCTCCTAGAATCCGTCTCCCGGTCGCCAGCTCAATCAGGTGCGCTCGGAGGGCGCGCGCTTCCGCTGTCAGCCCTCCGGACTTCTCGGCCGCCAGAAGCCCGGCCTTCCTGGCTCGGTTGACCCTTTGCATCGCGGCCGGTTGGCCGATCTGCCGCCGGGCCGCGATCAACTCGAGCGGCGCGACTCCGACGGCACGAGCCGCCGTGTAGTCGGAAGCGTCCTGGAGCATGTGCCATTGCGTCCGCTGAGACGGCGTCAGGCGCCCTGACTCCAGCTCAGCCATCGTCAGGCCGCTAGGCCGATCAAGTAGGGACATGAGCCGGCGGTCAGAGCGGTATTGCTTGGCCGCGGCAAGTGGGACCGAGCGCCAAGTGGATTGCGTGAGCGGGGCGACCTGGCCGAGAGCGAGGCAGTCAGCCAGGTACGCGAGCCTCTCCTTGAGCATCGCCAGTCGCCGCTGATCAAGCGTCGCCAAGTTCGCCCTTGGTTCCACCTCCACCCCGATCACCTCCCACGCGTTCAGTCGGCCGAACCAGATGGCCCCGAATTGCTCGACACCCTCCATCAGCACTGCCTCAACCTCGGGGCTTTCCTCGCTCGAGAGCAGGCCGCTCGGCTTCAGTGCCTCCGCCACACCATTCATGTTCGTACTGTAACAGTAGACAACAGTACGAGCCACTGCTAGCTTGGGCTTTGGAGCCAGAACAGGCAGCACTCGAAGCCAACACAGGAACGCGTCTCACAGAAACAGTTGCGCGGCCCAACCGGACCGCATTGACGCTTCGAGAGAGGTCAGGGCTATGCCCGTTGAACCGTTCGTGGACATCCGTGAAGTTGCCGAGTTCCTCGGCAAGGAACGCGCCTGGATCTATGACAACCAGGCACGACTTGGCATCCCCCGATGCCGGATTGGAAAGCACTACCGCTACCGGCTGACCGAGGTGGCGCGCTGGATGGAGCAGAACCGGGTGGCCGGCTCATGACTTCATTCTGGGAATCGCTCAAGCGCACCAGCAAGGCCCTCGGCGGCACTCTTGCTGCCCCCACTGGCGTGGTCCTCGACCTCGCCCAGATGCCGTTCGACGACAAGGACGACGACTTCGGGTCTGTCGTCAACGCCATCTCCAGCCGTGCGGCCGATGCCGCCGGCCTCATGACACTCCAAAGCACCCGCGCCACGGGCCTCGCGGTGGACGCCCTCAACGGCGCCAACTGGCTCCTAGACATGGGCCTGAACCGCCCGATCTCCACCCTCGCCACGATGAGCACGCACCAGGAGGCGGCTACCGCCGGCCTGGATCGGTTCAGCGCGGACGGCTTGCTTGCGTCTGCGGCTATCGCGGGCCACGTCTGGGCGAGCCCCGACGACTGGGCCGCCGCCTGGAAGCAGTCGGACGACCAGAACGCCGGCCAGTCCCTGGCGAACATGCTCGTCTACAGCAACGCAGACGGGTTCGACCCGCTGGACTACGGCAACGCCTACGACGAGCGCACCTCGCAGGAGCACCCCGGCCAGGCGGCCGGGATCTCCTGGGGCGCCAACATCGCGGGCATCCTGCTGCTCGACCCGACGGGCCTGGCCCTCAAGGCCGGAGGCGTGGCGGTCAACACCGCCCGCTTCGGCGAGCTGACGGCCGGCGAGCGGGCCGGCTTCCTGAAGGCCGTGACGGGCGGGGACTCCACCCTCACGTCGCGGACCGACAACTACCTCGGCTTCATCAACGGTGCCAACAGCCAGTCCCGGGCGCTGACCGCCCCCGAGATCCTGGCAGCCACCCCGGAGCTCAACCGGTACGGCACCAACCCCCAGGTGGTCGCCGGCCTGCTGGCCGACGCCCAGAAGCTGAAGGACCCGGCCCTGGTGCGCGACACCCAGCGCCGCGTGCTCGCCGTGGCGATGGGCGACCGTTCCCAGATCGCTCGGCTGGAGAGCGAGAAGATCGCTCCCGCCGAGATCACCGACGCCCTGAAGAACTACTCCAAGGGCTCGGTCCTCGACCTCACCACCACAACCCTGCGCCCGGAGCTGAAGAGCAACCCGGCATTCATCCAGCACCTCGAGAACCAGATCAAGAACCTCGACAACGAGGGATCGGTCCAGAAGTTCGTGGATGACTGGAACGGTCGCATCGACCTCCAGACCGGCACCGACTCCACCCTGCGCCACGCCCCCGCCTACCACGGCGTGGGTGCGCGTGCGCTCGGGCGCGAGAACAACCAGTCGCTGGCCCAGAAGCTCGCGGCCAAGCACGACGCCGTGGACGCCTGGGCCGCTCGGCGGGCCAAGGACGGCGCCTCTGCCTCCACCGTCTTCCAGAAGTCGGCCGCTCACGTCCCGCTGGTCGTGATGCGGACGGCCGGCGTGCCGATGAAGGTGTACACAAAGGCTCCTGCCACCGTCTCCAAGGCGCTGCGCCAGGCCCACTTCACCGGCGTGGTGAACCTTGATGAGTGGGGCCGGGCAGGCACTGAGCTCGACTCGATGATGCGCCTGTCGAGCGTGGCGGACGACACCCGACGAGCGATGCTCAACCGCGTCTTCCTGGCTCAGAACGAGACCGAGAAGATGAAGCTCATCGAGGAAGTGGAGCACCACTCCCTCCAGAGCCTGGCGGCGGAGTTCAACGCCAAGGCGGGCGAGAAGACCGGCACGATCATCGACTCCGACCTGATCCGTGCGGTGATGGAGAAGGGCTCGCGCACCCGCGCAGCCCGTACCTCCGCCATCCGTGGCCGGGCCTACGCCGCGACGGAGCAGACCCCCGAGCGCCAGGCCGTCCTCAACGACACCATGCGTGCGCGGAACGCGGCCAAGGTCGAGGACTCCACCTCGTCCTGGGGCGCGCCCGCCAAGGACCGCACCTGGCGTGTGGACGAGATCCCGGACGAGTCCGGGATGCCGGTCCACCTCCCGCTGCTGGAGACCCAGCTGGCGAACAAGGTCCCGCTGCTCGACATCCACACGGCCCGCAAGGCGATGGAGCGCGAGTTCGGCACCCTGGGGAAGCTCTCCAAGGCGTGGAAGCGTGACGCTGCCGAGTTCAACCGCCTGTGGCGGATGAAGAACGCCGGCGCCGAAGGGCTCGACCGTGCCATCACGGCTCGAGCCACGGCGATGGACATGCTGGTCGATAGCTTCGCCTCGCTGACCAGGCTGTGGAAGTTTTCCGTCCTGTTCCGCCTCGGCTACCCCGTCCGCGTCTTGATGGACGAGGAGGCCCGCATCTGGGCCCGCCTCGGCACGGCTGGCTTCATGGGACACGTCGGTCGCAACACCGGCGAGGCCCTGGGCAACCTCGGGTACAACGCCGTGGGCCGCAGGGTCGAGGCCGAGCGCGGCCTGCGCCGGCTCCAGACGGAGCACAGCGAGATCAAGGCCATGCTCGACGACGACCTCACCGAGGCGTGGCACGCTCGCTACGCCGACCTCACCAAGCTCCAGCGCTCGGTGGGCGGCATCCGTGGGCAGATCACCAAGTGGCGTGCCGCTGCGGAGGCCGGTGACGCCGGCGCTGCGGCGAAGGCGGACAAGGCTGAGCAGACGCTGGCCCAGAAGGAGGCCCACCTGGCCTACCTCCAGGAGAACCTGGGCGAGTCCCCGGAGCAGCTCACCCGGCGCAAGGCGCAGATCGAGGAAGCCCTCATGGCAGGGCGCAAGGGGCTCCTGGAGCCCAAGCGCCACCTCGGCGAGCAGGACATCACCATCGACGGGCAGACGCTCGAGGGCGCCTACGGCGGCCAGTACGGCGCGCTGACTCGCGATGCTGCTTCGTCGGCCGACACCTACGAGGCGCAGATGCGCGGCGTGGACGACCAGTCCGTGAAGCGCATGATGACCGGGGCCTACCGGACCATCCAGCCCACCGAGGCCGGCTACCTGGACGCCTGGGCGGACACGCTCAACTATCAGGTGCGGAACTCCCCGGCCGCGATGTTCTTCCTCAAGGGCGGCAGTGTCGAGGACTTCGCCGCCTGGGTCCGCTCCCCCGAGCAGGCCGCGCTGCGGCGGAGGCTTCCCCACTTCGCCGCAGACCCCGAGGACTGGGGCCACCGCATCCAGTCCATGCTCCTGGACTACGTGCCCAACGAGGGCGTGAGGGATGCTCTGGTCAAGGGTCGCGTCTCGGCTCGTCAGCTCAACAAGCTGACCGCCGAGGGCCTGCGTCCCGCCGTCCACGGCATGGCCGCTGGCGACACCCTGGGCTCCAACCAGGGTGTGCGGCTGGTGGGCAACGCGCTGAACAACGTCATGCGGTACCTCTCCGAGGTGCCCACCGACCAGCTCTCGCGGCACCCGTACTTCGTGTCGATGTACCGCACCCACGCCCAGGACGTCATGGACGTCCGCAAGGCTGCGGGGCAGACGCTGTTCAACCAGGCCGACCTGGACGACATCGCCCGCATCGCCCGGAAGCGGGCCATGACGGACGTGCGGAACACGCTGTTCGACCTCTCCGCCCACAGCCACGCCGCGCACGTCATGCGGTTCATCAGCCCGTTCTTCGCCGCCCACCAGGAGGCGCTGACGCGCTGGTGGCGGCTGAGCTCGGAGGACCCGTCGATCCTGCGCAAGATCGCTCTCGCCTTCGACGCGCCCCGCTACGCGGGCATCGTCATCGACTCCGAGACCGGCGAGCCGGTGAAGCCCGGCTCCCTGCCGAGCGTGAACCACCGCATCCTGCTCCAGATGCCCGGCAAGGACATCACCGAGGACCAGTCCAACTGGTACATCAACGAGGCTGCCTTCAACCTCATCATGCCCCAGGGGCCGACCAACCCCGGTCTGGGTCCGATTGCTCAGCTGCCCATCGACTACTTCGCCAAGAAGTACGCCGAGGAGCCTGACATTGCCCGGCTGGCAGCGGTCTTCAACCCCTACCCGTCGCAGTCGACGGTGGACTCCCTGATCCCTGCCACGATGAAGCGTGCGCTGGCCTACGGCGAGTCCGACGCAGCGCCGGGCGTGGTGAGCGACGTCCTCAAGACGCTCGACACCACGGGCATCGGGCTCCAGGAGTACAACTCCGCCCTGGCCCAGGAGACCCAGGACATGACTGTGGACTTCTGGGTGAAGAACGGGCGGGAGCCCACGCAGGCCGAGCGCAACCAGATCCTGGACGACGCCGCCAATGAGGCGTCCTCGCGGATGTTCCACCGTGTCCTGTGGAACAGCCTGTCCCCCGCCCCGGCCACCCCGCAGTCGCGGTACGCCGTGGTCCAGCAGGGCTGGTACCAGATCCAGGAGCAGGCCCGTGCCGAGGGCAAGGACTTCGACTGGGCCTACGACAGGTTCAAGTCCAAGTACGGCGAGGCGTACCTGCCCCTGATCTCCTCAGGGGCGGAGAACCCCGCCGGCATCAGCACCGCTGACTCGGCGTGGGTGGAGGCCATCAAGACCTACAAGCCGGTCCTCCAGAACGTCGACCCCGCCCTCACCAGGGCGGTGATCGGCGGGTATGCAGCCGAGATCGAGGCCAACGATCCCGAGTACGCCGAGTACAACCAAGTCGCTCGCAACTGGCTGCGGGACGAGCAGGTGCAGACCGGCTCGTCGGACACCTACTACTCCTACGCCGACCCTCGGGCGGCGATGGAGGACGCACAGGTGGCACGAGGGTGGAGCAAGTACAACGCCCTCACCTCGGGGCTGGAGAACGCTGCCGAGCAGATGGGGTTGTCGTCGTATGAAGACAGTCCCCCGCTTGTCGCCGTTAAGCGACAGGCCGTGGCTCAGCTCCAGGCCGAGAACGATGCCTGGGCGGCGGACTACGGCACGGTCGACTCGACCAAGTTCGACCGCTACATCGCCGACCTCACGACGATGACGCAGACCCCGAGCCTGGCGAACGACCCGACTCGCACGGACATACAGATGCTCGGCTTGTACCTCGCCGTTCGACAGCAGTTCGTGACCTACTTCGAGGCGTCGCTGGCCGCGGGCAACGGAGGACCCGACGCTGCCTCCCAGGCCGGCGTCCGGGCCTTCTACACCGAACTGGTGGACCGCATGGTCCGGGGCGACACTCAGTTCCAGTCGTACCTGTACGACGGGCTGCTCGAGAGAGACCCTCTGCTGCTGCGCTCATATCCACTGGTGACGGCGCCGATCAGCGCAGCACCGGATGGGTCCGAGTGAGCAGCCTGCCCAAGGCCGTGGAGATGGCCGGCGCCTTCGCGCTGGCCGTCTCCCGGTCGGGCGAGGCAATGTTCATCGGCGAAAGCAATAAGCGTCTGGGGTACGCGCCAGTGCACGAGGCTGCCGCGTCGGGGACCGCGTACGGGGTCGTGCCGGTGGACTCCGTCGCGGCGCTCGACCTGGATACCCCGGAGTTGCGCACCTGGGCTGCCCCAGTGCAGGCCTACTTGCAGTCTCAGGGCTGCCGAACTGTTCTGTGCAACAGCGGGCGGCCGGGGCACCAGCACCTATGGGTGCTGATGCCGCCCGGCTGGAGCTACGAGTACCTGAAGGCTCGACTCGAGACCGCTGGTATGACGCCGCCCCGATGGGACGTCGTCCGCGGCGGCATGACGAGACCCCCCTACGCGCCTCACAGACTCGGGGGGCGGTCGGAGATCGTTGATCTCGACCCCGCCGCGGCGCTCCGGTGGTTCCGGGAGCAGCGTCCGGGTCGAATACCGGACAAAGTCGAACAAATGTTGTGGTGGTTAGACCCCCAGCACGTGGTGTCCAAGCGAGGCGTCATCGACCGTGGGCGCACCGTCTACAAGGCGGCGGTCGTGCTGGTGAACCACCGCTGCACCTTCGAGGACTTCACGGGGCTGCTCGCCGCCAAGGAAACAGCGGTGACATCCAAGTTCCACGAGCTGCCACCGGCAAGACGCGCCGACTACGCCGACGAGGTCTGGAGGCGGGCCACCGCCTTCGTGCGAGAGAACCCGCCCTCAGCGGTCTCCCGACCCCGCGTACACGCGCTAAGAGCGCAGATGGGACTCCACGCCTGGAACGCGCGAACAGGCGCCTCGGACCGAGCCGTCTATGCAGCGCTGCTCGGCATCGCCGATGAAGCGTCCAGCCTGCTGGTGGACGCCTCACTACGGCGCCTCTCGGACGCTGCCGGGGTGTCGCCCGGCACCGTCAGCCAGTCGCTGCTCCGCCTCGGTGATCTTGCCCTGATCAGGCGACTCGCCGACAGGAGAACCGAGGCTGGGGCCTCGTTCTCCTATGAGCTTCTACAACCACGGGAAGCGAAATCTTTGCCAGTTACACACACATTGCCTTTACTACGGGGGCCGAAGGCTATGTGTGCAGAAGAGAGCAAGATTCTCGAGGATATCTTCTCGAACGGGAGCGGCCTCGGCCTGTCCTGTCGCGAAACCTGGGAGGCGGCGGCGGAATATCCGGCAACGGCCAAAGCGATATGTCAGATGCGCTGCACCCCAGTCGCTCACGCCACGGTCCTCAAACATCTGCGGACACTAAGAGACTCTGGCCTTGTGGAGAAGCGCGGACATACCTGGACGCGCGTGAACCCCACCCTCGAGCAGATGGATCGTCTCTCCCGGCTCTTGGGCGTGAAGAACAAGGCAGCTCGACGACGAGATCGGCATACCCGCGAGCGAACCGATTTCCGCCAGCGCTTCAACCGGCCCTAATCGGCCCTGCACCAATCAATAGCCAATCCGATTTACCCCTTGAATTGGGGTCAGTTTCGGGTACCCCGAAAGGCCACGCCAGAATGCCCTCTCAGAAGCCCCAGAATCGCCTCTCAGGCGCGAACACGACACTCGATAACCTCCCCTTCACCAGAAGCGCTCAAGGCCCGCAGAACGCGCTACAGGCCCACCAGCGCGATGGGGTGCTGTGGTTGACCAAGCAAGGAAATGAGCGCGCACTGCTGGCCGACGAGGTCGGGCTGGGGAAGACCGCCACGCTGATCGTCTCGATCCAGCTACTCCTGGATTCAGAGGAACTCCCCTTCGCCGGCCGCCACCCTCTGAGTCGTGTCCTGTGGGTGACGGACGTAAGCCTCATCGACCAGACCCTCGACGAGTTCGGACTATTCGCCCCGGGCATGGTCGTCATGACCGCCACCGCGAAGGAGATCGCCAGCAGCCGCTGGCAGCAGGAGATGCGGCGCCTAGGCCCGGCCGATGTGCTCATCGTCGGGTACGAGAGCGCGACCGCAAGGCAGGCCTGGCTCGGGACCCACGACTTCTCCATGCTGGTACTGGACGAGATCGGCAAGCTCCGCGGGGGCGGCAAGACGTGGGAGGCGATCAGAGGCTTCCAGACCGTCGCCACTCGACGAGTCGTCGGGGTAACAGCGACCCCCTTGGAGAATGAGCCCCGCGAGTTGCACCGCATCCTTGCTGCCATCGGGACACCGGGCCTGTGGAACACCCGGGAATTCGAGGACCTCGTCGAGTGGGAGCAGTTCGTGGACCCGCGGACGGGCGCCGTCTCACGAAGGCCGCTCGGATGGCTCAACGACTCAGCGGCGGCAGAAGTCCGCGCGTTCCTCAGCGGGTGCATGCTCCGCAGGACGGCGGAGGAGGTTGGGCTCCCCCTACCCCAGAACGCTACCGCCGAGCCCGTCGAGTGGGTGCCCCTCAACGAAGAGCAGCGGGCTGCGTACGACGCCGCCCGCCGACTGGCGCAGCCTGCCGCGACCTTCCACGCACGGCAGAAGGCTGGCCTGACCGCTCCCGAGTCGTCCGCGGTCTTGGACAGGCTGGTGGAGATCCTCCAGGAAAAGAACAGGCCAGCGATCGTGTTCAGCGA
The DNA here is from genome assembly GCF_004919085.1 of Nocardioides sp. GY 10127. GTDB lineage: Bacteria > Actinomycetota > Actinomycetes > Propionibacteriales > Nocardioidaceae > Nocardioides. The sequence continues at coordinate 3,941 of NZ_STGL01000007.1, read as the reverse complement.
GTACCTGGACCTGCTCGACCGGATCGAGCAGCGACTCACCGGCGCCGGCATCACTTGGGCCACGGTGAGCGGCGAAGCGAAGGACGCCGCCAGAGCGTCCGCACTGGAGCGGTTCCGTACCGGTGAGGCTCAGGTCCTCATCGGCAATGTCGTCCTGGAGCGAGGTCTGAACCTCCAGCACTGCAACCTGCTCATCTCCGTGGGATCCAGCTGGAACCCCGCTCGAGAGGCACAACGCGAGGGACGCATCCGAAGGCTGGGGTCCGCACACAAGACGTACGAGCACGTCACTCTGATGCCGGCTACATCCCTGCATGGAGCCCAGAGCGCGGTGCTGCAACGCAAACGAGCAATTGCCGTCAACGTAGGACTCAGCTGAACTCACACCACGTGTCAGTCCAGGGGAACTTCTCCGTCGATCGGATCGAATCGGAGTCCCATTTTAGCCAATTCCGCCTGTAACTCCAGTTCGGCAGAAAGGACTCGCTCCTCGGCCTCAACAAAGGCCTCTGCGGAAGCTTTGCGAAGCGTCTCAACCACCGAACAGATAAAAACATCAAAGGCCGCCATTGGCATGACCGATGAGGTGAGCGAGACGTAGCACCGGTGCAGGTTGGACGCCGCGAACTCGGCGGGATCGGCGAGCATTATATTCGTCTGTCCAGTGAGAACCACAAAGCGCCCTCCTCGCTCAAGTTGATTAAGCCGAATGGCACGCGCATCTGCATGAATTAGATGACTCGACCATTTATAGTAGCCGCGCTCATGATCGAGCCCTGCGAACTTCTCTAGATCCACGAACTTTGGCTGGCGAGGAAGACCCGCCAGTGAGGCCGCCCATGCGTACGGACCCTGAGAAAATCCCTTGCCGTATGTTAGGGAATGCGCATCACTGGACTCCCGAAGTTCTCTCATTTGTTCATCCGACAGTGGATCGTAGCCCAAAGTTGCAGCATTCTTCTGGAAGGTCAAGGCGTCGACATACGCGAGACACTCTCCATGAGCCAGATATCTTTCAGCGACGACCTCCGAGCCCGTCTCCTCGTAAATCTTCGAAATCGTTCCAGCGCGGACCGCGATCTCGTGCATTGTTCTGGTCAGGCTCAGGGCGCCCAGTGGATACCCCGCAGAAAGAAGTTCATGTATTTCTCGCGCAAGTCGAATAGCATTCGCAGTGAATTGACCCAAAATCTCCGATACCAATGAAGGATCGCTCGACATTCGCGCCCGCTTCTCAAAGTGGCGACTAGCGTCCTCAACAATTTCGATCAATATCTCGAGAGTGTCGAGTGCCTGACCCCAATGCGCCCGCAGTCGGTGCCGAAAGGCCAACCTTTCACTCGCTGCGTCCGCCAAAGCGGGCCCTTCTTCAGCAACGACCGTCGACCCGTAGGCGACACCCTCTTTCCGGAGTGCGTGAACAACTGCCATGAATGCATCCTCTACCGCTTCTCGGTTATCGAGCAGGCCAGCTTCGGATAGGCGCTGAAAGGCCACTTCAAAGTAGGCGCCGAAGTGATCGTTCGGATCTTCTTGATGCACCTTCACAATCCTCCTGTCGCTATTCGAGTATCACCGACGGAAAGTCGCCGGATTCGCTCTTGCCGAGGAGTGTGACACTGTCGCCGACCTCAATATCTACGCCGGGAACATAACTCTTCCCATTCCTATTTATGCGCACCTTTCGAGTTTCGTATTTTGGTGGCTGAAGCGGGTTGCTGGCGGGCCAGATTCCGGCCGGAGGCAGAACCTGTGCCGTCTCAAACGTCCGGGCCACGCAAAACGCTTCGGAATGCTGAACGACTATCAACTTTGCTTTGACGCGACTGAAACGCCCAATGCTTTCAGCGTCATCCGGATCCGAGACGTTCTCGGGCGGCGACGTGACACCGAAAACTTGACCGTCGCGCACACCATGTCTGCCGCCGCGATTGATGATGACCTCCACATCGGAAGTTATCCGTGCAATCTTTCCTGTGATCTTCATTCGCCCAACTCATTCTCGGGTGGTGGTGACTGATTCCGGGCATTAAACATGTTCATTTCGACTGTCCGCGCTTCCGGCGAAAGATGCCCCCAGTCGTCGATGCTTGCCCAGATAGAATCAATCTCGTTCCTCTGCGACCTTCCGTACGCTTCGAGCCAGTCGGCGACAGCTGGTCCGTGAACTTGAAGCCTCTTTGCGCGTATGTCCACAGCGCGCCGCTCGGTCTGTATAATTTCTCGCTGCATTCGCTGAGCCTGGGCTAAGAGATGTCGGATTCCGGCTGACGCCTGTTGGGCTGCCACCGACTTCCCGCGGTCGGCAGTAAGGAGATTCCCGATGATCCCGCCCGCTAGAAGGGCAACGACCTGCAGGGCAACCTGTACGACCACGGGTGGCTCGAACGCGACGCCGAGCCAGATCGCTACGAATGCGATCGCGACCGTTACAAGCGCTCCCAGAATGCGCGCGGTGGTGACACGCGTCCACAGGCTTGGCACGGATGCATCTTGTCATGTCTCAGCACCGAGCGATGGTCCAGTTCGAACACTCACCAGGGCCGAGCTCGGACTGGGGCACTTCATCGAGGCCCCGTAAGGGGGATGGGCCCAATGAACAGTCAAGGGCTTCCGCGTCATCATGGCGTTCAAGGCCAATCGAAACCGCCTGAGCCGCCCCACAAGCCTGCCCCGAAAGCATCTGACCGAAATTTCGCCACCTAGGTAGATCTGGTGAGGAGTAGGGGTAGGGGTGGGCCGGCGTTTAAAGACCCCGGGTCAAGTTGCCACCGTGCCGCCCAGAATCACAGCCACTCGCCGGGGCAGTCGTTCGACCCCGCGGGAGTTCCGGCCGCCTAGGGGGCGTCTCGCGCCCGGATGGTGCCGGCACCCCGGCCGGAGCCGCCTCGGACCCACAAACTTCTACGTGGACAAGCCGCAGAGGCCCTACTCCGCAGAGGGAGTAGGGCCGTCCAGCTGGTAGCAGACTTACGCTGCCGTGGCAAAGGAGCGACGGAACACCCAACCCGTCGCTCCGCCCTCGAGCGGGAGACGCTGGAGCAACCGAGCGCCAGGCTCAACGTCCTGGCGGAATCGCTCTCGGATCTCCTGCTCGGTCATGGACTGCGGAGCCACTACCCAGGTCTCGTCTTGGTGGTCGTCGCTCCGATAGGCCTGGGGCTCCCGCACGAGCGGACTGAACGTCCACTCGTCGGAGTATCTGAAGCCGGCCGCGCGCTCCTCACGGGTCAGGGCCCCGACTCGGTGCTCCACGGGGGTGGCATCGTAATCCCCCATGTTGCGCCTGGACACCTCGTCGAACCGCAACAGGACTCTCCCGAGGTCCAGCAGCTGCTTGGCCCTCACGACCAACTTGAGGTCCCCGTCCGGGCACTCGACGACAGTGACCAGCAGGTCAGGCATACTCAGGTTCGGCATGGCTCGCTCCCTTTTAGCGTCCGTGTCCAGTGGCCCCCCTGGCGTGTCCGCGCCTCGGGGGCCTTCTTCTGTTGGGGCAGAAACCTAGACCTAGAATTCGGGTTTGCCAACGGCGTCCAGCAATGAATGGCTTGACAATCGCACATTGTTACTGCTAGGCGATTGCCATCGGGGCATTTGCCGAGGTCGCCCAGTCCGCAGCCAGTCCGCAGGAACCCTGCGCCTCACTGGACTAGTCCAGAAGATCTGAGTCCGCCAGAACCCTTTGTTTGAGCGGCTCGTCCGGGCGTCCGCAGGTCCCACCGAGTCCCCCGGATCGAGGGCGAACAATCTTCTAATCCGCCGGTCGCAGGTTCGAATCCTGCCGGGGGCGCCGTGGGATGTCGCAGACCCGGCGGACCGTCAGGTCCGCCGGGTCTCGTGCCTCCGGGTGGGCGGTGTGGCAGCAACCTTCTTCGCCCCTTGGGCTCAAGGCGTGTCTGCAACACCTCGACGATGGGCGGGGTTGGGGTGGGGCAGAG
>NZ_STGL01000006.1 GCF_004919085.1 Nocardioides sp. GY 10127 | reverse complement strand
CAGCCTGATCAGAGGAGGTTTCTCGGTTGTGTGAGCGAGGGTTCTCAATTACTTGTAATAAGGATGTCGCGGGTTCGACTCCTGTCACCGGCTCCGCCGGCAGCACCCCCGCACCGCGTCCCACGCGGCGCAGGGGTGCCTGCGCGGTGCCGCGCTCAGGCCGGCACGTGGGCCGTGAGCGCCGCGGTGACCACCTGGTTGCGGACGGCGTAGCCGGCCGCCGTCATGTGCCTCCCGGTGGTGTCGGAGCTGAGCCAGAGCCCCGACTCGTCCCTGCCGTCGTGGATCGCGGCGTCCATGTCGTACCCCAGCAGCGTGAGGTCGGTGCGCTCACCGGCGATCGTGTCGAGCAGGGCGTTGAAGCGTCCCACCGCGTCGGCCATGTCGACGTCCGGGCTGAAGACCAGCCCGGGCCACAGGACGACGTAGTCGGACCGGTCACCCGAGGCGATCGCGTCGAGCACCTCGGTGATGTGGGTGCGCCACTGGCTGTCGGTCGCGTTCCGCTCGTTCGCGCCGAGCGGGACGCACCAGTAGCGCGGGTCGAAGCCGTCGTCGCGCCACGAGGAGATGACCTCCAGCGAGGACGTGCCGGCGGTGTCGGCGCTGATCGGTCGCCCGATCAGGCCGTCCACCCGGGAGCCCAGGAAGCGGGCGTCGGCCAGCGACTCCGCCACCGCGTCGGAGTCGTCCTGGTAGGTCAGCGAGTCGCCCACGAACCCGATCGGGCCGAGGTCGGTCGTGCCCGAGCCGGACGAGCCGGACGACCCGGCGCTCGAGGCGGTGAGGGTCTGGAGCGAGCCGCCGGAGAAGCCCGACCAGCTCACGGGCGTCCACACCCCGGGCAGCGCCACGGGCGTCCCGATCTTCACCGAGTCGACCAGCAGCGTGGCCCCGTCGGGCGCCGTGAGCGCGCCGACGCGGAACCGCGGGACCCGCCCGCGGGTGTAGGCCCCCACGAGGTGCGCCACCATCGCGCCGGAGGCGTCGTAGACGCGCAGGCGCTGACGGGCGGTGGTGCCGGGCTCGACCGTCCACCGGAACAGGTACTTCCGGCCGACGCTCAACCGCCAGGTCGTCGTGGCGACCGTGACGGAGGAGTCGCGCAGGCACAGGGTGCGGTCGGTGTTGATCCGGACGTAGGCCGCCTGCTGGCCGCGGGCGGTGCCGAACGGGTAGACCGGCACGTCCCCCGGGCTGCGCAGCTCCAACCACGCGGAGAGCTCGATGGCGTCGCTCTGCGGCTGGGAGAAGGTGTAGGTGAGCTGGCGGTAGTGGGTGGCCTTCGACAGCCTCGCGCCCTTGCCGGCGGCGAGCCCGGCGCTGACGACCTGGAAGTCGTCGTCGGCGTAGTTACCCTCGCTCTTCCACCCGGTCGGCATCGTCGCCGACGCGAGTCGCGTGCCCACGGCGAAGCCCTGGAACGTGAGCGAGGTCGTGGCCGGCCCGCCGCCCTTGACCGGGGTGTTGTCGGTGTCGTCCGGGTCGGGGTCGACGACCGTCTCGCCGACGATCCAGCCGTCGGAGACCCGGACGTTGTCCAGGTCCAGGCTGGTCCCGTCGACGTCGGTGAGCAGGCCGAAGCAGGCCAAGCTCCAGGACGTCGCGGTCATCGCGCCCGTGAGCTCGTCGAGCAGGACGTCGGAGGTGTCGTAGACCCGCAGCGTCTGCGAGACGCCCGGCTCCACCCGCCACTCCACCCGGTAGGTCGTGCCGACCTCCAGGAGGCCGGCGTCGGAGGAGTCCACGGCCTCGGTGCCGTCGCGCAGGGCGACGCGGCCGCTGGCGTTGACCCGCCAGGACGCGAGGCTCTCCGAGCCGTTCGCGGTGGTCACGCCGACGACGTTGATCTGCCCGGGCAGCGCCCGCAGCGTCAGGTCGCACGACAGGACGCGGGCCTCGGTCTCGCCCGGGTCCGAGTACTGGAGCCGGCGCAGCGAGGTGGAGTCGACGAGGCTGACGCCCTGGGCCGAGTCCACGGCGGCCGACGTGGAGACCACGAAGTTGCGCCCGGTGCCGTAGGAGGACCAGCGGTTGGCCAGGCCCGGAGGGGCCCCGACCGTGTCGTCCTCGAAGCCGAGGAAGGACAGGACAGTGGTGCTCACGGCCCGGCCCTCAGGCGGTCGGCTGGACGAAGAGGTCGACCCCGTCGACGGCGGCGGCCGGGGCGGCAGCGCTGCCGCTGGGGTCGTACCAGAGGACGGTCACCGTCTCGTCGGAGACCGGACGGGCGGGCCAGCCGGAGCCGGCCGACCAGCGGACGCAGGGCATCGCATCGAGGCCGGCGACCGCCGAGGCGACGGCCTTGTCCACGGCCTTCGCGACCGCGGAGTCCACCAGGTCGGCGACGGCGTCGGCGTCCAGGTAGCCGGTGAGCGCCTTCCAGCGGGACTTGCCGTCGCCGATCTTGAGGACGCGGGTGCGGACGTCGAGGCCCGGCTCGCCCTGGGCGAGGACCGGGTTGACGCGGTTCCAGCGGCGCGTGGTGCCGCGACGGAAGCGAATGGTGGCCACAGTGGTGCTCCGATCTACAGGCGTGGTGGTGGGTGCGCGCTCAGGGCGTGCCGCCGTCGAGGTCCTCCTCGACGGCCGCCTGTGCGGACTGGGGGGCGAACGGCAGGGCGAGCGTCGCGCCACCCAGCAGGGTGGCCAGGACGCGGCGGCGCGAACGCGGGGCGGGCTGCTCCTCCGACACGGTCGTTCTCCTTCGACGGTGTGCGACGACCCGCCGGTCGGCGGGTCGGACACATCGCAGCGCCTGGGGGGCGTCAGGCGAAGCAGGACCGGGTTTTACTCACCAATTTCGGGTAGGGCTCCGGGGCCGCCTGGGAAGCGGCGGTGATGATCCGGTGAGCAGTCGGTGACCCGGCTGTGCCGGCGAGCGTCAGCGCAGTCGCGTGGCGGCCGCGGTGCGCGGCGGGTCGGCGATCGCGTCCTGCGCGTCGACCAGGCGGATCTCGCGGCTGCCGGCGGCCAGCGTCGCCTCGAGCACCGCCCGCACGCTGGACGTGGTCCGCTCGAGCGCCCGGGCGGCCGAGCGCGTGCCGTGCCAGTGGGCCAGGAAGAGCGCGGCCGTGACGTCGCCGCAGCCGTTGGGCGCGATCGGCAGCCGGGGCGTGGTGACCAGCCAGGCGCCCTCGTCGTCCACGGCCACCACGTCGAGGTGGTCGGGGGCGGTCTCGCGGGTGAGCACCGAGGTGACGAGCACCGTCCGCGGCCCACGGGCGCGCACGGCGTCCACCGCCTCGAGGAGCTCCTCGCGGGTGCCCACGCCGTCGCAGGTCGTGGCCCCGGCGAGGAAGTCGAGCTCGAAGTGGTTGGGGGTGAGCAGGTCGGCGGCGGGGACGACCTCGTCGCGGATGAGCTCGGGCAGGCCGGGGCGCACGAACATGCCGCGCCCGACGTCGCCCATCACCGGGTCGCAGCAGTACACGGCCCCGGGGTGGACGGCCTTCACCTTCGCGACGGTCTCCAGCACCACCGCGGCCACGCCCGGGTCGCCCTGGTAGCCGGACAGCACGGCGTCGGCGTCCCCGAGGACCCCGCGGTCCTCGATGCCGGCGACGACCTCGCGGACGTCCTCGGCCGGCAGCACAGGCCCGCGCCAGGCGCCGTAGCCGGTGTGGTTGGAGAAGTGCACCGTGAGCACGGGCCAGACGTCGTGACCGAGCCGCTGCAGGGGGAACACGGCGGCGGAGTTGCCGACGTGGCCGTAGGCGACGGACGACTGGACCGACAGGATGCGCACGGCGTCATCCTCCCGCACGGTCGGCGCGGTGCCGCTGTCCGGCCCGGCCGGGGCGGGCTAGGTTCGAGGTCGTGAGCGAGATGACCTACCGCCCGCTGGGCGACTCCGGCCTCGTGGTCAGTGCCGTCGGCATCGGCTGCAACGCGTTCAGCCGGCGCGTGGACCTCGACGGCGTGCGCGACGTCCTGGACGCCGCGACCGACTGCGGCGTGACCCTGCTCGACACCGCCGACATCTACGGCAACCCGCCGGGCGGGTCCGAGGAGCTGCTGGGGCAGGCGCTCGCGGGGCGCCGGGACGACTTCGTCCTCGCCACCAAGTTCGGCATGGACATGCAGGGCGCCAACGGCGCCGACCACGGCGTCCGCGCCTCCCGCCGCTACGTCCGGCGCGCGGTCGAGGCGTCCCTGAGGCGGCTGCGCACCGACCACATCGACCTCTACCAGCTGCACCGCCCCGACCCCGTCACCCCGATCGAGGAGACCCTCTCGGTGCTCACCGACCTCGTGCACGAGGGCACGATCGGCTACCTGGGCTGCTCGAACTTCGAGGCGCGGCAGGTCGCGGACGCCGAGTGGACCGCCCGCTCGGCCGGCCTCGAGCGCTTCGTCTCGGTGCAGAACCAGTACTCGCTGCTCGACCGCACCGTCGAGGCCGAGGTCGTCCCCGCCTGCGAGCACTATGGGCTGGGCCTGCTGCCGTTCTTCCCGCTGGAGCGGGGCCTGCTCACCGGCAAGTACCGCCGCGGCGAGGGTGCCCCCGCCGGCTCCCGGGCCGCGGCCGAGCCCGAGCGCTCCGGCTGGCTCGGCGAGGCGGACTGGGACCGGATCGAGGCGCTCGAGGCGTTCGCCGCCGCGCGCGACGTCTCCGTCCTGGACGTCGCGATCGCCGGCCTGGCCGCGCAGCCCGGCGTGGCCTCGGTGATCTCCGGGGCGACCTCGGGCGCGCAGGTGCGGGCCAACGCGGCCGCGCTGCGCTGGGAGCCGACCGAGGCGGACCTCGTGGAGCTCGACCGGATCACCGTCGGCTGAGGCGCCCCGACCGGCGGCGGCTCAGGCCACCTGGAGACTGCGCTTGGACAGGCCCATCCAGAACTCGCCCGTGCTGCCGATGACCTGCTCGCCGGGGGTGCCGGCGTCCGAGGCCGCGCCGAGGGTGACGAAGAGGGGGGAGTAGTGCTCGACGGTCGGGTGTGCGTAGGGCATGCCTGGCGCGACGTCCTTGAACCGTGCCAGCTCGTCCACGTCACCGCGCGCCATCGCCTCGCCGGCCCAGGCGTCGAACTCCTTGGACCAGCCGGGGGCCTGCGCCTCGATCCGGAAGTCGCGCAGGAACGGCAGGCCGTGGGTGAGGAAGCCGGACCCCATGACGAGCACGCCCTCGTCGCGCAGCGGGCGCAGGCGGCGGCCGATCTCGAGCAGCCGCTCGGGGTCGTGCGTGGGCAGCGACATCTGCAGCACCGGGACGTCCGCCTCGGGGTACATGATCTTCAGGGGCACCCAGGCGCCGTGGTCGAGCCCGCGGGAGCGGTGCTGGTGCACGGTCTCGGTGTCGGCCATCATCGCCGCCACCTGGTGGGCCAGCACGCTCGCGTCGGGCGTGCGGTACTCCATCCGGAAGTAGCGCGGGTCGAAGCCGCCGAAGTCGTAGACGAGCGGGACGCCGCTGGCCGACAGCGTGATCGGCGCCGACTCCCAGTGGGCGCTGACGATGAGGACCGCCCGCGGGCGCGGCAGGTCGGCGGCCCACGCGCGGAGCTGGCCGGACCACACCGGGTCGTCGAGCAGCGGCGGGGCGCCGTGCCCGATGAAGAGGGCGGGCATCCGACCGTCGGGGGCGGACTGCGGGTCGATCGTCTGCGTCATCACGACCACCTGAACGTTGTTGACAGTTCAAGTTAATCCCGGGACGGCCCTCCCGTCCAGCCGTGCGCCCCGCTGTGCCCGTCAGCCGGCCGCGTGGTCCAGCGGCAGCCGCCAGTCCACCGGCTCCCCGCCGGCTTTCACCAGCATCCGGTTGACCTGCGAGAACGGCCGGGACCCGAAGAACCCCCGCGACGCCGAGAGCGGCGAGGGGTGCGCCGAGCGGACGCAGGGGACGCCACCGAGCATCGGCTCGAGGGACTGCGCGTCGCGGCCCCACAGGACGGCGGCCAGCGGGCCGCCGCGCTCGACGAGCGCCTCGATGGCCCGCTGGGTCACCGCCTCCCAGCCCTTGCCCCGGTGCGACGCGGGCTCGCCGGGGCGCACGGTGAGGCAGCGGTTGAGCAGCATGACGCCGGCGTCGGTCCACGGCGTGAGGTCGCCGTGGCGGGGCACCTCGATCTCGAGGTCGTCGCGCAGCTCGGAGTAGATGTTGACCAGGCTGCGCGGTAGCGGCCACACGTCCCGGTCCACGGCGAAGGAGAGGCCGATGGGGTGGCCGGGGGTGGGGTAGGGGTCCTGGCCCACGATGAGCACCCGGACGTCGGCCAGCGGTGCGCGGAAGGCGCGGAACACGTCGTCGCCGGCCGGGAGGTAGCCCCGACCGGCCGCGATCTCCTCGCGCAGGAAGCGGCCCATCGCCTCCACCTGGGGCTCCACCGGCGCGAGCGCCGCCGCCCAGTCCTCGGCCATGAGGCCCTTCTCGACCAGTCCCGCCAGCGCGCCCATGCGGCGACGGTAGCCAGCCGGTTCAGTCGAACGGCGGGCGGGTGCCGCCCGCCAGCCCCCGGGACGAGCCCGAGGAGTAGCGGCGGCTCGGGTTGGACCCGATCGCGTCCTTGGAGGCCGTCCCCCGCGGCGCGGCCTTCGCGGGGGCGGCCTTCTTGGCGGTCGTCTTCTTGGCCGCTGCCTTCTTGGCGGCTGCCTTGTCGGCTGTCGCCTTCTTCGCGGCCGCCTTCCTGAAGGACGCCGGCGCCGGCATCGGGTCCGTGGAGGCGAACCACTCGTCGAGCACCGGCCACGTGCCGACCGCGGCGCCGCGACCGGTCAGCTGGCCGAGGTGCCCGCCGGGCACGATCTCCCAGCGCGACTCGACCTCGCGCCCGCGCGCGGCGACGAGGGCGTCCACGAGACCCCGGACGGCGTCGGGGGGCACGATCGCGTCCGTGGCGCCCGACAGCGCCAGCACCGGGGCCCGGACGCCGGACAGGTCGGTCGCCGGGCCGTCGTCCCGCACGAGGGGTCCGAGGAGCCGGTGGAAGACCTGGCCGTAGGTGCGCCCGCCGTAGGCGTGCTCGTCCTCCCGCGGCCCGGCCGCGGCGGCCCGCAGGGCCTCCACCGCCTCGAGCTGGGCGAGGAACTCGGGGTCGTCGAGGCGGCTGACGACGGTGAGCGGGGTGCCGACGACCCGGTCGACCAGCGGGCTCTCGAGCGCCGCGCGGGCCACGGGCACGGTGGCGCCCACGCCCGAGGCGACCTTCCACCCGACGCGCACGGCACCCTCGGAGGCGGCGAGGATCGGTCGGGGCGGCACCGAGAGCGGCACGTGCTCCAGCGACCAGGGGGTGCCGAGCGTGGTGACCGAGGCGACCCGGTCGGGGTCGGCGGCCGCAGCGAGGACCGCGAGCGCCCCGCCCAGCCCCCAGCCGAGGAGGTGCACGGTGCCGGTGCTCGAGGCGACCGCGGCCGTCGGCAGGCAGCCCAGCACCGCCGTCAGGCGCTCGGTCAGCGGCACGCCGGTGTCCCAGGGCTCGGGCAGCTCGACCAGGAAGGTCGCCCGCCCGCCGTCCAGGAGGTGCCCCACCAGGGAGCAGCCGCGGCGCAGGTCGTAGACCCGCGCGGAGGCGCCGGGGGGTGCGACCAGGACGACGGGGGCGCCCGTGCTCGTGGCGCCGCCCTCGTAGCGGGAGACGATCCCGCCCTCGGGCGTGGCCGCCAGCACGGCGGCGTCGTGCGCCCGCAGGTCGGCGAGGCCGCGCCCCGCCAGCGGGCCGACGGGGAGCCGGCCCAGCGCCAGCCGGGTCAGCGAGCCCGCCGCGGTGAGGAGCTGTCCGGGGGTGGGCAGGACATCCATGGGCGCTCCCGTCTCGTGGGGCCGGTCCGGGCCGGGGTGCCCGGGCCTGCTGTGTCGCCGGCGGCGCGGCCGGGGCCGACCGCCGTGGCCAACGTACCCGCGTCAGGCGGTCGGGCGGACCGCCTTCGCGTGCGTCTCGACCTGCGCGAGGGCGGCGAGGAAGGAGTCCGCCCACGCCTTGACGTCGTTCTGCGTGACCGTCCTGCGCATGGCCTTCATCCGCTTGGCCGCCTCCTTGTCGGAGGCGTCGTAGGCGTCGCGCAGGGCCTGCTTCATGCCGTTGATGTCGTGCGGGTTGACCAGGTAGGCCTGTCGCAGCTCGTCGGCGGCGCCGGCGAACTCCGAGAGCACCAGCGCACCGTCGTTCTCGAACCGGGTGGCGACGTACTCCTTCGCGACCAGGTTCATGCCGTCGCGGTACGGGGTGACGACCATGATGTCGGCCATCCGGTACAGCGCCGCCATCTCCTTGCGGGGGTAGGAGGAGTGCAGGTAGTGGATCGCCGGGCGGCCGATCTCGCCGAGGTCGCCGTTGATGCGGCCGACGAGGCGCTCGATCTCGTCGCGCAGGATGCGGTACTCCTCCACCTGCTCGCGCGAGGGCACGGCGACCTGGACGAAGACGGCGTCCTCGACGGAGAAGTGGCCCTCCTTCATCACCTCGGCGAACGCGCGGAGGCGGGCGAAGATGCCCTTCGTGTAGTCGAGCCGGTCGACTCCGAGGAACACGGTGCGGGGGCTGCCGAGGGCCTCGCGGATCTCGTCGGCGCGCGCCTCCACCTCGGGGTCGCGCGCCATGTCCTCGAAACCCTTGGCGTCGATGGAGATGGGGAACGCGGCGGCGCGCACGGTGCGCCCGTCGGGCAGGTAGACGAGGTCGCGGTGGGTCTTGTGGCCGACGCGCTGGCGCACGAGGCGGACGAAGTTCTGGGCCGCGCCCGGCAGCTGGAAGCCCACGAGGTCGGCGCCCAGGAGGCCCTCGAGGATCTGTCGGCGCCACGGGAGCTGCTGGAAGAGCTCGGCGGGCGGGAACGGGATGTGCAGGTAGAAGCCGATGCGGAGGTCCGGACGCAGGGTGCGGAGCATCTGCGGGACGAGCTGGAGCTGGTAGTCCTGCACCCACACCGTCGCGCCCTCGGCGGCCAACGAGGCCGCCTTCTCGGCGAAGCGCTGGTTGACCCCCACGTAGGCGTCCCACCACTCGCGGTGGAACTCCGGCTTCACGACGACGTCGTGGTACAGCGGCCACAGACAGCCGTTGGAGAAGCCCTCGTAGAAGAGCTGGATCTCCTCGGCGCTCATCGACATCGGCGCCAGGTCGAGGCCGTCGGCGGAGAACAGCTCCTCGTCGCCGTCGGTGCCTCCCGGCCAGCCGATCCACACGCCGTGGTTGCTGCGCATGACCGGCTCGATGGCCGTCACCAGGCCGCCCGGGGAGGTCCGCCACCCGTTGCTCCCGTCCGGCAGCTTGATCCGGTCGACGGGGAGACGGTTGGCCACGATCACGAGGTCGAACACGCCCCCACCCTAGTCAGACGGCGTGCCGAGGCGTCCCGCCCGGCCGGGTGCCCCCGGCGCGGGGGTGCGTCGGGGACGCCTCGGGGTGGTCAGTCGGCGGGGTCGTCCGGGAAGCGGACGCCGGCCAGCGCCCGCGCCTCGTCGAGGGTGCGCATCACCGCGAGCGTCCGGGCGTGCGGCACCAGGGGGCTCTCGGTCTCCCCGGCCGCCAGGCAGCGGGCGACCTCGCGCAGCTCGTGGGTGTAGCCGGTGCCCAGCGGCGGCTCGGCCGGGACGATCTCCTCCGGGGCGACCTCGAGGGTGCTGTCGTTGTCGGAGCCGTCCGGCACGGGCGTGAACCAGGCGCGGGACGGGTGGTGGAACTGCCCCTCGAAGGTGATCCGGCCGCGGTCGGTGGCGATCGCCGCCGCCTGGTCGGACCACGACGTCATGGACGCCGACGAGGTCGACAGCGCGCCGTCGGCGTGCCGGGCGGTCACCACGACGTCCAGGTCGATGCCCCGCTCCGAGAGGTCGGCCGTGGCCGTGAGCCCCACGGGCTCCCCGAGCAGGAGGTGGGCGAGGGTGAGGGGGTAGATCCCCATGTCGAGCAGGGCGCTGGCGCCCAGCGCCGGGTCGAGCATCCGGTCGCCGGGCTCGGCGTCGACCCGGAACCCGAGCTCCCCGCGGACGTGGCGGGGCCGGCCGAGCTCGCCGGTGGCCAGCCGGGCGGCCACCGCAAGGACGACCGGGTGGCACGCCGTCCACATGGCCTCCATGAGGAAGAGGCCGCGCTCGCGCGCCAGCGCCACCATCTCCTCGGCGTCCGTGGCCCGCAGGGCCACCGGCTTCTCGACCAGCACGTGCTTGCCGGCCTCGAGCGCGAGCCGCGCGTGCTCGAGGTGGAAGGCGTGCGGGGACGCGACGTAGACCACCTCGACGCCCGGGTCGGCGACCAGCGCCTCGTAGGAGCCGTGGGCCGTCGCGCCCGGCGCGTGCTCGGCGGCGAAGGAGGCGGCCGATTCGGCCGAGCGCGAGCCGACTGCGACCATGCGGTGCTCCGGCAGCAGCGCGAGGTCGTCCGCCACGGTGCGGGCGATCTTCCCGGTCGCGAGGAACCCCCAGCGCAGGGGGTCGGCGGGCGTGGCGGCGGGGCGGGGGTCCATGGGCCCAGCCTGCCCCACCGTGGTTCGCCGGGGCCTCGCCCGAGGGGCCGCCTGCCGGGGCCGGCCGCAGGGGCCGACACGCGTCCGATCGGCGATCCGCTTAATCACAAGCGTGTAAGTCCGATCGGGTACCGTGAAGCGGACGGGCCGCGGAAGCGGTCACAGCCTGCTCACCAGCAGCAACAGTCACATCAGCACCACTCGTCACACGGGAGATTCGTCGCATGGAGCCTCAGCGGGACGCCGCGCAGCCTCTCGGAGGCGACGCGCCCTCTCTCAGCCAGCGCGACCTGGAGATCCTCGAGTTCGAGCGGCTCTGGTGGAAGTACGCGGGCGCCAAGGAGACGGCGGTCCGCGAGAAGTTCGGCATGAGCTCCACCCGGTACTACCAGGTGCTCAACGCGCTGATCGACCGGCCCGAGGCCCTCGAGGCCGACCCGCTGCTCGTCCGCCGGCTGCGCCGCATGCGAGCGGCCCGCCAGCGTCAGCGCTCCGCCCGCCGCCTCGGCTTCGAGATCTGAGGCCCGCGGTGCGCGACTCCCGAGGAGCCGTCCTCCCCACCCCCGTCCTGCTGCTCTCGCTCGTGGCGCTCGTCATGGCGGGCGTCGCCTGGGTGACGACCACCGGCTCCGGCTCCGACGAGGAGGACATCACCCCGGCCGCGGCCGGCGCCTCGTCGTCCGCGACGGCGTCGGGCACGGCCAAGGCCAAGGCGTCAAGCAGCGCGGACGCCTCGGACGACGCGTCCGCCAGCGCCACCGAGAGCGCGACCGCGACGGCCACGAAGACCGCGAAGCCGGTCAAGCGCGGCCAGGTCTACGTCGAGGTCTACAACAACTCCTCGATCAGCGGCCTGGCCTCCGACGTGGCGGCCAAGGCGACCGCGGTCGGCTGGAACGTCGTCGGCGCCGACAACTGGTACGGGAGCATCCCGTCCAACACCGTCTACTACCCGGCCCGGCTGAAGCGGGCGGCGAAGCTCCTGGCCCGTGACCTGGGCATCAGCCGCGTCGTCCCGGCCTCCGACCCGATGAAGATGGACCGGCTGACGGTCATCCTCACCGGCGCGCTGAGCTGAGCCACCTGCCCGTCCGGAGGGCGGGGCGAAGGCCCTGTGCCAGGCCCTGGGGCGCCCAGCCACCGGTCGCGGGGGGCGCTCTGCGCCAGGGTCGTGAAATCATGGGCCCATGGAGTTCACCTCGCAGGACGGCGAGCAGCACTGGCGTGACGTGCTGGCGGTCCTGGACCGCACCGTCGTCGGGCTCGACTTCGACGGCACCCTCGCGCCGATCGTCGACGACCCCGAGGCCGCCGGCATCCACCCGGACGCCCACGACGCGCTCGTCGCCCTCGCCCCGCACGTGGCGGCCGTCGCCGTCATCACCGGCCGCCCCGCGGCCCAGGTGATCGAGCTCGGCCACCTCGAGGACCTCGCCGACCGCCTCGCCGCGGCCGGCACCGAGCTGTACCTGTTCGGGCAGTACGGCAACGAGCGGTGGCGCGGCAGCACCCGCGACATCGACACCCCCGAACCGCCGGAGCGGCTCCAGGAGTTCGTCCACGCCCTGCCCGACCTGCTCGACACCCACGACGCCGACGGCGCGTTCGTGGAGGAGAAGGGCCTGGCCGTCGCGGTGCACACCCGCCGACTGGCCGAGCCCGAGGCCGCCTTCGACCGCCTCCTCGAGCCGCTCACCGAGCTCGCCGAGGAGCACGACCTGGGCGTCGAGCCCGGCCGCAACGTCGTCGAGGTCCGGGCCCCCGGCGTGCACAAGGGGGACGCGGTCGCCGAGATCGCCGAGGCGCTCGACGCCCGCGGCTTCGTCTTCGCCGGCGACGACCTGGGCGACGTGGAGGCCATGCGGCAGCTCGACGAGCTCGCCGCGCAGGGCCTGGCCACCCTCAAGGTCGCCTCCGCCTCGCGCGAGCAGCAGGCGCTCGTCGAGCTCGCCGACATCGTCGTCAAGGGCCCCGACGGCGTCGTGGACCTGCTCACCCGGCTCGCCGCGGACGCCGCCGAGCGCTGAGCCGCCCCGTCCCCCCGGCCGGCCCGCCGGCGACCCTCAGGTCCGGCCCGTCACGGGCGATGAGGGGACCGGACGCCGTGCGCGGCGTCCGGTCCACGTCCGTATCCCGGTACTCGAGTACGCCATTCGAGACATCGGCACGTACAGTGGGCGACAGCTCTCATCGAGAGGGACCGAGGGAACGGCCCGTCGACGTCCCGGCAACCGCCGCGAACCTCCGCCTCCTGGGCGCCCCAGCACTCCGCTGGGCACCGGGGAACGGATCGTGGAAAAGGTGCTAATTCCGGCCCGGCACGAAGGACGTGCCCGGGGAAGATGAGGAGGAGGTACTCATGAGCGCTGCATACGTCGTCGAGCCCGCCACTGCCCAGGTCGTGGACGGCATGCCCGCCGCCGGCCCCGGCACCGTCCCCGGCGTGCGCGAGGGTGCCTTCGGCAACGCCCGCTCGCTGCTGTGCCGCGAGTGCGGCCACGAGGTCGAGCTCGGCCCCTCCTACGCCTGTCCGGAGTGTTTCGGCCCCCTCGAGGTGGCCTACGACTTCCCGGCCGTGACCCGCGAGGAGATCGAGGCCGGCCCCCGCAACATCTGGCGCTACAAGGCGCTGCTCCCGGTGCCGACCGACATCGAGACGTCCCCCAACACCGAGCCGGGCTTCACCCGCCTGCTCGAGGCCCGCAACCTCGGCCGCGAGCTCGGCATCGAGAAGCTCTGGGTGAAGGACGACTCCACCAACCCGACCAACTCCTTCAAGGACCGCGTCGTCGCCTGCGCCCTCTCGGCCGCCCGCGAGCTCGACGCGAAGGTCTTCGCCTGCCCCTCCACCGGCAACCTGGCGAACGCCGTGGCCGCCGCCGGTGCCCGCGCCGGCATGAAGACGGTCGTCTTCATCCCCTCCAACCTGGAGAAGCCGAAGCAGGTCAACTCGGCCGTCTACACCGACTCGCTGGTCGCCGTCGAGGGCAACTACGACGACGTCAACAAGCTCGCGCAGGAGATCGCCGCCGAGGAGGAGGGCTGGGCGTTCGTCAACGTCAACGTGCGCCCCTTCTACGCCGAGGGCTCCAAGACGCTGGGCTACGAGATCGCCGAGCAGCTCGGCTGGCGCCTGCCCGACCAGGTCGTCATCCCCGTGGCCTCCGGCTCGCAGCTCACCAAGGTGCACAAGGCGTTCCAGGAGCTCATCAAGCTCGGCCTGGTCGAGGCCAAGCCGTACAAGATCTTCGGCGCCCAGGCCACCGGCTGCTCGCCCGTCTCGACCGCCTACAAGGCCGGCGTCGACGCGATCCGCCCGGTCAAGCCGGACACCATCGCCAAGAGCCTCGCCATCGGCAACCCCGCGGACGGCATCTACGTGCTCGACATCGCCCGGGAGACCGGCGGCGCCGTCGACGACGTCAACGACGACGAGGTCCGCGAGGGCATCCTGCTCCTGGCCCGCACCGAGGGCGTCTTCACCGAGACCGCCGGCGGCACCACCGTCGCCGTCACCCGCAAGCTCGTGCAGACCGGCCAGCTCGACACCTCGCTCGAGACCGTCATCATCAACACCGGCATGGGCCTGAAGACGCTCGACGCCGTCTCCGAGCAGGTCGGCCCCGCCGCGACCATCAAGGCCTCCTACGCGGCCTTCGCGGACACCGGCATCGCCTGACCCGCACCCACGCTCACCGGCCACGGGCCCGGCTCCTCGACAGGAGCCGGGCCCGTGCCGCGTCCTGCTGCTTCTTCCGGGGTGCCGCGGGGCGTAGTCGTCACCCCGCGTCGACCTGGGGATCACCCGGCGTTCAGGGTGCGCGGGTAGACCGGAGGACGTGCGTCGCAGTCTCATCGCCGTCGGGGTGGCAGCAGGAGCCGTGGGAGCGGTGAGTGGGGCGCTGGGGGTCGGGTTCCGCCGGCTGCTCCAGGCCCAGGCGGCGAGGGCACGCGCGATCATCGGCAAGCCGCTGGGGGAGGACGCGCTCGACGCCGACCGCGTCTGGAAGCGCGCCTACGGGGACCCGCTGGACCTCCTGGTGCTGGGCGACTCCATCGCCGCCGGGCTGGGCGCCGGCGTCCGCAAGGAGACGCTCGGGGCGCGGCTGAGCAAGGGCCTGGCCAAGCACCTGCACCGCTCCGTCCGCCTGCGGACGGGTGCGGTGGTCGGCTCGGAGTCCTCGGCGCTCGCCGGCCAGCTCGACGCCCTGCCCGACGGCTACCGCCCGCACCTGGCCGTCATCGTCGTGGGCGGCAACGACGTCACCCACCGCGTGCCCGTCCCTGACGCCGTGGCCCACCTCGAGGACGCCGTGCGCCGGCTGCGCGCCCTCGGCGCCGGCGTGGTCGTGGGCACCTGCCCCGACCTCGGCGCGCTGCGACCGGTCCCGCAGCCGCTGCGCGCGCTCGGCTCGCTCGCCTCCAAGCAGCTCGCGTCGGCCCAGGAGGAGGCGGCGCTGCGAGCGGGTGCGCACGCGGTGTCGCTGGGCCAGGTCGTCGGGCCGTTCTTCATCACCAACCCCGACGAGATGTTCAGCCTCGACCGGTTCCACCCCAGCCCCCTGGGCTACCGGCGCACCGCCGAGGCGATGCTGCCCTCGCTGCTGGCCGCGCTGGGGGAGCGGGACGAGGTGCCGTTCGGCCACGCCGCCCCGCCCGTCCGCGAGGGCTGAGGCGGCGCCCCCGGGCGCCCGCATGCCCCCGGGACGTTTGCACTCGCAGGGGTCGAGTGCTAAACATGACGCTGGCACTCTCTACGTGAGAGTGACAGTACCCCCGGGCTGGGGAGCTGAGGCCAGGACGCCGTCGGGAATGGTTCGACGGAGGGTCCGGGTCGTCCGTCGCGGGCAGCGAGCCGGCCCGTCCACCGACTCTTGAAGATGCGAAGGATCGCAGGAGTTATGCCGAAGCTGATTGCATTCGACGAGGAGGCCCGTCGCGGTCTCGAGCGTGGCATGAACACGCTCGCCGACGCCGTGAAGGTCACCCTCGGGCCCAAGGGCCGCAACGTCGTGCTCGAGAAGAAGTGGGGCGCCCCCACGATCACCAACGACGGCGTGTCCATCGCCAAGGAGATCGAGCTCGAGGACCCCTACGAGAAGATCGGTGCCGAGCTCGTCAAGGAGGTCGCCAAGAAGACGGACGACGTCGCTGGCGACGGCACCACCACCGCCACCGTGCTGGCCCAGGCGATGGTCCGCGAGGGCCTGCGCAACGTGGCCGCCGGTGCCAACCCGATGGGCCTCAAGCGTGGCATCGAGGCGGCTGTCGCCTCCGTGTCCGAGCAGCTGCTCGGCATGGCCACCGAGATCGAGACCCGGGACCAGATCGCGGCCACCGCGACCATCTCCGCCGGTGGCGACACCACCGTCGGCGACGCCATCGCCGAGGCGATGGACAAGGTCGGCAAGGAGGGCGTGATCACGGTCGAGGAGTCGAACACCTTCGGCATCGACCTCGAGCTCACCGAGGGCATGCGGTTCGACAAGGGCTACATCTCGGCCTACTTCGCCACCGACATGGAGCGCATGGAGGCGGAGCTCGACGACCCGTACATCCTCATCGCGAACCAGAAGATCTCCTCGGTCAAGGACCTGCTGCCCGTCCTGGAGAAGGTCATGCAGTCCGGCAAGCCGCTGCTGATCATCGCCGAGGACGTCGACGGCGAGGCCCTGTCCACGCTGGTCGTCAACAAGATCCGCGGCACCTTCAAGTCCGTCGCCGTCAAGGCCCCGGGCTTCGGCGACCGCCGCAAGGCCATGCTGCAGGACATCGCGATCCTCACCGGCGGCCAGGTCATCTCCGAGGAGGTCGGCCTCAAGCTCGAGAACGCCGGCATCGAGCTCCTCGGCACCGCCCGCAAGGTCGTCATCACCAAGGACGAGACCACGATCGTCGAGGGCGCCGGCGACGCCGGCCAGATCGAGGGCCGGGTCAACCAGATCCGCGCCGAGATCGAGAACTCCGACTCGGACTACGACCGCGAGAAGCTCCAGGAGCGCCTCGCCAAGCTGGCCGGCGGCGTGGCCGTCATCAAGGTCGGCGCGGCCACCGAGGTCGAGCTCAAGGAGCGCAAGCACCGCATCGAGGACGCCGTGCGCAACGCCAAGGCGGCCGTCGAGGAGGGCATCGTCGCCGGCGGTGGCGTCGCCCTCGTCCAGGCCGGTGCCACGGCCTTCGACAAGCTGGAGCTGACCGGCGACGAGGCCACCGGTGCCAACATCGTCAGGGTCTCCATCGAGGCCCCGCTCAAGCAGATCGCGGTCAACGCCGGCCTCGAGGGCGGCGTCGTGGCGGAGAAGGTGCGCAACCTCCCGTCCGGCCAGGGCCTCAACGCGGCCACCGGCGAGTACGTCGAGATGCTGGCCAACGGCATCATCGACCCCGCCAAGGTGACCCGCAGCGCGCTGCAGAACGCCGCCTCCATCGCGGCGCTCTTCCTCACCACCGAGGCCGTCGTCGCGGACAAGCCCGAGAAGGCTCCCGCGATGCCCGGTGGCGACGGCGGCATGGGCGGCATGGACTTCTGAGTCCAGCCCCACCCGGCTGCTGCACCCGCAGCACTGCACCACCCGCAGCACTGCACCACCCGCACGGCCCCGGTCCTTCCCAGGACCGGGGCCGTGCGGCATTTTGCGGCGGCCCGGGGCCGGGGCCTGACGCGGGTGGGTCCGATGCTGCTGAGTCGGCAGGGGCTGCTGAGCCTGCTGTGCTGGTGCTGCCGGCCGATCCGGCGTTCGGTCCTGGTGGGCACGAGGACCGAACGTCTCCCCGACGTGGCTGTGCACGCTCAGGGGGACCGGGCTGGGGAGGGTTCGGTCCTCACGGAGCACGAGAAGCGGCCGCCTGGCGGCGTTCCGGCCGGTGCCGGCGCGGCTGGGCCTGGTGCTGGCGGGTCGGTCGGGGCCGCTGGGTCGGCGGGTACTGCTGAGCCTGCTGAGGCGCTGCTGCCGGGCGATCAGCGTTCGGTCCTCGCGGGCACGAGGACCGAACGTCTCCCCGACGTGGCTGTGCACGCTCAGGAGGACCCGGCTGCGGAGGGTTCGGTCCTGGTGGGCACGAGGACCGAAGCAGAACAGCCGCGCGGGGCCGGTGCCGGCGCGGCTGGGCCTGACGCGGGTGGGTCTGATGCTGCTGAGTCGGCAGGGGCTGCTGAGCCTGCTGAGGCGCTGCTGCCGGCCGATCCGGCGTTCGGTCCTCGTGGGCACGAGGACCGAACGCCTCCCCGGCGAGGCTGTGCACGCTCAGGGGGACCGGCTGGGGAGGGTTCGGTCCTCATGGAGGACGAGAAGCGGCCGTCGGGCAGCGCTCCGGACGCTTCGCGGGCGTGTGACACTGCACGGGTGAGACCCGGTCGTCGTCTGCCCGCCCTGGCCGCCGCGGGCCTCCTCCTCACGCTCGCCGCCGGGTGCGCCGGGGACGGCGAGCCCACCAGCGCGCCGGCGCCGGCCGCGAGCCCGAGCAGTGGCACGACGTCCGACCCCGCGTCCGACCCCGCGTCCGACCCGGGCGACGGCGCCTCCGGCACCGCCTACCCGGTGGTCGAGCTCAGCCTCGCCGCGGCGAGCGGCCGCTGCGCCGTCCCGACGGCGGCGCGCCTGGCCCTCGCGGACGGCGCCTGGTCGGGCACGGTGACGCAGGCGGGGGACGGGGTGGTCGTCGTCGAGACCAGCTACACCTGGACGGGGCGGCACGCCGGCACGGTGGAGCTCGACGTCCTGGACGACGCGCTGGTGGCCGACGCCCTGCACCTCCGGGTCGGCGACGAGGTGCTGCTCGCGGCCTCCGGGTCGCAGGCGATGGTCTGCGGCTACTCCGGACCCCGCACGCGCGGTCTCGCCCGCCTCTACGAGCGGGCGTTCGGGAGCGACGCGTGACGCAGGGTCTCGGCCCGGCCGCCGATGAGCGCACCGGACGGCTCGGCGGGCTCGTCCTCGCCGCGGGGGCGGGCAGCCGCCGCGGCCAGCCCAAGGCCCTGGCCGCGGACGAGCGGGGCGACTGGCTGCCCCGCGCCACCGCGGTGCTGCGCGCCGCCGGCTGCGACCCGGTCGTCGTGGTGCTGGGGGCCGCCCCCGAGGCCGCGGCCCTGCTCGGCGACGGCAGTCGCGTCGTCGTGGCCGCCGACTGGGCGGAGGGGCAGGGCGCCTCCCTGCGGGCAGGCCTCGAGGCGCTGGGGGCGACCGACGCCGAGGTCGCGCTCGTGACGCTGGTCGACCTGCCGGACCTCACCGGCGCCGTGGCCGCCCGCGTCGCCGGCTGCGCCGACGGCCCGGCGGCCCTGGCCCGGGCCACGTTCGGCGGCCGCCCGGGACACCCCGTGCTGCTCGGGCGCGACCACTGGCCCGGCGTCCTCGCCCTGGCGGCGGGGGACGCCGGGGCCCGGCCCTACCTGGCCGCGCACCCGCCGCGCCCCGTCGAGTGCGGCGACCTCGCCTCGGGGCAGGACGTCGACGGGCCGCCGACCTCGTGACCCGGCCGTTCGCCGACCCGCCGCGCCTCCAGCCGCTGACCCGGGCCCGGGTCGCCGACCTGGGCGAGCCCGGCGCCGCCTGGCACGCCGGGCTGTCGGCGCTGCTGGACGGCCTGGCGCAGCGGTGGGGGCTCACCCTGGGGCGGCCGCTGCCCGGGGGCAGCGCCTCCTACGTCCTCACCGCCACGACCGCCGCCGGGGAGCCGCGCGTGCTCAAGGTGCGCCTCCCGGACCCGACCCTGGCCGACGAGGCGCGGGTGCTGCGGGCGGCGCACGGGTGCGGGTACGCCCGCCTGCACGGGCACGTCGCCGCGGCGGAGCTCGGGGTGGGCGAGGGCGGGGACGCGCTCCTGCTGGAGCACCTCGGCCCGACCCTGGACGCGGCAGGCGGCGCGCCACCTGACCGCCTGCGCGTGGTCGCGAGGACGCTGCGCGAGGCGTGGGCGGTCGAGCCGCCGCCCCTCGTGCCACGGCCCGAGGACAAGGCGGTATCGCTGGCCCGCTCCGTCCGCGAGACCGACGCGCGGCTCGGAGGGGTCACCGACCCCGGGGTGCTGCGGGCCGCGCTCGCCGCCGCGGACCGGCTGGCCGGCTGGGACGGCCCGGAGGTGACCGTCCACGGCGACCCCCACCTCTCGAACCTGCTGAGGGCTCCGGACGCGCGTGGCACGGGCTGGGTCTTCGTCGACCCCGACGGGTTCCCGGCCGACCCCGCCCACGACCTCGGGGTGGCGCTGCGCGACTGGGTCACGACGCTGGCCGAGGCCGGGAGCGGGGCCCGAGCGCTGCACGAGTCCTGGTGCCGCCTCGTGGCCGAGGAGACCGACCTCGACGCCGGGCGCGTGCGCGACTGGGCCCTGCTGGAGCGGGTCTCGACCGGCCTGTACGTGTGCGGGTTCGGGGCGGACCGGGTGGGGAGGCCGTACCTGGAGTCGGCGCGGGCGCTCGTGTGACCGCGGCTGAGCGGGTCAGCGGGCCCGGCGCACCCGGATCGGTCCCTTGGCGGTGGAGGGGTCGACGACGCGTCCGCCCTGGGTGATCTCCACCTGCCCCGCCGCCACGAGCCGGCGCGCGGCCTGGCGTGCGGGCTCCATCAGGTCGCGCCAGTCCTCGCCGCCGACGGCCCGCGCGGCCTCGGAGGGGCAGATCGTGGCTGACGCCGCCCGGGCGGCCAGGAGGTCGGTGATGCTGCGCTCGAGCGCCTCGTCGACCGGCCCGGGTCGGTGCCGACGGCAGGCCGTGGAGCAGTAGCGGACCTGCTCCCAGTCCCGTTCCCACTTCTTGCGCCACTCGATGCGGCGACCGCAGGTGGCGCACGACTTCGGGGGCGGGGTGCTCACGCGCCCAGCCTCACCCGACGCGCCCGTCGTCCGGACCACCCGCCGGTGCGTGGGGCGCCGTGAGCCTCACCCGACGTGGTGAACGTGTGAAGAATGCCCGGATCGGCGTGACATCGGCGGCTCGAGCCCGCAGACTGGGGGGCGCCGACGGGGGAGTCTGCGAGGACGTACCGGGCTGGTTGGTTGCCGAGGGGCCGATCATCCCTGTTCTCGCGAGAGACTGGAGCCCTGCTCTGTGGCGGAGCTCCACGCGGCATCCTTCGGGCCATGTCGTCGACACGGGGGAACGTGCGAGGACGCGTGGCAGGGGGGAACCCCTCGCCGGGGAGCACCCGGCACCGGACCAGTCCGAGCAGGGCGCCGTTCGGCCTCAGACCACGCCGCCGGCGGGCAGCGTCTCCGCGCCCGGCACCTCCGGCTCGCGGACGCCGTTGACGGCGGGGCTCAGCCGCTTCTCCAGGTGGACGACGGCCACCACGCCCAGCACCAGCGAGCCCATGACCAGCAGGCCGATGTAGGTCTGCCCGAGGCCGTGCCCGACCAGGAACCCGGCGATCGGCGGGGCGATGATCGCCGCGGACTGGAACGAGATCGAGCTCAGTGCGTTGTACCGCCCGCGCAGCGCGTCGGGGGCCAGGTCGTTGACCAGTGCCGGCAGCGTCGGCTGCATGAGCGTCTCGCCCAGGGCGAAGACCGACGCGCAGCCCGCCACGAGGAGCGTGGCCCCCACGGTGCCCGGCACGAGGGCCGTGGCGCCCAGCAGCAGCCAGGAGCCCGCCCAGACGACGGCCATCACGGCCATGACCCGGGTGCGGCGGCGCCCCTCGATGCGCTGGAGCACGAGCAGCTGGAGCACGACGATGACCGCGGTGTTGGCGGCGAAGGCGAGGCCGAGCCCACGTGTCGAGACCTCGCCGACCTCGCGGGCGAAGGCCTGGAGCCCGGCGTTGAGCTGCGAGTAGCCGACGAACGAGGCCAGGAAGCCGAGCCCCATCACCGAGGCGACCGCCGGGCGGCGCAGCACCGCCCAGTAGCTCACCGACGCGGTGGCCGCCTCGGCCCCGGCCCCGGTCTCGCCCCCGGGCTCCGGCGCGTGCGTCACCGGCCCGCCGACGTGCCGCAGCGGCCCGAGCAGCAGCACGAGCGCAGGCAGGTAGGAGGCGGCGTCGGCGAGGTAGATCGTCTGGAAGGTGATCACCCGGTCGACGTCCACGAAGAGGCCGCCGACGATGCCGCCCAGGCCGATGCCCAGGTTGAGCAGGGCGAAGTTGAGCCCGAAGTAGCGCTGCCGGATCGCGGGCGGGACGACGGCGGCGACCAGCGACTGCGCGGCCGGCCACTCCAGCCCGAACGCCAGGCCCTGGAGGGCGAGGCCGGCGACGGCCACGGGCAGGCTCGAGGCGAGGGCGAGGACGACGCCGCCGACCACCAGGCAGGCCAGCGCGGCGGCCAACACCCGGCGCGGGCCGAGGCGGTCGATCGCGTGGCCGCCCGGGGCGGCCGCGACGAGGCCGACCAGCGGCTGCACCGCGATGAGCAGGCCGGCGGTGCTGTAGCCGAACCCGCGCACCTCGGCGAGGTAGACGATGTGGAACGGCAGCACGAGGCCGGTGCCCAGGAACTGGAGCACGACGATGGAGAGCAGCAGCCGCCCCTCGCGGGGCAGGTCGTGCCAGAAGTCGACGAGGCGGGGGCGGGCGTCCTTGCCCGACCGGGGAGCGGTCATGGAGGGCAGTCTCACCCGGGCACGGGGAGGACCCGCAATCGAGTTTCGCCGGCGGCGGGGGTGAGGCGGGCCGACGGGCTCCCGGTCAGCGGCCCCGGCGCCCTGGTCGCGGCCCGCTCACGCGGAGGGCCGAGCGGGAGACGAGGGGCGTCGGGACCGGTGAGGAGGCCGAAGCACGACCCCGTGCCAGCGCCGGAGGGAGGTCGGCGCCGTCCCGGGCCGCCGCAGCGCCTCTCGTCGTGGCCTGCGTGCGACCCGTGACCTCCCAGACAACCTCGTCGGGCGGCCCAGCGCCAGCGCAGAGGGGTGACGACCTGTCGACCCGCCGCGCCGGTGGAATCGAACGGAGTTTCGATTCGCCGGGTATGGTGCGCGCATGGACTTCCAGAGCACCCTCTTCGCGGGCCCCGAGACCGGGGTGGACGCCATGGTGGCCGACCTCGCCGGTGCCGAGCGCACGGTGCTGGGCCAGGGCGCCTGGATCGACGTCCGCCGCTCCTGGCTGCCCGAGCCGGACGCCGTCCTCGCCGCGCTCGTCGAGCGGGTGCCGTGGCGCGCCGAGCGCCGGCAGATGTACGACCGGGTGGTCGACGTGCCGCGGCTGCTGCACACGTACATGATCGGCGAGGAGCTCCCGCACCCCGTCCTCACCGACGCCCGCGACGCGCTGAGCGCCCACTACCGCCCCGAGCTGGGCGAGGACTTCCGCACGGCCGGTTGCTGCTACTACCGCGACGGCCGCGACAGCGTCGCGTGGCACGGCGACACCATCGGGCGCGGCTCGACGCAGGACACGATGGTCGCGATCGTCTCGGTCGGCGACCCGCGCCGGCTCGCCCTGCGGCCGCGCAACGGCGGCGCGGACACCGTGAGCGTCGAGACCGGGCACGGCGACCTCCTCGTGATGGGTGGCTCGTGCCAGCGCACCTGGGAGCACGCCGTCCCGAAGACCGCCTCCGCCGGCCCGCGGATCTCGGTCCAGTTCCGGCCGCTCAACGTCTTCTAGCGCGGCGCGCGGCGGCTCCGGGTCAGGCGGCCGGGACCTTCTCCTCCAGCACCTGCGTCATCTTCGCCACCGTCTCGTCGGCCAGCGCCGAGAGCGGCCGGGCGAGGAACAGGGGCGCCACCAGGTTGAGCAGGCGGCCGAAGTCGAAGTCCGCCCGGTAGCGGATGCGGGTGGAGCCGGGGCCGGCCGGCGTGAGCGTCAGGTCGTCGTGCGTGACGGCCGTGTCGTTGCGTCCCTCGAAGCGCAGGCGCCCGGTCTCCACGACCTGCGCGGTGTAGGTGAGCGAGGTGCGGCGGCCCAGGAACTCCGAGGTGTTGGCGTAGGTGGTGCCCACCCCGCCGTCCCCGGAGGTCCGCGTGGTCTCGACGGTCCCCGGGTCCCAGTCGTTGGTGGAGCGGAAGTCCGCGAGGTAGGCGGAGACGCCCTCGAGGGGACGCCGGACGGTGAAGGTGCGCTCGACGTGCATGCCTCGAGGCTAGGCAGGTGGACGCCGTCCGCCGATCGCCCCGCGGGGTGGTGCCGTGCCCCGCGGGGTGGTGCCGTGCCCCGGCGGGTGGTTCACTCGCCCGCCTCCCTGCCGATGGACCACCCGACCAGCGACCCTCGCGCCCTCCGGCGCGCACCGTGAGGATGGAGCCATGACGACCCCGCCGACCGCGACCCCCGCGAGCGCCGAGCGTGGCGTGGCCGCCGCCCGGGTGCGCGACCTGCGCAAGACCTACCGCGAGGGCGACTCGGTGGTGCACGCCCTGGACGGCGTCACCCTCGACCTCGAGGCCGGCCGCTTCACGGCGGTGATGGGGCCGAGCGGGTCGGGCAAGTCGACCCTCATGCACTGCTGCGCGGCGCTCGACACGCCCACCTCGGGCTCGGTGCGGCTCGGGGACACCGAGCTGACGGGGCTGGGGGACGACGCCCTCACCCGCCTGCGCCGCGAGGAGATCGGGTTCGTCTTCCAGTCCTTCAACCTCGTGCCGACGCTCACGGCCGAGGAGAACATCACCCTGCCGCTGGCCCTCGCCGGACGGCGGCCGGACCCGGCCTGGTTCACGCAGGTCGTCGAGGCCGTGGGCCTCGCCGACCGGCTCTCCCACCGCCCGCAGCAGCTCTCCGGCGGGCAGCAGCAGCGGGTGGCGGTGGCGCGGGCCCTGGTCGGCCGGCCCCGGGTCGTCTTCGCCGACGAGCCCACCGGCAACCTCGACTCGCGCGCCGGCGCGGAGGTCCTGGGGCTGCTGCGGCGCTCCGTGGACGAGACCGGCCAGACCGTCGTCATGGTCACCCACGACCCGGTGGCCGCCGCCTGGACCGACCGGGTGGTGCTGCTCGCCGACGGGCGGGTCGTGGAGACCCTGGAGCGCCCGACGCGCGAGTCCGTGCTCGAGGCGATGGGGCGGGCGGCCGAGCCGGGGCCGCCCGGTGGCGGGGAGGGCTGAGCATGCTGCGCTACGCCCTGCGCAGCCTCCTCGGGCGCCGGCTGCGGCTCCTGATGAGCACCCTGGCCGTCGTCCTCGGGGTGGCGTTCGTGGCCGGCACCCTCGTCTTCTCCGCCACCCTGGACCGGAGCTTCACCTCCCTGTTCGACGCGACCGTCGGGGACGTGGTGGTCGAGCCCGTCTCCGGCGACAGCGCGCGACGCCCGGAGGCGTCGGTGAGCCAGGCGCTCGTCGAGCGGCTGGCCGCGCTGCCCGGCGCGGCCCGCGCGGACGGGCGGGTGCGGGTCATCGGCGTCTACGTCGTGGGCACGGACGGCAAGCCCGTCGGCGGGTTCGGCCCGCCCGCGATCGCGGGCTCCGTCGGCGACGCCCCCGCCGCGCACGGTGCCTCCGGGCTGACGCTGCTGGAGGGCCGCGACCCCCGGGGGCTCGGCGAGATCGTCGTGGACGAGGCGACGGCCGAGTGGGCCGGCTACTCGATCGGCGACCAGGTGCCGCTCGTCTCCGCCTTCGACGACGCCTCGCTCACGGCCACCCTCGTCGGGCTCTACGGCTTCCCGGACGGCGGCTCGCTCAACGGCGCCACCTTCGTCGGCCTCGACCCGCAGGTGGCCCAGCAGGTCTTCCTCGGCGGTGCCGACGGCTGGACGGCCGCCTGGGTCACGGCCGCCCCGGGCACCAGCCAGGACGAGCTGGCCGCGCAGGTGGCCGCCGTCCTGCCCGACGACCTGCAGGCGGTCACCGGCGACGACGCCGCGCAGGAGGCGGCCGGGCACCTGCTGCGGGCCGTCTCGTTCCTCACCACGTTCCTGCTGGTCTTCGCCGGCATCGCGCTCGTGGTGGGCGCCTTCCTCATCGTCAACACGTTCTCGATCCTCGTGGCCCAGCGCTCCCGCGAGCTCGCGCTGCTGCGCGCCCTGGGCGCCTCGCGCCGCCAGGTGACCGCCTCGGTGCTGCTGGAGGCGCTCGCCATGGGCCTGGTCGGCGGGACGGCGGGCCTGGGGCTGGGGCTGCTCACCGCCGTCGGCCTCAAGGCGCTGTTCGCCGCCCTCGGGCTGGACCTGTCCGGCCAGCCGCTCGTCGTCACCTGGACCACGCCGGTCGCGGCCTACCTCGTGGCCGTGGTCGTGACGGTCACCGCGGCGCTGCTGCCCGCGCTGCGCACCACCCGCATCCCGCCGGTGGCGGCCCTGCGCGACGACGTGGCGCTGCCCGAGGGGTCGCTGCGGCGGCGCGCCGTGCTCGGCGCGCTGGCGGTGCTCGCGGGGGCCGGCCTCGTCGCGCTCGGGCTGGTCCCCGGGGCGGCCCACCACTGGTGGTGGCTCGGCCTCGGGGTGCTGGCCGTGCTGCTCGGCACCACGGCCGCCGCGCCGCTGCTGGCTCGGCCGCTCCTGCGCGGTCTCGGGGCGGTCTACGCGCGCACGATGGGCACGACCGGGCGGCTGGCCGCCCTCAACACGCTGCGGCAGCCGCGCCGCACCGCGGGCACCGCGTCGGCCCTGATGATCGGCCTCACGGTCGCGTGCACGCTCGCCATCGTCGGGGCCTCGGCGAAGGCGTCGGTGGACGCGGCCGTGGCCGAGAGCTTCCCGGGCGACTACCTGGTGAGCAGCGCCTTCGGGGCACCGTTCTCCACCTCGCTGGCCGGCCGCGTCGCCGCGGTGGACGGGGTGGGCGAGGTCGTGCGGGAGCGGCTCGACCGGATCGCCTGGGCGCCGGAGGCCGCCGGCTCGGACGGCTCGGACGGCTCGGACGGCTCGGACGGCGGCACCGGCGAGGCCGAGGGTGAGCCGCTGCCCGTCGCCGCGACGGACGCCGAGGACGCCGACGTC
The DNA here is from genome assembly GCF_004919085.1 of Nocardioides sp. GY 10127. GTDB lineage: Bacteria > Actinomycetota > Actinomycetes > Propionibacteriales > Nocardioidaceae > Nocardioides. The sequence continues at coordinate 479,445 of NZ_STGL01000006.1, read as the reverse complement.
CTGCGGCTGACGGTGCTGGACGGCACGGTCTCGCTGGAGCCCGGGCTGGCGGTGGTGCAGCAGACGCTGGCCGACGAGCGGGGGATCGCCGCGGGGGACCTGCTGGACGTCGTCACACCCGCCGGGCCGGTCACCTGGGAGGTGTCGGCGGTGGTGGAGGACAACCCGATGATCTTCGCCGACGTGCTCGTCGGCACCGGCACCTACGATGCGGCCGCGCTGCTCCAGCAGGACTGGCTGCTCGTCGTCCTCGTGGCCGACGGTGCGGACGTCGCGGCGGTGGGGGAGGCGGTCACGGACGAGCTCGCCGACCAGCCCACGGTCACCGTGGCCGACCAGGCCGAGTTCGCCGCCGCCCAGCGGGAGCCCATCGACCGCACGGTGCTGATGATCTACGCCCTGCTCGCGCTGGCGCTGCTCATCGCCGTGCTGGGGATCGTCAACACCCTGGCGCTCAGCGTGACCGAGCGGACCCGCGAGATCGGCATGCTGCGGGCCATCGGCCTGAGCCGGGCCGGCCTGCGGCGGATGGTGACGCTGGAGTCGGTCGCGATCGCGGTGCTGGGCGCGCTGCTCGGGCTCGTCCTCGGCACCGTCTTCGGCGTCGTCCTCATGCGGGCCCTGGCCGACGAGGGCCTCGAGGTGATCGCGGTGCCCGTCGGGCAGCTGCTGGCGTTCCTGGTCGCGGCGGTGCTGGTGGGCGTGCTGGCCGCCGTCCTGCCCGCCCGGCGGGCGGCCCGGCAGGAGGTCTTGACCGCCCTTGCCACCGAGTGAGAGGCGGCGGAACAATACTCCACCCGCGATTTCAATGACCTTGTTCCCCGGACGGGGCGCGGCCGACCCCCTACTCTCGACCACGTGGACGAGCTACTGGAGGCAGACGGTCGTGCGTTGAAGCACGTGCGTGTGCGGGAGTACGTTCGCAACCTCGTGTCGGGCTCCGCGCCCGGCTCGCCCGCCCCCAGCGAGCGAGAGCTGGTGCAGCAGTTCGGGGTTGCGCGGATGACCGTGCGCCAAGCCATGGATGCCCTCGTCGTGGAAGGTCTGCTGGAGCGGATCCCGGGGAGGGGCACCTTCGTGGCGCGCCCTCGCCGCACCGCCTCCCGCATCACCGGCTACACCGAGGAGATGACCCGCCGCGGCATGCTGGCGGAGTCCCAGACACTGCTGGCGCGACGCGAACAGGCTGGTCCTGGCGTGGCGCGGGCGCTGTCGTTGACCGAGGGTGACGCCGTCATCCACTGGCGTCGGCTGCGGCGCGCGGACGGGGTGCCGATGTGCATCGAGGACGCCTACCTCAACGAGATCCTGCTGCCGGGCTTCCTGCAGTCGGGGATGCCGACGAGCCTGTACGACGCCCTCGAGGCGCGCGGCCTGCGGCCGACGTGGGCCGAGGACTCGATCCAGGCCGACAAGGCCACCGCCGAGGAGGCGCAGCTGCTCGAGGTCGAGCCGCTCAGCTCCGTCCTGCGGCACTCCCGTCGGGCCATCTCCGGCGAGAAGGTCGTGGAGGTCTCCCGCTCGGTCTACCGGGCGGACCGCTTCACCCTCTGGGTCCAGCTCGGCTCCGACTCCTGACCCCTCCCGTCGACGACCCCCAAACGTCGGCGTCAGGTCGGCCCCGGCCGCAGCGACACCCAGCGACACCCAGCACCACCCAGCATCACCGCAGCACGGCTCCCCACCCCGTAGCACCCGCACCCGTCACACCAGCAGCGAGCCCCGGCCGTCCGGCCGGGGCTCGCGTGCGTCCTGGGTGCGTCCTGGCCACGTCCAGCCGCTGCCGCGCGCCTCAGGCGCCGAGCGACCCGAGCGGCGCGACCGCCGTCCCGCTCTCCTCGCACACCCACGTCGGGTCGGGGCCGCCCAGGTCGGGCTGGACGTAGAGCGGGTGCTCGGGCTCCTCGGCGCACCCCGCGAGCCGGCACAGCGGCCAGCGGCCCACGGTCTCGAAGAGGGCGTCCTGGACGTCCTGGGCGACCAGCCCGGGGACGAACACCGCGCCCTCCGGCCACGCCTCGACCCAGCCGGCCCGCTCGCTCAGCGACTCCTCGAGGGCCGAGACGGCCTCGGCCGTGGCGGCGCCGCGCGCCGAGAGGTCGGCGAGCACCAGCGCCCGGGCGGTCAGCAGCACGTCGTCCATGCGCCCCATTGTGAGCCAGGGGCGGTGGCGTCCTAGCCGTGGCCGGGGCGGCCGCGCCGTCCCACGCCCCTAGACTCGGCCGCGTGGCGCTCCTGATCGACCCCCCGAACGCGCCGGGCCACGGGCGGATGTGGTCCCACCTGGTCAGCGACACCTCCTACGAGGAGCTGCACGCGTTCGCGGCCGGCCTGGGCATCCCGCGCCGCGGCTTCGACGGCGACCACTACGACGTGCCCGCCGAGCGCTACGAGGACGTCGTGGCGGCCGGCGCACGGCCGGTCTCCAGCCGCGAGGTGGTGCGGGCGCTGCACGCCGCCGGGCTCCGGCGACGCAAGCACCGGGGCGTCCGGCTGCCGGCACCAGGTCCGTCGGACGGGGAGTAGCGGCTCAGGCCGGGTGGGCCTGCGGCTCACCGATCGCGCGGGCCAGCCCCTCCAGCTCCGCGGACAGGTTCGCCCGCGCGGCGTCCTCCCACCGCTCCCGCGCGGGGCGGGTGTGGAAGAGGTGCGGCTTCTCCGCCAGCCCCGCGAGCACGCTGGCGCGGCCGCGCAGGAACGCCTCGTCGTCCACGTGGGCGTACTCCTCGCGCACCGTCCGCACGTACTCGGCGTAGCGCGCGGGCGCCGCGGCGAGGATGGCCAGGTCGGCGTCGGAGAGGGCGCAGCCGGCCACGTCGTCGTCGGCCGGGAGGTGCGTCTCCGTGAGCCGGACGAGGCGGGCGACCTCGTCCGCGACCTCCGGCCCCACCAGCTCCGGGAGGACGTCCTCCGCCCAGGCGGCCGAGCGCTCCTCGGCGTCCCGCTCGCCGTCGTAGACCGCGTCGTGGAACCAGGCGGCCAGCACCACCGGCAGCACCGGGAACGGGACGCCCGCGGCGGCCAGCTCCTCCAGGTGGGCGAGGACCTCGGTGAGGTGCGTGAGGTCGTGGTAGCCGCGGTGCGGCTCCGACCACGCCTCGACCAGGTGCTCGCGCAGGGGCTCGGCCTCGGGCAGAGGCCACCAGTGGCGGGGGTCCGCCGCAGCGGACGGGCGTTCGTCAGGCATCGGGACCCATTCAAACCGAGAGGCCGTCGGCGCGCCACCGGAACCGCTCAGAGACCCCGTTTCCGGGGAACGAGCCCGTGCGTGGGGGCCGGTGAGGTGGGGCCGCGGCTGCCGGGCTCAGACCCGGACGGCCGGGAGGCGCAGCGCGACCGCGCTGGCGCGAGGCAGGGAGACCCGCAGCTCCCGGGGGGCGCGGGGCGCGCGGACGAGCTCGATCGTGCCGACGTCCACGAGGGCGGCGTCGGCGCAGGAGAGCCCGGTGAGGCGGACCCGGTCCACGACGGGGTCGCCCGGGCCGGAGACGACCACGAGCGTGAGGTCCTCGGCGTCCGGGAGCTCCCCTCCCACCACGAAGTCGCCGTCCGCGTCGGCGCGGGCCCGGGCCAGCACGGCGTCGCTGGGGTCGCGGACCTCGACGAGGGCGGCGTAGGCGGGACGTCCGGTGGCGGCCTCCAGCACGCGGCCGCGGAACGAGGAGCCCAGCGTGAGGGCGTCCTCGCCGAGCGGCACGCCGAGGGCCGGGGGCAGGACGAGGGGCAGCCGGTGGGCGCGGATGCGGCCGGGCTGCACGGTGAGGGTCTCGGGCCGCGAGCTGCCGCGACGGTGGGTGGCGGTGAGCATGACGGGCTGCGCCGGGAGGCCCGCCAGCACGTACCGGCCGAGGCCGTCGGTGCGCACCTCGAGGCTGCGGCCGTCGAGGGCCTGGGCCCGGACCCGGGCGAACCGGACGAGGCCGCCGTCGGCGTCGACGACGCGGCCGACCAGCCGACCGCCGCGACGCAGGTGGAGCCGCACGGGTGCGGGGTCGTCGTCCGTCCCACCGGCGACGGCCTGCACCCGCACGGGAGCCAGGCGGCGAGGGTCGTCACCCGGGCGGTCGTCCGACGCCTCGACGGTGACGGGGCCGGGGGCCGCGGGCAGCACGAGCCGGCCGGCCAGGGCCCGGCGCTCGCCGACCAGCCGGCGCTCGCCGACCAGCCGGCGCTCGCCGACCAGCCGGCCCTGGGCGAACCAGCGCAGGCGCACGACGCAGGGGACGTCGGTGGCCAGGTCGACCGTGAGCCGTCCGTGCCGGTCCGCTGCGCGCATGGGTGCCTCCTCGTCGGCGGCCGGGACGTCCGCGTCGGGGTGCGCGACCACGGGGGAGGGGTGCCCCCGGGGGTGTCCGGCCTGCCTGCGACGACCATAGTGCGACCTCCGGCAACGGATCACCCACCGTTCGGACACGGTGAACACACGTTCAGGTCACACGTCGGGGCCCGGGTAGCCCGTCTGGGCTACAGCCGTGGCGCATCCGGCTCACGACGCGCGGTGCGACACGGTCACGCCTGATCAGATACCCCCGACAGCATGAGACATGAGTAACAGGCCCGGACTGGACGGGTGCGGCCCCGTGCACCGGACACCCGGGCGCCCAGCTGCGCGGGCGGTGCTCGCCGGGTGGACGGCTGAGCGCGAGACGTCAGGCGGAGGCGCGCTTGGTCAGCGTGATCGTGCCGACCGCGCGGACCTTGTTGACGTGGACCGACAGGCCGTTGCGCTGGGCGCGCTTGTAGTACTGCAGCTGGCTGCTGTTGGGGATCACCACGAGCGAGAGGTGGCTCTGGGTGCGCAGCTGCTGGCCGAGGAGGAACCGGCCGTCGGAGTCCGTCGTGCCCGAGGCGATGACCTTCCCCGCGTGGGTGCGCAGCTCGACGGTGACGTCCTCCATGCCCACCTTCCCGTCGCTGCTGATGACGCGGCCCTTGACCCGGCCGCCCTGCGTCGTCCAGCGGAAGCTCGAGGAGAAGTCGGTGCGGCCGGCGTGCACGAGCGCGCCCTTGATCACCCCGGTCCGGGCGAACCAGTTCTGCCAGCCCGGCGCGACGAGGGTGTAGCCGCCGGGGAAGAGCCCGGAGAACGTCGCGGTGCCGCCGCGGGCGGTGACGGTCCACCACTGGCCGGTCTTCTTGCTGACGGCGGTGACGGTCACCTTGCCGACGCTGGACGCCCCGGCCCGCAGGTCGACCAGCAGGCTGCCGGCCTTCTTCGTGAGACGCAGCGCCTCGCTGCGGACCTCGCCGCGGGTCAGCTTCGCGACGTACGTCGACCTCGCCACCCACTTCTTGTCCCGGTCCCAGGTGAAGAGGCTGTAGCTGCCCGGGGGCAGGCCGGCCAGCGCGTACTGACCCTTGCGGTTCGCGGTGGTGGAGAACGTGACCTCGTTCGCGTCCGCCGCGACGATCCGGGCCTTCGACAGCGCCTTGCCGTTGCCGCCCTTGATCGTGCCGACCACCGCGGCGCCGGTGCGCATCCGGACGTTGCGCTGCTTCGAGGCCCGGACGAGCTTCACCGTGACGTCGCTGGGCGCGTACTTGTCGGTGTCGTACGTGGGGCGCAGGTCGGTGAACTGCACGTGGTAGACGCCGGGCTTGAGGTGGAGCACGTACACGTCGCTGTGGACCTTGCGGGTGCCGACCTGGACCCAGTCCTTGGTGAACCAGGACACCCGCAGCGTGACGCCGTCCGGGTTGGAGATGTTGCCGGCCAGGCGCACCTTCTGGGTGGCGGCCGTGGCGGGGGCGACCAGGGCGGCGCCGAGGGCGCCGGTCAGGCCGAGGGCGAGCGCCAGCGTCAGCAGGGGTGCCAGCACGGGTGCCAGCAGGCGGGCGGACGGGCGGGCGGGGGTCCCCATGACGTACTCCGGGCGGAAGGCTGCGGGGCCCGATGCCCCGTGGCGGTGCCACCACTGTAGGAACCCGGGCGCGGGAGTGCCTCAAGACGGTGCAAGCGTTGCCCCAGTCTTGGCTCAGTCTTGCCTCAAGACGCGGCCGCGGCGCGCTGCTCGGAGGCCCCGGTCCCGACCTGCTGGCCGGACAGCGCCCAGCGGACGCCGCCGACCACGCCGTGGCCCAGCCCGCGCACGAGCGTCCTCTCGGCGACGGGGGCCCACGGCAGCCGCAGCGGCGGACGCGACCAGGCCGGCAGCAGCCCCACCGAGGCCGCGGCCAGGGCGGCGTAGGGGACCCGGGCCGCCAGGGGGATCGGCGGGCTCAGCAGCAGGAAGCGCGCGGCCTCGCGGGCGGCCGGCGTCCCGCGCAGCTCGACGCGGTAGGCGGCGAGCGTCGCCGCCAGGGCGGCGCGGGTCGTGGGCGGGTCGAGGACGCCGAGCGCCCGGGCGACCACGGCGGCCTGGTCGAGGTAGGTGTCGCACTCGGTCGGCGTGAGCGGGCGCTCGCCGTAGACCTGGTGGGCCAGCAGGAACGAGTCGACCTCGGCGGCGTGCACCCAGGCGAGCAGGTGGGGGTCGCCGGCCGCGTACGGAGTCCCGTCGGGCAGCGTCCCGGTGACCCGGTCGTGGATGCGCCGGACCGCGGCGACCGCGGTCGCCGCGTCGTCCTCGTGACCGAAGGTGGTGGTCGCGAGGAAGGTGCTGGTCCGGGCGAGGCGGCCCCACAGGTCGCCCCGGTAGCCGGAGTGGTCCGCGACGGCCTGCATGGCGGCGGGGTGCAGCGTCTGGAGCAGCAGCGCCCGCAGGCCGCCGACGAACATCGAGGCGTCCCCGTGCACGCGCGTGATCGGCGAGCCGGGCTCGAACCAGCGGGGTCCGGGCCGGGTGTGGATGCGCTCGCGGTGGCGCGGGCCGTCCGGCCCGGCGACGCGGCGGAAGAGCGCGTCGCCCGCCCGCGACCGCAGGTCGGTGATCATGCGTCCACGGTACGAACGACGACGCCGCCGCCCGCTCACCCCGCCGGGCGGCGGGAGGCGGACGGCGGCGTGCCGTGCGGGAGGTGGTGGGCCGGGGCTGGTGGGGCCGGGGCTTCTGGGACCGGGGCTCAGGCCTGCGGCGCGTGCCAGGTGCGCACCCACTGGCAGTGCTCGGAGCCGGCGAGCTTGGCGACGACGTCCTCGGGGACCTCGCCGTCGATGTCGATGACGGCGTAGCCCTGCTGGCGCACCGTGGCCAGGTACTGGCCGGTGACGTTGGCGCCGGAGTCGGCGAGCAGCTGGTTCACCTCGGCCAGGACGCCGGGCAGGTTGTCGTGGAGGTAGCCCAGCCGGACCCCGGAGTGCAGCTCGGGGGCGCCGACGGTGGGCAGGTTCACCGACAGCTCGGTGCGGCCCTGCTGGTGGAAGCCCGCCAGCTTGTTGGCGACGAAGTAGCCGATCTCCTCCTGCGCCTCCTGGGTGGAGCCGCCCACGTGGGGGGTGAGGATGACGTTGTCGAGCCCCTTGAGCGGGGACTCGAAGACGTCGCCCTGCGCCTTGGGCTCGATCGGGAAGACGTCGAGGGCCGCGCCGGCGATGTGGCCGGAGACGATGTGGTCGCGCAGGGCCTCGGTGTCGACGACCATGCCGCGGCTGGCGTTGATGAACAGCGAGCGGGGCTTCATCTTGGCGAACTGCTCGGCGCCGAAGAGGCCGGCGTTGCCGGGGCGGCCGTCGACGTGGAGCGAGACCACGTCGGCCTCCTCCAGCAGCGCGTCGAGGGTGCGCTTGCGCTGGGCGTTGCCGTGCGCGAGCCGGTCGGCGGTGTCGTAGAAGATGACGGTGAGGCCGAGGGCCTCGGCGAGGTTCGACAGCTGGGTGCCGATGTTGCCGTAGCCGACGATGCCGAGGACGCGGCCGCGGATCTCGTGGGAGCCCTTGGCGGACTTGTCCCAGATGCCCGCGTGCATCTTCTCGGTCTTCTCGGCCAGGCGGCGCGCCAGCATGATGATCTCGCCGATGACGAGCTCCACCACGCTGCGGGTGTTCGAGTACGGGGCGTTGAACACCGCGATGCCGCGCTCGGCCGCGTGGGCGTGGTCGATCTGGTTGGTGCCGATGCAGAAGCAGCCGACGGCCTTGAGGTCCGGCGCCGCGTCCAGCGCCTCGGCGGAGACGTGGGTGTTGGACCGGATGCCGAGCAGGGACACGCCCTGGAGCTTCTCGACGAGCTCGTCGTGGTCGAGGGAGCGGTCGAGCAGCTCGACCTCGTAGCCACGGTCGGTCAGCACCTCGACGGCGAGGGGGTGGATGTTCTCCAGCAGCAGGGCCTTCACGCCTGCCAGGGTAGGCGGTGGTCCCTGCCGCGCCCCAGCCCGGACGAGGGGTGGGACGCGGCCGCGGCCGTCGCTCGAGGTGTGCTCACGCCTCCTGGAGCTCGACCCCGGAGGGCCACGCCGGGTCCGGCTTCGTGTGACGGGCGGCCGTCGGAGGCGTGCCCTACGTTGGGCTCCGACATGACGGGGACCTCTGCGGAGAAGAAGCCGCGCGACGGGGCGTGGGTGCTGCTCGTGTTCGTCGTCGCCGTCCCGGTAGCGGCCTACTTCGCCAAGGACGCCACCGGCAAGAAGGCGGCCTGGCTCGTCGCAGCGCAGATCGCCGCGACCGCCATGGCGTTCCTCGTGCCCCAGGTGCGGCAGATCCAGGCCCGGCGTCGAGAAGCCAGCTCGGCTCAGCGCGAGCTCGCGGCTCGCACCGAGACCCGTGCCGCCATGAACGACGTACTCGACCCCATCCTCCGGCAGCTGGGACGCATCTCGTCCGAGCAGCTCGAGCCTGCCCGCAAGGAGCTCATCGCCGCCACCGTGCCCTTCGTGCTTCATGCCGCTTCGAACCTCATCGGCCCGGACAGGTCTCGCGCGTGCTGGTTCGAGCTGACCGACGAGGATTCCGCACGGCTGGTCCCCCAGCAGCATGCAGGGCGTTCAGGGAGTCCCAGGACGACCTTCGCTGAGGGCACCGCTGCAGGTGACGCAGCCATCGGCATGGTGCTCAACGGCGAGAACCGGCTCTGCGAGGACATCGACGCGGACCCGCCACCTGGCTGGGACAACGGCAAGACACGGGACTACAAGACCTTCATCTCGGTCTCTGTGGCGGCCGGGGACACCGCCTACGGGATGCTCACGCTGGACGCGCTGGAGCCCGGCGACCTCAACAACGACGACCTGCACCTGCTGAGCCTGATGGCCGCAGCGCTCGCGGCGGCGCTCGCTCGAGCCTAGGAGTGTCGGCCCCGATTCCTAGGGTGTGTCCGTACCTTCTGGCACACTGCCAGGAACACGTAGCAGGGAGGCAGCAGGTGGCGAAGAAGCTCCGTACGACCAGCCGTGACGACCGCATCGAGCGCGCCCTGCAGGACCCCAAGACCTACTTCAAGCAGGCGCGCGACCGCGCCCAGAGGGAAGTCAGCGCCGAGATGGCCCGCGAGCGGAGCCGCCCGGCCGCCCGCAAGCGGCTCGCCACCTGACAGACATCGAACGAGGCCCGGGATGCGCACAGCATCCCGGGCCTCGCTGGTTGATGCGGTCAGCGCCAGCCCCGCGCCGAGCCCGCTGGGGCTCGAGGCGGTCAGGCCAGGACGCGGTCCGCGATCTCCCCGACGGCCTCGGCGTACCAGGCCTTCTGCCCGGGGCCGGGGCCACCGGAGAGGTCGACGCCGACCAGGCCGAGGTCCGCGCCCAGGGCCAGCAGGTCCTGGCACAGCTGCACCGCCAGCGCGATGCCCTCCGCCCGCGGGTCGCGGGCGGCGAGGATGCGCTCGGCGTAGCCCGGCGGCATCGGCGAGGTCGTGAAGGACGCCAGCAGGGCGGCGCTCCGGGCGTCCAGCACGATCGGGACGCACGGGACGAAGCCGACCCCCACGCCCAGGTCGCGCGCCTCGGCCGCGAACGCCCGGATCGGCTCGAGCCCGCCGCAGTGGTTGACGAAGCACACCTCGGCGCCGGCGCGCTCCTTCTCGGCGAGCCGGGCCGCGCGGCGCCCGGTCGGGGGCGCCGCGGGGCTCTCGCCCACGGAGACCAGGTGGCCGTGGCGGCGGGCCAGGGCCGCGGTCTGCGTGCTGTCGAGGTCGAAGACGGGCGCCGCGTCCGGGCGGTCGCCGGTGCGCGTGTGGTCCCCGGTGACGCAGTGGACGCCGGCCACCCCGACGTCGGCGAGCGCCGCGAGCTCGCCCTCGAGCGCGACCCGGTTGCGGTCGCGGTTGTTGAAGCCCGTCCACGTCACGAGCCCGGCCTCCCGCAGCAGGTGCGCGCGGTAGGCCGGCGGCAGCTGGACGCGGGCGTCCCCGGCGTCCCCGGCCAGGACGGCGTCCACCCGCCCGGTGAGGATCGCCCCCACCTCGCGGATCGACGCCGGCGAGAGCGGCGCGGCGGGCAGGTCGACGACCACCACCGGCCGGGTCGCCAGGAGCGCCCGCATCGCGGCCGCGCCGGGCTGCGCGACGACCCCGGGGTCGGGGTCCGGCCCGCGCCAGGTGACGGTGGCGGCGTCGACGAACGGGCACGGCCGGGGGTCGACCTCGCAGGCGCCCGTCGTGGTGACCCCGCCGCACGGCCCGTGGACCATGTCCTTGGGACAGGTCAGCGCGCCCGCCGAGGCGGTGTCAGCCGGCACGGACGTCGCGCTCCCACCCGGCGTCGGTGAGCGTGTAGCAGACCCGACGGCTGGGGGCGTCGGTCCGCCCGGCCCAGAACCGCACCTGGGTCGGCCGCACGCGGCGTCCGGTCCAGGTGCTCGGCGGGGCCAGGTCCGGGCCGCCCTCGAACGCGGCCCAGGCCGCGATCCGCTCGCCCAGCGGCGCCGCGGCGAGCTCGTCGGTGTTCACCCACGCCAGGGTGCGCAGGTAGTCGCCGCGCACGGCGTAGACGCGCGCCTCCTCCTCGGGGTCGGCGGGCTCGACCGTGCCCTGCACGACGACCTGGCGGGCCTGGTCGGGCAGGTGCAGCACGAGCGCGGCCCGGCCCGTGGCGTCCACCTCGGCGATCTTCCGCGAGCGGCTGTCGGTGTGGAAGTAGAGGCCGTCGGCGTCCAGCTCGGAGAGCAGGACGATGCGGGCGTCCGGCCAGCCGTCCGCCGAGACCGTGGAGAGCGTCATCAGCGGGCGCGCCGGGTCGTCGTTGGCGGGCAGCCAGGCCGCGAGGACCTCGAAGGGGTCCTCGGGCCAGGCCGCGTCCTCGGCCGAGGTGCCGTCCTCGGCCAGCCCGGTGCCGGCCCCGGGGGAGCCGGCCGCCCAGGGGGCGGTCACTCGGCGTCCAGGTCGGGCATGGGGACGACCATCTTGGAGCCGGCGCCGGTCCACACCGTCGGCTCGGCGAGCTTGCCCGGGTTGAGCAGCCCGTGGGGGTCGTTGACCGGGGCCATCGCGCGCACGGCGTCCGGCTGGTAGTCCACGTACCACTGGTGCGGGTTGTGGAACCCGACCTCGAGCGCCACCAGGCGCTCGAAGCCGGGCCACACGTCGGCCGAGGAGGTGTAGGGCGCGGCCAGCATGCCGATGGGGCGCCCTGCCTGGCCCTCGATGTGCAGCAGCGCGCCCGGGTAGACCTCCTGGACCTCGTCGAGGCGGTCGACGAGCGAGTCGCCGCTGACCTCGACGTGGAACCAGCGCTCGTCGGGGCTGGACTTCATCAGCCACTCGATCGGGTGGTTGTAGCTGATGGTGGAGAGCTTCATCGTCTGCTGCAGGCCCTCGCGGACCGCCTCGACGGTGCCGCCGGCGGCCTCGACCAGCGCGGTCGCGGCCTCCACGGTGGCGGCGTCGAGGATCGCGCGCAGGCTGGAGCGGTCGGCGGGCAGCGCCTCGTCGGCGGGCAGGGCCGCGGTGATCCGCGGGCCGTCGGCGGAGACCAGGCGCGGGGTCGGCTCGAGGGCGGAGATCTGCCGGATGAGGCCGAAGGCGTCGTGGACGTCCTCGAAGCTGGCGTAGAAGGCGCGCCAGTCCTGGGCGGGCTCGAGCGCGACGCCGATCCGGGCGATCACCCCGGCCGTCCCGTAGTTGTGCAGGTAGGCCTCGGTCTCCTTGCCCTCCAGGTGGATGAGCTCGGCGTCCGGCACGGCGTGGACGACGTCCAGGCTGGTGACGAAGTCGTTGTGGAGCATCCCGTGCTTGATCGAGCCGGTGCCGCCGGAGCCGCCGGAGACGAAGCCGCCGAGGGTCGACTGGACGGTCGAGGGGTACATGAGCAGCTGCTGGCCGCTGCGCATCGCGGCCTGCTCCAGCTGGACGATGGGGGCGCCCGCGTCGGCCACCAGGTAGCCCTCGCCCACCTCGACGACGCTGCGCGCGCGGGTGGTGTCGAGGACGAGTCCGCCGGCCATCGGGATGGCCTGGCCGTAGTTGCCGGTGCCCTTGCCGCGCACGGTCACGGGCACGCCGTGGCGCACGGCAGCGCCGACGACGGCGGCGATCTGCTCGGCGTCCTTGGGGTAGGCGACGAGCTGCGCGCGACCGAGCGGCAGCAGGTCCTTCACCACGGGGCTCATCTCGGCGCCGTCGACGGAGGCGCGGTCGAGCGCGGCGGCCTCGTCGCTCACCCCGGTGTCCCCGAGGAGGGTGCGGAGCTCGGCGGCGAGGGCCTCGACCTGCTCGGCCGGGACGGCGGGCAGGTGCTCGGGGGCGCGGCCGGCCGGGCTGAGGTGGCTGAGGTCGGCGGGGGCGGTGGTCATGCGAGCTCCATCAGGCTGGTCGGGAGGGCGGTGGTGGTGGTGACGCGGCTGGCCGAGACGAGCCGGCCCGCGTGCAGGACGTAGCGGTCGGGGTGCGCCTCGGCGACGACCTGGCCGAGGCCGGTGCCGCGGACGGCGAGCAGCTCGGCGCGGGCGCCGGGGCGGGGGCCGGCCTCGGGCAGGCTCATGACGGAGCGGGCGCCGTCGGTGACGAGCGCGATCGCCTCGGTGAGCGTGAGGTGGCCGGCGGTGACGAGCAGGGAGGCCGTCTCCAGGGCGTCGCTGCGCCCGACCGGGTTGAAGGGGTCGCGGACGTTGTCCGCACCGGCCGAGACGCGGGCCCCGGCCTCGAGCAGCGGGCGCAGGGCCGTGAGGCCGCGCGGGGTGCTCACGGGGTGCTCCCAGCCCTGGAGGTAGAGGTTCGTGATCGGCAGGCTGACGATGCCCAGGTCGCTGGCGACGACCTCGGCGATCACCTCGGCGAGCTGCTCGGGCGGCAGGGTGCCCAGGCGGACGCAGTGGCCGGCGGTGACGGGGCGGCTCCAGCCGCGGGTGGAGCGGGCGAGCTCGACGATGGTGAGCGGGCCGTCCAGCGACTCGTCGGTGTGCATGTCGACCGGCAGGTCGAGCCGCTCGGCGATCGCCAGCGCGCGGTGCAGCTCGCCGATCGGGTCCTCGGCCATGTGCGGGGCGCCGCCCACGAGGTCGACGCCGAGGGCGGCGGCCTCCTCGTAGACGCTGTCCGGCGCCCACTCGTTGCCGAGCGCCACGAGCTGGAGGTCCATGAGCCCGGCGAGCTCCTCGCGGACGCCGACGAGGGCGCGGATGCCGCGCAGCGGGTCGCCGGTGCGCAGCAGGTCGACGTGGCTGCGCACGGCGGTGGTGCCCTGGGCGAGCATGGCCAGCGCCTGACGGCGGGCCCGGCCGGCGATCTCGGCCACGTCCATCGTGTGCTGGTGGGCGACCCACGACTCCACGGCGCGACCGAGGTCGCCCATCGGCGGGTCGATGAGGTCCCACGAGAGGGCCTTGTCGAGGTGGGCGTGCGGCTCGGCCGGGGCGGTGAGCAGCGTGTAGCCGGTGAGGTAGAGCTCGGCCTCCGGCGCGGTGGCCGGCGCGGTGCCGGCGGGCACGACCTGCGCGACGACGTCGCCGGCGAGGACGACGTCCACGAGCGCGCCGTCGGCCAGGCGCGCGGAGCGCAGGACCTCGATCGGACGGGGCAGGACCTCCGACGCGGGGCCCGGGCCGTTCGGGGGCGGTCCGGGGTGCTGCGGGGCGGGAGCGGTCACGGGTACCTGTCTTCCTTCGTCGGCCGCCGGGTCCTCGGCCCGGGTCTTCCTCAGGGTGGAGGAGGGTGCGAGGATGGCGGAAGTCGATGTTGATCACATCAACATCGGTGAAGGTAGGAGTCGGCAGTGTCGCCGACGTGTCACGTTCGTTTCAGGCCCGTTGCGGCTGCCCGGCGCGGCCTGTGAGGTCGTGCGGCTGGCCTAGGGTCTGCACACGGACCGCCCGTCGTCCCGCCTCCGTGGCGGCCCCGCCCGGCCCGGGCGCGACAGCCCCCGTACCCGTTCGTCCGAGCCCGCGGAACCACCCGTGGAGCACCCGCTCAACCCCCTGTGACCTGGAGAGACGCCATGCCCGCCACCACCCGCAGCGCCACCTCGCTGCCCGTCGAGGACGACGCCGGTCGCCTCGGCGAGCGCCTGCGCGCCCTGCGGCGGGCCCGGGGGATGACGCTCGTCCAGCTGGCCGAGCTCGCCGGCCTCTCCCACCCGTTCCTCAGCCAGCTCGAGCGGGGCCTCGCCCGGCCGAGCATGGCGTCGCTGGAACGGATCTCTCGGGCCCTGGGCCTGAGCCAGGTGGAGCTGCTCACGTTCGCCGACCAGCCCGCGCCGTCCGCCTCCCCGACCGTCCTGCGGGGGCCGCAGGGCGTGCACGGCCGCTACGGCGAGGGCGAGGCCCGGCTGCTGATGGAGCCCGGCTCCGCGGCGTTCTCGCCCATGGAGGTCACCGGCGAGAACACCGAGTGGGGCCACACCTGGAGCCACGCCGAGGCCGAGTGGCTGTACGTCGTCCTCGGTCACGTCGAGGTCGAGCTCGGCGACACCCTCGAGACCCTCTCCCCGGGAGACAGCGCCGTCTGTCCGGGTGGCACCCCGCACCGGTGGCGGTCCGCCGACGGCGACCTCTACCGGCTCATCGTCGTGAAGGAGCAGCTGCGCCACCCATGAACGCCCCCACCCCCGACCTGACCCTGCAGGTCGTCGGCCGCGAGGACGTCGGCGACACCGTCGTCCTCGAGCTGGCCGCCGCCGACGGCGGCGCGCTGCCCGGCTGGCAGCCCGGCGCCCACGTCGACCTCGTGCTCCCCGACGGCCTCGTCCGCCAGTACTCGCTGTGCGGCGGCCCCGACCAGGGCCCGCTGGAGGCGCCCACCACGTGGCGCCTCGCGGTGCTGCGCGAGGCAGAGTCGCGCGGCGGCTCCTCGTGGCTGGCCGAGCACGCCGTGCCCGGGACCACGCTCGCCGCGGCCGGCCCGCGCACCCACTTCGCGCTCGAGCGCGGCGAGGGCCCGGTCCTGCTGCTCGCGGCCGGCATCGGCCTCACCCCGCTCCTGCCCATGGCGGACGCCGCGCTGGCGGCCGGTCGCGAGTACGCGCTGCACGTCGTCGGCCGCGAGGGGCGCCTGCCCTTCCTCGACGAGCTGGCGGCGCGGCACGGCGAGCACCTCGTCGTCCACCTCACCGACGGGCCGGGCGGACGCCCCGACCTCGCCGCCCTCGTGGAGGCCGCGCCCCGCGCGGTCGTCCACGCCTGCGGCCCCGCCGGGTTCCTGGAGTCGGTCGAGGCGGCCTGCACGGCCGCCGGCTCGCACCTGCGCGTAGAGCACTTCGTGCCGGAGGAGCAGGGCGACGTCGTCTGGGACGGCGCGTTCGAGGTCGAGTTCGCGCTCTCGGGCGTGACCGCGACCGTCGGCCCCGACCAGGGCATCCTCGACGTGGCGGAGGAGAACGGCATCTTCGTGCTCACCTCCTGCCAGGAGGGCACCTGCGGCACCTGCGAGACCGTCGTCCTCGAGGGCGACGTGGACCACCGGGACTCGATCCTGACCCCCGCCGAGCGCGAGCACGGCGACCGCATGTACGTCTGCGTCTCCCGCGCGGCGTGCCCGAAGATCAAGGTGGAGCTGTGAACGACCTGCTGGTGACCGGCGCCCGACTCATCACCGTCGCGGAGGGCACCGGCGAGGACCTCGGCTACGTCGAGCGAGGCTGGATGCTCGTCCGCGACGGCCGGATCGCGGCGCTGGGGGAGGGCGACCCCGCCGCCGACCTGGCCCCCGGTGTCGACGTCCTCGACGTGGCCGGCGCCTTCGTGGCCCCCGGCTTCGTCTCCACCCACAGCCACCTGTTCACCTCGGCCTCGCGCGGCCTGGGCGTGGCCGAGACGCTGTACGGCTGGTGCGACTCGATGCTCGGCCTCATCCGCGAGGCCACGCCCGAGGACATCTACTGGACGACGCTCCACGGTTCCCTGGACTTCCTGGGCAACGGCGTCACCACGGCCTACGACTTCACCGACCCGCGCATCCCGTGGGAGCCCATGGTCGGCGGCGTGCGCGAGGTCGTCGGCACGCTGCGCCCGCTGGAGTACCAGACCCGGCAGATCGACGCGAAGCACGACGCCGGCCTGCGCTTCGTGAACTCCACGCCGCTGGACGACGCCCAGGGCTCGGCCGACGACGTGCTCGAGCGGTTCGGCGAGGTGATGGCGCACGTCGCCGGCCTCGACCCGACGCTGGCGCTGGGCAACGCGGTCACCGGCAGCGTCCAGTGGTCCAACCGGCCGGACGCCGCCGAGATCGAGGTCGAGGCGATGCGCCGCTGGGGCGTGGTCAACCAGGCGCACTTCCTGGAGACCCGCGAGGCCGTGGAGCACCAGCGCTCGAAGTTCTCCCTCTACGCCGACGCCGGCGCGCTCGGCCCCGGGATGATCTTCGGCCACTTCATCCAGACCACGCCGGAGATCATCGCCGCCGCAGCCGAGTCGGGCTCCGGCATGTCCTGGCAGCCCTCCTCCAACGGCCGGCTGGCCTCGGGCACCGCGAAGGTGCCCCAGATGCTGGAGGCCGGGATGACCGTCGGCATGGGCCTGGACGACCAGGCCTGCACCGACGTCTCCGACCCGTGGCAGAACATGCGGGTCGGCATGTTCTCGGTGCGCGCGGAGACCGGACGTCCGCTCGACATGATGCCGGAGACGGTGCTGCGCCTGCACACGCTCGGCGGCGCCCAGCTGCTGGGCGTGGCCGACCGCGTCGGCTCGCTCGAGGTCGGCAAGCTCGCCGACTTCGTGGTCGTGGACCCGGAGGACCCGGACGTCGGTCCGCTGTGGCACCCGGTCCGCAGCTACGTCCTGGCGTGCGGCCTGCGCAACCTCAAGGGCGTCTACGTGGGCGGCCGGCTGGTGGCCCAGGAGGGCCGCTCGACCAACCCCCTGGCCCCCGAGTCGCGGGTCAAGGTGCGCGAGGCCCTCGGCGGGCTCGCCGCCAGGGGCGGCTGGCCGCGCTGAGGCACCGGCCCGCCTGAGGTGCTGGCCCGCTGAGGCGTGGGCCGCAGGGGCTCCCGGCCGGGCACGTGTCGTGGGACGAGACGCACGACACATGCCCGGCCACAGCCGCGGCACAGCGGTCAGGGGCGCGGTGACGTGCGCAAACGCAGCGTGATGAAACGGTGACCAGCGCGTGCAACGTTCGATACAGGCATGTCACGGAGCCGAAACAGGCGTCTCGTAGCGTCAGCGATGTTGAGCCGGTCAACATCGGCCGGCTCGGCCCTCGACAACCTCCCCAGGAAGCGAGCACCCGTGGTCCCGACCTCCGCGAGCGCGGCCCAGGCCGCGCCAGCACCGGCACCGCCGGCCGGCACCCTCATCGACTTCGCCGACGTGGCGATGCAGTTCCCGAACGGCACCGTCGCCCTCTCCGGCGTCGACATCAACGTCCGCCGCGGTGAGTTCGTCACCGTCGTCGGCCCCTCGGGCTGCGGCAAGTCCACGCTGCTGCGCATCGCCTCCGGGCTGGAGTCGGCCAGCGAGGGCAAGGTCCAGGTCAACACCGACCGCATCGGCTACGTCTTCCAGGACGCCACGCTGCTGGCGTGGCGCGACGTCCGCCGCAACGTCGAGCTGCTCGCCGAGCTCAACGGCCGCAGCAAGGCCGAGCGCGCCGCCAAGGCCGCCGAGGCCATCGAGCTGGTCGGCCTCAAGGGCTTCGAGAAGCACCTGCCCCGTCAGCTCTCCGGCGGCATGAAGATGCGCGCCTCCCTGGCCCGCTCGCTCACGCTCGACCCCGAGCTCTTCCTCTTCGACGAGCCCTTCGGCGCGCTCGACGAGATCACCCGCGAGCGCCTCAACGACGAGCTGATCAAGCTCTTCGTCGAGAAGAAGTTCGCCGGCATGTTCATCACGCACTCGGTCTCCGAGGCCGTCTACATCTCCACCAAGGTCGTCGTCATGTCCGGACGCCCGGGCAAGATCGTGGAGACCTTCGACGTGCCGTTCCCGATGCCGCGCGACCCCGAGATCCGCTACACGCCCGAGTTCGGTGAGCTCGTCGGTCGTGTCTCCCACGCCCTGCGGGAAGGTCACTCATGAGCAGCTCCACCGACATCAAGGCTCCCGCCGAGCAGGGCGGTCAGGTGACCCTGACCGCCACCGCCGTGGCGCCGTCCCGTCGTGGGACTTCCGCCCTGGTCCTCTCCCTGCGCAACGCGCTGCCGCCGCTGATCGTGTTCGTGGTGATCATCGCCGTCTGGTACCTGATCCGATACCTGCTGCCCGAGGGCCAGAAGTTCGTGCTCCCGACCCCGGACGCCGTGCTCACCGAGGGCGTCTTCGACCCTCAGACCATGGGCGACATCCTCGAGAGCGCCTGGCACACGACGCAGGTGGCCATCACGGGCCTCGCCATCGCGGCCGTCCTCGGCATCACCTGGGCGATCGCGATGAGCACCGCCTCGTGGGTGCAGCGCTCCACGTACGCCTACGCCGTGGTGCTGCAGACGATCCCGATCCTCGCGATCGTCCCGCTCATCGGCATCTGGTTCGGCTACGAGTTCAACGCCCGCGTCGTCGTCTGCGTGATGATCTCGCTCTTCCCGATGGTGGCGAACACCCTCTTCGGCCTCCAGTCGGTCGAGCGCTCGATGGTCGAGCTGTTCAAGCTGCAGAAGGCCTCGCCGCTGGTCGTGCTCACCAAGCTCAAGCTGCCGGCCGCCCTGCCCTCGATCTTCGTCGGCCTGCGCACCTCGGCCGGCCTCTCGGTGGTCGGCGCCATCGTCGGCGACTTCTTCTTCCAGCGCGGCACCCCGGGCCTCGGCTCCCTGATCTCCACCTACACCCGGCTCCTGAACATGTCGGCGCTGTTCGCCGCGATCTTCGTCGCCGCGCTCCTGGGCATCGTGATGTTCGCGGTCTTCGGCCTGCTCTCCAAGCTCGCCGTGGGCCGCTGGTACGACGCCACCCGCTGAGCCCGTCGGCTCGGCCACCGCACCACCCCTGTTCTCCGGCGCGCCCTGCGCCGGCCGCACCACCGCCTCGGGGCACCCCTAGGGCACGGCAGCGCCGCCGTGCCGGCCTCATCCCCCCTCGCTGCGCGCGAGGCGCCGTCCTGCGCGGACGGCGGCCGGGGAGAAGCGACCCGCTTCGCCGTTCACCTCCTCCTGTTCGAAAGCGAGCACCAACCATGCCCGTGATCCGCCGCCGCTCCCGCGTCGCCGCCAGCCTGGGTGTCATCGCCCTCGCGACCACCCTCCTGGCCGCCTGCGGCTCCGAGAGCTCCGAGGACACCGCCGCCGAGACGGCCGCCGCCGGCGCGACCGACCTGGCCGCCGCCGGCTGCCCGGCCACCATCGTCATCCAGACCGACTGGAACCCCGAGGCCGAGCACGGCCACCTCTACGAGATGTTCGGCGACGACGCCACGATCGACGCCGACAACAAGAGCGTCTCCGGCACCCTGTACGACAACGGCGAGTCCACGGGCGTCAAGCTCGAGGTCCGCGCGGGTGGCCCGGCCATCGGCTACAGCACCGTCTCGGCCCAGATGTACACCGACAAGTCGATCACCATGGGTTACGTCACCACCGACGACCAGATCGCCTCCTCGGCCACGACGCCCACCAAGTCGTTCTTCGCCCCGCTCGACCTCAGCCCGCTGATGGTCATGTGGGACCCGACCTACTACCCGGACGTCACCGGCATCGACGACCTCAAGGACGCCCTGGACTCCTCGGGCGGCGTGTGGCGCTACTTCGCCGGCTCGGCGTACATGGACTACCTCGAGTCCGCCGGCTACGTCTCCAAGGACTCCATGGACTCCTCCTACGACGGCACCCCGGCGAACTTCGTCGCCGCCGGAGGCAAGGACGTCCAGCAGGGCTTCGCCTCGGCCGAGCCCTACCAGTACGAGAACGAGGTCAAGGCCTGGGGCAAGAAGGTCGACTACGCCCTCATCTCGGACACCGGCTGGGACCCCTACCAGTCCTCGCTCGCCGTCCGCTCGGCCGACTTCGACGACCTCTCCGACTGCCTCGCGGCCCTCACGCCGGTCCTGCAGCGCGCCGAGGTCAACTACTTCGCCGACCCGACCGACGCCAACAACCTCGTCCTCGAGGCCGTCCAGGAGTACAACACCGGCTGGACCTACTCCCAGGGCATGGCCGACTACTCGGTCGAGACGATGCTGGGCGACAAGCTCGTCAGCAACGGCGACAACGACTACATCGGCGACTTCGACGACGACCGCATGAGCGCGTTCTTCGACAAGGCGACGAAGACCTACAGCGCGCTGGGCACCGACATGGCCTCCGGCCTGAAGGTCTCCGACCTCTACACGAACGAGTTCATCGACGACTCGATCGGCCTGTCGAACTGACGTAGGTCCGCAGCACTGCACCACCCAGCACCAGCACCACCCCGCCGCCCCGGCCGGCCCTGCCGGTCGGGGCGGCGTCACGTCCGGCGCCCGACGCCGGACCCAGACCCACGAGGAGAGACGCACGTGACCAGGAAGTTCGCCGAGCTCAGCGGCCCCCAGACGCTGGAGCGGCTCACCGCCGACTCCGTCCTCGTGGTGCCGATCGGCGCCGTCGAGCACCACGGCCCGCACCTGCCGCTGATCACCGACGCGCTGGTCGCGGAGTCGGTCGTGAGCAGCCTGGTGCCGATGGCGGTCGAGGCCGGCATCGACGCCTGGCAGATGCCCACCCTCACGATCGGCAAGTCCGACGAGCACCACTGGGCGTCCGGCACCCTGTGGCTCGACGCCAAGACCCTGTTCGACACCCTCGTCGACCTGGGCCGCTCGGTGGCCACCACCCCGGCGCGCAAGATCGTCTTCGTCAACGGCCACGGCGGCAACACGGCGCTGCTCGGCGTGACCAACCGCGAGCTGCGCCGCCGCTTCGGCCTCACCACCTTCTCGATGCCGGCGGGCCGTGGCCGGGCCGGCACCGGCCGCGACGGCGAGCCCGACGAGCAGGGCCTGGGCATCCACGGCGGCTGGTTCGAGACGTCCATGATCATGCACCTGCGCCCCGACCTGGTCGACGAGAGCCTCTTCGCCCCCAACGTCCCCGAGCAGTTCGCCGGCCTCACCCAGATCGGGTTCAACTCGATGCCGGTCTCGTTCGGCTGGCTCTCCGACGACTTCGGCCCCTCCGGCATCGTCGGCGACCCCACCGGCGCCACCGCCGAGGCCGGCAAGGAGATCTTCGAGCACAGCCTCGAGCAGGGCCTGGTGGCGCTGAAGGAGATCGACACCTTCACCATGCCCGCCCGGCCGGTCCTGGGATGACGGCCGAGGCGGGCACCCCGTCCGCGCCGGCTGCCGGCCGCCTGGCCGGTGTCGGGGTCGTGGTGGCCGGCGGCTCCCGCGGCATCGGGGCGGGCGTCGTCCGCCGCTTCGCCGCGGAGGGCGCGCGGGTCGTCGTCCTCGACGTCAACGAGCCCGTCGGGCTGCCCGTCGCGGGGTTCGTGCGCACCGACGTCTCCGACGAGGGGTCCGTGGCCGCGGCCTTCGCGGAGGCAGCCGCCGTGCTCGGCACCGTGCGGGTCACGATCAACTCCGCCGGCATCCACCACCTGGCCCCCGTGGTCGACACCGACCTGGCCACGTGGCGCCGCATCCAGGACGTCAACGCGACCGGCACCTTCCTGCTCACGCGGGAGGCCGGTCGCCACCTGGCGGCCGTCGGCGGCGGGGGACGCGTC
Organism: Nocardioides sp. GY 10127; assembly: GCF_004919085.1. Classification (GTDB taxonomy): domain Bacteria; phylum Actinomycetota; class Actinomycetes; order Propionibacteriales; family Nocardioidaceae; genus Nocardioides. The sequence goes on along the minus strand of NZ_STGL01000006.1, from coordinate 457,565 downwards.
CTCAACATCGCCTCCATGGCCGCCAAGCAGGGCGGGGCGAACGAGGTCGCCTACGCGGCCTCCAAGGCGGCCGTCGTCGCCGTCAGTCGGGTCGCCGCGCTCGAGTGGGGCTGCCACGGCGTCACCGTCAACGCCATCTGCCCCGGCTACGTGCCGACCGAGATGGGCGCCGACACCCGCACCGAGGAGGACGTGGCCCGCTGGTCGGCGCTCTCGCCGCTCGGCCGCCTCGGCACGCCCGACGACGTCGCCGGCCTCCTGGTCTTCCTCGCCTCCGAGGAGGGGAGCTACTTCACCGGTCAGGCGTTCAACGTCACCGGTGGGATGGCCATGCACTGAGGCCGCCGCGCGTCGCGGCGGCGCGCCTCAGCGGCCGACGCGCTCCCGGAGCCGGGCGACCAGCTCGGACTCGTCGGCGGTGAGGAGCACGCCGTCGCGGACGACCACGCGGCCGCCCACCACGACGTCGCGAGGACGCCGGCCGGGGTTGGCCCACAGCAGGCCGGCGACCGGGTCGGCGACACCGGCGTCCGCCACGCCCGAGACGTCCCAGACGCAGAGGTCGCCGGCGGTGCCGGCGTCCAGGTGACCCAGCTCGGGCCGCCCGAGGCCGAGCGCGGAGCCGAGCGTGGCCTGCGCGAGCACGGTCGCGGCCTGGAGGGGCGCGCCGACGAGCCCGGAGACCTGCATCCCGAGGCGCGCGTCGGCGAGCAGGTGGCCGGCGTCGTTGGAGCCGCCGCCGCTGGTGCCGAGGCCCACGGGCAGCCCGGCGCGCAGCAGCAGGTCCACCCGGGCCACGCCCCAGCCCATGGGGACGTCGCAGCCCGGCGCGTGGGTGGCGGTCACGCCCGCCTCGGCCAGGCGGGCGACCTCCTCGTCGGTGACGTCGACGAGGTGGGCGAGCGTGACGTCCGGGCCGAGCCAGCCCCACTCGTCCAGCAGGTCCAGCGGGCGCCGCCCGTACTTCGCCATCGCGACGTCGACGTCGACCTGCTCGTTGGCCTGGGTGCGTCGGCGCAGGCCGTGCTCGGCAGCCACCGCGCCGAGGGCCTCGAAGGTCTCACGGCCGTCGGAGTGCGCCCCCGCGGGGCCGACCGCGACCTGGAGCATCCCGTCCGGGGTCACGCCGCCGTGCGGCACGAGGGCGCGCGCGATGGCGTCGGCGCTGGCGCCGGCCCAGGCGGCGTCGTCGCGGGCGGAGCCGCGCACGTAGACGAGCCGCCCGCCCAGGTCGAGCGCGGCGCCGGCGATCGCCGCCGCGATCTCCACGGTGTGCTCGACCGGGGTGCCGAGCGGCCAGTTGAGATGGTGGTCGGCCACGGTGGTGACGCCGCAGAGCAGGCCCTCCGCGACGCCGACGGCCGCGGTGGCGGCCACGAGGGAGGGGTCGATGACGGCCTCCCCGTAGGCCGCGGCCATCGCCGGGAGCCACGCCGCCATGGGGACGCCGCGGGTGCCCGGCAGCGTCCGGAAGCCGCTCTGCAGCAGGTGGTGGTGGGCGTTGACGAGGCCGGGCGTCACCACGCAGCCGCGGGCGTCGACCTCGGTGACCTCCGCCGACCCGTCGTCGAGGACGACGTCGGCGCCGGAGAGGTCGACGCCGGTGCCCGGGGCGGCGTCCGGGTCGAGGCTGGGCGAGCGGAGGACGGCGACGGGCTGGCGGACGACGAGGCTCACCTGCGCAGGTTAGTGGGCGCCGGGGGCGGTCCGCTCGTGGTTGCGGGGCAGGTCACGCGGGGTGGGCAGCGGTCCGAAGCGTCCTTGTCCATATCTTTGCAATCGTTTTCTCTCAACCTTTTTCCCGCGGCGCCGATGTGTCTGGCATCACCATCCACCAGCGATGTCGCCCGGAGAGGACGAAGACCCCATGTGCCACCACGTACCGGCGTGCCCCGACGCGCACGACCCGCACTTCAACGAGGCCACCCTCGTTGCCGACCACGACGTGGACCAGGGCTGGGTCCTCCTCTGCAACGGCGTCATCCGCTTCCACGACGGCGGTTGCCTGGTCCCGTCCTGACCAGCAGCTGCACGGTGGGCCCGCCCGGGACTGGCGGCGGGCGGGTCCACCCTCGGAGGCGTCGTCGTGCCTCGCGTGAGCTCAGCTCCGCGCACGACGGCGCCTCCGAACCAGGGCTCGGCACTCCGACCACCCCTGAACGAGGAGGGTCGGGCCCGACGCCGTGGGGCCTCGTCGACCGGGCTGTCCCTTGCCCACGCACGACGCCTCCCGGCACCTCCCTGCGACAGGCGCACCCTTCCCGAGGGGGTGCGCCTGTCGTGCATTTCCACGCGTGCGCGGGTGCGGGTGCGGCTGCGGGTGCGGTCAGACCGTGAGGTCCCCGATGTCCTCGGCGTCGACGATCCGGTAGGCGTAGCCCTGCTCGGCCAGGAACCGCTGCCGGTTCTGGGCGAAGTCGGCGTCCACGGTGTCGCGCGAGACGACGGTGAAGAACTTGGCGACCTTGCGCTCGCCGTCGGGGCCGGGCTCGCCGGGGCGCAGCAGCCGGCCGAGGCGCTGGGCCTCCTCCTGGCGCGAGCCGAACGAGCCCGAGACCTGGATCGCCACCTCGGCCGAGGGCAGGTCGATGGAGAAGTTGGCGACCTTGGAGACCACGAGCCGGTCGATCTCGCCGGAGCGGAACGCGTCGAACAGCCGCTGCCGCTCCTTCACGGTCGTCTCGCCCTTGATCACGGGGGCGTCGAGGGCCGCGGCGAGCTCGTCGAGCTGCTCGATGTACTGCCCGATCACCAGCAGCGGGCGGCCGGCGAACCGGCGTACCAGGTCGCGCACGACGTCCACCTTGCGGTGCGTGCAGGACGCGAGGCGGTACCGCTCCTCGGGCTCGGAGGTGGCGTAGACGAGCCGCTCGTCCTCGGGCAGCGTCACCCGCACCTCGGTGCAGTCGGCCGGGGCGATCCACCCCTGCGCCTCGATGTCCTTCCACGGCGCGTCGTAGCGCTTGGGGCCGATGAGGGAGAAGACGTCGCCCTCGCGGCCGTCCTCGCGCACGAGGGTGGCGGTGAGGCCGATGCGGCGGCGGGCCTGGAGGTCGGCGGTCATCCGGAAGATCGGGGCGGGCAGCAGGTGCACCTCGTCGTAGACGATGAGGCCCCAGTCGCGCGCGTCGAGCAGCTCCAGGTGCGGGTAGACGCCCTTCCGCCTCATCGTGAGCACCTGGTACGTCGCGATGGTGACCGGACGGATCTCCTTGGTCGCCCCCGAGTACTCGCCGATCTCGTCGGCGGTCAGCGAGGTCCGCCTCACCAGCTCGTCCTTCCACTGGCGCGCGCTGACCGTGTTGGTGACGAGGATGAGCGTGGTGGTCTTCGCGTGGGCCATGGACGCGGCGCCGACCAGCGTCTTCCCCGCGCCGCACGGCAGGACGACGACGCCCGACCCGCCGTGCCAGAAGGACTCGGCCGCCTCGCGCTGGTAGGAGCGCAGCTCCCAGCCGTCCTCGAGGAGGTCGATGGCGTGGGCCTCGCCGTCGACGTAGCCCGCGTAGTCCTCCGCCGGCCAGCCGAGCTTGAGCAGCGCCTGCTTGAGGTTGCCGCGCTCGGAGGGGTGCACGGCGACGGTGTCGGGGTCGATCCGCGAGCCGAGCATCCCGGCCACCTTCTTGGCGCGCAGGACCTCCTCCAGGACCGGCCGGTCGGTGCTCACCAGGACCAGCCCGTGCACGGGGTGCTTCTCCAGCCGCAGCCGGCCGTAGCGGGCCATGGTCTCCGCGACGTCCACGAGCAGGGAGTGCGGCACGGGGTAGCGGCTGTAGGCCAGCAGGGTGTCGACGACCTGCTCGGCGTCGTGGCCCGCGGCGCGCGCGTTCCAGAGCCCGAGCGGGGTCAGCCGGTAGGTGTGGACGTGCTCGGGGCTGCGCTCGAGCTCGGCGAAGGGGGCGATCGCCTTGCGGCAGTCGGCGGCGCGCTCGTGGTCGATCTCGAGCAGGAGGGTCTTGTCCGACTGGACGATGAGGGGGCCGTCGTTCACCGGTCCACCCTACGGAGGCCGTCCACACCGTGGCGGTCGAGACCAGGGCGGCGGCCACGGCCGCGGTGTCGTCGATGTCGGTACGGGCGGGGGACCGACGGGCTAGCGTGCGGCCGACGTCCGTCGTGAGGAGAGCCCGTGTCGATGTTCGTGGTCCTGGCCCTGATCGGCCTCGCCGCTGCCCTGGGTGTGGCCCACGGCGTGTGGCGGCTGGTGCTGGCGGGGCTCCCCGAGGACGCCGCGGCACGCCTCGCCCCGCACGACAGGACCGTCACCCGGGTGGTGCTGGCCGCCGTCGTGGTCCTGGCCGGCGTCGACGCCCTGCTGCTCCTCGCCACCCTGGGCGACCTCGTCGTCTCGGCCGGGACCTTCGGTTCCTCGCTCCTGCGACTGCTCTGGCCCCTGGTCGGGCTGGCGCTCCTGGTCGGGCTGCTCCGCTGGGCGGTCTCGCTGCGCGCCCGTCTGCGCGGGGCGACCCCGGTGCGCCCGAGCCCGGAGCCTGCCCGGTCCTGAGCGCCGCGCCTCAGGCCGGCGCCACCGGGTGGTGCAGGACGCCGAGCAGCGCGTCCGCGTCGAGGGCGGCCAGCCCGGCCCCGGCGACCGGCCGGGGCGGCGGCGCGTCGCCCCAGGCCGCGGCGGCCTTGCGCTGGGCGACGCCGGCCCACCCGGGGTCGCCCGGGTCACCGGGCGAGGTGACGGGGCCGGCGGCCAGCGTCCGACCGTCGCGCAGGCGGACCTCCACGCGGGTGCGGCGGCGGGCCGGGAACTGGGCGGTGAGCACCTCGTCCGTGCGCACCGTCGTCCTGCCCGCCAGGGACCGCAGAGCCGGGTCGTCGAACCCGCCGAGGGCCGCGGCGACGGGGTAGTCGCCGGTGAGCAGGGCCCACAGCACGGGCCACACGACGTTGTACTGGGCCTGCTCGGTGTCCGCCGGCGGCGTCGCCTGGAGCTCGGCGGCGGCGGCGAAGGTGGTGATCTCCAGGCTCTCCACGTCGTCGGCGCGCAGCGGGCCGGCCTGGGTGGCGACCTCGAGGGCGGCCGCGATCCCGGGCTGCGCCCAGCGGCAGCACGGCCAGGGCTTGAGGTAGGTGCGCAGCACCTGCCAGGGCTCGGTGCGGGCGGAGGCGGGCACCGGGTCCTGCTCGAGCTGGCTCGGCGTGGCGGTGAAGCCCTCGGCGGCCAGCAGGGCCGCGGCCACACCGGCGTGCGCGCCCCAGCCGATGCCGTCCTTGGTCATGGCGGGCTGGGCGACCGAGCGCATCACCAGGGCCACGGGCCCGTGGTACTCGGCCAGGCCCCAGGCGTGGGAGACGGTGCGCCGGTCAAGCCCCAGGAGGCTGGCGGCGGCGCTCGCGGCGGCGACCGCGCCCCACGACCCGCTGCCGTGGTAGAGCGGCCAGCGCTCGTGCTGGCGCACCGCGGCCGCGATGCCGACCTCGTACCCGACCAGGATCGCCGCGGCCAGTCGGTCGGGCGTGGCGTCGACGAGCTGGCCGACGGCCAGGGCGGCCGGGACGACGACGGCGCCCGGGTGACCCTTGACCAGGGGGTGCCCGTCGTCCTGGTCGAGGACGTTGGCGAGGACCGCGTTGGCGAAGGCGGCGCCCAGCACCGAGCACCGCTCGCCCGTGCCGAGCAGGACGGCGTCCTCCCCGGGCATCGTCGCGCGGGCGACCCGCGCCGCGATGGCGGTGGCGGGCGCGTCGACGCCGGCCCGGCAGACCGCGGCGAGGTCGGTGGTGAGGGTGTCGACGTGCCGGCGTACGTGGGCGGGCACGTCCGCCCAGCGCAGGTCGGTGACGAGGTCGAGGAGGGCCCCCGCCGGGCCGGTCGCGGGCCCGGCGGCCGTGGCCTCCTTCGTGCTGAGGCCGGTCGTGAGCCCGGGGGCGGCGGTCACCTCAGGCCCCCGCGGTGGACGCGAGCCCGTCGGCGTGCTCGGGGGCCCAGCTGCTGAGGGCTCGGCCGGCGGCGCGGACGCGGTCCACCACCTCGTCCAGGCGCTCGACCATCCGGAAGCGGGGGCCGGAGACGTTGACGGCGGCGACCGTGCGCCCGGCGGTGTCGCGCACGGGGGCGGCGATGGAGAGCAGGCCCTCCTCGAACTCCCCGTCGACCGTGCACGAGCCCTCGCGGCGGGCGGCCAGGACCCGGGCGGCCAGGTCGTCGGGGCCGCGGACGGCGTGCGGACCGCGGCCGCCGGCGAGGTCGGCCTGCGTGAACATCGCGCGCACCTCGTCCTCGTCGGCGTCGGCGAGGAGCACGCGGCCCACCGAGGAGTGCGGCAGCGGGAAGGTCTGGCCGACCCAGGCCGAGGCCTGGAGGCCCGTCCCCGGGCGGCGGGCCACGAGGGTGACGGCGTGGTCGCCCTGGCGGACCGAGAGGAACGCGGACTCGCCGAGGTCGGCCACCAGCGTGTCGAGCACGGCCGGCGCGTCGTCCAGGAGGCGCCGGTCGCCGGCCAGCTGCGCCATCGCGAAGAACCGCCAGCCGAGGCGGTAGGCCAGGGTGCCCGGGTCCCGGTCGACCATCCCGTACTCGGCGAGCGTGGCGAGGCTGCGCGAGACCTGGCTCTTCTCCCGCCCGGTGATCTCGCAGATCGCCATCACGCCCAGCCCGCCGCGCTCGACCGCCTCGGGGAGGCCGAGGGCGAGCAGCACGTCGAGCCCGCGGCGCATGCCGGTCTCGCGGTCGGGGCGCTCGCGCCGGGCGCCGTCGGGAGCGGGGGAGGGAGCCACTGGTACCAACCTTCGTTGTCGTCCTGCCAACTGGCGGTGCCCATGAAACAGGCGGGCACGGCTCCTGGCAAGGGCGCTCGGTCGCCCCTGTCACTTCCTGTGAAAAGGCCAGGCCAGAGGTTGCACGCAGGTGACTGGAGCGTCCTCGGTGTTGCTTTTGGATTTCCTCGCGCCCATCCCCTTGGCGAGCCACCACCGCCCTTGGTTTGCTCCCATGCCAACCGGAGTTGGCACATGAGCAACTCGTTCGGAGCTGCCTCCACCCCGGCCCCGTCACCGGAGGACACCCGTGAACACGCTTCCCCGCCCGACGTCCGCCCCCCTCTGCCAGGCCGCGGCGGCCACCCTCGTCGCGGGCCGGGCCTGAGGGGGGGGCCGGCATGGACCGCTACCGCCTGGTCGTCGTCGGCGTCGGCGGCGTCGGCAGCGCCGCCTGCTACTGGGGCGCCCGCGCCGGGGGAGGCGTCCTCGGGCTGGAGAAGTTCGAGCTCGGCCACTCCCGTGGCGCCTCGCAGGACCACTCGCGGATCATCCGCCTGGCCCAGCACGAGGAGCCCTACGCGTCCCTGGCCCCGCACGCCTACACCACGTGGGCCGAGGTGGAGGCCGAGGCCGGGATGAGCCTCGTCCAGGTCACCGGCGGGCTCGTCATCGAGGACGTCGAGGCCCGCCGCGGCCTCGACACCGGCTCGCGCAACATCGAGGGCTACACCGCCGCCTTCCGCGCCCACGGCGTCCCCTTCGAGGTCCTGGACGCCGAGCAGCTCGCCGCGCGCTGGCCCCAGTTCGTGCCGGGCGGCAGCGAGGTGGCGATCTGGCAGGAGTCCAGCGGTCTCGTGGACGCCGGCCGCGCCAACGCCACGCACGTGGCGCTCGCCCGCGCGCGGGGCGCGGAGGTGCGCGACCAGAGCCCGGTGCGCGCCGTCCGACCCACGCCGCGCGGCGTGGAGGTCGTCCTCGACGACGAGACGATCCTGGCCGACCGGGTAGTGCTCGCGGCCGACGCGTGGACCAACGAGGTGCTGCCCGAGGGCTCGCCCGCGCTCCCGCTGCGCGTGACCCAGGAGCAGGTGACCTACTACTCCACGCCGCACCTGCGGGAGTTCGCCCCCGAGCAGTTCCCGGTGTTCATGTGGCACGGCGACCACAACTTCTACGGCTTCCCGGTCTACGGCGAGGTCGCCACCAAGCTGGGCGAGCACCTGGGCGGGCACGACGTCACCGGCGACACCCGCACCTTCGAGCCCGACCCGGTGCGCCGCGAGCGGCAGCGCGCGTTCCTCGCCCGGCACCTGCCGCGGTTCCTCGGGCCGGAGCTCTACACCAAGACCTGCCTCTACACGATCCCGCCGGACCAGAACTTCGTCGTCTCCCCGCTCCCCGAGGACCCCCGCGTCGTCGTCTTCGTCGGGGCCGGGCACGCGTACAAGTTCGCCAGCCTGCTCGGCCGGACCCTCGTCGAGCTCGCCCTCGACGGCCGCACGCCCATGCCGGTCGATGCCTTCGCCCTCGACCGACCCGCCCTGCGCGACCCCGCCTTCGCCGCGCACTACCACCGCTGACGTCCGGAGGAACCATGTCCACCCTCGACGCACTGCCCGAGCCCCTGACCGAGACCACGGCCGGGACCACGCCCGCCCTGGCTCCGATGGCGGCCGACTACCGCCCCGGCTGGGCGCTCCCGTCCCACGCCTTCTCCGACCCGCGGCTGCACGCCCGCGAGCTGGACACCATCTGGTCGGGCACCTGGCTGTTCTGCTGCCCGTCCGCCGACCTCGCGGAGCCCGGCGACCGGGTCGCCTGGACGATCGAGGGCGACTCGGTGCTCGTCGTGCGTCAGCGCGACGGGTCGCTGCGCGGGTTCGTCAACGTCTGCCGCCACCGCGGCTGCCGGATCGCCGACGACGGTCGCGGGGAGGGCCGTGGGATCACCTGCCCGTACCACGAGTGGGTCTACGCCCTGGACGGCTCGCTGCGCGGCACCCCGCACATGGGCACGGAGGTCCGGCACGCCCGCGACTCCCTCGGGCTGCTGCCGGTGGCGGTGGCCGAGGTGGCGGGCCTGGTCTACGTCAACAGCGACGCCGAGGCGTCCTTCCCGCAGGCGTTCGCCGACGCCCTCACCGCCCACGTCGGGCGCTACCGGGTGGAGGAGACCGAGGTGGTCGCCCGGCACACCTACCGGGTGGCGGCGAACTGGAAGCTCCTCGTGGAGAACAACCGGGAGTGCTACCACTGCGCCGCCAACCACGAGGAGTTCTGCCTCTCGAACTTCGACCTCGGCATGTCCGGGGACACCCGGACCTCCGCCGAGTACGTCGAGACCGTCGCCCGGCAGGAGGCCCTGTGGGCCGAGCGCGGGCTGCCGGTGGGCGACGTCAGCTTCCCGGACGGGGAGTTCTTCCGGGTCGCGCGCCTGCCGCTGCGCGAGGGGTTCGTGACCGAGACGCTCTCCGGCCAGCCGGCCGGTCCGCTGCTGGGCGACCTCACCGACGCCCACGTGGGCTCGATCCGGATCGTCACGCTGCCCAACTCGTGGTGCCACGTGAACGCCGACTACGTGATGACCACCCGGCTCACGCCCGTCGACCCCGGGACCACCGACATCGAGGTCGTCTTCTGCGCCCGCCCGGGCGGGGAGGTGGACGTCGAGGGGCTGACCCGGGTCTGGGTCGCGACGTCCGAGCAGGACTGGGCGCTGTGCGAGCGCAACGCCCGCGGGATCGCCGACCGCGGCTACCGTCCCGGCCCGCTCTCCCCGGTGATCGAGAACTCGGTGGCGGCCTTCCACGAGTGGTGGCTGCGGGCGATCGGGCTGCCGGACCTCGCCGACGCCTCCGAGGCGGCGCGGCCGGCCTGATCGCCCCCCGGCTGCTGGTGGGCGGTGTGTGAGCAACGTGTCTGAGGTCTTGGCGGGTTGCTCCGGCACCGCCGGTGCGCTGCGGCTGGGTGGGCGGTGTGTCAGCAACCTGTTCAGGGTCTCGGGGGGTTGCTCCGGCACCGCCGGTGCCCCGCTGCGCGAGTGGCGGTGTGGCAGCAACCGGTCCAGCGTCCCGGCCGGTTGCTCCGGCACCGCCGGTGCCCGGCAGCTGGGTGGGTGGTGTGGCAGCAACCGGTTCAGGGCCTCGGTGGGTTGCTCTGCCACCGCCAGTGCCCCGCCGCCCGCGCCCCGGGACGTCATACGAACCGGCCGTGGATCGCACCCGGATGGATGACGTCCCCGCCGGCCGGCCGCCCGCGCCCCGGGATGTCATACGAACCGGCCGTAAGACGCACCCAGATGGATGACGTCCACAGGCCGCGGAGGCCGACCCCTCAGACCGACCCGGCCTCCCGGACGGAGTGCACGCGGTGCACGGCGAACCGCAGCTCGTCGTCGGCGCGGTGGTCGTAGCCGAGCAGGACGCCGCCGTCGAGCCGCAGCGGGTCGACGACCCGGTCGCCGCGACGTCCCTGCTGGTCGACGTAGCCGATGACGACGGTCGTGCGGGTCTCGATGGCCTCGCGCAGCAGCGTGAGCGCGTCGGCGGGGCTGGTGGTCGCCGCGGGCGGTCGGGCGGCGGCCGCCCGGTCACCGGCGCGGACGGCGCTCAGCACGTGCGCCACCGAGGCCTCACCGCGGGCGGCCACGGCCCCGGCGGAGCGGCCGGCCCGCGAGCCACGCGGCCCCCGGGTGCGCAGCTGCTCGGGCGCCGCGACGCGCACCTCGCCGTCCGGGCCCTCGACCACGGGCGCGGCGCCGAGCTCCCGCAGCCGGGGGAGCAGGACGTCGATCGGGGTGCTCGTCACCAGCACGGTCGGCGCGATCCGGCGCAGCCCGAGCGACTGCGAGCGCGGGTGGTGCAGCAGCTCGGCCAGCGCGGTCTCGTCGTCGCTGCGCAGGAACGCCTCGGCGTGGCCCACGCGCACCGAGCCGAACGTCCGGGCGGTGTCGTCGACGAGGTAGCTGAGCGGCTGCGGCACCGGGGTCGCGGAGACCTCGTCGAGGAACTCGTGCAGCTCGGCGGCGCTCCAGCCCAGGTCGAGCGCGCGGCGGACCGAGGGCGGGGTGAACCGGTAGACGGTCGCGCCGCCGCGCGACTCCACGTCGGCGATCGCGGCCAGCCGGCGGGCCAGCGGCGAGGCCAGCGGGCCGGGCGCCACCGCGGTGAGGTCGGCCTGGAGGAGCACCTGCTCCACCGGGTCCGGCAGGAGCGCGTCCAGGGCGGCGACCGCCTGCTCCTCCTCGCCGGCCAGCAGGGCGCGGCCGTGCGGGGAGAGCCCTCCGAGGCCGGTCACGCCGAGGGCCGCGGACTCCTCGGCCGCCCAGGCGACCTGCTCGGCCCGGTTGCGCGGGCGGCGCGGCCGGCGCCAGGAGACGCGGGCGACGATCGCGGGCAGGCCGGTGCCGGCGGCCGGCACGAGGTCGGGGTCGAGCTCGGCCAGCGCCTCCAGCGTGAGCCGCCGGGTCTCGACCTGGTGGGCACCGACCAGCTCGGGCACCAGCGCGTTCCACGCCTTGCCCGCGGGGTCGCGTCGGCCCACGAGCGAGGGCAGGCGGGGGGAGTCGAGCCACGCGCGGGCCAGCACCCGCCAGCGCTCCGCGAACGTGAGCCCGACCCAGCGGTCGTAGGCGTCGGTGGGGACCCAGGCCGGCTCGGACTCGCGGCCGAGGCCGGCGTCCAGGAGCCCGGCGCCGGCGGCGGTCTCCACCAGCAGCGCGGCCCCCGGCTCGTCGACGCCCAGCAGCACGGCGGCCGCCTTGAGGTCGCGCACGCCGAGCCCGCCGCTGCGCAGGGCGGACGGCGGGTGGGTGCCCCAGGTCTCCAGCAGCAGCTCGACCCGGCGGACCGCCTCGAAGGCGGCGCCGGCGGCCGCCCGGGCCACGAGGTCGGCACCCCGCGAGGAGGTCGGCACCTCCGGCACGGCGTCGGCGGGCTCGAGGGTGGTCCGGCCGCCGCGCAGCACGAGCCCGACCTCGCCCGGCAGCACGACCACGCCGTCCGGTCGCCTCACGAGCAGCCGACGCGAGAGCAGCTCCTCGGCCGGCGTCCGCGCCTGGGCGGGGCTCACGGTGTGCCTGGCCTCGCCCGTGGTGGCCTCCCCGCCCGCGTCCAGCACGGCGCGCAGCAGCGTCGAGGCCCGCTCCGACAGCTCGCCCAGCCGCTCGGTGACCTCGGCGGCCGACAGGGGCTCCGGCGAGCGCGGCCGCAGCCCGCTCACCCCGGCCTCCGGCCCACCCACGAGGGCCTCCGGCACCCCGGTCAGGGCCCGCAGCCCGGCGGGGCTCTCCCAGGCCAGCGCGAGGTCCAGCAGGACGTCGAGGGCGGCCCGGGTCGCCGCCGGCTCCGCCCGCACGAGGCCGACGACCTCCTCCGGGGTGGTGTGACCGGCCACCACGAGGGCATCGAGGACGGTGAGCGCGAGGCGGTCCAGCTGGTCGAGCGCGCGCGACAGCGACGACCTGGTCGCGGCGCGCGAGGCGAGCTGGCCCGAGTCCTGCGGCGCGGGGGAGACGAGGTCCCCGCGGCGCGCGAGGAGGGTGGCCAGACGCTCGTCGGGCCAGGCGCGCAGCTGGTCCGCGAGGGACCGGTATCCGGAGGACATCGGACCCACGCTAGCGACACGGGCGGGACGTGCCCACGCCCGGCGGGTGCGGTAGGAGAGGGTGGGGCCCGGAACCGGTGGTTCCGGCCCCGGCGGCGAGGAGAGGACGAGTCCGATGAAGCAGGTGCTGGTCCGGCACGGCGGCGCCACCGACGTGGGCCGGGTGCGCCGCGTCAACGAGGACTCCTTCCTCGCCCAGCCGCCCGTCTTCGTCGTCGCCGACGGCATGGGCGGGCACGACGGCGGGGACGTCGCGAGCGCGATCGCGGTCGAGGAGCTCGGTCGGCTCGGCGGCACCGCCTGGTCGGCGCCCGAGGCCGCGGCGGCGCTCGAGCGGGCGCTGGCCGCCGGGCAGCGACGCATCGCCGAGTACGCCCAGCGGCAGGTGGCCGCCGGCGCCGAGCGCTTCCACGCGGGGACGACGGTCGTGGCCGCCGTCCTGGTGCAGGAGGGCCGCCCGGAGGAGACCGACGACCGACCCGCCGACGCCGAGCGTCCCGGCTGGGTCCTGTGCCACCTGGGCGACTCCCGCATCTACCGCTTCGCCGACGGCCGGCTCGAGCAGGTCACCCGGGACCACTCGCTGGTCCAGGACTACCTCGACGCCGGGATGATCACGCCCGAGGAGGCGGCGGTGCACCCCGAGCGCCACGTCATCACCCGGGCCCTCGACGGCCGCGGCACCCCGCAGCCCGACCTGCTGCACCTGCCCCTGCGCGCCGGCGAGCGGCTGCTGCTGTGCAGCGACGGGGTCACCGGCATGCTGCCGGTCGAGGAGATCGCCACGATCCTGGCGCGCAGCGCGTCCGCCACCCTGGCGGCCCAGGCCCTCGTGGACGCCGCCGTGGCCGCCGGCGGGCGCGACAACGCCACCGCCGTCGTGGTCGACGTCGCCGAGCAGGTCGAGGCGTCGGCCGGCGACACGCTCACGCTCCCGCTGGAGGAGCAGCCCTCCTAGGCGGCGCCGCGTGTCCCGGTCAGCGCCGGACGAGCAGGGGCAGCCGGGTCACCAGGCCCGAGCCGTCGGTGGCGGTGAGCACCACCGCGCCCTGGCCGGCGGTCCCGCCGACCGACCGGACGCGGATGCTCGCGCGACGCCCGGGCGCCACCCGGACGGTCGCGGGGCGGGCGGTGACGCCCTCGGCTCCGCGGACCGTGACCCGCCACGTGCGCGTGGCCCGGCCCGCGTTGACCAGGGTCCGGGTGGCCGCGGAGCCGCCGGCGCGGACGACGATCCCGTCGGTCTGGAGACCGGCGGTGCCGGCGAGCCAGGCGCGGTCGAGCGCGGCGTCCCGCGGGACCACGAGGCCGACCGCGGTGCCGTCGGCCTCGGGGAGCACGCGCCCGGAGCCCTGCCGCAGCACGGGGACGCCGGGCAGGTGCTCGGCCCGGGCGACGAGGAGCGAGGCCACGCCGCCGGCCTCGAGACCGGTGGACGCGGCGAGCCGGGCCGCGGCCCCGGCCACCACCGCGCTGGCGGCGGAGGTGCCGCTCAGGACGCTCCACCGGTCGGCGGAGACGCCCGCGGGCACGACGCCGAGGACGTCGGTGCCGTCGGCGACCACGTCGGGCTTGAGGACGGTGGAGGTCGCCGAGCCGCTCGCGGAGAAGCCGGCCACCCGGGCGCGGGCCCGGCGCAGCCCCTCCGGCCGGAGCCGGACGTCGGCGGCCGGGTGGGTGGCGAGCCACCGGGTGAGCCGCCGCCCGTCGGCCGCGGCCAGGTGGACGGTGGGCACGGTGTGCAGGTCGGCGTCCACGCCCTCGTGGCCGGTGTTGACCAGCACCATCCCGACCCCGTCGGCGGCGGCGACGGCGGCGGACTTGTCGACGCGCCCCACCCCGCCGCGCAGGCAGAGGACGACCCGGCCGCGGACGCGACCTGCGTCCAGCGAGCCGGGCTCGCAGAGGCGGGCGGCCGCGGTGCTCGCGCCGGGCGCGGCCACGTCGGCGCCCCGGACCAGGCGGCCCGTCACGCCCTCGCTCGCGGCCATGGCGCCGTCCAGGACGGGTCCCGCGGCGCCGCCGGCCGTGGTGGCGACGACCTCGCCGCGGCGCTGGGCGGCCCGCACCGCACCGACCGTGACGACCCAGGGGGAGGGGTGCGCGGCCGTGGCCCGCGCGCCGCCGTTGCCGGCGGCGGCCACCACGACGGCACCGGCCTCGCGGGCGCCGAGCAGCGCCGTCTCGACCGTGTCGAGGCGCGAGGGGCCGCCGACCGCCAGCTCGAGCACGTCCACGCCGTCGGTGGCGGCGGCGTCGATCGCGGTCACGAGGTCGGCGGTGGAGCAGCCGTCGTCGTCGGGGTCCGGGGCGGTCCAGCACGCCTTGTAGACGGCGACGCGGGCCTGCGGGGCGACGCCGGACCAGGAGCCCAGGGACTCCTCGCCGACCCGGACCGTCACCCCCGCGTTGCCCGCGGCGATGGAGGAGACGAGGGTGCCGTGGCCGTCGGTGTCGAGCGGGGAGAGGCTGGCGCCGGAGCTGAGCCGGTGCTCCCCGAAGCCCGCCACGAACCAGCGGCCGGTGACGACCTTGCCCGCGCAGGACGCGGCCGGCCACGCGTCCTCGCCCTCGCAGGTGCCGGAGAAGCCGGTGGGGGCGGCGCCCAGGGCCGGGACGTCGGCGAAGACCGCGCTGTCGGCGTCGAGGCCGGTGTCGACCACCCCGACGACCGTGCCCGCGCCGCCCGCCGAGCCCGAGCCGGGGCTGTCGGCGCCGGTGACCGTGGCCGCCGCCGACGCGAGGGACGCCGTCGCCGCACGGCGTCCGACCGAGGCGGGCCGGCGCAGGGAGCTGCGCTCGACCATGCTCACGTCGTCGCGGGTGGCGAGGGTGGTGGCCTCGGCCGAGGTCAGCCGCACGGCGACCCCGTTGAGGGCCGTGGTCCACCGGTAGACGGGCTCGGGGGAGCCCACGGCGGCGAGGACGTGGTCCTGCTCGGTGAGCATGCGCACGGCGGTGAGGCCGCCGCCGGTGCTGCCGGCCGTGCCGGCGCCGGCGAGCGTGACGAGGTACAGGGCGCGGCCGGACCCGTCCGTCGCCGAGGCCGCCGAGGCCCCCGAGGCCGCCGCCGAGCCACCGGCGGCGCTGGAGGTCTCCGCGCCGGCCGACGTGGTGGCGGCGGACGCGCTCGTGGTGGAGCCGGCCGGGGTGGAGCCGGCTGCGGGTGAGGAGGAGGCGCCGGACGCCGAGGCGGACGACGAGGAGGCCGACGCGCCGGCCAGCCACGTGTCGACCGGGCGGGCGGGGGCGGTGAGCCCGGCCGCGGGCTGGCCCACGGCGAGCACGGCCAGGCCGGCGAGGGCGGGCACGGCGGCCAGGACGGGGCGCAGGAGCGCGACACGTCGCACGTCCTCACCTCCGAACCGTTCTCGTGCTGGCGAAGTGCACAGTGTGACGGAAGTGGCGTCCGGCCGCAGCCCCGTCGCGGGGGAGACGTCAGTCCGGCCCTTCCGCCGTCCGTGGTGAGGATCGGCACGCCGGGCCCGCGGGCTGAGGTGCCGGGGGCGCGTGCGTCGGTGCCGCCTCCTACCCTGGCCGCGTGGTGCCTCCCCTCGTCGTCGGCTTCGACCTCGACATGACCCTGGTCGACTCCCGCCCCGGGATCGGCGCCGTCCTGCGCGAGCTCGGCTCCGAGCTGGGCCTCGAGCTCCCGGTGGAGCAGCTCACCGCGCAGCTCGGGCCGCCGCTGGACCAGATGCTCGCCCCGCACCTGCCCGCCGACCGTGTGGGCCCGGCCGTCGACCGCTTCCGCGCGCTCTACCCCGACCTCGCGGTCGCCGCGACCCCGCTCCTGCCCGGCGCCGTCGAGGCCGTCGAGGCCGTGCGCGGGCTGGGCGGACGCGTCGTGGTGGTCACCGGCAAGCACGAGGCCAACGCCAAGCTGCACGTCGACCACCTCGGCCTCGCCGTCGACGCAGTCACCGGCAACGTCTGGGGCCACGGCAAGGGCGACGTCCTGGCCCGCGAGGGCGCGCAGGTCTACGTCGGCGACCACGTGCACGACGTCGAGGGCGCGCGGGCGGCCGGTGCGGTCTCCGTCAGCGTGCTCACCGGACCCTGCTCCGCGGAGGAGCTGACGGCGGCCGGGACGGACGTCGTCCTCGAGTCCCTGGACGCCCTGCCCGCCTGGCTGGCCGGGCACGTGCTGAACGGGCGGCTGGCCGACCTCGAGCAGCGCCTGCGGGGCCTGGGCTCGGTGCTGGTGGCCTACTCCGGCGGCGCGGACAGCGCCTTCCTCCTCGCCGCCGCCGTGCGTGCGCTCGGCGCGGGCAACGTCGTGGCCGCGACCGGCTACTCCCACTCCCTGCCCCAGGCCGAGCGGGACCCGGCCCGGGCGTTCGCGGAGAGCCTCGGGGTCCGGGTGCTCACCCCCGACACCCACGAGATGGAGCGCGAGGGCTACCGCGCCAACGCGGGCGACCGCTGCTTCTTCTGCAAGGCCGAGCTGCTCGACGTCCTCTCCGTGCTGGCGGTCGAGCACGGCCTCGCGGCCGTGGCCACCGGCACCAACGCCGACGACGTGGCCGCGGGCTTCCGGCCCGGCATCCGGGCCGCCGCCGAGGCCGGCGCCGTCACGCCGCTGGCCGACGCGGGGCTCACCAAGGCGCAGGTCCGCGCCGCGTCGCGCGCGTGGTCGCTGCCGACCTGGGACAAGCCCGCCGCCGCCTGCCTCTCCTCGCGGATCGCCTACGGCGTCGAGGTCAGCCCCGAGCGCCTCGCCCGCGTCGAGCGCGCCGAGACCGACGTCCGGGAGGTGCTCGCCGAGCACGGCCTGCCCGCCCGCGACCTGCGGGTGCGCGACCTCGGCGAGCGCGGCGCCCGCGTCGAGGTGGACGCCGACCTGGCGACCGGACCCCTGGCGCACGACCCCGGGCTGGCCGCCGCCGTGGTCGAGGCGGTCGTGGCCGCCGGCTTCGCGACCGCGGAGGTCGACCCGCGCGGCTTCCGGTCCGGGTCGATGAACGAGCTGCTCCCCGACCCCGAGCGCTGGAGGTAGGACGTGAGCGCCGACGGGCTCCTGGCCGGAGCCGGCCTCGTCCTGGCCCGGGTGTGGGCGGACGCCACCTCCCGGCAGCCGCTGCCGGCGGTGTGGGTGGTGGTCGTGACCGGCGTGGTCGCCGCCGTCCTGGTGGTCTCCTCGCTGACCTGGCACACGGTGCGCACCGGCGTGACCGTGGTGCACGAGGCGGGGCACGCGCTGGTCGCGGTGCTCGTGGGTCGTCGGCTCGCCGGCATCCGGCTGCACTCCGACACCTCCGGCGTGACGCTCTCGCGCGGGCGACCGACCGGCCCCGGCATGGTCGCGATGCTGGCCGCCGGCTACCTGGCCCCGGCCGCCCTCGGCGTGGTGGCGGCCCTGCTGCTGGCCGCGGGACGGCCCCTGGCGCTGCTGTGGCTGCTCGTCGTCATGGCCCTGCTGCTGCTCGTGTGGGTGCGCAACGCCTACGGCGCGCTCGTCCTCGTGCTGCTCGGCGGGCTCGTCGCGGCCCTGGGCTGGTGGGGTGCCGAGCCGTGGCCCAGCGTGGCCGCCTACCTCGTCACCTGGCTGCTGCTGCTCTCCGCGCCGCGACCCCTCCTGGAGCTCCTGGGCCGCGGCCCGGCCGGCCGCCGCGGCTCCGACCCCGAGCAGCTCGCCCGCGTGAGCGGCGTGCCCGTGCTCGTGTGGGTCTGGTTCATGCTGCTGGCCAACCTGGCCGGGCTGGTCGTCGGCGTCCTCACGCTCCTGCCCCAGCTGCTCGAGCGCTGAGCCCGCGCCGAAGTGGGGTCGGCGCCCGGTCGGACCTATTCTTTGCCGTCGGGTCGCGCCTGCGCGCCCGCACGCGGGAGCGGCCCGAGCCGCCCGCGAGGAACCGAGCAGCGACCTAGGGGGAGAGCAGCTGTGCCGACTGGCAAGGTGAAGTGGTACGACGCCGAGAAGGGCTTCGGCTTCCTCTCCCGCGAGGACGGGCCGGACGTGTACGTGCGCGCCGACGCGCTGCCCGCGGGCACCGGCCCCCTCAAGGCCGGCACCCGCGTGGAGTTCGGCGTGGCCCAGGGCCGCCGCGGTGAGCAGGCGCTCGCCGTCACCGTGCTCGACGCGCCCGCCTCGGTCTCCCGCAACCAGGCCGCCGCCCGCCGCAAGAAGCCGGACCAGCTGGCCACCATCACCGAGGACGCCATCCGGCTCCTCGACGCGATGGGCGAGGCCTACCGTCACGGACGGCACCCCGAGCGCCAGGCCGCGCGGCAGACCGCCAAGGTGCTGCGCGCCCTCGCCGACGAGCTGGAGCTCTGACTGGGTGTGTCCCTATTGGTCGGCTCCGAGCCCTGGCTCTGGCGATGAACTAGCTACATCTGGTTCAGCAGGCCAGGGGGCGACGGATGAACCACTCAGTCGAGAGAAGTTCCTCGCGGTCCATCGGTGACAGACGGGCGATGAGCCCAGGAAGAGCGCCTCGGTCAACTTCCGAGCGGTGGGCGAGGATTGCGGCCACCTTCTGTTCCAGCCAGGGCGAAACGTCCACTCGGTCTGTGACCTGTTCGTCCGGAGCGGCGTACACGGCTCTTCGAGCGCCGATGATCTCCTCGATCCGCTCTACCGACGAACACGGGTGGGTCGCCAAGTAGACGGCGCTCGGCGCCCAAGGATGGCCCGCATCGGGATACACGTCCATACCGGCTGCCTCGGCGGCCAGCATGGTCACGCGATGGGTGTGCACATGATCGGGGTGGCCGGTCAGACCGCCATAGGCGTCGAAGGTCACCAGGGCTTCCGGACGGAACTCGCGGATCTGCATCACGAGCCGGTGTACGGCTTCGTCAAGCGGCGCATCGCACCAGCGGGGACGGCCCGGAGCAGACTCCGGGACCTTCGCGTCGGCGTATCCGAGCATCCTCGGCTCACCCGCACCAAGGATCCTCAGCGCATCAGTCAGCTCGGCTACTCGTTGCGTGTCCGGAGCCCACGTGGCGGTGACGACGGCAGTCCGCGCGCCTGCTGCGGCATGTTGAGCGAGGATGCCGCCCGCGGCCAGTGACTCGTCATCGGGGTGTCCGAACACCGCAAGCAGGCTCGAAAACCTCAAGACGACGACCTTCCTGACGGGACCCCAGATCGGCCCAGTATGGGCGTCTCGTACGGTCGCACCCGCGACGAAACGCACTCACGTGCCGCATTGCGCGAGGTGACCGAACCGACGCCGCTCACGCGGCGTTGGCGAGCATCGGTCGGCCGCGTCGCGTCCGTGAGATGTGGCGGAGCATGGTCGCGATGCAGGCGACCTGGAGTCGGCCGGTCGCTGAGGCGGTCGTGTTCTCGAACGACTTCGCAAGACGGCGGGAGCGTCCGAGTCGGCCATGGGCGACCTCGACCCGCCAAACG
Organism: Nocardioides sp. GY 10127; assembly: GCF_004919085.1. Lineage (GTDB taxonomy): Bacteria > Actinomycetota > Actinomycetes > Propionibacteriales > Nocardioidaceae > Nocardioides. The sequence goes on along the minus strand of NZ_STGL01000006.1, from coordinate 437,890 downwards.
TGCTGGATGGGGCGGAACACCGGTTGCTTGTCGTCCCACCCGACCCGGCGCACCTCGACGTCGTAGAGGCCACCGAGCGTGCGGGCAGCGGCCGCGGTGACCCCACGGTCTACGAGGACCAGCTCGAGCCGCCCGGTGGCGCCTTGGCCAGTGAGGTGCTCCAACATGAGCTCACTGGCGCGGTTCTCGTGGGTGGAGGCCGGCACGACCAGCGCACCTATCGGGAGTCCGGTGACGTCGACCGCCACAATGCGCTTGGCGCCCTTGGTGCGTCCGTAGGGCCGCCGCGCTCGTGAAAGGTGCGGCCGCCGTTGGATGCCCCGCGAGCGAGGTGCGTGTCGATGACCACCATCGACGGCGTCGCCTCTGCGCGGCCATCGACCGCGCGCGCGGCCTCGTGCAGCACGGCGAGGGCTCGTGCCCAAGTGCCGTTGCGGGACCAGCGGCGGAACTGCGACCAAACCCGGGTCCAAGGTCCGAACGACTCCGGCAGGTAGCGCCATTGGCACCCGGTCTGCACGATGTAGAGCATCGCGTCTACCACGGAGCGCAGGTCCTCGGCGTGCCTGCGGCCGCGCTTTCCCGGCTGGTTGAACACCGGCTCCAGGAGGTCCCACTGCTCGTCGGTCAGGTCACTTGCGTACGCCATGCCCTGCACGGTGACGACCGGACTTCCCACGACAATAGGGACACACCCAGTGAGGGTCGCTCTCCCGAACCGACGGGTGAGGGCCGTCCGGCTCAGCCCCGGCCGGCGCCGCCGCGCGCCCGGCTGACGACCAGCGCGGTGAAGGCCACGAGGACGGCAGTGGCGACCCCGAGGCCGACGCGCGCCGGGTCGACCGGCAGCGCGACGCCGGTCAGCCCGCCGACCACCCAGGCCACCTGGAGGGTCGTGTCGCTGCGGGCGAACGTGCTGGCCTGCACGGTCGGCGCGACGTCCGCCTGGATCGTGGAGTCCAGGCAGAACTTCGCCAGCGACTGCGAGAGCCCGGCGACGAGCCCCAGGACGGCGAGCGGCACGACGCCGTAGGCGGCCAGGGCGAGGGCGAGCGCGACGGCGTCCGCCACGAGCGCGGCGAGCACCGTGACGCGGGGGTCGAGGCGGCGCAGCAGGGAGGCTGCGGCCACGCCGGCGCCGTTCCCCACGGCGGCCGCGCCGACCACGACGGCGACCAGCACCTCGCCGGACAGGGCGCTCGCGGGCGGGTTCTCCCGCAGCAGGAACGCCAGGAACATGAGCAGGAAGCCCGAGACGAACCGTGGGCCGAGGTTGGCCAGCAGGGCGAACCGGACGCTGGGCGGCACGGCGAGCACGCGGCGCAGGGCGGTGAGAAGCCGGGCGCCCGCACCGTCCCGGCCCGCGCCGTCGCCGGCCGCCGCGCCCGGTGACGCCTCCCGCGACGGCAGGGCGAACGGCTCCTCGCCGGCGGCGGAGTCGACCCGTGCGGGCAGCCGCACGGCGCACACCACGGCGACGAGGAAGAGGACGAAGGCGTAGCGCAGCGCCCACTGCGACCCGGCGAGCGAGGCCAGGAGCGCCACCGGCGCCGACACCGCGGTGCCCGCCATGCCCGCCAGCGAGACGCGCCCGTTGGCCCGCACGAGGCTCATCCCCTTGGGGCGCAGTCGCGGCACGGCCGCGGCCCGGGTGACCCCGTAGGCCTTGCTGGCCACGAGCACCCCGAGCGCCGCCCCGAACAGCTCGGCCTCGCCCCCGCTCACGGCGCCGGCCAGCACCCACGCCAGGAAGGCGCGCACGGCCATCGTGGTCGCGATCGCCCAGCGGCGTCCGTGCCCGAAGCGGTCCAGGGTCGGGCCGATGAACGGCGCCACCACCGCGAACGGCAGCATCGTGACGGCGAGGAACAGCGTCACCTGGCCCTTCGCCTCGGCGGAGGGCACCTGGAAGAACAGCGTCCCGGCCAGCGCGATGGCGATCGCCGCGTCCCCGGCCGCGTTGGCGGCGTGCAGGTAGATGAGGCGGTTCAGCCCGGACGCCTCCGCGCCCTGCGCCCCGGCGGCACGGCGGGTCTGGCGGCCGACGTAGCGGGCGGCGCGGGTCGTCCCTCGCGCCGTGGCCCGCGCCGTGGCCCGCGCCCCGGTGGCCGCGCCCCGCCCCACGGCGGCGGCGTCCACTCTGGGCCGGCCCCGTCGCTGCGACGTCGACCGGTCCGTCCCGCTCTCGTCGGTCGCACCCACGCGCCCCATCCTGCCGGGGCGGCCCAGCGGCTCCGGGAGCCACCCGCTGTCTGCTCGGACACGCCCGCCGGGGCCCCGATGAGGCGGGGCGCCACGAGGACAGGCATCATGGCCCCCGTGAGGACCACCGCCCGTCAGAAGCCGGACGCCGTCACCGTCGGTGCCGTCGAGGCCGCGCGGTCCGCCCTGCTCGGTGACGTCGACGACGCCTCCGACATCGGCGAGCACCTCGGTCACGAGGTCGAGGGCGAGCGTCTCGTCACCCACTACTTCGCCTGCGCGCGACCCGGCTACGTCGGGTGGCGCTGGGCCGTCACGCTGACCCGCGCGTCGCGCCAGCGCACGATCACGGTGGACGAGGTCGTCCTGCTGCCCGGCGACGACGCGATCGTCGCCCCGGCGTGGGTGCCCTACCGCGAGCGCATCCGGCCGGGCGACCTCTCTCCGGGCGACCTCCTGCCGGTCGAGGACGACGACCCGCGGCTCGTGCCCACCTACTCCTTCGGCGACGACCCGCTGGACACCGACGAGAAGGCCCAGGTCCGCGACGTGGCCCGCGAGCTGTTCCTCGGCCGTCCGCGCACGCTCGGCCCGGAGGGCCGCGAGCAGGCCGCGCAGCGCTGGTGGGACGGCGACGGCGGCCCCGGCAGCCCGCTGGCCCAGGCCGCGCCCGACTCCTGCGACACCTGCGGCTTCCTCGTCCGCCTCAACGGGCCGCTGGCGGAGACGTTCGGCGTGTGCGCCAACGGGGACGCCAACGACGACGGACGCGTGGTCGCGCTGGGCCACGGCTGCGGCGCCCACTCCGAGGTCCGGCTCGCCAAGAAGCACGAGCCCCAGCCGATGCCGGAGCCGTACGTCGACGACCTGGCCGCCGACAACGTCGAGTCCTTCTGAGGCTCGCGCCGCCCGCTCGGGCTCCGCTCAGCCCCGCACGGCGCTGAGCAGCCACACGGCGTAGTCGTCGGCCGGCGGGTGCAGCTCGTAGCTGCCGAACCGGGCGTCGACCCGCAGGCCGGCCGCCTCGACGTCCGCCTCGAACTCCTCGGGGCGGTACCTGCGCGCGGCGGGCGGCCCGTCGGCCAGGTGGAAGCCCACGAGGACGCGGCCGCGCCCGGCCAGCAGGCCGCGGACCGTGCTGAGCATCCGCTGCTCGGTGCCCTCGGCGACGAAGACGAGGACGTTGCCCACCAGGACGACCAGGTCGTACTCGTGCGGACGCTCGGTGCCCAGGGTCGCGGGGGACAGCGCCAGGCCGTCCAGTGGCAGGACGTCGAGCCCCGGGTAGGTCGCCCGCGCCTGCTCGACCAGGGCGGCGTCCGGCTCGACGGCGACGACGGTGTGCCCGCGCGCGGACAGCGCCGCGGAGACCCGGCCCATGCCCGCCCCGACGTCGAGCACCCGCCCGCCGCGGGGGAGGAGGGCGTCCGCGAGCCGGGCCTCGCCGTCGACGTCGGCGCCGGAGGCGACCAGTCGACCGAACGTCCGGCCGAACCCGTCGGAGGTGCCGGCGCCCGCCTGCGCCCAGCGGGTGGGCGGCAGGGGTCCGCTCACGCCGTGGCCTCGTCGGGCCCGTCGGTCGCGGAGACCTCGTCCGCCTGCTCGGCGGCCTGCGCGGCCGCCACCCGCCTGTCGCGGCGCCGGCGGACGTACTCGAGGCCGAGGAGCCCCAGGCCTGTGCCGGCCAGGCAGACCCACAGCCACCAGGTGCGCTCGGTCTGCTCGAGCCACCCGTAGAAGGGGATGAGGGCGAGGAAGCCGAGGAAGCACAGGGCCGTCCCCACCGTCACCGTCCGGACCCCGTCGGTGTCCAGCGGCTCGACCGGGGCGACCACGTAGGTGCGCCGCCCGATACGGTGGGCGTCCACCTGCTCGTCCTCGCTCACGGCCCCAGCCTAGAGGGCGACGCCCGCCTGCGGCCCCCGGCCCGCGCGGCTGGGGTCCTCGGCCTTTTTGACCCCCTCACAGGGGCCGGGTAGCCTCGACTTTCGTGTCTGGGACGACCAGGCCGTCGCGCGTGCTCGACCAGCTCCTCCGCCACGTCGGAGGAGGCCGGGCACGGGCCCCACGAACCGCCGGGGGAGACCCCGGTCGGGGCGAGGACAGGGGCGACACGCCCGACCTCGGGGGTGTGCGGTCGGTCGGTAGCACCACCCAGCGCCAGGGGGGAGAGGGATCTCCCGCCACCACCCTGCCCGGCAGGTCGCCGAGCAGTGAGAGTCGACAAAGAGAGGGAACCACCCGGTGCCCACTATCCAGCAGCTGGTCCGCAAGGGCCGCCAGGACAAGGTGTCCAAGAACAAGACGCCTGCCCTGAAGGGTTCTCCGCAGCGCCGCGGCGTCTGCACCCGCGTCTACACGACCACCCCGAAGAAGCCGAACTCCGCCCTCCGCAAGGTCGCCCGCGTGCGTCTGAGCTCCGGCGTCGAGGTCACCGCCTACATCCCGGGTGTCGGTCACAACCTGCAGGAGCACTCGATCGTGCTCGTCCGCGGCGGCCGTGTGAAGGACCTTCCCGGCGTCCGCTACAAGATCATCCGCGGCACCCTCGACACCCAGGGTGTCAAGAACCGCAAGCAGGCTCGCAGCCGTTACGGCGCGAAGAAGGAGAAGAGCTGACATGCCGCGCAAGGGTCCCGCGCCGAAGCGGCCGATCGATGTCGACCCGGTCTACGGGTCGCAGCTGGTCACCCAGCTCGTCTCCAAGGTCCTGCAGGACGGCAAGAAGCAGGTCGCGCAGCGCATCGTCTACAGCGCCCTCGAGGGCTGCCGTGAGAAGACCGGCACCGACCCGGTCGTCACGCTGAAGCGTGCGCTCGACAACGTGAAGCCGGCCATCGAGGTCAAGTCCCGCCGCGTCGGCGGTGCGACCTACCAGGTCCCGATCGAGGTCAAGGGTGGTCGTGGCACCACCCTCGCCCTCCGCTGGCTCGTGGGCTACGCCCAGGACCGTCGCGAGAAGACGATGGCCGAGCGGCTGATGAACGAGATCCTCGACGCCTCCAACGGCCTCGGTGCCGCTGTGAAGAAGCGCGAGGACACTCACAAGATGGCCGAGTCCAACAAGGCCTTCGCCCACTACCGCTGGTGACCTCGGCGGGGCGGCTCCTGACCGGGGCCGCCCCGCTCCACCGCACACCTTCGACCTAAGGAACGCGACCAGACCGTGGCTGTCGACATCACGACCGACCTCAAGACTGTCCGCAACATCGGCATCATGGCTCACATCGATGCCGGCAAGACGACCACCACCGAGCGGATCCTCTTCTACACCGGCATCTCCTACAAGATCGGCGAGGTGCACGACGGCGCCGCGACGATGGACTGGATGGAGCAGGAGCAGGAGCGCGGCATCACCATCACGTCCGCCGCGACGACCTGCTGGTGGAAGAAGCACCAGATCAACATCATCGACACGCCCGGTCACGTGGACTTCACGGTCGAGGTCGAGCGCTCGCTGCGCGTCCTCGACGGTGCCGTCGCCGTGTTCGACGGCGTCGCCGGTGTCGAGCCCCAGACCATGACCGTGTGGCGCCAGGCGAACAAGTACTCCGTCCCGCGGATGTGCTTCGTCAACAAGCTGGACCGCACCGGCGCGGACTTCTACCGCGTGGTCGACACCATCGTCGCCAAGCTGAACTCGACCCCGCTCGTGATGCAGCTCCCGATCGGCGCCGAGGGCGACTTCATCGGCATCGTCGACCTGGTCGAGATGAACGCCAAGGTCTGGCGCGGCGAGACCAAGACCGGTGAGGACTACGTGGTCGAGGAGATCCCGGCCGACCTCGCCGACAAGGCCGCCGAGTACCGCGAGAAGCTCATCGAGACCCTCGCCGAGACCGACGACGACATGATGGAGAAGTACCTCGAGGAGGGCGACGTCTTCGACGTGCCCACCGTCAAGGCCTACGTCCGTGCCGCGACGCTCGCCGACAAGGTGAACCCGATCCTCACCGGCACCGCGTTCAAGAACAAGGGCGTCCAGCCCCTGCTCGACGCGATCGTCGACTACCTCCCGTCCCCGCTGGACGTCGAGGGCATCGTCGGCCACAAGCCGGACTCCGAGGAGATCCCGGAGAACGAGATCGTCCGGAAGCCGTCCGACGACGAGCCGCTGGCCGCGCTGGCGTTCAAGATCGCCGCCGACCCGCACCTCGGTCGTCTGACCTTCGTCCGCGTCTACTCGGGCAAGCTCGAGGCCGGCGCCACGGTGCTGAACTCGACCAACGGCCGCAAGGAGCGGATCGGCAAGGTCTACCAGATGCACGCGAACAAGCGTGAGGAGATCGCGTCGGTCGGCGCCGGCCAGATCGTCGCCGTCATGGGCCTGAAGGACACCCGCACGGGTCACACCCTCTCGGACGCGGCCAAGCCGGTCGTGCTCGAGTCGATGACCTTCCCGGCCCCGGTGATCGAGGTCGCGATCGAGCCCAAGACCAAGTCGGACCAGGAGAAGCTGGGTGTCGCCATCCAGCGTCTGGCCGAGGAGGACCCGACCTTCGTCGTGAAGACCGACGAGGAGACCGGGCAGACCATCATCTCGGGCATGGGCGAGCTCCACCTGGACATCCTGGTGGACCGCATGAAGCGCGAGTTCAAGGTCGAGGCGACCGTCGGCAAGCCGCAGGTGGCCTACCGCGAGACGATCCGCCGCGAGGTCTCCAACCACTCGTACACGCACAAGAAGCAGACCGGTGGTTCCGGCCAGTTCGCGAAGGTCGTCATCTCGATCGCGCCGAACGTGGACCCGGAGACCGGCCTCGGTGCGGGCTACGAGTTCGCCAACAACGTGACCGGCGGTCGCGTGCCGAAGGAGTACATCCCCTCGGTCGACCAGGGTGCCCAGGACGGCATGCAGTTCGGCGTTCTCGCCGGCTACCCGATGGTCGACGTGAAGGTGTCCCTCGAGGACGGCGCGTACCACGACGTGGACTCCTCGGAGCTCGCGTTCAAGATCGCCGGCAACCAGGCCTTCAAGGAGGCCTGCCGGATGGCCAAGCCGGTGCTGCTGGAGCCGATGTTCGCCGTCGAGGTGACCACCCCGGAGAACTTCCTGGGTACTGTCATCGGTGACATCAACTCCCGTCGCGGCCAGATCCGTTCGCAGGAGGAGGTGAACGGTGACCTCGTCGTCGCCGCTCTCGTCCCCCTGTCCGAGATGTTCGGGTACGTCGGTGACCTGCGGTCCAAGACCTCGGGCCAGGCCTCGTACTCGATGGAGTTCGACTCGTACGCCGAGGTTCCCGCGAACATCGCCGACGAGATCGTCAAGAAGGTCAAGGGCGAGTAAGGCCCCCAGCCTCGGCACCAGCTGCGGCGGCCGCGGACCCATGCGGCCGCCGCCCAGTTCCACCACGAGTCAAGTAACAACCACACCAGGAGGAGCCCCCAGTGGCTAAGGCGAAGTTCGAGCGGACCAAGCCGCACGTCAACATCGGCACCATCGGTCACATCGACCACGGGAAGACGACGCTCACCGCGGCGATCTCGAAGGTGCTGCACGACAAGTACCCGGACCTCAACGAGGCGTCGCCGTTCGACCAGATCGACAAGGCTCCCGAGGAGCGTCAGCGCGGCATCACCATCTCGATCGCCCACATCGAGTACCAGACGGAGGCGCGTCACTACGCCCACGTCGACTGCCCCGGTCACGCGGACTACATCAAGAACATGATCACCGGTGCCGCCCAGATGGACGGCGCGATCCTGGTGGTCGCCGCGACCGACGGCCCGATGCCGCAGACCCGTGAGCACGTGCTGCTCGCCCGCCAGGTCGGCGTGCCCGCCCTGGTCGTCGCCCTGAACAAGTGCGACATGGTCGACGACGAGGAGCTCATCGAGCTCGTCGAGATGGAGGTGCGCGAGCTCCTCTCCGAGTACGAGTTCCCGGGTGACGACGTCCCGGTCGTCCAGGTGGCGGCCTTCCCGGCGCTGCAGGGCGACGAGAAGTGGGGCAACTCGATCCTCGAGCTCATGACGGCCGTGGACGAGTACATCCCGCAGCCGGAGCGCGACACCGACAAGCCGTTCCTCATGCCCGTCGAGGACGTCTTCACGATCACCGGTCGTGGCACCGTCGTCACCGGTCGTATCGAGCGCGGCATCATCAAGGTCTCGGAGGAGATCGAGATCCTCGGTATCCGCGAGGGCTCGACCAAGACCACCGTCACCGGTGTCGAGATGTTCCGCAAGCTGCTCGACGAGGGCCAGGCCGGCGAGAACGTCGGTCTGCTGCTCCGCGGCACGAAGCGCGAGGACGTCGAGCGCGGCATGGTTCTGGCCAAGCCGGGCACCACGACCCCGCACACCAACTTCGACGCCTCGGTCTACATCCTCTCGAAGGAGGAGGGCGGCCGTCACACGCCGTTCTTCAACAACTACCGCCCGCAGTTCTACTTCCGTACCACGGACGTGACGGGCGTCGTGACCCTTCCCGAGGGCACCGAGATGGTCATGCCGGGTGACAACACCGAGATGGCCGTCGAGCTCATCCAGCCCATCGCCATGGACGAGGGCCTGCGTTTCGCGATCCGCGAGGGTGGCCGCACCGTCGGCGCCGGCCGGGTCACCAAGATCACCAAGTGATCCACCGGGTCGGCCGGTGACCGCTCGCGGTCACCGGCCGACCCACCGGGACAGCCCCGGACCTCTCACCGAGGTCCGGGGCTGTTCTGCGTCCGAGGGGCTCTTCTGGGATGCCTGGGCACGCGGTGGACTGCCCGGCTCAGTCGGCGTCCCGGTCCCAGAGCCAGGTCGCGCTGGGGGTGGCGCCGCCGTCGATCGGCGAGGCCGTGGCGGTGAACGCCACCCAGCGGCCGTCGCCGGAGACGGCGAGCTCGCGGGCGTCGGGCACCGCGACGCTACGGGTGGTGGGGGCGTCCAGGTCGGAGCTCGCCAGCACGTCGCCGTCCCGCCAGGCGACGTGGGTGCCGTCGCCGGAGAGCACGGCCTCGTCGGCGGGATGGCGGAACAGCTCCGCCCCGGTCCCCACATCCCGGACGACGACCTCGGTGCCTCCGGGTGACTCCGCGAGCCAGGCCACGCGTCGCCCGTCCGCGGACAGCGTCGGGGAGTGAGTGCGGGCGTCCGCGGTCTCGTCGAGCAGCTCGGGCGACCCGTCGAGGAGCAGGTAGGCGTCCTCCGCCTCGTCCACGTCGTCGGCGGTGAGGGCCGCTGACGTCGTCAACGCCACGGTGTCGCTGCCCGAGGCGAGGACGGCCTGGACGGTGCCGTCGGTGGCCGGTGCCAGCTGCTCGGGGCTCTCGTCCCCGGGCCGCAGCACGAACGGTGCCCGGAGCCCGTCGCCGTCGACGAGGACCAGGGCGAGCGACCCGTCGTCCGCGGGCGCGGCCGCCGCGACGCGCCGGCCCGCGGGCCGCGGGAGCGGGGTGGTGGCGAAGGTCCACAGGTCGAGCAGGACGCCGCGGCCCCGCCGCACCAGCGTCACGAGCCGGCCGTCGGGGGACAGCGCCGGGCGTGCGTCCTGGGCCCACGGCTTCTCGGCGCGACCGGTGAGGCGGTCGCGCAGCAGCGGGACGCGGGCCCCGCGGACGGCCACCCAGCGTCCGTCCGTGGACAGCGTGGGGAGATCGGTGCCGGAGGCGGCGGGGGCCACGGCCGTGAAGACCGGCCCTGGCGGCGGGTCGTACGGCCCGGGGGTGACGCCCCGGAGCCGGACCGTCGGGGTCGACTGTCCGTCGACCAGCACGCGCCACGTCTGCACCCCGTCGCGCAGGGGCGCCCGAAGGGCGTAGCTGCCGTGGTGACGTCCGCGCACGAGGGTGACCCAGCGGCCACGGCGGAGAGCCTGCAGCGCGGTCGTGCCCTTGTCGCTGCCGGGCACGCCGCCGCTGACCCTCACCTCGTCCCCGGGTGCGCCGTAGGTGCGGGAGAGGTGGATGCCGGGGGTGTCGTTGGCGTCAGCCGGGAGCGGGCCGCTGCCGGCAGTGAGGAGACCCGCAGCCACGGCCCCCGCGGTGACCACGCCGGCGGCCCGGGGAGCACGGCGGCCGGCCTGAGCCGGGGGCAGGTCCTTCACCAGACTCCCTCGGTGTCCCACGTCCAGGCCCACGTGATCGGGTAGGCCTCGCCGGTCCGCGGGTCCACGGTGGTGGTGACGACGGCGTGCCGCCCGCCGTCCGCGGGGACGACGCGCAGGGCGTCGAGCCCGTGGCCGTCCGCGTCCACCGGCGACACCGTGGTCACCCCGGTGGCGAGGTCGGTGAGTCGCGCCGGGTGGGCGGGAGCGGGCTCGCCGGGTGAGGTCTCCACCGCGGCGACCCAGCCGAGGGTCCCGCCGTCGGCGGACAGCACCCCACCGCCGACGGCGGCGGCCCGGAACACCTCCTCCTCGGCGTCGAGGTCGCGCACGACCACCTCCCCGGCCGTCACGTCCAGGTACGCGAGCCGGGTCCCGTCGCCCGAGAGCGAGGGGGAGCCGGTGGCCCCGAGCCCGGGGTCGACGAGGACCGGCGCGGCCTGGCCGGGGTGCCACAGGTACACGTCCGGCTCGTCGTCCACGTCGTCGTCGGCGAGGCGGGCGCTGCTGACGAACGCGACCGTGGCGCCGTCCCCGCTCACGGTGGCCGGCTCGCGGGACGTCGCGGGGTCGGGCCCGACCGTGCTCGGGTCGGTGCCGGCAGGCACGTCGAGCCGCAGCGCGCGGGCGCGGCCCGGCGTCCACCACCACGCCTGGCCCCCGTCCCGGGTACGCCGGGTCAGGGTGACGGAGCCGTCGTCGGCGACCGCCACCGACGAGAGCCGGCCGCGGGCCCGGGGGACGGGCACCCGCACCAGGTCCTGGGAGCGCATGCCCAGGGTCTGGGCGACCTGGCCCTGCGCCATCGCGAGGACGAGCCCGTCGTCGGAGACGGCACCCGAGGACACCAGGTAGCTCGTGAGGTCGCGGGGGAGCTGCTCCGCGTGCCGGGTGAGCTGGTCCTGCAGGAACGGGCCACCCGTGCCGGCGGTGACGACCGAGCGCCCCGTCGCGGAGACGTCGGCCGCGAACCGCTGGTACTGCGACCCGTGGACGTGCCGGAACGCCGGCCCACCGGGGTCGGGGTCGTAGGGACCGGGCACGATCCCGCGGGTCGCGCGGCGAGCGGAGAAGAGGTCACCGACACGGACCTTCCAGTCCTGCCGGCCCTCGACCAGCGGGCCGCTGAGCCGGTAGCCGCCGCCGGGCTGCACCGCGACCCGGTCGACGGTCGTCCAGGTGCGCCCGCGCGAGCGCCGCTGGAGCAGCGCGAACGAGCTCTCGGCCACCCGGTCCGGCACGGTGCCGGTGGCCACCACGTCCTCGCCCGGGGCACCCCAGGTCCGGTCGAGGGTGAGGCTCACCGGTCGCGGTCCACGCGCCGCGGGCTCCGCCGACGAGGGCAGGCCCAGGCCGAGCGCGAGCGCGACCACGAGCGCCGGCACGGCCGACGCGGCGAGACGAGGACGAGTGAGCGCTACCACACAGGGACGGTACAGGAACGGATCGTCGCCGCACCTGCCCCGGCGCCGCGGGCCGCGCGCAGCACAAGGCGGGCTCGCGAGCTGGGACGCGCCGGTGGGGAGCAGGGAGAATGACCGCCATGCCCGAGCAGCACCCGACGTCCCCCGACTCCCGCGTCGCCCCGGCCCGCCCGCACCACAAGCTCACCGAGGACGGCCGCGCGTTGCGCGAGGTCCTCAGCTACTCCCGCCGCGGGAGCCGCTTCACGGCGCGCCAGGCGCAGGCCTGGGCGGCGCACCACGAGGCGTGGGTGATCCCGGACGAGGCGGTCGACCGCCCCGGGTTCTCGTTCGCGTCCTGCTTCGACTCCGAGGCGCCCCTCGTCGTGGAGATCGGCTCGGGCGCGGGGGACGCGACGGCCGCCCTCGCCGCGGCGCGCCCGGACGTCAACGTCCTCGCGTTCGAGGTGTGGCGACCGGGGGTCGCCGACACCCTCTGGAAGCTGGAGGAGGCCGGAGTCCGCAACGTGCGCCTCATCGGCGTCGACGCGCAGTGGGCGCTCGAGCACCTGCTCGAGCCCGGGTCCCTCGCCGAGGTGTGGACCTTCTTCCCCGACCCGTGGCACAAGAAGCGTCACCACAAGCGCCGCCTGGTGGGCCCCGGCTTCGCGCACGTGGTGGCCGAGCGGCTGGAGCAGGGCGGGCTGTGGCGGCTGGCCACCGACTGGGCCGACTACGCCGAGCAGATGCTCGAGGTGCTGGACGCCGAGCCGCTGCTGACCGGGGGAGTCGTCGAGCGGTGGGACGCCCGACCGGTGACGCGCTTCGAGCGCAAGGGCACCGACGCCGGGCGGTCGATCACCGACCTCACCTACCGGCGGGTGTGACCCCCTCGGCGGGTCACGACCGGAGCAGCGCCAGCTCCTCGTCCACGTAGGGGTCGTCGAGCCCGAGCGCGTCGAGCTCGGCCCGCAGCGCCTCCTGCACGGCCCGGGCCTCGGCGTCGCGGCCCAGGAGGCGCAGCGACCAGCCGACCATCCACCGGGCCACCCGGGTCCGGTCGTCGTCGCCCAGGCGGACGCGGGCGGCGAGCGCCCGCTCGAAGCACCCGAGCGCGGCCCGGTGGTCGCCCGCGTCGGCGTGCACCATCCCGAGGTTGTTGAGCAGGGACGCGTCCCAGGCCCGCGCCGCCGGGGACCCGCACGCCGCCGCCCGCGCGATCGCCGCCTCGTGCGCGGCCACCTGCTCGTCGACCGGCAGCACCAGGCACACCATGTGCAGCGCGTCGATCTCCAGCTCCTCCAGCCCCGCGGCGCGCGCCAGGCCCGCGGCCTCCGTGAAGAGGGCCAGCGCCGGTGCGTCCTCGCCGGCCGAGCGCCGCAGCCGCCCACGCTCCAGCGCCATCCGGACGCCCAGCTCCGAGGGGAGGTCGTGGTGGACGCCGTCCACCAGGCCGTCCAGCACGGTGTGCCCCTCCTCGAAGCGCTCGAGCAGGCCCAGCGCCCGCGCCACCTGCGTGCGCAGCAGCCGGCGCTCGTCCGCGCCCCCGGGGGAGTCCATCGCGGCCTCGGCCGCCGCGCGCAGCCGCGCCAGCGAGCCGGCCGGGTCGGAGAAGTCCCACAGGTCCGAGACGTCGCGCACGCGTCCATCCTGCCCGACGGCCGGATGGCCGGAGCCGGCCCCACGTCCCCCACTCACAGGGAGCCGACAGCGACCCGACGGCGGCGGCCGAAGCAGCGGGCGGAGCCTCGAGGTACCCACCCGTACCAGGAGGACCCCGATGCGCTCCCCGTTCCACCGCGCCACCCGCTCCGGCACCCCCGGCTCCCGATCCACCGACGCCGGCACGACCCGGGCCGTGCCCGCGGCCCCGATGACGGGCTCGTCGGCCTCGGCGCTGCTCGGCGGCGCGGCCGGTCTGCGGGCGCCCTCCCCGGTGCTGCCGGTCCTGGCGGCGATGGCCGTCCTGGGGGTCGGCGCGGCGAGCGTCGTCGTGCTGGGCGTCGGCGGCTCCCTGGTCGTGGCCGCCTTCCTGGCGCTGCTCGCGGTCGCGGCCCTGGCCGCCGCGGGCACGGCGCTCGCCCTCGTCCTCGCACGCCGGCTGGGGGAGATGCGGCACCTGCCCGACCTCGGTCGGAAGTTCGTCACCAGCCACGAGCACGGTCGGGTCACCGACATCAGTGCCGAGCGCGGCGGCCTGACGCTGCACGTCGCCTCCGACGAGGTCCAGACGATGGTGCTCGACGAGCAGGGTGCCCCCGACCACGTCAGCGGTGGCGGCGCCGCCACCTCGGCCTGGCGCATCCCCGCCGAGTCCCGGCTCACCCCGGAGCAGCGCCGGGTCGTCCAGCAGCTCGTCGCGGACAAGGTGCCGGTGCGCGTCGTCTCCTCCGGCGTCGTGAGCCTGACCGGCCCGGTCGCCACCGGCTGGCGCCTCGAGGCGGGCAACGGCCTGGTCCTCAGCGGCCACGCCTGACCGACCTCCCCGGCAGGTCCCACGACCGCCCCCGTTCGCGCCGATCGCCGGCCCGAGCGGGGGCGGTGTCGCGTCCGGCCACGCCCCGCCCCTGCGTCCGCACGGGGGCGACGCCACGCCGGGAAGCAGCGGCGAGGCGCCGTCCCGGCCGGGCGCCGGGTAGCCTGGCGGGACGTCAGCGGGCTCACGTCCCGCGTGAGCGATCCTCCACCGACGCGATGCCTCGGGCCGATCGCGCGGGGGGCGCCTGCACGATTTGGCCGAGGCCCCGATCTCTGCCAAGATAGCCAAGTTGCTCCGGCGGGTCGCCGGGGCGCGGCACACCTTGACTTCTGAATCGCGTCTCCCTCTCCCGGGTTCCTCGGGGTAGGAGAACTGTGTTCCAGGGGTCGCTGTGCGCCCGCCGAACCAGGAGACCCGATTCAGCCTCACGAGGGCTGCCACCAGCCGGAACCGACACCAGGACCCGGTCCAGTGGCATGCCCGCGATTCCTCCAGGAATGGCGACACGCCCGACCGCGGGGGTCGGAGACGAGGTGGCGAGCAACGCGGGACCCACTCAAACCCGAGGACGTCCCGGCGAACAACGCACGCGGCAGCTGACGAGAAGGACGAGAGAGACCTATGGCGGGACAGAAGATCCGCATCAGGCTCAAGGCCTATGACCACGAGGTGATCGACACCTCGGCGCGCAAGATCGTGGACACGGTCACCCGCACGGGTGCCAAGGTCGCCGGCCCGGTGCCGCTGCCGACCGAGAAGAACGTGTACTGCGTCATCCGCTCGCCCCACAAGTACAAGGACTCCCGCGAGCACTTCGAGATGCGCACCCACAAGCGCCTCATCGACATCATCGACCCGACCCCGAAGACCGTCGACTCCCTGATGCGGCTCGACCTGCCGGCGGGCGTCGACATCGAGATCAAGCTCTGAGGTCTGCCGACATGACTTTCGAACGCAATGTGAAGGGCCTGCTGGGCACCAAGCTCGGCATGACCCAGCTCTGGGACGAGAACAACCGTGTGGTCCCCGTGACCGTCGTCGCGGTGAGCACGAACGTCGTCACCGGCGTCCGTACCCCCGACGTGGACGGCTACAACGCCGTCCAGATCGGCTACGGCGAGATCGAGGCCCGCAAGGTGAGCAAGCCGGTCGCCGGCCAGTTCGCCAAGGCCGGCGTGAACCCGCGCCGCCACGTGGTCGAGATCCGCACCACCACGGCCACCGACTACACCGTCGGCCAGGAGATCGCCGTCGACACCTTCGCCGCCGGCGAGGAGATCGACGTGACCGGTACCAGCAAGGGCAAGGGCTTCGCCGGTGTCATGAAGCGTCACGGCTTCGCCGGTGTGTCCGCCTCCCACGGTGCCCACCGCAACCACCGCAAGCCCGGCTCGATCGGCGCCTGCGCCACCCCGGGTCGCGTCTTCAAGGGTCTGCGCATGGCCGGCCGCATGGGTAGCGACACCGTCACCACCCAGAACCTGACCGTTCACGCGGTGGACGCGGAGAAGGGCATCGTGCTCATCAAGGGTGCCGTCCCCGGCCCCAAGGGTGGCGTGCTGGTCCTCCGCTCGGCCGCCAAGAAGACCCAGGAGGCCTGAGCATGGCTGTCAAGACCGTGAAGGTCGATCTCCCCGCCGAGATCTTCGACGTGGCCGTCAACGTGCCGCTGATCCACCAGGTCGTCGTGGCGCAGCAGGCTGCCGCTCGCCAGGGCACCCACGCCACCAAGACCCGCGGCGAGGTCCGCGGCGGTGGCAAGAAGCCCTACAAGCAGAAGGGCACCGGCCGCGCCCGCCAGGGCTCGACCCGCGCCCCGCAGTTCGCGGGCGGTGGCGTCGTGCACGGCCCGCAGCCGCGCAGCTACGACCAGCGGACCCCGAAGAAGATGAAGGCCGCCGCCCTCCGCGGTGCCCTCTCGGACCGGGCCGCCAACGGCCGCATCCACGTGGTGGAGTCCCTCGTCACCGGCGAGACCCCCTCCACCAAGACCGCGCTGGCCGCCCTCAAGGAGGTCGCGGAGCGCCGCAACTTCCTCGTGGTCGTCGACCGCTCGGACGACGTGACGGTGCTGTCGCTGCGCAACGTGGTGGAGGCTCACCTCCTCTACGCCGACCAGCTGAACACCTACGACGTGCTCGCCTCCGACGACGTGGTCTTCACCAAGGCCGCTTTCGAGGTCTTCGTGGCCGGCGCGACCAAGAAGGAGGCCTGAGCATGAGCACCCTGCACAAGGACCACCGTGACGTGCTGCTCGCGCCGGTCGTCTCCGAGAAGAGCTACGGCCTGCTCGACCAGAACAAGTACACGTTCATCGTGCACCCGGACGCGAACAAGACCGAGATCAAGATCGCGGTCGAGAAGATCTTCGACGTCAAGGTGACGAGCGTGAACACGCTGAACCGTCCCGGCAAGTCCCGTCGTACCCGTTACGGCCTGGGCAAGCGCAAGGACACCAAGCGCGCGATCGTCAGCCTGGCCGAGGGTCACCGCATCGACATCTTCGGCCAGGTCGGCTGACCGGTCAGGATACGAGGAACTCAGTTATGGCTATCCGCAAGTACAAGCCGACCACCCCGGGCCGTCGTGGCTCGTCGGTCGCCGACTTCGTCGAGATCACCCGGACCACGCCGGAGAAGTCCCTGACGGTGCCGCTGCCCAAGAAGGGCGGCCGCAACAACCAGGGTCGGATCACCACCCGTCACCAGGGTGGCGGTCACAAGCGTGCGTACCGGATCATCGACTTCCGTCGCTACGACAAGGACGGCGTGCCGGCCAAGGTCGCTCACATCGAGTACGACCCCAACCGCACCGCCCGCATCGCCCTGCTCCACTACGCCGACGGCGAGAAGCGCTACATCATCGCGCCGAAGGACCTGACGCAGGGCACCGCGGTCGAGGCCGGCCCCAACGCCGACATCAAGCCCGGCAACAACCTGCCCCTGCGCAACATCCCCGTCGGCACCACGGTGCACTGCGTGGAGCTGCGCCCGGGCGGCGGCGCCAAGATCGCCCGCTCGGCCGGCATGTCCGCCCAGCTGATCGCTCGTGAGGGCTCCCGCGCCACGCTGCGCATGCCCTCCGGCGAGATGCGCTACGTCGACGTGCGCTGCCGCGCCACCGTCGGCGAGGTCGGCAACGCCGAGCAGTCCAACATCAACTGGGGCAAGGCCGGCCGCATGCGCTGGAAGGGCAAGCGCCCGACCGTCCGCGGTGTCGTGATGAACCCGGTCGACCACCCGCACGGTGGTGGCGAGGGCAAGACCTCGGGTGGTCGTCACCCGGTGTCCCCGTGGGGCAAGCCCGAGGGCCGCACGCGCAAGCGCAAGGCCTCGGACGCCATGATCATCCGCCGCCGCAAGACCGGAAAGGGCCGTAAGTAATGCCTCGCAGCCTGAGCAAGGGTCCCTTCGTCGACGACCACCTCATGAAGAAGGTGGACGCCGAGAACGACAAGGGCACCCACAACGTCATCAAGACGTGGTCGCGTCGCTCGATGATCGTGCCGGCCATGATCGGCCACACGATCGCCGTCCACGACGGCCGCAAGCACGTGCCGGTGTTCGTGTCCGACTCCATGGTCGGTCACAAGCTGGGGGAGTTCGCTCCCACCCGCACCTACAAGGGCCACGTGAAGGAAGACCGGAAGGGCCGCCGCCGCTGACGCGGGGGCGACCAAGGAAACTGGAGAGAACGAGCACATGAGCGTTACTGAGCGCCGGCGCACCAGCGCCCGCCGCGAGTCGCTGCTCGGCGACCAGCCGGGTGCCTTCGCGACCGCCCGCTTCGTGCGGATCAGCCCGATGAAGGCCCGTCGTGTCGTGGACCTGGTCCGCGGTGCGAGCGTCGAGGAGGCCCGGAACATCCTGGCCTTCGCGCCGCAGGCCGCCGCCGAGACCGTCCTGAAGGTCCTCGAGTCCGCTGTCGCGAACGCGGAGTCGACCGAGGGTCTGGACACCGACGACCTGGTGGTCATCACCGCCATGGTCGACGAGGGCCCCACCATGAAGCGGTGGCGTCCCCGTGCCCAGGGCCGCGCCACGCGGATCAACAAGCGCACGAGCCACATCACGCTGGTCGTCGCGCCGGCCAACAACGGAGAGGGTGCCTGATGGGTCAGAAGATCAACCCGAACGGCTTCCGTCTGGGTATCAGCACGGACCACAAGTCCCGCTGGTACGCCGACAAGCTCTACAAGTCGTACGTCGGTGAGGACGTCGCGATCCGCAAGCTCCTGTCCAAGGGCATGGAGCGGGCCGGCATCGCGAAGGTCGAGATCGAGCGGACCCGGGACCGCGTGCGGGTGGACATCCACACCGCTCGTCCGGGCATCGTCATCGGTCGCCGTGGCGCCGAGGCCGACCGCATCCGCGGCGAGCTCGAGAAGCTGACCGGCAAGCAGGTCCAGCTGAACATCCTCGAGGTCAAGAACCCGGAGGTCGACGCCCAGCTCGTCGCCCAGGGTGTCGCCGAGCAGCTGTCCGGCCGCGTGCAGTTCCGCCGCGCCATGCGCAAGGCGATGCAGACCACGATGCGCTCCGGTGCCAAGGGCATCCGGATCCAGTGCTCCGGCCGCCTCAACGGCGCCGAGATGTCGCGCACCGAGTTCTACCGCGAGGGTCGCGTCCCGCTGCACACGCTGCGTGCCGACATCGACTACGGCTTCTACGAGGCCCGCACGACCTTCGGCCGCATCGGCGTGAAGGTCTGGATCTACAAGGGTGAGGTGTCCGGCTCCCGCGCCGAGCGCCAGGCGCAGGCCGCTGCTCGCGCCGGCGTCCCCGGTCGCGGTGGCAACCGTGGCGGTCGCGGTGGCGACCGTCCGACCCGCGGCTCCCGCGGCGACCGCCCCACCCGCGCCGACCGCGGTCAGCAGTCCGAGGCTCCCGCCGAGGCCGCTGCCGCTCCGGCGTCCGACACGACGACCGCTCCGGAGGCCTGACATGTTGATGCCCCGCCGCGTCAAGCACCGCAAGCAGCACCACCCGAAGCGCTCCGGCGCTGCCAAGGGTGGCACCAGCCTGGCTTTCGGTGACTACGGCATCCAGGCCCTCGGGCCCGCCTACGTGACGAACCGCCAGATCGAGTCCGCTCGTATCGCCATGACCCGCCACATCAAGCGTGGCGGCAAGGTCTGGATCAACATCTACCCGGACCTCCCGCTCACGAAGAAGCCTGCTGAGACCCGCATGGGTTCCGGTAAGGGTTCCCCCGAGTGGTGGGTGGCCAACGTCAAGCCGGGCCGCGTGATGTTCGAGCTCTCCGGTGTTCCGGAGGACATCGCCCGCGAGGCCATGCGCCGCGCGATGCACAAGCTCCCCATGAAGTGCCGATTCGTGACCCGAGAGGGCGGTGAGTTCTGATGGCGAACGCCCAGGCGCACGAGCTCGACGAGCTCAACGACGTCGACCTGGAGGCCAAGCTCCGCGAGGCCAAGGAGGAGCTGTTCAACCTCCGCTTCCAGGCGGCCACCGGTCAGCTGGAGAGCCACGGCCGGCTGCGGTCGGTCAAGAAGGACATCGCCCGGATCTACACCGTGGTGCGTGAGCGCGAGCTCGGCATCCGGACCGCCCCGGGCGCGAGCAACGAGGACGGTGCCGCATGAGCGAGCAGGTGACCGAGCGCAACAGCCGCAAGACCCGTGAGGGCATCGTGGTGAGCGACAAGATGGACAAGACCGTGGTCGTGACCGTCGAGGACCGCGTCAAGCACGCCCTCTACGGCAAGGTCATGCGTCGCACGAGCAAGCTCAAGGCCCACGACGAGGCCAACGAGTGCGGCATCGGCGACCGCGTCCTCCTCATGGAGACCCGCCCGCTCTCCGCCACCAAGCGGTGGCGCGTGGTCGAGGTCCTCGAGAAGGCCAAGTGAGTCCTCGCCGCAAGGCGAGCCCAACCCCATGAAGTTCGGCCAGGCTCACGGGTCACGAGCCCGTGAGAACCAGCTCGACAACCAGGAGAAACAGCAATGATCCAGCAGGAGTCGCGACTGAAGGTCGCCGACAACACGGGTGCCAAGGAGATCCTCTGCATCCGCGTTCTCGGCGGCTCGGGTCGCCGCTACGCCGGCATCGGCGACACCATCGTCGCCACGGTCAAGGACGCGATCCCCGGCGGCAACGTCAAGAAGGGTGACGTCGTCAAGGCTGTTGTCGTGCGCACCGTCAAGGAGCGCCGTCGTCCCGACGGCTCGTACATCCGCTTCGACGAGAACGCCGCCGTCATCCTCAAGAACGACGGTGAGCCCCGCGGCACCCGCATCTTCGGCCCCGTGGGTCGTGAGCTGCGGGACAAGAAGTTCATGAAGATCATCTCGCTCGCCCCGGAGGTGCTGTGAGCATGGCCAAGAACCTGCACGTCAAGAAGGGCGACACCGTCAAGGTGATCGCCGGCAAGGACAAGGGCGTCGAGGGCAAGGTCATCCGCACGATCCCCGGTGAGGACCGCGTGATCGTCGAGGGTGTCAACCTCGTCAAGAAGCACACCAAGGCCGTCAACAACGGCGGTCGTGAGGGCAGCACCGGCGGCATCGTGACCGCCGAGGCGCCGATCCACGTGTCCAACGTGGCGCTGGTCGAGGGCAAGGGCACCACCCGCACGGGCTTCAAGCGCGTCGAGGTGACCAAGCGTCGCCCCGACGGCTCGACCTACAGCTCCGAGCGCAGCGTCCGCATCTCCCGCAAGACCGGCAAGGAGATCTGAGATGACCGAGACCACCGAGACCCCCGTGGTCGCCACGGTGCCCCGTCTGAAGACCCGGTACCGCGAGGAGATCCTCCCGGCGCTCAAGAACGAGTTCGAGATCGCCAACGTCATGCAGGTGCCCGGCCTGACCAAGATCGTGGTCAACATGGGTGTCGGCGAGGCGGCTCGCGACGCGAAGCTGATCGACGGTGCGGTCCGCGACCTCACCGCGATCACCGGCCAGAAGCCGACCGTGACCAAGGCCCGCAAGTCCATCGCGCAGTTCAAGCTGCGCGAGGGCATGCCGATCGGCTGCCACGTCACCCTCCGCGGTGACCGCATGTGGGAGTTCCTCGACCGGCTGCTGTCCATCGCCCTGCCCCGTATCCGCGACTTCCGCGGCCTCAACGGCAAGCAGTTCGACGGCAACGGCAACTACACCTTCGGTCTCACCGAGCAGGTCATGTTCCACGAGATCAACCAGGACCGGATCGACCGGACCCGGGGCATGGACATCACCGTGGTCACCACCGCCACCAATGACGACCAGGGTCGCGCGCTGCTGAAGGCGCTCGGCTTCCCGTTCAAGGAGAACTGACATGGCGAAGACGGCTCTGAAGGTCAAGGCGGCCCGCAAGCCGAAGTTCAGCTCGCGCGCCTACACCCGCTGCCAGCGCTGCGGCCGGCCCAAGGCCGTCTACCGCAAGTTCGGCCTGTGCCGGATCTGCCTGCGCGAGATGGCGCACCGTGGCGAGCTGCCCGGCGTGACCAAGTCCTCCTGGTGACGGGTTTCCCGCACTCCTTCTGAATCCACACACAAGTCGCCCAAGGTCGCCCCGCCAAGCCGTGCGGATGCGAAACCGGGGTGGAGAAAGGGCCTCACGGCCATGACGATGACTGACCCGATCGCAGACATGCTGACCCGTCTGCGCAACGCCAACCAGGCGTACCACGACTCGGTGTCCATGCCCTACAGCAAGCTCAAGCAGGGCGTGGCCGACATCCTCCAGCAGGAGGGGTACATCACCTCGTACGCCGTCGCCGAGCCGGCCGAGGGCGAGGTGGGCAAGACGCTCACCATCACCCTCAAGTTCGGCCGCAACCGCGAGCGCTCGATCGCCGGCGTCCGCCGGATCAGCAAGCCCGGTCTGCGCGTGTACGCCAAGCACACCGGCCTCCCGAAGGTGCTCGGCGGCCTGGGCGTCGCGATCATCTCGACGAGCCAGGGTCTGCTGACCGACCGCCAGGCGAACCAGAAGGGCGTGGGCGGCGAAGTCCTCGCCTACGTCTGGTGACGACGAGACCGAGATAGGAGAACCACAAGCATGTCGCGTATTGGCAAGCTCCCCATCACGGTCCCGTCGGGCGTCGATGTGAGCATCGACGGCCCGGTCGTGACCGTCAAGGGCCCCAAGGGCACGCTGAGCCACACCGTGGCCTCGCCCATCACCGTCGAGAAGGCGGAGGGTGAGCTCGAGGTGAAGCGCCCGGACGACGAGCGGCTGTCCAAGTCGCTCCACGGCCTGACCCGCACGCTGGTCAACAACATGGTCGTGGGCGTGACCCAGGGCTACGAGAAGAAGCTCGAGATCCGTGGCGTCGGCTACCGCGTGCTGCCCAAGGGCCCCACGCAGCTGGAGTTCCAGCTCGGCTACAGCCACCCGATCATCTTCGAGGCCCCCGAGGGGATCACCTTCACGACGGACGGGCCGACCCGGCTCGGCGTCCAGGGCATCGACAAGCAGCTCGTCGGCGAGGTCGCCGCGAACATCCGCAAGCTGCGCAAGCCTGAGCCCTACAAGGGCAAGGGTGTGCGCTACGAGGGCGAGCACGTCCGGAGCAAGGTCGGAAAGGCTGGTAAGTGACGATGGCCATCTCGCTGTCCAACCACAAGCACACCGCGGCGAAGACCCGCTCCCGCCTCCGCCGGCAGGTGCGCGGCCGCAAGAAGCTGCACGGCACCGCCGAGCGTCCGCGCATGGTCGTGACCCGCTCCTCGAAGCACCTCAGCGTCCAGGTCGTCGACGACCTGGTCGGCAAGACGCTGGCGAGCGCCTCCTCCATGGAGGCGGACGTCCGCACGCTCGAGGGCGACAAGACCGCCAAGGCGAAGAAGGTCGGCGAGCTCGTCGCCGAGCGTGCCAAGGCTGCTGGTGTCGAGGGCGTGGTCTTCGACCGCGCCGGCAACAAGTACCACGGTCGCATCGCGGCCCTGGCCGACGCCGCCCGTGAGGGCGGCCTCACCTTCTGATCGCGAAGTCCGAGAGAGTAGAGGAAGTAGTCTCATGAGCGGAGCCCAGCGCGGACAGCGCGGTGGCGAGCGCCGTGGACGCGACGACCGTCGCGGCAACCAGGGTGCTGACAAGACCGCCTACATCGAGCGTGTCGTCGCGATCAACCGTGTCGCCAAGGTCGTGAAGGGTGGTCGTCGCTTCAGCTTCACCGCCCTCGTGATCGTCGGTGACGGCGAGGGTCTCGTCGGCGTCGGTTACGGCAAGGCCAAGGAGGTGCCGGCCGCCATCGCCAAGGGCGTGGAGGAGGCCAAGAAGCACTTCTTCCAGGTCCCCCGGGTCCAGGGCACCATCCCCCACCCGGTCCAGGGTGAGAAGGCTGCCGGTGTCGTGTTCCTGAAGCCGGCCGCCCCCGGTACCGGTGTCATCGCCGGTGGTCCGGTGCGCGCCGTCCTGGAGTGCGCCGGCATCCACGACATCCTGAGCAAGTCGCTCGGCTCGTCGAACCAGATCAACATCGTTCACGCGACCGTCGAGGCGCTGAAGATGCTGGAGCAGCCGGAGGCCGTCGCGGCCCGTCGCGGCCTGCCCGTCGAGGCCGTCACCCCCGCCGCGCTGCTCAAGGCGCGCAACGAGGTTCCCGCGGGTTCCTCGGAGGAGGTGGCCTCCTGATGGCGCAGCTCAAGGTCCAGCAGATCAAGTCCACGATCGGCTGCAAGCAGAACCAGCGCGAGACCGTGCGTTCGCTCGGTCTCAAGCGGATCGGCGACGTCGTCGTGAAGGAGGACCGCCCGGAGATCCGCGGCATGGTCCAGACGGTGCGTCACCTCGTGACCGTCGAGGAGGTGGAGTGACATGACGCTCAAGCTGCACAACCTGAAGCCGGCCAAGGGCGCCAAGACCGCCAAGACCCGTGTGGGTCGTGGTGAGGCGTCCAAGGGCAAGACCGCCGGTCGCGGTACCAAGGGTACGAAGGCCCGCTACCAGGTCCCGGCTGCGTTCGAGGGTGGCCAGATGCCCATCCACATGCGCATGCCGAAGCTCAAGGGCTTCAAGAACCCGTTCAAGGTCGAGTTCCAGGTCGTGAACCTGGACAAGATCTCCGAGCTGTTCCCGGAGGGTGGCTCGGTCTCGATCGAGGACCTGGTGGCCAAGGGCGCGGTCCGCAAGGGCCAGCCGGTCAAGGTCCTCGGCAGCGGCGACATCGCCGTCAAGGTCGACGTGAGCGCGAACGCGTTCTCGGCCTCCGCCTCGGAGAAGATCCAGGGCGCGGGCGGTACGACCACCCTGGTCTGACAACGCTCGAAGGGCGCGGGGCACCACCTCGGTGCGGGTCCCGCGCCCTTCGTCGTTCCCGGGACTCCTGGGCCTCCTCACCGACTCGGCGGTGCCGGACATGGATGCAACATCACACCTGTTAGGCTCTGCCGGGCTCGCTGGGTAAGACCTGGGAGTCGTTGTCTGAATGCAGAAAGAGGATCTCGTGCTAGGCGCGTTCGCCAACGCTTTCAGGACGCCTGACCTGCGTCGCAAGCTGCTCTTCGTCCTGGGCATCATCGTGATCTTCCGGGCGGGGTCCCAGATCCCGGCCCCCGGTGTGAACGTCGCCAACGTGCAGACGTGCATCGAGGCGGCCCAGTCCGGCTCCAACGCCAGCCTCTACAGCCTGGTGAACCTCTTCTCCGGCGGTGCGCTGCTCCAGCTGACCGTCTTCGCGCTCGGGATCATGCCGTACATCACGGCGAGCATCATCCTGCAGCTGCTGGTCGTGGTGATCCCGCGCCTGGAGGCCCTCAAGAACGAGGGCCAGGCCGGCCAGACCAAGATCACGCAGTACACCCGGTACCTGACGCTGGGCCTCGCGCTCCTCCAGGCCACCGGCATCGTGGCGCTCGCCCGCTCAGGCGGCCTGCTCTCGTGCGACTCCTCGCTGCTGCACGACGACGGGATGCGCACGTTCCTCGTCATGGTCATCACCATGACCGCCGGCACGGCCGTCATCATGTGGCTGGGCGAGCTCATCACCGAGCGCGGCATCGGCAACGGCATGTCGATCCTGATCTTCACCCAGGTCGTGGCCACCTTCCCCTCCGCCATGTGGCAGGTGCAGAAGGCCCAGGGCTGGTGGACGTTCGGGATCGTGCTGCTCATCGGCCTGGTGCTGATCGCGGCCGTCATCTTCATCGAGCAGGCGCAGCGGCGGATCCCCGTCCAGTACGCGCGCCGCATGGTCGGTCGGAAGATGTTCGGCGGTTCCTCGACCTACATCCCGCTCAAGGTGAACCAGGCCGGCATCATCCCGGTCATCTTCGCCTCGTCGCTGCTGTACCTGCCGGCCATGGCCGTGCAGTTCAACCAGACCAGCGACTCCGCGTGGGTGGCCTGGATCAGCAAGTACTTCGTGCGGGGAGACCACCCGCTCTACATGATCGCCTACTTCGCGCTGATCGTGTTCTTCACCTACTTCTACGTCTCGATCACCTTCAATCCGAAGGAGGTCGCGGACAACATGAAGAAGTACGGCGGCTTCATCCCCGGGATCCGGGCGGGCAAGCCGACCGAGGACTACCTGTCCTACGTCCTGTCCCGCATCACGCTGCCCGGTGCCGGCTACCTCGGACTGATCGCCCTGGTGCCCCTGATCGCCCTCGTGCTGATCCAGGCCAACCAGAACTTCCCCTTCGGCGGCACGTCGATCCTCATCATGGTCGGCGTCGCCCTCGACACGGTGAAGCAGATCGAGAGCCAGCTCCAGCAGCGCAACTACGAAGGATTCCTTCGCTGACATGAGAATGATCTTCATGGGCCCTCCCGGGGCCGGCAAGGGCACCCAGGCCGCGCTCGTCGCCGAGCACCACGGGATCCCCGCCATCTCGACCGGTGACATCTTCCGCTACAACGTGGGTCAGGGCACGCCCCTCGGCCTCGAGGCGAAGAAGTACATGGACGCCGGCGAGTACGTGCCCGACTCGGTGACCAACTCGATGGTGCGCAACCGCATCGCCGAGTCCGACGCTGAGCCCGGCTTCCTGCTGGACGGCTACCCGCGCACGCTCGCCCAGGTGACCGAGCTCGACGGCATGGTGGAGGCCTCCGGCCACGCCATCGACGTCGCCGTGGTCCTCACCGTGGACCAGGAGGAGCTCGTGCAGCGTCTCCTCAAGCGTGCGGAGACCTCGGGCCGCAGCGACGACACCGAGGACGTCATCCGGCACCGTCAGGAGGTGTACGTCGAGCAGACGGCGCCCCTCATCGACGTGTACCGCGACCGTGGTCTCCTCGTCGAGGTCGACGGCATGGGCGAGGTCGCGGACGTGACCGCTCGCATCATGGCCGCGCTCGACGGCCTCGCCACCTCCTGAGCGGGTCCCCGGTGGGTTGGCGCGACCGCGGCGTCGAGATCAAGACGCCCGAGCAGCTGCTGCTCATGCGTCGCGCCGGCCTCGTGGTCGGCGCGACGCTGCAGGTGCTGGCCGGGGCGGTGCGCCCCGGCCTCACCACCTCCGAGCTCGACGCGATCGCCGAGGACAGCATCCGCAGTCGCGGCGCCGTCCCGTCGTTCCTCGGCTACGAGGGGTTCCCGGGCAGCATCTGCACCTCGGTCAACGACGAGGTCGTCCACGGCATCCCGGGTGACCGCGTGCTGGCGGCGGGGGACCTGGTGTCCATCGACTGCGGCGCCATCGTGGAGGGGTTCCACGGCGACGCCGCCCTGTCGGTCGTGGTGGGGGAGCCCACCGCGCTCGACCGCGAGCTCCTGCGGATCACCGAGGAGTCGATGTGGCACGGCCTCGCGGCGGCCCGCCTGGGCGGCCGCGTGACCGACATCGGCCACGCCGTCGAGACCTACGTCCGCTCGCAGGACGCCACGGGCACCGCGCTCGGGATCGTCGAGGACTACGTCGGCCACGGGATCGGCACCGCGATGCACCTGCCGCCGGACGTGCCGAACTACGGCAAGCCCGGCCGCGGCCCGCGCCTGGTGCCCGGGATCGCCCTGGCGGTGGAGCCCATGCTCACCGTCGGCGACCCCGAGACCGACGTCCTCGAGGACGAGTGGACCGTGGTCACCGTGGACGGCTCACGAGCCGCCCACTTCGAGCACACCTTCGCCGTCACGGAGCACGGCTCCTGGGTGCTCACCGCCCTCGACGGCGGCGAGGAGCGGCTCACCGCCCTCGGCGCACCCTTCGGGCCCCTCGCGGACTGACCCCACCTCGCGGCGGCCGCGCCGGCCGCCGGACGGTGTGCCTGGGCGGCGTGCCTGGGCGGTGCCTGCGGCCGGTGTGCGCTGACGCACGCCGCGCAGGATGGGGGCGCCTCCCGGGCCCCCGGCTACCTTGTCGGTGCGACGGACCGCCGTCGGTCGGCGCGTGCGACGCGCCCTGCTCCTTCCCCGAAAGGCCCGCGCGTGGACGTCCCCCTCTGGCTCTGGATCGGCACCGTCGTGCTGACCACCGCCCTGCTCCTGGTGGACGTCCTGGTGATCGGACGCCGTCCGCACGAGCCCAGCACCGCCGAGTCCGTCCGCCACCTGCTCGGCTTCGTCGGCCTCGCCGTCCTCTTCGGCCTGGGCGTCTGGGTCTTCTCCGGCGCCGACTACGCCGGGCAGTTCTTCGCCGGCTGGGTCACCGAGTACTCGCTGAGCGTGGACAACCTGTTCGTCTTCCTGCTCATCATGTCCAGGCTCTCGGTCCCCAGGCAGTACCAGGCGACCGCCCTCCTCGTGGGGATCGTGATCGCCCTCGTCCTGCGCGGCCTCTTCATCGGGGTCGGGGCGGCCGCGATCAACCAGTTCAGCTGGGTCTTCTACCTCTTCGGCCTGTTCCTCGTGTACACGGCGGTGAAGCTCGTCCTCGACCACGGCGAGGAGGACCCGGGGGAGCCGGCGCCGGTCCGCTGGGTGCGGACCCGGCTGCCGTTCGCCGACGACTACGACGGCGTCCGCCTCACCACGAGGAAGGACGGTCGGCGCGTGGGCACGCCGATGCTGATCGTCGTCCTCACCCTCGGGATGACGGACCTGCTCTTCGCGCTCGACTCGATCCCCGCCATCTACGGCCTCACGAACGAGCCCTACCTGGTGTTCGCGGCCAACGTCTTCGCGCTCATGGGCCTGCGCCAGCTCTACTTCCTCATCGGCGACCTGCTCGACCGCCTCGTCTACCTCTCCTACGGCCTGGCCGTGCTGCTGGCGTTCATCGGGGTGAAGCTGGTCCTGCACGCGCTGCACGAGAACGAGGTGCCGTTCCTCAACGGCGGCCGGCCGGTCGAGTGGGCCCCGGACGTCCCGACCTGGCTCTCGCTGGTCGCGATCGTCGTGATCCTCGGCGTCACCACCGTGGCGAGCCTGCTCAAGGACGCCCACGACCGGCGCACCGCGGGGACGACGGGCGCCTGACCCGGGCCGGGAACAGCCGACCGGGGGAGCGGCGTTGGGACGACGATGAGCACGCAGCGTCCCACCCTCTCCGTCCTCGACCTCGTTCCCGTCCGCGCCGACCAGACGTCGGCGGACGCGGTGGCCGCCACCCTCGACCTCGCCCGCGAGGCCGACCGGCTGGGGTACCACCGCTACTGGGTCGCCGAGCACCACAACGGGCCCGCGGTCGCGGCCACCAACCCGCCCGTGCTCATGGCGATGATCGGCTCGGTCACGCAGCGCCTGCGGATCGGGTCCGGCGGCGTCATGCTGCCCAACCACGCCCCGCTCGTCGTGGCCGAGCAGGTCGCGCTCCTCGAGGCCGCCTTCCCCGGACGGGTCGACCTCGGCCTGGGCCGCGCGCCCGGCACGGACCCGATCACCTCCTACGCCCTGCGCCACGGTGCCGGCGGCGTGGAGGAGGACGCCGTGGCCCGGTTCCCCGACTACGTGGACGACCTGCTGGCGATGATGGACGCCGACGGGGTCGCCGTGAGCGTCGCCGGCCGGACGCAGGCCCTGCGGGCCACGCCCGCGGCGCGCAGCGTCGCCGACGTCTGGCTCCTGGGCAGCAGCGACTACTCCGCGCGCCTGGCCGCGGAGAAGGGGCTGCCCTACGTCTTCGCCCACCACTTCTCCGGCAACGGGGACGGGACCCAGGCGGCGCTGGAGCTGTACCGCAGCAGCTTCCGCCCCTCCGACCTGCTCTCGGAGCCCCGCACGTTCCTCACCGTCAACGCCAGCGTCGCGAGCGACGCCGACGAGGCGCGACGCCTGGCCCGACCCCAGCTCCTGACCATGCTGGCCCTGCGCACCGGACAGCCGATGGTGCCGCTGCGGTCGGTGGAGGCCGCCGAGAAGGTCGACCTGGCGCCGGCGCACGCCGCCCTCGTCGAGGACATGGCGGCCCGCTGGGTCATCGGCGCCCCCGAGGAGTCCCGGGAGGCGGTCGCCGCGCTGGCGGCGCGCTTCGGCGTGGACGAGGTGATGGTGAACCCGGTGGCTGGTGCCCACGAGGGCGCCGAGCCGGCCGTCGCGACCGCTCGGCGGGACACGCTGCGGCACCTTGCCGCCTGATGCTGGCGCGGCTGCCGGCAGCGTCCTACACTGCTGGACCCGCCGGGCGCGGCCGGATTCGTGTTTCACCACACGACCGCCCTACACTGGCGTGTCGGTCCAACGTGGGCTGACCTGCGCCCCTCACGGCTGCCCGTGCTCGTCACGGGTCGAGGGTCGAGGTCGGCGGCACGAGGTCCACGACCACCACGGTGGTCGGAGGTTCCCGGACCACCTGCGCGGTCACCCGACCGCGTGGTGCACCACGGTAGACACCAACAACGGATTGTGGAGGACATGCCGAAGAAAGAAGGCGTGATCGAGATCGAGGGCACCGTCGTGGAGGCCCTGCCCAACGCCATGTTCCGCGTCGAGCTGAGCAACGGCCACAAGGTTCTCGCCCACATCAGCGGCAAGATGCGCCAGCACTACATCCGGATCCTCCCCGAGGACCGCGTGGTGGTGGAGCTGTCTCCCTACGACCTCTCCCGCGGTCGGATCGTCTACCGCTACAAGTAGCCGCCCGTCTGGCCCCCGAGGGGCCACAGGAAGGACTTGACATGAAGGTCAAGCCGAGCGTCAAGAAGATCTGCGACAAGTGCCAGGTGATCCGTCGCCACGGCCGCGTCATGGTCATCTGCTCCAACCCGCGTCACAAGCAGCGCCAGGGCTGACCAGCCCCCGCTGGACGCAGGCGCCTCCGGGCGCCACGCACCACCCGCAGCAACCCGCTGCACACAACGTGTCCGCTAGGCACCGACCGTCCGTGAGGGCGGGGAGCGCCGAACACACCTCCGGAGCAGGAGCCGGAGCCCGGGTCTCGACGAGACGTCCCGGGGCGCGGCACGACCGACACTCCCGCAGAGAAACGAAAGGCCACTGACATGGCACGCCTCGTCGGTGTCGACCTTCCGCGCGACAAGCGCATCGAGGTCGCTCTCACCTACATCTACGGCATCGGCCGTACCTCCGCCCACCAGATCCTCGAGGTGACCGGCGTCGACCCCAACACCCGGGTCCACGCGCTCACCGAGGACGACCTGGTCAAGCTCCGCGACGCGATCGAGGCCAGCTACAAGACCGAGGGTGACCTCCGTCGTGAGGTCCAGGCTGACATCCGTCGCAAGATCGAGATCGGCAGCTACCAGGGTCGCCGCCACCGCATGGGTCTCCCCGTGCGCGGCCAGCGCACCAAGACCAACGCCCGCACCCGCAAGGGTCCGAAGCGCACGGTCGCCGGCAAGAAGAAGGCGAAGTGACGGCGGGCCTCACGGCCGCCTCCCGCTGACTTCCTCGATCCACACTCGACCAGTACCTCAGGAGAGAAATGCCTCCCAAGAGCCGTCAGGCTGCGGCGAAGACCAAGATTCGCCGCAAGGAGAAGAAGAACGTCGCTACGGGCGAAGCCCACATCAAGAGCACGTTCAACAACACCATCGTCACGATCACGGACCCCACCGGTGCCGTGATCTCCTGGGCCTCCGCCGGCACCGTCGGCTTCAAGGGCTCGCGCAAGTCCACCCCGTTCGCCGCGCAGATGGCCGCTGAGGCCGCCGGTCGTCGGGCCATGGAGCACGGCATGAAGAAGATCGACGTCTTCGTCAAGGGTCCGGGCTCGGGCCGCGAGACGGCGATCCGTTCCCTGGGTGCCATCGGCCTCGAGGTCGGCACCATCCAGGACGTCACGCCCACGCCCCACAACGGCTGCCGCCCGCCCAAGCGCCGCCGCGTCTGAGCCCGACCGAGAACAGGAGACTTGAGAAATGGCCCGTTACACCGGCCCCATGACCCGCAAGTCGCGCCGTCTCGGCGTCGACCTGGTGGGTGGTGACGCCGCTTTCGAGCGTCGCCCGTACGCCCCCGGCCAGCACGGCCGTGCCCGCATCAAGGAGAGCGAGTACCGCTCGCAGCTGCAGGAGAAGCAGAAGGCTCGCTTCACCTACGGCGTGATGGAGAAGCAGTTCCACCGCTACTACGTCGAGGCCTCCCGCCGCGACGGCAAGACCGGTGACAACCTGCTCCAGCTGCTCGAGGCCCGCCTCGACAACGTGGTCTACCGCGCCGGCTTCGCCCGCACGCGTCGCCACGCCCGCCAGCTCGTGGTCCACGGCCACTTCCTGGTGAACGGCAAGAAGGTCAACATCCCCTCGTACCAGGTCTCGGCCCACGACGTCATCGACGTCCGCGCCAAGTCCCTCGAGATGACCCCGTTCATCGTGGCCCGCGAGACCCACGGCGAGCGCGTCGTCCCGGCGTGGCTCGAGGCCCTGCCGCAGCGCATGCGCATCCTGGTGCACCAGCTCCCCGTCCGGGCGCAGATCGACATCCCGGTCCAGGAGCAGCTCATCGTCGAGTACTACTCGAAGAAGTGACCCCGTGACGTCGCCCCGGCGAGCGAGAGCTCGTCGGGGCGGCGGCACACCCGCAGCACCTCCTCCACCCCCGCAGTTCGGGTCCCTCATATAGCGGTCGGGCCCGGAAAGGAACGAACCAGTGCTCATTGCACAGCGCCCCACCCTCTCGGAAGAGCCGGTCGACGAGTTCCGCTCGCGCTTCGTCATCGAGCCGCTCGAGCCCGGCTTCGGCTACACGCTCGGCAACTCGCTCCGCCGGACGCTGCTGAGCTCCATCCCCGGCGCCTCGGTCACCAGCATCAAGATCGACAACGTGCTCCACGAGTTCTCGACGGTCGAGGGCGTCAAGGAGGACGTCACCGAGATCATCCTGAACCTCAAGGCCCTCGTGGTCTCCTCCGAGCACGACGAGCCGGTCACCATGTACCTGCGCAAGTCGGGTGCCGGTGACGTCACCGCCGCGGACATCGCCCCGCCGGCCGGTGTCGAGGTCCACAACCCCGACCTGCGCATCGCGACGCTGTCCGACAAGGGCAAGCTCGAGATGGAGCTCGTCGTCGAGCGCGGCCGCGGCTACGTGTCCGCCGCCCAGAACAAGGGCGCCGACAACGAGATCGGCCGCATGCCGGTCGACTCGATCTACAGCCCCGTGCTGAAGGTCAGCTACAAGGTCGAGGCCACCCGTGTCGAGCAGCGCACGGACTTCGACAAGCTCGTCATCGACGTCGAGACCAAGCCCTCGATCCGCCCGCGCGACGCTCTCGCCTCCGCCGGCAAGACCCTCGTCGAGCTGTTCGGCCTCGCCCGTGAGCTCAACGTCGAGGCCGAGGGCATCGACATCGGCCCGTCGCCCGTCGACGAGCAGCTCGCCGCCGACCTGGCCCTGCCGGTCGAGGACCTGCAGCTCACCGTCCGGTCGTACAACTGCCTCAAGCGCGAGGGCATCCACACCGTGGGTGAGCTCATCAGCCGCTCGGAGCAGGACCTCCTCGACATCCGCAACTTCGGTGCGAAGTCGATCGACGAGGTCAAGGCCAAGCTCGTCGAGATGGGCCTGTCCCTCAAGGACAGCGCTCCCGGCTTCGACCCGCACGCCGCCCTCGCCGCCTACAACGACGACGACGACGACGCGTTCGTCGAGGACGAGCAGTTCTGACGTCCCACCCCACCGTCCCCCACCCCGGCTCGCCGGGGCGGGGGCGGTGACGGGCTCACCGAGCCCACCACCATGACCAGGCCGGCGCCCGCCGGCCGACTACCTCGGTACCTGGTACGGCCGAGGAGAAAGAGAGACACCCATGCCGAAGCCCACCAAGGGCCCCCGCCTCGGCGGCTCCGCGGCGCACCAGCGCCTCATCCTCCGGAACCTGGCCACCGCGCTCTTCGAGCACGGCGCCATCACCACCACGGAGAAGAAGGCCCGCGCCCTGCGGCCGTACGCCGAGAAGCTCGTCACCCGCGCCAAGAAGGGCGACCTGCACAGCCGTCGTCTCGTCCTGCGTGAGCTCTTCTCGGGTCTCGACCCGGAGAAGGACGTCGTCACCAAGTACGCGCAGCACAAGCTCTTCACCGAGATCGCCCCGGCCTTCGCCGAGCGTCCCGGCGGCTACACCCGGATCACCAAGCTCGGCCCCCGCAAGGGCGACAACGCCCCCATGGCGGTCATCGAGCTCGTGACCGAGCCCTACGCCCCGAAGACCAAGGCCGCCCCGGCCGCGCCTGCCGCGCCCGTGGCCGAGCCCGTCGAGGAGCCCGCTGCCGAGGAGACCGTGGAGGCCACCGAGGCCGCCGACGAGACCCCGGCCGAGGCCCCCGAGGCCGCGGAGGAGTCGACCGAGGAGGCCTGAGCCCCCTCGCTCGTCCCGAGCACCAGCACGACCCAGCCCCACCACAGGACCCGCCCGGCGCACGCCGGGCGGGTCCTGTGCGTTCTGGTCCTGTGCCTTCGGGTCCCGTTCGGGGTGGCTGCCGCGGGAGGGTCAGGCGCGGAGCGCCGCCAACGCGTCCGCGGCGTCGAGGCTGCGGGGCTCGCCGCCGGACCGGACCAGCGCCCGCACGGTGGCCCCCACGAGGGCGTTGGCGGGCGTGGGGAGCCCGTGCAGCCGGCCGAGGAGCACGATCTCGCCGTTGAGGTAGTCCGTCTCGACGCTCCCGGCGCCCCGGGCCACGCTCTGCCAGGTGGAGCTGCCGGCCCCGGATCGGCCGACGAGCGGGCGCAGGAGGTCGCCCCGGCGCGCGGTGTCCTCCGCCGTCCCCACCACGCTCAGCCCGGCCGCGGAGAGCGCCGCCTCGCCCTCGGCCCGCACCAGGGCGGTGAGCTCCTCGGCAGCCTCGGACTCGGCGAAGGCGGCGTCGACGCCGTTGCCGAGGTTGACCAGCAGCTTGCGGCGCTTCCAGGCCATGACGTCGGTGCGCACGACCGAGTCGAAGCCGGCGGCCCGCAGGTCCCGGGCCCAGGCCTCGTCCGCCTCGTCGCTGCCTCGCGGGAACAGCCCGGTGTCGAGGAGGCCGGGGCGGCCGGCGGAGTGGACGACGACCCGACCGGGCTCGAGGCTGGAGGCCGGCATCATCACGACGACCCCGTGGACGTGGGGGCGCAGGCGCAGGGCCCGGCGCTCGTTGTCGACGCCGTTCTGCAGGCAGAACACCGGGACGCCGGCGGGGACGTCGGCGAGGTCCTCCAGCACCGCGTCGGTCTGCTGGGACTTCACGGCCAGCACCACGGCGTCCTGCTCGCGCCACTCCACCTCCGCGAGGCCCGCGACGGAGGGAACGGGGACCGCCCGCTCGTCGGCGTCCCCGACGGTGAGCCGGACGCCGTGGGCGCGGACGGCCTCGAGGGTCGCCCCGCGCGCGACCAGGAGCACCTCGGCACCCGACTCGTGGAGGAGGGCGGCGACCGCGCCCCCGATGGCCCCGGCACCCACGATCACGTAACGCACGTGGCCCAGGCTAGGCGGCGAGCGGTGAGGCCGGGCGGGGGAGTCCCGCGGGGCGAGGAGAGGGCGCCGGGCGGCCTCAGGCGAGCGAGGCGTCGAGCTCCGCGCGGGTCGGCGGGTCGGCGCCCGGGCGGGAGACGGTGACGGCCGCGGCGGCCGCGGCGTGCGCGAGCAGCCCCTCGACGTCCTCGCGGGTCAGGCCGTCCAGGCGACCGCCGAGCCGGCCCAGCGTGGCCAGCCCGTCGACGAGCGCCGCGGAGAAGGTGTCGCCGGCGCCGATGGTGTCGGCGACCGTGACGGTGCGGCCCGGCACGTCCACCCGACCCTGGGCGTCGAACCAGGCGGCGCCCTCGGCGCCGCGCGTCACGACCACCGCCGCCGGGCCGAGGGAGAGCAGGTGGGCGGCGCCGCCGTCGAGGCCCAGGCCGGGCCAGAGGCCGTCGAGGTCCTCGTCGGAGAGCTTCACCAGGTCGGCGAGCGCGACGACCGCCTCGGTGGCCGCCACGACCTCGGGCCCGGTCCCCGTGATGCTGGGGCGCGCGTTGACGTCGTAGGTGATCGTGGCGGCGGGTCGCAGGGCCGTGAGGACGTCGCGCACCTGACCGGCACCGGGGGAGAGGACCGCGCCGATGGAGCAGGCGTGCACGGCGAGCGGGGCCGGCTCGAGCGGCACCTCGCCGATGCGCCACTCCAGGTCGAACACGTAGCTGGCCGACCCGTCCTCGGCCAGCGTGGCGGCCGCGGACGAGGTGTGGTCGATGACCGCCGGGTCGGAGGCGAGCAGGACGCCGTTGGTGTCGAGGTGCTCGGAGAGCATCCGCCCGTAGGCGTCGCCGGTGAACGCGGTGGCGAAGCGGACGGGCCGCCCCAGCCGGGAGAGGGCCACGGCGACGTTGGCGGCCGAGCCGCCCGGGTGGGCCGTGACCGCCCCGTCGGCGGTGTGGACGACGTCGACGAGTGCCTCGCCGACGACCAGCAGGTCACGCTCCAGGGCCGCATCCATGGGGTGAGTCCTAGCACGCGGGTGCGGCGCAGGTCACCTCGGTCACGACCGGGGCGTCGCGCCGGGGCCCGCGGGCACGCTGGAGGGGCGACCCGGGCAGCTGTCAGGCAGGGGGTGACCGTGGCGTCGGCGGGGCGGCCCTACCCTGGCCCCGTGACCCTGCTGCCCGTCGACCCCGCCTCGCCCGAGCCCGCCTCCGAGCAGCTGCGCCGGCAGGTGGCCGACCGGGCCGCCACCGGTGACCTGCCCGTCGGCACGCGGCTGCCCCCGGTGCGCACCGCGGCCGAGCAGCTCGGTCTGGCCGCCAACACCGTGGCGAAGGCCTACCGGGCGCTCGAGGCCGGCGGCGTCGTCGTGGCCGAGGGCCGGCGCGGGACGTTCGTGGCCGAGCAGCGCGACGACGACCTGCTGCGCGCCCGGGCCGAGGCCCTGGCCGCGGCGGCCGCCGGGCGGGGGCTGTCGCTGGCGGAGGCGCAGCGCCTGCTCGAGCGGGTCTGGCCCCGCTGACCCGCTCACGTCCCGGTTCAGGCCCCGCCGACCCGGCTGAGCGTCACTCCTGCGCCGGCGTCAGCCAGGCGTGCACCAGCGGCACCACCGAGGCCCCCTCGCCGCTGGCGGAGGCCACCCGCTTCATCGACCCCGCGCGCACGTCCCCGGCCGCGAAGACGCCGGGCACCGTCGTCGCCAGGTTCTCCGGGGGGAGGCCATGGGCCCAGCGCTCGCGCGGGACGTCGCGGCCGGTGAGCACGAACCCGCGGGGGTCGCGGGCCACGTCGTCGGGCAGCCAGTCGCAGTGCGGCTCGGCGCCGAGGAGCAGGAACAGCCCCTGGGCCTCGACCCGCTCGGTGCGGCCGTCGGTGGTGTCGGTGAGCTCCAGCCACTCCAGGCGGGCGTCGCCGCCGCCGTCGGTGACCTCCGTGCAGGTGCGCACGTGGATGCGGTCGGTGTACTCGATCTCGTTGACGAGGTACTGGCTCATCGTCTCGGCCAGCGACGGACGCCGCACCAGGATCGTGACGGAGCGGGCGAACCGAGCCAGGTGCACGGCCGCCTGGCCGGCGGAGTTGCCGCCGCCGACGACGTAGACGTCCGCCCCCTCGAGCTCGCGCGCCGCGCTCATCGCCGCGCCGTAGTAGACGCCACGGCCGACGAGCTCCTCCACGCCGTCCACCCGGAGCTTGCGGTAGGCGACACCGGTGGCGACCACGACCGAGCGCGCCCGCACCGAGCCACCGTCGGTGACCACGGTGTGCGGCGCGCCGTCGGCGCCCGGCTCCAGCGCCTCCACCCGCCAGCCGGTGACGAAGCGGGTGCCGAAGCGGAGCGCCTGGTTGCGCGCCCGCTGGGCCAGCCGCATGCCGGAGATCCCGCGGGGGAAGCCGAGGTAGTTGCGGATCATCGAGCTCGTGCCGGCCTGGCCGCCGATCGCCTCCGCCTCCAGGACGACGACCGACAACCCCTCCGAGGCGGCGTACACGGCCGCGGCCAGGCCGGCGGGCCCGCCGCCGACGACGCAGAGGTCGATCACGCCCGGCACGTCCACGCCCTCGGCCGAGCCGTAGAACGAGGCGGCGACCGACCTCGCGGTCGCCGCCTGCACCGGGGGCCGGTTCATCGCCACGACGAGCGGGTAGGCCGGGTCGTCCCCGACCTCGGCGGCGTGCGCCTGCCGCACCGCGAGGCCGACCTCGGAGCCGGGGTCGACGACCTTGTAGGGCATCCCCATCCGGTCCAGGAAGTCGCGGACGCCGTGCAGCTCGGGGTGGTCGGCGGCGGAGAGGATCTTGACGCTCACGACCTCGGGGCCCGCCGCGGTCGACGCCCAGTCGCTGAGGAGCTCGGTGACGGCGTGGTGGAACTCCTCGTCCCGCGTGCCCCGGGGCATGAGCAGGAACGCGTCGTACTTGCCCTTGGCCATGCCGGGGCGCAGGTCGTCGGCCGCGGTGAGGAAGTGCTCCCAGTGGGCGGCGACCAGGCGGCGGGCCGTGGGCGCCGCCTCGCGCAGCCGCGCGAACGCGGCCAGCACCGGCGCGTCGGGCAGGACGGCGTCCGTGACGACGAGGGCGACGGCGCCGCCGGCGTCCCGCACCGCGCGGGCCGTGGCCTCGGCCTCCGCGCAGGTGCGCGCGCAGCGCACGTCGTACTCGGCGGTGTAGCGGGCGAAGCCCGTGCGCAGGTCGTCGAGGTGCTCGTCGGCGACGAGCAGGACGACGGGCGTCGGCGTGCTGGAGGTGCTCACGGTCGACAGCGTAGGCAGGCGGCCGCGCCCCGGTGGGTGACGCGGACGCCGCCGGGGGCGGTCCTCGACTGCGCTCGTCCCGGGCCCGTGCGGGAGGATGGCGGCGTGCGCCTGCGGATCGACCTCGCCTACGACGGGACCGACTTCTCCGGCTGGGCCGCGCAGCCGGGCCTGCGCACCGTGCAGGACGAGGTGCAGCGCGCGCTCGGCACCGCCCTGCGCACCGACCCCGTGCCCGTGGTCTGCGCCGGCCGCACCGACGCCGGCGTCCACGCCCGCGGCCAGGTCCTGCACACGGACGTCGACGAGGCGGCCGTGGTCGCGGCGGCCGGCCGGTCCGCGCAGCCCCCGGTCGACGCCCTCGTCCGCCGGCTCAACGGCATCCTCCCGACCGACGTCGCCGTCCGCGGGGCGCGGCGGGCCCCCGACGCGTTCGACGCCCGCTTCTCGGCGCTCTGGCGCCGCTACGCCTACCGGGTGGCCGACGACCCGGCCGTGCTCGACCCGCTGAGCGTGCGCCACGTCCTGCGCTGGAACCGGCCGCTCGACGTCGAGGCCATGGCCGAGGCCGCCCGGCCGCTGCGGGGCCGCCACGACTTCGCGGCCTTCTGCAAGGCCCGCGAGGGCGCGACCACGATCCGCACCCTCGAGCACCTGACGTGGGAGCGGGACGCCGCGGGGCTCGCCGTCGCGCACGTCCGCGCCGACGCCTTCTGCCACTCCATGGTGCGCGCGCTGGTCGGCTGCCTGCTGGCCGTCGGCGAGGGCCGGCGGCCGGTCACCTGGCCGGCGGAGGTGCTCGCCACCCGCGCCCGCACCTCGCACGTCGCCGTCGCGCACGCGCACGGGCTGGTGCTGGAGGAGGTCGCCTACCCTGACGACGCCGAGCTGGCCGCCCGCAACGAGCGGACGCGGGCCCGGCGCACCGAGGACGAGCTGGACTGCCCGGACTGGGCCGACGCAGCGCCGGACGTGAACGGGACGGGCCCGAACAGGAACGGCGTGGAGGGGACGGACGCGTGAGCACCGACGACGCCGAGCACTACTTCACCGCCGACCCCAGCGTCGCGTTCACCCGGACCGCGGTGGACGCCGAGGTCTGGGGCGTCCGCCTGAGCCTGGACTCCGGCTCCGGGGTCTTCGCCCACGGCCGGCTCGACGTCGGCACGGCGGTCCTGTTCCGCGAGACCGAGCCGCCGACCGCGCCGCGCCTGCTCGACCTCGGGTGCGGCTACGGCGTGATCGGCCTGGCGGCCGCGCTGGCCTCCCCGGCGTCCACGGTGACGGCGGTGGACGTCAACGAGCGCGCCCTCCTGCTGGCCCGCACCAACGGCGAGGCGCTGGGCGTGGCGGACCGGTTCACGGCCTGCCTCCCCGACGAGGTGGCGCCGGACGCGCAGTTCGACGAGATCTGGTCCAACCCGCCCATCCGCATCGGCAAGCAGGCGCTGCACGGGCTGCTCCTGCGCTGGCTGCCGCACCTGGCGCCGGGAGGGCGCGCGGTCATGGTCGTCGGCAAGAACCTCGGCGGCGACTCGCTGCAGCGGTGGCTCGGCGAGCAGGGCTGGCCGACCACGCGACTGGCCAGCGCTAAGGGCTTCCGGGTGCTGGAGACCCGGCGGGCCGGGTACTGATCCTGCGGACTGATCCTGCGCAGTGACCCGCCGGGGCCGCCTCAGGGCGTGATCGCCTGGGCGAGCACCGCGGCGGCGGCCGGGTCGGCCGAGGTCGTGCGGTGCCACAGCAGCAGGAGCAGGTCGGACGCCGGGCCGCTCACCGTGACGGTGTCCTCGACGTCGCCCACGACGACCGGCGCGGAGCCCGGCAGGTCGGTGGCCTCGAGCCGCAGGGCGGTCGTGAGCATCTCGCAGCGGGCGAGCCGCACCTGGCGCGGGTAGAACATGTGCGCCACCTCGTCGACGGCGTCCCAGGCGATCGCCGGGTCGACCCGCCACTCGTCGGCGCGGCCGCCGGCCTTGAGCAGGTCGCGGGTGTGCAGCAGCGTCTCGTGGGTCTGGCGGCGCTGCCACCAGGCGGCGGTGCCGACGCCGCGGCCGAAGGTCCAGGCGGGGGCGTCGTCCGGGCGCGAGCGCAGCGCGTCGAGGAGCTCCGCGGCCTGGGTGCGGTACCAGTCGGGCAGCAGCGAGAGGTCGTGCGGCGCGTCCTGGGCCGGCGGGGCCTCGGGGTTCTGCTCGACGACGGCGTGCCGGGCCCACACGTGCACCGCGCCGAGGTGCTCGACCAGGTCGGCCACCGCCCAGTCCGGGCAGCCCGGCACCGGGAGCGTGGGGTCGATCTCGCCCGTCAGCCTCGCGAAGTCCTCGACGGCGGCGGTCAGCAGGTCGGTCCACGGCTGCGTCATGCCGCCATCCTGACAGGCCACGTCCGTGGCCCGGACGGGTGGTGAGGAACCCCTCGCCGTCCGCCCGCGTGCAGCGGCTCGGGTCAGGCCGGCCAGCCGCCGAGCAGGTGGACGCGCCCGTCCCGGTCGACCAGGCGGGCGGCCACGCCCCGCTCGGCCAGCCACTGCTCGCCGGCGGGGCCGCGCACGATCGTGGCCGTCGCGGCGGCGTTGGCCTCGACGCAGGTGGGGGCGGCGACGCTCACGCTGCGCCAGGTGTCGGGCGCGCTGCGGCCGGTCGCGGGGTCGACGACGTGGTGGACCCGGGCGGAGCCGCGCCGCCACGCGCGGCGCACGGTCGAGGACGTGGCGAGCGCCGCGCCGCCCGGCAGCGACACCTGCTGCGCGGGGTCGTCCGCGGTGTCCTGGACGGTCACCTGCCAGCCCCGCTCGTCGGGGGCGGGGCCGGCCGTGGCCAGGTCGCCGCCCAGGCCCACGAGGACGCCGCAGCCGAGCCGGGTGTGCACCAGCCTCGCGGCGAGGTCGGCCACCGCCGCCTTCGCGGTGGCGCCGAGGTCGAGCACGAGGCCCGGCGGCACGCGGACGACGTCCGCCTCGCCCTCACCCCCGTGCCCGCCGCCGGTCAGCTCGACGTCGCGCCAGGTCACCGTGGGCGGCAGCGGGACGGCGTCCTGCGCCTCGTCGTGGACCTCGCGGATGTCGCGGTCGTAGCCCAGGGCGGCCAGCGCGGCGCCGACGGTGGGGTCGACGGAGCCGTCGGTGTCCTCGGCCGCGTCGAGCGCCTCCGCCACGAGCAGCCCCAGCAGGGGCGAGACGGGGACCGGGACGCCGCCGGCGTCCGCGAGCCGGTGCACCTCGGAGTCAGGGCGGAACCGGCTCGCCGCCGCGTCGGCCTGCTCCAGCAGGGCGGCGACGGCGTCGGCCGCCCGGTCGAGGAGCGCCGGGTCGGTGACCACCACGACGGCCGTCGTGCTCCACACGTCCCAGGTGCGTGCGGCGGTGGTGGCCGCGTCGGGGGTGGCCGCGTCGTGGGTGGCGGTGGCCGTGGGCACGGCTCAGGACCCCTGCGAGCTCGCCTGCGAGGTGGAGCCCGAGCCGCTGCCCACCGCGACGCTGCTCGAGGTGGTCCCCGAGCTGCTGGACGTCGAGGAGGAGGTGTCCGTGCTGCTGCAGGCGG
Organism: Nocardioides sp. GY 10127; assembly: GCF_004919085.1. Taxonomy (GTDB): domain Bacteria; phylum Actinomycetota; class Actinomycetes; order Propionibacteriales; family Nocardioidaceae; genus Nocardioides. The sequence goes on along the minus strand of NZ_STGL01000006.1, from coordinate 396,302 downwards.
CGGCGCCGAGGCCGAGCCCGGTCACGAGGACGCCGGCGACGACGGCGCGGCGCAGCCGGCCCGCGCGGCGGGGCCTGTCCGCGGCGGGCGTCGTGGCGTCGGGGGAGCGGTCGGAGGTGGTGTCCATGTCCTCGACGCTCCGTCGGGTCGGTGTGGGTTCCCTGTGCGGCGGCTCAGCAGTCCTGATGGCCCTGATGACGTGGCCGGGAGGATATCGAGGTGACCGCGTCGCGGCGATGGGGGAGGATCGTCGCTCGTGGGTCACGTGGACGTCGCCGGGGTCAGGTACGAGCTTCCCGACGGTCGGGTGCTGCTCGACGACGTGAGCTTCCGCGTCGGCGAGGGCGCGAAGGTCGCGCTCGTCGGCGCCAACGGCGCGGGCAAGACGACGCTGCTGCGGATCGTCTCGGGCGACCTCGACCCGCACGCCGGCGTGGTCACGCGGTCGGGCGGGCTGGGCGTCATGCGCCAGGACGTGAAGGCGGGCCTGGGCGAGGACCCGAGCGTGGCCGACCTCCTGCTCAGCGTCTCCCCCGTGCGGGTGCGCGAGGCGTCCGCCCGCGTGGACGCCCTCGAGCTGCGCCTGATGGAGACCGACGACGAGAAGACGCAGATGCGCTACGCCGAGGCGCTGGCGGAGTACGCGGACGCCGGCGGCTACGACCTCGAGGTCACCTGGGACGTCGTGACGACCGCGGCGCTCGCGCTGCCCTACGACCGGGCGAAGTACCGCTCGCTCTCGACCCTGTCGGGCGGCGAGCAGAAGCGGCTGGTGCTGGAGTACCTGCTCGCCGGGCCCGACCAGGTGCTGCTGCTCGACGAGCCGGACAACTACCTCGACGTGCCGGGCAAGGTCTGGCTCGAGGGGCGCATCCGCGGCAGCGAGAAGACGATCCTGCTCATCAGCCACGACCGGGAGCTGCTCGACAACACCGCGACGCGGGTCGTCACCGTCGAGCTCGGCTGGGCGGGCAACACGGTGTGGACCCACCCCGGCGGCTTCACCAGCTACCACCAGGCCCGCAAGGACCGCTTCGCGCGCTTCGAGGAGCTGCGCCGGCGCTGGGACGAGGAGCACGCGAAGCTCAAGGCGCTGGTGCTGCGCCTGAAGGTGAAGGCCGAGTTCAACGACGGCATGGCGAAGGCCTACAAGGCCGCCCAGACCCGGCTGCGGAAGTTCGAGGAGGCCGGCCCGCCGATCGAGCAGCCGCGCGAGCAGAACGTCACCATGCGGCTCTCGGGCGGTCGCACCGGCAAGCGCGCGGTCGTCTGCGAGAACCTCGAGCTCACGGGCCTGATGAAGCCCTTCGACCTGGAGGTCTGGTACGGCGAGCGGGTGGCCGTGCTGGGCTCCAACGGGTCGGGGAAGTCCCACTTCCTGCGGCTCCTCGCCGCCGGCGGGAGCGACCCGGACGTCGAGCACCGACCGGTCTCGGAGACCGCGATCGAGCCGGTGCGGCACACGGGCCGGGCTCGGCTGGGGGCGCGGGTACGGCCGGGCTGGTTCGTCCAGACCCACGACCACCCGGAGCTCCTCGGCCGGACGCTGCTCGACATCCTGCACCGGGGCGACGGGCACCCGGACGGCCGCCAGGGCATGGGGCGCGAGCAGGCCAGCCGCGTCCTGGACCGCTACGAGCTCTCCGCGGGCGCCGAGCAGACCTTCGAGTCGCTCTCGGGCGGCCAGCAGGCGCGCTTCCAGATCCTCCTCCTGGAGCTGTCGGGCGCGACCCTGCTGCTGCTCGACGAGCCCACCGACAACCTCGACGTCCAGTCCGCGGAGGCCCTCGAGGAGGGCCTGGCCGCGTTCGAGGGCACCGTCCTGGCCGTCACGCACGACCGCTGGTTCGCCCGCGGGTTCGACCGGTACCTCGTCTACGGCGCCGACGGCTCCGTGTACGAGTCGACCGACCCCGTGTGGGACGAGGGCCGCGTGGAGCGTGCCCGGTGAGCGCGCCGTCGTCGGTGGGGCGGCCGGTGGACTGGTCCGTGGAGGCCGTCGACCCCGAGGACGAGGCGGCGTTCGCCGCCTGGCACGCGGTCTACGCCCGGGCCGAGGAGCACGACCGCGGCGCGGCCGCGACGACGTGGACGGCGCCGGAGATGCGCGAGACCCTGCGCGACGCGGGCGGGAGCCGGCGGGTCAGCGGGTTCGTCGGACGCCTCGGGGGCGAGCCGGTCGCGTTCGGGCTGCTGGAGGTGCCCCTGCGGGACAACCTCGAGTCCGCGCAGGTGCTCGTCGTGGTGCTGCCCGAGCGCCGGCGCGCCGGCCTCGGCTCGGCGCTGCTCGCCCGGCTCGAGGACGAGGCGGCCGCCCTCGGCCGCACCGTGCTGGGCAGCGAGGTGCTCTGGCCGTGGCGGCTCGGCCCCGAGGGCGGGCAGTCGGACGGCGAGCAGCCGGGCGCCGGGCAGCCGGGCGGCATCGCGCCGGGCCTGGCCTTCGCCGCCGCGCGGGGGTACGCGCTGGAGCTGGTGGAGGTGCAGCGCCGCCTGCGGCTGCCCGTGCCGGCCGGCGTCCTGGACGACCTCGCGGCGCACGCCGCCACCCGCCACGAGGGCTACGCGCTGCGCGCGTGGGTGGGCGAGGTGCCCGAGGAGCTGGTCGGCGGGTGGGCGGTGCTCGAGGCGAGCCTGGAGACCGAGGCGCCGACCGGTGGGCTGACCCGCGAGCCGCAGACGGCCGAGGTGGCGCGCGTGCGCGAGGGCGAGGCGCTGATGCGCCGCCAGGGGCGGACGCCGTACCGGGCGGTCGCGCTGGACGTGGACGGCACCGTGGTGGCCTACACCGAGGTGGTCACGACCGCGCACGAGCCGACGCGGGCCTACCAGTGGGGGACGCTCGTCGACCGCGCCCACCGGGGCCACCGGCTGGGCGTCGCGCTCAAGGTGGCCGCGGCGCGGCTCCTGGGGGAGCGGGCCCCCGGCGTGGAGTCGGTGGCCACCTGGAACGCCGCCGAGAACGAGTGGATGATCGCCGTCAACGAGGCGCTCGGGTTCCGGCCGGTCGAGTACCTGGGTGGGGTGGAGAAGCGGCGCTGAGACCCGTCGCCTCCCCACCCCGCCGTGGGGACGGCGTCAGCTGACGACGCCGATGGTGAGGGCGTCGACGTGGTTGCGCGACCACGTCCGCACCTCGTCGCGGCGCACCGCCTTGAACAGGCCCTTGTCCTCCGCGTGGTCGAGGTAGACGACGCTCTGGTCGCCCTCGTAGCCGAACCCGGCGACCGGCGCGGTCATGAAGTCGACGTCCTTGGTCTTGAGGTCCGTGAGGTCCATCAGGAGGTCCTTGAGGTCGTCGACGGTGAGCTCGGAGCTCACCGACAGGTGCTCGGTGAGCGTGGAGATCATGTCCCGCACGTGCAGCGGGTCGGTGGCCTTGAACTGGTGGCGGAAGGTGTCCATGAGCGCCTTCATGAAGTACTGCTGACGGCGCACGCGGTCGAGGTCGCCGCCGGCCAGGCCGTAGCGCTGGCGGACGTAGAGGAGCGCCTCCTCGCCGTCCAGGTGGTGCATGCCGCGGGTCCAGGTGACGTCGCGGGCCGAGTCGTAGACGGTGCCCGGGACCCAGACGTCGACCCCGCCGAGCTCGTCGGTGAGGGCGGCGAAGCCGTCCCAGTCCACCCAGGCCACGTGGTCGACGTAGACGCCGGTGAGCTGCTCGACGGTCTCGACCGCGAGCGACGGGCCGCCCCACGAGAAGGCCGCGTTGATCTTCGACTTCCCGTACCCGGGGATGTCGACCCACGAGTCGCGCGGGAAGGAGATGAGCGCGGCGCTCTTCCGGTCCGCCGAGAGGTGCAGGAGCATCATCGTGTCCGAGCGCTGCGAGCCGGGCACCCAGTCCTCGGCGCTCGTGGTGCCGCCGCTGGTGCCGTCCGTGCCGGTGGTCGGGGTGTCGCTGCGCAGGTCGCTGCCCAGCAGCAGGATGTTGACCGCGCCGGCCGCCTCGCCCTCGGTCACCTTGGACGGACGGTTCTCCAGGTTCGAGAACACGTCGTCGACCTTGGTCACCTGGGAGTCGAGCTGCTGCTCGGTGCTGTGCACCGACCAGGCGACCCCGCCGACGCCCAGCGCGAGCACCACGAGGACGACGAGCAGCACGGTGCGGGTCCGGCGTCGGCGTCGACCGCCACCGCCGCGGCCGTCGTCGCCGTGGTCCCCGCCCTGGCCGCCGTCGCCGGGTCCGTCGCCGTCACCGGCCAGGCCGATCCCGGCGAGCCCGGCGTCGTCGTCGGTCGGGGTCCGGCCGGGCTGCGACGCGGCCGGGGCGGCAGAGGGGTGCGCCACGGCGTCCTCCTGGGTTCGGGGTCTGCGGGGAAGGGGAGCGGGGTGCGTCCCGCCGGCGACGCACGGGTGTCCGGACGGTGCGGGGCTTGCGTTCCGCGGTCTTCCGGGCTCGGCGTCGTGACGACGCTAGGGCCGCGCGCGGGGCCCGCCGCGATACCGGCGATGACGTACCCCATTCGCGGTACGTGGCCCAGGAGGACTACCCGCATCTGGGGTAACTAGCCCCTCGACCTGCCCGGCTGCCCCTCCTCGCGTCGTGGCATGGAGCCCTCAGCAGCTCCGAGGGAGGCGCCGTATGTCCGTCCAAGCCACCGCGAGTCCGGTCGAGACCCAGCCGGTCGTCCTGCGTCGCGCCGTGCCGGCGCCGCGCCCCGTCGTGCCCGCCCGTCGACCCCTGGTGCTGCCGGACGCCCTCCCGCTCGTCCAGGACGGCCGCTTCGGCCCCGTCATGCTGGTGAGCTCCGGCGGCGGCCACTTCGCCGAGCTCTGCGCGGTCGCGGACGCCTGGGGCGTCCCGCACGCCGACCGGCACTGGGTCGTCCCGCGCAGCCAGCAGACCGCGGGCGTCGTCGCCCAGGGCGGCACCGTCACGTTCGTGCCGAAGGTGGCGAGCCGCCAGCTGGGCCGCGCCGCCTCGTCGCTGGCCCGCGCGATGGTGCTGCACCGGCGCGTGCGCCCCTCCGTCGTCCTCTCCGCGGGTGCGGCGCAGGCCGCGCCCCACCTGGTCGCCGCGGCAGCGATGCGCACCCCGATCGTCTACGTCGAGAGCGTGGCCCGCCTCGACAAGCCGTCGCTCACGGGCCGGCTCGCCGCGGCCCTCCCGGGCACGCGCCTGTTCCGCCAGGCGACCGGCGCGGGCAGCTGGGACTCCCGCTGGGTCCGGACCTCGGACATCTACCACGGCTTCGCGGTCGAGAGCTCCCCGCTGGCCGTCGCGCCGACGAGCGTCACCGTCATGCTCGGCACCGAGAAGTTCGGCTTCCGCCGGCTCGTCGACGGCGTCACGGGCGCACTGCCCGAGGGGGCCCGGGTGACCTGGCAGGTCGGCAACACCGACTGCGAGGTGGACGGGGAGCAGCCGCAGCGCTGGCTCAGCTCGCTCGACCTCCAGGCGGCCGTGGCCACCAGCGACGTCGTCGTCACCCACGGCGGTGCCGGCTCCGTCCTCACCGCGCTGCACGAGGGCCGCATCCCCGTGGTCGTCCCGCGCGACCCCGAGCAGCACGAGCACGTCGACGACCACCAGGTCCGCATGTGCCGCGACCTGGCGGCCCGTGGACTCGTGGTCATGGTCGAGCCCGGTGAGCCGCTCACCGGCGAGCACCTGGCCGAGGCGGCCCGTCGCCGGGCCGTCCCCGCCCCGGCCCTGGTCAGCCGGGCGGGCTGAGCGGGCGGCCCAGGCCGCAGGCCCGCTGGAACGACGAGACGGCCGGACCCCGCCAGGGTCCGGCCGTCTCGTCGTCTCGTCCCGTGTGCTGCGCCGCGTCAGTCGAGCGGCACGGAGGGGCGCAGCTGCTTGACCACCTGCGCGGGGTTGCCGACGACGACGACCGCGGGCGGCACCTCGCCGCGCACGACGCTGGCCGCGGAGACCACGGAGTCGCGGCCGATGCGGGAGCCCTTGAGCACCCACGCCTGCGCGCCGATCCACGCGTTGTCCTCGATGACGATGGGCGCACGGGTGCGCGGGCCGGGCGGCAGGTGCCGCTCGGCCGGGTCGAGGTTGTGGAAGTCGGAGTCGCTGATGAAGCAGTCCGACACCAGGCACCGGCGGCCGACGTCGACGCGGGTGGTCGCGCCGATCCAGCAGCCGTTGAGCAGGGTGTCGGCCCCGACGTGGATCTCGCCGCCGCCGTTGACCAGGACGCCGCGGCGCACCCGCACCCCGTCGCCCAGGTGCAGGGTGGTGCCCTGCTGGATCTTCAGCCCGCCGAGGATCACCACGTCGCGGCCGAGGACGAGCCGTCGGCCGTAGCGCAGCTGGTAGCCGGCCACGACGGCGCGCAGCCCGAGGCGCACGAGGCGCCGGGCGGGCCCGGGCAGGCGTCCACCGATCTCGTGGCCGCCGACGGGGGTGGCGGCCACGGGGTCGGTGGGCAGCGCGCTCACAGGCCGCGCCCGCGACGGTGCAGGGTGTCGATGATCGTGTCGGGGCGCGCCCCGGCGACGACGGCGAGGGTCACCACGGAGCGCCACAGGCCCTGGAAGGCCCAGACCGAGCGGCCGACGTGGGCGAGCGCGGCCCCCCGGCGGCCGCGGGCGGCCTCGGCGAACGCGAGCTGGCCGTGGACGCGGGCGGAGGCGCGGCGGTCGCGCGCGATCTCGGGGTGGTGCTCGAGCATCCAGGCCCACGACTCGATCTTGGTGTCCCACGACCGGGCGTAGTGCGAGGTGCGGTTCCAGTCCACGACCACGAGGGGCTCGTCGACGTGGGCGATGGGCCCGAGGCGGGCCGCGCGGAGCTTGATGTCCCAGTCCTCGTTCTGGCTGCCCGGGATGTCCTCGCTGACCAGGCCGATGCGGTCGACCAGGGCGGCCCGGTCGAACAGCATCCCCGACGAGTGCAGCATCGCCATGATGGAGCGGGTGAGGGCCGTGTGGTCGACGGAGTCGGTGCCGGCCAGGCGCGGCGTGCTCACGCCGTCGAAGTCGACGCGCATCGCCGCGGTCACCATCGCCGGGCGGTCGGCCTGCACGGCGCGCTCGACCTGGGCGGTGAGCTTGCCCGGCAGCCAGTGGTCGTCGTCGTCGAGGAACGCGACGTAGTCGGTGTCGAGGGTGAGGATGCCGGTGTTGCGGGTGCCGGCCAGGCCGGGGCGTCGCGCGTTGCGCAGGACGCCGACGGGCCGCTCGCCGCGCACGACGAGCCCCTCGTCCGGCTCGACGCCGTCGTGGACGACGAGCACCTCGATGCGGCCGGGGTAGTCCTGGGCGGCCACGGAGTCCAGCGCGCGGCGCAGCAGCGCCGGCCGGGTCCCGCCCGTGGGCACGACGACGCCGACGCTCGGCCACGACGCCCGGCGGGGGGCCGGTGCGGCCTGCGGGGCGCCGGCGGGGGCGTCGGCGGGGGCGTCGGCGGGGGCGCCAGCGGGGGCGTCGGCCGTCGCGTCGGCGGGGTACGGGGTCACGTCCTGGCTCATCGGACCTCCCGGTGCGGAACGTAGGAGTAGCGGCGCAGCATCGGGTAGGTCAGGGCGGTCACGGCCTGACGCTGGGACCGGGGCTGGGAGAGGCGCCAGCGCACGTCGCGGCGCACGGGCACGCGGCCGTGGGTGTAGCGCATGGGGTTGCCGGCGCAGGAGTGGGTGACGCCGAGCTCGAAGCTGTCCTCGTCGACGTGCGGGAGGTCGACCTCGCCCAGCCCCACCAGCGACAGGACGGCGCGGGTGGCCGAGAGCGGGTCGTCGACGAAGTCCTCGTAGCGCAGCCGCAGGCTCGGCAGGCGGCGGCCGAGCGCCTCGATCTCCACGTTGTGCAGCAGCCAGAGCGCCGAGATGGTGGCCGCGGAGTAGCGGCCCATGCTCTGGTGGGCGTCGTCGACGGCCTCGGGCCGGGCGACGTCCTGGCTCCAGGAGTAGGCGACGCCGCGGGCGTCGCGCAGGCAGTGGACGAGCCGGACGTCGGCGCCGCCGAGGGCGAGCGCCCAGCCGAGGGAGACCTGCTTGGAGGAGTCGACCACGACGGAGGCGTCGGCGACCTTGGCCGCCGCGGCGTGCACGGCACGGTAGGCGGCCGCGTACTCGACGACCTCCTCGCGCAGGCCGCCGGCCGCCAGCACGGGCACCCGGCTGGCGCGGTCGACGCGCCGCTTGAGGTGGGCCATCCGGGCGACGTCCACGTGCTCCCAGCCGCCGAAGGCCTCCTCGCCCACGGCCGCCCAGAACGGGCAGACGGTGAAGGTCTCGCCGCAGCCGCAGCGCTCACCGCGCTCGAGGCCGCGCTCCCACAGGTGCATGGTCTCGCCGAGGGCGACCACGCCGGGGACCGCGCCGAGCACCCGCTCCAGGAGCGTGGTGCCGCTGCGGCCGATGCCGGCGAGGAAGAGGACCGGGGGTCCGTCGGCGGGGGAGGTCCAGCCGGTGGGGCCGTCGGAGACGGGCTGCGCGGTCATCGCTGCTCCTGGGGGTCGCGGTGGTCACGGGTGTCACGGAGGTCGCGGGCGAGGCGGTGCTGGTCAGGCAGGAGGGAGCCCAGGGCCGGGCCCACGCTGGACCCGGAGGCCGCGGGCGCCCGGACGGCGACGGCGACCGACCCGGGGCTCGGCACGGCGACCGACCCGGGGCTCGTCCCGCCGGTGCGGGGTGCGGCCGCGCCGGGCACGCCTGCCGGCCGCAGCGGGCGAGGGGGGAGCGGCCCCACGGCGCGTCCGCGCACCCGCCTCCCCTTGCCGGACAGGCCCAGCAGCCTGTCGAGACCCAGCTGCTCGTGGAGCAGCACGTACGCGCCGGCCACGCCGACGAGGCCGAGCACGAGCACGGCGTCCGCCACCAGCCCGGGCCCGAAGAGGGCGAGGGCCAGGCGGGGCAGCGCGACGAGCAGCACGAGGTCGATGCCGGCGGCCAGGCCCCAGGTGGCGGTGAACGGGTGGCCGGCGGGGCCGAACGCGTCGAGGACGACGGCGGAGCCGTTCTTGACCACGATGGCGGTCGCCCAGCCGATGGCCGCGCCGGTCGCGCCGTGCTCGGGGATGAGCAGGAGGTCGAGGCCGACCATCGTGGCGAGCGCCGCGAGGTTGGTGACGACGAGCAGGTCGGCGCGCCCGGCCATGTTGAGCACGGACTCGGCCGACCCGACCCCGCTGGCCACCAGCATCGCCAGGCCCAGCGGCAGCACGACGCTGTCGGCGCCCGCGTAGCCGTCGCCGAAGACACCGAGCCACCAGTCGGGGCGGGCGACGATGACGAGCAGGAGCGGCCAGAGCAGCGCCACGATCCACAGGGTGGAGCTGCGGTAGACCTCGCGGGCCTCGTGCCGCCGGCCGGCGGCCACGGCGGAGGCCAGCGGCGGCTCGGTGGCGGTGGCGATCGCCTGCTGGACGAGCTGGCAGACCACGACGAAGCGGGTGACGACGGTGTAGACCGCGGCCTCGGCGGGGCCGGCGAGCGCGGCCACCAGGACGACGTCCAGGCGCGAGAACGCCATCTGCATGATCTCGGTGAGCGCGCGGGACGCCGCGAAGCGGGCGATCTCGCTGCCCTCGCCCGGGAGCGGCCGCGGCCACGCGTCGCCGCGGGAGCCGCGGCCGTGCAGGGTGTGCAGGGCGGGCAGCGACCACCAGGCGACCGCGACGGAGAAGAGGTAGGGCAGCGACCAGCAGGCCGCCACGACGCCGACGCCGAGCGTGGCGCCGGTGGCCAGGGACCACGCCCACGCGGCGGCGAGCAGCAGCACCTGCAGCAGCGGACGGCCGGCGCGCTCGGCGACCACCGTCGGCAGCATGCGGCCGGTGCCGCGGGTGAGGCCGAGCAGCGGCTCCACCAGGACGGTGGCCGGCAGCGTGAGCGCCACGACCCCCACCGCGGGCGAGCCGAGGAGCAGCGCGGCGCCGAGGCAGCCGACCGCGGCCAGCAGCGACAGCGCCGTCACCGGCACGAGGATCATCCGGGCGATCCTGCGCTGGGACTCGGGGCCGGGCGCGCCCTCGCGGGCGAGGAACCGGACCGCGGCCGAGGTGGTGCCCAGGCGCAGGACGGCGGCGGCCAGCAGGGCCGCCGAGGTCAGCGCGTAGATCCAGCCGGCCTCCGCCTGGGGCAGGGCCCGGGCGGTGAGCAGGACGACGAGCAGCTGGCCGGCGCCGCCGACCGCGTACCCGCCGAGGTTGAGGAGGCTCTGGCGGCCCAGCCCGGCACCGGCACTCACGAGCGCCAGGACGCGGGGGCGCCCAGCCACGGCGTGAGGGCCTCGTCGAACGGGGCGTAGTGCTGCTCGAGCTCGGCCCGCAGGCCCGGGTCGATGGTGCTCTTCTTCCGGGCGTTGTGCTGCTCGAACATGGTCGGCACCACCGCGCGGGTGCCCATCCAGCCGAGGAAGTCGACGAAGACGTCGGCCGGCTGCTCGAAGAAGCGGTGGCTGTCCATCACGTAGACGTGGTCGCGGCCGAGGACGGAGGCGAGCTTCTCGATCTGGGTCACGTACTCGCCGCGGCGGCGGTAGGCCTGGTGCTGGTGGGCGTGCGAGGTGTACGTCGGGTCCTCCGCGAGGCGCTCCTCCTCGCCGGCGACGCGGGCGTCCTCGGCGGCCAGGGCCTCGGCCAGCGGGAGCGTCTCGTAGCCGCGCGCCAGCTCATGGGCGTGCGCCGAGATCGCGCGCTCGATGGGGTCGCGGACGAGGATGACGACGCGGACCTGGGGCAGCGTCTCGTGGATGCGCTCGGCGGCCAGCGGGTGGAACAGGTAGTACGGGCTGGACTCGAAGCAGGTGGCCGGGGTGCCCCAGCGCTCGCTGGAGCGGCGGACGGTCGAGACCAGCGGGAAGTGCGAGCGGTACCAGTCGACGCCCTTGTCGTAGGAGGAGTCGAAGAAGTGGACGCCCTTGCGCCACACGGGGCGGTGCAGGTGGGGCTGCTGGCTCAGCGCCTTGTAGAGGGACGTCGTCCCGCAGCGCTGGCCGCCGGTGATCAGCAGGCCCGGCAGGGCCCGGTGGCCCGCGGTCAGGTGCCCGACGGAGTCGCGCAGCGTGCGGGCGGTGGCCCGCAGCGGGTCGCGTCCGTCCCGGGCCGCTCGAGTACTGGTCGCGGTCAGCGTCGCCATGGTGTCCCCTCAGCCGTGGATGGTGGTGTGGTGGGTGGTGAGTGCCGGCAGCGTCCACGCCGCCAGCTCCCGGGTGGCCCGTGCGGTCCGGGCCAGGTGGGTGTCCACGTCGACACCGTCCGCGGGCTGCGCACGCCAGAGGTCCCCGGCGTAGCGCGTCAGCAGGTCGAGCACGAGGAGCCGGGCGAGTCCCCTGTCCTGCAGCGCTCGACTGCGAGGCTGCCAGCGACTCAGGACCTCGGCGCAGGACGTCACGAGACTTCCCTCAGGTTGGGTATGACGCCGGTGCTGCTGGAGCACTAGGTGGGCCTCGTCGTAGCCCAGCGGGCGTACGTCGGCGAATCGCTCCCAGTCCCAGACCGCCACGCGGCCCTCGGCGGTGACCGCCAGGTTCTGCGGCGCCCAGTCACCGTGCGAGGGGGCGCAGACCACGTCGTCCAGCCAGGGGGCGGACGCCAGGTCGGTGACCGCCCGGAAGGCGGTGCCCACCAGGCGACGCTGGAGGTCGGCGTGCTCGGTGTCGCAGCCCTCGTCCGGGTCGGGCAGCGCCAGCACGCGGTCGAAGAGCGAGGCCACCCAGCCCGCGGCGGAGCCCGGCCACTCCGGCCCGTGGGCGGACAGCTCGCGCTGCGCCGCGCGGCGCAGGGACTCGTCCGGCACCTGCGGGCGGTCCGGGACCGGCACGACCGACTGGACCATCAGGGTGCTGCCGCCGGGCCCGGGGCCCAGGCCCAGCAGCTCGGGCACCACCAGGAGCGTGTGCGGCGGGCCGCTGTGCAGCGACCGCAGCGCGCCGGCCTCGTGCCGCACGAGCGTGCTCGTGACCGGCCCGGTGCCGATCTTGGCCACGGCGGAGAGCCGGCCCGCGCCGTCCAGGAGGAGGACGACGGGCTTGCGGTTGGCCCGCGGCGGGCCGAAGTGCAGGGCGAGGTGCTGGACCTCGACGCCCGTGCCGCTCAGGACCTGCTCGAGGCTGCTGCGCAGGGCGCCGTCGGCGAGGTGGACCCGCTCGCGGCCCACGAGCCCGGCCCCGGCGACGCAGGCGTAGCCGCGTCGGGCCAGGTGACGGCGGCGGGACTCGGGGTCGTTGGCCCGCGAGAGGACGCGGCGCAGGACCGGCGCGCCCGCGTCGGGCAGGAGGCTGCGCACCCCGTCGGGGCGGCGCACGACGCGGTAGGTGGAGGTGCTGCCGCTGCCGTCGTCCAGCAGCCCGGCGAAGGGGATCTCGGTGGCCGGCGCGGTCGCGGCGCGGGCGCCCTGGTGGAGCTCGGTCATGGTGCGGGAACCGCCGTCCTGGTCGTGCCGGCGAGCGCGGCGTCGGGGGTCTCGAGAGTGGTGTCCGGGGTGGTGTCCGGGGTGGTGCCGGTGCTGCTCCGCGGGGTCTCGCGGCACGTCAGGGCGGCCAGGCCCAGGCCGAACGCGAGCATCTCCAGGCAGCCCGTGGCGGCCACCCGGTCGTAGACGAGGGAGAACCACAGGGCGAGGAACGCGGAGGCCGCGGCTCCCCAGACGATCGTGGGAAGCGCCGGGTCGGCCGGCCCGGAGCGTCCTTCCTCCACGGCGTCGGCGGGCGCCCGCCGACCCCGCCAGAGCAGCCACAGGACCGCGACGTGGAAGCCGAGCCACAGGCCCGCCCCCACGAAGCCCTGCCCCGTGAGCGCGAACCAGAGCTGCCCGTTGGTGCCGATCGGCAGGTTGCCGCAGTTGGCGCAGTCGGTGGAGTTGCCGATCGCGATCGACTTCAGGCTGCCGACCTGCTCGCGCGTGCCGCCGTAGCCGAGCACGGGCGACTCCTCGGCGAGCTCGAACGCCCGCTGGATCGACCAGCCACGGATGTCGTTGCTCGGCGCCTCGCTGCTCTGCCGGGCGATGACCACCGCGCCGAGCGGGGAGAGGGCGAGGACGACGAGGGCGATCGTGCCGCCCGCGACGATGGCCGCGACCGGCACGACGTGCCCGCGGCGCAGCAGCAGGACCAGGCCGAACGCGGCGCCCAGTCCCAGGCCGAGCCACAGGCCGCGGTTGAGCGACAGGACGGCCGCCGGGATCACCACGACCAGCAGCGCGGACCAGGCGATCCGGGTGAGGCGGGTGCGGGCCAGGCGGGCGCAGACGATCGCCCACGGGGCGAGCAGGCCGACGGCGTTGGCCCAGGAGTTCGTGTAAGGGAAGGGCGCGCTGGGGCGCCCGTCCCCGGTGCCGAGGACGTCCTGGATCTGCGCGGCCGCGGGGTGCACCAGCGCCGAGACGTAGCCGGCCGAGGTCAGGCTCCCGGGGAGCAGCCGCTCGACGAGGCTGGTCACCTCGAACTCGGGGGCCACGACGCCGAGGAGGCCGCCGGCCACGCTCCACAGCAGCATCACGCCGAGGAGCCGGGCCATCCGGACCATGGCGGGTCGTCCGCCCGTGGTCGCGACCGTCCACGCCCAGAGCAGGCAGACCGTCGCGCTGGCGTACTCGAGGAACCGGAACCCGACGGCGACCACGCGGCTCGAGGCCGAGGCGGCCACGGTGTCGGTGGGGTTGAGGCCGAGCGCGAGGAGGCTGAGGACCAGCCAGAGGCAGAAGAGCAGCCACCAGCCGAGGGCAGGCGGCGCGGTGAGGCGCCGGTACCTGCCCAGCTGGAGGGCCATCAGGCCGGCGACGGCGAACCAGCCGAGGTTCGCCATGCCCAGCAGCCACCACACGGGGAGCGGGACGACCAGCACCGCCAGCGGGAACAGCGGGTCCCGCGGGTGGAGGGCAGCGAGCACCGGACGCACGACGCGCCCGTCGTCCGCCGTCCGTCCGGTCGTCACCGGCGCCGTGAGGTCAGCCATGCGCGACCGGCTCCGCCTCGTCCTCGCGGGCGTCCTCGTGGACGTCCTCGTGCTCCTCGTGCGCCTCGATGGGCTCCTCGTCCAGGAGCGCGGCCGACGGGTCGGTCGCGGCGTCCGTGTCGGCGTCGGTGTCGGCGTCGGCGTTGGTCGGAAGAGTGTCCGCGTCCGTCGACCCGAGGACGCCCCCCAGCGTCGCTCGGGTCGACGGACGCGGGTGCAGCACGACGCCCATCAGGCTCCCGTCGGCCCCCAGCTCGGACGGGAGGTGCGCCTGGATGGCGCGGGCGTCGGCACCGCTGGAGACCACCACCACGGTGGGGCTCCCCTCGGTGTGGTCGGTGTCCCACAGGGCACCCTCGGGGCCTGCCACGAGGACCGTGAGGGCGTCGGAGGTGGGCAGGTCGGAGAGCGGCGCGCCGTGCAGGTCGACGACCTCGACGTGCACCTCGCTGCCGCGGGCCACGCCGGTCCAGCGGCCGGTGCGCAGCTCGCCGGGCTCCGCGGCGTCCCAGACGAGGGTCGCCGCGGCGGTCTCGTCGAGGGCGACCGGCAGGTCGTCGCCGGCCAGGGCCTCGAGCACGAGCCGGACGGGGCGGGTGCTGCGGGCGACGGACCAGGAGAACGCGGCGCCGACCGCGACGGCGTCCGCGTGCGCGTCGCCGGGCAGCACGACGAGGCTGGTGCCCGGGACGTCGTCGGCGAGGGCGCGCCAGGCGCGGGCGAGGGTGACCTCGCTGGCGAACTCCGGCTCGGTGCGGACCTCGGCCGGGTGGGCGGGCAGCGCGACGCGGACCGGCAGGCCCGTCTCGCGGGTGACGTCGGAGGCCTCGACCAGGCGGGGGCGGCTGCGCTCGCGCCACGCGGAGGCCAGGAGGCCGCCGAGCAGGCCGAGGGCCAGGCAGGAGCCGATCACCAGCGCGGCCTGCGGCTGCGCGGGGGAGTCGGGGACGTCGGCCTCGTTGATGACGCGGCCCGGGGTGACGAGGATGGACTTGAGGGAGGCCACGGACTGAGCGAGGTCCGTGACGGTGGCCGCGGCCGCGGCCACCTCGGCCTGGAGCGCGGTGGCGTCGGCGCCGGAGGCGGCGGCGGCCTGGCGCTGGAGGCTGGTCTGCTCGGTGCGGGCCTGCTCGAGCTGGTCCTGGAGCGTCTGGACGCGCTGGTCGATGTCGTCCTCGGCGACCGAGCGGCGGCTGTCGAGGTAGGCCTGGGCGAAGGCGGAGGCGCCGGCCTGGGCCGCCTCGGGGGAGTCGGCCGCGTAGGTGATCTCGAGGACCGTGGTGTTCGCGGGGACCTGGACGGACACCTGTGCTGCCACGGTGCTCGGGTCCGCGTCGCTGCCGAGCTCGGTGAGGGCGCGGTCGACGACCTCGGCGGACTTCACCAGCTGCGCCTCGGTGTCGAGGTTGACCTCCTCGTCCGTCGTCCGCTCGCCCACGGAGGAGGTGGAGGTGGCGCCGGTGGTGGTCACCAGGACGGCGGCGGTGGAGGTCCACGTGCGGGGCAGGACGGCGAACGCCACGGCACCGACGACGAGGCCCAGCACGACGCCGCCGATCACGAGCCGCCAGCCGCGGACGAGCACGCGTCGGTAGTAGCCGGCGTCGACGGGGGCGCTGAGGTGGGAGTCGTCCATGGCTGCAGCATCCGTCGCGCCGAGGTCTGTCAGGCCCGTCCTGGAATCGACTCCCCAATTGTGGGTACCCATCGTCGTTCCTGCTCAGGGCGGGTGTGACGAAGCCGACAGGCAGGTCGGGAGCCCTGTCGCGGCCGTGGGAACGGCCCGAACGGGCTCCCGAAAGTAAAGAGGGCGAACCCAACCACAGTGGTCGCCCTGCCGCATACCCAACTTGGGGTAGATCGTGGCCGCCACGCGGGAGGGATTCCTAGCCTTGCCGCTCCCGGTCTGGACGGATCCCCGTCGAGTGTCGGGCAGGTGCCTCACCCGCCACGTCAGCCAACCAGAAATGGCGGATGACAACAGGTGAACACCTGAGAACACGATCCACCCCCAGCCCAGCCACGACCGCCGACCTCGACCCCGGGCCGGCGGCCCACCGCCAGGAGCCCGACCCATGGAAGACCAGCAGCACGCGGAGAGGCCGGCCCCCGACGCCCGCCGCCCCGCGTCCCGCCGGCCGCGCGCCCCGCGCTCGGCCCATCCCGTCCCCGACGCCCCCACCCCCCGCGCCACCGCCCCACGCGGTGTCCGGCGGGCGGTGCTGCTCGCCGCCGCGTGCCTCGTGCTCGCCCTGCTGCCGGGTGC
Source organism: Nocardioides sp. GY 10127 (assembly GCF_004919085.1). Lineage (GTDB taxonomy): Bacteria > Actinomycetota > Actinomycetes > Propionibacteriales > Nocardioidaceae > Nocardioides. The sequence continues at coordinate 380,181 of NZ_STGL01000006.1, read as the reverse complement.
GCCGACCGCCGCGGCCGACGGCACGACGTCCGGCACCTCGGCCCGCACCGCCACCGGCGGCCTGCGCGCGGCCGCCGGTGGGTGCCGGCTCACCCGGAAGCTGGTGCCGCGGTGCCCGGGCGGCGTCCTCACCGGTGCCTACGTGCACCCGCACGGGCACGAGACGTGGAACGCCGCCGTGAAGCGGTTCGAGCGCCAGTCCGGCGGTCGGCTCGGGGTCGTGCACTTCTACTCGCGGGGGGACTCCCTGTTCCCCAGCCGGGGGCAGCGGCACGCCCTCAACCGCGGGGCCGGTCGTCGCCTCCTGTTCGCCAACTGGAAACCCGACGACGGCTACACCTGGCGCCAGGTCGCGAACGGCGCCGCGGACGCCCGGCTGCGCGCCGAGGCCCGCTACCTCAAGAAGCACTGGGACCGCCCCATGTTCCTCACCGTCCACCACGAGCCCGAGGACGAGGTGGTCGCCACGAGCGGCAGCGGGTACCAGGCGCGGGACTACCGCGCGATGTACCGCCACGTGGAGGACGTCTTCGACGAGGTCGGCGCCGACCAGGTCGTGTGGGTCATGAACTACATGGGCTTCCAGGGCTGGGTGCAGAAGGCCTGGTTCAAGAACCTGTACCCGGGCAACGCCTACGTCGACTGGATCGCCTACGACCCCTACATGGCCGCCGACCTGGGCGGGTACGACCCGGGCGGCCTCCAGGGCCTGATCAACCGGCACTGGGGCACCGACTGGCGCGGCTTCTACCGCTGGGCCCGTCGGCACCACGCGAGCAAGCCGCTCATGCTCGCCGAGTGGGGCATCGGCGAACGGCCGGGCCACGCCGGCTGGAAGGGCCGCTTCATGCGGCGGCTCGCGCGTCAGCTCGCCCAGGCGCCGGCGCTCGACGCGATGATCTACTTCGACAGCCCCGTCGCGGCGGTCGCGGGGGACGTCACGATCGACACGACGGCGAGCGCGCTCAAGGGCTTCCGACGGCTGCGCGCCAGTCGGGTCCTGAGCAAGGTAGTCCCCAGTTTCGGGTAAGCCAGCACGCAAACTCGTCGTCGGGGACCGCCTGACCACGAACCTTGCCGGGTCGCATCGCTCGCGTGCCCGACCCCCGGGCACGCCCTCCTCCTAGGGGAATCCGCCGTGGCCCGAGCCCGAAGTTCGTTCCGCCCTGCATCGTCACGTCCAGTGCTGCTCCTGCTGACAGCACTGCTCTGCGCCCTCATGCCGGCGCTCGTCGTCCCCGCGCTCACCAGCGCGCAGGCAGCGGTGCCCTCCACGGTGCCCGCCACCACCCCGAACATCAACGACGGGGAGGTGAACGCCATCGCCGAGGTCGGGACCACGATGATCGCGGGCGGCACCTTCACGAGCGTGAGCTCGGCGGGCAGCAGCGCCACAATCAGCCGGACCTACCTCGTCGCGTTCAACGAGAACACCGGCGTCGTCAGCACCACCTTCAACCCGGTGCTCGACGGCACGGTCGAGGACGTGATGGCCGGCCCGACCTCCGGGACCGTCTACGTCGCCGGGTCCTTCAAGACCATCAACGGCGCGACGGCACGCCGCGTGGCCCTCCTCAACGTCTCGACCGGCGCCCTGGTCACCTCGTTCTCCGGCCCGGCCTTCAACGGCAAGGTGAACGCCCTGTGGCAGCAGGGCACCCACCTGATCGTCGGCGGCAACTTCGACACCGTCGGTGGCGAGACCCACAGCGGGCTCGTCAGCCTCAACGCCACGACCGGTGCCCTGGAGACGTGGATCAACTCGCAGCTGACCGGCCACCACAACTACACCGGTACGTCGGGCTCCAACGGCGCCGTCGGCGTCAAGGACGTCGTCGCGAACTCGAGCCAGATCGTCGCGATCGGCAACTTCAAGACCGTCGACGGCTACACACGCGACCAGATGGTCGTGTACGACACCACCAGCTCCACGGTGAGCGTCAACCCGAACTGGAACACGAACGGCTACACCGCCGCCTGCTACAACTTCGCCTTCGACAGCTACATGCGCGGCCTCGACATCTCGCCCGACGGCACCTGGGTCGCGGTCACCACGACCGGCGGCTACAACGCCGGCTCGCTGTGCGACTCGGTCTCCCGCTTCGAGCTCGGCGCCACGGGCCAGGCCATCACCCCGACCTGGACGGACTACACCGGTGGTGACACCACCTGGGCCAACGAGATCACCGACGACGTCACCTACGTCGGCGGCCACCTCCGCTGGCTCAACAACCCCAGCGCCGCCGACAAGGCCGGCCAGGGTGCCGTCGCCCGTCCGGGCCTCGCCGCCGTCGACAACGAGACCGGCCTGCCCGTCGCCTGGAACCCGGGCCGCAACCCGCGCGGCGTCGCGATCTACGACTTCCTCGACACCAGCACGGGCCTCTGGCTCGGCTACGACACCGAGTACATCGGCAACTACGAGTACGTCCGCAAGCGCATCGCGGAGTTCCCGCTCGCCGGGGGCAGCTCGCTGGCCGACTCCAGCGACAACGACCTGACCAGCCAGGTGCTCCTCGGCGGCTCGACCGCCGTCGACCAGGGCAACGTCCTGTACCGCGTCAACGCCGGCGGCTCCGCGGTGCCGTCGATCGACGGCGGCCCGGCCTGGGAGGCGGACGGCACCTACCGGTCCGGCTCCGCGTACAGCGCCTCCTACAGCCCGTCTGCGACCCTCGGCTCGACCGTGGCCAGCAGCACGCCGGCGGCGGTCTTCGACACCGAGGAGTACTCGACCTCGGACAGCCCGAAGCTGACCTACACCTTCCCGGTCACCGCCGGCGTCCCGGTCCAGGTTCGCCTCTACTTCGCCAACCGGTACTCCGGCACGAGCGCCGTCGGCCAGCGGGTCTTCGACGTCCAGGTCGAGGGCTCCACCGTGCTGAGCAAGTTCGACATCGTCGCCGCGGCCGGTGCCGACCAGACGGCCGTCGAGAAGACGTTCAACGTCACCAGCGACGGCTCGATCACGGTGAGCTTCAGCCACCAGACCGAGAACCCGCTCGTGAACGCGATCGAGCTGGTGCGGACCGACAAGGCCGCCCCGGTGGCCGCGGCCAGCACCCTCAAGTCCGTCGCCTTCGACGGGACCACCGCCGGCACGCCGACGTCCGTCGACACGCAGGGCATCGACTGGAGCACCGTGCGCGGAGCGTTCATCGCGGGCGGCAAGCTCTGGTACGGCTCGAGCACCGGCACGATGTACTCGGCCGCCATCACCAGCACCGGCCTGGGCACCCCGACCGTCGTCGACCCGTACCACTCCACGAAGTGGGACGACGTCCAGAACGGTTCCGGCAGCACCTACGAGGGCATGACCGTCGGCTTCTACGGCCAGCTCTCCTCGGTCACGGGGATGACCTACGCCCACCACCGGATCTACTACACGCTCTCCGGCTCCAACAACCTGTACTGGCGCTGGTTCACGCCCGACAGCGGGATCGTCGGTGCCGTGGAGAACACGATGACCGTCTCCGGTGTCTCGTTCTCGAGCACTCAGGGTCTGATGGCGGCGGGCGATGTCCTGTACGTGGTCAACTCATCGACGGGCGCGCTGAGCAAGCTGAACTTCAGCACCTCGACGCCGTCCGGCACGCTCGCGGCGGTCAACAGCAGCGTCGACTGGCGTGCCCACGCCCTCGTGCCGAGCCCCTGGGCGGCGAGCACCACCAACGCCGACCCGACCGCGGCCAGCACCGCCAGCTGCACGGACCTGACCTGCTCCTTCAGCGGGTCCGGGTCCAGCGACTCCGACGGCTCCATCGCGTCCTACGCCTGGAGCTTCGGTGACGGCTCGACCGGCACCGGCGTCTCCGCCTCGCACACCTACAGCGCCGCCGGCACCTACACGGTGACGCTCACGGTGACCGACGACGACGGCGCCACCGACACGGCCACCCGCACGGTGACCGTGACCGCACCGACCGGTGGCGGCGGGGGCTCGTCCTCCGACGTGGCCTACGTGGCCTCGGCCTCCACCACGGCGAACAACGCGAACCCGTCCATCACCGTGCCCTCGGCGGTCTCCGCCGGCGACCAGCTCGTGCTGGTGGGCAGCTACGGTGCGAGCGTCACGCCGTCCACGCCCTCGGGCTGGACCCTGGTCTCCTCGCAGACCAACGGCTCGCTCGTCTCCTCGGTGTGGACGAAGACGGCGACGGCCTCCGACGCCGGCGCGTCGGTGACCACCGCCCTGGGCTCGCAGACCAAGTCGGGGCTGTCCGTCACCGCCTACAGCGGCGTGGACACCAGCGACCCGGTCACCGACGTGGCGTCCTCGACGGACACCTCCACGACGTCCCACACGACGCCGTCGGTGTCCGTGACCGACGGCGGGCTCCTGGTGCAGGCCTGGACCGACAAGTCCTCGGCCACCACCGACTGGACCGCTCCGTCCGGCGTCACCACCCGTGAGGAGTTCTACGGCAGCAACAGCGGCCGTATCACCGGGCTCGTGGCCGACTCGTCGGTCACCTCCACCGGCACCTCCTCGGGCGCCACGGCGACCACGGACGCCTCCTCGCGAGGCATCTCGTGGGCGCTGAGCCTCACCCCGGCCTCCGGTGGCTCCACCGGCGGCGGCGGCTCGACCGCCTCCGACATCGGCTTCGTCGGCTCCGTCTCCGCGGCCTACAACCGGGCCAACCCGTCGGTGACGGTGCCCTCGGCGGTCTCCGCCGGCGACCAGCTGGTGCTGGTGGGCAGCTACGGCGTCAGCGGCACCGTGCCGACGACGCCCTCGGGCTGGACGGTGGTCTCCTCCGAGACCAACGGCTCGCTGGAGTCCTACGTCTGGACCAAGACGGCCACCGCGGCCGACGCCGGCTCCGACGTGACGACGGCGCTGGGGTCGCAGATCAAGTCCGCCCTGGTCCTCTCCGCCTACAGCGGCGTGGACACCAGCGACCCGGTGGTCGACGCCGACTCCGCCACGGACACCTCCACGACGTCCCACACGACGCCGTCGGTGTCGCAGGTCAGCGGTGGCTGGCTCGTCCAGACGTGGACCGACAAGTCGTCGGCCACCACGGACTGGACGGCTCCCTCGGGGGTCACCACCCGTGAGGAGGTGTACGGCAGCAACAGCGGCCGGATCACCGCCCTCCTCGCCGACTCGGGCCCGGCCTCCTCGGCCGGCACCACGTCGGGCGCCACGGCCACCTCGGACGCCTCCTCGCGGGGCATCTCCTGGGCCGTCAGCCTGAGGCCCGCGTCGTGACCGGCCGGACCCGCTCGCTGGCTGCGGCCCTCGGCGTGACGCTCCTGCTCTCGTTCGCCGGTTGCGGCAGCGACGCGGAGACCAGCGCCGAGGCCGGGGCGGACGCCACCACGTCCGCCGGCGCCTCCTCCTCGGCCGCGGCCGGGGAGGAGGGCACGGCCGGCGGGTCGGCGTCCGGCGACTCCTCGTCCGCGTCCTCCGCCTCCGACGGCGGCTCGGCCTCGGCCGGGTCGTCGTCGGGGACGGCGGGCTCCGCCTCGTCCGGCACCGGCACCTCGGCTGCCGAGAAGAAGCAGGCGAAGACGCTGGCGAACATCGCCGGCAGCTCCGCCGAGCGCTGCATGGCCACCACCGGCAAGGACAACGTCCGCTCCGGCGGGCTGGCGGCGGGCTCGTTCAGCGACGCCGTCGCCGCCTGGAAGGACACCTACACCGACAACGGTCGCACCCTGTCGCTGTACGTCGTTCCCGGCACCGTGGCCAAGAACGAGCTCACCATGACCGCGACGCAGTCCGGTGAGCCCACCGACACGGTCACCGTCGACAAGCCGGCCTCCATCGAGGGGTACCGGTACTACAGCGTCGACATCACCCTCGCCAGCCCCGGCACCTGGACCCTCCGGGCCACCGCCGGCGAGGCCACCGGCTGCTGGATCGTGAAGATCCCCGCCAGCTCCTGATCCACCCGGTCCCCGGACCACCCACGAGCCCCGTGCCCCTCGGCACGGGGCTCGTGTGCGTCCGGGCCGGTGTTGAGCGGTGTGTGAGCAACGTTCTGCGGGGTGGGGCGGAGTGCGAGCTGCTGGACGTCATGCGTCTCGGTGCGTTGTACGGCCGATGTGTATGACGTCCCGGTGGTCGGTGGCCGGGCGCCAGCAACCGGTGTGGGCGGGGGATCGGTTGCTGGGGCACCGCTGGTCGGCGCGCGCTGGGGTGGGCGGTGCGTCAGCAACCTTCGGCGGGCCGGGGCGGGTTGCTGGGGCACCGCTGGTCGGCGGTGGCTGGGGTGGGCGGTGCGCCAGCAACCCCTGCGGGGCGCCGTGCGGTTGGTGGGGCACCGCTGGTCCTCGGTGGGTCGGGTGGGCGGTGGCTGGGCAACCGTTGGGGGGTGCGGATCGGTTGGTGGGGCACCTGCGGTGGGTCTGAGTCGCGCGTGGCGGCTGTGTCGGCTTGGCGGGCGAGCTGTGGGGACGTCTACGTCCGGTTGCGTTGTGGGGCCGATGTGTATGACGTCCCGGTGGTCGGTGGGCGGTGCGTCAGCAACCGGTGTGGGCGGGGGATCGGTTGCTGGGGCACCGCTGGTCGGCGGTGGCTGGGGTGGGCGGTGCGCCAGCAACCCCTGCGGGGCGCCGTGCGGTTGGTGGGGCACCGCTGGTCCTCGGTGGCTGCGGTGGGCGGTGGCTGAGCAACCGTTGGGGGGTGCGGTTCGGTTGCTGGGGCACCTACGGGCGGGCCCGAGTTGCGGTCGAGGGCCGAGCCGGCCTGGCGGGCGAGCTGTGGGACGTCATACGGCCGGGTGCGTGGTGGGGCCGATGTGTATGACGTCCCGCGGCTGGTGGGGCGGTGTGTGAGCAACCGGTGGTGAGGCTGGGCGGGTTGGTGGGGCACCGCTGGTCTGCGGTGGGGCCGGTGGGCGGTGGCTGGGCAACCGGTGCGGCGCGCGGTTCGGTTGCTGGCACACCGCCCACCCCGGGGCACCTCAGCCGGCGGGCGGGTCCGGACATGCCACAGGCCCGACGACCGGGAGGGATCGTCGGGCCTGCGTCTCCGACCGCGATGGGGCGCGGGCGGACCTGTCGTCCGGCCGGGACGGTGCCAGCCGACAGGTGGTCCGTGGGTGATGAGGAGCGGTGCGGTGGAACGGGAGGTACGGAGGAGCGGTGGTGCGGGGGCTGCGATGGAGCGGAGAGGGTCAGTAGGCGCCGCGGTGGGAGAGCACCGCGGAGAGTGTCCGGCCGAGGATCGAGAGGTCGAGGCCGAACGACCAGTTGTCGACGTAGAGCAGGTCCATCCGGACGCTCTCGGACCAGCTGAGGTCGGAGCGGCCGGAGACCTGCCACAGGCCGGTCAGGCCCGGGCGGACGTGCAGCCGGCGGCGGGCGTCCTCGCGGTAGGTGGCCACCTCGGACGGCAGCGCCGGGCGCGGCCCGACGAGCGACATGTCGCCGCGGAGGACGTTGACGAGCTGCGGGAGCTCGTCGAGCGAGTAGCGCCGCAGGTAGCGGCCGACGCGGGTGACGCGCGGGTCGCGGCGCATCTTGAACAGCGGGCTGTCCGGGTCGGCCTCGTTCTTCAGGTCGACGGCGACGGCCCCGGGCACCTGCATGGAGCGGAACTTGAGCATCGTGAAGGTGCGGCCGTCGCGGCCGACCCGCTCCTGCCGGAACAGGGCCGGGCCGCGGCTGTCCAGCCGCACGGCCAGCGCCAGGCAGCCGAGGAGCGGCGCGAGGAGGACGAGGAGGCCCACCGCGGCGCCGCGGTCGAGCAGCGACTTGGCGACGCCGGCGACGCCACGACGCTGGGCGTGGCGGACGTGGAGCAGCGACCAGCCGCCGACCTGGGTCACCTGGGCGCGGCGCTGGGCGACGTCCACGAGCCCGGTGCCGAGGATCAGCTCGACCCCGGCGGACTCCAGCGACCAGGCGAGCCTGCGCAGGGACGCGGCGTCGAGGTCGGTGCCGGGCAGCACCAGCACGGCGTCGGCGTGACGCTGGACGGCCACCTCGGGCGCGTCGCTGAGGAAGGACGAGTCGGCGGCCCGCGGCTCGAGGCCGTACGAGCCGACGTGCTCCCAGCCGGGGTGGCTGCTGACGACCTCCTCGGCGGCACCGAGCAGCGAGTCCTCGCCCAGGACGACCAGCCGGCGCGGCTTGTCCACGAACGTCGCGGCGAGGTGCACCGCGAGGCTGGTGAGGATGGTGACGGCGAGGGCGCCGGCGAGGCGAGGTCCGACCGGGTCGACGAGGTCGAGCGCGGCGCCGGCCCACAGCAGGAGGCCGAAGGACCCCGCGGCGGCCAGGACGTGCTCGGTCGTCATCCGGCGGTGCCGCGCGATGGAGCGCCGGTAGCAGCCGTGGAGGCCGAGGACGACGAGCCACGAGAGCGTCATGCCGAGGAGATCGGCGAGCCGGGGCCCGCCGAGCAGGGCACGGGTCCCGAGGAGCGCCGGCACGAGGACCAGGAGGTCGAGCAGCGGGAGCCAGCGCCGCTGGAGGCCACGCGCCCGGGCGGGCGTGCGCTGCGCGGGCTGGACGAGGACGGGTCGGGGCCGGGTGACCTCGCGCCGGGTGGACGGCTGGGCGTGCCCGACGTGCACGGGGCCGGTCTCGAGGGCGGACGTGTCGGTCACGGGCGGGGCCCCTTCCATCCGGTGCGGTGGGCCAGCCCGACCGCGGCGAGCTGGGAGGAGACGCCGAGCTTGCCCAGGATCGACTTCACCTGGGTCCGCACGGTCGCCTCCGCGACGATGTCCTCGGTGGCGACGTCACGGACGGTGCGCCCGTCCATCAGCCGCCGCAGGACCTGCTGCTCGCGCGGGGTCAGCTGGTCGAGCCGGCGCTGGGACTCGGCGTGCTCCGCGCGTCCGTTCTGCCAGGCCCGGACGAGGGCCTCCCGCTCGCCCGCCGCCAGCAGGGGCAGGCCCTGGTGGGCGCGACGGACGGTCGCGAGGATCTCGTTGAGGGACGCGTGCTTGGGCACGACCTTGCGGGCGCCCTGGGCGTGGCACTCGCCCCAGCGGCCGTGGTCGGGCTCCCCGGTCAGGACGACGACGTCCACGCCGGTCCGGGCGAGGCCGCTGATGAGGCGCGAGCCGTCGCCGGAGGCGCCGAGGTCGAGGTCGAGCAGGATGAGCCGAGGGCGCATCCGTTGGATGGCGCTGAGCAAGGACGCGGTCGTCGCTCCCTGGGCCGGCTGGTAGCGCCGGACCGTGTACCCCTCCATGGAGAGGGTGAGCTCGAGGGCCTCCGCGAACAGCGCGTGGTCCTCGATGATGACGACGCGGTAGTCCTTACGCGACGTGGCCAGGGCGGCGGGTGTCGCCACGCGAGGCCTCCTTCCTGGCTGCATCGCGGAGGCTGAGCACGAAGCTGCTCCCGCCGGTACCGGTCTCGACGCGCAGGTCCCCGCCCTGGCGTCGTACGAGCTCGCGCGCCGAGTACAGGCCGATGCCCTGCCCCGTCGAGGACGCGCCACGCACCCGCCAGCCGAACAGCCGGGGAGCGACGGCCGGGTCGACACCCGGGCCCTCGTCCTGCACCGCGATCTCGACCCGACCGTCACGGCCGGTGGAGACCTGCACGCGCACCGGGCTGCCCGGAGCGTGCTGGTGGGCGTTCTCGAGCAGGATGCTGAGCACCTCGGCGACCACGTCGGGGTCGGCGAGGACGGTGGTGGTCTCGTCGCACAGGAGCGAGACGGGGTGCCCGGCAGCGGCCAGGCGGGCCACGACGGGCCAGGCCACGGCGGCGACGTGCACGGGCATCAGCTCGGGCCGGCGGCCGGGGTCCACGAGGCGGTGCAGACGGTCGGCCTCGGCGTGCATCATCCGGTGCAGGCGGTCGACGCGCTCGCGGCCGAGGCCGCGGTCGTCGTCCAGCAGCCGTGCGGCGGCCGCGAGACCGGCGGCGATGGCGTTGATCTCGTGCAGGCGGGTGCGCTCCCCGCGCATGACGTCGTCCAGCCGGCGGAGCTCGGAGAGGAGCCGCCCCTGCTCGCCGTGGGTCTCCTCGACGAGCCGCGAGAGATGCCGGGTGCGGACGACGGCGAGGGCGAGGAGCAGGGAGACGCCGACGATCCCCACGAACACGGCGGGCCGACCGGCGCTCGGCAGGAGCACCGCGACGGTGGCGGCCGCGACGACCGCGACGGCGACGAGCGTGAGGTCCCGGATGCGGCCCTGACCGCACGCGGGCACGGCACCGGCCGAGGGGCCGGTGGCCGCGTCGAGAAGCGGCTCGGCGGCCGCCTCCTCGGGAGCGCCGGCGGCGGTCTCGGCGTCCACGACGGGGACGGCGGGGAACGCGGGCACGTCGACGGGCGTGGTCTCGGCCGCTGCGAGCGGTGCGACGACGGGCGAGGGGAGGGGAGTCGGGGCGGCGCCGGCGACACGCGGCCCGGTCACCGCGGCCACGGCCACGGGTCGGGCGCGGTGGCTCGGCACGAAGGCCCGACGCCAGGGGCGACGCCCGTCCCGGGCCGTGCGGGACTGCTCTGCCTCGGACATGTCGGGACCCCCCCCTCGTCGTGCTGTGCGAGGGGCAGCGGACGCCGTCGTCCCCCCTCGTCAGCGAGTATTGGAGCGTCAGGAGGGGTCTGCCGGAGGCGTGCAGCGACTTACCCAGGATTGGTGAGCACCAGGGGAACGGGTGCCACCGTCAACCGGGCGCCGGGGCTGAAGGGGCTCCTCGCCCGGGTCCGTGCCCGTCCGGGCGGGCGGCCGCGACGACCTGCCGGGACGGGCTGGAGCGGGGTGACCGTGCCCGCCCCCGTGGGTGCCCGCCCGGGGCCCGGGACGCCGGTGACCGGCAGGTGACGGGCGCGTGTCCGGCCGGGGGAGGAACGCGTCCTTCGTCACCGCAGGGCACCCGGAACAGGGCTTCACGGCTGGATCGGGGAGGAAACGTCCTGGTCAGCGGGGGTGGGAGTGTCCGTCGTCGGCGCGCCCGGCTCATCCCCAATACAGGGGTCACTCCTGGGATGGACGTCCCAGGATTGCCAGGATGGGGTCAAGATGGGGCCCCGACGTGCGCCGGTTCCCCAGATTCGGTGATCGTCGGCCGATGCCGTGCCGCCCCGCTCGGCATCCTGCGTGCCTCGCTGGATCTGGTCGCCCCATCAGTCACACTGACCACCACCGGCAGCACCGAGCACAGCCCCTGCCCCACCCCTGTCCGCCTCGTCCGCCCCCGAACACGGGTCTCCCAGCACCCGTGCCCCCGACCCCCACGGTCCGCGCCCGCCCGCCCCCGGCGCCGACCGTCGAGATGGAGTGACGTCACATGCTCGACGCAGAGGCCTCGGGTCCTCGAGTGGCAGTCGTGTCCGACCAGCGACTGGTCCAGGAGACCGTCGTCGTCGGGCTGAGGCACCACGGCGCGTTGGCCCGGCCCCTGGGCCTGCGGCCGCGCGGCACGCAGGAGAGCGTCCGCACCCAGCTGTCGAGCATGCGTGCCCAGGTGGGGGTCTGGATCGGCTCCCTGGCCGTGGACGACGTGCTCGCCGAGCTCATGTGGGTGCTGGAGCAGCAGCCCACCGTCCCGTGGCTGGTCTCGTCCTCCAACGATCCCGGTGCTGCCGCGCGCCCCCTGGCCGACCGCGGCGCCACGGTCGTCGTGGGTGCCTCGCTGGACCGCCTCGTCCACCTGCTCCGTGAGCTCGTCGGGCAGGACGGCGCCGAGTGGGACCCGGAGGGCGTCGCCCAGCGCGCCCGGCCGGGCTGGTACCTCCTGGACGAGCAGCGTCGCGACGCCGTGACCCGGTTGGCCGGCCTGACCTCACGCGAGCGCGACGTCCTCGACGCCCTCGTGGCCGGCGAGGACGCGCGCGCCATGGCCGACTCACTCGAGCTGGCCGAGCACACCGCCCGCACCATGCTCAAGCAGGTGCTGCGCAAGCTGGGCGTGACCGATCGCGTGAAGGCGGTGCTCCTGGTCGAGTCGCTGCGCGAGGACGCGCACCGGCTCACGGTGCCTCACCTGGGCGCGGACCACCCGACGCCGTAGGCCATCCCGACTGCGGCGACCTGCGAGGAGACCTCGAGCTTGCCGAGGATCGACTTGACCTGGGTGCGCACGGTCGCGGGGGAGAGCGTCTCGGCCGCGGCCACCTCGGTGACGGTCCGTCCGGCCATGAGGTGCCCGAGCACCACCCGTTCGCGGGGCGAGAGCAGCTGGAGCCGCTGGAGGGTCGCCAGCTCCTGCACCTGACGCCTTCGCGCGGCGCCGAGCAGGCGCTCGCGCTCGGCGACCTCCATCACCGGCACGCCCGCCATCACCCGGCGGACGACGCTCATGATCGAGGGCAGCGAGGAGGACTTGGGCAGCACGGTCCGCGCCCCGGCGGCCAGGCACTCGCCCCAGCGCAGCTCGTCGTGCTCACCGGTCACGACGATGACGTCGACGCCGGCCTGGACGAGCGGGCCGACCGCGGTCACGCCGTTGCCGACCGGGCCCAGGTCCAGGTCGAGCATGACCAGGCCGGGGCGTCGGCGCAGCACCTCGTCCACCAGGCCGCGCACCGAGGAGGCCTCGGCGGGCAGGACCCGGTTGACGGTGTGGCCTCGCAGCTGGAGCGCGAGCTCCAGCGCCTCGGCGAAGAGCTGGTGGTCCTCGACGAGGACGACGAGCTCAGCGTGCGGGGAGGCCATGGTGCGGCCCTCCTTCCGTGGTGCGGCTGCCGGGGGTCCGCGGGTGGGCGGTGGCGCGCTCCGGCTGCCTGGTGGACGGGTGGCCGACGGGGAACCCGTGGCCGCGGGGGCCCGTGGGGGCCGTGAGGACGACGGTGGGCGGGGTGGCCGTCCGGGCGGCGGAGGCCTCGAGGACGGCGGCCGGCAGGATCGTCGGCATGGGGGACGTCTCCGCGGCGACCGCACGCGGCCGCGTCGTGCGGGGTCGAGCGGGCGCGGGCGCCGGCCTCTCCGGGAAGCTGCCGGGCACCAGCGGGAGCACGAGCTCCCACGTCGTGCCGGTGTCGGTGGGCAGCAGGCGCAGGTCGCCCTGGTGACGCATGGCCAGCCACCGGGCGGAGGCGAGGCCGAGCCCCTGCCCGGGCGAGCCGGCGCGCTGGACGCCGGGCATGAAGACCGCCCGGCGCACGGCGGGCTCGACCCCCGGGCCGTCGTCGCTGACGCGCACGACCGCGACGTCGCCGACGCGGGTCGCCCGCACGTCGACCCGGGCTCCCGGAGCGTGCGCGGCCGCGTTGTCGAGCAGGACGCCGAGGATCTCGGCGACGTCGTCCGCCGGAGCGGCCAGCTCCAGGGAGGAGACGGCGGCGCTGACGTCCCGACCTCGGGCGCGGTGGCTGAGCAGCAGGTCGGCGAGGAGCCGGTCGAGCTCGGTCCGGGACGCCTGGTCGGAGGCCTCGGAGCCGCTGCGCTCGAGGCGGCGCTGCAGGCGCATGGCCTCCCTCGTGATGAGGACGGAGATCCGGTCCCGGGCCTCGGGCGCGATCTCGGGGTTCGACAGGAGTGCGGCCGCACCCGCCAGGCCGGCGGAGATGGACCGCACCTCGTGCAGGGCCAGCAGCTCCGGGGCGGCGTCGGGGTGCTCGACCCCCGGGCCGACAGCGGCCAGGGCGGCTGCGTCCAGCTCCTCGAGGTCGTCGGCCTCTGCGGCCTCGCGGTGGCGGCGCACCATCTGCGCGGCCAGCACCAGGGTGCCCAGGACCGCCACGTGCAGCGCCAGCGGGTCGAGCATCGTCAGCGACGAGCCGACCACGCTCCGGCGGTAGCAGAGCAGAGCGACGGCACCGACCAGGAAGGCGGAGGCGGAGCGTCGCGAGCGGGAGAGCAGTGCGCCGAGGAGGAGTCCGTCGACGGCCACGTCCAGGAGCAGCACCGGCGGGGGCGGCAGGGTCGTCAGCACGACCGGACCTCACCGCTGCGCCGTCGGCCGCGCGGGCCTGCCGGCGCTGCCTGCTGTGCGCCGTCCGGCCGGCGTACCGCGTCCCGCGGCCCCCCGGTCGACGGCGTCGGGTGGAGCCCCTCAGGGCGCACCTCGACCGTCATCTCGTCCCCCCACTTCCGGCCGGTCCCACGGCCGATCCATCCACGTGCGCGGTGCCTGTGCTGTCCCGTCCCGGCCCGCGCCGATCTCGTCCACGACGAGAACACTGAGCAAACTCCTGGTGAGGGTCACCTGACTACTATTTTCAGTCGCCGGTCCGGAACGGAATGGCGCACGCACGTCCACAGGATTCAGGTTCATCGGGAGCCCCTCCCCGGATGGCTGGACCACCCGAGGTGCGGGCCCCGATGGTGGTGCTCTCACGACCACCGAGAGCGTTTGCTGTCCGGACGATCCTGGCAGCAAAGCCGTCTGGCCTGCGCGAATGCCCGCTCGAGGGAAGGCTTTGGTCGGCTCTGGGAGTTCGCTGCCGGGGCGCCGCCGGCGCTGACCGCTTCCGGACACGGGCCGCTCACGGCCTCACGGCCCAGTCGGGCTACGAGTGTGGGGATCGGCCCAATTCTGTTCCAGTGGACACGCGTGACCTCTTGCCTCCCCGGTTCGGGATACCCGTCGTGGTACGGGGTCCCCGCCACCCGACCCGGTGGGCGAGACCGACGGCGGCCAGCTGTGAGGAGACGCCCAGCTTCGCGAGGACGGCCTTCACCTGGGTCCGCACGGTCGCGACCGAGAGCGTCTCGAGCGACGCGACCTCCGCCACCGTCCGCCCCGCCAGCAGGTGCGCGAGGACGACCCGCTCCCGCGGTGAGAGGGACTGGAGGCGGCGGTGCGTCTCCCCGTCGTCCGCGCGGCGGGCCCCTGCCGCGGCGAGCAGACGCGCCCGCTCCTCCCGCTCGTGCACGGGGCGTCCCTCGAGCGTGAGTCGCACCGCGCGCAGGACGTCGGGGAGCGCGACGCCCTTGTGCACCACTCCCCGGGCGCCCGCGGCCAGGCACTCGCCCCACCGGGCCCGGTCGTCGTCGCCGGTGACGACGAGCACCGCCGTGCCCGCCGCCGCGAGAGGGCGGATCGCACCCAGGCCGCTGCCCAGGGGGCCGAGGTCGAGGTCGAGGAGGACGAGGCCGGCGGACCGGTGGGTGACGGCCCGGACCAGCGCGTCCAGCGAGGCCAGCCGCCCCGGGTCCAGACGGTCGACCTGGTGGCCACGCAGGGACAGCGAGAGCTCGAGGGCCTCGGCGAAGACGCCGTGGTCGTCGATCACGACGATGGTGCGCTCAGGCATCGACGTCGACCTCCGACGAGGAGGGCGACGTCACCGCGGACGCCTCCGGGAGGGTCAGCTCCCAGCGGACGCCGGCCCGGCCGTTGCCCGCCAGGCGGAGGTCGCCGCCCCCGCTGCGGGCCAGCAACCGGGCCGCGGCCAGGCCGATGCCCGAGCCGCCCGTCGCCCGACCCCGGACGCCGGGGGAGAAGAGCCGGGGAGCCAGCGTCCTGGGCACCGGGGGACCGTCGTTGGCGACGGTGATCCGGAGCGTGGCCGCGTCCCGGGCGGTCAGGACGCCGACGCGGGCCCCCGGGGCGTGCCGGGCCGCGTTGTCCAGCAGGACCCCGACCATCTCGCTCAGCGCGTCGGTCGAGACCGCCGCCCGCGTCCCCACGGGCTGCCACGACACGTCCATGCCGCGCGCGCGGTGACTGGTGACGAGGGTGTCGAGGACGACGTCGACCTCGGCCTGGCAGCCGGGCGGCTCGTCGAGGGCGCGCCCGGACGAGTCGGGGAACCGGGTGCGGCGCTGGAGCCGCTGCGCCTCCGAGACGAGGAGCGCCGTGAGCCGGGGCTGCTCGGCCGCGGGGAGCCCCGGGTCGCGCAGGAGCTCGGCGACGCCGGCCAGCCCGGCCGAGATGGAGCGGAGCTCGTGCCAGGTCGCGGCCTCGGCGGCGGACGCGTCCGCGCGGGTGGCGCGCAGGCAGCGGCGGCGCCAGCAGGTCTCCCCGGCGGCCAGGAGGGCGCCGAGGGCGATGGTGAGGGCGGGGGCCAGGCCGGCGTGGTCGGGATCGGCCAGGGCCTGCGGCACGCGCAGCCACAGCGCGCCCAGGAGGAGCGCCAGCGAGAGCACACGTGTCCTGGTCGTCCGGGACAGCACGGCCGCGACCGCGGCCAGGCCGAGCGTCAGGTCCAGCGCGGGCGGGGGAACGGGCAGCACGGGGCCGGGCAGGGCCTGGCCGAGGGTCAGCCGGGTCATGCGGCGACCCGCCCGGTCCGGCCCCGAGCACCTCCCGGTCGGTGCGCTCTGTCAGGAAAAGAAGCAGGTCCCATGCGTGATCCCCCCATTGGATCGTCGATGTCGCCGGATCGCGCGCCTGCGCGCCGTCCAGCGTGTCCTGTCACTCCTGCCCGGGTCGTGGGTGACCGAAACGGACGCACACGGGGCCTGGGGACAGTTCCCGGGCGGTCGCCGACGGCGGGACAGTGGAGAACGCATGTTTACCGAGGAGAGAGCGGACGAGGCCCCGTCCCGGCGACTGCCGGGGCGGGGCCTCGCTCCTCACCACGACCGGTGGGACCAGGACCGGTCGGGATCGTGGGCCCGCGGTGCGCGGGCGCCGGCTCAGGAGCCGGAGTCGTCGCCGTCCGAGTCGAGGGTCAGCGTGGCCGTCCCCTCCGTGCCGTCGCGCTCGTAGGTGATCGTCACCTGGTCGCCCGGGCGGTAGGAGCGGATGGTCGCCACCAGCGAGTCGGCGCTCGTGATCTGCGTGTCGTCCACCTTCGTGATGACGTCCCCGGCCTTCAGCCCGGCCTCGCCGGCGGTGGAGCCGTCGTTGACGGACTGCACCTGGGCGCCGTCGACGCTGGAGGTGGAGTCCTGGACGTCGGAGACCGAGATGCCCAGCTTGGCGTGCGTCGGCGTCTCGCCCTTGATCATCTGCTGGATCACGGGCCAGACCTCGTCGATCGGGATCGCGAAGCCGAGGCCGATCGAGCCGCCCTCCTCGGTGGTGCCGTAGGCGGACGAGGAGGAGGCCGTCTGGATCGAGGCGTTGATGCCGACGACGTTGCCCTCGAGGTCGACGAGCGGGCCGCCGGAGTTGCCCGGGTTGATCGCCGCGTCGGTCTGGATGGCGGGGTAGACGGTGGCGTTGCCCTGGTCGTCCGAGCCCACGTCGACGGGTCGCTCCAGCGCGGAGACGATGCCGCTGGTGACGGTGGCGTCGAGGCCGTAGGGGGAGCCGACCGCGACCACGCCCTCGCCGACCTTGAGGTCGGAGGAGACGCCGATGTCCGCCGGGGTCAGGCCGGAGACACCCTCGGCCTTGACCACCGCGGTGTCGGTGAGCGGGTCGGTCCCGACGACGGTGGCCTGGGCGTGGCTGCCGTCGTTGAAGTCGATGGTGATGGTGCCGTTGTCGCCGGCGACCTCCACGACGTGGTTGTTCGTGAGGATCTCCCCGTCGGAGGACAGGATGATCCCGGAGCCCGAGCCGGACTCCGAGGAGCCCGTCACCTCGATCATCACGACGGAGGGCAGCACCTTCGAGGCCACCTGCTCGATCGTGGAGGAGTCCGTGTCGTCGCTCTGGACCACCTGGGAGGTGGAGGCGCTCCCGGCGGAGTCGTCGTCGTCCCCGAGCACGGACCAGGCGGCGGCACCGCCGAAGCCGGCCGCAGCACCGACCACGAGGGACGTCGCGACGACCGCGGCGGCGAACGGCACCCGCCGGCGCCGCGAGGGCGCGGGGGCGGTCGCGACGGCGGTCGGCGAGGCGGCCTCGCCGTAGGCGGTGGTGTGCGGGGCCGGCTGGTAGGTGGACGCGTCGTAGGGGGCCGCGCCGGTGGGCAGCTGCACCGTGGGCTCGGCGCCGCCCGTGGCGGGCGGGGCGTCCGTCGGCTGCGCGGGCTGGGAGGACGCGGGCTGGGAGGACGCGGGCTGCGCGGGCTGGGACGCCTGGAGCGGCTGCGTCTCGTCGCTCACGGGCCCCTGCTCCGGCGAGGAGTAGGGGTTGGAGTTCGGGTAGCGGGGGTAGCTCCGCTGGGCGTCGTCGTCCTGCGGGGGGTCCGGGGGGGTGCTGCTCATGCGGAGGATGGTGCCGGGCGTTGCTGTGACGAGGCTGAGACCCGGCGCAGATCTCGGCCGTCGACGTGTCCGAGGTCACGCGAGGCCGCGCGAGGGGCGCGGGAACGACCGTGCATTGCCGAACGTGCTGGTCCGGTGGTCGGGACGAAGGTCCCGCAGGCCCGGGCGGAGGGCCCGAGATGATCCGCTCGTCCACGGACCGGTAACAACTTGTGCACCCGGCAGACAGGCGGGCCCGGACTGTGACAGGTTCTCCTCAGGAGGCCCCTGTCCTGGGAGGACGCCGGGGGCCGAGGGGCACGAGTACGAGGGACGCGTACAGCACATGGGACACACCTACGAGGGCGCCGCGCTGCCGCGGCGCTCCACCCGCGGCCGCATCGCCGCGCTCACCGGACTGGTCGTCGCCGCGGCCGTCGCGATCTCCCCGGCCCTGGTCGGGTCCGCGGACGCGACGGGGAACGCGAGCCTGACCGCCGCGTCCTGCACGGACGTCGACCAGCTGCTCGGTGACGCCACCGGCTGGACCGAGTTCGTCGAGGGCAGCTCCTACCGGACCGCCGAGTCCGAGGGCAGCGTCGCGGTCGGCGGGACGCTGAGCGGCTCGGCGATGGACGTGGGCGCCGGGCTGACCGGAGTCAAGAAGAGCGACGCCGTGCTGTCCGTCGACACCCTGGCCTCCGGCACCACCGTCAACGTCCAGGGCGGTTCCGCCTGGGTCGGCGACAAGCAGGGCACCGTCAACTTCAACGGCAGCGCCTCGACCAAGGGCAGCCTGCTCACCGACGCTCCCGTCGACGTCGCCACCTCCTTCAACTACCTGCGCACCCTGTCCTCCGCGCTCGACGGCCTCGACGTCACGGGCACGACGCAGCGGGTGTCCGTCGACAACGGCGCCAAGTACCGCCTCGTCCTCACCGGCACCGGCAGCGACTACAACGTCTTCGACGTGACGGCCGCCCAGCTCGCGGGCCTGCAGAACGGCTCCATCGACGTGGACGTGCCGAAGGGCTCGACCGCGATCATCAACCTGCCCAGCGGCGACGTCACGCTCGGCACCACGAGCACCGAGTTCCGCGTCGGCACGAACGGCTCCTTCAGCCAGGCCTCCGACGCCCTCAAGGGCAGCGACTACGCGGGCATCCTGTGGAACGCCGCGGACACCACCTCGCTCACCATCTCGGGCGGCAGCGCGTTCCTGGGCACGGTCCTCGCGCCGGACGCCGCGGTCTCGGTCACCAGCGCCGGCCACACGATCGGCCAGATGATCGCGAAGTCGTTCACCTCGCAGCGCGAGACGCACGTCAACACGTTCCCGGCCACGGTCTGCCTGCCCGACGTCATCGGTGCCGATACCGCGGACTCGGTCTGCGACGGGCTCAGCTCCGGCAAGATCGACACCACGGGCGAGCCGCTCACGGTCACCGTGGACGCGCCGGCCGGCAAGGTCATCGACTACTACTGCGTCAAGGCCGGCTCCATCAAGCAGGGCCTGGGCCCGCGGACGGTCTACGAGGCCGAGCCGTACCCCACGAGCATCACGTTCTCCTACCCGGTGATCATGAAGAACGGCGGCCTGCGGGCGATCTCGCACTACGCCGTCCACTGGATCGACGCGCCCACCACGGGCTCCGGCAGCGCGTCCTCCACGGCCGCCACCTCCAGCAGCGCCGCCACCTCGAGCAGCGCGGCGACCTCGAGCAGCGCGGCGACCTCGAGCAGTGCGGCCACGTCGAGCAGTGCGGCCACGTCCAGCAGCGCCGCCACGTCGAGCAGCGCCGCCACGTCGAGCAGCGCGGCCACGTCGAGCAGCGCCGCCACGTCGAGCAGCGCCGCGACCTCGAGCAGCGCGGCGACCTCGAGCAGCGCCGCGACCTCGAGCAGCGCCGCGACGTCGAGCAGCGCGGCCACGACGTCCACGAGCACCTCGACCCCGGGCCCGGACACGGGTGGCATCCCGCCGAACCCGAACCCGCGCTCGGACATCACGGTGAACAAGACCGTCTCCGACGCCTCGCCGAAGGGCGGGGACGTCATCAGCTACTCCTTCACCGTGAGCAACCTGGGCTCGCGCGCCGCGACCGACGTGGTCCTCACCGACCCGCTGCCCGACGGCGTCACCCCGAACGGCGTGAGCTACCCGGGCTGCTCCCTCGCCTCCCGCGTCCTCACCTGCGACCTCGGGGACGTCGCCGCGGGCGACAGCCTCGTCGTCGGCCCGGTCTCCGTGACCGTGGACCCGACCGCCGGCGCCGGCACCTCGCCCAACCCGCAGGCCTACCACTGGCTGACCCCCTACAAGGTGGAGCAGCAGGTCGACCTTGAGGCGGGGGAGACCCGCTCCGTCAGCGTGGCCTGCACCGACGGCGGCATCCTGTCCGACGGCAACGTCCGGGTCGACCACGTCGACCAGGGCACCGGCACGGAGACCGACGTCAAGACGCTGTGGTCCGCCGCGAGCGACACCCACACCTACAAGGCGATCATCCGCAACGACGCCACCGGCCGGGCGCAGACCAAGGTCTTCATCGCCTGCCTGCCCGCCCAGACCGCGGAGGCCGACAGCCAGACCGGTCACGGCAACGGCCACGTCCACGACCTCGAGGTCGACTCGACCCCGGCCACCTCCACCGCCACGGTGGACGCCGGGCGCACGACCCTCACTGCCACGTGCACCACCGGCACCACGCCGGTGGCGCCGGGCTGGAACACCTCGGGCGGCGTCGCCACGCTGGTCGCCTCCGAGGCCACCGGGGCGCGCGGCTGGTCCTGGACGTTCGACGTGCCGTCCGCCTCGACCATCACGGTCTCGGCCAACTGCCTGCACACGACCACCAGCGCGGTCCAGGGGCACACCCACGACCTGGTGTTCAGCACGGTCACCCGGACGGTCACGGTGCCGGCCGGCTCGAGCGTGGAGGAGCAGGTCATCTGCGCGGACGACGCCAAGGGCGTCCTCGCCTCCTGGAACCTCGGTGACGGGCTGGTCTCGCTCGGCAACGACCCGCGGATCAAGACGCGGGCCTTCCAGCTGCGCAACACCTCCGACACGGCGGCCACGGGCACGCTGACGCTCTACTGCCTGGGCGACCGCACCTCCGTGGAGTCGGTCGGCACCTCCAGCCCCGTCAGCATCGACAACACCGCCCGCGTGGACTCCACCTCCGAGGACGCCGACCCGGCGAACAACGCCTCGACGGTGACCCTCACGGTCCGCCCGGGCACCGCCACGGTGGCCGTGCCGCGCACGGCGGCCGTCACGGCCCGCACCGTGTCGGTCCGGGTCCTGTCCTCCGTGATGGGCACGAGCACCGTCACGGTGCGCGCGTCGGGCCGCACGCTGGCGCGGGGGACCACGACCCTCACGCCCTCGGGCACGAAGAAGGTGACGCTGAAGCTCACCGCGGCCGGCCGGAAGGCGGTCCGCACGGGCAGCCGCAAGGCCACCGTCGTGGTGGACCCGAAGCGCGGCCCGGCGGTGAGCACCGCGGTGCGGCTGCGCGGCTGAGGAAGCACCAGCAGCGAGGACGGGCCCCGTCCTCCCCGGCCCGTTCAGGGCGGTGGGAGGATGGGGCCCGTGCGCTTCACCGAGAACGAGATGACCCGGGCCATGGAGGGCGCCGCGAAGAGCGTCCTGGCCGGCCAGCGCGAGGTGCGCAAGGGCGGCCGCGACGTCGAGGACGTCTGGCACGACCTCGGCCGCTTCGGGCGCTACCAGCTGCTCGCGGGCCTGGCCGACCAGGTGCTGCCCGTGCTGACCGCGCTCCCGGACGTCGAGGTGGAGCCGGGCACGCGGCCGACCTTCACCGAGGAGCAGGTGCGCGCGGCCGTCGAGGAGGGCCTGGACGGCGTGGGCCGGCTCCAGCGCGGCCTGGTGCTCAAGGCGCGCATCGCGCTCGTGGAGGCGGCCCTGGCGGCCGTCCCGCCGCGGATCGACCCCGACGGGCTGCTCACCGAGGACAGCATCGGCGAGATCGAGATCCCGGACGACCTTTCCGGGCTCTGAGGCGCCTCATGCCGGCGGGCGCCTCACACCGGCAGGCCCTCACACCGGGAGGCCCAGCGCCCCGAGCCGCTCGCGCAGGGACCCCGCGTCGGTGAAGACCACGCCCACCATCCCGGCGGCCTCGGCGGCGCGGACGTTGTCCGCCCGGTCGTCCACGAACACCAGCTCGTCGGCGCGCAGGCCGGTGCGGGCGACCGTGAGCGCGTAGATCCTCGGGTCGGGCTTGGCGAGGCCCACGTCCCCGGAGACGACCACGTCGCGCAGCAGCGCGACGGCCTCGTGCCGCGGCGCGTGCGGGTGGTACAGCTCGCTGCTCCAGTTCGTGAGGCCCCACTGGCCGACCCCGGCCGCGTGCAGCGCCCGGACCAGGGCGGTGGTGCCGGGCACCTCGCCGCGCAGCGAGGCGGCGAAGTGGCGACGGTAGGCACGGCCGGCGTCCGCCCACTCGGGGTGCTCGGCGGCGAGCCGGGCCTCGTTGGCGTCCCAGTCGAGGCCGGCGTCCGCCGCGTGGTTCCAGGCGTGGAAGTCGACGGCGGCGAGGAAGGCCCGCGCCCGCTCCTCGCCGACCCCGGCGGCGATGGCCGCGAGGGGGTCCCAGTCCACCAGGACGTTCCCGAGGTCCCAGACGACGCCCCGGACGGCGGCAGGACCGGCCGAGGAGCCTGCCGAGGGGCCGGGGGGAGGGGAGACGCTCATGCGGCCATCCTCCCCGAGCACCGTGCCCGGGAACGCCACCGGCCCCGGACGACGAGGTCGTCCGGGGCCGGTGGGTGCGTCCGGCAGGAGGCGGGGATCAGGCCCAGCGCTCGGAGGCCGGGGTGAACTGCAGCGTCCGGTCGCCGGTGTAGATCTGCTTCGGGCGCGCGATCTTCTGCTCCTTGTCGGTCACCAGCTCGCTCCACTGGGCCAGCCAGCCCGGGGTGCGGCCGATGGCGAAGAGGACGGTGAACATCTCCGGCGGGAACTGGAAGGCCTCGTAGATCAGGCCCGAGTAGAAGTCCACGTTCGGGTAGAGGCGGCGCTTGACGAAGTACTCGTCCTCGAGCGCGATCTTCTCGAGCTCCTGGGCGATCTCGAGGAGCGGGTTGACCCCGGTGACCTCGAAGACGTCGTCGCAGGCCTTCTTGATGATGGTGGCGCGCGGGTCGTAGTTCTTGTACACGCGGTGGCCGAAGCCCATGAGGCGCTCGTTGCCCGACTTCACGCCCTCGATGAAGGCGGGGATCTCGGACTTGTTGCCGATGCGCTTGAGCATCCGCAGCACGGCCTCGTTGGCGCCACCGTGGAGCGGGCCGTAGAGGGCGCCGATGCCGGCGGCCACGGCGGAGTACGGGTCGACCTGCGAGGAGCCGACGGAGCGGACCGCGTTGGTCGAGCAGTTCTGCTCGTGGTCGGCGTGCAGGATGAACAGCGTGTCCAGGGCCTTGACCAGGCGCGGGTCGGCGTCGAACTTGCTCTCGCTCATCTTGAAGAGCATGGAGAGGAAGTTGCCGGTGTAGGACAGGTCGTTGTCCGGGTAGACGTACGGCTTGCCCTGGGCGTGGCGGAAGGACCAGGCGCCCAGCGTCGGCATCTTGGCGATCATCCGGACGATCTGGATGTGCCGGTTCTGCTCGTCGCTGATGTCGCGCGACTCGGGGTAGAACGTCGACAGGGCCCCCACCGACGCCATGAGCATCCCCATGGGGTGCGCGTCGTAGCGGAAGCCCTGCATGAACGACTTCACGTTCTCGTGCACGAACGTGTGGTAGGTGATCTCGTGCACCCAGGCGTCGTGCTGCTCCTTGGTCGGCAGGTGGCCGTGGACCAGCAGGTACGCGACCTCCAGGAACGAGGAGTGCTCGGCCAGCTGCTCGATCGGGTAGCCCCGGTACTCGAGGATGCCCTTGTCACCGTCGATGTAGGTGACGGCGCTGCGGCACGAGGCGGTGTTGACGAAACCGGGGTCGTACACGGCCAGACCGGGCGCTTCGTCGGAGGCCTTGATCTTCCCGAGATCGGCGGCGCGGATGGTGCCGTCCGTGATCGGGACGTCGTACTCCTGCCCGGTGCGGTTGTCTCGGACGGTCAGAGATTCGGTCACGTTGCGGGACTGTATCCCCCGCCACGTACGCACCGGTAGCGGGTGTCCCACGTCGCGGGCGCCGGAACCGCTGCTCACGGCCTCACGGCCTCGCGCGCGCTCGCGCAGTCACGAGGGGCTCGAGGACGCCGGCCGGGGCCCCGCGGCCGGGGGAGCGCCGCGCCGCGCCAGACTGGACCGGCGTGGGTCGCGCACGCCGTCGTCCCCGTTTGGACGTGCGGCGGGCCGCTGCGTAGTCTTGCTGGTCGCGACTTCTGCCGCGCCCCGACCTCCCCGGTCGGAGTGCAGATCCGGACGTGAGCCGGGCGCCCCTCGGGCGCCGACAGGTGCGATCCGGGCCGTGTTCGTCAGACGTCGTGGAAGCACCACCCGGTTGGGGACACCCCGCCGGGCCGAACGAACGAGAGAGTAGGACAGCCGTGCGCACCTACAGCCCCAAGCCCGGCGACATCACGCGTGAGTGGTACGTCATCGACGCTGCCGACATCCGCCTGGGTCGCCTCGCCGTCACCGCGGCGAACCTGATCCGCGGCAAGCACAAGCCGCAGTTCGCCCCGCACGTCGACGCCGGTGACTTCGTCATCGTCATCAACGCCGAGAAGGTCTCCCTCTCGGGCGACAAGGCCCGCACCAAGATGGCCTACCGCCACTCCGGCTACCCGGGCGGTCTGTCCGCCACGCCGATCGGCGAGGTCCTGGACACCGACGCCCGCAAGGCGATCGAGAAGGCCGTCTGGGGCATGCTCCCCAAGAACAAGCTGGGTCGGCAGATGCTGAAGAAGCTGAAGGTCTACTCGGGCCCGAACCACCCGCACCAGGCCCAGCAGGCCACGCCCTACGAGATCCGCCAGATCTCCCAGTAACTTCTCGACCGAGCTGACAAGGAACGAAGAACATGGCTGACAACGCCACCGAGGTCGAGGAGACCTACACCACCGACGAGCAGGGCGTCGCCTACAGCTCGGAGTCCGCTCCGTCCGCTGACGCCGAGGCCCGTCCGGCCACCATCGCCCCCGCCGCGGCCGTCGGTCGCCGCAAGGAGGCCGTGGCCCGCGTCCGCATCGTGCCGGGCACCGGCGTGTGGACCATCAACGGTCGCACCCTCGACAACTACTTCCCGAACAAGCTGCACCAGCAGGTCGTGAACGAGCCGTTCGCCACCACGCAGCTCGAGGGCCGCTTCGACGTCATCGCCCGCATCCACGGCGGCGGCGTGACCGGTCAGGCCGGCGCCCTGCGCCTCGGCGTGGCCCGTGCGCTCAACGCGGTCGACGTCGAGGCCAACCGCCCCACGCTCAAGAAGGCCGGGCTGCTCACGCGTGACGCCCGCGTCATCGAGCGCAAGAAGGCTGGTCTGAAGAAGGCGCGCAAGGCGCCGCAGTTCTCCAAGCGCTGATCCCGGTTCGTCTTGGGACGACTCTTCGGGACCGACGGGGTCCGGGGCCTGGCCAACGGTGCGCTCACCGCTGACCTGGCCCTGCACCTCGGTGAGGCCGCTGCCCATGTCCTGGTCGACGAAGTCGGCCAGGCCGGGCGGCGGCCTCTCGCCGTGGTGGGCCGCGACACCCGCATCTCCGGGCAGTTCCTGGAGCACGCGGTGGTCGCGGGCCTCGCCTCGGCCGGCGTGGACGTGCTACGGCTCCGGGTGGTCCCCACCCCCGGTGTCGCCTACCTGACGGGGCTGCTGGACGCCGACCTGGGTGTCGTCATCAGCGCCTCCCACAACCCCATGCCCGACAACGGCATCAAGCTGCTGGCGCGCGGTGGGGTCAAGCTGGACGACGCGGTCGAGCGCGCCATCGAGGCGGCCATGGGCGGCGAGCGCTCGCTGCCCACGGGCGGCGGCGTCGGCCGCGTGACCCCGTACGCCAGCACGATCGACGACTACGCCGACCACCTCCTCGCGACGCTGCCCGGCTCGCGGCCGCTGGAGGGGCTGACCGTCGTCCTCGACTGTGCCCACGGTGCCGCCCACGAGGTCGGCCCCCGGGTGCTGGCCGCCGCGGGCGCGCGGGTGATCCCGATCGGGGACCGCCCCGACGGGCTCAACATCAACGACGGCTGCGGCTCCACGCACCTCGGCCCGCTGCGGCAGGCGGTGCTCGAGCACGGGGCCGACGTCGGCATCGCCGTGGACGGGGACGCCGACCGGTGCCTCGCCGTGGACCACACCGGCACCGTCGTCGACGGCGACCAGATCCTCGCGATCCTCGCCCTCGGCCTGCACGAGGCCGGGCGGCTGGCGGACGAGACGCTCGTCGTCACCGTGATGAGCAACCTCGGCCTGCACCTGGCCATGAAGGACGCCGGCATCCGGGTCGTCCAGACGGCGGTGGGGGACCGCTACGTCCTGGAGGCGATGAAGGCGGGTGCCTACTCCCTGGGTGGGGAGCAGTCCGGCCACGTCATCCTCTCCGACCACGCCACCACCGGCGACGGGCTGCTCACGGCGCTGCACCTGCTGCAGCGGGTGAAGGCCACCGGCCGCTCGCTGCGCAGCCTGGCCTCCGTGGTCACCCGGCTGCCGCAGGTGCTGGTCAACGTCGCCGGCGTCGACCGCACGCGGTGCGACGACGACGCGCTCCTGGCCGCCGTGGCGGTCGAGGAGGCCAAGCTCGGCGAGACCGGTCGGGTGCTGCTGCGCCCGTCGGGCACCGAGCCGGTCGTGCGGGTCATGGTCGAGGCGCCCGAGCAGGTCCAGGCCCAGGAGGTCGCGGACCGGCTGGCGGACGTCGTCCGGGAGCGCCTGGCGCTCTGACGCGCCACCGCAGCACCTTCTCGAGGCCGGTCCCGCTCCCGCGGGGCCGGCCTCGTGCGTCCTGCCCCCCTCGGCGCCGGCGCCGGTGCCGGGGTCGGCTCAGACCTTGCGCAGGCGCACGTAGCGCACCGAGTGGTCGCGGTCCTTGCGGAGCACCAGCGTCGCCCGCGAGCGCGTGGGCAGGACGTTGTCGACGAGGTTCGGGCCGTTGATGGCGTCCCAGATCCGCTCGGCCTCCGCCACGGCCTCGTCGTGCGTGAGGGCCGCGTACTTGCGGAAGTAGCTGCTGGGATCGCGGAACGCGGTGCGGCGGAGCTTGAGGAAGCGCTCGGTGTACCAGTCGCGGATGTGGCTGGTGTGCGCGTCGACGTAGACGGAGAAGTCGAAGAAGTCGCTCACCGCGAGCCCGGCGCGGCCGTCCTCGCGGTTGCGCGCCGGCTGGAGGACGTTGAGGCCCTCGACGATGACGATGTCGGGACGGCGGACCACGACCCGCTCGTCGGGCACCACGTCGTAGACGAGGTGGGAGTAGACGGGCGCGGTGACCTCGTCCTTGCCCGACTTGATGTCCACGACGAAGCGGAGCAGCGCCCGGCGGTCGTAGGACTCCGGGAAGCCCTTGCGCTGGAGCAGGCCGCGCCGCTCCAGCTCGGCGTTGGGGTAGAGGAAGCCGTCCGTGGTCACCAGCGCGACGTGGGGGTGCTGCGGCCAGTGGGCCAGCATCTGCTGGAGCACGCGGGCGGTGGTGGACTTGCCCACGGCCACCGAGCCGGCGACGCCGATGACGAACGGCGTGCGCGGGGGAGTGCGCTGGTGGAGGAACTGCTCCTGGTCGCGGTGCAGCCGGCCCGCGGACTCCACGTACATGCTGAGCAGGCGGGAGAGCGGCAGGTAGACCTCGCGCACCTCGTCGATGTCGAGGCTCTCGCCGAGGCCGCGGAGGCTGTTGACCTCGGCCTCGGTCAGCGGGCTCTCCGTCTCCTTGGCCAGGGCCGCCCAGGCCGAGCGGTCGAGCTCGAGGTACGGCGAGGTCTCGCGCGGGCCCTCGGGGTGGACGGCGGGGAACCACCCGGTGGGCGGGGCCGGCGCGGCGTCCACGGACCGCTGCGGCTGCGAAGACATGGGCAGGATTCTTGCAGCCCGGTCCGGCTCGCGTGCCCGGACCCGGTGCACCCGAGGGGGTGAACGTCTAGGGCCGGGTCCCCTCGACCACCGTCCGGCGCAGGTCAGGGCCCGTCCGGCGCCCGCGCGACGCCCCGGCGGTCCGCGGCGACGAGGTTCCGGGCGCTGATCCGCCTAGACTCTCCAGCCATGTGCGGGATCGTCGGGTACGTGGGTGGGCGCTCGGCGCAGGACGTCGTGATCGACGGGCTGCGCCGGCTGGAGTACCGCGGCTACGACTCGGCCGGTGTCGCCCTCGTGCACGAGGGCTCGGTCGAGGGGCGGAAGAAGGCGGGCAAGCTCGCCAACCTGGAGAAGGCCATCTCCGAGGACCCGCTGCCGGTCTCCACGATCGGCCTCGGACACACCCGCTGGGCCACCCACGGCGCGCCCAACGACGTCAACGCGCACCCTCACCGCGGCTACGGCGGCCGGGTGGCCGTCGTGCACAACGGCATCATCGAGAACTTCGACGACCTGCGCGCCCGCCTCGAGGAGGAGGGCCACCAGATGGTGTCGGAGACCGACACCGAGATCGTCGCCCACCTGCTGGAGCTCCAGGTGGACTCCGGCGAGGACCTGACGACCGCGATGCAGCGCGTCTGCCGCCGGCTCGAGGGCGCCTTCACCCTGGTGGCCATCGACGGGCAGGACCCCGACCGCGTCGTCGCCGCCCGCCGCAACTCCCCGCTGGTGGTCGGCCTGGGCGAGGGCGAGAACTTCCTCGGCTCCGACGTCGCCGCCTTCATCGAGTTCACCCGCGAGGCCCTCGAGCTGGGGCAGGACCAGGTCGTCACCATCACCCGCGAGGGCGTCCAGGTGAGCACCTTCGACGGCCGCCCCGCCGAGGGCCGGGCCTACCACGTGGACTGGGACCTCTCGGCCGCCGAGAAGGACGGCCACGACTGGTTCATGCGCAAGGAGATCTTCGAGCAGCCGCGGGCCGTCGCCGACTCCCTGCTCGGCCGTCGCACCCGCTCGGGGGCCCTCCAGCTCGACGAGATGCGCCTCTCCGACCAGGAGCTGCGCGACATCGACAAGATCATCATCATCGCGGCCGGCACCTCGTTCTACGCGGGCCTGGTGGCCAAGTACGCGATCGAGCACTGGTGCCGCGTCCCGGTGGAGGTCGAGCTCAGCTCGGAGTTCCGCTACCGCGACCCGATCCTCGACTACTCCACCCTCGTCGTGGCGATCAGCCAGTCCGGCGAGACCGCCGACACCCTCCAGGCCATCCGGCACGCGCGCACCCAGCGCAGCAAGGTGCTGGCCATCTGCAACACCAACGGCTCGACCATCCCGCGGGAGTCCGACGCCGTCATCTACACCCACGCCGGCCCGGAGATCGGCGTCGCCTCGACCAAGGGCTTCCTCACCCAGCTCGTGGCCTGCTACCTGCTCGCGCTCTACCTGGCCCAGGTCAAGGGGACGCGGTACGGCGACGAGATCACCCAGGTGCTGGGCCAGCTCGAGGCCATGCCCGACCACATCAGCGAGGTGCTGGCGAAGGCCGACCAGGTCTACGACCTCGCCCGCGAGCACGTCGGCTCCCGCTCCGTCCTCTTCCTCGGGCGCCACGCCGGCTACCCGGTGGCCCTGGAGGGGGCGCTCAAGCTCAAGGAGCTGGCCTACCTGCACGCCGAGGGCTTCGCCGCCGGCGAGCTCAAGCACGGCCCGATCGCGCTCGTCGAGCAGGGCCTCCCGGTGCTCTGCGTCGTGCCCCCGCGCGGCCGCGACCAGCTGCACGACAAGATGATCAGCGGCATCCAGGAGGTGCGCGCCCGCGGGGCGCGGACGATCTGCCTGGCCGAGGAGGGCGACACCTCGATCGAGCCCTACGCGGACGTCCTCCTCACCCTGCCGCGGGTGCCGGTGCTCCTGCAGCCGCTCGTGGCGGTCGTGCCGCTCCAGCTCTTCGCGTGCGAGCTCGCCACCGCCATGGGCCACGACGTCGACCAGCCGCGCAACCTGGCCAAGTCGGTCACGGTCGAGTAGCGGTGGCCGTCCTCGGCGTCGGCATCGACGTCTGCGACATCGACCGCTTCTCCGCGACGCTGAACCGCACGCCGGGCCTGCTCACCCGCGTGTTCACGCCGGGGGAGCGGGACCGGACCGTCGCCTCGCTCGCCGCGCGGTTCGCCGCCAAGGAGGCGCTCGCGAAGGCGCTCGGCGCCCCCGCCGGGCTGTCGTGGCAGGACTGCGAGATCGTGAGCGAGGCCTCCGGCCGCCCGCGCTTCGAGGCGCGCGGCAGCGTCGCGCAGGCGCTGGCGGACCTCGGCGTCGCCTCCGTGCACGTCTCGCTCTCCCACGACGCCGGCGTCGCGTCCGCCATGGTGGTGCTGGAGGGCTGAGCGCCCCTCGTCCGGTCCAGGTCGTGTGCCTGGATCAGCCCTCAGAGGCTCGTCCAGGCACACGACCTCGCCGCGGAACACCCAGTCGCACCAGGTCAGCCACGATCTCGTGCGGCTCGTGCCGGACCTCGTGCGCGGTGCAGCTGATCACGAGCGTCTCGGCCGAGGTGAGACGGCGAGCGCGGCGCTTGTCGGCCGCCCACTGCGCGGCCTCCCGGTGAGCCGACCCGTCCACCTCCAGGACGAGCACCCGGCCGTCGGGAAGGCGCCACTCGCAGTCGGTCCAGCGCTGGCGCCCGTCGGCGTCCTGGCGACGGGTCTGCTGCCTGGGCGGGGCGAGCCCGGCCTCCCGGCACAGCCGGACGACGTCGCGCTCGAGCCGGGAGTGCGCCCCGGTGGCGACCTCGTCCACCGCGGCGCGGAAGAGTCGGGCTCGCCGCAGGGGCTGCAGCGACTCGACCCACGCGGCCAGTCGATCCGGTGTGGTGAGGCGCTGCTGGACGACCGCAGCGACCAGCCCGTCGGCTGCCCGCGGTGTGCCGTGGTACCCGGCGTGCAGCAGCGTGGCGGGCTCGACGCGGGCGAGCGGTCGGCTCGTGGTGGCGCGCAGGGACGCGAAGGGCCGGCGCGTCCGGAAGAAGGAGATCCCCGGGACCGGCTCGAACGCCAAGCGGCCGTCCACCCAGACCGTGACCTCGTCCCGCTCCCAGCCGATCAGTCCGTGGCAGGACAGCGCCGTGAGCCCACCCAGCAGGCTCCGCGGGCCGGCGTGCAACGTCCCGAGCCACTCGCGCTGCACGCGGTCCAGTCGGCCGGTCCCCAGGAGGACGACCCGAGGGGTCGGTGAGCTCCAGCGATCGGCCCGCAGGTGCTGCGCCACATGGGCACCGCTGACGCCGTGCTCGAGCAGCTGGCGCCGCGCCAGCAGCCCCTCCTGTGCGTCCGCGAGCATGCCCAGGGAGGAACGTCGCTCGGGGTCCAGGGGTAGGCGGCGGAGCTGATCGGTCGTCATGCCCGTTCTCTTCCCGCTCGATGCCCCGGCCGGTCGGTCGTCCACAGGCCTCTGGTCCAGCAGGAGGTCGTGTACCTGAATCGGCCGCCAGGAGTCCTTTCAGGTACACGACCCACTCCTAGGCTGGCGGCATGCGCAGCGCCCACACCGTCGAGCAGGTCCGTGCCGCCGAGGCCGAGAGGATGGCCGCGCTGCCGGACGGCGCGCTCATGGCCGCGGCGGCGCACGGCCTCGCCCGTGCCGTGAGCGCGTTCCTGGGTGGCACGTACGGGCGCCGGGTCACGCTCCTGGTCGGCAGCGGGGACAACGGCGGGGACGCGCTGCACGCCGGCGCGATGCTCGCCCGCGGGGGCGCCGCCGTCGAGGCCTGGCTCCTCTCCGCGCGTCCGCACGCCGCCGGGCTGGCCGCGCTGCGGCGGGCCGGGGGGCGCGTCGTGGGCTCGGGGGAGGTGCCGGCCGACCTCCCGGCGCACCGGCGGCCCGATGTCGTGGTCGACGGCGTCGTGGGCATCGGCGGCCGTCCGGGGCTCCGGGACGACGCGCAGGCGGCCCTGGCGGTGCTCGCCGGCGTCCCGGTGGTGGCCGTGGACGTGCCCAGCGGCGTCGAGGTCGACACGGGCAGGACGCCGGGCCCGCACGTCCGGGCGGACCTCACCGTCACCTTCGGCACCCTCAAGCCCGCCCACCTGCTCGACCCGGCGTCCGCGGCCTGCGGCGCCGTCGAGCTCGTCGACCTGGGGCTGGCCCTGCCACCGGCGCCGGTCGAGGCGCTCGGGGCGGCCGACGTCGCCGGGCTGCTCCCCGTGCCGGGCGGCAGCGACCACAAGTACACGCGCGGGGTGGTGGGCGTCCGGGCGGGCTCCGCGCAGTACCCCGGCGCGGGCCTGCTCAGCGTGGCCGGCGCCGCCTGCGGCCTGGCCGGCATGGTCCGCTACGTCGGGGACGCCGAGGTGGCCGACCGGGTCCGCGAGGCGCACCCCGAGGTCGTCGGCGACGGGCGCGTGCAGGCGTGGGTGGTCGGCTCCGGCGGCGGGTCCGGGGCGGGTGAGGAGCTCGCGGCCGCGCTGGCCGACGGCGTCCCCGTGCTCGTGGACGCCGACGCGCTGACCCACCTGCGCGGCGCCGACCGCTCGGCCGGGTCACCGCTGGTGCTCACCCCGCACGCGGGGGAGGCCGCGGCGCTGCTGGACGTGCCGCGGGCCGACGTCGAGGCGGCGATGCTCGAGCACGCCCGCCGGGCCGCGGCCGAGCTCGACGCCGTCGTCCTGCTCAAGGGCCGGCGCACGGTGGTGGCCGAGCCGCGGGGCCGGGTCCGCGTCAACACCACGGGCACCCCGTGGCTGGGCACTGCGGGCGCCGGCGACGTCCTCGGCGGGCTGGTCGGTGCGCTGCTGGCGGCGGGCCTCGAGCCGTTCGACGCGGCCTCGGTCGGGGCCTGGCTGCACGGCGCCGCGGCGGTGCTGGCGTCCGCCGGCGGGCCGCTCGTGGCGGGGCAGGTGGCCGCGGCGCTGCCCGCGGCCGTCCGGGGTGCGCTGGGCAGAGACCTCCCCTGAGGTCCCGGGCCGCCCCTGGCCAGGCCGCCCGGGCCGCCCAGGCCGCCCCACGCCCTTGCACGGGGAGGTGAGCGTCGTCCCACCCTCCGGGGTGCGGGCGCGGGGGTGGGTGCCCGATGGGAGGATGGGCGGTGATGTCCGCACCCCTGCGCCCCGAGATCGTCGTCGACCTGGCGGCGGTCCGGCACAACCTGCGCGCGGTCGCCGCCGAGGTGGGGCCCGACGTGCAGGTCATGGCCGTGGTGAAGGCGGACGCCTACGGGCACGGCATGGTCGAGGTCGCGCGCGCGGCCCGGGAGGCCGGTGCCGCCTGGGTCGGCGTGGCCACGGGCCCGGAGGCGCTGGCGCTGCGCGCCGCGGGGGACACGGGCCGCCTCGCCTGCTGGCTGCTCATGCCGCACGAGGACCTCGCCCCGCTGGTCGCCGCGGACGTCGACGTCACCGCCTCGAGCCTGGAGGGGCTCGAGCAGGTCCACCGGGCCGTGGACGCGACCGGCCGCTCCGCGCGGCTCCAGCTCAAGATCGACACCGGCCTCTCCCGCTCGGGCTGTCGCCCCGAGGACTGGCCCGCCCTCGTCGAGCACGCCCGCGCCGGCGAGGAGGCCGGCCGGTGGCGCGTCACCGGCCTGTGGTCGCACCTGGCCGCCTCCGAGGAGCCGGAGCACCCCGCGAACGCCCACCAGGCGCGCGTGTTCGCCGAGGCGCTCGAGGTGGCGGACGCCGCCGGGCTGCGTCCCGAGGTGCGGCACCTGGCCAACTCCGCCGGCGCCCTGCTGCACCCGGACCTGCGCCACGACCTCGTCCGCGTCGGGCTCGCCACCTACGGCCTCGACCCGGCCCCCGGCGTCACGTCGATGCGGCTGCCCCACCTCGACCTGCGGCCGGCCATGACCGTCGTCGCGCCGCTCGTCCTGGTCAAGCAGGTGCCGGCCGGCGAGCACGTCTCGTACAACTGGCGGTGGGCCGCCACCGCGCCCACCACCCTGGGGCTCGTGCCGCTCGGCTACGGCGACGGGCTGCCCCGCGCCGCGGCCGGTGCCGCGGAGGTGGAGGTCGGCGGGCACCGCCGGCCGCTGCGGGGCACGGTGTGCATGGACCAGGTCGTCGTCGAGCTGGGCCCCGCCGGCACCGACGTCGCCGCCGGGGTCGGGGACGCCGTCCGGCTCATCGGGCCCGCACCGGCCCCCTCGGCGCAGGAGTGGGCCGAGGCCTGCGGCACCATCAGCTACGAGATCGTCACCCGCCTCGGCGGGCGGCTCGAGCGCCGGCACGTCGACAGCGAGGCCGAGCACGGGGCCGAGCACGAGACCGGCCCGCAGACCGCCCTGGCCGGGGCACCCCGCGAGGAGCACGCATGACGCCCCGATCCGGCTCCGGCGACCACCGGCACGTCTCGCGCGGCCTGGTGCTCGGCATCGCGGGCGCGGCCGCCGGCGCGGCCGTGGCCGGAGGTGCGGCCGCCGCCGAGATCGTCCGGCGCCGACGCGTGGTCGCGCGGCGCGGTGCCGGCGACGCCGTCCAGCCCGGGTCGCTGCGCTCGCCCGCGCTCACGGTGGTGGCGGACGACGGGGTGCCGCTGCACGTCGAGGTCGACGAGTTCGAGCCCTCCGAGGGCGCGGCCGGCCGGGCCGAGCCGCCGCTCACCGTGGTCTTCGTGCACGGCTACGCGCTCACGTCCGACTGCTGGCACTTCCAGCGCGCGGCCTACCGCGGCCTCGTCCGCGCGGTCTACTACGACCAGCGCAGCCACGGCCGCTCCGGTCGCTCGGCCCCCGAGCACGCCACGATCGAGCAGCTCGGCCACGACCTGCTGCGGGTGCTCGACGAGGTCGCCGCGCACACGCCGGTGGTGCTCGTGGGGCACTCGATGGGCGGCATGACCATCGCCGCGCTCGCCGAGCAGCACCCCGAGCTGTTCGGGACCCGGATCGTCGGCGTGGGGATGGTGGCGACCGCCGCGGACAAGCTGCACGTGGGCCGGATGTTCCTGCCCGCGGTGCCGGCGCGCCTCGGCGGCCAGTTCACCCGGAACGTGATGAAGGGCGTCGGGGTCGGCCACAAGGCCGTCGACGTCGTCCGCGACCTGGGCGGCGCCCTCTCGGAGCAGACCGCGCGCCACTTCGCGTTCGGGCGCGACGTCCCGCGCGCCTACGTCGACTTCGCGTGGGCGATGCTCGCCACCACGCCCACCAAGGTGCTCGTGGACTTCTTCCCGAGCCTGGACAGCATGGACAAGCTGCACGCCGTGGAGGTGATGAGCCGGGTGCCGGTCTCCATCGTGTGCGGGACGAAGGACAAGTTGACGAAGATCCAGCACAGCCGGACGCTGCACGCCCGCATCGCGGGCTCCCGCCTCCTCGAGGTCGCCGGTGCCGGGCACCTGGTGATGATCGAGCGGCACGGACAGGTCAACGCCGAGATCGACCAGCTGCTGGCCGCCGCGACCGAGCGGGTGCTGCGCGCATGAGCGCCTCCGCACCGGCGGCCGGGGCGGGCCCCGAGGTCGTCGTCCGGCCCGTGGGCCCCGAGGCGGCCGAGGCCGTGCACGCGGTCGTCGCCGCCGCGTTCGGCAACCGCATCGCGATGGACCCGCCGCCCGACGCGCTCTCCGAGACCCCGGCGAGCATCGCCGAGAAGCTCGCCGCCGGCGGTGGCCTCCTCGCGGAGCTGGACGGGGTGCCGGTCGGCTGCCTGATCCTCGACCCGATCGGCTCCACCACCTACCTGCGGCGGTTCGCGGTGAGCCCGGAGCACCAGGGCCACGGCATCGCCGGCCTCCTCGTGGACGCCTGCGTGGACGCCGTCCTGGCCTCCGGGCGTGGCACCGACGACCTCACCGTCGTGGCCCGTGAGGAGCTGCCCGCGACCATCCGCTTCTGGGAGCGGCAGGGCTTCCGCGAGATCGGGCGCTACTCGCCCCTGGTCGAGATGCGCCGGCCGCTGCGCACGATGGTCTTCCGGGCGCCCACGGCGGAGTCGACCCGCGGCCTCGGGCGCTCGCTGGCGGGCCAGCTCACGCGCGGCGACCTGCTCGTGCTCACCGGCGACCTCGGCGCCGGCAAGACGACGTTCACCCAGGGCCTCGGGGCCGGGCTCGGCGTCCGCGGCCACGTCACCTCGCCGACCTTCGTCATCGCGCGGGTCCACCCGTCGCTGGTGGGCGGCCCGGCGCTCGTGCACGTGGACGCCTACCGGCTGGGCGGCCTGGAGGAGCTCGACGACCTGGACCTCGACACCTCGCTGGAGGACGCGGTCACGGTGGTGGAGTGGGGCGAGGACATCGCCGAGGGGCTCGCGGAGTCGCGGCTGGAGGTGCGGATCGTGCGCGAGCAGGGCCTGGTCGCGCAGGACGCCGGCGCCCTCGACGTGGACGGCGAGCCGCTGGACGAGCGGCGGATCGAGGTCACCCCCGTCGGCCCCCGCTGGCACGCGCTGTCGTTCCGCGGCCTGGGCTGAGGCCGGCCCGCCCGGCCTGACCCAGCTCGCCCGGCCTGATCCAGCTCGCCCGGCCTGATCCAGCGCTGCCCCGGCGGGGGAGGCGCTGTCGGCGCGGCGACCTAGACTCGGGCACAGCACACCCCCGGTCGGCCCCGACCGGGGGCGCTCGTGCTGTTCCACCCCTGGCAGAACCCGAGGAGCTCCCCGTGCCGCAGTCCACCGTCCACGAGAGCCTGCTGGCGCCCGTCCTGGCGAACGAGCCGCTGGCCGGCGTCCTCGGCGACGCCCGCGAGGGCCGCCTGCGGACGCTCGACCTCACCGGGCCCGACGGCCTGCGCCCCTTCGTGGTGGCCGGGCTCGTGCGCGAGGGGCGCTCGGTGCTGGTCGTCACCGCGACGACGCGGGAGGCAGAAGACCTCGTCGAAGGCCTCGGGACGCTGCTCGACCCCGACCTGGTGGCCTACTACCCGAGCTGGGAGACGCTGCCGCACGAGCGGCTGAGCCCCCGCTCGGACACGGTGGGCCGCCGGCTGGCCGTGCTGCGCCGCCTCGTCCACCCCGAGGACGCCGCGGGCCCGGTCCGCGTGGTCGTGGCGCCGGTCCGCTCCGTGCTCCAGCCGCAGGTCAAGGGGCTGGGCGACCTGGAGCCCGTGGGGCTGGTCGCGGGGGACCAGGTGGAGCTGGACGACCTCGTCCGGCGCCTCACCGACGCCGCCTACAGCCGGGTCGACCTGGTGGAGAAGCGGGGCGAGTTCGCCGTCCGCGGCGGCATCGTGGACGTCTTCCCGCCGACCGAGGACCACCCGCTGCGCGTCGAGCTGTGGGGCGACGAGGTCGAGGAGATCCGCGGCTTCTCGGTCTCCGACCAGCGCACCACGGAGAAGGTGGAGCGCCTGTGGGCGCCGCCGTGCCGCGAGCTGCTGCTCACGGAGGACGTGCGTGCCCGCGCGGCCGAGCTGGGCCGCGCGCACCCGCAGCTGCTGGAGATGACCGACAAGATCAGCCAGGGCATCGCCGTCGAGGGCATGGAGTCGCTCGCCCCCGTCCTCGTCGACGAGATGGAGCTGCTGGTCGACCTCATGCCCGAGGCCAGCCACGTCCTGGTCCTCGACCCCGAGCGGGTGCGCCGGCGCGCGCACGACCTGGTGGCGACCTCCGAGGAGTTCCTCGGGGCGTCCTGGGCCGCGGCGGCCGGCGGCGGCACCGCGCCGGTCGACCTCGGCGCGGCCTCGTACCGCGACCTGCCGGAGGTCCGGGCGCACAGCCTGGAGACCGACCGCCCCTGGTGGACGCTGAGCCCCTTCGGCATCACCGACGAGACGATGGCCGTCGACGGGCCCTCCGACGCCGCGGGCCGACCCGTGCCGGACGTCGAGGCCATGGTCGACAAGGCGGCCGGCGTGGCCACCCGCGCCCTCGCGGGCACCCCGGTGGAGGCCTACCGGGGCGACGTGGAGCGGGCGCTCAAGGACCTGGAGTCCTGGCGGACGGCGGGCTACCGGACCGTGGTCCTGCACCCCGGCAGCGGCCCGGCGCAGCGGATGG
The DNA here is from genome assembly GCF_004919085.1 of Nocardioides sp. GY 10127. GTDB lineage: Bacteria > Actinomycetota > Actinomycetes > Propionibacteriales > Nocardioidaceae > Nocardioides. Next base: position 342,356 of record NZ_STGL01000006.1, on the reverse strand, counting down.
TCGAGGCGCTCGGCGAGGCCGACGTCCCCGCCCGCTTCGTGCACCCCGACCAGGTCGAGGCGGCGGGGGAGGAGCTGTGGACGCGCGACGTCGTCACCGTCACCTGCGGCTCGCTCTCGCGCGGCTTCGTCGACGCCGAGGCGGGCCTGGTCCTGCTCACCGGCGAGGACGTCTCGGGGCAGAAGTCCTCCACGCGCGACATGCGCAAGATGCCGGCCCGGCGCAAGCGGCAGATCGACCCGCTGGAGCTCAAGGCCGGCGACTACGTCGTCCACGAGCAGCACGGCGTCGGCAAGTTCATCGAGATGAAGCAGCGCGAGGTCGGCGGCGCCGTCCGCGAGTACCTCGTGCTCGAGTACGGCTCCTCCAAGCGGGGCGCCCCGGCCGACCGGCTCTACGTCCCCGCGGACGCGCTGGACCAGGTCACCCGGTACGTCGGCGGCGAGCAGCCCAGCCTCGACCGCCTCGGCGGCGGCGACTGGACCAAGCGCAAGGCGCGGGCCCGCAAGGCGGTGCGCGAGATCGCCGCCGAGCTGATCAAGCTCTACGCGGCCCGGCAGGCGAGCCAGGGCCACGCGTTCGGCCCTGACACCCCGTGGCAGCGCGAGCTCGAGGACGCCTTCCCGTTCGCCGAGACCCCCGACCAGCTCTCCACGGTCGACGAGGTGAAGGCCGACATGGAGCGCACGGTGCCGATGGACCGGCTGGTCTGCGGCGACGTCGGCTACGGCAAGACCGAGATCGCGGTCCGCGCGGCGTTCAAGGCGGTCCAGGACGGCAAGCAGGTCGCCGTCCTCGTGCCCACGACGCTGCTGGTCAACCAGCACCTCTCCACCTTCACCGAGCGGATGAGCGGCTTCCCCGTCGTCCTCAAGGGCCTCTCGCGGTTCCAGACCGACAAGGAGGCCGCCGAGGTGATGAAGGGGCTCGCGGACGGCTCCGTCGACGTCGTGGTCGGCACCCACCGCCTCTTCAACGCCGACATCCGGTTCAAGGACCTCGGCCTCATCATCGTCGACGAGGAGCAGCGCTTCGGCGTCGAGCACAAGGAGCAGATGAAGCGCCTGCGCACCAGCGTGGACGTCCTCTCCATGTCGGCCACGCCGATCCCGCGGACCCTGGAGATGTCGATCACCGGCATCCGGGAGATGTCGACCATCGCGACCCCGCCGGAGGAGCGCCACCCGGTGCTCACCTACGTCGGCGGCTACGAGGACCGGCAGGTCACCGCCGCCATCCGGCGCGAGCTCCTGCGCGACGGCCAGGTGTTCTACATCCACAACCGGGTGCAGTCGATCGAGAAGGCCGCCGGGCGCCTGCGCGAGCTGGTGCCCGAGGCCCGGGTGGCGACCGCCCACGGCCAGATGAACGAGAAGCAGCTCGAGCAGGTGATGGTCGACTTCTGGGAGAAGCGCTTCGACGTGCTCGTGTGCACCACCCTCGTCGAGTCGGGCCTGGACGTCTCCAACGCCAACACGATGATCATCGAGCGGGCCGACACCCTCGGCCTCTCCCAGCTGCACCAGCTCCGCGGCCGCGTGGGCCGCTCCCGCGAGCGCGCCTACGCCTACTTCCTCTACCCGACGGAGAAGCCGCTCACCGAGACCGCCCACGAGCGGCTCGCCACGCTGGCCCAGCACTCCGACCTCGGCGGCGGCATGGCGATCGCGATGAAGGACCTCGAGATCCGCGGCGCGGGCAACCTGCTCGGCGGCGAGCAGTCCGGGCACATCGCGGACGTCGGCTTCGACCTGTACGTGCGCCTGGTGGGCGAGGCCGTGGCTGACTTCAAGGGCGGGGTGGACGACGTGCTGGAGGAAGTGCGCATCGAGCTGCCGGTCGACGCCCACCTGCCGCACGACTACATCGGCTCCGAGCGGCTGCGCCTGGAGATGTACAAGCGGCTGGCCGAGGTGCGCTCGGACGCCGACGTGGACGCCATCAACGAGGAGCTGGTCGACCGGTACGGCGAGCCCCCGGTCGAGGTCGTCTCCCTGTTGCTCGTGGCGCGTTTCCGGGCCCGTGCCCGGCAGGCCGGCATCCGCGAGGTCACCGTGGCGGGCAAGAACGTCCGGTTCGCGCCGGTCAGCCTGCCGGAGTCCCGTCAGGTGCGGCTGGCCCGGATGTACCCGAAGTCGCTGGTCAAGCACGCCACGGACACGATCCTGGTGCCGCGGCCGCAGACCGCGGTCATCGGCGGTCGGCCCCTGGACGGCATCGCGCTGCTCGAGTGGGCCCGCGGCGTCATCGACGCCGTCATCGACCCGGACGGGGCCGCGCCGGCCCCGGCCGAGGCGGCCGTCCCGGCAGGGCGCTCCGGACGCGCGGGCAGCGGCGGCCGGGGCTGAGCGCCCCGGCCCGGGGGCCCGGCCGGAGGGGCGACACGCACGTGAGGTGCGCCTCACCACCACCCGCTCAGGTGAGCCTGGTTCAATGAGGCCGCACCCGCGATGTGAAGGAGCCCTCGTGCCCGTCCTCAGGTCCCCGTTCCGTGCCCTCGCCGTCTCCGCCACGGCCGTCGGACTGGCGCTCTCGCTGACCGCCTGCGGCGTGAGCAGCGCCTCGATGCAGCCGGGCGTGGCCGCCTCCGTGAACGGCACGGACATCTCCGTCTCCGACGTCGACCAGACCGCGATCAGCCTCTGCAAGGTCTCCGTGGCGGTGGGCTCCACCACCACGGCGCTGAGCGGCGCGTACCTGCGCGACATCGTCGTCGACGCGCTCGTCCGGGTGCAGGTCGTCTACGACGTCGCCGAGGAGAACGGCCTGGACGCCGACGCCATGCTCGAGAAGGAGCTGGACGCCGCGCAGACCCAGATCGACGCGCTCGACTACGACGGCGACGTCACCGACGGCGTGGTCACCCTCGTCGCGGCGAACAACTTCTTCACCGACGTCCTCTACAAGGTCGCCGGCACGGACACCACCGACGAGCGCGTGTACCTGGCGCAGTGGCAGGCGAGCCACGAGCTCGACATCAACCCGCTCTACGACGACGTCGACCTCGCCGGCACCCTCACGGTGCGCGAGAAGCGCAACGACACCAGCGTCGCGGTGAGCGACACGGCCACCGAGTTCCTCGACAGCCTGCGCGCCGAGGTCTCCGGGTCGGGCGACGGGTCGGTGGCCTCGAGCCTGCCGAACAACCAGCGCTGCGTCTGAGGCCGGTCGTGGACGGGCCCGACGGCACCCCGGCCGGCGGGTCGTGGCTCGTCGAGATGACCGGGGTGATGGCCCGGCTGCGGGCCGAGTGCCCCTGGAAGGCGGAGCAGACCCCGGCGTCCCTGCGTCGCTACCTCCTCGAGGAGGCGCACGAGACCCTGGAGGCGCTCGACGCCCTGGCCGCCGGGCGCACCGACGCCGCGGCGTGGGCGCACCTGCGTGAGGAGCTGGGCGACCTGCTGCTCCAGGTCTACTTCCACGCCGCCATCGCCGCCGAGCAGCCGCCGGGCGCGGGCCGCTTCGACATCGAGGACGTCGCCCACGGCCTCGTCGAGAAGATGCTGCGCCGCAACCCGCACGTGTTCGGGCCGGACCCCGCAGCCGGGACCGACGGGCCGCGGACGGCGGCCGAGGTCGACGCGGAGTGGCAGCGGATCAAGGCGGCCGAGAAGTCCGAGCGACGCGCGCCCACCGACGGGGTGCCCGCGTCGCTGCCGGCGCTGCTGTGGGCGGAGAAGGTGCTGGGCCGCCTCGAGCCCCAGGACCGCGCGGCGGCCGTGCCGACGCCGGCCGACCCGCAGGAGCGTCTGGGGGAGGACCTGCTCGCGCTGGTGGAGCGGGCGCGGGCCGAGGGCCTGGACGCCGAGCTCGCGCTGCGGGACGCGGTGCGCCGACGCCTCCCCGAGGGGCCGGCCGCCCGCTGAGGCGGGGGCGCGGACGCCCGGGGGAGTGGCGTGCGCCGCACCCGGTGTCCACGCCGCCCGGCCGGAGTCGCGCCGCGGCCCGGGCGGACTAGGCTGACGGCGTCCCCAAGACGTCTTTCTCTTCAGGAGAGCAACGTGGCATCCATCGAAGCTGTCGCCGCCCGCGAGATCCTCGACTCGCGCGGCAACCCCACCGTCGAGGTCGAGATCCTCCTCGAGGACGGAACCTTCGCCCGCGCCGCCGTCCCGAGCGGCGCCTCCACCGGCGCGTTCGAGGCCGTCGAGCTGCGCGACGGCGGTGACCGCTACCTCGGCAAGGGCGTCCAGCAGGCCGTCTCCGCCGTCATCGACACGCTCGGCCCCGCCATCGAGGGCCTGGACGCCGACGACCAGCGTCTCGTCGACTCGGCCATGCTGGCCGCGGACGGCACCCCCAACAAGGGCTCGCTCGGCGCGAACGCCATCCTCGGCGTCTCGCTCGCCGTCGCGAAGGCCGCCGCCGAGTCGGCCGGTCTCCCGCTGTACCGCTACGTCGGCGGCCCCAACGCGCACGTCCTGCCCGTGCCGATGATGAACATCCTCAACGGTGGCTCCCACGCGGACTCCAACGTCGACATCCAGGAGTTCATGATCGCCCCGATCGGCGCGCCGACCTTCGCCGAGGCCCTGCGCTGCGGCGCGGAGGTCTACCACGCGCTGAAGGGCGTGCTCAAGGAGCGCGGCCTCGCCACCGGCCTGGGCGACGAGGGCGGCTTCGCGCCGAACCTCGAGTCCAACCGTGCGGCCCTCGACCTCATCGGCGACGCCGTCGCCAAGGCCGGCTACGAGCTGGGCAAGGACGTCGTCCTGGCCCTGGACGTGGCGGCCTCGGAGTTCTACGAGGACGGCTTCTACACCTTCGAGGGTGTCAAGAAGACCGCCGCCGAGATGAGCGCCTACTACGGCGAGCTCGCCGCGGCCTACCCGATCGTCTCGATCGAGGACCCGCTGGACGAGGAGGACTGGGACGGCTGGAAGACCATCACCGAGCAGCTCGGTGACAAGGTCCAGCTGGTCGGCGACGACCTGTTCGTCACCAACGTCGAGCGGCTCCAGCGCGGCATCGACGGCGGCCAGGCCAACGCCCTCCTGGTGAAGGTCAACCAGATCGGCTCGCTGACCGAGACCCTCGACTCCGTCGAGCTGGCCCACCGCAACGGCTTCCGCTGCATGATGAGCCACCGCTCGGGCGAGACCGAGGACGTCACCATCGCCGACCTGGCCGTCGCCACCAACTGCGGCCAGATCAAGACCGGCGCCCCGGCCCGCTCCGAGCGCGTCGCGAAGTACAACCAGCTCCTGCGCATCGAGGACGAGCTCGGTGACGCGGCGCGCTACGCCGGTGTGTCGGCGTTCCCGCGCTACCAGGGCTGAGCGACCCTAGGGGCATGCCCGACGCTAGCCGACGCTCCACCTCGCGCTCCTCGGGCCCCCGTGGCCGCACGGGCCCCGGCCGATCCGGCCGGGGCCCGTCCCGCGCCTCCGGGGGGTCGCGCCCCGACGACGGGCGACCCGACGAGGCCCGAGAGGTGGGCGGCGCGTCCCGCCCGGCCCGCCCCGGTCGGCCGACCGGGTCGGCCCGGACGTCCGGCGACGGCCCTGCCACGGGCCGCCGGCGCCCCCGGCTGACCGGTCGGGCCCTCGTCCTGCTGCTCGTGGTCGGCGTGCTCGTCGTCTCCTACGCCTCCTCGGCGCGGGCCTACCTCCAGCAGCGCTCGGAGATCACCGCGCTCCAGTCGCAGATCTCCGAGACCCAGGCGTCGATCTCCGACATGGAGACCGAGAAGAAGCGCTGGAAGGACGAGGCCTACGTCGAGCAGCAGGCCCGCGAGCTCGGCTACGTCATGCCCGGCGAGACCTCCTACACCGTCCTCGACGAGGACGGGGAGCCGCTGGAGCAGGACAACGAGCTCACCGACCCCGACGCGGTCGTCGGCACCGACGACCCTGGGTTCTGGGAGGAGGCCTGGTCCTCGGTCCTCCTGGCGGGCGACCCCACCTCCGAGGACACCAGCACCCCCGCGACCGAGATCGACGGCTCCTCGGGCGACTAGCCCGGGGCCGACAGAGGAGCACCAGTGAGCGAGCAGCCCCCGCCGACCGACGCCCAGGCCGACCCGGTCCACGGCGTCGAGCGCGGCTTCTCCGAGGCGGACGCCGCGGCGGTCGAGGCCCAGCTGGGTCGCGAGGCCCGCGGCACGTACGGCGTCGGCTACCGCTGCCCGTGCGGCAACCCCGCGGTGGTGGCCACCGAGCCGCGGCTCCCGAACGGCACCCCGTTCCCCACGACCTTCTACCTGACCTGCCCCCGGGCCGCCTCGCGCATCGGCACGATGGAGGGCTCCGGGCTGATGAAGGAGATGACGGACCGCCTCGGCGAGGACGAGGACCTGGCCGCCGCCTACCGGGCCGCCCACGAGCGGTACCTGGCGGTCCGCGGCGCCATCGGGGCCGAGGTCGGCGCCGACGTCCCCGAGATCGCGGGGATCTCCGCCGGCGGGATGCCCGACCGGGTCAAGTGCCTGCACGTCCTCGCCGGCCAGGCGCTGGCCGAGGGTCCGGGCGTGAACCCGCTGGGCGACGAGGTCGTCGAGGCGCTCGGCGCCTGGTGGGAGCCCGGCCCGTGCGTGTAGCGGCGGTCGACTGCGGGACCAACACGATCAAGCTCCTCGTCCTCGAGCTCGCCGACGACGGCACCCCCACCGAGCTGGTCCGCGAGTTCCGGATGATCCGGCTCGGTGAGGGCGTGGACGCCACGGGTCGGATCTCGGACGCCGCGATGGGCCGCGCCTTCGCGGCGGTCGAGGAGCTCGCGGCGATGGTCGCGGACGCCGGGGGCGTGGAGCGCACCCGCTTCTGCGCGACCTCGGCGAGCCGCGACGCCGCCAACGCCGACGTCTTCACGGCCGGGGTGCTCGAGCGCTTCGGCACCGCGCCCGAGGTGCTCACGGGCACCGAGGAGGCCGCGCTCTCCTACGCCGGTGCCGTCCGGGCCCTGCGGACCCCGCCCGCGGAGCCGACCCTCGTCTTCGACGTCGGTGGAGGCTCCACCGAGCTCATCGTGGGGCACGGCGCGAGCGTGGACGTCTCGGAGTCGATGGACGTCGGCTCGGTGCGCCTCACCGAGCGGCGGCTGCACTCCGACCCGCCCACCGCCGCCGAGGTGGCCGCCTGCGTCGCCGACGTCGACGCGGCGCTGGACGCCTGCGCCGAGCCGGTCCGGGCGGCCGTCCGCGCGGCCCGTGGCGTCGTCGGCGTCGCGGGCACCGTGACGACGGTGGCGGCCGGCGTCCTCGGCCTGCCCCGCTACGACCGGACGCGGATCGACCAGTGCGACCTCGCCGTGGCCGACGTGCACGCGCACTGCGACGCCCTGGTCGCCATGACGGCCGAGCAGCGACGCGGGCTCGGCTTCATGCACCCGGGTCGCGCCGACGTCATCGGCGCCGGGGCGATCATCGTCTCCCGGGTGCTCGCCCGCACGTCGGCGAGCCGCCTGGTCGTGAGTGAGAGCGACATCCTGGACGGCATCGCCTGGGACCTGGCCCTGCGCTGACCCCTGCGCTGACCCCTGCGCTGACTCCCGGGCCCGGTGCGACCTGCCCGGTTCGACCTGCCCGGTTCGACCTGCCCGGGCCCGACTCGCCGTGCCAGGCTCGGGGCATGACCCGATCCGACGCCCTGGCGGCGCTCGACGCCCGGCTGGTGGCCTGTCGACGCTGCCCGCGGCTGGTGTCCTGGCGTGAGCAGGTGGCGGCGGACAAGCGCGCCGCCTACGCGGGCGAGGAGTACTGGGGACGCCCGGTGCCGGGTTTCGGCGACCCTGCGCCCACGGTGCTGGTGGTCGGGCTCGCACCCGCCGCGCACGGTGCCAACCGCACGGGACGCATGTTCACCGGCGACCGCTCCGGCGACTTCCTCTTCGCCGCGCTGCACGCCGTCGGGGTGGCGCGTCTGCCCACGGCCGTCAACGCGGACGACGGCCAGGAGCTCGCCGGGTTCCGGCTGACCGCCCCGGTGCGCTGCGCCCCACCGGCCAACCGCCCCACCCCGGCCGAGCGCGACGCCTGTGCACCCTGGCTGGACGAGGAGCTGGCCCTGGTGGGGGAGCGGCTCCGGGCCGTGGTGGCGCTGGGTGCCTTCGGGTGGGGGGCCGCGCTGACGGCCCTGGGTCGCACGGGGGTGCGGGTCCCGCGGCCGAGGCCGCGCTTCGGCCACGGTGCCGAGGTGGTGCTGGACGCGACCGCGTCCGAGGTGGGTGGGCCGCTGGCGTCCCTCACCCTCCTCGGCTGCTACCACCCCAGCCAGCAGAACACCTTCACGGGACGACTCACGCCGACCATGGCGGAGGAGGTGCTCGGCCGCGCACGCGACCTTGGCACAATGCGGACCTGAGGTTCCGCGCCTGGTCGGCCCCCGTATCCCAATGGCAGAGGAAGCCGCCTTAAAAGCGGCACAGTGTGGGTTCGAGTCCCACCGGGGGCACCGCTGCCGACTCGCCCGGTCACCGGGGCCGATTACACGACAGTTGTTGACTTGCCTCACCCGCAGGGGTGTGAGGACGCAGCAAAAACAGAAAATATTGGCCAGCGGAGGCGGTCGCGGCAAGTGCCGTCCAAGGATCTTCACGGCCGCTTCACGATCGTCGGACCTTGGCCCCTGCGGCCTTCGCGTCGACCGCGAAAGGATGGTTCCGCTGTCGTTCTTGGGGGAGGACGGCAGCCCGGGATCGTGGCGCTCGTCGTGACGGTTCCGGCCCCCACAAACCCGGGGACCTCACCGAGTGGGAGGTCCCCGGGTTCCCTCTTCCGTGGGGCGTTCCCCCTCCGACGTGGGCGGGGTGCCGGCGGGTCCATCCCCCCTTGTCCGTCGGCGCCCCGTCCCACCCCTCCCACCTCCGCCGGTGGGGCCGGCCCGTCCCGGAGCGGCTCGCGCGCCCGTCCCCGCCGCTCGGGAACCCTGGACGCCCTCCGTCCGTTGGACCCGATGAGGCGCCGGCCTGGCTAGGCTCCTCGCCACAGGACCACACGGCCCGACCCGGCCTCCGAGGAGAGACCACCATGCAGAGCAACAACCCCGTCTTCCGCCGCTCCAGCGAGTTCCAGCGCAACGGCGCCACCGCGCACGGCGACCAGGCCTACGCAGGCAACGGCAGCCCGTACGCCGGCTACGGCAGCGACCCCTCCACCTGGGGGACCGGCGCGCCGGGCCAGCCCGGGTACGCCCCGGCCGCGCAGGACCGGATGACCATCGACTCGGTCGTGCAGAAGACCGGCCTGACCCTCGCGGTCGTCGTCGTCGCCGCGATGGCCACCTGGATCATGACGCCCGAGATCACCGCCTACGCGGACCTCTCGGGGCTGATGGCCGCCGCGACGATCGGCTCGCTCGGCGCCTTCGCGCTCTCGATGGTCAACTCCTTCAAGCGCGCGGTGAGCCCGGCCCTCGTCCTGGCCTTCGCCGCCTTCGAGGGCGTCGCCCTGGGCGCGATCTCGAAGCTCTTCAACGCGCAGTTCGAGGGCAACGTCGTCCAGGGCGCCGTCATCGGCACCTTCGCGGCGTTCGGTGGCACGCTGGCCGCCTACAAGTTCCTCAACATCAAGGTCGGGGACAAGTTCCGGCGCGGCGTCATGGCCGCGGTGTTCGGCATGGTGGGCCTGGCCGTCCTCGAGATGGTGCTGAGCCTCTTCGGCGCCGGCATCGGGCTGTTCGGCGTCAGCGGCCTCGGCATGCTCACCGCCGTCGCCGGCCTGGTGCTGGGCGTGTTCATGCTCATCCTCGACTTCGACTTCGTCGAGCAGGGCATCGCGAACCGGCTCCCGGAGCGCGAGTCCTGGGTGGCCGCCTTCGCGATGACGGTCAGCCTCGTCTGGATCTACACCAACCTGCTGCGCATCCTGGCGTTCTTCAACCAGGACTGAGCGGCCCGGCGCCCCGCGGCGCCCCGTGAGGCAGAGAAGGGCCCCCGGCGCACGCCGGGGGCCCTTCGTCGCGCTCAGTCGGTGCCGCGGGAACCGGCCGGGTGCGGTGCGGGCTCGGTGCCGTCCTCGGTGCCGTCCGCGCCGGCGTCCTCGGGCGCCTCGGCCTCGACGTCGGCGCGCCGACGCCGGTGGCGCAGCTCGACCCACAGGCCCCGGACGCCGAGACGTGCCCCGCCGATCTCGGTGCCGTCCACCTCGGTGCCCGGAGTGCGGACGGCGCGGAGTGCCGCGTCCGTCACCGGCAGGACTCCCTCGCCCCGTTGGGACTCCAGCTGCTCCTCCTGCTCGTCGGCCAGGCCGAGGGCGGCGAGGACCGAGGGGAGCAGGACGGCGGTCAGCCGGCGGTACCCCTCGACCGAGGGGTGGAACTTGTCCGGGCCGAAGAGGACCGTGGGCTCGGCGGCGAACTCGGGGCCGAGGATGGAGCCGACCGACACCGTCCTCGCGCCCTCCTCCACCACGGCGATGGTCTGGGCGGCCGCGAGCCGGCGCGACCAGGAGCGCGCGATCTCCTTGAGCGGCTGCGCGATGGGCTTGACCGACCCCAGGTCGGGGCAGGTGGCGACGACGACCTGGCACCCCGCGTCCTCGAGCCTGCGCACGCCCTCGGCCAGGAAGCGGACGGAGGCCGACGGCGGCACCAGGTGCGTGACGTCGTTGGCGCCGATCAGGACGACGGCCACGTGCGGCTCCAGCGGGAGCGCGGCGTCGATCTGCTCCGCGAGGTCGGAGGAGCGCGCCCCGACGACGGCGAGGTCGCGCAGGTAGACGCGGCGGTCACCGGCCTCGGACACGCCCGAGGCGAGCAGCCCGCCGGGGGTCTGCTCGGGTCGGTCGACGCCGTACCCGGCGGCGCTGGAGTCACCCAGCAGCACCATCGTGAAGGCGGGTCCGGGGCGGCCGCGGCCGTACCAGCCGGTGGGGTCCGGCGGGGGCTCCTCCCGGATCGGCCCGACGGCCTTCTTGGCGAGGCGTGCCTCGGTCGCGAGCACCCCGTAGAGGGCGGCGCCGAGCACCGACAGGCCGCCGCCGCCGTACGCGGCCGCGGCTGCCAGCTTGCGTGCTGCTGCTGCCTTTCCCACGGCCGCGATCCTAGGTGGCGCCGGCGACCGGCGCCTCGCCCCGCGGGCCGATCCGGGTGAACGATCGCTCACTCCGCGGCCGGGGTGGGCGGCCTGCGCTGGGACGACGGCGTCCGAGTGCGCTGTCTCACGCCGGGTCCCGTCCTTGTGGGTGGTCTCCGCGGGAGCGCCCGAGCGGCCACCCGGGCTAGCGTGCTCCGGTGCCCGTCCCCCCGCGCGTCCTCGACCTCTTCGCCGTGCCCGGGCCGGCGCGCGCCCTGCCCGGCGGGCCGGACGCCCACGGCTCCGCGGTCGGCGTCGTGGCGGGCGACCTCGCGCTGCTGCCCGATCGCGACGCGGACCTCGTGGCGGCGGTGGCGCCGGTGCAGGCGCGCCTCGCCGTCCGGCTGGACGAGGCCCCGAACCGCTCCGCGCGCGACCTGCGGCTGGCGCTGCCGGTCCCGGCGCGGGACGGCTCCTGGGTGGTCGACGGCTGGGCCGCGGCCCGCTTCGAGCCGTCCACCGAGGTGTGCACCGACGTGCCGGTCGTGCTGGGCGCCGGACGGCTGCTGCACGCCCTGCTCGCGGTCACGGTCCGCACGCCCCCGTCGGCGCTCGCCCAGCGCGGCGACCGGGCCGGGTGGGCCGAGCGGGTCGCGTTCGGCGAGGTCCTCCTGCCCGAGGGGCCGGTGACGCCCGGTGCGGCCGGGATGACGGCGGGTGCCCCCGACGGCCTCGGGGCGGGGGAGGACGTGGCGCGACAGGCGCTCGACCTGCTCGCCGTGCTGGGGCACGCCCGCGACCCCCGCCCGGCGCAGCTGGCGCACGCGGGGCTGGCGGGGAGCGTCCTGCTCGACGGCGCGGGTGCCCCCCTCGTCCTGCCGCCCTCTCCCGCGTGGCGCCCGGCGCCGTGGGCGGAGGCGCTGGCGGTGCTGGACCTCGTGCTGGCCTGGGGCGCGCCGCCGGTGCACCTGGAGGAGCAGGCGGCGGACGCGAGCGGTCGGGTGGACCTGCTGCGTGCGATCGCCTACCGGGCGCTCACCGCGGGGGACGACGACGCGGTGGCACACCGGCTCGGTCGGGCGCTCGTCGTGGCGTGCGGCCCGCTGGTGGGCTGAGGGGCCTCCTGCCCGGCCGGGCTCCCGTTCCTCGACGGTCCTGCCACGTGACGATCGCCACACCCGCCCGCGGGGGGCGTGGGCCGTAGGTCCCGGGGCCGTGCGGTGCGGGCGCCGGGTCTCCGGGCCCGCCCGCTGGCGCCGCCGCGCGCACCGGGCGGGTCTCGGGCCGGTCGTCCGGACGGCTGACCTGCGGTGACGTCCGGGCGGCCCGCCGAGGTGGCCGCCGGTGGCCGCGGCAGGGGCGTGGTGACGCCGGTCCGAAGGTCCCGTCGTCGCTGCTGAGGACATGTGTCCGCTGGTCCGTCGGCACTCGGACCTAGGTCCCCCCAGCGGACGAAACTCGTCGGGAGACACCCCAGGGCGGACGGGCGCAGGATGTCGGCGTGGACCTCAGCGCACTCGACATTGCTCGATGGCAGTTCGCCATCACGACCGTGTACCACTTCTTGTTCGTGCCGATCACCATCGGTCTGTCGGCCATCGTGGCCGGCTACCAGACCGCCTGGGTGCGCACGGGGAACGAGCAGTGGCTCCGCCTCACCAAGTTCTTCGGGAAGCTCTTCCTGATCAACTTCGCCATCGGTGTCGTCACCGGCATCGTGCAGGAGTTCCAGTTCGGCATGAACTGGTCGGACTACTCCCGCTTCGTCGGCGACATCTTCGGCGCCCCGCTCGCGGTCGAGGGCCTGCTGGCCTTCTTCCTCGAGTCCACGTTCCTCGGCCTGTGGATCTTCGGCTGGGACCGGCTGCCCAAGAAGGCGCACCTCGCGACGATCTGGCTGGCGCACATCGGCACGGTCTTCTCCGCGTACTTCATCCTCGCGGCGAACTCGTTCATGCAGCACCCCGTCGGCTACGAGTACAACCCGGAGACCGGCCGCGCCGAGCTCACCGACTTCTTCGCCGTGCTCACCAACAAGGTGCAGCTGGTGACGTTCCCGCACGTCCTGCTGTCGGCCTACATGACCGCCGCCGGCTTCGTCGTGGGCGTCTCGGTCTGGCAGATGATCAAGGGTGCCCGCCGCCACGAGGCATCCGAGCGCTCGCTCTACAAGGCCGGCGCCAAGACCGCCGCGTGGGTCCTGCTCATCGCTTCCGCCGGCGTCATCTGGTCCGGTGACGCGCAGGCCAAGGTCATGACCGAGGTCCAGCCCATGAAGATGGCGGCCGCCGAGGCCCTCTACGACACCGAGCCCTCCGCGCCCTTCTCGCTGTTCACGATCGGCTCGCTGGACGGCAGCGAGGAGAAGTTCGCGGTCACCGTGCCGAACCTGCTCTCCTTCCTCGCCACCGGCACCTTCGACGGCACCGTCCAGGGCATCAACGAGCTCTCCGAGCAGTACACGACCGAGTTCGGCAGCGACCCGTCGTCGGTCACCTACGCCTCCGACTACACGCCCATCGAGGCCGTCACCTACTGGTCCTTCCGCCTGATGATGGGCCTGGGCTTCGCCGGCATCATCGCCGCGATCGCCACCCTGGTCGCGCTGCGCGGTGACCGGAACCTCGCCGACACCAAGCGCCCCGCGCTGTGGCTGCTCGCCGCCTGGGTGCTGCCCCTCGGCCCGCTGTTCGCCAACTCCTTCGGCTGGATCTTCACCGAGGTGGGTCGCCAGCCGTGGGCGGTGTTCGGCCTGATGACGGTGGAGAACGCCGTCTCGCCGACCGTCAGCGCCTTCGAGGTGCTCACCTCGCTGATCGTCTTCACCCTGCTCTACGGCGTCCTCGCGGTCGTCGAGATCAAGCTGATGCTCAGCTACATCAAGAAGGGCGCCGACGACTTCGCCGAGCCCGTCGTCCGCGACGACGACAACGACCCCGACCGTCCGCTGGCCTTCGCCTACTGACCGGCGCAAGAAGCAGAGACGAGAGAGAACTGTCATGGAACTGACCACCGTCTGGTTCAGCCTCATCACGATCCTCTGGATCGGGTACTTCGCCCTCGAGGGCTTCGACTTCGGCGTCGCGATGCTGCTGCCGGTCCTCGGGCGCACCGAGCGCGAGCGGCGCGTCCTCATCAACACCATCGGCCCGGTCTGGGACGGCAACGAGGTCTGGGTCCTCGTGGCCGGCGGCGCCACCTTCGCCGCGTTCCCCGAGTGGTACGCCACCCTGTTCAGCGGGTTCTACCTGCCCCTGCTGCTCATCCTGTGCGGGCTGATCGTCCGTGGGCTGGGCTTCGAGTACCGCCACAAGCGGGACGACGCACGGTGGCGCCGCAACTGGGACCTCGCGCTCATCATCGGCTCGTTCGTCCCGGCGCTGCTGTGGGGCGTGGCCTTCGCCAACATCCTGCGCGGCGTCCCGATCGAGGAGCTCAACGGCCACCTCGAGTACACGGGCGGGTTCTTCAACCTGCTCAACCCCTACGCCCTGCTGGGCGGCCTGATGACCCTGACGCTGTTCCTCACCCACGGCGCCATGTACATCGCGCTCAAGACCGACGGTGACGTCCGCTACCGCGCCCGTGCCCTCTCGGTCCGCCTCGGCGTCGGCGCCGCGGTCATCGCCGTCGCGTTCCTGCTGTGGACCCAGGTCATGACCGGGTCGGTCGCCTCCGCGGTGGCCTTCGTCGTGGCCGCGCTCTGCCTGGTGGGCGGCATCGTCGCCGCGCTCCAGGGCCGTGAGGGCTGGGCCTTCGTGGGCACCTTCGTCACCATCGCCGCGGGCGTCGCGGGCCTCTTCCTGGCCCTGTTCCCGAACGTGATGCCCTCGTCGATCGACGCCGCCTACAACCTCACCACCACGAACGCCTCCGCCACCGCCTACACGCTCACCGTGATGACGGTCGTCGCGGCGATCTTCACTCCGATCGTCCTGGCCTACCAGGCGTGGAGCTACTGGGTGTTCCGCAAGCGGATCTCCACGCTGCACATCCCCGAGGAGACCCTCGCGGGGTCGGCTGCGTGAGGCCCACCGACCCGCGGCTCGTCCGTCGGCTGGCGCCCGCCCGGCGCCAGCTGGCGGGCGTCGCCGTTTTCCAGACCCTGAGCGCCCTGCTCGTCATCGGCCAGGCGTTCACCATGACCGGCCTGGTCGTCTCCGCGGTCCAGGACCTCTCCTCCTCGGCCGTCGTCGGCTGGGCGGCCGCCTCGGCCGCCGTCCTGGCCCTGCGCGGCCTCGCGGGCTGGGCCACGGACCGGCTCACCGCCTCCGCCGCCTCGCGGGTCGGCGGCGAGGTGCGCCGCCAGCTCGTCGCGCGCGTGCTCGCCGTGCCGAGCGGCACCTCCGGGGACGCCGAGGCCAGCGGCCGTCGCGCCGTCCTGGTCACCCGCGGCGTCACCGCCCTGGAGCCGTACCTCACGCGCTACCTGCCGGCCCTGGCGCTGGCGACCGTGCTGCCGGCCCTCACCGTGGTCGCGATCGCGACGCAGGACTGGCTCAGCGCGCTCATCGTCGTCCTCACCCTCCCGCTCATCCCCGTCTTCGGCGCCCTCGTCGGGCTCGCCACCCGCGACCGCGCGGACGCCCAGTGGCGCGCGCTCTCGTCCCTGTCCGGGCACTTCCTGGACGTCGTGCGCGGCCTGCCGACCCTCGTGGCGTTCCGTCGCGCGGAGGCGCAGACCGCGGTGATCCGCCGGGCCACCGACGGCTACCGCCGCCGCACCATGGAGACGCTGCGGATCGCGTTCCTCTCCTCGGGCGTGCTCGAGCTCGTCGCCACCATCTCCGTCGCCCTGGTCGCGGTCACCGTCGGCCTGCGCCTGGCGGCCGGCGGGCTCGACCTGCACACCGCGCTCGTCGTCCTGCTGCTCGCGCCCGAGGCCTACTGGCCGCTGCGCCGCGTCGGGCAGGAGTTCCACGCCGCCGCCGAGGGCGTGGCCACCGTCGAGCAGGTCTCGGCGCTCCTCGACACCCCGGCCGCCGCCACCGCGCCCGCCCCCGCCACCGCGGGCGAGGCAGTGGCGGCCGGGGCCCACCCCGCCGCCGGCGCGCTCACCGTGGAGGGCGTCACCGTCCTGCGCGAGGGCCGCACGGTGCCGGCGCTGTCCGACGTCAGCGCCGTGCTCCCCGCCCGCGGCCTCACCGCGCTCACCGGGCCGTCGGGCTGCGGCAAGTCGACGCTGCTGGCCGTGCTCGCCGGGCTGCTGCCCCCGACGTCCGGCACCGTGCGCCGCGACGGCCGCCCGCTCGCCGACGCCACCGCGCTCGCCGCGTGGCAGCGCGACGTGGCGTGGCTGCCCCAGCGACCCGGCTTCGTGCCCGGCACGCTGGCGGACAACCTGCGCCTCGGGCGCCCCGAGGCCTCGGAGGCCGACCTGTGGGCCGCGCTGGCCCAGGTCGCGCTCGAGGAGCGCGTCCGCGACCTGCCGCTGGGCCTCGACACCCCGCTGGGCGAGGACGGCAGCACGCTGTCCGCCGGCGAGCGCGCCCGGCTGTCGCTCGCCCGCGTGGTCGTCGCCGACCGCCCGTGGGTGCTGCTCGACGAGCCGACCGCCCACCTCGACGCGCTCACCGAGCGGGTCATCACCGACACCCTGGTGGGCCTGGCCCGCGAGCGGGCCGTCGTCGTGGTGGCCCACCGCCCGGCGCTCGTCGAGGCGGCCGACCACGTCGTCGCCCTGCCCGCGCCCTCGCCCGTCCCGAACCCGACCACGGCCACCGACGCCCACGCCTCGCTGGCGGCCGCGACCGCGGCCCGCCCCCGTCGCGTCCTGCGCGCGGACGAGGAGGAGGCCGTCGAGGCCGGCGGCCGCGGCCGCCTGGCGCTGGCGACCGTCCTCGGGGCCCTGGCCTCGGGCTGCGGCGTCGCCCTCACCGCGACGGCCGGCTGGCTGATCGTCCAGGCCTCGCTCATGCCGCCCGTGCTGACCCTCATGGTCGCGATCGTGGGCGTGCGCACCTTCGGCATCGGCCGCCCGGTCCTGCGCTACGCGGAGCGCCTGCTCTCCCACGACGTGGTGCTGCGGCTGCTCGCCGAGCGCCGGGTGAAGGTGTGGACGTCGCTGGTGCCGCTCGTGCCCGGCCGGCTCGGCCGTCGGCGCGGCGACCTGCTCGCCTCCGTCGTCGACGACGTCGACGCGGAGCTGGACCACGAGCTGCGCGTGCTCATGCCCCTGCGCGGCTACGTCATCGTCGCGGTGCTCGCCACCGTGGTGGCGACCGTCCTCGTGCCCGTCGCCGGGCTCGTGGTCGGGGCGTACGCCGCCCTGGCCGGCGCGGCCGCCTGGTACGTCGCCCGCACCGGCGCCGCGCGCGCCGAGCGGCGCGCGGTCGCGCTGCGCGCGGCCCTCTCCGACGAGGTCGTGGCCGCCGCGGCGCTCGGCGAGGAGCTGACCATGTGGCAGGCGGTCGGCACCGCCGCGGAGTCGGTCGGGGCGGTCAGCGACCGGCTCGGCGCGGCCACCACCACGTCGGCCACCTGGTGGGGCGCGGCCCGTGCCGCCGTCCTGCTGCTCACGGGTGCCGGGGTCGCCACCACCGCCCTCCTCGTGGCGCCGTCGGTGGCGCTGGGGTCCGTGAGCGGGCCCGTGTGCGCGCTGCTGGTGCTGCTTCCGCTGGCGCTCTCGGACGTCGCCCTGCCGCTCGCCGACGCGGGCGCGCTCTCGGCGCGCACGAGCGCCGCCCGGGCGCGCCTGGAGGCCCTGGCCACCATGGAGCCCGCCGTCACCGAGCCGCGGGCCGTCGGACCGCAGCCGCGCGGCACCGACCTCGACCTGGCCGGCGTGAGCGCCGGCTGGGAGGGCACCACCGCCTTCGAGGGCCTGGACCTGCGGGTGCCCCAGGGTGGCCGTGTCGCCGTCGTCGGGCCCTCGGGCTGCGGGAAGTCGACCCTGGTCGCGCTGATGCTGCGCTTCCTCGACCCCAGCGCCGGCCGCGTCCGGCTCGGTGGGGCGGACCTGGACCGGATGGTCCTCGCGGACGTGCGGGGACGCGTCGGCCTGGTCGACGACGACCCGCACGTGTTCGCCTCGACGGTCGCGGAGAACGTGCGGCTGGCGCGGCCCGCCGCGAGCGACCCCGAGGTCGAGGCCGCGCTGCGGGCGGCCCGGCTCGGTCCGTGGCTCGACGCGCTGCCCCAGGGCCTGGACACGTGGGTGGGCGACGGCCACGCCGCCGTGTCCGGCGGCGAGCGCGCGCGGCTCGCGATCGCCCGCTCCCTGCTGGCCGACCAGCAGGTCCTCGTCCTCGACGAGCCCACCGCCCACCTCGACGAGGCCACCGCGGAGGAGCTCGCCTCGGAGGTGCTGGGACCGGTGCGGGGAGAGGTGTCCGGGGCGGACGTGAGGAAGGGCACAGGCCCCGCTCGGACGATCGTGTGGGTCACTCATGGGAGTGCCGGTCTCACTCGGGTGGACGAGGTGATAGACCTAGGGCCTGTCGCCGCCCTCCGCGGCGATGGCCCGGACGGTCCGGGTAGGGGAGACGCAGAGGAGCTGCCGCATGTCCGATAAGGCCGAGGACAGGATGATCTCCGTGTTCCTGCTCGACGACCACGAGGTCGTGCGACAGGGCCTGCGGAGCCTGCTCGAGGGCACCGGCATGATCACCGTGGTCGGTGAGTCCGGTCTGGCCGAGGAGGCCGCCTCGCGGATCCCCGCGCTCAAGCCCGACGTGGCCGTGCTCGACGCCCGCCTGCCCGACGGGTCCGGCATCGAGGTCTGCCGGTCCATCCGCGCCGTCGACCCCGACATCCGCGCTCTCATCCTCACCTCCTACGACGACGACGAGGCGCTCTTCGCCGCGATCATGGCCGGCGCGTCCGGCTACGTCCTCAAGGACGTGCGGGGCATGGACCTCGTCGGCGCGATCCGCCAGGTCGCCGACGGCAACTCCCTCATCGACCCCGCGCTCACCGCGCGCGTGCTCGACCGGGTGCGCAACGGCCCGGCCACCGCGCCCGAGCTGGCGAACCTCACCGAGCAGGAGCTCAAGCTGCTCGCGCTGATCGCCGAGGGACTCACCAACCGCCAGATCGGCGAGCGGATGTTCCTCGCGGAGAAGACGGTGAAGAACTACGTCTCCTCGATCCTCGCCAAGCTGGGCCTCGAGCGCCGCACGCAGGCCGCCGTCCTGGCGTCCAAGCTGCTGGGCCCCGACGGCAAGCCCAAGTGAGCCAGCGCCACTGATCAGGGTCCACTGATCACCGGGCCGTCGCGACGGCCCGCCACGCTCGGCCCCCGCCCCGCCCTCCTCGAGAGGAACCGGGACGGGGGCCGACGTGCGTCCGGCTCAGACCGGGACGCTCCAGCGGAAGAGCGTGCCGCGCGGGTCGCGGGCCTCGAGCGCGAAGCTGCCGCCCAGGTCGGTGGCGCGGGAGCGGGCGTTGCGCAGCCCGCTCTCGTGGTCCGGCACGCCGGGGCCGACCCCGTTGTCGGCGACCTCGAGCGTGAAGGTGCCGTCGGCGGAGCGCAGGAGCACCTCGGTCTGGGTGGCGCGCGCGTGCCGAGCGACGTTGGAGAGGGCCTCGCGCAGCAGCGGGACGACCTGCTCGGCCACGTTCTCCGGGACCGCGGTGTCGATGGGGCCCTCGATCGTGACGTCGGGGTTGTGGCCGAGCAGCCGCGCGTACTCGCGGGCCAGCGTCCGGGTGCGGGTCTTGAGCGAGGCCTTGCCGTCGCTGGTGAGCTCGAAGATGGTGCCGCGGATGTCGCGGATGGTGTGGTCGAGCTCGTCCACGGCCTTGCCGATGCGCTCGGAGAGCACCGGGTCGGTGGCCGCCATGGAGGCGCCCTGGAGGTGGAGCCCGGTCGCGAACAGTCGCTGGATCACGGTGTCGTGCAGGTCGCGGGCGATCCGCTCGCGGTCCCCGATGACGGCGAGCTGGGCGCGGTCGTCGATGGCCTGCGCACGGTCGAGGGCCAGGGCGGCCTGGTCGGCGAAGGAGATGAGCAGCTCGCGCTCCTCCGCCTCGAGGGCGGAGTTCTGCTCGCTGAGGAACGTGATGAGCAGGGCCGCGCCGCTCAGGTGCGAGCGCAGCGGGACGACGACGGCCCGCTGCCCGTCCTCGCGCCACTCGACCGGGTCGACGACCGGCGTCGGCAGCGCCTGCAGCAGCGCGTAGAGGTCCTGGCGCAGGTCCTCGACGTCCTCGAGGGTGGCGATCGCCGCGCTGTCGGCGGCGGCCATCGCGCTGTCCTCGGCGTGCACGATCGCCGTCCCCCGGGAGCGCAGGACGTGGGAGGCGGCGCGGGCGACGCGGCGCAGCGCCTCGTCGTGCTCGAGCGGCGGCTGGAGCTCGTCGACCAGCTCGGCCGCGGCCTGGAGCCACTGCCGGCGGCGCTCGCCGAGGGTGTAGGCGCGGGCGTTCTCGATGACGAGGCCGGCCGCGGAGGCCAGCGCCTCGACGAGCATGACGTCGGTCTCGGTGAAGTCCTCCCCGCCGTCCTTCTGGGTCAGGTAGAGGTTGCCGAAGACCGTGCCGCGGATCCGGACGGGGACGCCGAGGAACGTGTCCATCGGCGGGTGGTTGGCCGGGAAACCGTAGGAGTCCGGGTGCGCGTTGAGGTCGTGCAGGCGCAGGGGGCGCGGGTCCTTGATGAGCAGGCCGAGGATGCCCCGGCCGCGGGGTGGCGCGCCGATGCCGCGGCGCTGGTCGGCGCTCATGCCGTGGGTGAGGAACTCGCTGATCTCGCCGTCGGAGCCGAGCACGCCGAGCGCGCCGTACCCGGCGCTGGTGAGCTCGCAGGCGGCGCGCACGATGCGCTCGAGCACGCTGGCGAGGTCGAGGTCGCTGGAGATCGCGACGACGGCGTCGAGGAGGGCGTGCGCGTGCTTGGTCATCTCTGGGCGGCGGTGGGGCACCCGCCCATCCTGTCGCACCGACGGCCCCGGGTCAGCAGGAGGCGGCAGATGCCGTCAGGGGTGTCGCAGACCGCGCTCAGCCGACGGAGCGGACGGGACGGGGCACGGACTCCATCAGGTCCCACCCGTTGCCCAGGCGGCGCCCGGTGATCTCGGTGAGGCGGATGCCGACGTGGAGGTTGCGGTTGCCCGCGGCCCACGGACGCGGCGGCCAGACGGCCCGGATCTCGGCGAGCCGACCGAGGTCGGTGATGACCTCGCCCTTGCCGCGCACCAGCACGCTCCAGCCCCGCTGCTCGACGTGGTCGAAGTGGTCGGTCTCGAACGCCAGCACCGTGTCGGCCGCGTGGGTGCCGAGCAGGGAGTACGGCGACGTCCTCACGACCACCTGGTCGGCGACGACCGAGTAGTTCACGGGGATGATGTGCGGGCCCTCCGGCGTGGAGATCGCGATGCGACCGGTCGTGCCGGCCCGCAGCAGCGACTCACTCTCGGAGAGGGTGAGCTCGAGGGTCTGGAGCACCTGGTCCTCCCTGGGCGTCGGTGGTGGATACGTGGCTGGACGCTGCCATGGTGCGGGAGCCTCCGACGCAACTCGCAGGGTCCATGGTCCCCGGTGGCGGGGACCATGGCGGGGACCCTGACAGGGCCCGCGAGGGGCCGCGTGAAGACCCCGTGAAGGCTTCGCGCGGACGCTTGCGGATCGGCGGTGCGGCAGCCGCAGCAGCCCGCCCGGCTCAGTCGTGCACGCCGTCCAGGTAGAGCCAGTGACCGGCCCTCAGGACGAAGCGGCTGCGCTCGTGCAGCCGCCCGCGGGCCCCGCCGACCGCGTAGTGCGCCGTGAACTCGACCCAGCCCTCCTGCGGGGCGTCGGTACCGCGCGGGTCGTCGGGGTCGGCGGGCGTGAGCCCGCTCCCGTGCACCTCCAGGCCGGTCCACGTGGTCGTGGCGTCCACGCCCACGTCGTCCGGGCGGGTGCGGGGGTGCCAGGTGCGGAACAGGTAGTCGGCCTCGCCGCGGGCGAAGGCGGCGTAGCGGCTGCGCATGAGCTGCTCGGGGGTCGACGCACGCTCCGCGCCCCGGTGGAGGGGCCCGCAGCAGGCGTCGTAGGCGCGGCCGGAGCCGCAGGGGCAGGGGCCGGCGGAGGGGAGCACGGCACCACCGTACGGGCGTCCGGGACGGCCTCCCGGACCCGGGACTAAAGACAGGTCCTACGACCCTCCGGCACTCGCTACCGGCGGGTCAGGATGGGGGCATGACCACCAGCAACGTCACCCAGAGCCCGGCCGCCGGTGCCATCGTCGTCGGTGTCGACGGTTCCACCGCCGCCTCCGACGCCCTGACCTGGGCCGTCGGTCAAGCCACCCTCACGCGCCGCCCGCTGTGCCTGGTGAGCGCGTGGAAGCCGGTCAGCAGCGTCTGGCTGGCCCAGGCCGGCATCGACCCGGCCCCCATCGAGGCCGACGTCCGCGCCGCCACCGAGGGGCTCGTCGCGGACGCCGCCGCCACCGTCGCGGAGCTCTCCTCCGAGGTGGAGGTGCGCACGATCGTCCGGGGCGAGGACGCCCGCTCGCTCATGCTCGACCTCTCGCACGAGGCCGCCATGATCGTCCTCGGCTCGCGGGGCCTCGGCCCCGTGCGCAGCCTCGTCCTCGGCTCGGTCTCGGCCACCCTGGCCCGGCACTCCTCGTGCCCCGTCGTCGTGCTGCGCCCGCGCTCGACGCCGCTCGACGCCAACGGCGCCCGCGGCGTCCTCGTGGCCGTGGACGGCACGGAGCGCTCGCGCCCCGCTGCCGAGGTCGCCTTCGAGCAGGCGGCCGCGCGCGGCCTGCCGCTCACGGTGCTGCACTGCCTGCCGTGGGACCGCGGGGCAGCCGGCCAGCCGATGGACCCGCACGACCCGCACGTGGCCGACGTGGCCGCGGCGGTCTCGGGCTCCGTGGCGGGCCTGGCGGAGAAGCACCCCGACGTCGCGGTCGGCACCGTCCTGGTGGGCGGGCTGCCGGACGAGGCGGTGCTCAAGGCGGCCCGTGGCCGCGACCTCGTGGTCGTGGGGCACCGCCGGGCCGGCCTGGTCGACAGCGTGGTGCTCGGGTCGGTCTCGCTGGCCGTCCTGGAGCACGCGGAGGGCGCCGTCATGGTGGTGCCGGGCTGACCGGCACCGCGACCGCGCACTGACGGACCGGAGGGGCCCCGGGAGAGGCCCGGCTCCTCCGGCGCACGTGGCGGTAGCCGGACGCGCGCCCGACGACCGTCACCCCGCGTCCAGGACGGTGGACGCACCCGGGCCCCGTGCCACTCTCCCGGCACGGGGCCCTCCCTCTGCCGTGCCCTGCCGCCCCCGGGGGCCTCGCAGGCCCTCCCCAGCGCTGGGGCGCGGGCGTAGCGTGGCCGCCGTGAGCTCCCCGGCACCCACCCAGCCCGCCCGCACCCCCGCCCCGACGATCGCCACGCTCGGCGACCTCCGGGCCTCCGGCCACGTCCACAAGCCCCTGCGCACCGAGATCCGCGACAACCTGCTGGCCGCGCTGCGCGAGGGCCGCGACCCGTGGCCGGGCCTGCACGGCTTCGAGAACACCGTGGTGCCGCAGCTGGAGCGGGCGCTCCTGGCCGGCCACGACGTCGTCCTGCTCGGCGAGCGCGGCCAGGGCAAGACCCGGCTCCTGCGCACCATGGTCGGGCTCCTGGACGAGTGGACGCCGGTGATCTCCGGCTCCGAGCTCGGCGAGCACCCCTACGACCCGATCACGCTCGCCTCGCAGCAGGCGGTCGCGACCCACGGCGACGACCTGCGCGTCTCGTGGGTGCACCGCTCCGAGCGGTACGCCGAGAAGCTGGCCACCCCGGACACGTCGGTGGCCGACCTCATCGGCGACGTCGACCCGATGAAGGTGGCCGAGGGCCGCTCCCTGGGCGACCCGGAGACCATCCACTTCGGGCTCATCCCGCGCAGTCACCGCGGCATCGTGGCGATCAACGAGCTGCCCGACCTCGCCGAGCGCATCCAGGTCGCGATGCTCAACGTGATGGAGGAGCGCGACATCCAGATCCGCGGCTACGTGCTGCGGCTGCCCCTCGACGTCCTCGTCGTGGCCAGCGCCAACCCCGAGGACTACACCAACCGCGGGCGGATCATCACCCCGCTCAAGGACCGGTTCGGTGCCGAGATCCGCACCCACTACCCCCTCGAGCTGGACGACGAGGTGGCGGTCATCCGCCAGGAGGCCGACCTGGTCGCCGACGTCCCGCCGCACCTGCTCGAGATCCTCGCCCGGTTCACCCGCAACCTGCGCGAGTCCTCGGCGGTCGACCAGCGCTCGGGCGTCTCCGCCCGGTTCGCGATCGCGGGCGCCGAGACGATCGCGGCGGCGGCGCTGCACCGGGCGACCCGGCAGGGCGAGGAGCAGGCCGTGGCCCGGGTCGTCGACCTGGAGACCGCCGTCGACGTCCTCGGGGGCAAGGTCGAGTTCGAGTCCGGCGAGGAGGGGCGCGAGGCCGAGATCCTCGCGCACCTGCTGCGCAGCGCCACGCACGAGACGGTGCGGTCGGTGTTCCGGGGGATCGACCTCGGGGTGCTCGTGGACCGGCTGGAGTCCGGGGTCATGGTGACCACCGGTGAGCAGGTCTCCGCGCTCGACTTCCTCTCGGGCCTGCCCGTGCTGGGGGAGTCCGACCTCTACGACCGGCTGTGCGACGCGGTGGGCGCGACGTCCGACGGCGAGCGCGCCGCCGCGATCGAGCTGGCCCTGGAGGGGCTCTACCTGGCCCGTCGTGTCAGCAAGGAGTCCGGCGAGGGCGAGACCGTCTATGGGTGACGTGTGGAGCCAGCGACGCGCGTCGCGCTACGGCCGCTACACGGGCGGGCCGGACCCGCTCGCGCCGCCCGTCGACGTCCGCGAGGCGCTCGACGCCATCGGCGAGGACGTGATGGCCGGCTACAGCCCCGAGCGGGCGATGCAGGAGTTCCTGCGCCGGGGCGGCCGCTCGCAGCGGGGCCTGGACGACCTGGCGCGGCAGGTGGCGGACAGGAAGCGGCAGCTGCTCTCCCAGCACGAGCTGGACGGGACGATGCGCGAGGTGCGCGAGCTGCTCGACCGGGCGGTGCTCGAGGAGCGCAAGCAGCTCGCGCGCGACGCGATGATGGACGACGACGACCGCGCGTTCCGGGAGCTCCAGCTCGACAACCTCTCGCCCTCGCCTGCCGCGGCGGTGAGCGAGCTCGCCGACTACGACTGGGCCAGCCAGGACGCCCGCGCCGCGTTCGAGCAGATCAAGGACCTGCTGGGCCGTGAGCTGCTCGACCAGCGCTTCGCCGGCATGAAGCAGGCCCTCGAGGGCGCCACGGACGCCGACCGGGCGGCGGTCCAGGAGATGCTGGGCGACCTCAACGACCTGCTGGAGAAGCGGGCCGCCGGCGAGGACACGCCCGAGGACTTCGCGGACTTCATGGCGAAGCACGGCGACTTCTTCCCCGAGGACCCCCAGGACCTCGACGAGCTGCTCGACGCGATGGCGTCGCGCGCCGCCGCGGCCCAGCGGATGCTCAACTCGATGACGCCCGAGCAGCGGCAGGAGCTGATGGAGCTCTCCGCCGCCGCGTTCGGGTCGCCCGCGCTGATGGAGGCGCTGGGTCGCCTCGACGCGAACCTCCAGGGCCTGCGCCCCGGCGAGGACTGGGGTGGCTCCGAGCAGATGGGCCAGGGCGGGGACGGGCCCGGACAGGGGCTGGGCCTCGGCGACGGCACCGGGGTCTTCCAGGACCTCGCCGAGCTCGACGCGCTCTCCGAGCAGCTCTCCCAGTCCTACCGCGGTGCGCAGATGGACGACGTGGACCTCGACGCCCTGCGCCGCCAGCTCGGCGACGACGCTGCGGTCGACGCGCGCACCCTGGCCGAGCTGGAGCGGGCGCTGCAGCGCACGGGCACGCTCGAGCGCGGCTCGGACGGGCAGCTGCGGCTGACCCCGAAGGCGATGCGTCAGCTCGGCAAGGAGCTGCTGCGCGACGTCGCCCAGCGGATGAGCGACCGCTCGGGGCAGCGCGACATGCGCGCGGCCGGCGCGGCCGGCGACCGCACCGGGGGCACCCGCCCGTGGGAGTTCGGCGACACCGAGCCCTGGGACGTCACCCGCAGCCTCACCAACGCCATCGTCCGGGAGGCGGGGGAGGGCCTCACCGGCTCGGGGAGGGTGCGGCTGCGCATCGAGGACGTCGAGGTGCACGAGACCGAGGCGCGGACCCAGGCCGCGGTGGCGCTGTGCGTCGACACGTCCTTCTCGATGGCGATGGACGGCCGCTGGGTGCCGATGAAGCGGACGGCGCTGGCGCTGCACACGCTCGTGCGCAGCCGGTTCCGCGGCGACGACCTCCAGCTCATCACCTTCGGGCGGCACGCCGCGACCACCGAGATCGAGCAGCTCACCGCCCTGGAGCCGGAGTACGACAAGGGCACGAACCTGCACCACGCGCTACTCCTGGCGAACCGGCACTTCCGCCGGCACCCGAACGCGCAGCCGGTGCTGCTGGTCGTCACCGACGGCGAGCCGACCGCCCACCTCGAGCCCGACGGGGAGGCCTGGTTCTCCTACCCGCCGCACCCGCTGACGATCGCCCACGCGGTGCGCGAGCTCGACAACGCCCGGCGCCTCGGCGCCCGCACGACGTTCTTCCGGCTGGGGGAGGACCCGGGCCTGGCCCGGTTCATCGACCAGATGGCGCACCGCGTCGACGGGCGCGTGGTCGCCCCCGAGCTCGACGACCTCGGCGCCGCGGTGGTCGGCTCCTACCTGGGTGGTCGGGACGGACGCTGGGGGCCCGGCGGGCCGTGGGGTGCGGGCGACCTCGGCTGGGGCCGCGGGTTCTGGGCCGGCTGAGCGGGCTGCCCGGGCGCGGGCTCAGAGCCGCGCGAGCCGCGCGGCGAGGTCGGCGATGCCGTCGAGCACGCGTGGCCCGGGGCGCGCCCAGCAGCCGTCGGCGTCGACCGCGTGCACGGGGACGCCGGCCGGCAGCCGTCCGGCGGCCACCAGCGCGTCCGCCTGCTCCTGGGCGCCGGTGCGGTCGTAGCCGCAGGGGGCGACGACCACCAGGTCGGGCCTGGCCGCGGCGACGGCCTCCCAGGTCGTCGGCACCGACCGCTCGCCGCGGTGGCCGAGCACCGGCTCGCCGCCGGCCGCGAGCACCATCTCGGGCAGCCAGTGGCCCGGGGCGTAGGGCGGGTCGGTCCACTCCAGGACGACGACCCGCGGCCGCGCGGCCCGGGTGGCCTCCTCCTCGGCGTCGGCCCGCGCCACCGCGGCCAGCGCCGGGTCGAAACGGGCGGCCAGCGCCATCCCGGCCTCCGGACGGCCCAGCCGCTCGGCGATGGTGAGCACGCCCTCGCGCAGGTCGGCGAGGGTGTGCGGGTCGTAGGAGACGACCTCGGCGGTGCAGCCGAGGTGGGTGAGCGCCTGGTCGACGGTGGAGACGTCGAGGGCACAGACGGCGCAGAGGTCCTGGGTGAGCACGAGCAGGTCCCGGGCACCGGTGACGGGGTGGGCGTCGAGGTCGGCCAGGGCGTCGGCGTTCAGGTGGTAGAGGTCCTCGCCGGCGGCGGTGGCCCGGCGGACCCAGGCGTCGATGCCGGCCGGGTCGAGGCCGGTGGGCATGGTGGTGGAGGAGACCACCCGCCGCGTCCGGGCCTCGGCGGGGTGGTCGCACTCGAACGTCACCCCCACGACGTCCTTGCCGGCCCCGAGCGCGAAGCAGATCTCGGTCGTCGAGGGGAGCAGGGAGACCACGCGCACCCCCGGAGCCTAGGCACGACCTTCCGTGCACTCGGCAGTTGGGCCCGGGCGGGCTCGTCTACCGATGCGGGTGAGGGAGGTGGGGTGGGGTCGGTAGTGGGGCCCGGATGGGCTCAACTGCCGAGTGCGGACGCCCTGGGCAGAACGGCTCTGCTCCGAGCAGAGCGGCCTGGGGCGGGAGGTCGCGGCGGTCGAGGGTCGAGGCATGACCGACTCACCTCCCGTGGCCGTCGCCCCGACGCTCGCCTCCCGCACCGCCGAGGACCTCCTGGCCCACCGCGTCCTGCTGCTCGACTCCCCGCTGGACGACGGCAACGGCGCCCAGCTCATGGCCCAGCTCGCGCTGCTCTCCGCGCAGGACCCCGAGAGCGACATCGCCCTGTGGATCCACTCGCCGGGCGGTTCCGTCTCCGCGATGCTCGCCATCGCCGACCTCATCGACCTCGTGCCCAACGACGTCTCCACCCTCGCGCTCGGCATGGCCTACAGCGCCGGCCAGTTCCTGCTCTGCTGCGGCACCCCGGGCAAGCGGTACGTCCTGCCGCACGGCAAGGTCCTGCTGCACCAGGGCTCGGCCGGGATCGGGGGGATGGCCCCGGACATCGAGCTCCAGGCCGACGACCTGCGGCGCATGCGCGAGACGGTCATCGGGATCATCGCCGCGCGCACCGGTCAGACCCCCGCGAGGGTCTTCGCCGACTCGCTGCGCGACCGGACGTTCGAGGCCGCCGAGGCGGTCGAGTACGGCTTCGCCGACGCCGTCCTCACCGACCTCGCGCTGGCCCGGCCGGTGGTCCGGCGCACGGGCCTCGGCCTGGGCGCGGACCTCGCCACCGCGGGAGGCGCGCGATGAGCGGCTCGTACGTCCTGCCGAACGTGGTGAGCAAGGGGCCGCGCGGCGACCGCGTGCTCGACGTCTGGAGCCGGCTGCTGGAGGAGCGCGTGGTCTACCTCGGCACGGAGGTGGACGACGGGGTCGCCAACGCGCTGATCGCCCAGGTCCTGCACCTGGAGGCCGAGAGCCCCGACGAACCCATCCACCTCTACCTCAACTCCACCGGCGGCTCGATCACGGCGACGTTCGCCCTCTACGACACGATCCGCTTCTGCCGGGCCCCGGTGACGACGACCTGCGTCGGCCAGGCGTTCTCACCCACCGCCCTGCTCCTGGCCGCAGGGGAGCCCGGCCACCGCTCGGTGCTGCCGCACGCCCGGGTGCTGCTGCACCAGCCCTCGGCGCAGGGACGCGGCGCCATCCCGGACCTCATCCTCGCCGCCGAGGAGGTCCTCGCCGTGCGGACGGAGCTGGAGGAGGCGCTCTCGCTGCACACCGGCCGCACGGTCGCCGAGCTGCGCCGCGACACCGACCGCGACCGCGTCCTCCGGGCCGACGACATCGTGGCCTACGGCCTGGCGGACCGGGTGATCACCGCGCGCGACGTCCCCACCCGGTGATCAGGCCGGTGATCAGGCCGGTGATCAGGCCGGTGATCAGGCAGCGAGCGCCAGCGTGCCGCGCGGTCGCCCCGCCGGCGCCTGCGCGGCCCGCAGGTCCCGCTGGAGGTCCCGGGCGATCTCCGTGGTGAGGTCCAGCAGCGTCAGGCCGAGCGCCCCGGCCACGGCGGACAGCACCTCCGAGGAGGGCTCCTTCACCCCGCGCTCGATCTCCGAGAGATAGGGGAGCGAGACGCCGGCCCGCTCGGCGGTCTCGGCCAGGCGCTCGCCGCGCTCGTGCCGGTGGCGGCGCAGGACGCGCCCGCTCGCCTCGCGGAGCAGTGGCTCGGCGGCGCGGGCGGGCGCCCCGGCCTCGGCAGGACGGGCGGGCAGCGGCAGCAGGTCTCCCATGTCGCGAGGCTAGGCGGGCGGCGGCCCGGCGCCGAGGGGTTCTGCCGAGGGCAGAACGCCCGGACCCGCCGACTAGGGTCGGGCCACGTGGCCGACCCGTCCCTCACGACCCTGCTCCTGCTCGCGCTCGCGGGGCTCACGGCGGGGTTCGTGGACGCCGTGGTGGGCGGCGGGGGCCTGATCCAGCTGCCCGCCCTCCTGCTCGGACTCCCGGGAGCGGCGCCCGTGCAGGTGCTGGCCACGAACAAGCTGGGCTCGATCTGCGGCACCACCGTCTCCTCGGTCACCTACTACCGGCGGGTGCGACCCGACCTGCGCACGGTGCTGCCGCTCATGGGCCTGGCGTTCGCGGGCTCCACCCTCGGCGCCCTCGTGGCCAGCCACCTGCCCTCGAGCGTCTTCGAGCCGATCGTGCTCGTGGCCCTGGTGCTCGTCGGCGCCTACGTGGTGCTGCGGCCGCAGCTCGGCGCCGACACCGCCCTGCGCTTCACCGGCCGCCGCCACCTGGCCGCCGTCGCGGGCACCGGCCTCGTGATCGGCTTCTACGACGGTGCGCTCGGCCCCGGCACCGGCTCGTTCTTCGTCTTCTCCCTCGTGGGCCTCGTGGGGTACGCGTTCCTCGAGGCCTCGGCCAAGGCCCGGATGGCGAACTGGGCGACGAACCTGGCCGCCCTGGTGGTGTTCGTCCCCCAGGGCGCGGTCCTCTGGAAGGTGGGGCTGCTGATGGGCGCCGCGAACCTGGTGGGCGGCTACGTCGGCGCGCGCACCGCGATCGTCCGTGGGTCGGCCTTCGTCCGGGTCTTCTTCGTCCTCGTGGTGGCGGCGTTCGTCGTGCGGATCGGGGGCGAGCAGCTCGGTCTGTGGTGAATTCCGGGGCCGGCGCAGGTAAAACTTTCAGGAATCTTGTCGAAACCTGGGCGCAGTCCTGTCCGTGGCGCGCAACCCACAGATGCTCCACATTTCCGAGACCACCGGATTTTGAGAGCACGAACGTGCACCTGACGGGGTTGGCGTCGACGCGGAAAGGAAAGGGTTGGTAACGGGACGTCCACAACTGCCCAGGCAAAATGTCCGCACAGTAGGAGATCGACGGGTCCCGCAGTGCTCTGAGCGGACGTAACCCCGCTTGTGAACGGTCGTTTGCCGACCCACCATGGTGCTCAGACACCGCAAGCGTTTGAGGGAACGCAGCCCCCGCGGTGGTCTGCACCGGCGGCAGTCCCAGCTCCGCCGGGCCCAGGGAACGGCGAGCAGGAAGCCCGCCGGGGAGGAGCAACCATGACGATCGACTTCCAGCCGGAGGTGGGGACGCGCTTCGAACGCCCCGCGGCCGGCACGATGACCCACCACCTCGACCCCGCCCGGGTCGCGGCCCTGCTCGGCCTCGAGGTCGAGCCGGTCCAGCGCGAGGAGGCCCCCCAGGCCCCCGCCCAGGCCGCGCCCGAGGCCCAGCAGGCCGCGCTCACCATGCACGAGGTCCGCTCGATCTCGGTCGGCCTGGCCTCCACGGCCGGCCTGCTGGCCGACCCGACGCTGCCCGACGCCATGCGCGAGCGGCTCACCCAGCTCCTGGTCGAGGAGACCTGCCGCCTCCAGCGCCGCGTCCGGCCGGACGCCGACGCCGAGCGCGCCCCGCAGCCCGGCGCCCGTGCCCGGGTGGCGCTGGACCGGGTCGTCGCCCGCGTCTGCGACCTGCACGAGGTCCGCGGCACCCACGTGACCCTCGCCCAGCCCGTCGAGCGCACCTGGACCAGCGTCCCCGAGGACGTCGTGGTCGAGGTCGTCGGTGCCCTGCTCGAGAACGCCGCCCGGCACGCCCCCGGCGCCCGCGTCCGCGTCTCCGCGACCCGCGTGGCCGGCGGCCTCCGGGTCCGCGTGAGCGACGACGGCCCCGGCGTCGACCCGCTGCTGGTCCCGCACGTCTTCGAGGCGTGGGCCCGCCGCGCCGGCTCCCCGGGGCAGGGCCTCGGCCTGGCCTCGGCGCGCGACCTCGTCCGCACCTGGGGCGGCGACCTCCGCCTCGTCGCCCGCGAGGGTGGCGCGACCTGGGACGTCCTCCTGCCCGAGACCTCCAGCCCGTGGACCGGCGGACCGGCCGCCGACGCCGTCGCCCCGGCCCGCGCCTGGGACGCCCACGCCCCGCAGGCTGCCGCGCAGGCCGCCACGCAGGCCGCGACCCGGATGGTGGTGCTCCATGGCCGCGCGTTCTGAGAGCGGCCTGGTGGCCCTCGTCGAGGACCACCAGCTGTTCGCCGAGTCCCTGGAGCTCGCCCTGACCCTGCGCGGTCACGACGTGGAGCGCATCCGCCCGCAGGACGTGACCTACCTGGGCACCCTGCTCGAGCGGCTGCGCAAGCTCAAGCCGCAGGTCGTCCTCCTCGACCTCGACCTGCCCCCGCTGGGCGACTCGACCCCGCTCATCGCCCCGCTGAGCGCGGCCGGCATCCAGGTCGTCGTCGTCACCGGCGCCGCCGAGGAGGCGCGCTGGGGCCGTTGCCTGGCGGCCGGCGCCCGCGCCGTCCTGCCCAAGTCCAGCTCGCTGGCCGACATCATGGGCGTCGTCCGCCGCGTCCTCACGGGCTTCCCCGTGATGGCCGTGGAGGAGCGCGAGCGCCTCGTGACCACCTGGCTCGAGCGGGCCGCCGGCGACGGCGACGTCCTCGAGCGGCTCGAGCGGCTCTCGCCCCGCGAGCGCGTCGTGCTGCGCCACCTCATGGACGGTCGGACCGTCGCTGAGATCGCGGACATCGAGACCCTCTCCCCGGCCACCGTGCGCACCCAGGTCAAGTCGGTCCTCGGCAAGCTCGAGGTCAGCTCGCAGCTGGCCGCGGTCGGCGCCGCCCACCGGGTCCGCTGGGAGGGCCCGGAGGTCCGCACCTCCGCCTGAGGCGTCCTGCTCCCACCCGCTCCTCCCGCGCTGCCCCTCCCTCACCTCCCTCACCGACGGCCCCCGTCGCCCCGCCCCCGCGGAGCGCCGGGGGCCGTCGGCGTCCCGGACGCTGCTCCGACCGCCCGCGCCCGGGTGTCCTAGGGTCGGGCGCGTGCTGACCGCCTACCGCGTGCCCGCCGGCGACGCCGTGGCCGAGATCGAGGTGAAGCGCTCGGTCTTCCGCTGCACGCTCGCCCGGGTCGAGGACGAGGCGGGGGCCCGCGGCCTGGTCGAGCGGCTGCGCAAGGAGCACTGGGACGCCCGGCACCACTGCTCGGCGTTCGTCCTCGGGCCGCCGCCGGTGCCGGTCGAGCGGTCCTCGGACGACGGGGAGCCCGCCGGGACCGCCGGGGCACCCATGCTCGACGTGCTGCGCGGGGCCGGCGAGGGGCTCGTCATGAGCGACGTCGTCGCGGTCGTCACCCGCTGGTTCGGCGGGACGTTGCTGGGCGCGGGCGGCCTGGTCCGGGCCTACTCGGACGCCGTCCGTGCCGCGCTGGCCGAGGCCGGCACGAGGGAGCGACGGCTGCGCTCGGAGGTCCTGCTGGAGCTCTCCCACGCCGAGGCCGGGCGGGTCGAGGGCGAGCTGCGCACCCGCGGCGTCGACGTGCTCGACTCCGCCTACGGCGCCGCCGTCACGCTCACGCTGGGCGTCGCGCCGGACGGGGTCGGCCGGCTCGAGGCCACGCTGGCCGAGCTCACCGCCGGCACCGCCGAGCCCGTCGTCGCCGGGGAGCGCTGGGTCGACGCCTGAGCGGCGGCCCGCCGGCCCGCCCCGCCGGCACCCCGGCACGCCCGCAAGGCAGGACCCGCGCGCCCGCCCGGCTGGCGTCGTGCGGGAGAGTGGGGGCGTGAACCGCTGGCTCGTCGTCCTCCTCGACCTCGTCGTCGTCCTCGCCTTCGCCGCCGCCGGACGGGAGTCGCACGAGCCCGGCTCGGCGCTGCTGCTCGTCCTCACGATCGCGTGGCCCTACCTGGTCGCCTGCCTGGTCGGCCACGCGCTCGTCGCCTGGCGCGGGTGGCTGCCGCAGGGCGTCTGGCCGGCCGGCGTCACCGTCCTCGCCTCCACCTACGTGCTGGGGATGGCGCTGCGCCTGGTCCAGGGGCGCGGCATCGCGCTCGGCTTCCTGATCGTCACGATCATCTTCCTCACCGTGTTCCTGCTGGGCTGGCGCGCGATCGCGGGCCTGGTCGCCCGGCGCCGGGCCCGGGCCTGACGGGAGGGCGTGGCTCGACCCCACTGCGTCACCGACCGCGCGCCGCTACCGTCGCCCGCATGAGCGAGATCCCGCGCCCGCCCGTGCCCGTCGCCGGCGACGAGACGACCACGCTCCGCGCCTTCCTCGACCACTACCGCCACACGCTGCGCCGGCAGGCGGACGGCCTCGACGCCGCGCGGCTCGACACCCGCCTGGCGCCGTCCATGCTCACCCTCGGCGGCCTGCTGGCCCACCTGGCCTTCGTCGAGGACTGGTGGTGCTCGCAGGTGCTCCTCGGCCGGCCCGCCGCCGAGCCCTGGGCGGGGCTCGACTGGGACGCCGACGCCGACGCGGAGATCAGCTTCGCCGTGGGCCGCGGGGGTGCCGAGCTGGACGGGCTGCTCGTGGCCGCGATCGCCACCTCCGACGCGTGCGTGGACGAGGCCCTCGCCGGCGTGGACGACGAGGGGCGCACCGGGCTCGACCGGCTGGCCGTGCGCGAGCGGCACGGCGAGCGGGTCTCGCTGCGGTGGATCCTCGTGCACCTGATCGAGGAGTACGCCCGCCACTGCGGCCACGCCGACCTGCTCCGCGAGTCGATCGACGGCACCACCGACCTCTGACCCGCCGCGGCTGGGGGCGCCCCGTACCGTGCTCGTCGTGCGTCCCTCCCGCTCGAACCCCGCCCGCTCGAACCCCGCCCGCTCGAACCCCGCCCGCCGGCCCCTCGCCGTCGCCGTCACCTCGCTGGTCGCCACCGCGGCCGCCGCGGTGGGGCTGTCGGCCTGCGCACCCAGCGAGGTGGGGGAGCCCGAGGCGGCAGCGACCGTGAGCGTCGACCCGACCGCGACCAGCACCACCGAGGTCGCCGGGGTGACGGTCACCCAGTGGGGCGCCGGGCGGGACGTCGTCCTGCTGGCGGGTGGGGAGGACGCCGAGGCGTGGGCGCCGCTGGCGACCTCGCTGGCCGCCGACGGCCGCCTGGTCGTGGCGCTGCCCGCGGCGGGCGCCGACGCGCTGGCCGACGTCGCGCAGGCGCTCGCGGAGGACACGGACGCCGGCACCGTCACGCTGGCCGGGGCCGGCCGCCAGGCCACCGCCGTCCTGGCCCTGGGGGCGGCCCAGCCCGACCTGGTCGACGCGGTGGCGGCGCTCTCGCCCACCGAGGCCGTCGAGGGCGCCGGGGCGCTGCCGACCACGATCGTGGTGGCCGACGGCAGCGAGTCCGCCGAGGTCGCCGACGCCATCGGCATGGCCGGCGCCGCCAGCGGCCAGGTGCAGGTCTACAGCGTCGCGGGCCGACGCAGCGGGCTCGACCTGCTGGCCGGGGCGGGCTCCGGCGCCGTGATCACCTACGTCACCGACCGGCTGGCCGGGGTGGCCGACGACCCGCTCTCGCAGGCACCGACCCCGACCGACGACGCGCCCGTCGACGCCTAGGGCCGCTGAGCCCCGCTGTCAGCCCACCGAGAAGCCCGGCAGCTCCTCGGTGAGGATCTCCCGGAACGGCGC
Organism: Nocardioides sp. GY 10127; assembly: GCF_004919085.1. GTDB lineage: Bacteria > Actinomycetota > Actinomycetes > Propionibacteriales > Nocardioidaceae > Nocardioides. The sequence continues at coordinate 307,278 of NZ_STGL01000006.1, read as the reverse complement.
CTCGGCCTCGAGCTGGCACAGGATGCCCAGGCCGCCGAGCCAGGTGCGGTGGATGAGCAGGTAGGAGGGCGGCAGGTTGAGCTTGAGCCCCACGGTGTACGCGGGGTCGCGCGGGTCGTTGATCTTCGCGAACACCCCGCGCATCCAGGCCCGGGAGAAGCGGAACCGCTCCTCGAGCGTGGGCTCCACGAACGGCATGAGGTAGTCGGCGACCAGCTGCGGGTCGACGCTCACCTTGTCCTTGATGAACCCCTCGGCGCGCAGGCCCTCGACGAGGTCCTCCGGCGTCGAGGTCGCGGCGATCGAGAGCAGCCGGCCCATCGCGGGCGGGAAGCCGCCGTCCAGCCGCGCGACGGCACCGAAGTCGAGGACGCCGAGCCGACCGCGCTCGGTGTCGCCGTCGGGCCCGGGGACGACCCGGAAGTTCCCGGGGTGCGGGTCGGCGTGCAGCATCCCCGTCCGGGCGGGTGAGGCGAAGAGGAAGCGGCTGAAGAGCTCGCCGTAGTGGTCGCGCTGGGCCTGGCTGCCGCCCTCGATGACGGCGGCCAGCGAGGAGGCGCTCTCCAGCCACTCGGTCACCAGGACGGTGGGGCCGGCCTCCACGACGTCCGGGACGACGATGTCGGGGTCGTCCGCGAAGGCCTGCGCGAACGCGTGCTGGGCCTGCGCCTCGAGCGTGTAGTCGAGCTCCTCGGCGGCGCGCTCCTGGAGCTCGGCGACGAGCGGCTTGATGTCCATGCCCTGCAGGATCGGGGCCATGGTGCGCCCCAGCCGGGCGAGCTGCCTGAGGTCGGACAGGAGGGCCTCGCCGGCGCCCGGGTACTGCACCTTGACCGCGACGTCGCGGCCGTCGTGCCACCGGCCCCGGTGCACCTGGCCGATGGAGGCCGCGGCGCTGGGCCCGCCGTCCAGCTGGACGAGCCGGGTGCCCCAGTCCTCGCCGAGCTCCGCGGCGAGCACCTGGCGGACGGTGGCGGTGGGCATGGGCGGGGCCGCGTCCTGCAGCCGGGCCAGCTCGGCCCGGTAGGGGCCGACGAGCTGCTCGGGCAGTCCGGCCTCCAGGACGGAGAGCGCCTGGCCCAGCTTCATCGCCCCGCCCTTGAGCTCGCCCAGGGTGCGGAAGAGCTGCTCGGCCGTGCGCTGCTGGACGTCGGTGAGCACCTCGTCGGCGGACTTGCCGCCGAGCCGCTTGCCCAGGCCCAGGGCGGAGCGGCCGGCGTAGCCCAGGGGGAGCGCGGCGAGCCGGGCGGTGCGGGCCGCCGCCTTGCGCGGCAGGTCGGTCATGAGGTCATTGTGTCCGACGGGGGAAGGGCCGCGGTTCCCCCGAGCGTGGCGCCCGGGCGGTGCCCGCCCGGGGTCGCGGCCAGTCGTGCGTCCACCTGGTCCCGCAGGCTGCGGGCGGGGGCGGTGCCGAGGTCGGCCAGGGCCGCGTGCCGGCGGATGCGGTGGGCCGCCAGGTCCAGGGAGCGGTCGGGGTACAGCCGGGCTCGGCCGCCCCGGGGCGCCTGCCAGGCCGCCAGGTCCGTCCACGGCTCCTCGACCAGCCGGTGCAGCACCCACGCGGCCGCCAGCGCGAGCGGCAGGACCACCGCGAGGTTCACCGCGTAGGCGAGCGGGGTGGGGCGGGTGAGGAACAGCCCGGTGCGCTCGTAGGCCAGGAGCACGGGCTCGTGCACGAGGTAGAGCGCGTAGGTGACGACGCTGAGCCGGACGGTGAGGGGGTTGTCGACGAGTCGGCCCGGCCAGGTCTGCCGGCAGGTGGCGAGGGCGAGCAGGACGATCGCCCAGGCCAGTCCGCTGGTGGTGGTGCGCAGCGCGTGCTGGATCGGCGTGCGGGTCTCGTCGAGCAGCACCAGGGCGGTGGAGAACAGCCACAGCGCGCCCGCCAGCGGCACGGGCAGCAGCCAGGCGGGGAGGCCGCGACGTCCCACGAGCACCACCACGACGGCGGCGAGCATGCCGTAGGCGAAGTCGTCGGCCTTGGCCGGCGGGCCGAAGCGCCAGGCCCAGTCCGTGACCGGCGGCTGCCACCACAGCTCGACGCAGAGCTTGTAGGCCACGGACGCCGCGACGACCCCGAGCAGCGCCGCCACCAGGAGCCGGACCCGGGCCGCGGTGGTGGCCCGCAGCCGGGCCCGCCGCACGAGCAGGGGCCCCAGCGCCGCGAGGGCGAGGTAGAACATCCACTCCACCGAGAGGGTCCAGGCGGGGCCGATCGTGTAGAAGATCAGCTCGCTGCTCCAGGCCTGGAGCAGGGCGAGGTGCACCAGCAGGTCGTCCCACCGGGCCGTCGTGATGCCGTAGTTGTACGTCGACCAGGCCAGCACCACGACCACCCAGTACAGCGGGAACAGCCGGACGCTGCGCCGCCACAGGAACGTCCGCCACGCCGGCGCCGGGCGGGCGTCGTCGAGCGCCGCCTGCGCGAAGGGCAGGAAGAGCAGGAGCCCGGAGAGGACGAAGAACAGGTCCAGCACCAGGTCGACGTTGCCGAAGAAGGCGATCGCGGCGGGCACGTCCGTCCACGGGCCGACGCCGGTGCCGTCGGTGCCCATGTTCTGCCAGACGTGGAACACGACGACCAGCAGCGCCGCGATCGAGCGCCAGCCCGTGACCCCCACGAGCACCGTCGCGGAGCGGGCGCCCGGGCGGTGGGACGGGCGGCGGAAGCCGAGGCCGGCCCGCGTGCGGCCGGTGGCGGACGGCGCGCTCATCGCGCCGCCCGGAGGAGGCGTCGGTGACCAGCGCGGTGACCAGTGCGGTGACCGGCGCGGCGGGCCCGCGACGTCCTGCCCGTGATCTCCCAGCGGTGGACGCCCAGCCAGTCGCGCACCACGGCCGCCTGGGTGGTGACGCCCTTGAGCTGGCCGTAGAAGAGGGTGCCGACCAGCGCGTAGCGCACGTAGAGGCCGGGGTGGCGGTGGCCCGGCGGGGCCAGGCGCCACGCCACCGCCGCTTGGAGCACGGAGATGCCGAGGACGGCGCACGCGGCGACCAGCATCGGCAGCAGGTCCCACCGCAGGCGGTCTCCCGCGACGAGCCGCGCCGCGAGGATCGGCACCACCTGCGCGGCGACGAAGGGGTGGGCGACGCGCCAGCCGAGGAGCAGGGCGATCCCGCGGCGGTGCACCCGGGTGAGGGAGCGGTCGCGCAGCAGGGGGCGCAGGTGTCGCAGGCTGACCTCCCACCAGCCCTGGGCCCAGCGCATCCGCTGGGTCCACAGCCCCCGCCAGGTGGTCGGCGCGAGCTCGCTGGAGACCAGCCGGGGGTCGGTGCCGAGCCGCGCGCCGGCGGCCAGCGCCCGGACGGAGGCGTCGATGTCCTCGGTCAGCATGGCCGGGTCGAGGCCCACCTGGGCGAGCACGTCGGTGCGCCACCAGCCGTTGGAGCCGCCGAAGATGCCGAAGTCGTGCACGACGGTGCGGCCGGGGTGGGCCACCGCGTAGATGACGGCGAACTCCGCGGCGACGGTGCGGGCCACGAAGGAGTCGTGCCGGTTGCGGATGACGCACTGGCCCTGGACGACGTCGAAGCGGCGGTCGCCGGCGGCGTCGGAGAGCCAGCGGGCGGCCCGCCTCGGCGCCTGGGGGTCGGGGTGGTGGTCGGCGTCGAACACCGCGACGACGTCCACGACCCCCTCGAGGTGGCGCAGGGCAGCCATCACGTTCTCCGCCTTGGTGCCCGAGCCCTCGACCCGCAGCGGCAGCACCCGCTCGTCGACGGCCGCCAGCTCGGCGAGGCCGCGCTCGGTGCGGGCGGCCGGCGAGCCCTCGGGCGCCGGGCCGTTGTAGGCGACCACCACGAGCAGCCGGTCGACGGGGTAGTCCACCCGCAGGTGCGCGAGCACGGACTCGAGCAGCACGTCGGTCTCGTTGGGCAGGTAGGCCGCGACCACGGCCGCCAACGTCGGGAGGTGCTCGTCGGGGAGCTCGTGGCGCAGCGGCGGCTCGGGGAACCGCGCGGCGCGGGCGCACTCGGTGGTGATCTGGAGGGTGGTGAGGAGGAGCAGCACGAAGACCACCCAGAACCACGCCTGGAGGACGTGGGGGAGCCAGAAGGCGAGCGGCAGGTAGACCAGGAAGCCCAGCAGGGGCGGGCCCAGGAGGGCGGCGGCCACCTCGACCGCGGCCTGGCGGCCGCGCGAGCGCCGGGCGTGGGCGGCGGCGAGGCGCGTGCGCCTGGGCCCGGGGCGTCGGCGGTGCCAGGTGCGGGTCGGCAGGTCCTCGGGGCGCGGCGCCGCGGTGGTCCGGTGGCCGGACGGGGCCGGGCGCGCACGCAGGGGCGGGGGTGCGCCGATCTCCCCGGTCGTCTCGGTCATGGTCCGGCCCCCTCGTCGGGGCCGTCGCCCCTCACGAGGAGAACGAGGCGGGGGCGCGCGCGTCACGCCCGGCTGGACCAGCGGGTCGGTCGGCCGGTGCTACCAGCCCAGGCTGGTGGCGGAGTCGACGGGCGGCTCGTCGGCCGCCTCGGCGAAGGCGCTGAGCGCGGCGACGAGGCCGTCGCGGTGCTCGGCGGGCATGGTCCGGACGATCTTCTCGATCGCCGCGCGGCGCCGCTGGGTGACCTCGGCGACCAGCGCCCGGCCGTGCTCGCTGGTCTCGATGACGACCTCGCGGCGGTCCACCTCGCTGCCGCGGCGCTCGGCGTGGCCGGTGGCGATGAGGCGGTCGACGGCGCGCAGAGCGGTGGAGGGCCCCACGCCGAGCCGCTCCGCGAGCTGGGCCAGGCGGGTGGGTCCGTGGCTGTCGAGGACGACGAGGGTGCGGAACTGGCTGAGGGTGACGGTGTCCTCGACGTCCGCCAGCGACCGTGCCGACACCCCCACCAGTGCGCGGGAGGCCGTGAGCAGGCGGCCGACCAGCGCGTCGATCTCGGCGTCTGCGGTGGGGCTCACGGCCGCCACGCTACCGCCCGGTCCACCTGGCGGAGCGATTCGCCCGACGAACTTGGCATCTGCAATCATTGCACCGTGCAATCAGGCTCCGACGCGTCCCCGACCGCCCCGGCACGGACCCCCGAGCGGCCGCCCGGCCGCACCCTGGCGTCCTCCCCGACCTCCCGGGGCGAGGCCGGCCTGCTGCCGCGAGCGGCGGGCTGGCTGCGCGCCTCCGACGGTGGGCTGATCGTCCTGGCCCTGCTCGTCGGCGTGGGCGCCTCCCTGCTCGCGCTCGTCTTCCGGTGGCTCATCCACACCTTCACGTACCTGCTCAGCGGGTACGAGGACTACTCGGCCGTCGCCGGCGCCGCGAACCCCTGGGTCCCGTGGCTGGGCCCCTTCTTCGTGCTGGTCACCCCGGTGGTCGCGGGCCTGGTCTACGGGCCGGTCGTGCGTCGCTTCGCCCCCGAGGCCCGCGGGCACGGCGTGCCCGAGGTGATGTTCGCGGTGGCCCGCAACGGCGGCCGCATCCGCCCCCAGGTGCCGGCCGTGAAGGCGTTCGCCTCCGCGCTGTGCATCGGTGGCGGCGGCTCGGTGGGCCGCGAGGGGCCGATCGTGCAGATCGGCTCCGCCTGGGGCTCCTCGCTGGGCCAGCTGCTCCGGATGGACGAGTCGCGCATGCGCGTCCTCGTCGCCTGCGGTGCCGGCGGCGGCATCGCGGCCACCTTCAACACCCCGCTCGCCGGCGTGTTCTTCGCGATGGAGCTCATCCTCGCCGACTTCGCCGCCCAGGCCTTCGGCATGGTCGTCGTCTCCAGCGTCACCGCGGCCGTCATCAGCCGGGCAGCGCTCGGCGACGAGCCGTTCCTCTCCCTGCCGTCGATCTCGGTGGGCCACGTGTGGGAGTTCGCCCTCTTCGCCCTCCTCGGCCTGCTGGGTGGTGTCGTCGGCGTCGGGTTCTCCAAGGTCCTCTACGCCATCGAGGACGCCTGCGACTGGCTGTGGCGCGGCCCGGAGTGGCTGCGGCCGGCCGTCGGCGGCCTGGCGCTGGGCGTCGTCCTGCTCGTGCTGCCGCAGATGTACGGCGTCGGCTACCCGGTGCTCGGCGACGCCGTCGAGGGGCACTACGCGATCGCGTTCCTGCTGGTGCTGCTCGTGGGCAAGATGGTCGCCACCAGCCTCACCATCGGCATCGGCGGCTCCGGCGGCGTGTTCGCCCCCAGCCTCTTCATCGGCGCCATGTTCGGCGCCGCGTTCGGCCAGACGGTCGCCCTGCTCACCGGCGGCAGCGCCTCGGACGCGGCCGTCTACGCCGTCGTCGGCATGGGCGCGGTGTTCGCCGGTGCCGCCCGCGCGCCGATCACGGCCGTCGTCATGCTCTTCGAGCTGACCGGCGACTACGCGATCATCCTGCCGCTCATGGTCGCCATCGTCCTGGCCACCGGGCTCTCGCACCGGCTGAGCAAGGAGACGATCTACACGCTCAAGCTCGCCCGCCGGGGCGTCGACCTGCTGCGCAACCCCGAGACCATCGCCGTCCGCCGCCGCGTCGGTGACGTCATGCTGGCCGTCCCGGAGCCGCTGGGCGCCGGCACCCGGCTCGCCGACGCGGTCCCCGTCCTCGCCCGCTCGGGTGGCGTGCTGCCGGTGGTCGACGGCCGCGGCGAGTACGTCGGCACGGTCACCGCCGCCACCGTCGCGCACCACCTCGCCGAGGGGTCGGACGACGCGGACCCGGTGGCCCTGGTCGAGCAGTACCCCGAGCGCGTCCGCACCGGCGACACCCTGGCCGACGCGCTCCGGGCCCTGGAGTCGGCCCACGCGCCCGCCGTGCCCGTGCACGGGGCCGAGGGCTCCGCGGACGCCGAGCGGGTCGTCGGGTGGCTCACCTACCCGGCCGCGCTCGCGGGCCTGCGCCCCTAGACGTCACGCCCGGCGCGGCGGCGGCCCGGGTAGGTCGTTCGCCCTCAGCGCCGCGAGCCGGGGGCGGGCGGGGTGCCCTGGTGCCGGGCGAGGCCCAGCACCATCGCCGCCACGAGCAGCCCGGCGCCGAGCACGGCGAGGGACACCGGGGCCCGCATGGCGTCCGAGGTGGTGTCGACCAGCCAGGTGCCGCCGCCCGCGCCGACGGCCACGACGTCCGTGCCGGTGCTCGCGCACGCCACGGTCACCGTGTCGGAGGTCGGGACGAACTCGGCGCCCGCGATCCAGCTGCCGATCGAGCCGGCCGGGCGGGTGTACTCCTGCGAGGAGGCCAGGGCGATGCGGTCGCCGCTGGCCGTGTCCGCCACGCGGCACCCGGGCATCTGCGTCATCGCCGTCCACATGCGGGTCGTCTCGCCGGCGGTCACCGTGACCTCGTGGGCCCGGCCGTCGGTGGGCACGAGGGCCTCGTCGGCCCAGTGGTACCCGCCGAGGTTGCCGATGGACAGCGCCAGCGTCCAGGCCGCGGCGGCCCCGACCAGCGCCAGGCCCAGCCCGACGAGCGTGCGCGTCCAGACCTGCTCGTCGGGGCGGTCGGTGAGCGGGGGGCGCCCGGTGGCGCGCTCGATGCTCACGGTGGCGTCGACGTCGAGCGGCGCTGCGGTCGTCATGACGGGCACGATGCCACGTGAGGGCGGCCCTGCGCGCCACCCGACCGGGCGCGCCCTGTCGGCGGGTCAGCCCTTGAAAGCCCGGACCTCCTGGGGCCAGCCGCAGGCCTCGGCGACCCTGCCGCCCCAGTACCGGGCGGCGTCCTCGTCCGCGACGTCCACGATCGTGAGGCCGCCGACGAACTCGGCGGTCTCGCGGTAGGGGCCGGGGGAGAGGACGAGCTCGCCGGACGTGGCGTCGGCGCTGAACCCGTCGGCCGGGTCCTCCTCGAGCCCGCCCGCGAAGACCAGGACGCCGGCCTCCTCCATGTCCGCGACGACGGCCCGCGCCAGCGGTCCGCGGCTCGCGTACCACTCGGCGGGGTGGTCGCCGACCCACTGCTGGTTGAAGAAGATCAGGTACTGCGTCATGCGGTCAGCCTGACCCGTCCGCCCGCCCGGCGCCAGCCTCCCGCCGTCCTCAGACCGGAACAACCCGGGGCGCGGCCGCGGCCCCAGGTCCGTGACCTGCGGTGATGCGTGCGGCCGGCCCGCGGGAGCGGCGTTGTTCCGGTCCGGGGACGGAGACCCGGGCCGGCGGGCCCGGGATCAGGCCGGGAACGGCACCCCGGTGTTCGCGTGGCAGCGGTACCCGTACGGGTTCTTGTGCAGGTACTGCTGGTGGCCGTCCTCCGCGTAGTAGTACGGGGTCTCGGCGGCCGGGCGGACCTCGGTGGTGATCGCGCCGATGCCGCGCCGGGCCAGCTCCTCGCCGTAGACCTTGGTGAGCTCCGTGGCGGTCTGCTCCTGCTCCGGGCTCGCGTAGTAGAGGGCGGAGCGGTACTGCGTGCCCACGTCGTTGCCCTGGCGCATGCCCTGGGTCGGGTCGTGCACCTCGAAGAACTGCTTGACCAGGTCGGCGTAGGAGACCTTGCTCGGGTCGAAGACCACCCGCACCGCCTCGGTGTGGTTGGTCATGCCCGTGCACACCTCCTCGTAGGTGGGGTTCGGCGTGGTGCCGCCGGCGTAGCCGACGCTGGTCGACCACACGCCCGGCACCTGCCAGAAGATCTCCTCGGCGCCCCAGAAGCAGCCCAGGCCGAACAGGGCGACCTCGAGGCCGTCGGGCACCTCGTCGGTGACCACCGGCGTGCCGAGCACGAGGTGGCGGGTGCGCGGGTCCAGGAGCTCGCGGTCGCGGCCGGGCAGGGTCTGCCCCGCGTCGATGAGCTCGGTCTGCTTGCGGGCGAAGAACACGTGCGCCTCCGGAGTCGTCCTCGACTGCCCTCGCGGGCCTGGCAGGGGGCACAACGCAGCGCCGGGGCCGATGCTTCCCGCGCGCGCCACCCCTGCGGTGTCGGGGCGCGCGGATAGGGTCATGGGGTGGACGACAGCGAGCCCCCCACCGCGCCCGAGCCGCGCCCCAGCCGCGCCCGGCGGGCCGAGCTGAGGCGGGCCCGCGCCGAACGTCAGCAGGCCGCCGAGCAGGCCGCGAACCAGGCCGTCGACCAGGCCGAGGAGGAGGCCGAGCGCGCCCGCGGCGTCCTCGGGCAGCTCTCGCAGCTCAACGCCCAGTGGATCTCGCTGCGCGAGGAGCGCGAGAAGCAGCTCGCGATGCCGGACGTGGGCTCCGACCGTCCGGTGAGCGCCAAGGTGCCCGCGGGCGTCGACCTGGCCGCCGCGTGGGCGTGGCGGTTCATCGTCATCGTCGTGGCCGGCGCGATGGTCGCCTACGCGGTCGCCTACTTCTCCGTCGTGGTCGTCCCCGTGGTGGTGGCGCTGCTGATCACCGCGCTGGTCGCGCCCGTGGTGGGCGGCCTCGCGCGGGTGGTGCCCCGCGGGGTCGCCGCGCTGCTCACGGTGGTCGTGGGGATCGCCGTCATCAGCGCCTGCCTCACGTTCGTGGGCCAGCAGATCGCCAACGGGTCCACCGACCTGGCCGACTCCACCGTCCAGGGCCTCCAGCAGATCCGGGAGTGGCTCAAGACCGGTCCGCTGCAGGCCAGCGACACGCAGATCGACGACTACATCAACCAGGCGCAGGACTACATCACGCAGCAATTCACGTCCGAGCCCGGGCAGTCCTCGCAGCTGCTCACCCGCATCACCGAGGTCGGGCTGACCCTGAGCCACGTCTTCGCCGGGTTCTTCATCGCGCTGTTCTCCACCTACTTCTTCCTCGCCGACGGCGAGCGGATCTGGTCGTGGATCGTCCGGCTCGCCCCCTGGTCGGCCCGCGACCGCGTCGACTCCTCCGGGCACGTCGCCTGGATCTCGCTCACGCAGTTCGTCCGCGCCACGGTGATCGTGGCGTTCGTGGACGCCGTGGGGATCAGCGTGTGGGCCTGGGCGATGGGCCTGCCGTTCGTCGCGGCCATCGGCGTCCTGGTCTTCCTCGGCGCGTTCGTCCCGATGATCGGGGCGACGATCGCGGGCACCGTCGCGGTGCTCGTGGCGCTCGTCGACCAGGGGCTGTGGGCCGCGCTCATCATGCTGATCGGCGTCATCGTCGTGCAGCAGCTCGAGGGCCACATCCTGCAGCCGTTCCTCATGGGCCGCTGGGTCTCGGTGCACCCGCTGGCGGTCATCGTGGCGATCGCGGTCGGCGTGCTGCTGGCCGGCGTCGCCGGGGCGCTCGTGGCCGTCCCGACCGCCGCGGCCCTCAACGCCGTCGTGCTTCACCTGGCCTCCCTCACCGGCCCGGGCGAGCCCGAGCCCGGCCTCGACCCGGGCGACCCACCGGCGCTCTCCGCCGATGGCGGCACCGGCACCGGCACCGGCACCGGCGAGGGCCGCGCGTGAGCCTCCCGGTCGGCCTGGACGACGTCCGAGCGGCCCGCGAGGTGCTCGCCGGGATCGTCGTGCCGACCCCGCTGGAGGAGTCCCGGTGGCTCACCGCCCAGGCGGGCGGCGAGGTCCGGGTGAAGGCCGAGAACCTCCAGCGCACCGGGTCGTTCAAGATCCGCGGCGCCTACGTGCGCCTGAGTCGGCTCTCCGGCGAGGAGCGGGCGCGCGGGGTGGTGGCCGCCTCCGCCGGCAACCACGCGCAGGGCGTCGCGCTGGCCGCCCAGCTGCTCGGCGTCCGCGCCACCGTGTTCATGCCCGAGGGCGCGCCCATCCCGAAGGAGCGGGCCACCCGCGCCTACGGCGCCGAGGTCGTCTTCGCCGGGCCGAGCCTGGCCTCCGCGCTGGAGGCCGCCCAGGAGCACGCGGCGCGCACCGGCGCGGTCTTCATCCACCCCTTCGACCACGCGGACGTGGTGGCGGGGCAGGGCACCGTCGGGCTGGAGCTCGTGGAGCAGCTGCCGGAGCTGGCGAGCGTCGTCGTGCCGACCGGCGGGGGCGGGCTGCTCGCGGGCGTCGCCATCGCGGTGAAGACGCTGCGGCCCGACGTCCGGGTGATCGGCGTGCAGGCCAAGGACGCGGCCGCCTTCCCGGCCTCGCTGGCGCAGGGCCGCCCGGTGCCCCTGACCCAGCTCGCGACCATGGCCGACGGCATCGCCGTGGGCACGCCGGGGGAGCTCACGCTCGCGGCCGTCCGCGAGCACGTGGACGACGTCGTGACCGTCTCGGAGGACCTGCTGGCCCGCGCGGTGCAGGGCCTCGTCGAGCGCGCCAAGCTGGTGGCCGAGCCCGCCGGGGCCGCGGCCGTGGCGGCCGTCCTCGACGACCCGTCGCGCTTCCCCACCCCGTGCGTGGCCGTGGTCTCGGGCGGCAACATCGACCCCCTGCTGCTCGGCAAGGTGATCCGGCACGGCATGGCCGCGGCCGGGCGCTACCTCGACCTGATCGTCACCCTGCCCGACCGGCCCGGCGGCCTCGCGGCGCTCCTCTCCGAGGTGGGCGGCCACGGCGGCAACGTCCTCGAGGTCGGCCACGCCCGCACCTCGCCGGCCCTGTCGATGGACGAGGTGGAGGTGCGCCTCCAGCTCGAGACGCGGGGCGCGGAGGCGTCCGCCGCCCTCGTCGCGCGGCTGCGGGAGTGCGGCTACCGCGTGGTGACCTGACCCCTGCGAACCCACCTGGCGAGCGCCGCGACGGCCGGGGACGACGCCGGCCGGGAACGACGACGGCGCCGACCCCGTGCGGGGTCGGCGCCGTCGTGACGTGCGGGGTGCTCAGCCGGTGAAGGGCTCCGCGCCGAGGATGACGACCTCGAGCGTGCGGCCGTTGGGGGCCTGGTAGCCGACGGTGTCGCCGACCTTCGCGCCGATGATGGCGCTGCCCAGCGGCGACTGCGGCGAGTAGACCTTGAGGCCCTCCACCGAGTCCTCCATCTCGCGCGCGGCGAGGAGGAAGGTCTCGGCCTCGTCGTCGTCGTCGCCGACGAACTTGTAGGTGACCTTGGTGCCCGGGGCGACGGTGCCGTCGTCCTCCGGGGTCTCGCCGACCTCGGCGCGCTCCAGCATGTCCTTCAGCTGGAGGATGCGGCCCTCGAGGCGGCCCTGCTCCTCGCGCGCCGCGTGGTAGCCGCCGTTCTCCTTGAGGTCGCCCTCGTCGCGAGCGGCGGAGATCCGCTCGATGATCTCCGCGCGGACGGGGCCCTGGAGCTCGGCGAGCTCGTTCTTGAGCTTGTCGTAGGCCTCCTGGGTCAGCCAGATGGTGCCCTTGCCCTGCTCCGTGGACTGCGTCATTCCTGCTCCTACCGTGAGACGAACGGGTCGTCGCCCTGGGGCGTGGCGCCCCGTGCGGCGTTCCCGAGGTCCTCCTCGGGTGTCGTGGTGACGGGCCCGACGGGGGTCGGACCTGCCCTGACGTCCGTTCCCGGTGTGCCGCGACGCGGCCTCGACCCGGGCGCCGGGCGGGCCACTCGCGGTGGCCCGGCGAGACAGTCAGAAGTGGCAGTTTAACAATCCGTGCTCCCGCGCGCAGGTCGTGCGGACCACCCGAGGGGAGAGGGGCCGTCCGGAGAGCCCCGGTGCCGGCCCGGCTCAGCGGGCGCGGCTCAGCGGGCGCGGCTCAGCGGGCCCGGGTCTGGCCGTCGGCGGTGCAGCCGACGTTCTCCACGGACGTCGCGCGCCGCTCGGTCCGGATGCTCACCTCGATGCGCCCGCTGCCGGTCGGCACGAAGGACTCCTCGCCGACCGTCGTCTTGTCCTCGGCGTACGCACGGACGACGCACTGGACGCCCGAGGCGCCGTCGGCGAGGGAGACGCTCACGGAGGCGGTGGTCTCGTGGGAGTCGACGACCTCGAACGTCACGAGCGCCGACTGCACCTCGGGGTCCGAGGACGAGACCGCGGCCCAGGTGAGCAGCCCGCCGGCGACGACGACGAAGAGCGCCACCACCACGGCGGCCGCGACGAGCGGCCACCGGGAGCGGCGCCCGTAGCGCTGCGCCAGCTCGGCGTCGTGCGGGTCGGTCGGCTGCGCGCTCGTCACCCCCGCATCCTCGCACCCCGGCCTCGGGCGCCCGCCCGGCACCCGCGAAGGGGCGTTCGGGAGGGGGCGCTCCTACGATGGAGGACATGTCGCCGCACCCGTCGCCGCAGCCGGGGGACAGGCCGTACGCCGGCCTGCGCCTCATGCACGTCCACGCGCACCCCGACGACGAGTCGAGCAAGGGCGCCGCCTCCACCGCGCGGTACGTGGCGCAGGGCGCCCAGGTGCACGTCGCCACCTGCACGGGCGGCGAGCGCGGCTCCATCCTCAACCCGAAGATGGAGCGCCCCGACATCCTCGAGAACATCACCGAGGTGCGGCGCCAGGAGATGGAGCGGGCCCGCGACATCCTCGGGATCACCCAGCACTGGCTGGGCTTCGTCGACTCGGGCTGGCCCGAGGGCGACCCGAAGCCCCCGCTGCCGGAGGGCTGCTTCGGGCTGGTCCCGCTCGAGGAGGCGGCCGCGCCCCTCGTCCGGCTGATCCGCGAGGTCAAGCCGCACGTGCTCACCACCTACGACGAGCGCGGCGGGTACCCGCACCCCGACCACATCATGTGCCACAAGGTCGCCGTCGAGGCGTTCGAGGCCGCCGCCGACCCCGAGCGCTACCCCGAGCTCGGCGAGCCCTGGAGCGTCTCCAAGCTCTACTACCACCACTCGTTCAACCGCCGCCGGATGGAGGCGCTGCACGAGGCGATGCTGGCGCACGGGCTGGAGTCCCCGTGGGCCGAGCGGCTCAAGGACTGGAAGCCGGAGCCCGAGTGGGACGCCCGCATCACCACCAAGGTGGAGTGCTCGGCGTTCTTCGGCGTCCGTGACCAGGCGCTCCTGGCCCACGCCACCCAGATCGACCCCGATGGCCACTGGTTCGCCATCCCGCGCGAGCTCCAGGCCGAGGTGTGGCCGACCGAGGACTACGAGCTCGTCGTCAACCGGGTCGGCGAGGTCGGCCCCGAGGTCGACCTGTTCGCCGGGCTCCTGCCGCTCGACCCCGCCCCCACCACCGAGACCACCGAGGAGGACGCGTGAGCGCCCTGTCCGTCCCGCTCCTGCTCGTCGCCGGCGTGCTGCCCTTCACCGACCAGCAGCTGGACCCGGTGCCCGAGACCGACGACGTCACCGCCGGCTGGATGGGCGTCCTCGTCATCGTCCTGCTCTTCGTCGCCTTCGGCGTCCTCGCGTTCTCGCTGAGCCACCGGCTGCGCAACGCGCGCCGGGCCCAGGAGGCCGGCGTGTACGGCGACGAGCCCGTCGCCGAGGAGCCCGCCCAGGAGTCCACCGAGGGCACCGCCCCGCGCCAGGACTGAGCGACGCCAGGACTGAGGGACCCGCAGGCGGGGGCTCAGCCCTTGGCCGCCTCCTTGGCCGCCTTCTCGGCGGCCTTCGAGGCCTCCCGCGCCTGCTTCTCGGCGTCGCGCGAGGCCTTCTCCGCGGCCTTCTCGGCGTCGCGGGACGCCTTCTCGGCGGCCTTCTCGTCCACCGTCGCGGACGTCGCCGACGTCGTGGGCGCGGCCGCGCTCGTGGTGGGCGTGCTCGCCGAGCTGGACGTCGGCGCCGTGCTCGACGTCGCGCTGCTGGTGGCCGCGTCGGCCGGCGCACCGTCACCGCCGCCGGAGAGCAGGGACGCCGCTCCGACGACCGCCAGGACGGCCACGGCCACGCCGACCAGCGCCAGCAGGGCGGGTCCGAGCCGTCGACGGCCGGGTCCACCGGCCGCGGCGCCCTCGCCAGTCCCGGGCGGGAGGACGGTGGTGGCGCCCGTGCCGGACCACGCGGCCGCGCCCACGGCGCCGGCCCCCAGGACGGCGGTGGCGTCCCCGGAGGGCAGGACGGCGGTCTCCGCCGGTGCCCCGGTGGCCAGCTCGTGCAGCCGGGCCGCCAGGTCCGCGGCCGTGGGCCGGGCCGAGGGCTCCGCGGCCGTCGCCGCGGTGAGCAGGGGCGCCCAGCCGTCGGGCAGGTCGCCGGGTACCGCGGGGTCGCGGTGCAGCCGCGCCAGCGCGGACTCCGCCGGGGTCCCGGGGAACGCGCGGACGCCGGTGAGGGACTCCAGGAGGACCAGGCCCAGCGCGTAGACGTCCGCCGCGCCGGTCACCTGCTCCCCGCGGGCCTGCTCGGGCGCGAGGTAGGCGGCGGTGCCGATCGTCGTGCCCGTGCGCGTGTGGCCGTCGGTCTGGTCGAGGAGGCGGGCGATGCCGAGGTCGGTGAGCTTCGCGCGGCCCGCTCCGTCCAGCAGGACGTTGGCCGGCTTGACGTCGCGGTGCACGATCCCGGCCTCGTGGCACGCGGCGAGCCCGCCGGCCACGGACGCGCCGATCGCCGCGGCCCGGGGGCCGGCGAGCGGCCCGGAGGCGAGCAGGTCGGCCATCGACCCGCCCTCCACGAGCTCCATGACGAGGTAGGGGCGGCCGTCGTCGGTGCCCGCGTCGAGCACGGAGACCAGCCCCGGGTCGGAGAGGCGGGCCAGCAGGCGCGCCTCGGACTCGAAGCGGGCGCGCGCGGTGGTGTCGTCCTCGAGCGCGGCGGTGCCGGCACGCAGCACCTTGACCGCCACGGGCCGGTCGAGGACGAGGTCGGTGGCGCGGTGGACGTCCGCGGCACCGCCGGAGCCGAGCACGTGCTCGAGCCGGTAGCGCCCCGCGAGCGTCTGGGTGCGGGTGGTCTCGGACATCCCCGGCAGCGTGCCCCGCGACGGCGCTGCTCACACCACCCCGGGCGCGGCACCGCCCCGGCCCCCTGAGACCAGGGGCCGGGGCGGTGCCCTCCTGCGAGGGGTGCCAGGAGGGTCGAGCGCGGGATCGAGCGGTGGGTCAGGACGCGGGGACCGGCGTCCCGTTCAGCGTGAAGGGCCCGCCGACGTTGTAGACGTCCGCGCCGTCGGGGGAGGTGTTGCCCGAGACGTCCAGGTTCGTGGCGACGATGGTGCCGGTGGCGGAGTTCCACAGGCCGCCGCCCTGGTTTGTGGCGGTGTTGCCGGTCACGGTGCCGCCGTCCCAGGTGACGACGCCGGCGCCGGTCACGTGCAGGCCGCCGCCGTTGCCGGGGGCGCTGCCGGTGACGTTGCCGCTCGCGTCGACGTCGGTGAGGTCGAGGACGCCGTCCGCGGTCTCGATCCCACCGCCGGCGCGGGAGGAGGTGTTGTCGTCGAGGACGACGGAGTCGAGCGTGACGGTGCCGCCGACGTTGAGCAGGCCGCCGCCGGAGCCGGACGTGCCGGTGGCGAGGTTGCCGGTGACCTCGGTGTCGCGGACGGTCATGGTGCCGTCGTTGTAGAGGCCGCCGCCGCCCTGGGTGGCGTCGTTGCCGGTGGCGGTGTTGCCGTCGAGCACGGTCGCGACGACGGTCATGGTGCCGGTGGCGGAGTTCCACAGGCCGCCACCTTCGACGGCGGTGTTGTCGAGCACGTCGCTGCTGCGGACCGTCACCGTGCCGGCGCCGGTCAGGTGCAGGCCGCCACCGTTGCCGGGCGCGGTGCCGGCGTCGTTGCCGGAGAGCTCGCTGCGGCGGACGGTGGTGTCGCCGAGGTTGGCCTCGATGCCGCCGCCGGCCCGCTGGGCGCTGTTGCCGGAGAAGACCGAGCGGTCGACCACGAACGTGCCGCCGAGGGTGAGGGCGCCGCCGCCGGAGCCGGCCGCGCCGTCCGCGACGTTGTCGGAGACCTGCGAGCCGACCACCGTCAGGGAGCCGCCGTTGTTGTAGAGGCCGCCGCCGCCCTCGTCCGCGGCCGCGCCGGAGGCGGTGTTGCCGCTGACGACGCTGCCCCAGACCTCCATGGTGCCGGTGGCGGAGTTCCACAGGCCGCCGCCCTCGGCGGAGGCGGTGTTGCCGGTGACCCGGCTGGCGTCGACGATCGTGGTGGTGTCGCCGGTGACGTGCAGGGCGCCGCCGTTGCCGGGCGCCGCGCCGGTGACGTTGTCGGCGAGCTCGGAGCCGGTGATGGTGATGGTGCCGGTGGTGCCCTCGACGCCACCGCCGGCACGAGTGGCGGTGTTGGCGAGCAGGGTGCTGCCGGTGAGCACCAGGTCACCGCCGTTGTCGTTGAGCACGCCGCCGCCGGAGCCCGCGGCGCCGTCGGCGACGTTGCCGGCGATCAGCCCACGGGCGACGGTGAGGTCGCCGCCGTCGTTGAACAGGGCGCCACCGCCCTGCGTGGCCTCCGCGCCGGACGCGGTGTTGCCGCGCAGGACGGTGCGACGCACGATCATCGTGCCGGTCGCCGAGTTCCACAGGCCGCCGCCCTCGGCGGAGGCGGTGTTGCCGACGACGCGGCTGCCCCCGACGTCCACGGTGCCGGTGCCGGTCAGGTGGAGCGCGCCGCCGTTGCCGGGCTCCGCGCCCGCGGTGTTGTTGCGCAGCTGGGAGCCGCGGACCAGCGTCGAGCCCTCGAACGCCTCGATGGCGCCACCGGCGCGGACCGCAGTGTTGCGGACGAGGCGGGAGCCGATGACGGAGAGGGTGCCGCCGTCGTTCATGACCGCGCCGCCGGAGGCGCCGGTGCCGGTGACGACGCTGTCGGCGACGACGGCGCCGCGCAGCACCAGGGTGCCGGCGCTGCGGACGGCGCCGCCGGACTCGGTCTCGGGGGCGGCGCCGTTGACGATGCGGACGTTGCGCAGCACCAGGCTCGCGCCCGCTGCGACGTCGAAGGCGCGGTCGATGCCGGCGGCGTCCACGGTGTGGCCCGCGCCGTCGACGACGAGGTCGCCCGTCACGTCCAGGTCGCCCTTCATGGCGCCCCCGGTGCCGGCGGTGCTGAGGGTGACGTCGTGGGTGAGCCGGACGAGCGTCCGCTCCCCGGAGGTGTTGGCGGCCCGGACGGCGGTGCGCAGGCCCCGCTCGTCGTCGACGCGGACGCGCTCCGCGAAGTCGGTCGCGGCCTGGGCGGGCGCTGCCAGCGGGAGCAGGCCGGTGGCCGCCAGGGTCAGGGAGCCGGCGGCGAGCGCCAGGAGGCGTCGCGGCGCCGGACGGCGTCGGGTGGTGGGGGGTGTCGTCATCGTCTCGCCCTTCGTCGGGTCGACGGCTGAGGGCCGTCGCTGCGAGCGCCGCCGCCGGTGGTCGGTGGCCCGGACGCTCGGGAGTGGGTACGTCGCCCGGACCGGGCGCGTTCACGACGTCCTCGGACTTCTTCTCGACCAGCCCCTCCGGTCTGGTCCGCGGGCGGGTGGGGCGGGTCCTGACCCATCCGCGATCGTGGTCACGTCGAAGGCAGGGGAGAGGGTCGTCGACCGCGCGGCCACGGCAGGGACGAGGACGACGTGGACGAGACGACGAGCCGGACCGGCGCCCGGCGGACGCCGCGAACCGGGCCCCCCGCGGCCACGCCGAGCCGCCCGGTGGCGGTGACGGGGCTGGAGGACGAGGACGCGGTGCACGCGGCCTACGCCCTGCACGGTGCCGAGATCTACCGCTTCGTGCTGCGCGGCCTCGGTGACGCCGGCGCCGCCCAGGACGTCACCCAGGAGACGTTCCTCAAGGCGTGGCGCAACGCCGACCGCTACGACCCGACGCTCGCCTCGCTGCGTGTCTGGCTCTTCGGCATCGCCCGCAACACCATGCTCGACCACGCCCGCGCCAGCCGGGTCCGCCCCTGGGAGGCGAGCCTGGTCGACCCCCCGAGCGTGCGCGAGCACGCCCCGGAGGTGGAGGATCCCTCCGAGCGGCTCGTCGAGGGCTGGCTCCTGGAGGAGGCGCTGCGCCGGGTCGCGGAGCACCACCGGGTGGCCGTCGTCGAGACGCACCTGCGCGAGCGCCCCTACGACGAGGTGGCGGGTGAGCTCGGCATCCCGGTCGGCACGCTGCGCAGCCGGGTGTTCTACGGGCTCAAGGCGCTGCGCGCTGCGATGGACGAGATGGGGGTGGCACCGTGACGGACCCCGAGGAGCACGCCCGCCTGCGCGAGGCGCTCGGCTCCTACGTGCTCGGTCACCTCGAGCAGGACGAGGCGGGCGCCGTGCGTGCCCACCTCGACGGGTGCGCCGAGTGCCGCGAGGACGTCGCCGAGATCGCCGGCCTGCGCGGCCCCCTGGACCGCCTGGACGCGGACGCCTTCGAGCGCCCGGCCGTCCCCCCGCCGGACCTGGGGGCCGCGATCCGTGCCCAGGTCGCCGCCGAGCGCACCGCGCGCGAGCAGCGGACCGACGACGAGCTGGCCCGCGCCCGCGCCGCTCGCCGCCGGCGGGGTGCCCTGCGCGTGGCGGTCGCCGCCGCCGTCCTCGTCGCCGTGGCCGGCGCCGGGGTCGGGCTGGGGCGGGGCACCGCCCCCGAGACCGAGGTGGCGGCCACGCCGACGATCCCGTGGGAGCCGGTGTCGTTGCGGCACGCGGGCGGGGAGGACGTCCAGGTCGAGGACGCAGGTCTGGTGCCGCACACCTGGGGGGTCGAGCTGCGGATCACCGCGACCGGGTTCGCGGCCGGGGAGGTCTACCGGGCGTCCTTCGAGGCCGAGGACGGGACGATGCTGCCCGCGGGCGAGTTCGTCGGCGTCGGGGAGAAGGAGATGCACTGCAACCTGCAGTCGTCGCTGCTGCGCGACGACGCGGTGCGGGTCGTGGTCACGGACGCGGAGGGGCGCACCGTGCTCTGGAGCCGGCTCTGAGGGTCGTGGGGGTCGGGCTCAGGCCGCGGTGAGGGCCAGCTCGGCGACCACGCGCGTGCCGTGGTCGGTCTCCACGTGCCAGGCCGAGCAGATGTCGTCGACGATCATCAGGCCGCGTCCCCGCGTGGCGTCCGCGGAGGGGTGACCCGGCTCGAAGCGGCGGGTCGGTCCGGCGTCCCGGACGTCGATGACGATCCGGTCCGGCTCGATGCTCCACCCGACCGAGATGCCTCCGGTCGCGTCGGGATGTCCGTGCTCGACGGCGTTCGAGACGAGCTCCGAGAGCACGAGAGTGGCGTCGTAGGCGACGGGGTCACCGACGCCGGCGTCCGCGAGCGCCGCCCTCAGGCGGTGCCGGGCGACGCCGACGCTGGCGGTGTCCCGCGCCAGGTGCTGGTGCTGCATGGTGGCCCCTTTCGTTGCGAAGGGGCTTCTACCCAGGTCCTCGCCGGTCCACACCGCCCTCCCGCGCCGGACGCGGTGCGCCTGCTCACGTGGGGTCGCGGGCGTCGGCGCGGGCGGGCCGGGCAGGGGCCGGTCAGGGGCCGGTCAGGGGCCGGTCAGGGGTGCGCGGCGTGCTCGTGCTCGGCGTGCCGCTCGGACTCGAACTGGAGGGTCGAGTGCGCGACGTCGAAGTCGCGGGCCAACAGCGCCTGGAGCTCGTCGAGCAGGGGCCCGAGGTGACCGTCGAGGAAGCACTCGTCGGTCACCACCACGTGGGCGGTGAGCGTGGGTAGCCCGGTCGCGACCTGGGTGACGTGCAGGTCGTGGACGGCGAGCACGTGGGGGTGCGTGCACAGCCGGCCGCGCAGGGCGGCGACGTCGATGCCGGCCGGCGTGGCCTCGAGCAGCACCCGCCCGGTGCTGGCGAGGAGCAGCAGCGTCCGCGGCAGGATGAGGGCGACGATGACCAGCGAGGCGACGGCGTCCGCCCGCGCCCACCCGGTGAGGGCGACGACGGCGGCGGCGACGAGCACCGCGACCGAGCCGAGCGTGTCGTTGGCGACCTCGAGGAACGCGGCCCGCAGGTTCAGGTCCGCGCCGCGGGCGCCCACCAGGAGTCCCAGCCCGACCAGGTTGCCGACCAGCCCGACGGCGCCGAACACGAGCATCGCGCCGGAGGCCACCGGCTCGGGGGAGAGCAGGCGGCTCACCGACTCGACGAGCACGTACAGCCCGACGCCCAGCAGCACGGCCGCCTGGGCCGCGGCTCCGAGCACCTCGGCGCGACGCCAGCCCCACGAGTGGGTGTCGGTCGTGGGGCGGCGCGCCAGGGACGCGGCCACCAGCCCGAGCACGAGGCCGCCCGCGTCGGTGAGGACGTGCGCGGCGTCCGTGAGCAGCGCGAGGCTGCCGGACACCACGGCGCCCACCACCTCCGCGACCAGGACGGTGAGGGTGATCGCGAGCACCGCCGCCAGGCGGCCGCGGTGGTCGGGCAGGTCGTGCGTGTGCCCGTGCCCGGTGTGCCCGTGTGAGTGAGCGCTCATGCGTCCCGCTCCGCCCCGGCCGGGTCAGCCCCAGCGTGCCCGGCAGCGTGCCCGGCGGGGTGCCCGTGGCCCCGGCACGGCGCGCCCGTGGCGTCCAGGACGTCGCCCGCGGAGGCGAGGAGGGCCCGCACGAGGTCGGGGTGGGTGAGGGTGAAGACGGACGCGCGACCCTCGGCGCGCGAGCTGACCAGGCCGCACTCGCGCAGGCAGGCGAGGTGCCGCGAGACCGTGGACTGGGCGAGGCCGACGTGCGCGACGAGGTCGACCACGCGGTGCGGGCCGGTGAGCAGGTGCCGGAGCAGGCGCAGCCGGCTGGCGTCGGCGAAGCCGTGGAACAGGAACGCCGCGGCGGCCTCGCGACCGTCCGGCACGTCGTGCGCGTGGGGCAGCGTCGGCGACCCCTGACTCATCGTCATGCGACGATGATAGCGTCCAGCAACGCTGTTTCCGCCGGCCGGTGCTCGCTGGGGGAGAGGGTCAGGCGCTGCGCACCAGGTGCGCGACGTCCGCGGTCGCGAAGGGGCGGGCGCGGGGCAGGTCCAGCAGGACGGGGCGGGCCGGTGCGTCCGCGTCCTGCTGCTCGTCCGCCCGGTCGTCGTCCGTCAGCGGCAGCGGGGAGGCGAGGGCGGCGGCGACGCGGTCGAGCAGGTCCGCCTGCGCGAACGGCTTGGCCACGACGCCCAGCGCCCCGAGGTCGAAGTAGCGGCGGACGTCCTCGGGCTCGACGAGACCCGAGAGCACCAGGGTCCGGGGCCGGCACTCGCGGCGCCGGCGGCTGAGGGCCTCGAGCACCTCCACGCCGTCCATCCCGGGCATGAGGTTGTCGAGGAGGACCAGGTCGAACCGGTCCACGGCGCTGGCGTGCAGGGCGGTGGCGCCGTCGGCGACCGTGCTCACGTCGTGGCCGGCGCGGACCAGGACGTAGCGCAGCAGCAGGCGGAGGTCACGGTCGTCCTCGACGACGAGCAGGCGTCCCATGCCCGGTGGATCGACGGGGCGGCGGGCCTCCTGAGGTCACGCGGGCCGGGTGGGGATGAAGGTCCCGTGAGGAAGGGCGGAGGTCCTTCCCGAGCGGGTTCCTCACCAGGGTGGCGGGCCCACGACGAGGCGCTCGTCGAGGTGCATGGCCACGCGCTCGACGATGTCGTCCATGACGAACGGCTTGGTGATGACGTCGTCGGCGCCGCTCACGTAGGCCTCGCGGACGCCGCCGCGGTCGCGCAGCCGGTCGCCGAGCCCGGAGAGCGCCACCAGGGTGGGGCGGGTCGCCGGTTGCTGGTCGCGGACGGTGCGCAGGACGTCGTGCCCGTCGAGCTGGGGGAGGCCGATCTCGACGAGGGCGAGGTCGACCTGCTCGTGCAGGAGCTGGCGCAGCGCCTCGCGTCCGTCGCGGGCCTCGATCACCTCGTGCCCACTGCGGTGCAGGCGCACGCGCAGGAGCAGGCGGAGGTCGTCGTCCGCCTCGGAGATCTGGATGCGTGCCACGGAGGTGAGTTCGGCAGGTCGGGGCCGCTCCTGAGCCCGCTGCCGCGGGAGCGGGGCGGCGGGCGTGCGCCGGGCCGCGAGACCTGCTCCCGAAATTCGTCTTCCGCTGGGCGGAAGGAAGTGGTCGACGTCACGTGACCCAGGTCTCTAGCGTGCGGGACCAGCGGCCCGGTCGGGCCGTGACCCGAGGAGAGCCCCGTACCCCTCCTCGAGAAGGAGTCGATCATGAGCACCACGCGCACCCGCGTCGCCATCGTGGGTGGGGGCCCGGCGGGCCTCATGCTCTCCCACCTGCTGCACCTCTCCGGCATCGAGTCCGTGGTCCTCGACCACCGCGAGGTCGCCGAGATCGAGACCACGCACCGCGCCGGCATCCTCGAGCGGGACGCCGTGCGCCTGCTCGTCGACTCCGGGGCCAGCGAGCGGGTGCTGACCGAGGGCGACCGTCACGGCGGCATCCACCTGCGGTTCGGCGGCGTCAACCACCACGTCGACTTCGAGCGCCACGTCGGCGCCTCCGTGTGGCTCTACCCGCAGACCGAGGTGTTCGTCGACCTGCACCGCACCCGCACCCGCGACGGGGGCGACCTGCGCTACGGGATCAGCGGCACCCAGGTCCACGACGTCACGGGCTCCCCGCGCGTCACCTACGTCGACGCCGAGGGCGTCACGCACGAGGTCCGCGCGGAGATCGTGGTCGGCGCCGACGGCTCCCGCAGCATCTGCCGGGCCCTCGTGGACCCCCGGAAGCAGTACTTCCGCGAGTACCCCTTCGCCTGGTTCGGCTTCCTCTGCGAGGCCCCGAAGAGCGCCGACGAGCTCGTCTACACCCGCTCCGAGCGCGGCTTCGCGCTCATCAGCCAGCGCACCGAGGACGTCCAGCGGATGTACTTCCAGTGCGACGCGGGGGAGGACCCCACGGCCTGGTCGGAGGACCGGATCTGGTCGGAGATGCACGCGCGCACCGCCGGGCACGACGACTTCGTGCTGCGCACCGGGCCGGTGATCGAGAAGTCGGTCCTGCCGTTCCGCTCGTTCGTCCAGACCCCGATGCGCCACGGGAACCTCGTGCTCGCCGGGGACGCCGCCCACACCGTCCCGCCGACCGGCGCGAAGGGCCTCAACCTCGCCCTCGCCGACGTCCGCGTGCTGGCGGAGGTCCTCGAGCGGGCCCTGGTCAAGGACGACGCCGCGGCGCTCGACGGCTACACCGAGCGCGCCCTGTCGCGGGTCTGGAAGGCCCAGCACTTCTCGTACTGGATGACGACGATGCTGCACCGCACCGCCGAGGGCAGCGACTTCGACGAGCTGCGCCAGCTCGGCGAGCTCTCCTGGCTGGTCGGCTCCGAGGCCGGCTCCGCCTACCTGGCCGAGGGCTACACCGGCTGGCCCTCGCGCTGAGCCGGGCCGCCCACCCGCCGACCGGCACCCCCTGAACGCCCCACCCGTCACAGACCCGGAGGACACCGTGCCCGAGCTCGAGACCCAGCGTCAGATCGACGCGGAGATCGCGGCGACCGCCCACGACTACGAGCAGTCGGGGGCCGAGGAGACCCAGCCGCGGCTGGACTACGCCCCCTACCGCTCCAGCATCCTGCGTCACCCCACGAAGGACCCCCACCACGCCGACCCGGAGGGCATCGAGCTCTGGGCGCCCTGCTTCGGCGAGCGCGACATCGACCCGCTCGAGGCCGACCTCACCATCCAGCGCCGCGGCGAGCCCCAGGGCGAGAAGATCGTGGTGACCGGCAGGGTCGTGGACGGCCAGGGCCGCCCGGTCCGCCGCCAGCTCGTCGAGATCTGGCAGGCCAACGCCGGCGGCCGCTACATCCACAAGCGGGACCAGCACCCCGCCCCGATCGACCCGAACTTCACCGGCCTGGGCCGCTGCCTCACCGACGACGACGGCACCTACCGCTTCACCACCATCAAGCCGGGGCCCTACCCGTGGCGCAACCACCTCAACGCCTGGCGGCCCGCGCACATCCACTTCTCGCTGTTCGGCACGGACTTCACCCAGCGGATGATCACGCAGATGTACTTCCCGGGCGACCCGCTGTTCGCGCTCGACCCGATCTACCAGTCGATCGTCGACCCCAAGGCCCGCGAGCGGCTCGTCTCCACCTACGACCACGACCTGACCCAGCCCGAGGTGCTCATGGGCTACCGGTGGGACATCGTCCTCACCGGCGCGCACGCGACCCCGCTCGAGCAGGAGGACCACCAGTGACCGCCACGTCCCCGGCCCCCACCCTGACGGCCACCCCCGGCCAGACGATCGGCCCGTTCTTCCACTTCGCCCTGCCCTTCGACGGCGACCGCGACCTCGTGGCCCCGGGCACCCCGGGCGCCCTGCTGCTGCACGGCACCGTGCGGGACGGCGACGGAGCGCCGATCCAGGACGCCCTGGTCGAGATCTGGCAGGCCGACCCCAGCGGCGCCGTGCCGCGCAGGACCGGCTCGATGCGCCGCGACGGGTTCACCTTCACCGGCTTCGGCCGCTCCACCACCGACATCTCCGGGCGCTACACCTTCACCACGCTGGCACCGGGCGGCGTCGACGGCGGCCTGCCGTTCTTCGGCGTCACGGTCTTCGCCCGCGGCCTGCTCAACCGGCTCTTCACCCGCGCCTACCTGCCGCTGGACGGGGCCGAGCCGGACGCCCTGCTCACCTCCGTCGGCGAGCGGGCGGGCACGCTCCTGACCGAGCGGGACGAGACCGGTCTGCGCTTCGACATCCGCCTCCAGGGGGAGGGCGAGACCGTGTTCCTGACGTATCCGGGACACTCTGCCTCGTGACCTCCCTGTTCTGGCCCGGCGACCACCGGGCCGGTGGCCTGCTGGGCGACGAGGCGTACTGCCGCGCCCTGGTGGAGGTGGAGGCCGCCTGGCTCGACGCCCTGGTCTCCTCCGGCCTCGCCCCCGACACCGTCGGGGCGGACGCCGGGCGGGCGGTCCGCGACCTGACCGACGACGTCCTGGCCCAGCGTGACGCGCTGGCCGAGGGTGCGGAGTCCGGCGGCAACCCCGTCATCGGGCTCGTCGCGCTCCTGCGCGAGCGGCTCTCGGCCGGGCCGGCCGGGCGCACCGTCGCGGCCACGTGGCTGCACCGCGGGCTCACCAGCCAGGACGTGGTCGACACCGCCCTCGTGCTCTGCTCCCGGGACGCGGTCGACGCCGTCGTCGCGGACGTCGAGGAGCAGGTCGTGCTGCTGGCCGAGCTCGCCGCGGAGCACCGCGGGTCGCTCATGGCGGCGCGGACCCTCACCCAGCACGCCGTCCCGACCACGTTCGGCGTGAAGGCGGCCGGGTGGCTGGTCGGCGTCCTGGACGCCCGCGACCGGCTGGCGGCGCTCCGGTTCCCCGTGCAGCTCGGCGGGGCCGGGGGGACGCTGTCCGGCCTGGTCGAGCTGGCCGGTCGGGCGGCGGGGGAGGACCCGGCCGCCCGAGCGCGGCTGGCCCGCGACGTCCGGCAGCGGTTCGCCGACGCGCTCGGGCTCGAGGCGGTCGCCCCCTGGCACACCACCCGCGGCCCGGTCACCGCCCTCGGCGACGCCGCGGTGGCGGCCACGGACGCCTGGGGCCGGATCGCCCGCGACGTCCTCGTGCTGACCCGGCCGGAGGTGGGCGAGCTCGCCCTCGCCGCGACCGGCGGCTCCTCGACGATGCCGCAGAAGGCCAACCCCACCCTCGCGGTGCTCGTGCGGCGCACGGCCCTCGTCGCCCCCGGGCTCGCCGCCACGCTGCACCTCGCCGCGGCCGACCAGGTCGACGAGCGCGCGGACGGCGCCTGGCACGCGGAGTGGGCCACCCTCGCCGACCTGCTGCGGCGCACCGTCGTCGCGGGCGCCGAGGCCACCGCGCTCCTCGAGGCCCTCGAGGTGCGCGCGGACGTGATGGCCGAGCGCGCCCTCGGCGCCGCCGACGCCCTCACCGCCGAGCAGCGCGGCCTGGCCGGCGTCGCCGGGCACGAGCCCGTCGGGCCCTACCTCGGCCTGGCCGAGGACCTCGTGGACGAGGTCCTGCGCCGGGCCCATCGCCCCACCCCCTGACCAGCAGCCCCCTGACCAGCAGCCCCGCACCCCGATCGAAGGAGCACCCGTGCCCGTCACCGCCGTCCGCCTCGGAGGCCGCCCCGACCTGCCGCTGATGGTCCTCGTGCCGTCGCTCGGCACCTCCGTGACCGCCCTGTGGGGGCAGGCCGCGCGCCTGCTCGCGGACGACTTCCAGCTGGTCGGCATCGACCTGCCGGGGCACGGGCACGACCGCAGCGCGCCGACCGGGCTCACGATGGCCGACCTGGCCGCCGACGTCCTGGCCACCGTCGACCGGGTGACCGACAGCCTCCAGCCGGTGCCCTTCCACTACGCGGGCGACTCCGTCGGCGGCGCGATCGGCCTCCAGCTGCTCCTCGACGCGCCCTCGCGGGTGCTGTCGGCCTCGCTGCTGTGCACCGGCGCCCGCATCGGCACCGAGGAGTCGTGGCGCGAGCGGATGGTCACGGTCACCGCGTCGGGCACCCCGGCCATGGTCGCCGGATCCTCGCAGCGCTGGTTCGGCCCCGGCTTCCTCGAGCGTGAGCCGGAGGTCGGCGGGGCGCTGCTGCACTCGCTCTCCGACGCCGGCGACGCCGGGTACGTCGCCGTGTGCGAGGCGCTGGCGACGTTCGACGTCCGCGACCGCCTCGACGAGATCGCCGCGCCGGTGCTGGCGGTGGCCGGCAGCGAGGACGTGGCGACGCCCGTGGCCGGGCTCGACCAGATCGCCGAGGGCGTGCAGGACGGTCGGCTCGTCGTCCTGGACGGCGTGGGCCACCTGGCCCCGGTCGAGGCCGTCGAGGAGACGGCCCGGCTCGTGCGGGCGCACGCGCTCGGCGAGCCGCTCGACGCCCCTGAGCCCGACGCCCCGGAGCCGGCCGCCCCGGCCGCGGGCGACGACCTCACCCGCGCCGACGTGCGCGCCGCCGGCATGCAGGTCCGGCGCGCGGTGCTCGGCGACGCCCACGTCGACCGGGCCGTGGCCGCCACCACCGACCTCACCGCGGACTTCCAGTCCCTCATCACCGAGTACGCCTGGGGCAGCATCTGGACCCGCCCGGGCCTGGACCGGCGCTCCCGCTCGCTCATCACGCTCACGGCCCTCGTCGCGCGGGGGCACCACGAGGAGCTCGCCATGCACGTGCGGGCCGCCCGCACCAACGGCCTGACCGTGGACGAGATCAAGGAGTGCCTGCTGCAGACGGCGATCTACTGCGGCGTCCCGGACGCGAACACGGCGTTCCGGATCGCCCAGCAGGTGCTCGCCGACGAGCTCGGCTGAGCCGGGCCCGGCAGGGCCCGGCAGGGCCGGTGACGCGAGCCGGCTGACGGTGGTGTGACGAGCCGGTCGTCGATCCACAGGGTCCGCTCGCCGTCCTCTCAGCGCGCGTGGCGGACGACTCCGCACGGTGGTCCCATGACCGATCGAGGAGACCGGCCGTCCGACGCCACCACGTCCCGCACGCCCCGCACGCCCCCCGCACCCGCCGCCCCGCCGGCGCGCCTGCTGCGCGCCCGCGCCGCCGTGGCGGTGGCGACCGCCCTCACGGCGGTGTCGCTCGCCCTGGCCTCCAGCCCGGCCGAGGCGGCGCCGGGGCCGACCTCCGGCCACTCCCAGTCCGCCGATGCCTCCGCGGCCGACGCGGGCGTCACCCTGTCGCCGCGCACCCCGTTGTCGCCCACCTCCCCGGCCTCGCCGGCGCACGTCACGGTCGCGGCGGTGCGGCTCGACGGGTCCTCCGAGGTGCTGACCGAGAGCGCCGCCGACGCCACCGAGGACGCTGCCCGCGCCGGTGGTCGAGGGGGGCGGGCCCGGCGCGCGGCCCGGCGGGCGGCCACCCTCGTGGGCACCTGGTGGCGGACGGCGGCCGACCACCTCGACCACGTGCTCCTGCTCGCGGCGCTCGAGACCCCGGCGCCCGTGACCGTCGCCCTCGACGCGGTGCACGTCGCGACCGCGCGGGCCTCCGTGCGGGCCGCCGGTCTGGTGGCGCGCCTGGCGGGGGTCAGGAGCGAGTCGGGCTCGTCGGCGCCGTCGTCGCCGTCGTCGTCGGGGCCGGGCCCGGGCCGACCAGGCCGGCCCACATGAGCTCGGCGCAGCCCTCGAGCAGCGCGGGTGGGGCCTCCCCGTGCCACAGGAGGGCCCCGAGGTACGAGCCGAGCAGCAGGGTGACGACGGCGTCGGGGTCGACGTCGGCGCGCACGGTCCCGTCCTCCCGGTCGGCGTCGACGAGCCGGCGCAGGGCGTCCGCCCACCCGACGAGGACGCCGCGGACGGCGGCGGTGTACGCCGGGTCCTCGTCTCGCAGCAGACCCGCGACCCCGCCCGGCCCGAGCACGTCGCGCAGCTGGCGCCAGCACTCCTCCAGCGCCGCGCGGACCCGCTGCCGCACGTCGCCCTCGGGGGAGGCGTCCCAGGCGACGATCGCCCGGCCCAGGGTCGAGGAGAGCAGGGCGGATCGGTCCGGGTGCCGGCGGTACAGCGTGGTCTTCGCGACGCCCGCGCGCGCAGCGACCGCCTCCATCGTCACCGCGGCGGGCCCCTGCTCGCGGAGCAGACCCAGCACGGCCTCGTCGATCCTGCGCTGCCGCTCGAGGCGCGCGGGCGTGGACGGGGCGGGGGCGGAACGAGCCCCCGGCGTGGTCGTGCTCACGGCCACCTCCGGAATCGATACGGCAATCGTAGCGTTTCTACCATCAACCGTGCCGCTCCGTCGGCACCACCCTCAGGAGGCTCCACCATGTCAGACGTCGTTACCTGGACGCTGTGGCTGACGCTCGTCACCGTCGTCATCGGCACGCTCCTCATCCTGGGCATGGGTCAGTCCGCTGACCTGCTGCCCTTCCACCCGCTCTACAAGCAGCGCCCCGACCACGAGGCCTGGCTCGAGCAGCGCGCGGCCCGCGTGTCGGCGGGCGAGGCGCACGACCGCGAGCTCGACGCGCGGATCGAGGGCTGGGCCCGCTCCCGGGCGGACCACGCCGACCGGAGCCGTGCGCACCATGCCTGACGGCAGCATCCTCGTCATCGGCGGCGCCTCCGGCTTCGGTCGGGCCGTCGCCCGCCACCTCGCCCGCGAGGGGCGTGCCGTGCACGTCACCAGTCGCGACGAGAAGAAGGCCGCGTCGGTCGCCGCCGACCTCGCCGAGGAGACCGGCACCTTCGTGGCCGGTCACGCGGTCGACGTCATGGACGCCGACGCCCTCGCCGACCTCCTCGGCACCGTGGCGGCGGAGGGCCCGCTGGCCCACGTCGTCTCCACCGCCGGCGGCGCGTCGGCCGGCGGCTTCCTCGACGGCTCCCTCGACGACGTCCTCGGGCCCGTGCGCGACAAGTTCGAGGCGGGCCTGCGGCTGGCGCGGGCCGCCGCACCCCTGCTCGCCGAGGGCGGGAGCCTCACCCTGACCGCCGGCGCAGGGGGCAAGCCGCACCAGGCGGCCGGGGCGGTCCTGGGCAACGCCGACCTGCGCATGCTCGTCCAGGGGCTCGCCGTCGAGCTGGCCCCGCGCGTCCGCGTCAACGCCGTCGCGCCCGGGTGGACCGTCACGCCGCTGTGGCGCGACCTCGACCCCGCGGACGTCGAGGCCACCCGCCGGGCGATCTCGGCGCAGGTGCCGCTCGGCCGCACCGCGACCGTCGAGGAGGTCGCCGCAGCGTTCCTCTTCCTCCTCGGCAACGGCTTCGTCACCGGCCAGACCCTCACCGTGGACGGTGGCTGGGAGCTGGTCTGAGCCGTCGTCCCCGGACGCCGCTCAGGAGCGCCGCGCGTGGCTCGCGCGGCGCTCCTGCGCGTCCGCGGCCAGGCTCGCGACGACGCCGACCAGTCGCTCGGGCCCGAACGGCTTGTGCAGGACGACGTCGGCCCCGGCGTCCCGGAAGCGCCCGGCGAGCCCCGGGTCGGTGTCGCCGGTGAGGGCCACCACCCCGGGGCGGGTCGGGCCGTGCAGCCCCGGGCAGGCGCCCAGCAGCGCGAGCCCGGTGGTGTCTGGCAGGCCCTGGTCGAGTATGACGACCGCCACCTCGGCGTCCTGCGCCAGCCGTGCCTGCGCCGCCGCGCCGGTGCCCGCCTCGAGCACCTCGAGCCCGTGGCGCTCGAGCAGGATCGCCAGGAGGTGCCGCAGCTGCACGTCGTCCTCGACGACGAGCACGCGCGCGGCACCCGGCGGGGGCTCCGGAACGCGTCCGGGGACACGGCCAGGGGCGCGATCGGGGGATCGACTCACGGGAGTGGCCTCGCAGGGGGGAGCGACGGTGGGGGGGAAGCGCGGCGCCAGAAGGTGGGGGCGGGGCGGGCGCGCGTGGGGCCCATGGTGCGTCTGCGGCCCGAGTAAAGTAAAGACGACGCGAGGGCGACGTCGTTCTCGGCGGACAGGACGGGTCCCGAATTCTGCGCGCAGAACCGCGGGGCGCGGCCTTCCCATCCGGTGAGACGATGACGTGGACCACACGTGCCCTGCGGGGTGTGATGTGAGGCACGAGGACCGGGCCGTGCCGTGCCCGGCTCGTGCACGTGTCGACCCGGGCCGAGCCCGGCGGGAAGTGAGGGGTGGCCCATGGCCAGCGACGAGGTCCGGAACGAGGCGGCGCAGGCGCTGCTGGAGGCGGAGTCCACCGGCAAGCCGGTCCCGCCGCTCACGGAGACCTACGAGGGGCTGACCCTCGACGACGCCTACGCGATCCAGCTCGCCCAGGTGCGCACCCGGCTCGACCGCGGCGAGCGCGTCCGCGGGCACAAGGTCGGGCTCACGTCCCTGGCGATGCAGCGGATGCTCGGCGTCGACCAGCCCGACTTCGGGCACCTGTGGGAGTCCATGTTCCACCTCGAGCACGCGGCGATCCCGGCGTCCACCTGGATCGCGCCCCGCGTCGAGCCGGAGATCGCCTTCGTGCTCAAGCGCCCGCTCGCCGGCCCCGGGGTCACCCTGGCCGAGGTCGTGGCGGCGGTCGACTACGTCGTGCCGGCGCTCGAGATCATCGACAGCCGGATCGAGGACTGGCGCATCGGCCTCCTCGACACCGTCGCCGACAACGCCTCCTCCGGGGGCGTGGTGCTCGGCTCCAAGCCCACGCGGCTCGAGGACGTCGACCTCCGGCTCGTCGGCTGCGTGCTGCGCAACCGCGGGGTCGTCCAGGCCAGCGGCACCGGTGCCGCCGTGCTGGGCTCCTCCATCAGCTCCCTGGTCTGGCTGGCGAACACCGTCGGCCGCTGGGGGACCGTGCTCGAGGCGGGCCACGTGATCCTGCCCGGCTCGGTGACCGCCGCCATCCCCGTGGCTCCCGGGGACACCGTGACCGCCCAGTTCGGCGGCCCCCTGGGCGGCGTGACCGCCCGCTTCACCGCCTGACCCATCGCACGCCGCTCGACCCGCTCGACCCGCACGCCGACACCCGCCGGCCCGGTCCCGCGCGCCCTCCTGCAGGGCTCGTGGCAACCGGGCAGGGGCGGGTCCGGGGCGTGCCCGGACACAGTCCGCTCGTGGCCGCCTCACAGTCCTGTGAGGAACGGATGAACGCTCCCACGAAGCGGGAAAGTGGCCTGGCACACAGTGCGGAGGTTCCAGTGTGATACCGGCCACAGACATCCCGACGCGACGGCGCGTCGGCTGATCAGAAGAGGACCGCGATGCCCTCCACCACCGCTTCCACCCGGGTCCGCCGCTCGCTGGCCCTGGCGCTGACGTTCGGCCTGGCCGCCTCCGCCGCCGCGTGCGGCGACCTCGGCGGGGCCGACACCGCCTCCGACAGCACGACCATCAAGGTCGGCTTCGTGACGCCCCTGACCGGCAACCTCGCCGCCTTCGGTGCCCCCGACGAGTGGGTCGTCGACCAGATGCAGTCCTACTTCGACGAGAACCCGATCTCGGCCGGCGGGACCGACTACGACGTCCAGATCATCGTCAAGGACTCCCAGTCCGACCCGACCCGCGCCGCCGAGGTCGCCGGCGAGCTGATCAACACCGACGGCGTCGACGTCGTCATGGCCCACGCCACGCCCGACACCACCGTCCCGGTCTCCGACCAGTGCGAGGCGAACTCCACGCCCTGCATCACCGACGACACCCCGTGGCAGCCCTGGTACTACGGCCGCGGCGGCACGGACGACCAGGGCTTCGACTGGACCTACCACTTCTTCTGGGGCCTCGAGGACGTCGCCTCGACCTACGAGAACATGTGGGACCAGGTCGACACGAACAAGAAGGTCGCGGCCCTGTGGCCGAACGACGCCGACGGCCAGGCCTGGTCCGCCGCGTTCCCCGACCTGGTCAAGGACGGCGGCTACACCCTGGACGACCCGGGCCTCTTCGAGTCCGGCACCCAGGACTACTCCGCGCAGATCGCCCAGTTCAAGAAGAACGGCGACGACATCCTCCTCGCCTGCGTGACCCCGCCGGACTTCGCCGCCTTCTGGCAGCAGGCCCAGCAGCAGGGCTACACCCCGAAGGTCGCCACGGTCGCCCGGGCCATCGAGTTCCCGGCCGCCGTCGACGCCCTCGGCGACGGCGCCGACGGCCTGGCCACCGAGGTCTGGTGGGCCCCGCAGTACGACACCACCTCGACCCTCCTCGGCCAGAGCTCGCAGGAGTTCGCCGACGCCTACGAGGCCGACACCGGCAACCAGTGGTCGATGCCGCTGGGCTTCTCCGAGGCCCTGTTCGAGGTCCTCGCCGCCGCCGTCGAGGAGGCCGGCAGCAACGACAAGCAGGCCATCGTGGACGCGCTCTCCACCCTGAGCACCGACACGCTCGTCGGCCCGGTCGACTTCACCTCGGGCCCCGTGCCGAACGTCGCCAAGACCCCGCTGGCCGGCGGCCAGTGGAGCCCGGCCACCGACGGTGACTTCACCAACCAGCTCACCATCGTGGCCAACAACGACGCCCCGCAGGTCGCCGTCGAGGCCCAGCTGGCGGCGCTGAAGTGAGCGCGCACCTGGAGGTCAACGGCCTCTCCAAGTCCTTCGGCTCCGTCGTCGTCGCCGACGGCCTCTCCTTCTCGGTCGCCCCGGGGGAGGCCCTGGGCATCGTCGGCCCCAACGGCGCCGGCAAGTCGACGCTGCTGTCGATGATCACCGGGGTGCTCGCCCCGGACGCGGGGGAGGTCGTCCTCGACGGGCACGACCTGACCCGCTCGTCGGCCGCGAGCCGGACCAAGCGCGGGGTGGCCCGCAGCTTCCAGGTGCCCCGCCCCTTCACGGACATGACGGTCTTCGAGAACGTCTACGCGGGGGCCGCCTTCGGTGGCGGCCTCCGCGGCCAGGCCGGCTACGACGCGGCCCGCTCCGCGCTGGAGCGCACCGGCCTGATCCACCTCTCCAACGAGCTCGCCGGCTCGCTGCGCCTGCTCGACCGCAAGCGCCTCGAGCTGGCCCGCGCGCTGGCCACCGGCCCGCGTCTGCTGCTGCTCGACGAGATCGCCGGTGGCCTCTCGGACTCCGAGCTGCCGCCGCTCATCGAGCTCATCGCCGCCCTCAAGGCCGAGGGCATCACGATCGTGTGGATCGAGCACATCGTCCACGCGCTCACCGCGGTCACCGACCGCCTGCTGTGCCTCGCCGGCGGTCACGTGCTCGCCGACGGTCCCGCCGAGGAGGTGCTGGCCCACCCCGACGTCGTCGAGGTCTACCTGGGCAGCACCGTGGAGATGGAGGAGGCGTCGTGAGCCTGCTCGAGATCACCGACCTGCGTGCCCGCTACGGCGAGTTCCAGGCCCTGTCCGGCGTCAGCCTCTCCATGGAGGAGGGCGGCGTCCTGGCCGTCGTCGGGGCCAACGGCGCCGGCAAGACCACGCTGCTCAAGACCATCGCCGGCATCGTGCCGGTCGCGGGCGGCTCGGTCGTCTTCGACGGCCACGACCTGGCCCCGCTCGCCGCGCACCAGCGGACGCGGCTGGGGATCGCGGTCACGCCCGAGGGCCGCCGCCTGTTCCCGAACATGACGGTCGAGGAGAACCTGCTCGTCGGCGGCCACACCCGCCGCCCGGGCGTGTGGGGCCTCGAGCGCCTCTACGACACCTTCGGCGTCGTCGGCGACATCCGGGCCCGACTCGGCCGGCACCTCTCGGGCGGTCAGCAGCAGGCGGTCGCCATCTGCCGGGCGCTCATGAGCAACCCGAAGCTGCTCATGCTCGACGAGGTCTCGCTCGGTCTCGCCCCGGTCGTGGTCGACCAGATCTACGCCACCCTGCCGACCATCACCGAGCAGGGCACCACCGTCCTCCTCGTCGAGCAGGACGCCGGCCACGCGCTGGCCGCCAGCGACCACGTCGTCTGCCTGCTCGAGGGCCGCACGGTGCTCTCCGGGCCCAGCGACCAGGTGTCGCGGGCCGACCTGGCCAGCGCCTACTTCGGTCTCGCGCCCAGCCACTGACCCGGCCACTGACCCGGCCACTGACCCAGGCACTGACCCGGCCACCGGGTCACCACGCCCCCGGCGCTCTCCCCGGCGCCCCGGGCCCACCACATCGTCCCCACCCGGCCCCGGCCGGACCCGTACCGCCAAGGAGACCACCACCATGGACTGGGTGAACGCCCTCGCGCAGGGCGCCCTGCTGGGAGGCTTCTACGCGCTCCTGGCCGCAGGCCTGTCGCTGATGTTCGGCGTCATGCGCATCGTCAACCTCGCCCACGGCCTCCTGGCGGTGGCGGGCGCCTACGTCGGCGTCGTCGTCGTCGAGGACGCCGGCCTCCCGCTGTGGGTGGCCCTCGTGGTCGCCCCGCTCGTGCTCGCGGGCTTCGGCTACCTGCTCCAGCGCGGCTTCCTCAACCGGGCCGTCGACCTGGGCGGCCTCGTGCCGGTGCTCGTCACCTTCGGCGTCGCGGTCATCCTCACCAACCTGCTGCAGGAGTGGTTCACGGCCGACTCGCAGTCGCTGCGCTCCGGCTCCTTCGGCACCGCGAGCGTGCAGCTGGCCGACGGGCTCTCGATCGGTCTGCTCCCGGCGGTGACCGGGCTGGCCGGCGTCCTCGTGGTGGCGGCGCTGCAGTGGTTCCTGGCCCGCACCCGCAGCGGCCGGGCGATGCGCGCGGCCTCCGACGACCCCGAGGTCGCGCGGCTCATGGGCATCAACGAGAAGCACGTCTACGCGCTGGCCACCGCCATCGCGCTGGCGACCGTCGGCCTGGCCGGCGTCTTCCTGGGGATGCGCACGCAGTTCACGCCGGGCTACGGCGACCTCGTCCTCATCTTCGCCTTCGAGGCGGTCATCATCGGCGGCCTCGGGTCGCTGTGGGGCACGCTGCTGGGCGGGCTCGTGCTGGGCGTGACCCAGTCGCTCGGGTCGCAGATCGACCCGGCCTACGGGTTCCTCATCGGCCACCTGGTCTTCCTCGCCGTCCTCGCCGTGCGCCCCGCCGGCCTGCTCCCGAAGGTGGCCGTGGCATGAGCGCGCAGACCCCCGCCCAGCAGTCCGCCACGGAGCCCACCCCGAAGCCCACCGCGGGGTCCACCGCGGCCGCGGCCCCCGAGAAGGGCGGCGCCCACGCGGCGCCGAGCGACACCCCGACCGTGCGCGCCCGCGTCCGCCGGGCCTCCCTGTCCAGCTGGATCGGCGCCGCGGTGATGCTCGCCGTCCTGGCCGTGCTCGCGATGGGGCCGTACGTCTTCGACCGCGGCCTCCAGCAGCGCCTGGTCCTGCTCTTCGCCCTCGTCGTGATGGGCACCGCCTGGAACCTGCTCGCCGGCTACGGCGGCATGGTCTCGATCGGCCAGCAGGCCTTCGTCGGCCTCGGCGCCTACGGCCTGGTCTACTTCGGCGACGTCCTGGGGCTGAGCCCGTTCGTCGCCATCGTGGTGGGCGTCCTCGTGGCCGGCCTGGTCTCGATCCCGATCAGCTGGCTCACCTTCCGGCTCGTCGGCGGGTACTTCGCGATCGGCACCTGGGTCGTGGCCGAGGTGCTGCGCCTGGTGGTCGCCCAGACCGACGCCGTGGGCGGCGGCGCGGGCTTCACCGTCCGCTCCTTCGGCGGCCTGGACGCCGTCTACCGCATCGCCTTCGTCTACTGGTTCGGCCTCGCCGGCGCCGTGGTGATGGTGGCGGCCACCTACCTCCTCATGCGTTCGCGCCTCGGCCTGGGCTTCACCGCGATCCGCGACGACGCGGTGGCCGCGGCCTCGCTCGGCGTGCGGGTCACGCTCTCCAAGCGGATCGTCTACGTGGTCGCGGCCATGGGCGCGGCGTTCGGCGGCGGCCTCACCGCCGCGAACACGCTGCGCGTGCAGCCGGACTCGGCGTTCTCGATCTCCTTCACCGTGGCGATGATCTTCGTGGTCGTCATCGGCGGCATCGGCAGCATCGAGGGCCCCATCGTCGGCGCGATCGTCTACTGGGTGCTCCAGGACCAGCTGGCCCAGCTCGGCTCCTGGTACCTGGTCATCCTCGGCGCCATCGTCATCGCGGTGACGCTCTACGCCCCGCGCGGCCTGTGGGGCCTCGTCTCGCGCGGCGGTCGCCTGCGCCCGTTCCCGGTCGGCTACCGGCTCCTGGACCTGCCCTCCGCACCCAGCCGCACCACCGCCGCGGCGGGTGCCGCTGCTCCCGACACCCCTGAGAGGAACTGACGTGAACGAGCTCTACGAGGCCCCCGAGGTCGCCAGCAAGATGCTGGTCGCGGTCATGGGCCTCATCGAGACCGCGGACCTGACCCAGCGCCAGCACCTGGTGCTGCCGATGGACGACCCGCACCGCTTCGACTGGGACATCATCCCGCGGCCGGAGCACACGGGCCTGTCGCTGCACGACCTGACCCGCAGCCAGAAGATCCTGGTCTGGGACATCATCGCCGCGGCCCTCCCGGTGCGGACCTTCACCCAGTCCACCCAGGTCCCGCAGCTCGAGCACGTGCTGCGCGACTACGAGGCGGACTTCCTCGGGCGCGCGCTGGGCGCCTGGCGCGACCCGCACAACTACTACGTGACGATCTTCGGCCGCCCCGGCTTCGAGGACACGTGGGCCTTCCGCTTCTACGGCCACCACCTGGGCATCAACCTCACGGTGGTCAAGGAGCGGTGGATCCTCGCCACCCCGTCGGCCATGGGCCAGCAGCCCGTCAACTACGACGGCACCAACAAGCCCCTGCACGACGAGGAGTCCGCGGCCTTCCGCGTGCTCGGCTCGCTCACCGAGGAGCAGCGCACCCGCGCCATCGTGCACCCGGTCGCGCCGGCCGACTTCGTCACCCGCTACGTGCCGCGCATCGGCTCGGTGGAGTACCCGGACGTCCGCGACCTCGGCATGCCGCAGTACCGGCTCACGGACAAGGACCGGCACGCGCTGCGCCTGGTCAAGGACAACCCCACCGGCATCACCGGCGACGAGCTGACGCCCGAGGCGCAGGCCGACCTGCTCTACGTCGTCGACAAGTTCCTCGAGCGCTTCCCGGCCCCCATCGCCAAGAAGCTCCAGGACGACGTCCGCGCCGCCGGCCTGGACACGGTCTGGTTCACGTGGGCCGGCGACGAGCACCCCGGCACCCCGCACTACTTCCGGGTGCAGACCCCGCGCTTCCTCATGGAGCTGGTCAACGCCATCGCGGACGGCGACCACATCCACTCCGTGCTGCGCGACTTCGAGAACGACCTGGGCGGGGAGATCCTGCTGGCCGAGCACCCGGACGCGATGCCCGACCGGCTGCCCTGGGAGTCGCAGGGGGACACCCGCAAGGTCTCCAGCGCCGACCTCGACCCGCAGCTCGAGCTCTGAGGCGGGTCGCTGCCCCGGCACCGCCCGTCCGCACGCGTCTCGTGGTGAGCGCGTGCTGACGGGCTTCCTCGACTCGGCGCCGCTCGTCCAGGGGACGGACGGCGGCGACGAGGCGCGCACCGGGCCCGCCGCGGCGGGCGACGCCGTGGGGACGGCGCTGGCGCGTGCCCTGGTGCGCGCCGAGCGCCTCGACGCCCTCGGCGCGCACCGGGTCTGGTTCACCGAGCTGCACGCCGGTCGACCCGGCGACGGCGACGCCGCCTCCAGCGACCCGCTGCTGCTGGCGGCGCTCGCCGCGCAGCGCACCACGCGGGTGCGGCTGGGGGCCGGCGGCGTGATGAGCCGCAACCACAGCCCCTTCCTGGTCGCCGAGCGGGCGCGGCTGGTGGCCGCGCTGGCCCCCGGCCGGGTCGACCTCGGCCTGGGCAGCGCCTCCGGCGGCGACGACCGCACCGACGCGTGGATCAGGCGCACCCCGGTGCCGTACGAGTCCTTCGCCGACGACGTCCGCGAGACGCTCGGCTTCCTCGACGCCTCCTCCGCCGGCGTCGCGGGGTCGGGGGTCGAGCCGGTGCTGCTCGTCGGCTCGCGGGCCGGCGGGGAGCTCGCCGGACGCCTCGGCCTCCCGGTCGCCCTGGCCGGGCACGTCGCGCCGGACGGCGTCCCGGCCGCCGTCCGGGCCTACCGCGAGTCCTTCCGGCCCCGACCCGGCGGGCCGGCCGCACCGCACGTCGTGGCGTGCCTGCCGGTGCTCGTCGCGGAGTGCGACGAGGCCGCCCGGCACCGCTTCCGCAGCGTGCAGCGGCGCGCGCTGGACCGGGTGCGGCACGGCGGACGCCCGCTCGTGGCCTGCGAGGACGCCGTGCTCGACTGGTCCGCGGCCGAGCGCTACCGGGCCGAGGGGCAGCTCGCGGCCGCCGTCACCGGCTCGCCGGCGACCGTGGCCGCGGCGCTGCGCGAGGTGCTCGCCGCGTGGGGCGCCGACGAGCTGCTCGCCGTCACCGACCTGCCGTGCGCGGAGCACGTGGACGAGTCCGACCGACTGCTCCTGGAGCTCACCGCGGGGTGGTGAGGCCCTGCTCCTCGGCGTCGCCCCGGACCTCGCTCCGTTCCTCGCTCCGGGTGTCCCGCTCCGGGGCCACGAGCCGCTGGCCGACGCCGGTCGCGGCCGCCCGCAGCTCCTGCACGAGGCCGCCGAGGCGCGCGTCCACCTCGCCCGTGGAGCCGGCGACGGAGATCGCGCACACGACGGGGCCGTTCTGCGCCCGCACGGGGACGGCCACGGACGAGAGGCCCTCGACGCTCTCGTCGCGCGCGCGGGCCCAGCCGTCGCGCCGGACCCTCTCCAGGCACGCGGCCCACTCCTCGGGCCCGGTCACGGAGGAGTCGGTCGCCGGGGCGAGGCCGGCGCGCTCGGCGGCCGCCGCGACCCTCGGGTCGAAGGCGGCCAGGGCCTTGCCGACCGCGGTGAGGTGGGCGGGCACCCGGCGGGCGCTCGCGCCGAGGATCGGGAGCGCGGACGCCCCGTGCAGCCGCTCCACGAAGACGACGTGGGCGCCGTCGGCGACCGCGAGGTGCACGGTGAGCCCGGTGCGGGCGTGCAGCCGCTCGAGCAGGGGGAGCGCGGCGCGGTGCAGGGGCTCCCGGTCCCGGGCGACCTGCCCGAGCTCGTACATGCGCAGCCCGAGCCGGTAGCGGCCGGTCACGCTCGAGCGGACCAGCAGGCCGGACTCGGCCAGCGTGCTCAGGGTGCGGTGCGCGGTCGACTTGGCCACCCCCAGCCGCCGGGCGACCTCGCTGACCCCGAGGTCCTCGGCGCCGAGGAACGCGACCAGGACCTCGGCGGCGGTGCTGACCGACTGGAGTGCGCCCGGGCGCACCCGGTCGGCGCGCTCGGTCGGCGGACTCGTCATGGCTCCAGTGTGACGCCCGACACGCGTCGGCGCCTCCCTCGATCCCATGAACCGGGAGACGACGAGGGCCCCGCGACGACGGTGTCGCGGGGCCCGTGGCCGGCCCGTCGCAGTGCGTGACTGCGGGCCGGGCTGGTGGGAGGCGGAGCCGGGGTACGGCTCAGGTGTAGACGGTGGTGAAGCGGTCGTTGATCTCGCGGGCGTGGTAGTAGATCCCGCGGGCGATGTGGTCCGGCGTCCAGGTGATGAGCGGACGGTCCGGGTAGGCCATGGCGCCGCCCGCGAAGACCTCGTTGCGGTTGCCGGCCGGGTCGAAGAAGTACACCGTCGAGCCGCGGGTGATGCCGTGCTTGGTGGGGCCCATGTCGATCGGCACGTCGTCCATCGTGAACAGGTCGGCGGCGTGGCCGATGGCGTTCCAGTCCTCCAGCTTGAAGGCGAAGTGGTGGAGCTTGCCCTCGGGGCCCTCGATGCAGGCGATCGAGTGGTACTGGTTGCCCGTCGTCATCCACGAGGCGATGGTCTTGGCGTCGTCGTCGAAGGACGAGGCGAAGCGCTCGGTCGTGTACATGTCGAAGACGTGGTGGAAGAACCGCTCCAGCAGGCCCGGGTCCTGGGTCGCGATGAGCGCGTGGTCGAGGCCGGGGACGCCGACGCCGCGCAGGTGCCGCGGGAAGCGCTCGGGGTTGTGGGTGCCGACCTCCATGCCGACCGCGGTCGCCTGGCTGTAGACCTCCATCACGTGGGTGGAGGGCGCGATGATCCGGATGCCGTCGCCGATCTCCGGGTTCTCGCCGCGCGACATCCGCTCGACGCTGCAGCCGAACTCCCAGGCCTTCTTCTCGATCTCCTCGATGTCCTCGTCGCGCTGCACCTTCCAGCCGAACTTCGCGGCGCCGACGCCGCCCTCCTCGAGCACGACCGAGTGGTGGTCCCACTCGTCCCAGCCCTTGTAGTAGACCTTCCCGGGCTCCTCGAGGACCGGGTACAGGCCGAGGGTCTCCTCGTAGTGCTGGCGGGCCGCCGCCAGGTCGGTGACCCGGGTGTGGACGTAACCCATGCGCATGATTCCCATGTCATGCCCCCTTCTGGTTGGTGCCGGCCCCGGCGTCCGCCGCGATCCGGGTCGAGCTCTGCTGGTGGTGCTGCTGCTGGTGGTGGTGCTCGTGGTGCTGGTGCGGTGCCGGCGGGCGCCGGCGGGCGTGCTCGTGCTCCTCGCGGAGCCGGAGGAGCCAGGACGCGGCGGGCGGCGCGTCGTCGCGCAGCGCGACGGTCGTGTCGCGCAGCGGCACCGCGCGGCAGGAGAGGCACACGCCGGCGTCCTTCTCCTCCTCGCTGAGGACGCTGGGGGCGACGACGGCCTCGTAGGCCACCTCGCCCTCGAGCAGGTCGACCTTGCAGATCCCGCAGCCGCCGCGGCGGCAGCCGACCCGCTGGGCCTGCCCCGCGCGGGCGAGGGCCCGCAGGATCGTCTCGCCCTCGCGCACCTCGACCGGCACGCCGTCAGGGCTCATCCGCACCGCGGTCATCGCGGCGTCCGGTCGATCTGCATGACCACGGCCTTGGGCTCGGTGAAGAACTCGCGGCTGAAGGTGCCGCCCTCGCGCCCGATGCCCGAGTCGCCGACGCCGCCGAACGGCGCCCGCAGGTCGCGGACGAAGAAGCAGTTGACCCAGACCGTCCCGACGTGGAGCCCGTCAGCGACGCGGTGGGCGCGACTGAGGTCCTCGGTGAAGACCTGGGCGTCCAGCCCGTAGCGGCTGGCGTTGGCGGTCTCGAGGACCTCCGCCTCGGAGTCGAACGGCTCGACGACGGCGACGGGGCCGAAGATCTCCTCGCACACGTGCGGGGCGGTCGGCGGCAGGTCGACCAGCACGGTCGGGCGCACGAACCAGCCCTCGCCGAGGCCGCCGGTGAGGAGCCGTCCGCCGTGCTCGCCGACGCTCTCCACGTAGCCCGCGACCTTGCTGAAGTGCTCCTGCGAGGCGACGGGCCCGAACTCGGTGGCGGGGTCGGCGGGGTCGCCGACGACGAGCGCCTCGGCGGCCGCCACGAAGCGCTCGAGGAACTCGTCGTAGACCTCGCGCTGGACCAGGATGCGGCTGCCGGAGAGGCAGATCTGCCCGGCGTTGCGGAAGATCGACTGCACCGACCAGGCCACCGCGTTGTCGAGGTCGGCGTCGGCGAAGACGATGTTGCAGTTCTTCCCGCCCAGCTCGAGGCTCACCGGGGTGAGGTTCGCCGAGGCGGCCCGGGCGATGGCGCGGCCGGTGCCGGTCTCGCCGGTGAAGGTGATCCGGTCGACGCGGGGGTCGGTGGTGAGGGCCTCGCCGACGGACGCCGGGCCGTAGCCGTGCACGACGTTGAGGACGCCCTGCGGGATGCCCGCCTCCAGCGCGAGCCGGGCGAGGATGGTGGCGGACGCCGGGGTGTCCTCGGCAGGCTTGAGGACGACCGTGTTGCCCCAGGCCAGCGCCGGGGCGACCTTCCAGGTCTCCAGCATGAGCGGGAAGTTCCAGGGCGCGATCGCGACGACGACGCCGGCGGGGCCGAAGGTCGTGTACGCGTGGTGGCCGGAGTCCATCGGCAGCGCCTCCGCCGCGGCGAGGCGGGCGTGGTCGGCGAAGAAGCGGAAGTTGTGGCCGGCGCGGGCCACGTCGTGCCGGGCCTGCTCGAGCGGCTTGCCCATGTCGTGGGAGTCGGCGAGCGCGAGCTCCTCCTCGTGCGCCTCCAGGAGGTCGGCGAGCCGGTGCAGGAGCCGCCCGCGCTCGACGTAGCCCATCCGCGGCCACGGCCCCTCGTCGAAGGCCCGGCGGGCGGCGGTCACGGCGTCGTGGGCGTCCTCGACCCCGCCGAGCGCCACCTCCGCCCACGGCTGCCGGCTGTAGGGGTCGACGGTGGTGAAGCGCGCGCCGTCGCGCGACTCCGTCTCCTTGCCGTCGATGACGTGGCCGAGGAACGGCAGCTCAGGGTGCTGCTGGGTGCTCATGAGGACTCCTGCCTGCGGGACGGCCCCGGACGGGCTGCCGGGTGGCCCGGTCTCACCGGGACAGCCAGAACGCTAGGAATCGTGTGAGCCCGGTCACCCGGATCGTTCCGTCACGAGGAACGCCGCAGGTGAGCCGATGACCTAGGTCCCGGGCGCGGGGGACGTCACGTCCGCGGGCGCCGGGCCGGGAGGGTCGGCGGCCTCTCGTGCGGTGGGAGGACACCGGGTCGTTGGTCCCGGGCGTGGGCGCGAGGGGAGCGGGGCCGCGGGGCGCCGTCGGGCCCCGGGAACGCCGCAGGGGAGGCCGGTCGGGACGGGCCCGACCGACCTCCCCTGCGGAGGTGGTGTCGCTGTGTGGTGCTGCTGGGTGGTGCGGCTCAGTCCTGCGGGTCGGACTTGAGCGTGGTGCCCACGGCCCAGCGGGTGGGCGGCACCTCGTGGACGCAGACGCGGACGCTGCTCAGCGGCGCGCCCAGGGTCTCCGAGACGGTCTTCGCGATCTCCCGGATGGCGTGCTGGACGGTCTCCTCGTCGCGTCCCTCGACGATCCGCAGCTCGACGAACGGCACGTCACACCCCCGCGATGGAGATCGAGCCGAGGGTGGTGAACTCGGCGGTGATGACGGAGCCGGGGTGCAGGAACTCCGCGTCGGTCATGCCGCCGGTGAGGACGACCTGGCCGGCCTCGATCGCGAGGCCGCGCTCGGCCAGCGCGTTGGCGGCCAGCGCCAGGGCGGCGGCCGGGTGGCCCTGGACGGCCGCGCCGGTCGCGGTGGCGGTGACGGCGCCGTCCACCGAGAGCGTGATGCCCTCGAGCACGAGGTCGAGCTCGTCGGGGCCGACCGAGTAGGGCGAGACGACGTACCGGG
Source organism: Nocardioides sp. GY 10127 (assembly GCF_004919085.1). Lineage (GTDB taxonomy): Bacteria > Actinomycetota > Actinomycetes > Propionibacteriales > Nocardioidaceae > Nocardioides. The sequence goes on along the minus strand of NZ_STGL01000006.1, from coordinate 263,375 downwards.
CGCTGGAGGCGTTGTCGGCGATGACGTCGGGCAGGGCGAAGGAGAAGTCCCGGTACCGGCTGTCGATCACCTCGAGGCCGGCGTGCACGCGGTCGACGGCCGCGAGGGCCTCGCGCACGGTCACGTTCGGGCCCTCGAGGCGCTTGCCCATGACGAAGACGATCTCGGGCTCCACGCGCGGGTGGATGAGCGAGTCGACCGGCAGGGGCTCCTCCGGGGCGATCTCCATGGCGTCGGTGAGCCAGGCGGTGAGCGGGGCGGTGATGCCCATGCGCTTCTGCTTGGCCGCCGAGGTGAGGCCCAGCTTCACGCCGACCAGTCGCTCCCCGGCGTCCTGCTTCTTCGCCAGGTAGAGGTCCTGCGCGGCGTACGCGAGCTCGATGTCGAGGCCCTCGCGCTCGTCGGTGAGGCGGCCGCCGTCGCGGCGCTCGGCCTCCCGGGCGAGCAGCTCGACGGCCACCGACTCGGTGTCCCAGGTGGTGGTGGTCATCAGCGGACCCCCGCCCCGGCCAGGTCTCCCATGTCCTTCTCCTCTGCCAGCTGCAGTGCGATGTCGATGATCATGTCCTCCTGGCCGCCCACGTAGCCGGCCTCGCCGACCCGCTCCAGGATCGCGTGCGCCGGGACGCCGTAGCGCTCCGAGGCCCGCTCGGCGTGGAGCAGGAAGCTGGAGTAGACGCCGGCGTAGCCCTGGGTGATCGACGAGCGGTCCATCCACGGCAGGCGCGGGATGAACGGCTTGACGACGTCCTGGGCTGCGGCGAGCACCCTGCTGGTGTCCACCCCGGTGTCGATGCCCATCTTCTCGAACGTCGCGGCGAGCACCTCGGTGGGGGAGTTGCCCGCGCCGGCGCCGAGGGCGCAGAGCGCGCCGTCGATCTGCCGGGCGCCCGCCTGGTATGCGAGGACGGAGTTGGCGACGCCGAGGGAGAGGTTCTGGTGGCCGTGGAAGCCGACCTGCGCCTCGGTGCCGATCTCGTCGATGACCGCCTGGATGCGCTGCTGGGCGTCGGTGAGCACCATGGCGCCGGCGGAGTCGACGACGTAGACGCACTGGGCGCCGGAGTCGACCATCGTGCGGGCCTGGGCGGCGAGCCCGGCGGGGTCGAGGCGGTGGCTCAGCATGAGGAAGCCGACCGTCTCCATGCCGAGGTCGCGGGCCGCCGCGAAGTGCTGCGCGGCGATGTCGGCCTCGGTGCAGTGCGTGGCGATGCGCGCGACCTGCGCGCCCGCGCCGTGGGCCTGCTTCAGGTCGTGGACCGTGCCCAGGCCGGGCAGCAGCAGGACGGCGATCCGCGCCTGCGTCGCCTCGTCGACCGCGGCCTTGATCAGGTCGATCTCGGAGACCCGGCTGAAGCCGTAGTTGAAGGACGAGCCGCCGAGGCCGTCGCCGTGGGCCACCTCGATGACCTGGACGCCGGCGGTGTCGAGCGCGCTGACGACCGCGCGCACCTGGCCCTCGGTGAACTGGTGCGCCATGGCGTGGGAGCCGTCGCGCAGGGTGGAGTCGGTGATCCGCAGGCCGGCGTCGGCGCCGACGGGCAGCTCGGTGGTGGTCTCGGGGCTGGTCTCGGGGCTGGTCATGCGATCGCTCCTTCGCTGACGGCGCCGAAGCGGGACTCGGCGATGAGCTCGCCGACGCGGACGGCGGCGGCGGTGATGATGTCGAGGTTGCCGGCGTAGTCGGGCAGGTAGTCGCCACGACCGCGGACCTCGAGGAAGACGGAGACGCGGCCGTTGCCGTGCCAGACGTCACGGGCGGTGTCGAACTGCGGGTCGGCCCGCAGGTGGTAGCCGGGCACGTACTCCTGGACGCGCGCGACCATCTCGTGGATGGCGGCGGTGACCCGGTCCTGCACGTCGCCGGCCTCGGCGGCCTCCGGCGGGACGGAGCAGAAGACGGTGTCGCGCATCATCATGGGCGGCTCGACCGGGTTGAGGATGATGATCGCCTTGCCCTGCTTGGCGCCGCCGACCTTCTCGATCGCCTCGGAGGTGGTCTCGGTGAACTCGTCGATGTTGGCGCGGGTGCCGGGGCCGGCGGAGCGGGAGGCGATGGAGGCGACGATCTCGGCGTAGTCGACGTCCACCACGGAGCTCACGGCGCTCACGATCGGGACGGTGGCCTGGCCGCCGCAGGTGATCATGTTGACGTTGTCCGCCGACTTGTTGAACTCGAGGTTCACCGGCGGGCACACGTAGGGGCCGATGGCGGCGGGGGTGAGGTCCACCGCGACGATGCCGGCGGCCGCGTACTTGGGGGCGTTGGCCGCGTGCGCCTTGGCCGAGGTGGCCTCGAAGACGATGGCGGGCTTCTCGTCCTGGGCGAGCAGCCAGTCGACGCCCTCGGCGCTCGACGCCAGGCCCATGCGGGCGGCGCGGGCCAGGCCGTCGCTCTTCGGGTCGACGCCCACCATGTAGCGCGGCTTCAGCACCTCGCTGCGGCGGATCATCTTGAACATCAGGTCCGTGCCGATGTTGCCGGGCCCGACGATGGCGACGGGGACCGGGCTGGTCGTGGTCATGGGAGTCCTCCTGCGGTGCGCGCAGGTGCTGCCGCACCCGCGCCGGTCCGCCCCGCCGGTGGCGGCCCGGGAGGGCACGCGCGGGGCTGGTTGCACTGTGTGGGTTCGGTCACGCATGCTTCAACGCATGTCTCCCGCAGCACGAGAAACCTCGGACGCCTACCTGGAGCGCTGCCTGGCGGTCCTCGAGGCCTTCGACGCCCGGCACCGCGAGCTCACGGTCGGTCAGCTCAGCGACCGCTCGGGCCTGCCGACGTCCACCACCTACCGGCTCGTGACGACGCTCGAGCGGATGGGCCTGGTCGAGCGGCGCGAGGGGTACGTCTCGCTGGGGATGCGGCTGTTCGAGCTCGGCCAGGTGGCGGCCCGGCGCAGCACGCTGCGCGACGTGGCGCTGCCCTACATCGCCGACCTGCGGGCGGCCACCCGGCAGACGGTCCACCTAGCCGTGCTCGACGGCTACGAGGTCGTCTACCTGGAGATCGTCCGCGCGGAGGACGGGCCGGTCATGCCGTCCCGCGTGGGTGGCCGCCTGCCCGCGTGGGCGACGGCGGTGGGCAAGTCCCTCCTGGCCACGATGACGGTGGACGAGGTGGACGCCCTGCTGCCCGACGAGCTCACGCCGGTGGGGCCCTCGACGATCACCGACCGTGACGAGCTGCACAAGCACCTGGCGCGCGTGCGGCGCAACGGGATCGCGCTGGAGGAGCAGGAGTCCGGCCGCGGGATCGTCTGTGCTGCCTCCGCCGTGGTGGGTCCGGACGGGCGCGCGGTGGGCGCCGTCTCGGCGTCGGGCTGGGTGCGGCGGATGGACCTGCGGCGCATCGCGCCGGCCGTCCACACGTGCGCGCTCGGCATCTCCCGGCAGGTGGGAAAGGTGCGACTGCCGAACTGACCTGTCCTCTCGCGGCCTGAGAGCGGGTTCTCGTCGGGCGAGAACCAATTCCGCCCCTGTGGGGGGCGAAGGTCGGTCGCGGGGTGGCTCAGGCGGCCAGCGCGGGGGCGCTCGCGGCGACCGTCACGGTGAGGGCCTCGCCGAGGTCGTCGACGGTCCAGAGCCGGACGCTCGGGTGGCCGGCGGCGTCGCGGTCGTCGAGGTCCTCGACGACGGCGGCGAGCAGGTCGAGGTCGACCTGGGAGGCGGCGGCCTCGTGCGGCTGGACGGCGGCGGGGCGGGCGGGCGAGGTGCTGGAACCGATGCTCATGACCTGTAGGTTTCCGCCGTTGCCTGGGAGCCGGGTGTGAGGCTGCACAGGGCTCGGGAAGAGTCGTGGCCCTCCGTCGCCGGGTCCGTGGGCAGGTCCGTCGGCCCGTCCGTCGGCGCGTGGCGCAGGGCCAGGACCGCGAGGGCGGCCGCCGCCAGCTGGAGCGCCAGCCGCTCCGGGGTCGCGAGCAGGACCCCGGTCACCGGCCCCAGGACGTCGGGCAGCCCGGTGGCCCGGGCGACGACCCAGCTCGCGGCGACCACGCCCACGACGACGGCGAGCGCCACCGTGGCGGCGCGGGAGCGCGCCAGGACGAGCAGCGGTCCGAGCACCAGCGCGAGCGCCAGGAGCTGGGCGGCCTCGAGGCCCAGGTTGAAGGTGAGGAGCGGGACGAGGAGGTCGGTGCCCCGCAGGTCCAGCTCGCCGAGCGCGCCCGCGAAGCCGAGGCCGTGCACGAGGCCGAAGGCAGCGGTGAGCGCGAGCTCCCAGCGCCAGGCGAGCACCGGCCGGACGGCGTGGACGGCGGTGAGCAGGATCGTGACGGCGATGGCCGTCTCGACCCAGCGGCTGGGCAGGTCGACGACGCCGGTGGCCGCGAGGGCGAGGCTGACCGAGTGGCCCAGGGTGAACGTGAGCGTGAGCAGGGCGAGTCGCCCGGCCGTCGTCCGCCAGGACGGGCGTCCGCCCGCCGCACCGGTGGCGCCGGTCCGCTGCCGGGCCACGCCGAGGGCGAGCAGGCAGAGCAGGAGGAGGTGGTCGGCGCCGCTGCGGAAGTGCGCGAAGCCGACGCCCAGCATGCTCGTGGACGTCGCCTCCGGGAGCGTGACGCTCAGGTCGGTGCTGGGGGAGGTCTGGGTGAGGGTGGCGACCAGGCTGGTGGTGCCGTCCGTGCCGACGGCCCCCACGTAGACGTCGTGGGTGACGATCACGTCGGTGATCAGGCCCCAGGTGAGCACCAGGTCGGTGAGCTCGTCTCCGCCGGCGCCGGTGCTGGGCCGGGCGACGAGGACGACGCGCGCGGCGTCCGAGCCCTCGACGGAGGCGCCGGTGACACCGGTGGCGCGCAGCGTCCAGGACACGCCGTCGGCGGCGCGCAGGGTGACGCGCGCCAGCAGCAGGTCGGTGATCGCGTCCCCGTCGAGGAGGAGCGCCCGGTCGAGGCCGTCGGCGGCCGCGGCCTGCGCGAAGGTCGTGCCGTAGGCGAGGTCCAGGCGGTCCAGCGGCACCCGCGCGACGAGCCGGACCACGGGCGCCGTCGCGGTGCTGGCCGCGCCCAGCCGGGCCACGACCATCGTCGGGGCGGCGCCGTGCGCGGAGGCGGCCGAGGTGCCTGCGAGACCGGGCCCCAGGGCGCCCAGGAGGGCCAGGAGCCCGGCGGTCAGGAGGCCGGCCGCCCACCGGGCGGTGCCGGCGCGCGGGGGCGCCGGCACCGCCGGGGTGGAGCTGCTGCTCGGGGCAGGGCTCACGAACCGGTGCCCGTCCCGTAGTCGATCTCCTTGTCGCGGTAGATCGTGTGCAGGTGGATGCCGGAGGAGCCCGGGTTGTCCACGTTCGCCCACTCGATCCAGACGCGGGGACCGTCGATGCGCAGGTAGGAGCCGCTCGTGTCGACGTCGGTGGAGGAGGCCCAGGCCACGTACGTCTCGTCGAGCTGCGACTCGTAGAGGTCGAGCAGCGGCTGGGCGAGCTCGTCGTCGTAGTCGGAGACGTAGCCCTCGATCACGGACCACACCAGTGCCTGCTGGTCGTCGGTGAGGTCGCCGTAGGCGACGCCCTCGGTGTCGGGGTAGCCGGTGTCGACCTGCGGACCCATCACGAGGCCGTCGTAGGTGCCGTCGAGCTCGGCGGCGGCGAGGGTGTCGTCGTCCATCGAGGTGAAGAGGCCGAAGAAGTCGTCGGACAGGTCGCCCATCGCCTCCACGGTGCTGCCGTCCTCGTCGGTGTACTCGATCGGCTGCACGCCCTTGAAGTACGGGGTGACCGAGAGGGCGCCGCCGCCCATGCTCACCATGACGCCCAGGTGGTGGCCGCCGAACTGGAGCGCCCAGGCGTCGTCGCTGGAGGGGTCGCCGTAGAAGGCGATGTGGTAGTTCTGGTCGCCGTAGGTGGTGTCGTCGTCACCCGAGGACAGGGTGTCCTCCGCGCCCTGCTGGGCGACGAAGTAGCTGACGCCCTGGTCGGACAGGACCGTCTCGAGGACCGCGATCGCGGCCGCCTGCTGCTCGTCGGTGAGGTCGCCCATGCGCAGGCCGACGCGGCCGTTGAAGAGGCCGTCGGGGAAGTTCGACCAGCTGCACTCCTTGGTGGAGAGGTCGGCGAAGTCCTGGGTCAGGCTGGTGACCTGGTCGTCGTCGAGGAGGGCCTCGAAGGCGGTGGCCGCGTCGACGGCGTCCGAGACGACCTGCGTGGTGTCGCCGTCCGGGGTCGAGGTGGAGACGGTGCCGTTGTCGTCGGCGTCGCAGCTGGTGCTGCCCATGCCGCCGCCCATGCCGCCGCCCATGCCGCCGTCGCCGCGGTCGTCGGGGCGCCCGTCGGTGGAGGAGGACGCGTCGGCGCTGGTGTCGTCGCTGCTGTCGGAGCCGCAGCCGGTGAGGGCCGCGAAGGCCAGCAGGCCGGCGGCGGCACCGGCTGCCACGCGGCTGTGGAGGGTGCTGCGGCGCAGCACCCGGGGGAACGTGTCGGCCATGGGAAGAGCTCTCCTGGTCACAGTGGGTCGAGGCCCGCTCAGGGAGCGGGTCGACGGCCCCGCGTTCCGGGGGTGCCCGCACCCTCACGGGCCGGGCTGTGCGAAACCTGTGAGAGACCCTGCTGGTCGCTCAGGAAACTCTTAGACAACATCTGTCGATGAGTGGTGGCCGCGCTGCCGTCTCCTCGTGGACAGGCTGCCGATCGGCCGGACCGGGCGTCGCGTGAGGGAACCGCGGCGTCCGGGGAAGGGGGCCCGGCCGCCCGGGGAGGGGCGGCCGGGCCGGGTCGTGCTGAGGAGGAAGGTTCAGTGCCGCGACACTGCGGCGAGGGCGAAGGCGTGCGCGACGCTGGTCTGCTGCGTCGTGTCGTCCTCGAGGAGGTTGCGAACGGTGCCGGGAGCCGAGGGCCGGCTGGACTGGTTGCTCATGTCAATGAGAGTGCCCACGCGACCTGAGAACACCCTGTGGGATCGCCGCGAAATCGGCTCAGGCGCCGAGCACGCCCGCCGCGGCCCGGTGCCCGCTCACGAGGGCCCCCTGGATCGACGGGGTGTCGCGGTGGTCCCCGCACCACCACAGGCCCGGGCCGGCCTCCACGGCCCGCGCCGCGGCCAGCGGCGGACGGTGCGCGGGCAGGGCGGCCGGGATGCGGTGCCGGCCCACCAGCACGAGGCGGTGGTGGTCGACGTCCAGGAGGCGGGCCGCGTGCCGACGCAGGTCGGCCTCGGCGGCGTCCAGGTCGAGGGAGGAGCCGGCGACGAGACCGGTGCCCGGTGGCGCGTAGGTCGGGGCCGCCGCGGAGACGAGGGCGGCGTTGACGAGCGGTCCCTCGGGTCGCGTGCGGCCGTCGACGTGCAGCAGCCGGGCCCGGCCGGCCGGCACGTCCGGCTCCGGCAGCGCCCACCACGCGGTCACGACGCCGCGGACCTCCGGGGCGGGCAGCCCCAGGAGCCGTGCGCTCGCCCCCGGCCCGGCGGCGAGGACGACGTCCCGGGCGCGCAGGGTGCCACCGGGGGTGCGGACGGCGCGCAGGCCGTCCGGTCCCGGGGCGTCCACCCGGTCCACCGGGCGGCCGAGCACGACCGGGCGGGCGAGCCGGGCGGCCAGCTGCTCGGGGAGCGCCTGCATGCCGGCGCGGGGGAGGCCCGGCGTCCCGGCCAGGAAGCTGGAGACGAGCAGTCGCGCCAGGTGGGCGGAGGACTCCCCGCGGTCGTCGAGCAGGACGCCGGCCAGGAACCGCTCGACGAGCGTGCGCCACGGGCCGCTCACGCCGGCGGCGTCGAGGGAGGCGGTCAGGGAGGCGTCGGGGCGTCGGTCGAGCCGTCGGCGCAGCGGCTCGTGCAGGCCGCCGGCGCCGCGTCCGGGCGAGGGCAGCGTGGGGGCCCACCAGCGGGCGAGCGCCGCGAGCGGGGGACGCCGGTGCACGGCCGCGGCGGCGGTGGCGCCCAGCAGCCCCGGCTCACGCCAGGGCAGGCCGATCCGGTGGCGCCCCTCGGCGTCCGCTGCGACCACCCCGGCCGCGAACGGCTGGAGCCCGAGGGCGTCGAGGTCGACCCAGCGGCGCACCGCGGGGTAGGCGGGGTTGAGCAGCTGGAAGCCACGGTCGAGGAGGAAGGCGTCCACGTGCTCGGTGCGGACCCGCCCGCCCACGGCGGACGCGGCCTCCAGGACGAGGACGTCGCGGCCCGCCGCCTCGAGCTCCCGGGCCGCCTGCAGGCAGGCCAGGCCGGCGCCGACGACCACGACGTCGTGCTCGTCCCCGTCGCTGGGCTGGTTCACCGGACCTCCTGGGCTCGTGGCACGACGTCGGCGCGGCGCGTCCGACCCCCATCGTGATCGGCCTCCCGGCCCGCCGGGACACCCCGCGGGTCGGCGGGCCGGCAGGGGAGGACCTGGGCGAGAGGGAGCGTCAGGCCGCGCGGACCCACGTGCCGGTGCGCAGCCGCCGGGTCACGAGGTGGGTGCCGACCCCGAGGAAGGACGCGACCACGATCGCCATGGTCAGCCCGGTCGTGTGCGCGGCCACCCACGGGACGTCCCCGAGGAAGTAGCCGACGGTCATGATCCCGCCGACCCAGACCACGCCGCCGACCACGTTCCAGGCCAGGAAGCGTCCGGACCCCATCCCCAGGGAGCCGGCCACGATCGGGACGAACGTTCGGGCGACGGGCACGAACCGGGCGAGCAGGACCGCGACGTGGCCGTGCCGCTCGAGCAGCAGCCGGGCCCGCTCGGTGTGGCCCGTCGACCACACCCGGCCCCGTGGCCGGAACACCATGGGACCCACGCGCCGCCCCAGCCGGAACCCCACCTGGTCGCCGGCGACGGCCGCGACGAGCGTGAGCACCAGGACCGGCACGAACGGCAGGGGGATGACCCCGCTGGACAGGTAGAGACCGCCCGCGAAGAGCATGGCCCCGCCCGGCAGGAAGAACGCCGGGGCCAGCCCCGTCTCCGCGAAGACGACCGCGACCAGCAGGGCCGCGCCCCACGCGCCCAGGCCGGCCATGAGCGGGACGAAGATCATCGTCATGTCTCGAACCTAGGTCGCGGGGCGGCGGTCCTCCAGGGACCTCGGGAGGGGAGGGGCAGCGGTCGACGTCAGGCCGTGGCCGCCCGCGGCAGGATCACGGGCTCGCCCGGCACCGCCGGCAGGTCGAGCAGGACGCGGGCGCCGGGTCCGCCCACCGCCAGACCCGGCTCGGGGGCCACCGGCGGCTCCGGCGCGAGGCTGCACCGCAGCGTCCCCCCGTGCCGCTCGACGACGGTGCGGCACACGGTGAGCGCCGGCGACGGCTCGCCGCCCTGGCCGGGGCCCGTCTGCCAGGACAGCGGCACGCCGGTGCCGTTGTCGGTCACGGTGAGGTGCACGCGGTCGCCGACGAACGTGCCGGCCACGCGGACCACCGGCCGCACGTCGGGCGCCACGTTGTCCGCGGCGGAGCGCAGGAGGTGGCGCAGGAGCTGCTGGAGCATGTCCGGGTCGGCGAGGACGGCGGGGACGTGCTCGTCCACGACCACGAGCGCCTCGGGCGCGTACCGCGCCGCGACCGCGGGGACGAGGCCCTCCTCGCCGCCGAGCTCGACGCGCCGCGGGGCCGGCACCCGGGCCATGGCCCCGGCGTCGGCGAGCAGGTCGTCGATCACCTGCTCCAGCCGCCCCAGCGCGTCCTCGGCGCGCACGAGCGAGCGGCGGGCGCGGGTCTCCGCCTCGCAGTCCTCCACGAGCTGGGTGCCGGCGACGTCCACCCAGCTGCGGGTCTCCGCGAGCGGACGCCGGAGCTCGCCGGCGGCGGTGCGCATGGCGCGCTCCCGGTCGGCGCACGCCCGGGACTGGTCGCTGAGGTCGGCGATCGCGACGACGAGCCGGCGCTCGGCGCCCCCGTCGACGCGGTGGGCGCGGACCCGGACCACCGAGGTGGTGCCGTCGGCGTGGTGGAGCAGGAGGTCGCTGGGCCCGGAGCTGCCCAGCTCCCACGCGCGCCGCAGCACGTCCTCGGAGGGGCGCAGGCGCCGGCCGTCGAGCTGGGTGAGGGCGGAGGAGAGGGCGCGGGCGTCGCGGTCGCAGTCGCGCAGCAGGGCCCGGGCGGCCTGGTTGGCCACGTCGATGCGGTGGTCGGCGTCCACGGTGAGGACGGCGTCGCGCAGCGAGGCGGTGGCGCCCAGGAACGCGGTGCGCAGGGCCCGCCGGTCGGCGGCCCACACGTGCTCGCGCAGGGCGAGGTCGCGCAGCCGCTGGCCGAGCAGGGCCGCGGCGACGGGACCGATGACGCACAGCATGACGAGGGCGTCGACGAGCCCGAAGCGTCCGGGCCCGGGGGCGCCGCCGAGGTCGGTGAGGCCGAGCCCCACCGTGCAGGCGGTCGCGCCCAGCGTCCCGATCGCGAGGCCCGCGCCGCGGCCGACGCCGAGCAGCGCGGCGCACACGGCCAGCGCCGGTGGGAGGACGACGAGGAGGACCGGCGCCGGCAGCAGGACCAGCAGGCAGCCGACGGTCGCCCCGGCGAGGGCCGCGACCGCGGCCGCGTCCAGGAGCTGACGCCTGGCCATCCGCCGGTCGCCGAGGCGGCCTGCGGCGCCGGCGAGCGCGATGCCGGGCGCCACGACGGCGGCGGTGGCGACGGCGTGGTGCAGGCTCCACAGCGCCGTGCCGGCCACGGCTGCCAGGAGACCGGGGCCGCCGTGGTCGCCCTGCGCCGGGGCGGTGGCGGCCGCGACGGCCAGGCTGGTGGCCGCACCCGCGACGGCCCCGCCGGTCACGGCGCGCAGGGCCCGCAGCACGGCCCCGATGTCCGCGCCGAGCAGACCGGGAGCTCCCGAGCGGCGCTCGAGGACCTCGAGCAGGGTGAGGGTGACCAGGAGCTGGACGAGCGCGCCCGGCAGGTACGCGAGGACCCAGAGCCAGGGGAGCCCGAAGCCCAGCGTCAGCGCGACCGTGGTGAGGGCCGTGCTCGCGAGCCCGAGGGGCAGGGCACCCGAGGGACGCAGCGCGAGCCAGAGGACGGCCAGGCCGGTACCGAGGGACGGCGCGACGACGGCCGCGTCGCGGTCCTGCGCAAGGAGGAACGGCAGCCCGACGACGATCGCCTGGGCGAGGACGAACCCGGCGTCCGCGGCCGGGCTCCAGCGGCTCGTCCGCGTGCCGGGTGCTCCGCCCGCCCCGGGAGGCCGGGGGGCTGCCGGGGACGGACGGGAGGCCTGGGGTGGCGGGGTGTGCGGCGGTGGGGTGCGCAGAGCAGTCATGGCGGGGGTGCTCCTGGGGGTGCGGAGCGGCCCGAGCAGCTCCGAGTGGGTGTGGGGTGGTGCGTCGCTCCGGACGGGGACCAGGGGGAGATCCTCGCCCGCGGGGGTGAGCAACGAACGTGGTTTTACTCTGCGGCGGCCTCCGTGAAAGAGGTCTGCGCGTTCCCGCCGCTGTCATGAAGATGCGATGAAGGTGGCCGCGGCTGGTCACGCGGGTCGGCGGACGTGGCACGGGCTGCCGCGGGCAGGTCGAGGACGAAGGTGGTGCCCGGTCCGCCGGTGCCGGCGAGCCCCGCCGCGGGGTCCGCCTCCTCGCAGCGGATGGTGCCGCCGTGGCGCTCGACGATGGTCCGGCAGATCGAGAGCCCGAGGCCGGAGCCGGTCACGCCCAGGTGCCCGTGGACCCGCGTGAGCCGGTCGAAGACGGTGTCGCGCAGGTCGGCGGGCACCCCGATGCCGTTGTCCGTGATCCGCACCAGCACGCGGTCGCCGTCCAGCGACCCGCTCACGTGCACCCGGGGCGCGCGGCCGGCGGCGGCGTACTTCACCGCGTTGCCCAGCAGGTTGCCGAACAGCTGGAGGAGCAGCTCGGGGTCGGCCTCGACGCACGGGAGCGGCCCCACGACGAGCTCGGCGTCGGGGGCCTGGAGCTCGTGGGCGCGCAGCAGCGGGCCGTCGGGGGCGGCGAGGTCGGTCGGGGTGCAGCGCAGCCGCCCGTCCTCGGCCGTCGCCTGCTCCAGGAGGCCGCTCACGAGGGCGATCATCCGGTCCAGGGCCGCGGCCGTGGCGTCGAGCGACTCCGAGACGTCCTGCGGGTCGACCGCCTCGCCGGCCTGGAGCTGGTGCTGGGTGAAGCCGATCCAGCTGCGCGCCGCGGCGACGGGGCTGCGCAGGTCGTGCGCGGCCCGGGCGGCGAAGTCGGTGAGGGCCTCGCGGCCGGCCCGCTCGTCGGTGACGTCGCGGAAGACGACGAGGACGCGTCGCCGGCCGCCCCAGGACTCGGAGGCGCGCAGCGGTGCGGCGGTGACGGCGAGCACGAGGTCGCGCGGTCGGCTGCCCGTCGTCCGCACCACCACGTCCTGGCTGTGGCGCCGGCCCTCGAGGGCGTCCGAGAGCGGGAGGCGGGTGGCGCAGCCGTCCTCGCAGCCGTCGAGGTCGGTCGTGGCGAGCAGGAGGGTGGCGACCTCGTTGGCGGTGACGAGCGTGCCGTCCTCCTCGAAGACGGCGAGGCCCTCGCTCATGGCGGCGGTGGTGCGGTCGAAGAGCTCGAGGCGCTCGGCCCGCTCGTGGTCGCGCTGGACGACCTCGTCGAGCAGGCCCGAGCGCTGCTCGTTGACCACCGCGGTGGAGAGCACCGAGCTGATGAGGGTGAGGAGGAAGATCTGGAGCCCCAGGACCACGGCGGCCGGGCTGTTGCTCGGCTCGGCCAGCGCCGAGGCGCCGGCCGCGGTGAGCCCGATGGCGGCGCCGGAGACGCCCAGGACGTGCAGGGCGCTGAACACCGAGGAGTACCGGGACGCCACCCAGATGGCCGGGGGGATCGCCAGGAAGATGTAGGCGTCCTCGGGCAGCAGCATGACGGCGTAGCTGATGACGGAGGCGATGACCAGCGGCAGCCGCTCCAGGGCCGGCCGTCGGTGGATCTTCAGCACCTCGCCCAGGAGCGTCCTGCCCTGCCGGTGCTCGACCCACAGGAAGACGCCGATGAAGCCGACGGTGCTGAGCCCGACGGCCTGCCGGCCCCACCAGGCGACGATCTCCAGCGGGGTGAACGAGGTGCCCAGCGCGGTCGCGCCGCCGGTGGCCAGGAGCGTGCCGACCGCGGAGCCGACGACGATGGCGAGGACGACGCGGCGCAGGTCGGTGCGCGCGTAGGGCAGCTGGACACCCCGACCCGTCGCGAGGAGGACGACGACGACGAGCTGGGTGGTGTCGGCGACGGCCATGAGGGCGGCGAAGGCGGGGTCGCCGGTGGCGAGCGCGCCGACCCCGAAGGTGACCAGTCCGGAGGTCGCGATCGCCGCGCGGGCGGCGGCGCGGCTGCGGCGGGTCAGGACCCAGAGCAGGGCCGCTCCTGCGGCCGGCCACGTCGCGGCGAGGTGCCCTCCGGCGGGGACGGAACGCAGCCCTGCGAGCACGAGCAGGCCCAGGACGGCGGCCGCCAGCACGAAGCCGGCGACGGCGCGGCCGCGCTGCGGTGCTCCGGTCACAGGGGTCCTCTCCTAGCCGCCCCCCGACAGGCCGCCAGTCAATCACGACGTGCGCTGCGCGCACAGGGTTTGTGCAGGCCTCCGGACGCCGGTTGTCAACGGTTGCGCTGCTCTGATCGGCTGGACGACAGGCGTCCTGAGGCGAGCGGTGCACGAGTGTTCCCGGGTCCGTGGTTCCTCCGCGACCGGGACCTTGGTCGCGACCCGACCCGGCCACCGTCCCCGTTCCGCCCCGACACCTGTCCCGAGTCGCCCGGAGCGAGGAATATCCGGGGTGGGGGATGGGTCGTCCCTCGTGCGGGCCGTCGTCCCGCGGCCACAGCGAGAGGGCGCCGGGCACAGGGCACCGGGCCGAGCAGGAGGAGAGCAGCCGTGAAGGTCGTCATCGTCGGGGGAGTCGCCGGGGGCATGTCCACGGCGGCGCGGCTGCGTCGGTTGCGGGAGGACGCCGAGATCGTCGTGCTCGAGCGCAGCGGCTACGTCTCGTTCGCCAACTGCGGCCTGCCCTACCACCTCTCCGGCACCATCGCCGACCGCGACGACCTCCTGCTGCAGACCCCGGAGACCCTCCGGGCCCGGTTCGGGATCGACGTCCGCGTCCGGCACGAGGTGACCGCCGTCGACACCGCCGCCCGCACGGTGACCGTCACCGACCTGAGCACCGGCGCGGTCGGCACCGAGACCTACGACCACCTGGTCCTCTCCCCGGGGGCGGCGCCGTTCGTGCCGGACGTCCCGGGCCGCGAGCGCGGCCACACGCTGCGCACCGTCGAGGACCTCGACGCCCTGGTCGAGGCCGTGGCGCACGCCCGCTCCGCCGTCGTCCTCGGCGCCGGGTTCATCGGGCTCGAGGCCGCGGAGAACCTCCGGGAGCGGGGGCTCGACGTCACGGTCGTCGAGCTCGCGGACCAGGTGATGGCGCCCCTCGACCCGGAGATGGCGCTCCGCGTCGCCGACGAGCTCGAGGCCCACGGCGTGCGCCTCGAGCTCGGCACCAGCCTGGCCTCCCTGGAGGAGTGCAGCGTGACCCTCGCCGACGGGCGCAGCGTGGACGCCGACCTCGTGCTGTTCGCGGTGGGCGTCCGCCCCGACACCACGCTGGCGCGGGCCGCGGGCCTCGCGATCGGCCCCCGTGGGGGCATCGCCGTGGACGACCAGCAGCGCACCTCCGACCGGCGCGTCTTCGCCGTCGGGGACGTCGCCGAGAAGACCGACGCCGTCGACGGCGGCGCCGCGCTCGTGCCGCTGGCCAACCTGGCCAACCGTCACGGCCGCCGGGTCGCCGACACCCTCGCGGGCCGCACGGTGCGCTCGGGCGCCAGCGTCTCGACCGCGATCGTCAGGGTCTTCGGGCTCACCGTCGCCATGAGCGGCTGGAGCGAGAAGCGGGCGCGGGCGGCCGGCGTCGACGTCGGCGTCGTGCACACCCACCCGGCCTCCCACGCCGGGTACTACCCGGGCGCGCAGCCGATGACGTTGAAGGTCGTCCACCGGCGCGACGGCCGGCTCCTCGGCGTCCAGGCCGTCGGTCACGAAGGCGTCGACAAGCGGGTGGACGTCATCGCCACCGCCCTGCAGGCCGGGCTGCACGTGGACGAGCTCGCCGACCTCGAGCTGGCCTACGCCCCGCCGTTCGGCTCCGCGAAGGACCCGGTCAACGTCGTCGGGTACGTCGCCGAGAACCGCCTCGCCGGCCTCGACGACGCGATCCAGTGGCACGAGGTCGCGGAGGCCGTCGGCGCCGGGGCCACCCTGCTCGACGTCCGCACCCCCGAGGAGTTCGCCGCCGGGCACCTGCCGGGCGCGCTCAACGTGCCGCTGGACGGGCTGCGCCGGCAGGTCGGGGCCCTGCCCGCGGGCGAGCTCGTCGTCTACTGCGGGGTCGGCCAGCGCGCGCACGTCGCCGACCGCCTCCTGCGCCAGCACGGGCGCCGGGTGCGCAACCTGGACGGCGGGTGGCAGACCTGGTCCACGTCGCCGGCGGGCCGGGCCGCCGCGGCCGGGGCGCCCGCCGTCGGGCGGGGCTGACGGGCCGGGTCAGGGCTCACCCGCACGGGGTGAGATCCCCGCGCGGCCCTGCCCCCTCGGGGTGCTGCGCCACTAGCGTCGCCGGTGTCGCGGGCGCGCTCGCGCCCGCGCGTGACCTCGAGGGGGAAGCGCCATGATCCGTCTGCTCATCCGTCTGGCCGTGTTCATCGGCTCGTCCGCGGTCGGCCTCGTGGTGGCCGCCCTGATCCTCGACCAGATGACCCTCGGGGTCGAGGGCTTCATCCTGGCCGTCCTGGTGTTCTCCGTGGCCCAGGCGCTGCTCAGCCCCTTCGTGAGCCGGCTCGCCGAGCGGAACGCCGAGGTGCTCATGGGCGGGGCGGGGATCATCTCCACGCTGCTGGCCCTCATCGTCACGACGATGCTCACCAGCTCGCTCTCGATCAGCGGCATCGGCACCTGGGTGGCCGCGATGGTGATCGTCTGGCTCGCCACCGCGCTCGCGACGCTGTTCCTGCCGATCCTGTTCCTCAAGGCCCGCCGCAGCGCCCGCCACCGCGACAGCGAGACCGCCGGTGACCGCGCGGGCCGCGCGGCCCTCGACGACGTCCAGCTGCCGGACCGCGACCGCGGCTGACGGCCCGGCGGCCGGACGCCCTGTCGAAGCCGCTCAGCCCAGGCGGGGGACGACGAGTCGCGCGCCGAGGCCGGGGCCGGTGTGGAGACGCGCCGAGCCCTCCTGGTGCGCGGCCCAGACGCGGCACTCCCCGCCCTCCCACTGCCCGGGCGTGGACCACGACTGGACGACCAGCCGCAGCGTCTCGCCGGCGCGGAACGTCGTCCCGGACGGCATCAGCGGGATGGTGACGTCGGTGATCTCGCCGGGCGTGAGCGGCGCGTCGGTGGACAGGTCGAGCACGGGCCGCCAGGCGGTCGAGCGGGCCTCGTCCAGTGTCCGCTTGGAGGCGCGGAGCCAGCCCCGCGTCACGGGTCCGTTCGCGTTGCCGCCGGAGGCGCTGTAGAAGTACACCTCGTCGCCCTGGGCGTCCAGCTTCTCCACACCCACGAACAGGTCGACGTCCGTGGTGCCCACCGCCTCGACGGCGAGGTGGAGGACCATGTGGCCCACGAGGTCGGTGTCCTCGGTGAAGGTCAGGTCGAAGACCGCGCGGTTGTCGGTGTCGTCGACCGGGGCGGGCGCGATGGTCACGGCGGCCGGGGTGCTCGGCTCGGCGGCGGCGAGCAGGCCCTCGCGGGCGTCCAGGTGCCAGGTCTCGTAGACCGTCTCGGGCAGCGGCCACTCCTGCGCGGTGAGGACCTTGTGCACGTCGCGGCTCTCGTTGACCTCCAGGCGGACCCGGGGCTGGTCGGTGAAGGCGGTCTCGTCGTCCTTGAGGAAGCGGTCCAGGAACGCCTTCTGCAGGGCCAGCTCGGGCGCGCCGTAGTAGGCGCCCCACTTCTGCCGGCGGTGGTTGTAGAGCCACTTGTGCTCGCTCTGCATCCGCCCGAACGCGTGGAAGGTGTCCCAGCTGTGCAGCTCCTGGTCGGAGAAGCTGGCGCAGACGAGGGCCGGCACCGAGATGCGCGAGACGTCGTAGGCCCAGTCGAACAGCGCCGGCTCCGGGCCCTGGGCCTCGGGGTTGACGTTGGGGCCGATCCACACGTGGCCGAGCCACTCGGGGAAGGCGACCTCGGGGATGCCGCCGTAGCCGCCCGCGGGGCCGCTCTCGTTGATGCCCTCCCACGGGATGATGGCCTTGAGCTGCGGCGGGGCGGGGTCCATGGCCGCCATCCACTGGACGGCGCACAGCGCCGAGACGCCGCTCATGCCGACCTTCCCGGTCGACCACTCCTGCTCCTCGACCCACGCCATCACGTCGCGCCAGCGCTCCTCGATGCCGAGGCCGGAGGACGGGTTGGAGTCGGAGCGGCCGAGGCCGGGGTGGTCCACCAGCAGCACCGCGTAGCCCTCGGGCACCCAGTAGCCCGGGTCCGGGGCCTCGAACGGCGTGTGGTCGGAGACGGTCACCTGGCCGAGGTAGAAGCCACCGCCGGGGACGTTGCCCTCGGGCGCGTCGCGGAAGTGGTCCCACTGCCCGTAGTCGTCCTTGCCGTAGGGGGTGGACGTCGCGAGGACCGGGACCACCGAGCCGTCGGCCGGGCGGAAGACCGTCGCGGCCAGCACCACGCCGTCGCGCATCGTGATGCGGGCCTCCTCGACCAGCACGCTCTCGGGCAGCGGCGTGCGCACCAGGTCGAACGGGTGGTCCTCGAGGAAGTGCGCCTCGCCCTCCGGCGGGAGCGGCGGGCGGCTCCAGCCGGGTGCCCGGGTGGAGGTCGTGTCCTGCGTCATCGGGTTCTCGCTTTCCGCTGTGTCGTGGGCGGCCCGGACGACGGGCCGGCCGGGTCGCCGCCGTCCTCCTCGGACGTGACGCGCGTCACCGACGAGGACACGGTGCAGGGTGAGCCGGGGCCGGGGCAGCCGGTCTGCGCAGGCCCCACAGACGGTGTGCGCAGACGGTGTGCGCAGGTGCCCGGGTCAGCCTCAGGGGCGGCGGCTCCGGCGCCCCGACTCCAGGGTGGCGGCTGGGTACTCCTTGAACCGCTCGCGGTAGGCCTGCGCGAACCGGCTCGGGTTGCTGAAGCCCCAGTAGGCGGCGATCTCCGAGACGGTGCCGGTGCCCTCGGCGAGGTCGTCGTGGACGCGGTCGAGGCGGACCTGCCGGACCAGCTGCATCGGCGAGAGGCCGAAGCGCTCCTGGAAGGCGTACTGGAGGCTCCGGGCGCTCGTCCCGGCGATCGCGGCGAGGTCGGCGACCGTGTAGGGACGGTCCGGCTCGTGCTCGATCTGCTCCACGACCCGGTCCAGCGCGCGGTGCGGTGCCGGCTGCGTCCTGCCTGCGTGGAGCTCGTCGGCGTAGGAGTGCGCCTGCGACAGCAGCAGCCCGGAGATGAGCGCCCGCTCGAGGAGCTCCACGTGGCGGCGCTCGGGCCCCTCGGCGGCCGAGCCCCCGATCGCGGCGAGCAGCGCGTTGAGCAGGCTGAGCCAGCGCGCGCCCGCGCCGGAGTCGACCGGCATCGCGAGCCGGAAGGAGATCGGGGTGACCACCGGGCGCCCCAGCATCGCGCCCAGCTCCTCCTCCACGCGGGTGCGGGCGAGCTTGATCGACAGCTGCGCGGCGTCGGCCTCCCAGTCGGGCAGCGAGGTGTGCCGGTCCGGGCTGAAGACGGTCGCGACCCGGGGCGAGGCCACCGCCGTCTGGTCGCCGCAGCGGGAGACGACGCGGCCGTCGAGCGCCACGTTCACGTGGTAGGCGGCCAGGTCCCCGGGGTCGACGCTCGCCCGCGTCCCGGGCCGCACGTAGCCGATCGTGGTCAGGGGCAGGTGGGCGGCGGCGATGCGCGGCCCCTTGGTGCCCGGGCGGGCCTCCAGGGCGGTGATCGTGGCCGGGTAGAAGTGGCCGTTGAGGGTGTCGCGGAACAGGTCGAAGTCCGGGCGGGCGACCTCGTTCGGCCCGTCCAGGAAGACGTTGCGGGGCAGGGTCAGGAGGGCCCCGGACTGCTCCGGGCCGGCCTCGTTCGTCACGTCCCCGCTCCTCTCGTGGTCGGGTGCCCGATCACCCCTCGGGACCGGCCGCCACCAGGGCCGTGTGTCCCACGTCACGCAGAACTATGCACCAGCCCCGCAAGTACTGCGCCCCTGTCCAGGGCCTGCGTGGTGCGTGTCGGACTGTGTGTGTGTCGGGCTGTGCGTGTTGTGGCTGCCCCGCTGCGTGAAGCGTCTCCTCGCCGGGGCGGGGGCTGCCTAGCGTCCCTGCCTGACGTGACGCCGGTCACGAGCGAGCGAGGATGTCGGATGGTGTCGACGGTGCAGGTGGAGCGGACGGACGCGGACGTGGTGGTCGTCGGGTACGGCCCGGTGGGACGCCTGCTGGCCCTCCTGCTCGGGCGGGCCGGGCGCTCCGTCGTGGTGGTCGAGCGACAGCCGGCCGCCTACCCGCTGCCCCGCGCCGTCCACTTCGACGACGAGGTGGGCCGCATCCTCCAGTCCGTCGGGCTGCCGCCCACGGCGCTCACCGACTGCGTCGGCGCCTACGACGACCTGTACGAGTGGCGGGCCGCCGACCACGAGCCGCTCCTGCGGCTGGACTGGCGCGGGCTCGGCCCCTCGGGCTGGCACGTCAGCCACTTCTTCCACCAGCCCGGCGTCGAGCGCGCGCTGGACGCCCAGGTCGAGGGCCTCGAGCCGGTGCAGGTGCTGCGCGGGTGGCGGGCCGTCTCCCACGTCCAGGACGACGAGGGGGTGACCGTGCGGCTGGAGTCCGCCGACGGGGGTGCCCGCGAGGTGCGGGCCGCCTACCTGGTCGGGGCGGACGGGGCCAACAGCGTCGTGCGCTCGTGGATCGGCTCGCAGGTCACCGACCTCGGGTACTTCCGCGAGTGGCTCGTGGTCGACCTCGTGCTGGACGCGGACGCCGACACGTCCCTGTTCACCCCGCCGGCGTGGCAGCTGTGCGACCCCGAGCGACCCACCACCCTCGTCCCCGGCGGCCCCGGGCGACGCCGCTTCGAGTTCATGCGCCGACCCGGCGAGGACCTCGACGAGCTCGCGCAGGAGGCCACGGCCTGGCGGCTGCTGGAGCCGTGGGGGGTCGGGCCGGAGCAGGCGGTCCTGGAGCGGCACGCCGTGTACACCTTCCAGGCCCGGTGGTGCGACACCTGGCGCGCCGGCCGGCTGCTCCTGGCGGGGGACTCCGCGCACCTCATGCCGCCCTTCGCGGGGCAGGGCATGTGCTCCGGCCTGCGGGACGCCGTCGCGCTGGCGTGGCGTCTCGACCTGGTGCTGGGTGGCCTCGCCGACGACCAGGTGCTCGACAGCTACGGGCCGGAGCGCTCGGAGCACGTGCGGCACTTCATTGAGGGCTCGATGGCGCTCGGCGAGGTCATCTGCCTCTCCGACGCCGACGCCGCGGCCGCCCGGGACGTCGCCATGCGCGCCGACCTCGCGGCCGGGGTCGAGCAGCCGCCCCGTCCGCTGCCCCGGCTCGGCCGCGGCCTGAGCCGCGCGGACGCGGGCGGTGGGCTCCTCTCCCTGCAGGCGGAGGTGGTCGGGATCGGCGCGGACGGGGCCGAGGTGAGCGGCCTCCTGGACGACGTCGTGGGGGCCGGCGGGCTGCTGCTCCTCGGCGACCCGGCCCTGCGCAGCGCGCTCGCCCCCGCCGACACGGCCCTGCTGGACTCGCTGGGCTGGCGCGTCGTGGCGCTCGGCGACGAGCCCGGCGAGGGCGTCGTCGTCGACAGCACAGGCACCTACCGCGACTGGTTCGCCGGCCTCGGGGCGGTCGCCGTGCTCGTCCGGCCCGACCTCTACGTCCTCGGCAGCGCCACGGACGCTGCCGACCTCACGGCCCTGCTCGAGCACCTGCGCTCGGCGCTGCGCGCGCCGGCGGTGTCGGCCCGGTGATGCCTGCCGCCGGCGTCGGGCCGGCCGCGCTGCGCCACGCCGCCGAGAACCTGCTCGTGGGCTACCTGCGCGCCGTCGACGAGGCCGACCTCGACGGGGTGCTCGCGGTCCTGGGCGACGCCCGCGTCGACTTCGCCGGGGAGGCGCTGACCGGGGCCGAGCGTATCGGGGAGGCCTACCGGACGGCGTTCGCCGCCAGTGGCCCGACCTGCCACCTGCTGCACCCGGGCGAGGTGCACCTGACCGCCGCCGGTGGCCCCGGCTCCGTCGCGTTCCGCTTCCTGGCGCCCTACCAGCGATGGTCGCTGGCGGGGGAGGCGCCGGTGCTGACCACGCTGGGCCGCTACCACGTCGAGCTGACCTGGGCGGACGGCGCGGCGCGCGTCGACTCGCTGCGGGTGGAGCGGCACTGGCCGCGCGGTTGAGGGCCTGCTCAGACCTCCCGCACCCGACCGTCCTCCACGTGACCGTCCTCCAGGTGGAGGCGGCGACGGGCGTACCCCTGAGGAGGGAGATCGAGGCTGGATTCTCGCGTTCGGCAGATCCTGACCCGGCCCCGGTGTCACGCTGCCCGGACCAGGAGGTGGGACCGGAGGTGGGACCGTGACGGAGTGGATCGTGCGGCGGTGGGCCCGTTACGGGCACGAACGCCTGTGCGCGGAGACGCCCGGCGGCACCGCGCTCGGCCACTACGACGTGAAGACGGGGCGCTTCCACTCCGACGACCTCACGCACCTGCCGCTGCTGGAGCGTGCCATCGCGGATCACCTCGCGGGTCGGGCGGTGAGCCTCGGGGGCACCGCGGCTCCGGAGGGTGAGATGCCGGGTCCGCAGCCCGTTACCGGATCGACGGAGGCCCCGCGCGCCGAGGCCCCGCGCGCGGAGGCCCCGCGCGCGGAGGAGTCGCGCGAGGAGGAGTCGCCGGAGTGGGTCGACCTCAGCGGTACGGCGCCGGGCAGTGCCGCTCGCGAGCAGGCCCTCGCGGCTCGCCGGGCCCAGGGACGGTTCGTCGGCTTCCTCGCGCGCCTGCTCGGCGTCCGCACCGAGGAGCGGGCGTGGCGGATCGGGACCCAGGGTGAGGAGGCCGTCGCCGCCCAGCTCGCGAGGCTCGGGCCCGAGTGGCGAGTCCTGCACGCGGTCAGGGTCGGAGACCGAGGCGCCGACATCGACCACGTCGTGATCGGTCCGGCCGGGGTGTTCACGATCAACGCCAAGCACCACCCGGACGCACGCGTGTGGGTGGGAGGCGAGGTGTTCATGGTGGACGGTCGGCGGGTGCCCTACGTCCGCAACAGCCGGCACGAGGCCCGCCGGGCTGCCCGTCTGCTGACCGAGCGGGTGGGCTTCCCCGTCGCCGCCGTCGGAGTCATCGCGGTGATGGGTGCTCGTAGGGGCTTCACCGTGAAGCGGCAGCCCGAGGACGGTCTCGTCGTCGTGGTGACCCGCAAGCGAGTGAGCCAGTACCTGCGCACCCTCCCGTCGACCCTCACCGCCCGCGAGGTCGAGGCGATCCACGAGGTGGCGCGGCGGTCGACGACCTGGCGGTAGCCGGAGCAGGCGTGTCAGCAGGCGGGTCGGGGGCGACGTCCGCCGATCGCGCTGTGGGCCGTGCTCAGACCTCCCGCACCGCCGGGGCCGGGTCAGGCGCCGGTCAGGTGCGTTCGGCGGCTCGGGCGCGAGCGCGCTGGACCAGAGCGTTGACCTTGCGACGAGCCTCCCGGGTCGCCTTCTCGATCGCAGCGCGGCGCTGCTGGCCGTCCCACGCCCACTTGGCCCACCACTCCGCGCGCTTCTCCGCCTTCCAGTGCGCCGCTCCGCGCGCGCGGTGCCGCGCGGAGTGGCGGGCCTCGCTCTTCGCGGTCTGCTCGGCGATGAGGTTGGCGTACTTCACCGCGTTCGCGTACGCGCACTCGTACGCGGCCTCCTGCACCGGGGCGTCGCACACCGCTGTCACGATCGCGGTCGACGACTTGGTCCGGGTCATGGTCGCCTTCGCCGACCGGGTCGCGGAGACGTACCAGATCTCCCACGAGTGCGCGACGAACACTCGTTCGCGGCCGTTGATCCGCACGACGCGCCGGACCCGCTCCTTGGCGACCCCGCGCTTGGAGGTCCTGGTGACCGCCACGGTCCGGGTGGCGGTGGCGGTGAACTTCTTCGTCGCGCCGATCGTGACCGCCACCGAGACGCTCGTGGTGTCGTCGGGGTCCAGCGGGTCGGTGCCGCCGTCGACCTCGACGCCGTCATCGGCGCCGTCGCCGTCGGTGTCGGCGACCAGCGGGTCGGTGCCGTAGAGGTAGACCTCGTCGCCGTCGGAGAGCCCGTCGCCGTCGGTGTCGGGGTCCAGCGGGTCGGTGCCGTACACGGCCTCGTCCTCATCGGAGAGCCCGTCGCCGTCGGTGTCATCCCCCGCCTCTGTCTCGCTCGCCTGCACGGCCGACTGGCTGGCACGAGCGCCGGTCCCACCGCCGGAGGAGGAGCCCGCGGCGGTGGTCCTCACCCGCAGCACCTCGACCCCCTCGTTGGTCTGCGACGACGCCGAGGTGGTCACCTTCACGTTCGCGATGTCGACCAGGTGACCCTCCACCGCCTTCGGCGAGCTCGTCGCCATCGCCGGAGAAGCCAGGAAGACCGACCCCGCGACAGCGAGGCCCAGCACGGCCAGCGGAGTGACGCGACGACGGACAGGAGCAGACAGCGCCGCGGGTCCTTCGAGCAGTTCCCCTGCAGGGAGATCGGGCGTTTCCTCCGCACAGTGGACGCAGAGCGCGGCGGCGGACGGCTTCACGGCACCGGTCCATCGAGCGCGCTGACTGGTGGGCTGGCTGCTGCGCCGAACGTGGAGGTCCATTTCGTGCTGCATCATCGCCGACATCGGCACCTCCCCGTGGGCGACTGAGCAAAGCCCGCCTGAAGCGGACTGGACCGCTCCGAGACCAATCTCGGAGGCATTCGGTAGAAGAATCGGATCGTCAGGGCCGAGCTGCGACGCGATTGGCGACACTCGGGCCGGGTTCGCCCGGCTGGCGGCTGGGACAGCTGGTGGGGCCAGGCCATTGGCACGCCTCGATTCGCTGGCGGCGGGCGAGGGGTCGTGTGCCCGGTCCTGCCCCTCGGGGCACGCGTGAGCGGCCGCAGCCGTCGAACGCGCTGCGGTCTTTGGGCGCTGAGGCTGAGTGCTCATGCATCCTCGGTGCCCGAAGTGCGCGCTAGCGCTCCCCGACCTCCCGCACCCGACCGTCCTCCACGTGGAGGCGGCGGTCGAGCCGGACGGAGGACAGCAGACGGCGGTCGTGGGAGACGAGCAGCAGTGCGCCGTCGTAGGCGGCCAGGGCCTCCTCGAGCTGCTCGATGGCGGGCAGGTCGAGGTGGTTGGTGGGCTCGTCGAGCACGAGCAGGTTGACGCCGCGGGCCTGGAGGAGCGCGAGGGCGGCTCGGGTGCGCTCGCCGGGGGAGAGCCGGCCGACGAGGCTGGCGACGTGGTCGGCCTTGAGCCCGAACTTGGCCAGGAGGGTGCGGCAGTCCGCGGGGGAGAGGTCGGGCAGGGCCAGCTCGACGGCGCGTCCCAGCGTCTCGTCGTCCGGGAGGCCGGTGCGGGCCTGGTCGACC
Source organism: Nocardioides sp. GY 10127 (assembly GCF_004919085.1). GTDB lineage: Bacteria > Actinomycetota > Actinomycetes > Propionibacteriales > Nocardioidaceae > Nocardioides. The sequence goes on along the minus strand of NZ_STGL01000006.1, from coordinate 238,946 downwards.
TCGCCGATGGCCACCGAGGCACCCAGGGACGCCGTGCCGGAGGACGGTTCCTCACGGCCGAGCAGCAGCCGCAGGAGCGTGGTCTTGCCGGCGCCGTTGGGCCCGGTGATGCCCACCCGCTCGCGCGCGTCCACCTGCATCGACACGGGGCCGAGGGTGAAGTCCCCGTGCCGGACGACGGCCTCGTTGAGCGTGGCCACCACGGACGACGAGCGCGGGGCCGCGGCGATGGAGAACTGGAGCTGCCACTCCTTGCGCGGCTCGGCGACCTCGTCGAGGCGGGCGATCCGCGACTCCATCTGCCGGACCTTCTGCGCCTGCTTCTCGCTCGACTCCGACTGGGCACGGCGGCGGATCTTGTCGTTGTCGGGCGACTTCCTCATCGCGTTGCGCACGCCCTGGCTGCTCCACTCGCGCATGGTGCGGGAGCGTGAGACGAGCTCGGCCTTCTTCTCGGCGAACTCCTCGTAGGCCTCGCGGGCGTGCCGCTTGATCACGGCGCGCTCCTCGAGGAACGACTCGTAGCCGCCGTCGTAGACCCGGACCTCGTTCTGCGGCAGGTCGAGCTCGACGACCCGCGTCACGACGCGGGCGAGGAACTCGCGGTCGTGCGAGACCAGGACGACGCCCGTCCGCAGGCCCTGCACGAACGTCTCGAGCCGCTCGAGACCGCCGAGGTCGAGGTCGTTGGTCGGCTCGTCCAGCAGGACGACGTCGAAGCGGCTGAGCAGGAGGGACGCCAGCGCGGCCCGTGCCGCCTGGCCGCCGGACAGCGAGGTCATGAGGGCGTCGGCGCCCACGTCCAGACCGAGGTCGGCGAGCACCGGGCCGATCCGGTCGTCGAGGTCGGCCGCCCCCGTCGCCATCCAGTGGTCGAAGGCGACCGCGTACGCGTCCTCCGCCCCCTCCTCGCCGCTGCCCAGGGCGTTCGCGGTCTCCTCCATCGCGGTCGTGGCCGCGGCGGCCCCGGTGCGGCGGGCGACGTAGCCGGCGATCGTCTCGCCCGCGACGCGCTCGTGCTCCTGCGGCAGCCAGCCGACGAAGGCGTCGGACGGCGCGGTGCTCACGGTGCCGCCGAGCGGTCGGTCGACCCCCGCGAGCAGCCGCAGCAGCGTCGACTTGCCCGCCCCGTTGGCGCCCACCACGCCGACCACGTCACCCGGGGCGACCGTGAGGTCGAGCCCCTCGAAGAGCGTGCGGTGGTCGTGGCCACCGCTGAGGTCCTTGGCGACGAGGGTGGCGGACACGGTGTGATCGTACGGCGGTGCGGCGTGCTGGTTCGCAGCGCTGGTCTGCAGCGCGGGGCTGCGCACCGGGTCTCGGGTGGGGCTCTTGGCGGTTGCGGCTGGGCGGTCGCGGCTTGGTGGTTGCGGCTGGGCGGTTGCGGCTGGGTGGTTGCGGCTGGGTGTGGGAGAGCCGCGCAGCGTGCTCCAGGAGGACCGAAGACCTGCCAGCGGATGAGCCCGCGGCCGTTGCCGCTGGTCAGGGCGGTGGCCCCGGGCCAGCTGTTGCGTTCGGTCCTCGTGGGCACGAGGACCGAACGGCGGCGGCGGGGCGGGCGGCTCGGCCGGCGTGCCCCGCAGCGTGCTCCAGGAGGACCGAACAGCTGCCAGCGGGTGAGCTCGCAGTCGTCGCCGCAGGTCAGCGAGCTGCCCCCGGGCCGGCTGGTGCGTTCGGTCCTCGTGGGCGCGAGGACCGAACGGCGGAGGCAGGGCGGGCGTCCTGCCCGCGGGTCTGGTGGGACGGGTGGGGGTGGGCGGCGGTGCCGGCCCGGCTGGTGTGCCGCCGCAGCGTGCTCCAGGAGGACCGAACACCTGCCAGCGGATGAGCTCGCAGTCGTCGCCGCAGGTCAGTGAGCTCCCCCCTGGCCGGCCGGTGCGGTCGGTCCTCGTGGGCACGAGGACCGAAGCGCCACAGCCGCCTGAGGAACAACCACCCGCCAGGAGCACCGCACCGGCGCCAGCAACCACCAGCCACGCGCACCGAACCCGCTCAGCCACCAGCCACGAGAAACGCACACCCGGCCCGTACGGTGGCGGGCGTGCCGAACCGCCTCGCGAGCGCGACCAGCCCCTACCTCCTCCAGCACGCGGACAACCCCGTGGACTGGTGGGAGTGGGGCGAGGACGCGTTCGCTGAGGCGAGGCGCCTCAACAAACCGGTCCTGCTCAGCGTCGGGTACGCCGCGTGCCACTGGTGCCACGTCATGGCGCACGAGTCCTTCGAGGACGACGCGACGGCCGCCTACCTCAACGCCCACTACGTGGCGATCAAGGTCGACCGCGAGGAGCGGCCGGACGTCGACGCCGTCTACATGAACGCCACCACCGCCATGACCGGCCAGGGCGGGTGGCCGATGACCTGCGTCCTCGACCACGAGGGCAGCCCCTTCTTCGCCGGCACCTACTTCCCCGACGAGCCGCGGCACGGCATGCCGTCCTTCCGGCAGGTCCTCGAGGGCCTCGCGGACGCGTGGGAGAACCGGCGCGACGAGGTCGGCCGGGTCGCGGCGAACCTGCGCGAGCACCTGTCGGCCGAGGGCTCGCTGGCGTCCGCACCCCTGGGGGCCGCGGAGGTCGCGGCTGCGGTGCGCACCCTGTCGGGCCAGCACGACGACGTCCGCGGCGGCTTCGGCGGCGCCCCCAAGTTCCCGCCGTCGATGGTGCTCGAGCTGCTGCGGAGGGTCGCGCTCCAGGACACGCCGGAGTCGGCGCGCGCCGCGCAGATGCTCACCGCGTCCGTCGAGGCGATGGCCCGCGGCGGCATGTACGACCAGCTGGCGGGCGGTTTCGCCCGGTACTCCGTGGACGACGCGTGGGTCGTGCCGCACTTCGAGAAGATGCTCTACGACAACGCCCAGCTGCTCGGCCTCTACGCCCGCCTGGGCACCCCGCTGGGCGACCGCGTCGCCGCCGAGACCGCCGACTGGCTGCTCGCCGAACTGCGCACCCCCGAGGGCGGGTTCGCCTCCGCGCTCGACGCCGACACCGAGGGCGAGGAGGGTCGCTACTACGTCTGGACGCCCGCCCAGCTCGTCGAGGTCCTCGGCGAGGAAGACGGACGCTGGGCCGCCGGCGTCCTGGGCGTGACCGAGCGCGGCACGTTCGAGCACGGCGCCTCGGTCCTCCAGCGGCGCACGGACCCGACGGGACCCGACGACCCGGCACGGCTGGCCCGGGTCCGCTCGGCGCTGCGCGAGGCGCGGGAGCAGCGGGTCCGCCCCGCCCGCGACGACAAGGTCGTCGCCGCCTGGAACGGCCTGGCCATCGCCTCCCTCGTGGACGCGGCCTCCCTGCTGGGCCGCCCCGACCTGCTCGAGGCGGCGCTGGACGCCGGACGGCTGCTGGCCGACGTCCACCTGGCCGACGGGCGCCTGCTGCGCGTGAGCCGGGACGGCGTGGCCGGCCGCCACGCGGGCGTGCTGGAGGACCTGGGGTGCGTGGCGGGCGGGTTCCTCGCGCTGGCCGGGGCGACCGCCGACCCCGTGTGGCTGCGCCGCGCGCTCGGGCTGCTGGACGACGCGCTGGCCCGGTTCCGCGCGGAGGACGGTGGCTTCCTCGACACGCCGTCCGACGCGTCCGACCTGCTCACCCGCCCCCGCGACCCGTCGGACAACGCGAGCCCCTCGGGGCTGAGCGCGATCGTGCACGCGCTGCTGGCGGCGCACGCCCTCACCGGCGAGGAGCGGTGGCTGGGTGCGGCCCAGGAGGCGCTGGGCACGGTGGCCGGCCTGGCGGTGCGGTCCCCCCGGTTCGCCGGGTGGTCGCTGGCGGCCGCCGCGGCCGCGCGCCCGGGGCTGCCGGAGGTGGCCGTGGTCGGTCCGGCGGGGGAGGAGCGGGACGCGCTCGAGCGGGTGGCGCGCCGGCTGCCGGGCGCGGTCGTGGTCGTCGCCGACCCCGCCGAGGAGCGGACGACGGAGGCGGTGGGAGCCGGACTGATCCTGCTGGAGGGACGGGTGGCCCTGGACGGTCGGGCGACCGCCTACGCCTGCCGGGGCTTCGTCTGCCAGCGTCCTTCCAGTGATCCAGACCACCTGAGACAACTATTCAGCCTCATGTGACCGCCGTTACAAGATCGTTGCTGAGAAACCTTGACGTTTCCTGAGTGCAAGCGCTTGCCTACTCCTTACGCACAGCCATCTCGGCGGAGCAACGGAGCGCCGCCGGCTGACGACGAAGGGGACCAGCATGCGTTCACGGAAGGTGCGGCACGCTTCTGCCGCGGTCCTGGCGGTGGCAGCCCTGGCGCTCGCCTCCTGCGCCAGTGACGACACCTCCAGCAGCGAGAGCAACTCCGCCGGCGGCACCTGGCCGGGTGACGGCAACTCCGACTGCGCCGGCCTCGAGCAGCTCGCCGACTTCGGCGACCTGACCGGCACCACGGTCAGCATCTACACCTCGATCCTCCCGCCCGAGCAGGAGGCCCACGAGAAGTCCTACGAGCTCTTCACCGAGTGCACCGGTGCCGAGGTCGACTACGAGGGCTCGGACCAGTTCGAGACCCAGCTCGTCGTCCGCCTGAAGGCGGGCAACGCCCCCGACATCGCCTACATCCCGCAGCCCGGCCTCCTCAAGACGGTCGTCGGCAGCGGCCTGGCCGTGGCGGCCCCGCAGGCCGTCTCCGACAACGTCGACGAGTTCTTCGGCGAGGACTGGAAGGGCTACGGCACCGTCGACGGCACCTTCTACGCGGCCCCGCTGGGCGCGAACGTGAAGTCGTTCGTCTGGTACTCCCCGAAGATGTTCGCCAAGAACGGCTGGGAGGTCCCGGAGACCTGGGACGACATGCTCGCCCTCTCCGACGAGATCGCCGCCACCGGCATCAAGCCCTGGTGCGCCGGCATCGAGTCCGGCGAGGCCACCGGCTGGCCGGCCACCGACTGGCTCGAGGACGCCGTCCTGCGCGAGCAGGGTGCGGACTACTACGACCAGTGGGTCAACCACGAGGTGCCGTTCAACGACTCCGGCGTCGCGGACTCCCTCGACCTCGTCGGCAACATCCTCAAGAACGACAAGTACGTCAACGGTGGCTTCGGTGACGTCGACTCCATCGCCACCACCGCGTTCCAGGACGGCGGCCTGCCGATCCTCAAGGGCCAGTGCGCCATGCACCGCCAGGCCTCGTTCTACGCCGCGCAGTGGCCCGAGGGCACCGACGTGAGCGAGAACGGCGACGCCTTCGCCTTCTACCTGCCGACCACCAACGAGGACAACGGCAAGCCCGTCCTCGGCGGCGGCGAGTTCGTGGCGGCCTTCTCCGACCGCGCCGAGGTCCAGGCCTTCCAGACCTACCTCTCCACGGACGTCTGGGCGAACCAGAAGGCCATCGCCACGCCGGGCGGCGGCTGGGTCAGCGCCAACACCGGTCTCGACATCGACAACCTGACGAGCCCGATCGACCAGCTCTCCGCGTCGATCCTCCAGGACCCCGAGGCGGTCTTCCGCTTCGACGGTTCCGACCAGATGCCCAGCGCCGTCGGCGCCGGCACCTTCTGGAAGGAGATGACCGCCTGGATCACCGGCGAGAGCACCTCCGACGCGCTCGACAACATCGAGAGCTCCTGGCCGAGCTCCTGATCCTCCTCGTGGCGTCGGGGCGGGCGCGGACGCGTCCCGCCCCGGCGCCACGGCCGTTGGGCCGGGGGGACCCGGCACCACTCGTACGTGTGCCAACAGAACGGGGAGGACTGTGACAACACCCGAGAAGCTCATCCAGATGGTCATCGCCGTCGCGCTGTTCTTCGGCGTGATGGCCGTGATCCTGCTGCTCACCCAGGGGCTCCGCTCCCGCCGCGGCGAGCGCGTGCAGGCGGCCGCCTTCGTCGGCCCGGCCCTGCTGCTGATCTGCGTCGGCCTGCTCTACCCGGCGGTGCTGACGGTGTGGCAGTCGTTCCAGGGCGGCTCCACCTTCACCCAGGAGTTCGTGGGCCTGGACAACTACAAGACGCTCTTCACCAACAAGCAGGAGCTCCAGGTGCTCCGCAACACCCTGTTCTGGGTGGTGCTGACGCCGCTGGTCTCCACCGGCATCGGGCTGGTCTACGCCGTGCTCGTCGACCGGTCGCGGTTCGAGAAGTTCGCCAAGGCCCTGCTCTTCCTGCCGATGGCGATCTCGATGGTCGGCGCGTCGATCATCTGGAAGTTCGTCTACGACTACAAGCAGACGGCCCCGGGCGTCGACCAGCTCGGTCTCGCCAACCAGATGCTGGAGTGGATCGGCCTCGACGCCTACAACTTCCTGCTCAAGCAGCCGTGGAACACGTTCTTCCTGATCGTGATCCTCATCTGGATCCAGGCCGGGTTCGCGATGACGATCCTCTCGGCCTCGATCAAGGCCATCCCGGACGACATCGTCGAGGCCGCCAGGCTCGACGGGGTCGGGGGGATGAAGATGTTCCGCTACATCACCGTGCCGAGCATCCGGCCCTCGCTCATCGTGGTGCTGACGACGATCACCATCGCGACGCTGAAGGTCTTCGACATCGTCCAGACGGCGACCGGCGGCAACTTCGGGACCAGCGTGCTGGCTTATGAGTTCTACCGACAGAACTTCGTCTCCGGCAACCAGGGCCTGGCCACCGCCATCGCCGTGGTGATCTTCCTGCTGATCACGCCGGTGGTCGTCTACAACACCCGTCAGATGCGGAAGCTGGAGGCGCGATGACCGCCGTGCTGCCCGACGCCGAGAAGCCGGCCACGCCGGCCGGCCCGAAGCCCAAGTCGGCCTCCACCGCCGCGAAGGAGGGCCTCACCGGCCACGTCGCGTCGGCGGTCGCCCTCGTGATCGCGATCGTGTGGACCGTCCCCACGTTCGGTCTGCTGGTGAGCTCGTTCCGGCCCGAGGCCGACGTGAAGAGCAACGGGTGGTGGAACTTCTTCACCGACCCGAACGTCACGCTCGACAACTACCGCGAGGTGCTCAGCGGCGGTTCGGGCGGGACGGGGCTGGGCGAGAACCTGATCAACTCGATCGTCATCACCATCCCGGCGGTCCTCATCCCGATCAGCCTCGCGACCCTCGCCGCCTACGCCTTCGCGTGGATGGACTTCAAGGGTCGGGACACGATCTTCGTGGCGGTCTTCGCCCTGCAGATCGTGCCGATCCAGGTCACCCTGGTCCCGCTGCTCCAGCTCTACGTCGACCCGCCGTTCAACCTCATGCCTCTGGCCGGCAGGGACGCCCCGGCGGGCGGCCTCTACGAGCTGTGGCTCTCCCACACGATCTTCGCCCTGCCGCTGGCGATCTTCCTGCTGCACAACTTCATGCGGGAGATCCCGGGCGAGCTGATCGAGTCCGCGCGGGTGGACGGCGCGGGGCACGTCCAGATCTTCACCCGGATCATGCTGCCGCTGATGGCCCCGGCCATCGCCGCGTTCGGCATCTTCCAGTTCCTCTGGGTGTGGAACGACCTGCTGGTCGCGCTGGTCTTCAGCTCGCCCGAGGTCACCCCGCTGCCGCAGCGCCTCGTGCTGCTGGTCGGCGAGCGCGGTCAGGACTGGCAGCTGCTCGCCTCCGGCGCGTTCGTGTCGCTCATCATCCCGCTGATCGTGTTCATCGCGCTCCAGCGCTACTTCGTCCGCGGGCTGCTCGCGGGCAGCGTCAAGGGCTGAGCGGGGGCGCCGTCGGCGCCGCCCCAGCCACACGGCACCCGTGGTGCCGGACCGGAAGCCCCGGTCCGGCACCGACGGGTGGCCGTCAACCGCTCACGCGCGCAGCGCCGCGGCCTGCTCCGCCACCCAGTGGTAGGAGGCCTTCGGCGTGCGCGTCTGGTCCCGGGAGTCGATGTGGACGAGCCCGAAGGTCTTCGTGTACCCCTCAGCCCACTCGAAGTTGTCGAGCAGGGTCCACACCACGTACGCGCGCACGTCGGCGCCCGAGGCGCGCGCCGCCACGGTGGCGGCGAGGTGGTCGCGCAGGTAGCCGATGCGGTCCTGGTCGTCCACGCGTCCGTCGGTGACGGCGGTGTCGGCCATCGCGGCACCGTTCTCCATGACGAGCACGGGCAGCCCCGTCCGCTCGGCGGTCGTCACCAGCAGCTCCTCGAGACCGCTCGCGTCGATCTCCCAGCCGATGTCGGTGACGGGCTCGCGGACCACCAGGTCGAAGGGCGGGACGCCGGGGTAGGCGCCGCCCTCCGGGTGGCCACCCTCGTTGGCGGCGCCGGTGGCCGGGGTGGGGCGGACGGGCGTGTAGTAGTTGATCCCGATCCAGTCCGCGGAACCCAGGATGGCCGCCAGGTCGCCCTCGCGGACGAGCTCGGGGTCGCCCAGCTCCGGGGCCACCGCGAGCAGTCCCTCGTCGTACGCGCCGTCGACCAGCGGGTCGAGCCACACGCGGTTGCGCAGCGCGTCGACGCCGTCGGTCACCGCGTCGGCCTCGGGGGTGCCGGTGGTCTCCGGCCAGATCGGCGCCAGGTTGAGCACGATGCCGACGTCCGCGGGGCCGTTCGCGCGCACGCGCTCGGCGGCCAGGGCGTGGCCCAGCATGAGGTGGTGGGCGGCCCGGTGGGCGGCGCCGCCCTCGGAGCGTCCGGGAGCGTGGACGCCGGCGGCGTAGCCGAGGTAGCCGGCGCACCAGGGCTCGTTGAGGGTCGCCCAGGTGCCGACCCGGTCGCCCAGGCGTCCCGCCACGACCTCGGCGTAGTCGGCGAACGCCTCGGCGGTCTCGCGCACCAGCCAGCCGCCCGCGTCCTCGAGGGGCTGCGGGAGGTCCCAGTGGTAGAGGGTCGCGGTGGGCTTGAGGCCGCGCTCGAGGAGGGCGTCCACGAGCCGGTCGTAGTAGTCGAGGCCGCGCTGCTCGACGGCGCCGGTGCCCGCGGGGACGACGCGCGGCCAGGCGATCGAGAAGCGGTACCAGTCGACCCCGAGTCCGGCCACCAGGTCGGCGTCCTCGAGGTAGCGGTGGTAGCTGTCGCAGGCGACCTCGCCGGAGCTGCCGTCGCGGACGGCACCGGGCCTCGCGGTGAAGGTGTCCCAGATCGAGGGGCCCCGGCCGTCCTCGGCGATGGCGCCCTCCACCTGGTAGGAGGCGGTGGCGGTGCCGAGCTCGAGCCGCGAGCCGTCGGCCAGCCGCACGGGCAGGGAGAGGGGGGTCTGCGGAGTGCTCATGGTCACAACCTAGGTGTCCACGATGCGTCGGGTCACTCCTGCCGCGCCCGGGTGCCGTCACCATGCCGCCAACGGCAGGCGACGGGGCAGGCCACACGGCCGCGCCCACGTCGCGTCCGCGGAGCCGGGGACGCCGGGGGAGCCGGGAGGTGCGCGCGATGACGAGCATCGACGACGTCGCCCGCGAGTGCGGTGTCTCCACCGCCACGGTCTCCCGCGCACTGCGCGGCCTCCCGCGGGTCTCCGAGGACACCCGGGCGCGCGTCCTCGAGGCGGCCGTCAAGCTCGGCTACGTGCCCTCGCCGCACGCGGTGGGCCTGGCCAGCGGCGGCCGCACCCGCACCGTCGCCGTGGTCGTCCCGTTCGTGACCCGCTGGTACTTCTCCACCATCCTCCTCGGCGCCGAGCAGGAGCTGCGGCGCCACGACCACGACCTCGCCCTCTACAACCTCGGCGGCGACCCCCAGGCCCGCGAGCGGGTGCTGGGCTCCGAGCTGCTCACCAAGCGCGTGGACGCGCTGATCATCGTCGGCATCGAGCCCACCGCCACCGAGCAGCGCCGGCTCGCCCGCCCGGGGCGCACGGTGGTCACCGTCGGCCTGCGGGTGCCGCACTGGCCGAGCGTGAGCATCGACGACGAGGACGTCGCGGTGCAGGCCACGCGCCACCTGCTCGAGCTCGGGCACACCCGGATCGCCTACGTCGGCGGGCTCAAGGACGAGGGCCTCGACTTCACCACCCCGCGGCTGCGTCTGCGCGGCTACCGGCGGGCGCTGAGCGAGGCCGGGCTCGCCCACGACCCGCGGCTCGAGGTGGACGGTGGGTTCACCAGCGAGGGCGGCATCCACGCCTGGGACGAGCTGGCCGCGCTGGACGAGCCGCCGACGGCCGTGTTCGCGGCCTCCGACGAGATGGCCATCGGCGTGCTGCACCGGGCGCGGGAGCGCGGGCTGTCGGTGCCGGGGGACCTCTCGGTGATCGGTATCGACGACCACGAGATGTCCCGGTTCATGGACCTCACGACGCTGCGCCAGCCCGTCGTCCAGCAGGGCCGGATCGCAGCCCGGCAGGCGCTGCACCTGCTCTCCGCGAGCATCGACGACGACGTGCCCGAGCACGTGAGCGTGCCGACCGAGCTGGTCGTGCGCGGCACCACCGGCCCGCGGCGTCCCTGAGGGGGGCGTCAGGAGCCGCGGAGCAGCCGGTCGCCCAGGTCGGTGCGCTGGTAGAGGACGTGGCGCCCGTGCCGGGCGGAGGCGAGGAGCCCCGCGGCCCGCAGCGCGCGCAGGTGCTGGTTGACCGCCGAGGTCGTCACCCCGGAGCGCAGCGCCAGCTCCGAGGACGAGGCGGGCTCGGCGAGCGCGACGAGGAGCTCGGTCCGCGCGTGGCCCAGCAGCGCCGCCAGCTCGGGGTGCTCGCCCTCGTCCAGCTGGCGCGCCCGCTCGCCCTCCCACAGCGTCCCCACGCCCCGCGCGGGGTACATGATGAGCGGCTCCTCGTCCTTGCCGAGCGGGAAGGTGACCCGCACGAGGAACGTGCTGGGGGCGAGCGTCAGGCCGCGGCCGGACGTCGCGCGGGTCGCGTCGCGGCGCATGCTGAGCCGGACCTGCACGAGGTCGCCCTCGAGCCGGACCTGCGGGCTGAGGTCGTCGAACACCGCCGCGAGCCCGCCGTGCGCGAGCCTGCGGCCGCGGTGGACCACGTCGGCGTCGAGCACCGTGCGCAGGCGCGGCCACCAGGGCTCCAGGCAGACCCGGGCGTACTCGGCGAGGGCGGCCACGATGCGGTCGCGCACGACCCGGGGCTCGCCACGCAGCGCAGGCGGGAGTCCGTCGCGGTGGACCTCGGCGAGGTCCTCCGCGACCACCGCGGGGTCGACGTGGGCCAGCGCCTCGAGCTGCTCGTCGAGGCGGGTGAGCGGTGAGGCGGGGTGCGGGGTGATGAAGTCCGGCAGCGAGAGGCGCTCGTTGACCAGCCCGAGGAGCACCTCTTCGTCCAGGCCCTGGCGCAGCGGCGCCGTCCGCTGGAGCCACGGCAGGTGCAGCGGGTAGAGCCCGGGCTCGTGCCACGTGCGCAGCGACAGCGCGGCCTCGCCCAGCGGGGAGACCGCGAACCGGACCGAGGCCAGGTCGGTGCCGTCGAGCCGGTAGGTGAGCATGAAGCAGGACGCTACATCGGTGGCGGGTTCTCCGCGGTGCTGTCAGACAGGGAGCGTGAACCGACCTGCCCCCGCGCGGCTCCTCGCCGGGCCCCTCCACCGGCTGATGCCCGGCCTCGTCGGCGAGCCCGTGGAGCGCGCCCTCAGCCTGGCCACCGCCTCGTGGGCCCTGGCGAACGGGCTGTTCTACAGCGTCAGCGCCCTGTACTTCACCCAGGTCGTGGGCCTGTCCGCCGCGACGGTCGGGTGGGGCCTGTCGGTCGCGGGCGGTGTCGGCGTCCTGTGCTCGTTGGCGGGCGGACGGCTCGCCGACCGCGTCCCCGCCGACCGCATCCTCCAGGCCGCCGGCGTCGTCCAGGCGCTCGCGCTGCTGGCCTACGCCGCGGCCGACGGCCCCTGGTCCTTCGTGCTCATCGCCTGCCTGGTCTCGGGCGCGCGCAGCGTCCAGGGCTCGGCGAAGCAGGCGCTGCTCGCGCAGTGGTTCACCGGACGCGACCGGGTGGCCGTGCGCGCCCGGATGCACGTCGTCACCAACGTCGCCATCGGGCTCGGCACCGTGCTGGCGGGCGGGGCCCTCCTCGTCGGGACGCCGGCCGCCTACCGCGCCACGATCCTGCTGGTCGGGGCGCTGGCGCTGCTGGCCGTCGCCCCGCTCGTGGGCCTGCGGCGGCGCGAGCCCCGGCTGCTCGGGGTGCTCGGCGGGCGGGCCGCCGACGTGCCCGCCGAAGCCCCCGCCGCCCGGCGCGGTCCCTCGCCGCTGCGCGACCGCACCTACCTCGCGGTCGTGCTGCTGACCTCGCTCATGGCGCTGCAGTTCGGCCTGCAGAGCGTGGTCGTGCCGCTGTGGATCGCGGAGCGCACCAGCGCGCCGCACGTGATGGTCTCGGCGGTGCTGGTGGTCAACACCGTGCTCGTCGCGCTCACCCAGGTGCGCGTCTCGGCGGGCACCGAGGACGTCCGGGTCTCAGCCCGGGCCGTGCGCCGGGCCGGCTGGCTGCTGCTCGCCGCCTGCCTGGTGTTCCCGCTCTCCGGGATCGGCGACCTGCCGGTCACCGCGGTCGTGGCGGTGCTGCTGCTGGCCGCCGTCATCGCCACCCTCGGCGAGGTGTGGGGCGAGGCGGGTGCCTGGGGGCTCACCTTCGAGCTGGCCGACCCGCGTGCGGCCGGCGCCTACCAGGGTGTGAGCCAGACCGGCTACGCGCTGGCCTCGATGCTCGCGCCCGGCCTGCTCACCAGCGTGGTGCTGGGGCACGGCGCGCCCGGCTGGGCCGTCGTCGGGCTCGGGTTCGCGCTGGCGGGGTCGGCGGCCGTCGTCCTGGCGGACCGTGCGGCGCCGCGGGCACGACGCCTGCGCGAGGCGGTGACGGCCTCGTGATCCGGGTGCTCACCGACGAGTGGTGGATGCGCTGGGTGACCGGGGAGCTGGAGGTCTCGGCGCTCGGCCTGCGGGGTGGATCAGTGCAGGGTTCAGAGCAGGGTTCAGCGCAGGGCGTACGTGGCCAGGGAGACGCCGACGTAGTGGCTGACGAAGGCCAGCACGGTGAAGCTGTGGAAGACCTCGTGGAACCCGAACCAGCGGGGCGAGGGGTTCGGGCGCTTCACGCCGTAGACGACGCCGCCGATCGTGTAGAGCGCGCCGCCGGTGCAGATGAGCACGAAGACGGCGATGCCGATCCCCAGGCCGAGGTTCACCGCGCCGTTGAAGAAGCCGGGCAGGAAGAAGATCGCGGCCCAGCCCAGGGCGATGTAGATCGGCGTGTACAGCCAGCGCGGCGCGTGGCTCCAGAAGATGCGGAACGCCACGCCCAGCACGGCGCCGCCCCACACCACTGAGAGCAGGACGGTGCGCTGCGTGCCCTCCAGGAGGATGAGCGCGAAGGGCGTGTAGGTGCCCGCGATGAGCACGAAGATGTTGGAGTGGTCGAAGCGGCGCAGGAACGCCCAGACCCGGGGCGACCAGGTGCCCGTGTGGTAGATCGCCGACACGCTGAACAGGATCAGCGCCGAGCCGGTGAACACGGCGGAGCCGACCTTCGTGAGGGTGTCGGGGGAGAGCGCGATGAGCACGATGCCGGCCGCCAGGGTCAGCGGGGCGATGCCCAGGTGCAGCCAGCCGCGCAGGCGCGGCTTGATCTCGGCCTTGATGCCCGAGAGCGAGCCCTGGAGCGAGTCGACTCCGGCGCGGACGGACGGCAGGGGGGAGTTCATATTCCAAACGTAGCGGCCTGGTGCACGTCGTCCAGCGCCTTCGGCGCGTCTCCGGTCACATGAGTTACCCACGAGTAGGTATCCGGGACCGGCCTTCCTCGCACCGGGAGACGCGTGTGGCCCTACTCTTGCTGCTCGTGGGTCAGGTCAGGCGTGCGCTGCGACGGGTGCTCTACCCGATGTACGAGGCGCGGCTCGTGCGTCACCTCCCGGACAACCTCCCGCGCCACATCGGCGTGATGCTGGACGGCAACCGCCGCTGGGCCAAGGCCGTCGGCCAGTCCACGGCGCACGGCCACCGGGCCGGGGCGGCCAACATCGAGCCGCTGCTCGGCTGGTGCGACGAGGTCGGCATCGAGGTCGTCACGCTGTGGCTGCTGTCCACCGACAACCTCAACCGGCCGGCCGCCGAGCTCGAGCCGCTGCTGGAGATCATCGCCGACGCCGTCGACTCCCTCGCCGACACCGGCAGGTGGCGGCTCAACCCCGTGGGCGCCGTCGACCTGCTGCCCGACGCCCTGGCCGAGCGGCTCAAGGGCGCGGCCGAGGCGACCCGCGACGTCGACGGGATGCTCGTCAACGTCGCTGTCGGCTACGGCGGGCGCCAGGAGATCGCGGACGCCGTGCGCTCGCTGCTCGCCGAGGGCGCCCGGCGCGGCGCCAGCCTGGAGGACCTGGCGCGCGAGGTCGACATCGACGCCATCTCCTCCCACCTCTACACGCGCGGCCAGCCCGACCCGGACCTCGTGATCCGGACGTCGGGGGAGCAGCGCCTCGGCGGCTTCCTGCTGTGGCAGTCGGCGACCTCGGAGTTCTACTTCTGCGAGGCCTACTGGCCGGACTTCCGGCGGGTGGACTTCCTCCGGGCGATCCGCAGCTACGCGCTGCGCGAGCGCCGCTTCGGGTCCTGACGCCGGAGATCGTCCGTTCGTCGTCGCGGGCGTGTCTGCCGGGTCACGCGCGGCCCGGTCTCGTGTCGGGCGCGTAAACAATCGCGGAAGCGTCCGGTACCGGACCCGCGTGTCGCCACGGAGAAGGGCCTCGCGGGGCTAATTTCCCGGCATCGGCAGGTGGGGAAGCCTGCCGAACCTGGAGGCCCGATCGTGATCACTCGCGACTGCACCGCACGGCAGGCGGACACGCCCTGCCGCGCGATCGGAGGCGGGCACTCCCGCTTTCGGGCATCCCGGTCCAACCGTGTGAGCTAGGGCCGGGGCGGAGAGTGCCTGCGTCGGTCCACTGAGGGGTAAACCGTGCCGGACCAGGCCATGCAGTCGCAGCAGTCCCCCCGCCCGACCACCGCCACCGAGGCGGCCGACGGCACCGCGACGAGCACCCGCAGCACCCGACGACCTCGCCGGCGCAAGCCGAGCGTCCGCACCTACGTGCTGGACACGAGCGTGCTCCTCGCCGACCCGGCGGCCATCCGCCGGTTCGCCGAGCACGAGGTCGTCCTGCCCGTCGTCGTCATCACCGAGCTCGAGGGCAAGCGTCACCACCCCGAGCTGGGCTTCTTCGCCCGTGCCGCGCTGCGCATGCTCGACGAGCTGCGCGTGGAGCACGGCCGGCTGGACACCCCCGTGCCCGTCGGCGACGAGGGCGGCTCGGTCCGGGTCGAGCTCAACCACATCGACCCCACCTGCCTGCCGTCCGGCTTCCGCCTCGGCGACAACGACACCCGCATCCTGGCCGTCGCGAAGAACCTCGCCTCCGAGGGCGCGGACGTCACGCTGGTCTCCAAGGACATGCCGCTGCGCATCAAGGCCTCCGCCGTGGGCCTGGACGCGGAGGAGTACCGGGCCGAGGCGATCTCGGAGTCCGACACCGGCTACTCGGGCATGAGCGAGCTCGACGTCGCCGCCACCGTCCTCGACGACCTCTACGACTCCGGCGTGGCCGACCTGGACGAGGCGCGCGACCTGCCGTGCCACCAGGGCCTGCGGCTGATGTCGGACCGGGGCAGCGCGCTGGCCCGCGTCGGCGCGGACAAGCGGGTGCACCTGGTGCGGGGCGACCGGGAGGCGTTCGGCATCCACGGACGCAGCGCCGAGCAGCGGATCGCGCTGGAGCACCTGCTCGACCCCGAGATCGGCATCGTCTCCCTCGGCGGGCGCGCCGGCACCGGGAAGTCGGCGATGGCGCTGTGCGCCGGGCTCGAGGCGGTCCTCGAGCGTCGTCAGCACTCCAAGGTCGTCATCTTCCGCCCGCTGTTCGCCGTCGGTGGCCAGGAGCTCGGCTACCTGCCCGGCTCGGAGTCGGAGAAGATGTCGCCCTGGGCGCAGGCCGTCTTCGACACCCTCTCGGCCATGACCACCCCGGACGTCATCGACGAGATCGTCGACCGGGGGATGCTCGAGGTCCTGCCGCTCACCCACATCCGCGGGCGCTCGCTGCACGACGCGTTCGTGATCGTGGACGAGGCGCAGTCGCTGGAGCGCAACGTGCTGCTCACCGTCCTGTCCCGGATGGGGGCCAACTCGAAGGTCGTCCTCACCCATGACGTCGCCCAGCGTGACAACCTGCGCGTCGGCCGGCACGACGGCGTGGTGGCCGTCATCGACAAGCTCAAGGGGCACCCGCTGTTCGCCCACGTCACCCTCACCCGTTCCGAGCGCTCGCCCATCGCGGCGCTCGTCACGGAGATGCTGGAGAACGTCACGCTCTGAGCCGGCTCCGGCGCCACTGACCGGGAGCCCCCGCACCGCGACGACTTGCGCAGACGTCGTGGGCGGGGGCTCCTCGCTGTGTCTGGGGGCGGCTGTTGCGTTCGGTCCTCGTGGCGACGAGGACCGAACCCCGCCCGAGCTGCGGGTCTCGTTGTGTTTGCGCTGCTCAGGAGGCTGTCTTCGGGGCGGCTGCTGCGTTCGGTCCTCGTGGCGACGAGGACCGAATGATTCCGGCCGGCTGCGGGCGCGTGCTGGGCGGGCTGGGGGCGGCCGGGTGGGCGCTGTGTGCGGTCCGGCGTGCTCCGTGAGGACCGAACCCCGGCCCAGCTGCGGCTCTCGTTGTGTTTGCGCTGGTCAGGCGGCTGTGTGCGGTGCGGCTGCTGCGTTCGGTCCTCGTGGCGACGAGGACCGAACGCTCGCGGCCGGCTGTGGGCGCGTGCTGGGCGAGTTGCGGCCGACTATCGGGGTGCGCGTGCGGTCGGGCGTGCTCCGTGAGGACCGAACGCCGGCCCAGCTGCGGCTCGCCCCGCGTTTGCGCTGCTCAGGCGGCTGCCTCCACCCCGGCTGTTGCGTTCGGTCCTCGTGCCCACGAGGACCGAACGCCCCAGCCGGCACCGGGGCACTCGCAGCCCGCCGCAGCAACACCGGCCGAGCCGCGGCAGCACCACCGGCCGAGCCGCGGCAGCACCACCGGCCGAGCGCCGGCGGCACCACCGGCCGAGCGCCGGCGGCGCCCCGGCCGAGCGGCCGGGCGCCACCGGCCGCACCAACGACAGCGCCACTGCCAGAACCACCGCCGCGACGACACGTAGGCAGCAGGGGGAGGGTGAACAGGGTCGTGCCAGCGCGAGCAAGGTCGTGCCAGCACGACACCCGATCGGGGTGAAAGTCGGCATCGGGGGCAGTCTCGTGTGACGTGTGTGATTACTGAGGCGTATGGGTCGTTGAACGTGAAAGTTCTGCACAAGGAACCCGTGTTCGGTTTGTCTGGCCACCGGCCGTCATGCATGGTGGCTCACGGACGGGTCACGTCAACGCTTGCTCTGAGACCGCCCCCGACCGCATCCCTGTACTGCCCGAGCACGAGGTGGACGCCCCCGCGCCGCCCCTGACCCTTACCCGGACCCGCCCTTGTCTAAGCACCGCCAGCCCGGCCGCCGCCGTCGCACCCCCGACGCGCCGGCGACCCCGCAGCCCGTCGCCACCGCGAAGCACGCGGCCCGGCACGCTGCGCCGCGGACGCCGTCGCCGCTCGCCCAGGCGCCCAAGCTCGCCGTGCGGACCACCGTCGTGGTCTCCGCGCTGGCGGTGGGTGCCACCGGCACGGTCGTGGCGGGTGGCGTGGTCGTGGGCGAGGCCGCTCCGACGGCGGTCGCGGACTCGGCGGACTCGGCCATCTCGCTCACGGCGGCGGACCTGCTCACCGGGGTCGAGGCCACCACGGCGGCCGAGACCGACACCGACCGGGAGACCGTCTCGCGCAGCGCCGACCGACGCGACGCGACGGACCAGACGAAGGTGGCCCTGCTCTCCGCGGACGGCGAGGCCGTCACGAAGTCGGAGGACTCCTCCGACGACGACCCGCGCGAGATCGCCGAGGCCATGCTCTCCAGCTACGGCTGGGACTCCTCGCAGTTCACCTGCCTGGACTCGCTGTGGACCAAGGAGTCGGGCTGGCAGGTCGACGCCGACAACCCGACGTCCAGCGCCTACGGCATCCCGCAGGCCCTGCCCGGCGACAAGATGGCCACGGTCGGCGCCGACTGGCAGACCAACCCGGTCACCCAGATCACCTGGGGCCTGAACTACATCCAGGCCAGCTACGGCAGCCCCTGCTCCGCCTGGGCGCACAGCCAGGCCTACAACTGGTACTGAGCCGACAGGCTCCGCCGCGTCGGACGCGTCACAGACGCCTCCGGCCGTCCCTGGCAGCATCCGGGACATGACCGACCAGGACACCTCCGCCCCGTTCGAGTGCGAGATCGCCGCCCGGGTGCGTGACGTCAACCTCGAGGGCCACGCCGACAACGTCGAGCTCGTCCGGGTCCTCGACGAGGCGCGGTTCCGCTTCCTGCGGTTCGCCCCGCTCGTCTCCGCCGACGGCGTGCCGTTCACCGGCGTCATGGCCGCGGCCCCGGGGCACGTCACCGAGCTCGTGGCGGCCCACCACGTGGAGTACCGCGCCGAGGTGCCGCTGGACCCGAACCGGCCCTACCTCGTCTCGCTGCGGGTCAGCCGCGTCGGCGGTTCCTCGCTGGACGTCGGGCTCGAGCTGCGGCTGGCCCCCGACGCGGACCCGTGCGTGCTCGCCGAGACGACCGTCGTCCTGCTCGACACCACCACCGGCCGCCCGTGGGCGATGGACGACGACCTCCGCGCCGTCCTGTCCGCCTACGCCGGGACGCCGGTGCCGCTCCGGGGGCGCTGAGCCGCCCGGTCGCCCCTGCGGGCGCTCACGGGTGGGTCATCGACTCCACGTCGAGGGCGGTGTCGAGCTCGTCGATGGTGAGGACGCCGCGGTCGACGAAACCCATCGCCACGACGGTGTCGCGGATCGTCGCACCGTCCGCGAGGGCCTTCTTCGCCACCGCCGCGGCGTCCTCGTAGCCGAGGTGCTTGTTGAGCGGGGTGACGACGCTGGGGGAGGACTCGGCGTAGGCGCGCATCCGGTCGGCGTTCGCGGTGATGCCGTCGACGCAGCGGGTCGCCAGGAGACGCGAGGACGCTGCCAGCAGCCGCGCGGACTCCAGGACGTTGCGGGCCAGCACCGGCATCGCGACGTTGAGCTCGAAGGCGCCGCTGGCCCCGGCCGCCGTGACGGCCGCGTCGTTGCCGATCACCTGGAAGCAGACCATGAGCGTGGCCTCCGGCAGCACCGGGTTCACCTTGCCCGGCATGATGCTCGACCCGGGCTGGAGGTCGGGCAGGTGGATCTCGGCCAGGCCCGTCGTGGGGCCCGACGACATCCAGCGCAGGTCGTTGCAGATCTTGGTCAGCCCGACGGCGATCGTGCGCAGCACCCCGGAGAGCTCGACGAGCGAGTCCCGGGTGCCCTGCGCCTCGAAGTGGTTGCGGGCCTCGGTGAACGGCTGGCCGGTGCGCTCGCCGAGCACCTCGATCACGCGCGCGGCGAACCCGCGCGGGGTGTTGATGCCGGTGCCGACCGCGGTCCCGCCCAGCGGCAGCTCGCGCACCCGCGGCAGCACGGACCCGAGCCGCTCGGCCGCGTACCGCACCGTGGCGGCGTAGCCGGAGAACTCCTGCCCGAGCGTCACCGGGGTGGCGTCCATGAGGTGCGTGCGGCCGGACTTCACCAGCCCGGCGAACTCCTCCGCCTTCGCCTCCAGGCTCGTCGCGAGGACGTCGAGGGCGGGCAGCAGCTGCTCGGTCACCGTGACGGCGGCGGCCACGTGGATCGCGGTGGGGAAGGTGTCGTTGCTCGACTGGCTGGCGTTGACGTGGTCGTTGGGGTGCACCTCGACCCCGGCGCGCAGCGCCAGCGACGCGATCACCTCGTTGGCGTTCATGTTGGACGAGGTCCCCGAACCGGTCTGGAAGACGTCGATGGGGAACGCGGCGTCGTGGTCCCCGGCGGCCACGGCGCCCGCGGCGTCCTGGATCGCGGCGCCGGCCTCGGGGGTGAGGACGCCGAGCTCGACGTTGACCCGGGCAGCGGCGGCCTTCACGTGCCCGATGGCGTGGATCAGCGCCGGCTCGATCGGCGTGCCGGAGATCGGGAAGTTCTCGACCGCACGCTGGGTCTGGGCCCGCCACAGGGCGTCCCGCGGGACGAGGACCTCGCCCATGCTGTCGTGCTCTGTCCGGAACCCGCCGTCGCCGCTGTCCATACAGGTATCGACGCCTGACGACCGCGTGACATTCCGTGCCCGGGCCCCCGGAGGGGTGGGCGGGCCGACGCGGAGGCGGGATACCGGGGTGCCATGCCCACACCCCAGGAACGCGACGAGATGCTCGCCGAGCAGCGCACGGACGCCGAGGCCGACGGCCAGGTCTCCGAGGTCGGCGCCCTCGACCCCGCCGACGCCGACACCCCGATCAGCGACGACCAGTCCGTCGCCGGACAGCCCGACGGCGAGTCGGGAACGGTGGACGAGGGCCCGACCGGGCCCAACTCCCGAGCCGGCTCCGACAGGAACTAGAGCCGATAGGAACCAGAGCCGACAGGAGCCGGCGTCGGGTCCTACTCCTTCGAGCGGACCCGGATGCCGGTGAGCGGCACGGTCACGGCGCCGGAGGGGTCGGTGAAGAAGTCGTTGCCCTTGTCGTCCACGACGATGAACGCGGGGAAGTCCTCGACCTCGATCTTCCACACCGCCTCCATGCCGAGCTCGGGGTACTCCAGGACCTCGACGGACTTGATGCAGTCCTGCGCCAGCCGGGCGGCCGGGCCGCCGATGGAGCCGAGGTAGAAGCCGCCGAACTCCTCGCACGCCTCGGTGACCTGCTTGGAGCGGTTGCCCTTGGCGAGCATCACCATCGAGCCGCCGGCGGCCTGGAAGGACTTCACGTAGGAGTCCATCCGCCCGGCGGTGGTCGGGCCGAACGAGCCGGACGCGTAGCCCTCGGGCGTCTTGGCCGGGCCGGCGTAGTAGACGGCGTGGTCCTTCAGGTACTGCGGCATGTCCTCGCCGGCGTCCAGTCGCTCCTGGATCTTGGCGTGGGCGATGTCGCGGGCCACCACCAGCGGGCCGGTGAGCGAGAGGCGCGTCTTCACCGGGTGCGCGGAGAGGGTCTCGAGGATCTCCGACATCGGCCGGTTGAGGTCGATGCGCACCACGTCGGCGTCGTCCGCGGGCTGGGTGGTGCCGGTGGCCGGGAGGTACTTGGCGGGGTCGGTCTCGAGCTGCTCGAGGAACACGCCCTCGGCCGTGATCTTGCCCAGCGCCTGGCGGTCGGCGGAGCAGGAGACCGCGATCGCGACGGGGCAGGAGGCGCCGTGGCGGGGCAGGCGGACCACGCGGACGTCGTGGCAGAAGTACTTGCCACCGAACTGCGCGCCGATGCCGAAGTCCTGCGTCAGCTTGAAGACCTCCTCCTCGAGCTCGAGGTCGCGGAAGCCATGGGCGTCCATCGAGCCGGAGGTCGGCAGGTTGTCGAGGTAGTGCGCCGAGGCGTACTTCGCGGTCTTGAGGGCGAACTCCGCGCTCGTGCCGCCGATGACCACCGCCAGGTGGTACGGCGGGCAGGCGGCGGTGCCGAGCGAGCGCAGCTTCTCGTCGAGGAACTGCAGCATCCGCTTGGGGTTGAGGATCGCCTTCGTCTCCTGGAAGAGGAACGACTTGTTGGCCGAGCCGCCGCCCTTCGCCATGAAGAGGAACTTGTACTCCGGGCTCTTCCCGTCCTTCGCCGGCGTCGAGTAGAGCTCGATCTGGGCCGGCAGGTTCGAGCCGGTGTTCTTCTCCTGGTACGTCGTGATCGGCGCGAGCTGGGAGTAGCGCAGGTTCAGCTTCGTGTAGGCGTCGTACACGCCCTTGCTGACCCACTCCGCGTCGTCCGCGCCGGTGAGCACGCCCTCGGCCTTCTTGCCCATCACGATCGCCGTGCCCGTGTCCTGGCACATGGGCAGGACGCCGCCGGCGGAGATGTTGACGTTCTTGAGCAGGTCGAGCGCGACGAAGCGGTCGTTGCCGGACGCCTCGGGGTCGTCGAGGATCTTGCGCAACTGCGCGAGGTGGGTCGGTCGCAGGAAGTGCGCGATGTCGTGCATCGCCTCCGCCGTGAGGCGCTGGATCGCCTCCGGGTCGACCTTGAGGAAGGTCTGCCCGTCGACCTCGACGGTGCTGACCCCCTCGGTCGTGATCAGCCGGTAGGGCGTGTCGTCCTTGCCGGTCGGGAGCAGGTCGGAGTAACGGAACTCAGCGTCGGCCACGATCAGCCACGATAGTCCTCGTCGCGGTGGGTGCGGTGGCGTGGGTCTCACGTCTCGACCAGCACCTGCCTGCGCGCGGCGCTCGGAGTTCCTAGGGTGGACGCATGGAGCAGCCGCCCGAGGTCCCCACCGAGCCCGTACGGGACGCCGCGGCGCACCTGCGCGTCGGCGATGCCGAGCGGCACGAGGTCGCCGAGCACCTGCGGCAGGCCGCGGGGGAGGGGCGCCTCGACCTGGACGAGCTGGAGCAGCGGCTGGAGGCCTGCTTCGCCGCCCGGACCTACGGCGAGCTCACCGAGCTGGTGGTGGACCTGCCGCCGCTGGGCGCGTCGCTGCCGGCTGTCCTGCCGCCCGCGGTGCCGGCCCCGGCCGGGACCGCCGACGCGTGGCCCTCCACCGAGGTGCGGCAGCGCTCCGGCTCGCTGGTGATGTTCTCCGGCCTCGAGCGCCGCGGCACCTGGACGCCCGCCCTGCGCACCACCGTCGTCGCCGTCTGGGGTGGCGCGGAGATCGACCTCCGCGAGGCCCGGTGGCCCAGCGACCGGCTCGAGATCAGCGCCCACGCGGTGATGGGCGGGGTGCACGTCGTGGTCGGCCCCGAGGTCGACGTCGTGATGGAGGGGATGGGCGTCATGGGCGCGCACGCCGGCCCGCGCAGCGGCCCGGTGGACGTGCCCGGTCGGCCCCGAAGGACGCTCCGGGTCTCCGGGTTCGCGCTGTGGGGAGCGGTGCAGGTCGAGCGCAAGCCCCTGCGAGCCGAGCCCGGCCCCGGGCAGCGCCGGCCGCGCTGACCTGCCCGGAGCGTCCGGGATCGTGCCCGTTCCCCGCCCGAGGACGCCGCGCCGTCCCCGATGAGGGGTGCGGACTCGGGCCGCGCGGTCTAGGGTGTGGCCTGCGCCACGTGAGTGGCGTCACTCCCTTTACGACGGATCGTCCGGCACGTGCCTGCCGGTGAAGGAGCAATTTGTCATGGCATCTGTGCGTTTCGAGAAGGCCCAGCGCTGGTACCCCGGTGCGGACAGCCCCGCTGTCCCCGGGATCGACCTGGAGATCAACGACGGCGAGTTCATGGTGCTCGTCGGCCCCTCCGGCTGCGGCAAGTCCACGACCCTCCGCATGCTCGCGGGCCTGGAGGAGGTGAACTCCGGACGCATCCTCATCGGCGACCGGGAGATCACCCACACCCCGCCCAAGGACCGCGACATCGCGATGGTCTTCCAGAACTACGCCCTGTACCCCCACATGACCGTGGCCGAGAACATGGGTTTCGCCCTGAAGATGGCCAAGGTGCCCACCGAGGAGCGCACCAAGCGCGTCGAGGAGGCCGCCAAGATGCTGGGCCTCACCGAGTTCCTCGGCCGCAAGCCGAAGGCCCTCTCCGGTGGTCAGCGCCAGCGCGTCGCCATGGGCCGCGCGATCGTCCGCCAGCCGCAGGTCTTCTGCATGGACGAGCCGCTGTCGAACCTGGACGCCAAGATGCGCGTGCAGACCCGTACGGACATCGCCAAGCTCCAGGCCGACCTGGGCATCACCACCGTCTACGTCACCCACGACCAGGTCGAGGCCATGACGATGGGCGACCGCGTGGCCGTCATGAAGCTGGGCGAGCTCCAGCAGTGCGACACCCCGCTGAAGCTCTACGACAAGCCGGCCAACCTCTTCGTGGCGGGCTTCATCGGCTCCCCGCAGATGAACCTGATCGAGGCCGTCGCCAAGGACGGGACCGCCTACATCGGCGACTACGCCGTGCCGGTCGACCCCGCCGCCGAGAAGAAGATGAACGGCGAGATCACCATCGGCGTCCGTCCCGAGAACTGGCGCATCGTCGGCCCCGGCGAGGGCATGCCGCTGAAGATCACCGTCGTCGAGGAGCTCGGCGCCGACAACTACCTCTACGGCACCAGCGACGTCCCCGGTGTCCCGAGCACGGTCATCGTGCGGATCTCTGGTCGTGACCACGCCCGCAAGGGCGAGACCATCCACGTCACCACCGACCCGCACCACGTGCACGTCTTCGACACGACCACCGGCGCGCGCCTCTCCGACTGAGCTGACCAGCCTGGTTCGACGCCACCCGGTCGTCGTGACGCACGAGGGCCCGGAGCCGCACGGCTCCGGGCCCTCGTGACGTTCCCGGGGCGGGTAGGCCCCGGCCCCGTCGGTTCAGGCCGGGTGCGG
Source organism: Nocardioides sp. GY 10127 (assembly GCF_004919085.1). Classification (GTDB taxonomy): domain Bacteria; phylum Actinomycetota; class Actinomycetes; order Propionibacteriales; family Nocardioidaceae; genus Nocardioides. The sequence continues at coordinate 214,739 of NZ_STGL01000006.1, read as the reverse complement.
GGCGTCGGCCCGGTCGGCGGTCCGGCGCAGCGCGTCGACGACGAAGCCGAAGAGGGGCAGGGGGACGTCGTGCCCGACCCCCTCCACGAGCACGAGCTCGGCGCCGGGCACGGCGCCGGCGGTGGCGCGGCCGCCGGAGACGTGCACCATCTTGTCGGCGAGGCCGTGGACGACGGTCGTGGGCAGGCAGAGCCGGCGGAGCTCGGGCTCGCGGTTCGGCGCCTGGAGCACGGCGATCATCTGGCGCACCGTGCCGGCCCGGTTCACGCCGTGGTCCCAGGTGTCCTCGGCCCGGCGGGCCAGCGCGTCGTCGTCGAGGCGGTAGGCGGGGGAGCCGGTCAGCCGCCACGTCCGCACGCTCTGGCGGACGTAGGAGGCGCGGTCGGCGTCCGAGGTGCTGCGATCGGCGCGGGTGTCGGTGAGCAGCGGCAGGAGCAGCGAGGGGTGCTGCCAGCCGACGCCGCGGCGGCCGGTGGTCGACATGATGGACGCCAGGCTCCAGACCCGCTCGGGGGCGTCGATGGCGACGCGCTGGGCGATCATGCCGCCCATCGAGATGCCCGCCACGTGGGCCGCCGGCAGGTCGAGGTGGTCGAGCAGGGCCACGGCGTCCGCGGCCATGTCGCCGAGCGTGTAGGGCGCCCTGGTGGGCAGTCCGAGGAAGGCGCGGACGACGTCGGAGCGGCGGGCGGGGGCGTCGACCGCGGAGGAGCGGCCGGTGTCGCGGTTGTCGAAGCGGACGACGAAGAAGCCGCGCCGGGCGAGCATCCGGCACATCCGCTCGTCCCACCAGGTCATGGGGGCTCCGAGGCCCATGACCAGCAGCAGCGGCTCGCCGGTGCGCTCCCCGAAGGTCTGGTAGCACAGCTCGAGGCCGTCGCGGATCGGCGCCATCGCCGGGCCCGAGGTGGGGACGTCGTCGGCCGGGTGGCCGTCGGGGTCCAGCGCGGGGGAGTCCAGCGCGGAGGAGCCCAGCCCGGAGGAGCCCAGCCCGGAGGGGGCCGCGGGGGCGGACGCTGCTGTCGGCGGCGGCACGGGGCCGGGGGAGACCATGCCCACCAGTGAACCCGAGGTCTCCGCGGGCGGATCTTCACAAACGTTTTCTGTGGGCCACCTCACAGGGGGAGGTGGACGGCCGTACTGTAGGAATGTGACCCACGCCTCATCACTGCTGCTGCCGGAGGGCTTCGCCCGCCCCGGTGTCACGGCGGTGCTGCGCGAGCGTCACCTGCTGCGCGAGGGCGCGCACGCCGTCGCCGGCGAGGTCGGCGCCCACGCCCGCGAGCGGGCCACCCGGCTCCCGCTGGCCCGGCGCTGGGCCCCCACGCAGGACGGCGGCGACGACCCCGTCCTCCTCGTGCCCGGGTTCCTGTGCGGCGACTACACCCTGCTGCCCCTGCACCGCTCGCTGCGGCGCGCGGGCTGGCGCACCTACCGCTCCGGGATCGCGGCGAACGTCGGCTGCACCGCCGAGATGGCCACCCTCGTCGAGCGTCGCCTCGAGGACGTCGCGGAGCGCACCGGCTCCCGCGTCCAGCTGGTCGGCCACAGCCTCGGCGGGATGCTGGCCCGCGGCGTCGCGGCCGCCCGTCCCGACCTCGTCTCCGGCCTCACGACCCTGGGCAGCCCCGTGCTGGCGCCCGGTGCCCACCACCTGGCGCTCAGCGTGTCGATCGCCGCGCTGGTGGGGCTCAACGCCGCGGGCGTGGAGACCGTGATGGGCCACGACTGCGTGCGCGGGGCCTGCGCCGAGTCGTCGTTCGAGGACTCGCGGGCAGCCCTGGCCGCGGACGTCCCGCACACCTGCGTCTACAGCCGCGGAGACGGCATCGTCGCCTGGCAGGCCTGCATCGACCCCGAGGCGCACGCCGCGGTCGAGGTCGAGGGCACCCACCTCGGGATGGGCGTGAGCCCCCTGGTCGCCGGCGTGGTGCGCGAGGCGCTGGCCCGGCACCGCACCCTGGTCGAGGACGCGCCGCTGGCCGACGTCCTCCCCTTCGAGCAGACGGCCTGACCCCGGCCCGATCCCGACCCTGAGACGGCCGGAGCCCCGGCCCCGCTGGCGGGGGTCGGGGCTCCGGAGCGCGCCCTGGAGGGCGGGCTGGGCTGGCTGGACGAGGACTCAACGCTGCCCAGCGGTCTGTCCGTTCGGTCCTCGTAGCCACGAGGACCCAACCCGAACACCGGCCCCGCAGCACCACGCTGACCTGCACCGATGCGCAGACCCACCGCCCCGAGGGCCGTTCGGTCCTCGTGGGCACGAGGACCGAACGGTGCCGACTCAGTTGGAGGGCTCAGCCCTGGAAGTCGAAGTCGATCGCCGAGTAGGCGGCCAGCTTGGCGAGCTGGTGCTGCGACTCGATCTGGCGGATCGTGCCCGAGCGCGAGCGCATGACCAGCGACTGGGTGGAGACCCCGCCGGGGAAGTAGCGGACGCCGCGGAGGAGCTCGCCGTCGGTGATGCCGGTGGCGACGAAGAAGCAGTCGTCGCCGGTGACGAGGGTGTCGGTGTCGAGCACCTGGTCGAGGTCCAGCCCGGCCTCGAGCGCCTTCTCGCGCTCCTCGAGGTCCTTGGGGCGGAGCTTGCCCTGGATCGTGCCGCCCATGGCCTTCATCGCGCAGGCGGTGATGACGCCCTCCGGGGTGCCGCCGATGCCGAGCAGCAGGTCGACGGAGGAGTCGGGGCGGCAGGTGAGGATGGAGCCCGCGACGTCACCGTCGGAGATGAACTTGATCATCGCGCCGGTCGCGCGGATCTTCTCGGCGAGCTGGTCGTGGCGGGGGCGGTCGAGGACGCAGACCGTGACGTCCTTGGGCGTCTTGCCCTTGGCCTTGGCGACCGCGTGGATGTTGTCTTCCACGGAGGCGCGGATGTCGACGACGCCCGCGGCCTCGGGGCCGGTGACGAGCTTGTCCATGTAGAAGACGGCGGACGGGTCGTACATCGAGCCGCGCGGGGCGACGGCGAGCACGGAGACGGCGTTGGTCATGCCCTTCGCGCACAGCGTGGTGCCGTCGATCGGGTCGACGGCGACGTCGCACTCGGGGCCGCTGCCGTCGCCGACGTGCTCGCCGTTGAACAGCATGGGGGCGTTGTCCTTCTCGCCCTCGCCGATGACGACGACGCCGTCCATGGCGACGGTGGAGATGAGTACCCGCATGGCGTTGACGGCCACGCCGTCCGCGCCGTTCTTGTCACCGCGGCCGACCCAGCGGCCGGCGGCCATGGCGGCCGCCTCGGTGACCCGCACCAGCTCCAGGGCGAGGTTGCGGTCGGGGGACTCGGGGGCGACAGTCAAGGTGGCCGGCTCGGTCATGGCCGCATGGTAGCCGCGGTGACGGCGGTCTCCTTGACACTGAGCCAGATCTCACTCCCGGCTGAGACGAGCAGCCGCTCCGCACTGGTCGGCGTCACGTCCGCGAGCAGGCTCGCGCCGTCGGTGGTCTCGACCAGTACGCGGACCACCCCGCCGGTGCGGGTCACGCCCCGCACGGTGCCCCGCCAGCGCAGCCGCGCCGACGAGCGCGGCTCCTCGGGGTCGAGGACCACAGCCGAGGGCGGGAACGTGAGGACCTCGCCCTCCCCGGTGCCGTCGGCGGCCGAGGGGCGGTGGACGACGTTGAGCCCGACGAGCCGCCCGACGTGCTCGCTCGTGGGCGCGGCCGCGACGGCGTGCGGCTCGCCCGTCTGCACGACCCGGCCGGCCTCGAGGACCACGACGGTGTCGGCCAGCGTGAGCGCGTCCACGGGGTCGTGGGTGACGAGCAGGGTGACCGTGCCGCGCTCGGCCGCCGCCCGCGCCAGGTGGCTGACGAGCTCGCCGCGCAGCGCGGCCGCGACCGTGACGTCCAGCCCCGCGAACGGCTCGTCGAGGAGGAGCAGGTCCGGCGCGGTGACCAGCGCCCGGGCCACGGCCACCCGCCGGGCCTGGCCGCCCGAGAGCTGCGCGGGGCGGCGGTCGGCCAGGTGGCCCACCCCGAGGCGCGCGAGCCAGTCGGCCGCCTCCGCCCGGGCGCGGCGGCGCGGCACGCCGCGGGCGCGCGGTCCGAACGCGACGTTCTCCAGCGCGGAGAGGTGGCCGAAGAGGCCGGCGTCCTGGGGGACGAGGCCGACGCGGCGCTCGGGCACCGTGAGCCGGGTGAGGTCGCGGCCGGCGACGCGCAGCGTGCCGTCAGCGGGGACCGTGCCGGCCAGGGCGCCCAGGAGCGAGGACTTGCCGGCGCCGTTGGGTCCGACCACCGCCACGACGCTGCCCGCAGCCACGTCCAGGCGGGCCGTGACGCGCCCCGGCACCGTCAGGTCGGCGGCCAGGCCCGCGGCGCTGGTGTCGGCGCTGGTGCTGGTGCTGCCGCCGGTGCCGCCGGTGTCGTCCGTCGGGGCGGTCATCGCCCGCCCCCGCGCAGCGGGTCGAGCCAGCGGTGCCGCAGCCCGGCCAGCACGGCCACGGACACGGCCAGCAGCACCAGGGCGAGGGCCTTCGCGTCGTCCGCGTCGGCCTGGAGCGCGACGTAGATGAGCGAGGGCATCGTCTGGGTGGTGCCGGGGAAGTTGCCGGCGAAGGTGATGGTGGCGCCGAACTCGCCCAGGCTGCGGGCCCAGGCCAGGACGCTGCCGGCGACGATCCCCGGCAGCGCCAGCGGCAGCAGGACGCGCCGGAACGCGTACCAGCGCGACGCGCCCAGCGTCGCCGCGACCGCGTCGTGCTGCTCGCCCGCGGCGCGCAGCGCGGCCTCGACGCTGAGCACGTAGAACGGCAGCGAGCAGAAGACGTGCGCCACCACGACCCCGGCGGTCGTGTACGGCAGCGTGATCCCGGTGAGCTCGCGCAGCGGCTCGCCGACGAGGCCGGTGCGGCCGAACGCGCTGGCCAGCGCCACGCCGGCGACGACCGGGGGCAGCACCAGCGGGACCGTCACCAGGGCCCGCAGGACCGCGAGCCCCGGCGCCTGGACGCGTGCCAGCACCCACGCCAGCGGGGTGCCGAGGAGCAGGCAGGCCACGACGGTGACCAGCGACGTCCCGATCGACAGGGCGAGCGCCTGCGCCACCGCGGAGGAGGCGAGGCGCTCGCCCATCGTCGACCAGGGGGCGGACGCGACGAGCGCCACGAGCGGCACGACCACCAGCGCCGAGGCGAGGACCGCCGGCACCAGCAGGACGACGGGCGGGCGGCCCAGCCGCACGGGCGCGGTCACGCGGGTCAGCCCTGCGGCGCGGAGAAGCCGGCGTCGGCGAGGACCTTCTGCCCCTCGGCCGACATGACGAGCTCGATGAACTTGCGGGCCAGCGTCGGGTGCTCGGACTGGGTGAGCGGCGCGATCGGGTAGGAGGTCACGTGGTCCTCGGCGCCCGGCACCGTGAAGGTCTGCACCGCGTCGCCGGCGGCCGCCGCGTCGGTGACGTAGACGAACCCGGCGTCCGCCTCGTCGCTGGTCACCTTCTGCAGCACCGACTTCACGTCCACCTCGAGGCTGGCGGGCTGGGAGGTGACGCCCTCCTCCTTCGAGATCGCGGCCCACAGGGAGCCGCAGGGTGCGGTCTCGACACAGGCCACGTAGGTGGCGTCGCCGTCCACGGCGTCGGCGAAGTCGGTGATGCCGGCCGGGTTGTCGGCCGGCACGACCATCGTCAGCGTGTTGCTGGCGAAGATCTCCGGGGCGTCGTCGAGGGCGTCGGTGGCCGAGTCCATCGTGGTGGTGTCGGCGGTGGCGAGGAGGTCGGCCGGGGCGCCGTCGAGCGCCTGCGAGGCGAGCGTGGCGGAGGAGTCGAACGAGAGCGTCACGTGGACGTCCGGGTGGGCCTTCTCGAAGTCGTCGGCGAGGGTCGTGAAGGACTCGGTCAGGGAGGCCGCCGCGAGGATCGTGAGGTCGACCTGGCCGCTGCTGCTGTCGGTGCTGCTGTCGGTGCTGCCGCTCGCGTCCGTGGAGCTCGAGCCGGAGCTGCACGCCGCGAGGCCGGTGAGGGCGAGGGCGAGGCAGGCGGCCCCGGCGACGCGGCGGAGCCGGGCGGCGGTGCGGGCGGTGCGGGCGGTGCGGGCGGTGCTGGGCAGGGGGGAGCGGGGGTTCACGGGGTCTCCACGGTGACGTTGGTGGACTTGACGCTCGCGACGACGCGCGAGCCGGGGGCGAGGCCGAGCTCGGTGGCGGCCTCGGTCGACATGAGCGAGACGAGCCGGTAGGGCCCGCACGCCATGTCGACCTGCGCCATGACGGTGTCCGCCACGACGCGCAGGACGATGCCGGGCAGCCGGTTGCGGGCGCTGACCTGGGCGGTCCTGGTCAGGTCCGGGTCCGGTCGCTCCAGCAGCCCGCCGGCGAGCTCGGCGAGGTCGGGGCCGTCGATGACCAGGCGGCCCGCCTCGCGGCGGGAGGCGACGCGGCCCGCCTCGACCCACCTGCGGACGGTGTCGTCGCTGACGCCGAGCACGGTGGCTGCCTCCGCAATTGCGTAGTGGGTCACCCGGGCAGTGTGCCGCATGTGCGGCACCGGTGTCGCTCCAACGCCGCGGCCGGGGCCGAGTGTGGTGCGTCGCGCACCATCGGGGACCATGGGGGACGTGAACGACCAGGCGACGCAGCCCGAGCCGGACGGGGCCGACCCGGCCACCTCAGCGAGCCCGCAGGAGCCCGGTGCCATGGGCATCCCGGCCGGCCGTCCCGGGCGCTACAAGCGCTCGACCAACGGGCTGGTCGCCTCCATGGTGGTGCTGGTCGTGGTGGTCGTCGCGGCCTGGCAGGCGTTCGGGCTGTTCCGCACGGAGCCGACCGTCACGGGCTCGGACGTCTCCTACAGCGACGTCGTCGGCTCGTTCGCCTACGCCGACGGGACCTGGGTCTACCCCTCCGCGCTGCCCGACGGCTGGCGCCTCAACGCCGACCCGCTCGTCCCGACCGCCGAGGGACTGCTCGACATCGCGATGCTCACGAGCAACGACACGTTCGTGGGCGTGCACGTGGAGGACGAGGACGTCGAGGACCTGCTCGAGACGCTGGTCGACACCGCCGCGCACGAGCAGGGCACCTGGACGCTGCCCGACGCGCCCGCCGGCGTCCCCTCCACCTGGAAGGTCTGGACGGACGAGGGCGGGGACACCGCCTACACCGCCACGATCGGCACCGGCGGCCGGAAGAAGACCGTCGTCGTCTACGGCTCGGCCTCCACCGAGGACCTGCAGCAGGTGCTGGGGCTGCTCGTCGCCTCCTCTTCGGCCTCGGCGTCCTGAGGCCCGGCCCTCCGGGGGGCTCAGCCCTCGGAGTCGGCCTCCAGCACTGCCTCGAGCCGCGCCCGGGCGCCGTCGAGCCAGCCCTGGCAGGCCGTGGCGAGGCGCTCGCCGCGCTCCCAGAGGGCCAGGGACTCCTCCAGCGTCGTGCCGCCGGCCTCGAGTCGCCGCACGGTCTCCACGAGCTCCTCGCGGGCCTGCTCGTAGGTGAGGTCGCCCAGGCCCGGCTCGGTCGTCTTCTTCTCAGCCATCGGTGTCCTCGTCCTGTTCGTGCTGCTGGTCGGTGCGCCCGCTCGCGGGCTCGGTGCCGGTGACCTCGGCGTGCACCCGGCCGTCGGCGACCCGCACCGACACCCGGCCGCCCGCGGCCACCTCGTCGATCGTGGACACGACGTGCCCCTCGGCGTCCTGGAGGACGGCGTAGCCGCGCCGCAGCGTCTCCAGCGGGGAGAGGGCGCGGGCCCGCGCCCGGTGGTGGTCGATCTCGTCGGCGGCGCGGTCGAGCCGGTGGGAGAGGCTCCGCCGGGCGCGCTCGCGCAGGGCGTCGAGCTCGGCGGTGCGGTCGTCCAGGAGGCTGCGGGGGTCGGCGAGGACGGGGCGGGAGCGCAGGGAGTCCAGCGTGTGCTGCTCGCGCTCGACCCGGCCGACGAGCAGCGTCCGGAGCCGCTCGCGGGCCCAGCGGACGCCGGAGAGCTCCTCCGCGACGTTCGGCACGACCCTCTTGGCCGCGTCCGTGGGCGTGGAGGCGCGGACGTCGGCCACGAGGTCGAGGAGCGGGGTGTCGGGCTCGTGGCCGATGGCGGAGACGACCGGCGTGCGCAGCGCGTGGACGGTGCGGATGATGCCCTCGTCGGAGAAGGGCAGCAGGTCCTCCACCGAGCCGCCGCCGCGGGCGACGACGATGACGTCGACCTCCGGGTGCGCCTCGAGCCGGCGCAGCGCCTCGATCACCTCGCCGGCGCAGCGGGTGCCCTGCATGGTGGCGTGGGCGACCTCGAACGCGACGGCAGGCCAGCGGCGGCGGGCGTTCTCCAGGACGTCGCGCTCGGCGGCGCTGTTGGGCGCGGTGACCAGGCCGACGCGGGTGGGCAGGAACGGGAGGCTGCGCTTGCGGGCCTGGTCGAAGAGGCCCTCGGCGGCGAGCAGCTGGCGGCGCCGCTCGAGCCGCGCGAGCAGCTCGCCCAGCCCGACCATCCGGATCTCCCGGGCGAACAGCGAGAGCGTGCCGCGCGGGGCGTAGTAGGTCGGCTTGGCGTTGACGATGACGCTGGCGCCCTCGACCAGCGGCGGGTTGAGGCTGTCGAAGGTGACCCGCGTGCAGGTCACGCTCACCGAGACGTCCGCCACCGAGTCACGCAGCGTGAGGAAGACGGTGCCCACCCCGGGGCGGCGGCTCACCTGCGCCACCTGGCCCTCGACCCAGACCGCGCCCAGACGGTCGATGTAGCCCGAGATGAGGTTGGCGATCTGCCGCACGGGCGCGGGCGCGCCGGGGGAGGTCTCCAGGGGCATGACGGCGAGGTTAGAGGACCCCACCGACAGCCCCCTACGATGGCGCCATGAGCACCGACATGGGGATGCCGCCGGTCCTGTCGCCCGAGGAGGCGGAGAAGCAGGTCCTGCTCGCCGCGCCGCGCGGCTACTGCGCGGGCGTCGACCGCGCCGTCGTCACCGTCGAGCAGGCGCTCGACCTCTACGGCCCGCCCGTGTACGTGCGCAAGCAGATCGTCCACAACAAGCACGTCGTGGCCGAGCTCGAGAAGCGCGGCGCGATCTTCGTGGAGGAGATCCCGGAGGTGCCCGAGGGCGCCACGGTGGTGTTCTCCGCGCACGGCGTGAGCCCCGAGGTGCACCGCGAGTCCGCCGAGCGGAACCTCAAGACCATCGACGCGACCTGCCCGCTGGTGACGAAGGTGCACCACGAGGCCAAGCGGTTCGCGAACGAGGACTACGACATCCTCCTCATCGGCCACGCGGGCCACGAGGAGGTCGAGGGCACCGCCGGTGAGGCGCCCGAGCACATCCAGCTGGTGGAGGGCCCCGAGGACGTCGCGAACGTCGTCGTGCGCGACCCCGCCAAGGTGGCGTGGCTGTCCCAGACGACGCTGTCCGTCGACGAGACCCTCGCGACCGTCGACGCGATCCGTGAGCGCTTCCCGCTGCTGCTCGACCCGCCCAGCGACGACATCTGCTACGCCACGCAGAACCGCCAGCTGGCCGTGAAGGAGATCGCCAAGGACTCCGACCTCGTCATCGTCGTCGGCTCCGGCAACTCCTCGAACTCCGTGCGGCTCGTCGAGGTCGCCCTCGAGGCCGGCGCCGGCTCGTCCTACCGCGTCGACGACGCCTCCGAGATCGACGAGGCCTGGCTGGCCGGCGTCTCCACCGTCTCGGTCACCTCCGGCGCGTCCGTGCCCGAGGAGCTCGTCCAGGGCGTCCTCGCGTTCCTCGCCGAGCGTGGCTACCCCGACGCCCGCGCCGTCCACTCCGCCGAGGAGTCCCTGGTCTTCGCGCTCCCCAAGGAGCTGCGCCGCGACCTCAAGGCCGCCCGCATCGCTGCCGAGGGCTGACGCTCTTTCGGCGGCTGGTTCGGCCGCGGGGCGGCTGGGCTGGCTGGGTGGCGGTGTGTGAGCAACCGTCTGGCTTGGTGATGACGTTGCTGGGGCACCGCTGATCGCGGGGCGGTTGGGTGGCGGTGTGTGAGCAACCGTCCGGCCCGGCGATCACGTTGGTGGGCCACCGCCGGTCGCCCGCCCGGGACGTCATCCGTACCGGCCCTGGATCGCGCCGCGACGCATGACGTCCGCACCCCCCCGACGAGCAGCACCCACCGGCGCCGGTTGGGGGAGGCCCCGGGGATACGCTGCTGGGCGTGGCACGTTTCGTCGATCTTCACCCCGAGAACCCGCAGGCACGGATGGTCCGCCAGGTCGTGGAGGCGATCAAGGACGAGGACGCGCTGATCGCCTACCCGACCGACTCCGGCTACGCGCTCGGCTGCCGGCTGGGCAACCGGGACGGTCGCGACCGCATCCTCAAGATCCGCGGCCTCGACGACCGCCACCACTTCACGCTGCTGTGCGCCGACTTCGGCCAGCTCGGGCAGCTGGTGCACGTCGACAACGCCGCGTTCCGGGCGATCCGGGCGTGCACGCCGGGCCCCTACACCTTCATCCTCCCGGGCACCCCGGAGGTGCCGCGGCGGCTGCTGCACCCGAAGAAGAAGACGGTCGGCGTGCGCATCCCGGACCACGTCGCGACCCAGGCGATCCTGGCCGAGCTGGGTGAGCCCCTGCTGTCGTCGACGCTGATCCTGCCGGGCGAGGAGGAGCCCCGCACGATCGGCTGGGACGTCAAGGAGGAGCTCGACCACGTCGTCGACATCGTCATCGAGGCCGGGGAGACCCCGGCGGTGCCGACCACGGTCGTCGACTGGTCCGAGGGCTACCCCGAGGTGACGCGCCTCGGTGCAGGCGACGCCTCGCGGTTCGAGTAGCCCACGGGGGCGGGTCGGCCCGCCGGGCGCTGGACGGTGACCGGCCGGACGCCCGGGCGCGTCGTGCCCGCCTGCGATCGAGCGACAGGGGCGGGCCGCGGCGACGGGTGCGCCGACGACTGCGGCTTCGGGTGGGCGTGGGCCTTGCGGACCCGGTCCCGCATCCACAGCACCCCGAACGCCAGGCCGTAGCCGAGGACGAGCGGGAACGCGTGCAGGCCGAGACCGCTGGCCACCGCCTGCACGAGCCCGTCGTCGGCGGTGGTGACGATGCCGGGGTCGGTCCAGGCGGCGACGAGCAGCAGCCCGGTCATGAGCCAGGGCGGGACGATCCCGGCGACGAACGAGTCGCTCGGCCGCACCATGAGCGCGATGCCGACGCACGAGAGCACGTAGACGGAGTCGAAGAGCAGGCCCAGGCCGCTGGTGAAGCCCGCGTCGATCGCGAGCGCACCGAGCGTGGCGGCCGTCGCTGCGCCGGCCACGAGCCAGCCGGGGTACCGGCCCTCCTCCCACACGGTCCGTGCGGTCATGGCGAGCTCCTCCGCGGCGCGCACGCCGCTCTGCGTGGGGTGCGGCGGCCCGGGGCGGACCGCCTCCTAGCCCACGCTAGGGCGGGGCCGCGCCTCCTCGTCGGCGCCGCGCCGCTCGACCGCGTGCAGGTCGACGGAACGCGGGGAGCCCAGCGGCTCGTCGGCCACGCCCTGCTCCTCGAAGCGGCGCGCGGCCACGAGCACCCGGGACTCCAGCGAGCCGACGGCCGCGTTGTAGTGCCCCACGGCGGCGTTGAGGGAGCGGCCGACCGAGTCCAGGTGCCCGCCGAGCGTGCCCAGCCGGCGGTGCAGCTCGCGCCCCAGACGGTGGACCTCCCGGGTCTGCTCGGCCAGCGCCTCGTGCCGCCAGCCCTGCGCGACGGTGCGCAGCAGGGCGATGAGCGTCGTGGGGGAGGCGAGCACGACCTGCTTGGCGGCGGCGTGCTCGAGCAGGGTCGGGTCGGCCTCCAGCGCCGCGGCCAGCACCGACTCCGCGGGCAGGAACAGGACGACGAACTCGGGCGCTGAGTCGAGCGCCTCCCAGTAGGACTTCGAGGCCAGCTGGTCGACGTGGGTCCGCACCTGCCGGCCGTGCCGCCTCAGGTGGGCCGCGCGCTCGTCGTCCTCGTCGCTGGAGGTGGCGTCGAGGTAGGCCTCCAGCGAGACCTTCGCGTCGACGACGACCTGGCGCCCACCGACGAGGTGGACCACGAGGTCGGGGCGCAGCGCGCCGTCGGCGAGCCGGACCTGCTCGGAGAAGTCCACCCGGTCCACCAGGCCGGCGAGCTCGACGGCCCGCCGCAGGTGCAGCTCGCCCCAGCGTCCACGCACCTGCGGCTTGCGCAGGGCGGTGGCCAGCGAGGACGTCTCACGGCGGAGCAGGTCGGTGGTGTGGCGCATGTCGAGCACCTGCTGGTGCAGCTGACCCTGCCAGGAGGCGCGGGCGTGCTCGAGGTCTCGCAGCTGGTCGCCCAGCCGGTCGAGGCCCTCCTTGACGACCGCCGAGTCCTCCACGCGCGCGGTCAGCGAGGCGACGACGGCGTCGGAGGGGGCTCCGCTGCCCCGCGCGCGGGCCCACGACCAGCCCAGCAGCACGCCGAGCAGCACCCCGACGAGCAGGGTGGCGGCGAGGATCAACAGGCTGGCGACGTCCATGCCCCCACCATGACCGAGACCACCGACAGCCCGCGGTCAGGCGCGCGGCCGCGCGGCCGACACAGCCCGCACAACCCGCACAACCCCCACAGCCTGCACGGCTCGCCCCCGGGAGCCCCTGGGAGCCCCCGGAAGCCCGCGGGCTCAGTCGGCCAGGTCCACGACCACGGGCGCGTGGTCGGACGGCGCGCCGGGGAAGACGGTCGGGTCCCGCTCCTCGCGGTCCACGAACGCACCCGTCACCCGCGAGGCGAACGACTCCGAGCCGAGCACGAAGTCGATCCGCATGCCGCGGTTCCGCTCGAAGCGCTGCCGGTAGTAGTCCCAGTAGGTGTAGGTCGCCGGGTCGAGGGTGTGGGGGCGGACGACGTCGGTCCAGCCGTCCTCGAGGAACGCCGAGAAGGCGGCGCGCTCGGGCGGGGTGACGTGGGTGTCCTTGGCGAACGCGGCGATGTCGAAGACGTCGCTGTCCAGGGGCGCGACGTTCCAGTCGCCGACGAGCGCGGTGGGCTCGCCGGCCCAGGCCTGCGCGGCGGTGCGCAGGCGGGCCAGCCAGTCCAGCTTGTAGTGGTAGTGCTCGTCGTCCGGCTTGCGCCCGTTGGGGACGTAGAGCGACCACACCCGCACGCCTCCGCAGACCGCGCCCAGGGCGCGCGCCTCGACCACGGGATCGGCACCGCCCTTGCCGAAGGCGGGCTGCTCGGCGAAGTGCTCGGTGACCTGCTCCAGGCCGACGCGGCTGATGATCGCCACGCCGTTCCACTGGTCGTAGCCCGAGGCCGCGACCTCGTAGCCCTTCGCCTCCAGCCCCATGACGGGCAGCTGCTCGGGCTTGGCCTTGGTCTCCTGCACGGCCAGCACGTCGACGTCGTGGCGCTCGAGGAAGGCCTCGACACGGTCGATCCGGGTGCGCAGGGAGTTGACGTTCCAGGTGGCGATCCGCACGAGTCCACCCTAGGGACCCGCCCGCTACGGCAGGATTGCGGCCCATGGCCACCTCACCGCTCCCGCCCGGCGGGCACGTGGTGGTGTGCGGCCTGCACGACGAGGGCCTCACGCTCGTCCAGCAGCTCACGCGCGTGGGCGTCCCGGCGATCGTCGTCGAGCAGCACCCCGACCCCCGCCTCCTCGCCGCGCTCGACCGGCTCGGCACCCCGCACCTGCGCGCCGACCCCCGCCTCCCGGCCACGTTGGAGGCCGCGGGGCTGCGCACCTGCACCGCCCTGGTCTGCGTGGAGTCCGACGACGTGCGGACGCTGGCCACCGCCCTGCTCGCGCGCGAGCTGCGGCCCGACCTCCAGGTGGTGGTGCAGCTGCGCAACGCCGCGGTCGGGCGCGCGCTGGAGGGGATCGGGGTCTCCGTCCTGGACGTCGCCCGGCTCGCCGTCCCCTCGATCGTGGCCGCGTGCCTGGGCACCGGGCGCCGCGAGCTGCGCCTGCCCGGCCTCGACCTCGTGGTCGCCGAGGGCACCTGCGTGCGCCCCGGCACCCTGCGCGGGCAGTTCGGCGACCTGGCGCCCATCGCGCTGGTGCACGCAGACGGCACCCGCGAGATCAGCCCCAGCCGCGCCACCGAGGTAGTGCCGGGCGACCGCGCCGTCGTCGTCGGCACCCACGCCGACCTCGACCGCGTCGGCCTCGGCGAGCAGCCCTCGCGCGCGAGCGAGCGGCCCGTCTTCGTCGGCGCCCGGGCGCCGCGGCCGCGTCGCGACCAGCGGGCGTGGTGGGTGGACGTCGTGCGCGCGCTCGACCGGCGCATCCCGCTCGTCGTCGGGGCGCTGGCGTCCATCGCGGGCCTGTCCGTCGTCGTCCTCGGCCTCGGCTACCGCGAGGCCGACGGCACGCGGATGTCCCCGCTCGACGCCCTCTACTTCACCGTCGAGACGATGGCCACCGTCGGCTACGGCGACTTCTCCTTCCGCGAGCAGGACCCCTGGCTGCGGTTCTGGGCCATCGGGCTGATGGCGCTGGGGGCCACCACGGTCGCGATCTTCTTCGCCCTCGTCACGAACGCGCTGGTCACCCGGCAGATCGAGACCACGCTCGGCCGCCGTCGGATCACCGGGATGCGCGAGCACGTGGTGGTCGTCGGGCTCGGGTCGATGGGTCTCGGCGTCGTCCGGGGGCTCCTGGACGCCGGGGTGCCGGCCGTCGTGGTCGAGGCCGACCCCGACAACCGCCTGCTGGGCGAGGTCCGCTCGCTCGGCGTCCCCGTCCTGGTGGCCGACGCGACCCTGCCCGACACCTGGTCCGAGGTGCACCTGGACACCGCGCGGGCGGTGGCGGTCATGACGTCGGAGGACCTGGTCAACCTCGAGGCCGGCCTGGCCGCCCGCGACCTGCTGGGCGACCGGCTCGGTGCCGTGCCCGTCGTCCTGCGCCTCTTCGACCAGAGCATGGTGCGCACCGTCGCCGGCGGGTTCGGCTTCCGCGACACCCGCTCGCCCGCCGTCCTCGCCGCCCCCTGGTTCGTGGGGGAGGCGCTCGGACTGCAGGTCGTCGACACCTTCTACGTGGGCTCAGAGCCGATGCTGGTCGCCCGCATGGCCGTGAGCGACGCGCTGGTCGGGCTGCGGATGCGCGAGCTCGGGGCCGACATCCGCGTCGTGGCGCTCGTGCGCCGCGGCGGCGAGGTCGTGAGCCGGCCGGGCCGCGACACCTGTTTCGAGCCGGGGGACGCCGCCTACCTGGTGGGCCCGGACGAGGAGCTGCTCACGCTGCTCCGTGCCGACGAGGGGGGACGATGAGAAGGACCGTGCAGGTCATGCTGGTGGTGGCCATCGTGATCGACGTGGCGTACTGGACGACGTGGGCGCTGGCCCGCGACGTCCTCGCCAGCTCGCACCGCGAGGCCTACTACGAGTTCGAGAACGCGTTCCCGCTGGCCGACCTCTGGCTCGCCGTCGCGTGCGCGGGCGCCCTGGTGGCGGTGACCCGCGGCTCGGTGCGGGCGCCGCTGTGGCTGACGGCGGCGGGGGCGGCCGGGCTGTACCTGTTCGGGATGGACTTCCTCTACGACGTGGAGCACGGGATCTTCCTCAGCGGCGGCGGGGGAGTCGTGGAGGCCGTCATCGTCGCGCTCACCCTCGTCTTCTCGCTCACGATGCTCGTGCACGGGTGGCGCGAGGACGGCCGGGCCCGGGAACGGGATTCGCAGGCGTCCCTCGCCGACGCCTAGACTCGCGCCCCGTGGCTCTCACCATCGGGATCGTCGGCCTGCCCAACGCGGGCAAGTCCACCCTCTTCAACGCGCTGACCAAGAACGACGTGCTCGCGGCGAACTACCCGTTCGCGACGATCGAGCCGAACGTCGGCGTCGTCGGCGTGCCGGACGCCCGGCTCCCCAAGCTGGCCGAGATCTTCGGGTCCGAGAAGATCCTCCCGGCGACGGTGGAGTTCGTGGACATCGCGGGCATCGTCCGCGGCGCCTCCCAGGGCGAGGGCTTGGGCAACAAGTTCCTCAGCCACATCCGGGAGTCCGCGGCGATCTGCCAGGTCACCCGCGTGTTCCGGGACGAGGACGTCACCCACGTGGACGGCGAGGTGAACCCGGGCAACGACATCTCGACGATCCAGACCGAGCTGATCCTGGCCGACCTGGAGACCGTCGAGCGCGCCGTCGTCCGCCTTGAGAAGGAGTCGCGCAAGGTCAAGGACCTCGTCGCGAACCTCGAGGCCGCGAAGGAGGCGAAGGAGGCGCTCGAGGCGGGCACCCCGATCATCGCCACCTCGATCGACCGCTCGCTGCTGCGCGAGCTCTCGCTGCTCACCGCCAAGCCGTTCATCTACGTCTTCAACTGCGACTCCGACGAGCTCGGCGACGAGGACCTCAAGGCGAGGATGCGCGAGATCGTCGCGCCGGCCGAGGCCATCTTCCTGGACGCCAAGTTCGAGGCCGAGCTCGCCGAGCTGGACGACGAGGAGGCCGCCGAGTTCCTCGCGGACGCCGGCATCTCCGAGCCCGGCCTCGAGGTGCTCGCGCGCGTCGGCTTCGCCACCCTCGGCCTGCAGACCTACCTGACCGCCGGCCCCAAGGAGACGCGGGCCTGGACGATCAAGCAGGGCGACACCGCCCCCGAGGCCGCGGGAGTCATCCACACCGACTTCCAGAAGGGCTTCATCAAGGCCGAGATCGTCTCCTTCGACGACCTCGTCGCCGCCGGCACCATGGTGAAGGCCAAGGAGGCCGGCAAGGTGCGCATGGAGGGCAAGGAGTACGTCATGCACGACGGCGACGTGGTGGAGTTCCGCTTCAACGTCTGAGTCCGGCACGGCACCTAGCCCCCACCCGGCTGGCGGTGTGGGGGCTGTCGTGTTGCGCCGCTTGTGGCGTTCCTGCCCTGGACGCCTGGTGCGCGGGGGAGGAACCCTCCGTGAGATCTCGGACCCTTCCCACGCTGGTGGCTGCCGCCGCGCTGCTCGTGCCCCTCGCCCTGGCCGGCTGTTCCTCGAACAGTGAGTCGACCGACGCCACGAGCGTCTCGCCCTGCCTGCCGGACGACGTGAGCGACGAGGCCGCGGGGCCGGCCGTCGACGACGAGGAGTTCTGGTCCTGGTGGGCGCCTCGCGCTCGGTCGCGGAGGATGGGGACGTGCGCCAGGCGCGGGCGCTGCGCGGCGTCCTGGAGCCACTGACCGCGCAGCAGGTCGGTGCCTTCCACCGGACGTTCGTGCGGATGAGCAGGGCGCTCGCCACACAGCAGGTGGCCGAGGCTGCGGACGCGACCTGCCTGCCGAGCGTCGGGCTCGGCGACGACCTCTTCAGCGACTTCCGCAGCTGGCTGATCGGGCAGGGCGAGGACGCGTACGCGGCCGTGCTTGCCGACCCGGACGCCCTGGCCGACCTGCCCGGCGTCCGTCGGGGCTGCGGCATGGGCCAGCCGTTCGGGGCGGCCGCGTACGTCGAGTACGCCGAGAAGGCAGGGCGGTCCGCAGCGAGGAGGCTGCCTGCGCTGGAGACGATCGGGGTCCGCTGACAGGGCGCGCGGCGGGCGCTGCCGCGTCCGCAGGCGCCGCGACGGGCTCACAGGTGAGGTCGACGGCGCCGTCGTCCACAGGCGACCGTGAGGCAGTCCAGTTGAGTCCCCGATAGTGGTGTAGCGCGGTCGCTGAGATCGTCGCCGGCGTGGAGCCGGAAACGGACGCGGCCACCGCGTGATCCTTCGAGTCAACCTTCCACAGAATTCTCGAGGACCATCGCGATGACCGCTCCACACATTGTCGACCCTGCAGGCCTTCTCGGCGACGCCCTCGCCGAAGCCAGCCCCGATCTGATGCGCTCGCTGCTGCAGAACGTGATCAACGCTCTGCTGTCCGCGGACGCCGACGCGGTCGTGGGCGCCGAGTACGGACGCCCCGCGCCGGGCCGCACCAGCCAGCGCAACGGCTACCGTCACCGCGACCTCGACACCCGCGTCGGCACCATCGACGTCGCGATCCCCAAGCTACGCAAGGGCACCTACTTCCCCGAATGGCTCCTGGAGCGCCGGAAGCGAGCCGAGTCCGCGCTGATCACCGTGGTCGCCGACTGCTACCTCGCCGGCGTGAGCACCCGGCGGATGGACAAGCTGGTCAAGACCCTCGGGATCGACTCCTGTCCTGCCTGTGGGTCTGCCTGGAGGAGCACTCGCGACCGGCATCGAGCAGGACGACGCCGTCACCTACGTCGGGTCCGACTCCGACGTGGACGTAGTGGTGAAGGCCTCAAGCGACGGAGACGCACAGCTGCTCGCGGTACTGAACTCGCCCGAGTCATCGACCTCGCTGGAGTTCCCGGTCGGTGATTCCGACACCACGCTTACCGAGAACGAGGACGGCTCAGTCTCGGTCACCCGGCCGGTCACCCTCGACGACGGAACAACCGTCCCTGTCAACGTCGGCGAGATCCTGGCGCCTTGGTCTGTTGACGCCAACGGCGCCCCCGTCGCGACCAACTACTCCATTCGCGGCAACACGCTGGTCCAGCACATCTATCCCTCCAGTGACACCGCGTACCCCATCGTCGCTGACCCCAGCGTGAAGGTGACCCTTTTCGGGGTCTACATCCACTGGTCCCAGTCCGACGCGCTCAAGATTGCCAAGGCGACAAGCGCAGGACTAGCTGCCGCGGCGGCTACCCTCTGCGAAGGCATCACCGCGACCGTCGGAACAGTGGTCTGCGTTGCAGCAGTGGCCGCCGTATGGACATTCATCGACGACCTGACCCAGGCGGCCGTCAAGTCGGCCTACAGTGAGGGACTGCGATTGACGACGCGCGTGGCGCCGTTTACGTACACGTACTGGGAGAAGGCGTGACCGCCAAAGCCGCACTCAACACCAAGGCCCGAATCCACTTCATCTGGACCGCCATCTTCTCGGTAATCGTCACCACCACCATCGTCCGAGAGCAAGGCGTTTCCGCCAGTTCCTGGCTGGAAGCGCTCTTCGTTGTGGCTGTGGTGGTGGCAGTCAGCGTGGCAGGCTATTTCCTACACCCGAAGATGCGGCCACCACGCTGACGGTCGGACCGTGTCTGCTGTGGTTCGGGCCTGGGCCTGTACCACAGCAGACACAGGGAAATTTCCGCCAGTTCTCGCGCCCGCCGACATCAATGACCGATACCCGTCTCTTAAGGGCGGCGCAGATCGGTGCCTCGTCGCCGCGTGCCGGCGCAGTTCGCCGCTCGAGGCGGCTGACGGATGGGCCATCGCTGCTGGTCCTCGACCAGCACAGACGGACCTCTCTATCCTGAGGACATGTCGGCCAGCGAAGTGACCCCGGAGAGCGTGGCTCTCCGAGGCTTGGTCGACGCACGTCGAGCGGAGCTCGACGTGCTGCTGGCCAAGTACTCGGCAACACGCCCGCGACTCTTCGGTTCTGTCGCGCGCGGCACGGCGCACGAGGGCAGTGACATCGACATCCTCGTGGACATGGACGCCGCAGATGGCAACCTCCTCATGCGGGCCTCGGGCTTGATGGAGGAGGTCAGGGCGCTGTTCGGGCGCGACGACATCGACGTCTTCCCGGAACAGCTGCTGAAGCGGCAGGTCGGCAGTCACTGATCGAGGAGGCTGTCGCTTTGTGAGCCGGAGCGTGGCGCAGCGGATCGCCGACATTCTCGAAGCGGTCGAGCGGTGCCGGCGGTACGTGCCGGCCTTGGAGGGTGGCGATCCCGACATCGTCGACATGGCCGAAGATGCGATCGAACGCAACCTGCAGATCATCGGCGAAGTCGCCAACCATCTGTCTGCCGAGGTGGTGGACGCGCACCCCGAGATCGCGTGGCCGCAGATCCGTGGATTCCGCAACATCCTCGTCCACCGGTACTTCGGCGTCGAGGTCGACGTGATCCGGGACGTGCTGGACAACTTTCTGCCGCCCCTCGCCGACGCCGTCCACGCAGCACATCGAACCAGCGGCGGACGCGACGGACTAGAGCGGGCAGGCCGGCACTGCACCATCCGCATCAACGACCAGTGGCGCCTCTGCTTCGTGTGGACTGCCGCCGGCCCCGAGAACGTCCAGGTCGTCGACTACCACCGAGGCGAACATGAGTCAGAAGATCGCGCCGATCCACCCTGGCGAGGTCCTCCTCGAGGACGTCATCGAGGGCTTCGGGCTCAGCCAGAACAAGCTGGCCGTGGCGCTGGGCGTGCCGCCCCGACGGATCAACGAGATCGTCCTCGGCAAGCGTCGGATCTCTGCGGACACCGCGCTCCGCCTCGGGCGGTACTTCGGCGTGGAGAGCGAGTTCTGGCTGAACCTCCAGTCGCGCTACGACCTCGAGGTCGAGCGCGACGCGATGCGCGACCAGCTCGAGGCGATCACGCCGATCCGGCCCGACCTGTGCTCCAGACTGAGCGCGTGAGCGACTCCCCGACCCCCGTCGTCCTGACCGGCCTCCTCCTCTGTCGCGACGCGGACGAGGCCCGCACGGTCGAGGAGCACCTGCCCACGCACGTGGCACTGACCCGCGCCGAGGCGGGCTGCCTCTCGTTCCAGGTGGTGCCCTCGGCGGAGCCGTGGGTCTGGGAGGTCTCGGAGCGCTTCGTGGACGCCGATGCCTTCCGCGCCCACCAGGCGCGGGTCGCCGCCAGCGAGTGGGGCGCCGCGACCGCGGGCATCGAGCGGCGCTACGAGGTCGAGGGCCTCGAGGGCTGAGTCTGTCGCGCTGTCGGTGCCCGACCCCATGATGGCCGCATGACGACCTACTCGGGCAAGGAATTCGAGGGCGCGACCTTCGTGGGCGCCAGCCTGCGCGGCGCGACCGTGCGCTTCTCCGACCTCACGGGCGTGAAGATCCGGGAGTCCGACGTGGGCGGCCTCGAGATCGACAGCCACGACCTCTTCTTCGGCTCGCTGCTGGTGAACGGGGTGGACGTCGTCCCGCTGGTCGCCGCCGAGCTCAACCGGCGATTCCCCGGCCGTGAGCTGCAGAACGCCCGGACCCCCCAGGGCCTGCGCGAGGCGTGGGTGGCGGTCCAGGGGGCGTGGGCCTCGCTGGTCTCCTCGACCCCGCGCGAGGTGTGGGACACCCAGGTGGACGACGAGTGGTCGCTCGCCCAGACGCTGCGGCACCTCGTCCTGGCCACCGACGCCTGGCTGGGGCGGGGCGTGCACCGCGAGCGCGAGCCGTGGCACCCGATCGGCCAGATCTTCACCGGCGCCGACGAGATGGGCTTCGACGTCTCGATCTTCAGGGAGCCGACCGGCCACGAGGAGATCCTTGCGGTCCGCGCGGAGCGTCAGCAGCAGGTCACCGACTTCCTCGCGTCCGCCACGCCCGAGCTGCTCGAGGAGGAGCGCGACAACCCGTGGGACGAGGACGGCACCGGCGAGTGGCACCCGTCCGTCGGCGACTGCGTCCGGGTGATCCTGGAGGAGGAGTGGGCGCACCTGCGGTACGTCACCCGGGACCTCGCGACGTTGCGGGGGAGCGGGGAGGGCTGAGCGGCCCTCAGGCCCGCGTGCAGGTCGCGGCCGGTTCGTGCCATTCCCGCTGGGCGGCGCGGCGGCTAGGGTCGCGGCGTGGTCAGCGCGATCGGGCGTCTCCTCGACGAGCTCTCGTGGGAGGGGAACGCCCGGAAGTACCGAGGCGGCGGTGTCGGCCTCGAGAACGTCCTGACGACCGAGGTGTTCCAAGCGTTGGACCTTCTCCCGAGAACTGCCTTCCTGGGGCGCGTCCTCGGCGCCGCCAGCCCTGTCTCGGCGGGGGCCACGGCAGCGATCGCTGAGGCGGTCGAGCAGATCGAAGGTGCGGACGTCGACGTGTTGGCCGGGGACGCCACCGCCGCCGACGATCGGGTGAAGGTCCAGCCGGACGCACTCATCGAGTCGTCGTCGAGCTATGTGCTCGTCGAGGCGAAGCGAGCCCGCGGCGGGTCCTTCCAGCCCGAGCAGCTCGCCCGTGAGCTCCTCGTCGCTTCGCACCAGGGGGCGGGGCGGGTCCCGCTGTTGCTTCTGGTGCTCGGTGAGGAACCACCGATCATGGTCAAGGGGCACGGTCGGCTGTCGATCGAGGACGCCGTTCGAGTCGGCCAGGAGTCGATCGAGGCGCGGCTCGGCATCTCGTGCGCCGCGGTGCTCGAGGACGCGTCGATCGCTCATCTGACCTGGGAGCGAATCGCACGGGAGACCGGCGCTGCCGCCGACGGTCTCGCAGCGGGAGACCCGTCTCTGGCCGCCGCGGTGAGACGGCTGGCGGGGACCGTCATCGATGCCGTCTCCCTCCACCGCTGAGGGTCGGCAGCCGTCGCGGCTGCGTGGGTCGTCGCCTGTTCGAGGTCGAGCTCAGCCCTCGGCCGGCTCGGTGGCCGCCAGGCTGCGGGTGATCGCCACCTGGCGGGTCCAGAACTCCCGCTCGTCCCGCTTCTTGCGCCGCATCCACACGGTCAGCTCGAGGTTGCACTTGCTCGCGTTGCACGAGCGGCAGGCGGGCACCACGTTCTCGACCGTGTAGCGACCGCCGCGCGAGATCGGCAGCATGCAGTCCTTCTGGAGCGCGCCGTCGTCGGCGCCGCCGCAGTAGGCGCAGCCGCCCCACGCCTCGCGCAGCGCCGTCCACTCGGCCGCCGTGAGGTCGTTGACCACCTGCGCCTTCCGCTTCGCCCGCCGCCGCGAGTAGCGGGCGCTGCGGGTGCGGGAGGGCATGCCCGTCAGGCTAGTGGGCGTGGTGCGGGACGTCGCGGTGGACGCGGCCGCGGTCTGGCGGTCGGCCTCGGGGTGATCGGCGGTTGGCTGGCCGGCCGGCCGTGGGTGGCGGGGACGTCATCCATCTGGGTGCGTTGTAGGGCCTGTTGTAGGGCCGGTTCGCATGACCTCCGGGAGGCGGGGGCCACTGGCGGTGGCGGAGCAACCGTCCAGAGCACGAGACCGGTTGCTGGGGCACCGCCAGTCGGGCGGCGGGGGATCGGCGGTGGCGGAGCAACCGGCCAGAGCACCAGACACGTTGCTGAGACACCGCCCACTCGGCGGGCGGGGGACTGGCGGTGGCGGGGCAACCGGCCGCGGTGCCGGAGAGGTTGCTGGGACACCGCCCAGTCGGCAGGCGGGGCATCGGCGGTGGCGGAGCAACCGACCAGAGCATCAGACAGGTTGCTGAGACACCGCCCACGCGGCCGGCTGGGCACCGGCGGTGGCAGAGCAACCGACCAGGCCGCCGGGACGTTCCTGGCACACCGCCGGTCGTCGGCGGGACAGATCATCCATTGCGACCCGGAAAGTCCGGTGGCGATACTCGACGCCGCTCCGGGAAGGGGGAGGTGCGGTGTTCGAGGCAGAGTCCGGTCGTCTGCAGGTCCTCCCGCTCCGGAGGACGCCGGGCCGAGGCACGCCCGCACACACCACGCCTCCTCGCACGAGCGAGCCGCCCCGCAGCAGCGAGCCGCCCCGCAGCACAGACAGCCCCCGCAGCACCGACGGCCCCCGCCCGAGCGACACGCAGGGTCCGGGCGACACACCCCAGCAGGACCTCGCGGACGAGCTCCAGCAGGCGACGGAGGTCATCCGGCTCCAGCAGTCGCTCGCCTCGGCACTCACGCAGGACGACCCGGAGGCGGCGATCCTCCGCACGCTGGCCAGGGGGCTCGACGTCCACGCGGCGCTGCTCAGCCCCACGGGCACGGTCCGGCGCACGTCGGGCAGCACGTTCGACTGGAGCCAGGTCGGGCTCGGCGACGTCCCGCGGTTCGTGGGGCGGACGGTCCCGACCCTGTTCGGCCCGTGCAGCCTCAGCCAGCACGCCCCGGGAATGCCGGTCGTCGCGATGATCGGCGCCGGCTACGTCCGCTCCTCGCCCCTGGCCCGCCCGCTCGGACGGTTCGCCGCCGCGCTCCTGGCCGGCCGACTCCGCGTCGACGCCGACCGCCGCGCCCGCGAGGCCGCCGCCTGCGCCGCCCTCTTCGAGCTCGCGCTGGAGCCGATGGAGCGCGTCGAGGGCCGGGTGGTCGCCTCGCAGCTCGCCGGCCACGGCTTCGAGCCGGCCACGGGGCTCACCGTCCTCGCCGCCCGCGCCCGTCGCTCCGACATGCGCGTCGAGGACGTCCGGGCCGACGTCGCAGCCTTCCTCGAGGGGCAGGCGGCCCCGCACGCCACCCTCGTGCGCGAGGACGTCGTCCTGGCGCTCGTGCCGCTGGCGGCGGTGAGCGAGCAAGCCACGTTGCGCCGGCTCACGCGGGCGAGCTCGGTGCGGGTCGGCGTGGGGCGGCACTGCACGACCCTGGAGCAGGTCCGGCGCGCCGCCGACGACGCGCTGCTGTGCGTCCGGCTGGAGTCCGACGACACGGTGACCACCTACGACGACCTCGACCTCGTCACCACGCTGCTCAGCGAGATCCCGATGGACAGCCTGGCCCCGAAGGTCGAGCGCTGGCGGGCGTTCCTGGCGGAGAACGAGTCGCTGCGCGAGACGCTGGTGGCCTACCTCGACAACGACCTCAACGTCGGCAGGACGGCGCAGGTGCTGGGGCTGCACCCCAACTCGGTGCGCTACCGCCTCACGCGCTGCGAGGAGATGCTCCAGATGGAGCTGCGCCGCTCGGCCACGATCATGGTGCTGCACCTCGTGCTGGCGGACTCCCTCCAGGAGTGACACGCCGGCCGCCCGGCGCTGGCCCAGCGGCCGTGCCCACCGGCCGCCCGGCGCCGACCGCAGGAGCCGCCCCATCGGGCAGTGTCCGAGTCCAAACACCCGCCCCTCTTCTGGCCGAACTCCAGTTGCTGCTCACAGCGGCGGGCAGAACGCTGGACGCACCGGCGCGCCGGGACCTCCGCGCCGCGCCGACGTCCGAGTTCGAGGAGCAGTGGTGAGCAAGCCAGCACGTTTCAAGGGGCAGTGGCTGACGGCCGAGAGCGGGGGCTTCGCCTGGGCGCAGCGCATCTACAACTCGCGGCTCGTGGCGTCCCCCCGGGTGATCGCCCGCTGCGGCGGCGTCAACGACGTCCGGTCGGCCCTGGCCTACGCCCGGGAGAACGGGCTGGAGGTGGCGGTCCGCAGCGGCGGGCACAGCCAGCTCGGCTTCTCGTCGGTCGACGACGCGATGATCATCGACATGCGCCCGATCAGCTGGGTGCGGCTCGACCCCTCCCGGACCTCCGCCTGGGTCGGCGGCGGCGCGCTGGCGCGCGACATCGCGGCCGAGACGCTGCCCTTCGGCGTCGCCGCGGTCACCGGCACCCTGCCCAGCGTCGGCATCGCCGGCCTGTCGCTCGGCACCGGCCAGGGCCACCTGTCGAACCGCTACGGCTTCTCCTGCGACAACATCCTGGCCGCCGAGATGGTCCTCGCCGACGGCACCGTCACCACCGTCACCGCGGAGTCCGACCCCGACCTGTTCTGGGCCATCCGCGGCGCGGGCGCCAACTTCGGCATCGTCACTGCCCTCCAGGTGCGCCTGCACCCGGTCCCCGAGCAGATCCTGGGCGGCCAGGTCGTCATCCGGCCGACCGACGTCCGCGAGGCCGCCCAGTGGGTCTACGACCACATGGACGGCTCGCCCGACCAGCCGTGCGCGAGCTGGTTCCGCGACGACGAGGGCCCGCTGGTCGCCCTCCAGCCCTGCCACCACGGCCCGTTCGACGAGGCCGAGAAGGCCGTCGACGCCTTCCGGGGGCTCGGCGAGGTCCTCGAGGACGACGTCCGGCTGCTCACCTACCGCGAGCTCGACGACCAGATGGTCGCGAACGAGGAGAACCGCGTCGCCGGCGCCGGCGAGGACTCGGGCGAGGACACCGAGAACGTGTGGTGGATGGCCCACGACCGCCGCGAGCGGTGGGAGTTCCTCACGTTCACCGACGACGAGAAGGCGCTGGACCTGTTCGCCGAGGCTGTGCTCGAGCGCGGCGAGGAGGACTCCGAGCTGGCCTCGCACCGCTCCTTCGAGTGGTGGTGGACCCAGCCGCGGGAGGCCCCCGAGCCCCCCAGCGCGCAGCCGCACGACCCCAGCAAGGCGGGCCTGGGCTTCTGCCCGACCGCGAGCTGGACCGAGGCCGCCGACGACGAGGCCCACATCTCCTGGGTCGACGGCATCGCGGCGCGCTTCCGCGAGGCCGGCGTCATCGGCGAGGCCGCGGACGCCATCAACCACATGGGCACCTCCGACCAGGCCCGGATCGAGGCCGTCTACGGCAGCGAGGCCTACGCCCGCCTCGGCGCGATCAAGCACCGCGTGGACCCGGAGAACGTCTTCCGGCACAACATGAACATCCCCCCGGTGGCGCCGTCGTGAGCGGGCCGCTGGAGGGCCGCGTCGCCCTCGTGACGGGTGGCGCCACCGGCGTCGGGGCGGCCATCGCCGCCCGCCTGGCCGCGGACGGCGCCATCGTCGTGGCGGCCTCGCGGAGCGCCGCCGAGAAGCCCGCGGTCGCGGGCGTCGAGCGGGTCGCCGCCGACGTCACGAGCGAGGACGACGTGCAGCGACTCGTCCCCGATGTCGTGGCGCGCCACGGCCGCCTGGACGTCGTCGTCAACAACGCCGCCGCGGTGCCCTACGCCCCGCTGGAGGAGACGACGCTGGCCGACTGGGAGGCCGCGCTGGGCACCAACCTGCTCGGGCCGTTCCTCCTCGCCCGGGCCGCGATGACCCACCTGCGTGCCGTGGGCGGCGGGTCGATCATCAACATCGCCACCACGGACGCCGGCGCGGCCCACCCGGGCCTCGCGGCCTACGGCGCCTCGAAGGCGGGCCTGCTCTCGCTCACCAAGGCGATCGCCGTCGAGGGCGGGCCGGACAACATCCGCTGCGTCGCGGTCTCCCCGAGCTACGTGACGACCCAGGCGCTGCTGGACTACTTCGACTCGATGCCCGACCCGGTCGCGGGCCGCAGCGAGGCCGAGGCCCTGCACCCGCTCGGGCGCCTCGCCGCGCCCGAGGAGGTCGCGGCGGCCGTCGCCTGGCTCGCGAGCCCGGGGGCGTCCTTCGTCAACGGTCAGGAGATCGTGCTGGACGGCGGCATGTCGGTGCAGGCCCCGCACTGACCCAGCAGCACCAGCAGCACGAACAGCACCAGCAACACGAAGAGGTGGCCTCCCCGCGGGGAGGCCACCTCTTCGTCGTTCCGGGGGCGGGCCAGGCGTCAGCCGAGCGGCGCGAACCGCGCGCCGAACCGGTCGGCGAGCTGCGCGCCGACCTGGTCGAGCGAGCGCTGCGACTCCGCAGCGTAGACGGCCTCGGGCGCGGCGATCTGCGTGCCGACCACGTCGGAGAGCCAGTCGACGTCGCGGTCCTGGCCGTCCACGGACTCGTCCACCGAGCCGGCGCCGGTGAGGTTGGAGGCGAAGATGCCGGCGGCCGAGCGGGGGAGGAAGTCCTCGTAGACGATCGGGGCGGTCTCCACGACGCCGGTGTCGACCAGCGTCCAGAGGTCCCCGCTCTCCACGGCGCGGCGCTGCGCGTCGTCCAGGTGCTCCAGGCCCGTGTCGTGGGCGGTGAAGAAGCCCAGGCCGGAGCGGAAGAGCTCGTGCTCGGTGACGGGCAGGTGCTCGCGCCAGACCTGCGGCGCCACCGCGGCCCGCGCCTCGCCCTCGAGCCCGGCGGAGCGGGTGCCGACCTCGGCCACCATCTGCTCGTAGAGCTCGCGGCCGGTGGTGGTGAGGGCGATCCCGCGCGCCTCGACCTCGCCGAAGCGGACCCGCAGGGTGCCCTGGGTGATGCTCCCGTCGGCCTCGCGGAAGGTCCGCTGCTCGTCGAGGGCGCGGAAGGACGTCTGCCGCAGCAGGACGTCGGGGCCCTCCCAGGCCGGGGGACCCTGGATCGCGTCGATCATCGTGATGCCCCGCGCCTGCATGGAGGTGTAGAGGTCGTCGATGTCGAGCACGCGGGGCGTGAGGTGGTTGATGTGCGTCGACCCGACGCCGCCGATGTCGGCCGCGACGTCCGAGATCCGGGCGAGCTCCTGGTACCAGGCGCGGTCGATGGGCTCGGAGGTGAGCGAGAAGGACTCGGCCGCCAGGTCCAGGAACCGGGCCGCGTCCGCCTCGTCGAGCCCGCCCTCGGCGCTGGCGCGGTCGGCCAGCTCGAGCAGGGCGGGGGAGAACAGGGACCGGGCGCCGATGAAGGCGCGCAGGCGCTCCTCGAGGTCGGCGTCGAAGAAGCGCCGGTCCTCCGGCACGAGCATCGAGGTGAAGACCCGGAAGGGGTTGATGGCGAGCTCGTCGCGGTCCAGCGGCCGGAAGGCGGTGGAGACCACCGGGATGGGACGCGGGTGGGCGTCGCGCAGGTCGTAGAACCCGCACGGGTGCATGCCCAGCGCCGCGAAGACCCGCGCCACCTGGGCCATCTCGGCCGGGGAACCGACACGGATGGCGCCGTGCCGCTCGGCGGTGACCCGCTCGATGCTGCCCAGGCGGGTGGCGTCCTGCCCGGAGCGCTCCACGGCGCGGCGGTTCACCTCCTGGGAGACCTCGACGAGCGTGGTGTAGGCGGGCACCTCGGTGCCGTAGAGGACGGAGAGGCGCGCCGCGAAGCGGGCGCGCAGCTCGGTGGTGGTGACGGTGGTGGCAGTCATCTCAGGAGACCTTCCGCTCGGGTGCGACCTGCCCGCGCAGGCGCATGGCCGCCAGCACCCTGTCCTGGGCGATCTGGAGGGCGGCCTCGTGGGGCGTCCGGCCTGTGCGCCGGCTCGCGGCGACGACGGTGGCGGTGTTGGCGCGCATCTTCGTCGAGATCATGTCGAGGACGACCGCCGGGTCCACCGGGAAGGCGGAGTAGCGGGCGTCCATCGAGTGGGCGGCGGCGATGATGCCGCCGGCGTTGGCGATGAAGTCGGGGACGACGACGATCCCGCGCTCGTGCAGGATGCGCAGCGCCTCGGGGGTGGTCGGCATGTTCGCGCCCTCGACGACGATCCGGGCGGTGGTCGTGGACGCCAGCTCGGCGCCGATCACGTCCTGCCTGGCCGCCGGCACGAGGACGTCCGCGGGCGCCCGGAGCGCCAGGTCGACGTGACCGGCCCCGCCGTACTCGAGCACGCAGTCGTCGCCCAGCTCCGCCCGCAGCGCCGTCAGGCGAGCGACGTCGATGCCGCCCTCGTCGACGACGGCGCCGCGGGAGGTGGACACGGCCACCACGGTGGCGCCCAGCTCCACCATGCGCTGGGCGGTGGCCTGCCCGACGGCTCCGAAACCCTGGACGGCGACGGTGGCGCCCTTGGTCTCGAGCCCCAGCTCGGCGGCCGCGGCGTCGGCCGCCTCGGCGACGCCGTGCCCGGTCACGCCGAGCTGGTCGTACGGGAGCCCGCCGAGCTCGCGGGGCAGGCCGGTGGCCGCCCCACGGTCGCCGAGCTCGTCCAGGAAGATCGCGGCGTCCGCCTCCGAGAGCCCCATGTCGAGGCCGAAGGCGTACTCGCTGGGCACCTCGTTGCGCAGGGCCCGCGCGAACGCCCGGAGGATGCCCTCCTTGTCGGGCGAGGACGGGTCGCCGAGGATGCCGGCCTTGGCGCCACCGTGGAAGAGGTCCACGGCGGCCCACTTCCAGGTCATGGTCCGGGCCAGCCGGGCCACCTCGCCGAGGGTGAGGTCGGGCGCCATCCGCGTCCCGCCCTTGCCCATCCCGCGGGCGGTGTTGTCGATGACGAGGACGCCGCGCATCCCCGTGCGTCGGTCGGAGACGCAGACGATCTTCTCGGGACCCCACTGGTCCATCAGGTCGAACAGCTCCACGGTCTTGCTCTTCCTCTCGGCCCGGGCCGAGCGCCGGCGGGCGGACGGGGCACCCGGCCCCGTCCACCCGTGCCGGTGCTCAGACGGTGAAGTCGACGCCCTGGGCGAGGGGGAGCTCACCGGAGTAGTTGACGGTGTTGGTGGCGCGGCGCATGTAGGCGCGCCACGCGTCGGAGCCGGACTCGCGGCCGCCGCCGGTCTCCTTCTCGCCACCGAAGGCGCCGCCGATCTCGGCGCCCGAGGTGCCGATGTTGACGTTGACGATGCCGCAGTCGGAGCCCTCGGCGGAGACGAAGAGCTCGGCCTCGGCCTGGTCCTGGGTGAAGACGCTGGAGGAGAGGCCCTGCGGGACGGCGTTGTTGAGCTCGATGGCGTCGCGGAAGTCCTCGTAGCCGAAGACGTAGAGCAGCGGCGCGAAGGTCTCCTGCTCGACGATCGGGGTCTGGCCGGGCATCCGGACGATGGCCGGACGGGCGTAGTAGGCGCCCGGGGCGGCGTCGACGAGCTCGCGCCCGCCGCCGCCGACGACCTTGCCGCCCTCCTCGCAGGCCTGCGCGACGGCGGCCTCCATGGCCGCGAACGCCTTGCCGTGGATGAGCGGCCCGACGAGGGTGCCCTCCTCCATCGGGTTGCCCACGGGGAGGCGGCCGAACGCCTCGGCGAGGCGCTCGGTGAGCTCGTCGATGACGGAGGTGTGGGCGATGACGCGGCGCATCGTGGTGCAGCGCTGGCCGGCGGTGCCGGCGGCAGCGAAGACGATGCCGCGGACGGCGAGGTCCAGGTCGGCGGTCTCGGAGACGATCGCGGCGTTGTTGCCGCCGAGCTCGAGCAGCGAGCGGCCGAAGCGGTCGGCCACGAGCGGGCCGACGGCCTTGCCCATGCGGGTCGAGCCGGTGGCCGACAGCAGGGCGACGAGCTTGTTCTCGACGAGCGCCTGGCCGACCTCGGGCCCGCCCAGCAGCACCTGCGAGAGACCGGCGGGGGCGCCCTGCTCGGCGATGGCCTGCTGCAGGATGCTCTGGCAGGCCAGCGAGATGAGCGGGGTGAGCTCGGAGGGCTTCCACACCACCGGGTCGCCGCAGACCAGGGCGATGGCGGTGTTCCAGGACCACACGGCGGCGGGGAAGTTGAAGGCGGAGATGACGCCGACGACGCCGAGCGGGTGGTAGGTCTCCATGAGGCGGTGACCGGGACGCTCGGACGGCATGGTGCGGCCGTTGAGCTGGCGGGAGAGACCGACCGCGAAGTCGCAGATGTCGATCATCTCCTGGATCTCACCGCGCGCCTCGGAGGTGATCTTGCCGACCTCGAGGCTGATGAGGGTGGCCAGGTCGTCCTTGTGCTCGGTGAGCAGCTCGCCGAAGCGCTTGACCAGCGCGCCGCGGGCCGGGGCGGGCACCGCGCGCCAGGTCAGGAAGGCCTCGCGGGCCTCGGCGACGGCGGTCTCGACGGCGTCCGCGTCGACCCAGGCCAGGGAGCTGAGGACCTCGCCGTTGACGGGGGAGACGATCTCGTGGGTGCCCTGGTGGGCGGCGAGGTCGACGCCGAGGCGGGCGGCGGTCTCCTCGGCGAGCGTGCGCAGGTCGGAGGCGGACGGGAGGGTGGCCATGGTGGGGCTCCTTGAAGGTGGCGGTGCTGGTGCTGGTGGTGGTGCTGGTGCTGCGAGGCGGCAGCGAGGAGTGGGTCGAGGGGTGGCGCGGGGCGCGCGTCAGACGATGTTGAGCTCGGGGCGGATGCCGCCGACGCCGGCGGCCGCGGGGGCGAAGCGGTCGGTCGTCATGCCGCTCACGTCGACGACCGGCGGACGGCCGAGGTAGAGGTCGCGCATGACCTCGCCGACGGCGGGGCCCTGGAGGAACCCGTGGCCGGAGAAGCCGGCGGCGTAGAGGAACCGGGAGACCCCGGCGGCCTCGCCGATGACGGCGTTGTGGTCGGGGGTGACCTCGTAGAGGCCGGCCCAGCCGCTGGCGATGCCGAACTCGCCGATCTCGGGGGCACGCCGCTCGATGGCGTCGGCGAGCCCGGGCAGCCAGTCGTCGGAGCGCTGGAGCTTGAAGCCGGGCGTCTCGTCGGGGTCCGACATGCCGAGCAGGAGGGCGTTGCCCTCGTTGTGGAAGTAGAAGGTGGTGCTGAAGTCGATCGTGAACGGCGTGCGCGGGTCGAGGTTCGGGATCTGCTCGGTGACCACGATCTGGCGACGCACGGGCTCGATCGGCAGGTCGACGCCGACCATCTCGCCGAGGGCCTTGGACCACGCGCCGGCGGTGCACACGACGGTGTCGGTGGCGATGGTGCCGGCCGGCGTGCGCACGCCGGTGATCGTGGACCCGTCGCTCTCGATGCCCTCGACGGGGGTGTTGCGCAGGAGGGTCGCGCCGGCCCGGCGGGCGGCGCCGGCGTAGCCGAGGACGACGGACTCCGGCGTGCAGTGGCCGTCGTTGGGCGACCAGGCGGCACCCAGCAGGCCCTCGGGGTTGATGTAGGGGCTCAGGCGCATCGCCTCGGCCACGTCGATCATCCGGCTCGGGACGCCCATCGAGTTCTGCAGGGCCACGTTGGCCTCGAACGCGGCGACGTGCGCCGGGTCGTCCAGGAGGAAGAGGTAGCCGACCTGGTGCAGGTCGATCTCCTGGCCGAAGTCCTCGCGGAAGCGCTCGAAGGTGCGCAGGCTGCGCTGGCCGAGCTCGATGTTGACGGCGTCGGAGAAGTTGGCGCGGACGCCGCCGGCGGCCTTCGAGGTGGAGCCGGAGCCGAACTCGTCCTTCTCGAGGAGGACGACGTCGCGGACGCCCGCCCGGGCCAGGTGGTAGGCGGTGCTGAGACCCATGATCCCGCCGCCGATGATGACGACGGAGGCTCGGGTGGGGAGGGCGGCTGTCGGCACGGGGCGAACCCTTTCGTCGGGGTGGGTCGGTCGTCGGGGAGCGGCCGCTCCCTCAGGGTCGGAGCGGTCGACGAGCAGCCTGGACCCGGGCCAGCCTTTGGAACAAGCGAATGATTCTGCGCTCAAAGGTTCAGCATCGCTAAAGTGTTTCCGTGGCGACGACCAGCGGACGGCTCAACTTCTCCCAGCTCGCGACCCTGGCCGAGTTCGGCCGGCTCGGGACGCTGGCCGCCGTGGCCGAGGCCCTCGGCTACACCCCGGGCGCCGTCTCCCAGCAGATGAGCGCCCTGGAGCGGTCCGTCGGGCGGCCGCTGGTCGAGCGATCGGGTCGCCAGCTCGTCCTCACCGACGCCGGCCACGTCCTCGTCGCGCACGCCGAGAGCCTCATCGAGGCGGAGCGCGCGGCCCGCCTCGCGGTCGCGGCCCTCGGCTCGGACGTCGCGGGCCCGCTGCGCGTCGGGACGTGGGGCAGCATGGCCGCGACCCTCCTCGCCCCGGTCGTGGCCGAGCTGGGCCGGCGCCACCCGGAGGTGACGGTGCGCTCCAAGGAGGTCGACCTGGACGAGGCGGCCTCCGAGGTGCGTCGCGGCACCGTGGACGTGGCCTTCGGGCTGGACTACCCCAGCTACCCGCTGCCCCCCGAGCGCGGCATCGACTTCCTCGAGCTGCTGGAGGAGCCGTTCGCCGTGGTGCTCGCCCGGCGCCCCGAGGGGCTGCCCGCGGGGCGCGAGGTGCGCGCGGCCGACCTCGCCGACCTCGGCTGGATCCTCCCGCCGGCCACCAGCCACTTCGGGGCCGCCCTGCGGGTCGGGTTCCGCCGGCGGGGCCTGGAGCCGCGCGTCGTCCACGAGGTCACCGACACGGCGGCCTCGCTGCTGCTCGCGGCCGGCGGGCTCGGCGCCACGGTGATGACCCCGCTCATGCGCCGCCTCACCCCGGCCACGGAGCTGGAGGTGCTCCACGTGGCCGACCCGCTGACCCGCCGGATCGTCCTGCTGGCGCCCTCGGACCGGACCCAGCGGACCGTGACGTCCTTCGTGGAGGTGGTCTCCTCGGTGGTGCGCTCGCTCACCACCCCCGGGGCCGACGCGGGCCCCGGCCCGACGCCGTGACGAGCCCGAGGCGCTCGATCCGGCCCGGGGGTCGGGCCCTTGGACGAACTCAAAAGCGGGCGGGCCAACTCCTCGTTGTCGCCCATGACCGCCGCCGCGCCTCTCGACTGTGATGGCTGCACGACGCCGGCCCGGCCGCGCGCCGACCGTCATCCACAAGGAGAGAGAAGACCATGGCTATCCCCACCTTCAACGTCAACGACGTCCGCTTCACGCAGTGGGCCGCCGACGGCACCCCGCTGGGTGACGACTTCGAGGTCGAGGGCGTGAGCGAGGGCAAGCGCGTCGGCATGTGGCAGCTCGGCGTCACCACGTTCACCTACACGTTCCAGGTCGACAACATCTTCCACGTCCTCGAGGGCGAGATCGAGCTCGAGATCGAGGGCCTGGGCAAGGACACCTTCGGCCCCGGCGACGTCTTCTACGGCCCCGAGGGTGCCTGGTGCCGCTGGACCAACAAGAAGCCGATGCGCGCCTTCTTCGTCATCGTCGGCGACGAGGCCAAGCTCAAGAAGATCACCGCCGGCGACGTCCCGAACGTCCTCACCGTCGAGGCCTGAGCCTGCTGCTCCCCGCCGTCCGCCCCGGACGCCGTGGGTCCCGTGCCGCCCCGCGGCCGGCCCACCCGGCGTCCGGGGCGTTCGCGCGGGTGCCCCCTGTCGCGCGGGTCACACGAAGTCGCAGGTCAGGGACGCTGTTCGAGGTCAACCCCGGTCACGGAGGTCAGGACCTTCCGGGACGATGGTCCTCGGTACCGCCCGCAAGGGTTGTGGACCGCTCCCGCCGGTAGAACGATCCAAGCATGGCCGAGGACGCCGTCACCACACCGCCGCTGGACCCGCCCACCACGCCCCGGAGGGAGGTGGGGGTGACCGAGCTGGTGCTGCGAGACGCGCACCAGAGCCTCATGGCCACGCGCATGGCCCTGGAGGACATGGTCGAGGCCTGCGCCGACATCGACGCGGCCGGCTACTGGTCCGTGGAGTGCTGGGGCGGCGCCACGTTCGACGCCTGCATCAGGTTCCTCAACGAGGACCCGTGGGCCCGCCTGCGCACCTTCCGCGAGCTCATGCCGAACAGCCGCCTGCAGATGCTGCTGCGGGGCCAGAACCTCCTGGGCTACCGGCACTACCAGGACGAGGTCGTCAACCGCTTCGTGGAGAAGTCGGCCGAGAACGGCATGGACGTCTACCGCGTCTTCGACGCCCTCAACGACGTGCGCAACGTGCGCCAGGCGATCGAGGCGGTCCGCCGCGTGGGCAAGCACGCCCAGGGCACGATCTGCTACACCGAGAGCCCGCTGCACACGGTCGAGGGCTACGTCGAGCAGGCCCACCAGCTCATGGAGCTCGGCTGCGACTCGCTGTGCATCAAGGACATGGCGGCCCTCCTGCGGCCGCAGCCCGCCTACGACATCGTCAAGGCGATCAAGGACGGTGTGGGCCAGGACGTCCGCATCCACGTCCACTGCCACGCGACCACCGGCGTGACGCTGGTGAGCCTGATGAAGGCCATCGAGGCGGGCGCGGACGTCGTGGACACCGCCATCTCGTCGCTCTCGATGGGCCCGGGGCACAACCCGACGGAGTCCCTCGTCGAGATGCTCGCGGGGACGCCCTACACGACGAACCTGGACGACGAGCGGCTCGGCCGGATCAAGGACCACTTCGCCGCCGTCCGGCCGCGCTACACCGAGTTCATGTCGGCCATCACCGGCGTGGAGACGGACATCTTCTCCAGCCAGATCCCCGGCGGGATGATCTCGAACATGGAGAGCCAGCTGCGCCAGCAGGGCGCGGGCGACCGGCTCAAGGAGGTCCTCGAGGAGGTTCCGCGGGTCCGCCAGGCCGCGGGCTACCCGCCGCTGGTGACCCCGTCGAGCCAGATCGTCGGGACGCAGGCCGTCTTCAACGTCCTCATGGGCCCCTACAAGGTGCTCACGGCCGAGTTCGCCGACCTCATGCTCGGCTACTACGGCGCCACGCTCGGCGAGCGGAACCCGAAGATCGTCGAGCTCGCGAAGGCGCAGACGAAGAAGGAGCCGATCACGGTCCGGCCGGCCGACCTGCTCGAGCCCGAGTGGGACGAGCTGGTCGAGAAGGCGGCCGGGCTGGCCGGCTCGGACGGCAGCGACGAGGACGTCCTCACCACCGCGATGTTCCCCGGTGTGGCGCCCACGTTCTTCGCCGAGCGCGACGCCGGCCCGCGCAACGTCGGCCGCGACCCGGCCGAGCTCGCCGCCGAGAAGCTGGCGCAGCAGGCCGGCGGCGAGGCCCAGGCCCCGGTCAACTACTCCGTGACCCTCGACGGCAAGGCCCACCAGGTCGCCGTCCAGCGGGTCTGACGAAAGGGAAGGCAGGCATGACCACCACGTCCCAGCCCCTCCCCGCTGAGGCCACCATGGCCGAGCGCACCGACGACCTGCGCGCCCAGCGCGCGGCCGTCGAGCTCGGCGGGGGCGAGCAGCGGCTGGAGAAGCAGCACCAGCAGGGCAAGCTCACCGCGCGCGAGCGCGTCGACGCGCTGCTGGACCCGGGCACCTTCCAGGAGACCGGGATGTTCGCCCGGCACCGCTCGACCTACTTCGGCCTCGACAAGGTCGAGATGGCCGCGGACGGCGTCGTCACCGGCGCCGGCGCGGTGCTCGGCCGGCCCGTCCACGTCGCCAGCCAGGACTTCACGGTCGCCGGCGGCAGCGCGGGCGAGGTGCACTCCGACAAGGTCGTGGCGATGATGAAGGCGAGCCTGTCGACCGGCACGCCCTTCGTCTTCATCAACGACTCCGGCGGCGCCCGCGTCCAGGAGGGCATCGGCTCGCTGGCCGGCTACGGCCGCGTCTTCTACAGCAACGTCCTGCTCTCCGGCGTCGTGCCGCAGATCGCGATCATCTCCGGCCCCTGCGCCGGCGGCGCGGCCTACTCCCCGGCGCTCACGGACTTCATCATCCAGACGCGCAAGGCCCACATGTTCATCACGGGCCCCAACGTCATCGCGCAGGTGACGGGCGAGAAGGTCACCTCGGACGACCTGGGTGGCGCGGACGCGCACATGGCCCTCTCGGGGGTCACCCACTTCGTCGCGGACGACGACGAGCAGGCGATCCTCATCGCCAAGAAGCTGCTCAGCTTCCTGCCGCAGAACAACACCGAGGACCCGCCGGTCGTCGACCCCGACGACGTCATCGAGCCGGACCCGGGGATGCTCGACATCGTCCCGGTCTCCGCGAAGAAGGGCTACGACGTCCGCGAGGTCATCGCCCACCTCGTCGACCGCGGCGACTTCCTCGAGGTCCAGGCCGGCTACGCCGGCAACATCGTCGTCGGGTTCGGGCGCATCACCGGCCGCACGGTGGGCGTCGTGGCCAACCAGCCGACCGTCATGTCCGGCGTCCTCGACATCAACGCCTCCGACAAGGGCTCGGCGTTCGTCCGCTTCTGCAACGCCTTCAACATCCCGCTGGTCACCCTCGTCGACGTCCCCGGGTTCCTGCCCGGCGTCGCCCAGGAGCACAACGGGATCATCCGGCACGGCGCGAAGCTGCTCTACGCCTACTCCGCCGCCACCGTCCCGAAGATCACCGTCGTGCTGCGCAAGGCCTACGGCGGCGCGTACGTCGCCATGTGCTCGAAGGACCTGGGCGCGGACAAGGTGTTCGCCTGGCCGAGCGCGGAGATCGCGGTGATGGGCGCCGAGGGCGCCGCCGAGATCGTCTTCCGCCGCGAGATCGCGGCGGCCGACGACCCCGCGGCCAAGCGCGCCGAGCTCATCGAGGAGTACCGCTCGACGTTCTCCACGCCGTACGTGGCCGCCTCCCGCGGCCTCGTGGACGACATCATCGACCCCGCCGAGACACGGGCCCAGGTCTCGCGGGCCCTGGAGGTGCTGGCCGCCAAGCGCGACGTCCGGCCCGCCAAGAAGCACGGACTGGGGCCGACGTGAGCACCCCGACGCCGGCCGTCACCGAGCAGCTCGCCTCGCTGCTCGCGCAGGTCCACGCCCTCGGCGCACGCGTCGAGCGGCTCGAGGCCGAGCTCGCGGAGACGCGGACCCTCATCCCGCCGCCCGAGGTGCCGCCGGAGGTCGTGCTCGCGATCTCGGCGGCGGTGGCCGAGTTCCTCGGCCACCGGGCCAAGGTCAAGCAGGTGCACTACCGGACCGGTGCCGCGTGGGCCCAGCAGGGCCGCGCCATGGTGCACGGCCACCGGATCATGCACGGGGTGCGTTGAGCGTGCCCGCCACCCAGCGCCCGGCCCTGCCGGAGCAGCAGCCAGGAAGGAGCCGGTCATGCGGCTGAAGGTCACCGTCGACGGGGTCGCCTACGACGTCGAGGTGGAGGTGGAGGACGAGCCCCAGCCGACCATGGGCGCGGTGTTCATGGCGGGCGGCTCGTTCAACGCCCCCGCCGCCGCGACGCCGCCGCCGGCGCCGGTCGGCGGCTCCGGCGAGGGCGTGAAGGCCCCGCTGTCCGGCGCGGTCGCCCGCGTCCTCGTCGAGGTCGGGCAGGAGATCGAGCCCGGCGACGTCCTCGTCGTCCTCGAGGCGATGAAGATGGAGACCGAGATCACCGCGCCCGCCGCGGGCACGGTCGCCGGGGTCCTCGTGAAGCAGGGCGACGCGGTGAGCGGCGGACAGGTGCTCGTCGAGATGGCCTGACCGCCCGGACCGCCCTCACTGGCAGGGCCCACGGGGCCGACAGGTACGGACCTCCCCCCTGTGGGGGAGGGCCCGGGGAGGACACTGGGGTGCCGGTGCACATCCGCGCCGGCACCGCCGCCCGCAGTTCCCGGGGCCAGGGCTCCAGGAGGCCTGCGTGGAGGAAGCCGGGCACACCGTCTCCGACCGTTCGAGACGGGACGCGCAGCTGACGTCGTTCGCGCAGCTCGCCACCTCCTTCCTCGGCGTGGACGGCGCCCGCGTGCAGGTGCACGACGGGCGCGTCGAGGCCGCCGGGGTCGCGGGACCGGACGGGGCCCCGCCGGTGTGGCGCGAGGAGCTCGCGTCGGTCACCTGCTCCGCCGCCCAGGCCCTGGGCACCGTGCGGGTCGACGACGCGGCCGGCGTGGTCGTCCGCGCCTACCTGGGCGTGCCGCTGCGCGCGGCCGACGGCTCCGCCCTCGGCACCCTCTGCGTCTTCTCGGCCACCCCGCGCCGCTGGACGGACGAGGACCTGGCGCGCGTCGAGCAGCTCACCGGCCCCTTCGCCGCCGAGCTCGAGCTCGGCCTGCTGCGCACCGACTTCGAGGCCCAGCGCGTGCGCTTCCAGCTCGCCGTCGACGCCGCCCAGATCGGCGCGTTCGACTGGGACCTGGTGACCGGCGACCTGCACTGGGACGACCGCCTGCTGGAGCTCTTCGGCCTCACCCGCGCCGAGTTCGGCGCCACCATCAACGCCTTCAACGACGCGCTCCACCCCGACGACCTGCCGCGGGTCACCGCCGCGCTCGACCACGCGATCGCCACCTGCGGGGAGTACGTCGCGGAGTACCGCGTGCTCCTGCGCAACGGCGCGGTGCGCTGGCTCGCCGCCCGCGGGCGGGCCCTGGGCGACGAGCAGGGGCGGACGGTCCGCCTGCTGGGCGCCGCCTACGACGTCACCGCCGCCGCCGAGGGCGAGGCCCGCGTCGCCCGCGTGCTGGAGGCCATGCCGACCGCCTACTTCCACCTCGACCGGGACTGGCGGTTCAGCCACGTCAACCCCGAGGCCGAGAAGCTGCTCGCACGCCCGCGCACCGAGCTCCTGGGTGGGGTGGTCTGGGACCTCTTCCCGGAGTCCGTCGACTCCGACTTCGAGCGCAGCTACCGACGCGCCGTCGGGACCGGGGAGCCGGTCGCGTTCGACGCCTACTACCCCTTCCCCCTCGACGCCTGGTACGAGGTGCGGGCCTGGCCCGACCCCGACGGCCTGAGCGTCTTCTTCCACGACGTCACCGCCCGCCACGAGGCCCAGCAGGTCCTGGACGCCGCGGCCCGTCGCGCCGCGTTCCTCGCGGACGTCACCACGACCCTCTCCGAGACGCTCGACCGGCAGGAGGCGGTCGGCTCGCTCGCCAGCCTGGTCGCCCACGAGCTGGGGGACTGGTGCCTGGTCTCGGTGGTCGAGCGCCCCGCGCACGCCGAGGCGCGCCACCCCGAGCGACCGGGCGAGTGGCGC
This sequence comes from Nocardioides sp. GY 10127, assembly GCF_004919085.1. Classification (GTDB taxonomy): domain Bacteria; phylum Actinomycetota; class Actinomycetes; order Propionibacteriales; family Nocardioidaceae; genus Nocardioides. The sequence goes on along the minus strand of NZ_STGL01000006.1, from coordinate 175,055 downwards.
AGCCGCGTCCGCGACGTCGGCTGGTGGCACGCGGACGCGGCCCGCCGCCCCGACCTCGACACCTACGCCGCCTCGCGGATCGAGTCGCTCTCCGACGCCTCCTTCCTCGCGCGGGCGCTGCGCGAGGAGCGGCCCGTGGTCGTCCAGGACGACGCGGGCGGCCGGATCTCCGCGCTGCTCGAGCCCGGCCCGGCCCGTGAGGCGTTCCTGCGCCTGCGTCCCGGTTCCGTCGCCGTCATCCCGCTGCCGGGCCGCGAGCGGGTCGTCGGCCTGCTCACCGTCTTCCGCGCCCCGGAGCGCGGCGGCTTCGAGGACGAGGACCTCCGCCTGCTCGACGACCTCGCGGAACGCGCCGGCCTGGCGCTGGACAACGTGCGGCTCTACGCCGAGCAGCGCGAGCTGGCCGAGGGCCTCCAGCGCAGCCTGCTCACCGACCCGCCGCAGCCGGCCGGCACCCGGATGGCCGTGCGCTACCTGCCCGCGGCGGCCGCGGCCCAGGTGGGCGGCGACTGGTACGACGCGTTCGTGCTCGAGGGCACCGACCCGCACCTGGTCATCGGCGACGTCGTCGGCCACGACACCGACGCGGCGGCCGCGATGGGCCAGCTGCGCGGCCTGCTGCGCGGCGTCGCGGTCCAGGGCGAGGCCTCGCCCGCCGGGCTGCTCCGCGCGGTCGACCGGGCCATCGAGGTCCTGGACCTGGGGACGATGGCGTCCGCGGTCGTGGCCCGGGTGGAGCGGCGCCCCGACGGCGGGCGCGACCTCGTCTGGAGCAACGCCGGCCACCCGCCGCCGGTGGCCGTCACGGGCGGCGGCGCCCGCCTGCTGGAGGAGGCCGAGCGCGGCACCTGGCTCGGTCTCGACGCCGAGGTGGCCCGCACCGAGGCGCGGACGACCCTGCCCCCGGGCTCCACGGTCCTGCTCTACACCGACGGCCTGGTGGAGCGCCGCGGCGAGGCCATCGACGTCGGCCTCGAGCGGCTGCGTGCCTGCGTGGAGCGGCTCACCGCCGCCGGCCCCGACCTCGACACGTTGCTCGACCGGCTGCTGGCCGAGCTGGTCCCCGAGCGCGGGGAGGACGACGTCGCCGTCGTCGCGGTGCGCCTCGACGGGCCCTGATCCGACGGGCCCTGAGCCGACGGGCCCTGAGCCGACGGGCCCTGATCCGACGGGCCCGCCTCAGCAGGCGTCGAGCATCGAGGTGAGCGCGGCGCGCTCGGAGGCGTCGACGGTGAGGTCGTACTCGGACTTCACCGCGACCCAGCGCCGCGCGTAGGTGCACTGGTAGGCGGCGCGCGGCCGCCAGGCCGCCGGGTCGTCGTCGCTCTTGGCCGCGTTCGTGGGGCCGTCCGAGGCGAGCAGCACGCCGAGGTCGTTGGCGTAGCGCTCCCGGCGCGCGTCGGACCACGAGGACGCTCCGGACACCCACGCCTCGGCCAGCGGGACGACGTGGTCGATCTGGATCGCCTGCGCCTGCGCGGGGTCCTTGAGGTCGGTGAAGGCCAGCCGCTTCCCGGTGTACGGGTCGACCCACCGCCCGGCCAGCACGTCGTGGTCGCAGGCGCCCTGCTGCGCGGTCGTCGTGGAGCCGGGCACGGCGTCGCGCAGCAGCACGTCGTCGCGCTGGTTGCACCCGTTGCCGTCGGTGTCCTTCCACGCCTCGCCGAAGGCGTCGCGGTCGTAGCCCAGCTCGTAGGAGGCGACGCGCGGGCCCGTCGTCAGGTCGGCGAGCAGCCGCGTCGCGCGGGCCGCCGAGACCACGCCGGCACCCGCGCTCACGCCCCCGCCCGAGCCCGAGCCCGAGCCCGAGCCAGAACCCCGCTCGTCCCGCCCGATCCCGTCCATCACGAACGGCACGGCCACGAGGAGGACCAGCACGGGGAGCAGGGTGCCCAGGCGCAGACGCATGGGCGCAGGCTAGGCGGGAGCGCCGACATGGCGGGCCGGATGTGCGAGTTCCGCGCCGACGGGCACGAACGCCCCTAGGCTCGCCCGCGTGATCAAGTACCTGGGCTCCAAGCGGGCCCTGGTCCCCGTCCTCGGCGACCTGGCCGAGGGCGTGGGCGCCCGGACGGCGATCGACCTGTTCACGGGGACGACACGGGTGGCCCAGGAGCTCAAGCGCCGCGGCCTGGGGGTCACCGCCGCGGACGTCGCGACCTACAGCCAGGTGCTGAGCGACTGCTACGTCGCCACCGACGCCCGCGAGGTCGACGAGGTCGCGCTCGCCGCTGCGCTGGAGCACCTCGCCTCGCTGCCGGGCGAGCGGGGCTACTTCACCGAGACGTTCTGCGAGGCGTCCCGCTTCCTCCAGCCCCACAACGGGCGCCGGGTGGACGCCGTGCGCAACGCCCTGGAGCGGGAGTACCGCGACTCCCCGCTCTTCCCGGTCCTCCTCACGAGCCTGCTGCTGGCCGCGGACCGGGTCGACTCCACGACCGGCCTCCAGATGGCCTACCTCAAGCAGTGGGCGCCGCGCTCGTTCCGCGACCTCGACCTGCGCCGGCCCGAGCTGCTGCCCGGCCCCGGCCGGACGGTGGCGGGCGACGTCATGACCACGGTGGACGACCTGGGCCCGGCCGACCTCGCCTACCTCGACCCGCCCTACAACCAGCACCGGTACTTCACGAACTACCACGTGTGGGAGACCCTCGTGCGCTGGGACGCCCCCGAGCCCTACGGCGTGGCGTGCAAGCGCGCCGACGCGCGCGACCCCGCCACCAAGAGCGTCTTCAACGTGAAGCGGCAGATGCCGGGCGCCCTGGCCAGCGTGCTGGAGCGGCTGAGCGCCGAGGTCGTCGTCCTGTCCTACAACGACGAGTCGTGGCTCACCAGCGAGCAGATGACCACGGCCCTGCTCGACGCCGGGCACGAGGACGTCCGCCTGCTGGCGTTCGACTCCAAGCGCTACGTGGGCGCGCAGATCGGCATCTTCAGCCCGGCGGGCGAGAAGGTCGGACGCGTCTCGCACCTGCGCAACACCGAGTACGTGTTCGTCGCCGGCCCGACCGAGCGGGTCGAGGCCGGGGTCGCCGCGGTGCGGGCGCGCCAGCCCCAGGAGGCCGCCGGCTGAGCACGGCTAGGCTGCGCCTCGTGCCCATGCCCAAGCGTGTCGACGTCGACGACTTCATGGCCCACCTGGACGACGTCCAGCGGCCGTTCCTCGAGCGCCTGCGCGCCCTGAGCCTGGCGGCCGACCCGGACGTCGTCGAGACCGTGCACTGGAACCAGCCGGCCTACCTCAAGGACGGCGTGCGCCAGTGGGTGCTCCAGGCGTACAAGAAGCACTGCTCGCTGCGGTTCCCGCCGCACCAGTTCGCCGCGCACCGCGCCGAGGTGGAGGCCGCCGGGTTCGAGGCCGGCGAGGGGTTCCTCAAGCTGCCCTACGACGGCGAGCTGCCCGAGGACCTGTGCGCCCGGCTCATCGGCTACCGGCTGGACGACTTCGCCGCCACCGGCTCGACCTGGAACGGCTGAGCCGCCCCGCCGCCCCGTCAGGAGCGGACGAGGGGCACCTGGCGCTCGAGCCGCCACCGCATCGCCCGCGGGGCCAGCGCGGCCAGGGAGAGCCCGACGAAGGTGCTGATCATCTTGTCGGCCACCGAGACGATGAGGTTCGCGATCGCCAGCGCCACGTCCAGGCGCGGGACGCGCTCGTAGACGGCCTCGATCACGAAGTCCGTGCCGGGCTGCATCCCGGAGTGGAAGAAGATGAGCAGGATCGGCACCGCCTGGGCCGAGCACAGGACGGCGACGACCAGGCTGAGTCCGAGGAGCCGGGGCAGCGTCCGCCCCCAGCCCCAGCGGTGGATGCCGAAGCCCCAGACCAGTCCGCCCAGGACGTTGACGCCCGCGAAGGCGAGCGAGACCCAGTCCAGGGAGTCCTCGATCGAGAGCACCCCGGCCACGTTCATGGCGGCGCCGACCGCGGCGCCTCGCCAGGGCCCCAGGAGCATCGCCGCGGTCGCGGTGCCGACCATGTCGAGGTGGAGCGGCAGGTGGGAGACGGTGGTGAGGTAGCGCCCCATCAGGTCGATGAGCAGGCACAGCACCATCGCCACCAGGATCTGCCAGACCGGCACGAAGGGAGGCTTCTCGTCGAGGAGCGCCGCGGGCTCGGCGGGCGCGAGGGGTGCGGTGGACGCAGCGGGCGCAGCGATAGGGACGGCGCCGTGCTCCTCGGTGGCCACGGAGCCGGGCTCCCGCTCGACCGCCTCCCGCGCGCCGGCCGCCTCGGCGTGGGGCGCGGCCGCCGGCTCGGTCGGCGGCAGCGTCCTGCCGCTGGAGCGCTGGAGGGACTCCAGCACCCAGCCGTCCACGACCTCGGTGTCGGCGCCGAGCGCACGGGCGATCTCCCGCACCAGCGGGAGGTTGATCCGGGTCCGACCGGTCTTGAAGCAGTCGAAGACGGTGCTGCGGGCCACGCGGGAGGCCGCCGGGGAGGCACCGTCGGCGAGCCGCTGCTCGCTCACCAGGCGCGCGATCTCCGCGTACGACGGATCGCCCTGTCGTCGCCTGAGCTCACCGAGCCCCTGCGCGACCTCGTCCCACTTGCCGGCGGGCTGCTCGCCCGTGGCGTCCTCACTCATCCTGGTCCCCATGCTCGTGTCCGACGGCGCGACGAGAGCATCGGCGGGACGGGGGAGCGACGCCCGCCGAGACTCGTGCGTCGGGGCGGACGTTATCCCACGTCAGGTGTGCAGGACGGGTCCCGGGTCGGCTCAGGCGACAGGTGATGCGAAGCGGTCTGGAACGCCCCTCGCCCCTCAGGGTGGGAGAACGGTCGTCCTGGCACTTCCGGCCACGGGGCGCCGCCGTCTGGGGTACGGCGGGCAGGATGGCCCGGTGAGGATCACCCAGCTCCCGGGCCTGCTGCGCCTGCCCGCCGTCCAGCTCGTCCAGGCCCTGCTCGCCCAGCGCAGGCTCGGGGCGCCGCAGCCTGCCACCACGGTCGCCGCCGCGGCGGTCGCGGTGCCCTCGCTGGCGCTCGGCGGGGCCGCGCTCGCAGGCTTCCGCCGCGCGGGCACCACCTGGCACCCCGAGGACCCTTCGGCGGCCGAGCACCTCGTGACGGACGGCGTCAACGCGCTCACCCGCAACCCCATGTACGTCGGCCTCGCCGGGCTCCTGCTCGCGCACGCGGTGCACCGCCGCTCGCTGCGGGCGCTCCTGCCCGCCGTGGCCTTCGTGGTCTCCCTCGACCGGGGGCAGGTGCGTCGGGAGGAGGCGGCGCTGGCCGAGCGGTTCGGCGCCGACTGGGACGCCTACGCCGCGGCCGTGCCGCGGTGGTGCGACGGGCGCACCCTCGCCGCCGCCCGAGGGCTGCTGGGGCGCTGAGCGTGCCCCGGAGCACATCGGGAGCCGGTCTGCACGAACTCTGCACAGGGCTGGGACGAAGGTCCCACAGCCTTGGGACCCGAACGGCCTGCGGGAACCGCTCGTAGGGGTGAGAATGGCGGGGTCGGCGCAGGTCCCCCTGACACCGCGGCGACTCCCCCCCCTGAACGGCCGGCTCCCTCCGGTCGTCGTCCCCCCTCTGGAGGTTGTTCTCGTGGCTCGGATCCTGATCGCGGAGGACGACCCCGATCTCTGCCTGCTCCTGCGGCTCGTCGTCGGTCGTGCAGGCCACGACGTCGTCAGCGTCGAGGACGGGCTGGCGGCCCTCACGGCCATCCGCGAGGGCGGCCTCGACCTCGTGGTGCTGGACAACCAGATGCCCAAGCTCACCGGCCTCGAGGTCCTCGCGGCCTGTGCCGAGCTGCAGGCGGAGGAGCGGCCGCTCTTCCTCATGCTGACGGCGCTGGCCACCCGCAAGGACATCCGGGCCGCCTACGTGGCCGGGGTGGACGACTTCCTGGCCAAGCCGTTCTCCCGCGAGGAGCTCGTGGACCGCATCCAGCAGCTGCTCGACGAGAAGTCCCTCGAGGGCTCGCTGGCCGCGAGCCCGGGTCGCCCCCTGGGCGGGGGTCTCTGACCCACGCCCCGGTGATCCGGGCGCGACCTCAGCGGGCCGCGCGCCGCTCGACCGCGCCCCGGTCGGCCCGCCCGGTGCCGTCCCCGTCGCCGTCCAGCCCGACCCGGCGGCCGTGGACGTCGACCCCGCCCTGGAGCCCCGCGGTGCGCAGCCGCCTGGCCGAGTCGACGGCCGGGCTGCTCCGCTTGGGCTCGAGGCTGCTCAGGGACGCGAAGCGCGGGTTGGCGACCTCGTCCCCGGGCGAGAGCAGGTGCTCGACGCCGCTGCCCCACATCAGGTTGCGACCGCCGCCGAGGAGGCTGCCCAGCCCGTCGAGGCCCAGGGCGTAGCCGATCCGGGCCTGGGAGACGAGGACGTTGTCCTCCAGCGCCAGCACCCGCTTGGTGCAGACGCCGCCGCACCAGAAGGCCTGGCTGCCGGTCCCGGTGAGGCGGGCGGTGTTGTGCACCGCCAGCGTCCCGCGCACCGGCCCGAACGCGTCGCCCACCCCACGGGTGATGACGAACCCCGCGTTCTCCAGGTTCGAGGTGACCAGGTTGTAGGCGAGCACGGTGTCCCGCGTCCCGGCCTTGCCGAGCTCGATGAAGGTGAGGTCGCCGCGCGCGATGTTGTGGTGGATGCGGGTCCCGACGGCGCCGTAGACCTCCACGGCCGAGCCGTCGGTGCCGTAGTCGTCGCTGGGCGCGACCTGGCCCGCGATGGTGTTCCACGCGATGGTCGCGTCGTCGCCCAGCACCTCGACGCCGTAGGCGCCGTAGTCGTCGTCGGCCCCCGGGGTGTCGGGGGCCATGCGCTGGTTGCGCACGAGGCTGGAGCGCAGCACCGAGGCGCCGGTGGCGGTCTCGCCGATGGAGACGCCGGCGACGTTCTTGGTGGCGTGCACCCGCAGCAGCGTCACGTCGGTGCCCGAGAGCCCGAAGCCGGCGTAGTCGCAGCCCCGGGCGGAGAGGTCCTGCACCCGGACGTGGGAGCCGCTGACCTGCACGCACGCCCCGTCGCGGACGACGGGCCGGGCACCGGAGCCGTAGGCGCGCACCACGAGGGGCCGGGACGCCGTGCCGGACGCCGTGACCGCCAGCGTGCCCGTCCAGGAGCCCCCGCGACGCAGCGCGAGGGCGTCGCCGGGCCCGAGGTCGCCGTCGGCGAGGGCCGCGGAGGCGCGGTCGAGCGTGGCCCAGGCCGTGCCGGGGCTGGTGCCGGAGGCGGTGTCGTCGCCGGCGGGGGAGACGTAGTAGGTGGTGGCGGTGCTGCGGGCGGTGCTGCTCGTGCTGCTGGTGGTGCCGCTCGACGTCTGCACGGTGGCTGCCGTGGCCTGGCCCGGGGGCGTGGTGAGGCCGGACACGGCGGCGAGGGCGAGCGCGCCCGTCAGCAGGCGTGCGAGCCCCCGCACCACCGACCGCGCGGGGCGGTGAGGGGTCGTGCGGGCGCGGGGGTGGGGCACGGTCGCTCCTGGCGAGTCCTCGGACGTCGCCCCCCTGGTGCGGTCGGCTGGCTGTCGACCTGGCCCACAACATAGGGGAGGGGGTATCTAGACCGCAGCGGAACGCCAGAACCCTTCACGGGCGCTCCACAGTCGTGGACCGTTGGTCCCGGACCGCACGGGGTCCGGAATGATGGCCCCGTGACCCGTCTCCACGCCGTCCCGCCCGCGACCATGCACCTCGTGCTCATGCTCGTGCTCACGTTCACCACCGGCATCGTCGACGCCGTCGGCTACCTCGGCCTCGACCGCGTGTTCACGGGCAACATGACGGGCAACGTGGTCGTCCTCGGCATGGCGCTCACCGGCGCCGACGACCTGCCCGTGGTCGGCCCGGTCCTGGCGCTGCTCGGCTTCATGGGCGGCGCGGCGCTCGGCGGGCGGGTGCTCAAGCGGGCCGGCGAGCCGTGGTCGCGCGTCACCGGCGTGCTCTTCGGGACGGTCGCCGTGCTGTGCATCGGGCTGGCCGTCGTCCTGCTCGTGGTGGGGGAGGCGCCCGACCCGTCCGTCGGCCTCCCGGTCACCACCGTGCTCGGCCTGGCGATGGGGCTCCAGGCGGCCACCGCCCGGTTCATCGCGGTCAAGGACGTCACCACGGTCGTCGTCACCTCCACCATCACCGGTCTCGCGGCCGACTCGCTGCTGGGCTCGGGCAAGGCCAAGGCCTCCGGCGGCGGCTCCGGTCGTCGCCTCTGGGCCGTCGTCGCGATCCTCGCGGGCGCCTCCGTCGGGGCCGCGCTGCTGCGCTGGCACACGGGCGCGGGGCTGCTGCTGGCCGGCGTCCTCATCGCCCTGGTCACCGTCGTCGGGCACCTGCACGCGGACGGCCGGCGCGCCGCCGGCGAGCCCGTCACCGCCTGAGGAGGGCGCCGACATGACCCTGGCGAGCCGCGTGGCCCAGCGCGAGGGGGAGCTGCTCCTCTTCGCCCTCACCCCGCCCCGCACCACCACCGACCCCGAGCGCGCCCAGGAGATCGCCGACCTCACCCGCGAGCGGCTCTCCCCGCTCGACCTCGACGGCCTGGTGCTCTACGACATCGACGACGAGAGCGACCGCAACCCTGCGGAGCGCCCGTTCCCGTTCCTGCCGACGATGGACCCCGCGCAGTTCAGCAGCCGGCACCTGGCCGGGTGGGACCTGCCGGTCGTCGTCTACCGCGCCGTCGGCAAGTACGAGGAGGACGACCTGCGCACCTGGCTCGGGGCGCAGGACGCCGAGGACGTCCTCACCGTCTTCGTCGGCGCCTCCTCGAAGGACAAGCGGACGGCGACCTCCCTGGCACGTGCCCAGGAGCTGCGCGCGCAGACCCGCCCGGACCTGCTGCTGGGCGGCGTGGCGATCGCCGAGCGGCACACGCGCCGCGGCACCGAGCACGAGCGGCTCCTGGCCAAGCAGGAGGCCGGCTGCTCCTTCTTCGTCACCCAGGTCGTCTACGACGTCAACGCGGCCAAGAACCTCGTCTCCGACTACCACTACGCCTGCCTCGAGCGGGGCGTCGAGCCGGTGCCGCTGGTCTTCACCTTCTCCGTGTGCGGCTCGCTGCGCACGCTGGAGTTCCTCGGCTGGCTCGGCGTCGACGTGCCGCAGTGGATCCGCAACGACCTGCGCCACGCCCTCGACACCCTCGAGGCGTCCTACCAGCACGCGCTGGGCGCGGCCCGCGAGCTCATCGCCTTCTGCCGGCACCTGGGGGTGCCGTTCGGCGTCAACGTGGAGAGCGTCTCGATCCGCCGCGCGGAGATCGAGGCCTCCGTCGAGCTCGCCCGGCAGCTGGCGGGCGAGCTGCGGCGCTGACCCGTCAGCCCTGATCGCCTCGGCTCAGTAGTGCGTCCGGTCGTCCTTGGACAGCCAGGCGTGGAAGGGGTCGAAGGACTCGGCGACGCCCACGAGGTCCACCGGGGTCGGCCAGGTCGCGCGGTCGGAGGCGAAGAGCTCGTAGAAGGCCCGGTCGTCGAAGCCGCCGCGCGCGGCGTCGTCGCGGTCGGCCGCGTAGACGACCCGGTCGACCCGCGCCCACAGGGCCGCGGCCAGGCACAGCGGGCACGGCTCGCACGAGGTGTAGAGGGTGCACCCGGCCAGGGAGAAGTCGTCCAGCACGGTGCAGGCGCGGCGGATCGCCGTCACCTCGGCGTGGGCGGTGGGGTCGAGGTCGCGGGTCACGCGGTTCTGACCGGTGGCCACCACCTCGCCGTCGCGCACGATCAGCGCGCCGAAGGGGCCGCCGCCGTCGGCCACGTTGGCCACCGCGAGGTCGACCGCCGTCCGCAGGAACGGGTGGTCGGGGTGCGCGAGGGTCACGGGGTCTCCTGGGGCTGGTCCTGGGCTTGTTCCTGCGTCGCCTGCCGGGCGAGCCGCCACACACGGTCGCGGCTCATCGGCAGGGCGTACGGGCGGGTGCCCAGGGCGTCCCGGACGGCGTTGGCGACCGCGGGCGCGACGGGGTTGTAGGGCGCCTCCGACATCGACTTCGCGCCCAGCGGGCCGATCGAGTCGTAGGTGTCGGCGAACAGCACCTGGGTGCGGGGCACGTCGGCGAGCTGCGGGACGCGGTAGTTGCGGAAGGTGCGGGTGGTGGCCACGCCGTCCTCGACCCGGACCTCCTCCAGCAGCGCCGAGCCGAAGCCCTGCGCCACCCCGCCCTCGACCTGCCCGCGCAGCTGCTCGGGGTTGAGCACGGTCCCGGCGTCCGCGGCGTGCACGGAGCGGAGGACGCGCACCTGGCCCGTCGGGCGGTGCACGGCGACCCGCACGCCGTGGACGTTGTAGGCGGCCGAGCGGACCGCGCCGTGGTCGGAGGCGCGCGCCGTCAGCGGGACGCCGGGCGCGGCGCTCTCGCCGGCCGCGAGCCGGGCCGCCAGGGCCCGCGCGGCCCGCAGCACGGCCGCACCGGCCACGACCGAGCCGGTCGAGCCGTACGCGCCGGTGTCGTGCCCGACGGCGTCGGTGTCGCCGGCGTGCAGCCGGACCTGGGAGGGCGCCAGCGGCAGGACGTCGCGCAGCCCCTCCACCACGAGCTGGGTGTGCACGGTGGCGGTGCCGTTGCCGAACTCGGCGGTGCCGACCCGCACGAGCACGGTGCCGTCGTCGTGGAGCTCCACCGCGGCGTCCGCGTGGTGCCCGCGCGGGGGGATGGTGGCGATCATCGAGGCGGCCATGCCCTCGCCGACCGCCCACTCCTCGGCGGGGGCGTGCGGGTCGTCCGGGACGTCGCCGGGCCCGCCCTCGCCGGGGGCGGCCAGCGCGTCCTGGACGAGGTCGAGGCACTGCGGCAGGCCGTCGGTGCCGTGCACGAGGTCGCCGCTGGAGGGGCCGGTCACCACGAAGTCGTCGCCGGGGCGCACGACGTTGCGCCGGCGCAGCTCGAAGGGGTCGAGGCCGACCTCGCGGGCCAGCTCGTCGAGGGCGCACTCGATGGCGAAGATGACCTGGCCGAGCCCGTAGCCGCGGAACGCGCCCGAGGGCACCTGGTGGGTGTAGACCGCCTCCGCGTCGACCCGCTTGCTCGCGCAGCGGTAGAGGGCCACCGACTCGTGCGTGGCGTGGAACATGACGCCGGGGCCGTGGTTGCCGTAGGCGCCGGTGTCGGAGAGGACGTCGACGGCCATGGCGGTGAGCACCCCGTTGGCGTCCGCGCCCAGCTCGACGGCCACCCGCATGGGGTGCCGCACCGGCGTGTGGGCGAACTGCTGCTCGCGGGTGAGCTCCCACTGCACGGGGGCGTAGGTGCCCTGCTCGGCCAGCCGCAGCACCGCCAGGCCCACGAGGTCCTCGACGAGCATCTCCTGCTTGCCGCCGAAGCCGCCGCCGACCCGGGCGGTGCGCACCCGCACCTGCGACTGCGCCAGCCCGAGGACGTGGGCGAGCTCGTCGCGGACGAGGAACGGCACCTGGGTGGAGGTGCGCAGCTGGAGGCGACCGCCGTCGGCCAGGGGGGCGTCGAGCCAGCCGCGGGCGCCGTGGGTCTCCAGGGCGGTGTGGTCGACCCGGGCGGTCTGCCAGCGCCCCGCCACGCGGTGCGCGGCGGCCGCGAGGCCCGCCTCGACGTCCCCGACCTCGCTGTGCAGCTGCGCGACGACGTTGCGGTCGGGCTCGCTGATCCGGCTGACCTCGGCGTCCTTGTCGCCGTGCACGAGCGGCGCCCCGGGGGTGCGGGCCTCCTCGGGGTCCAGGACGGCGGGCAGCGGCTCGTACTCGACCTCGACGAGCCGGCACGCGGCCTCGGCGGTCGCCAGGTCGTCGGCCACGACGGCGGCGACCCGCTGGCCCACGAACCGCACCACGTCGTCGAGCACGCGGGTGTCGTCGGGGTCGTCGAGGCGGTTGTCGTGGCGTCCGGTGGAGAAGAGGACGTCGGGCGCGTCGGCGTGTGTGAGCACGAGCCGGACCCCGGGCAGCGCCGCCGCGGCGGTCGTCTCGATCCGGGTGACCCGCGCGTGCGGGTGGGGGCTGGTGACCACCGCGAGGTGCAGCGTCGCCGCCTGCTCGGCGGGCTCGACGTCCATCGTGTACCGCTCCGCGCCGGTGACGACCCGCTGCGCCGCGGGCGGCGGCACGCAGGCGCCCACCCCGGCGCCGACCTCGTCGCCGGAGCCGGCGTTGCGCACGCCGCCGATGGCGTCGCGGATCGACCGGTAGCCGGTGCAGCGGCACAGGTTGCCCTTGAAGACGCGGTCGACGTCGGCGTCCGGCACCGGGCCCTCGGCGGTGGCGGCGGCCGTGGTGACGACGAACCCCGCGGTGCAGAAGCCGCACTGGAAGCCCTGCGCCTCGGCGAAGGCCTGCTGCGCGGGGTGGAGCCCGCCGTCGGGGCCGCTCAGGCCCGCCAGCGTGGTGACCGCGGTGCCCTCGGCCCGCGGGGCGGGCACGAGGCAGGAGTGCCGCGCCTGGCCGTCGACGAGCACGGTGCAGGCGCCGCAGTCGCCGGCGTCGCAGCCCTTCTTCACGTCCACCGCGCCCTGCTCGCGCAGGAGGGTGCGCAGGCACTGGCCGGGGCGGGGCTCGGCCTCGACCGGCGTCCCGTTGAGCTCGAACCTCACGCCTGCGGCTCCTCTCCGGACGTGCTCGCGGCCTGGGGGCCCGCCGCGACCTCCGCGCGCACCTGCGCGACGAACCGGGTGGCCACGGCCTCGCGCCAGTCGGGCGCGCCGTGGGCGTCGTCGTGCCAGGCGGTGACGACGTCGGCGGGCTCCTCGCCGTCCTCCAGGACGACGGGGGCCGGCGTGGCGCCGGTGATGCTCACCCGGGTGCCGGTCGCGGTGCGCACCGCCACGACGAGCACGCCGGAGCGCCCGCGGGCGGCCAGCGAGGCGTGCCGGACCGCGCCGAGCGGCGTGCGCGTCGTGAGCGTCCCGCCGCCGGGCAGCGCGACCTCGGCGGCCGGGCCGGCCAGCGAGGAGGCGGGGACGTCGAAGGCCCGGACGACCTCGCCACGGGCCAGCGAGGTGGTGAGGACACCGCGCACGAGCGAGGAGACGGGCTCGCGCCGCTCCCCGCCGTCCGGACCCCAGACCACGGCCTCGGCGCCGAGCGCGGAGAGCAGCCCGGTCATGGCCCCGGCCGGCAGGGCCATGCAGACGTTCCCGCCGACGGTGGCGACCTGCTGGATCTTGAACGACATGAGCAGCCCGTCGGTGGCCTCGGCCCACACCTGGCCGGGCAGCGCCCGCACCCGGGCGATGGGGCAGGTCGCGGCGATCCGCAGCCCGCCGCCCGGCAGCGGCTCGAGGTCCGTCCAGCCCAGGGCGGTGAGGTCGACGACCCCGGTCACGTCCGGCTGCTGCTCGGAGTAGAGCCAGGTGCCGCCGGCGAGGAACGTCTCCCCGTCGGCCAGCGCGAGGTCGGCGCGCTCCGTGGCGCGCCGGAAGGTGGTGACGGTGCCGAGGTCCATGACGGGGTCGTCCTCTAGAGGGTGCCCTGCTCGGTCTCGCCGAGCCGGTCGTAGGTGTGGCTGATGGAGGTGACGCGCTCCTGCGCGTCGGGGCCCAGGAGCGTGAGCACGGCGTCGGCGAGGACGCTCACCATGCTCATCGCCGGGGCGTAGGAGTCGAAGGCGAGGACGCTGGAGAGCGGGCACTCCAGCCACACGCGGGCCACCGCGGCGTGGTCGACGGCCGAGGGGTCGGCCACGAGCACGACGTCCGCCCCGGTGGCGGCGCCCTCGCGCAGCACGGAGGCGAAGGCGGCGGGCCGGCGGCGGAACCCGACGAGCACGAGGACGTCGCCGGGGCCGAGGTCGGCCAGCTCCTCGCCCAGCACCTGGCCGGGCAGGGGCGCGAGCCGCACGTCGCCGCGGGCGTGGGCCAGCTGCTGGCGCAGGTGCAGCGCGACCGGGTGGGAGTTGCGCCAGCCGACGACCATGACGCGCCGGGCGGCGGCCACCAGCCGCGCGGCCTCGGGCAGCGCGGGGGACTCCACGGCGCGGCGCAGCGCCTCCGCCTCCCGCTCGAGGTGGGCGCCCAGGTCGGCGCTGCCCTCGCTGCGCCGCGGCTCGCCGGCCGAGGCGCGCAGCCCGCGCAGGTGCTCGCGGACCTCGTCGAAGTCGGTGAAGCCGAGGCTGCGGAACAGCCGGCTCATCGTCGCCTTGGAGACGCCCGCGAGGTCGGCCAGCTCGGCGGCCCGGTAGGTGGCCAGGTCGTCGAGGTGGGTGAGCAGGGTGGACGCGGCCCGGCGCTCCTGCGGCGAGAGCCGCGGCAGACAGGCCTGGATGCGGTGGTCGATCGGGCCCGTCAGGGGCTCGCCGGTGAGGTCGTCCAGGGTGCTCATCCGGCCTCCGCCCGCTCGGTCCGCTCGGTGCGCTCGGTCCGCTCCGCGTAGTCCCGGGCGACCTCGAGGACGGCCGCCTCGAACGCGTCGAGCCCCGCCGCGACGTCCACCTCGCGCACCTGCTCGCCCGGGTGGTGGCTGATGCCGTCGAAGCAGCGGAGGAAGAGCATCCCGACCTCGGTCACGTTGGCGACGGCCATGGCGTCGTGCCCGGCGCGGCTCCACAGGCCCATGGGCTCGGTGTCGCCGGTGGTGGCGATGCCGGCGACCACCGCGTCGGTGAGCCAGCCCGCGCACGGGACGGCCGGGGCGCTGTGGGTCTCGGCGACCTCCAGGCGCAGGCCGCGCTCGGCGCACAGCTCCTGGGCCTCGGCGAGCATGAGCTCCCACATCTCGTCGCGCTCGGGGTCGGTGGCGGCCCGCAGGTCCAGCGACAGGTCGACGCGGCCGGGGATGACGTTGACGCCGCCCGGGTGCACCGAGAGCCGGCCCACCGTGGCGATGCAGGTGCTCACGCGGGCCCGGCGCTCGATCGCGGTGACGATCTCGGACGCGCCGACCAGCGCGTCCTTGCGGCGCTCGTAGGGGGTACCGCCGGCGTGCCGGGCCTCGCCGTGGACGACGAGGTGGAACCGGCGCGCGCCGGCGATGGTGGTGACGTACCCGAGGCTGGCGTCGGCCGCCTCCAGGTGCGGGCCCTGCTCGATGTGGGCCTCGAGGTAGCCGACGAGGGTCGCCGGGTCGCGGCCGGCGTCGCCGACCCGTCGGGGGTCGAGGCCGAAGTCGAGGAAGGCCTGGTGCAGCGAGACGCCGTTGGCGTCGCGCAGGTCCCACCAGTCCGGGTCCCAGGTGCGCGACCACGCCTGGCTGCCGAGCAGGGCCTTGCCGAACCGGGTGCCCTCCTCGTCCGAGAAGCCGACGAGCTCGAGGGCGAACGGCAGCTCGCTCGCGCGGCCGTCGGCGGTGAGCCGCTGCGCGACCGCGATCGCCATGACGACGCCGAGCATCCCGTCGTAGGAGCCGGCGTCGGTGACGGTGTCGAGGTGGCTGCCGAGCACGAGGGCGGGCAGGCCGGGCTCGCGGCCCTCGAGGCGGCCGTTGAGGTTGCCCGCCGCGTCCACCCAGGTGCGCAGGCCTGCCGCCTCCATCCAGCCCGCGGCCAGCTCGTTGGCGCTGCGGTGCTGGGGGGAGAGGTAGACCCGCTCCAGCGCGTCGGGGAGCGAGGAGTGGCGGTCCAGCTCGTCGCAGCGGGCGAGGACGCCGGCGGCGGTCGTGGGGTCGGTGCTCATCCCGCGTACACCTCCCGCGCGGCGGCCACGCCGGCGCCGGGGACGACGCTCGCCCCGCCGGCGCGCAGGACCTGCTCGAGGCACGCGAGGGTGGTGAGGACGGCGTCGGTGCGGGCGTTCCAGCCCATCGTCCCGATCCGCCAGACCCGGCCGTGCAGCGGCCCGAAGGAGGTGCCGATCTCGATGCCGAAGTCGGTGAGCATCGCGCCGCGGGCGGCGTCGCCGTCGATCCCGTCGGGGATCTCGACGGCCACCACGTTGTGCATCTTGTGGGCGACGTCCCCGAAGACCGACAGGCCGAGCCCGCGGACGCCGGCGAGCATCGCCTCGCCGTGCAGCCGGTGCCGCTCGACGGCGGCGTCCAGGCCCTCCTCGACCAGCAGCCGCGCGCACTCGCGGGCGCCGTAGAGCATGGTGGTGGCCTCGGTGTGGTGGTTGAGCCGGCGGGGGCCCCAGTAGTCCATGACCTGGGCGAGGTCGAGGTAGTTCGAGGCGATCGTGGCGGTGGTGCGGCCGGCCTCGGCGTCGTCGTCCCCGGCCTCGCGGATGCCGGCCTCGACGCGCTTGCGGGAGGCGATCAGGGCCGCGGCGGCGTCCGAGATCGTGATGGGCGCGCTGCCCGACGGGCCGCCCAGGCACTTCTGCAGCCCGGCGGTGGCGACGTCGATGCCCCAGGCGTCGGTCTCGAAGGGGTTGCCGCCGAGGCTGGCGGTGGCGTCGACGTAGAGGAGCGTGTCGTGGCGGCGGCACACCTCGCCGATTTCGGCGAGCGGCTGGCACATGGTGGTGGAGGTGTCGCCCTGGACGACGGCGACCAGCTTCGGCCGGACCCGGACCACGGCCTCCTCGACGAGCTCGGCGGGCACGACCTCGCCCCACGGGACCTCGACGGTGTGGACCTCGGCCCGGCAGCGCTCGGCGATCTCCACCAGGAGGTGGCCGAAGCGGCCGAAGACGGGGACGAGCACGCGGTCGCCCGGCTCGAGGAGGCTCACCAGAGCGGCCTCGATGCCGGCGCGGGAGGTGCCGTCGACCAGGAACGTCTGCTCGTTGTCGGTGCGGAACACCTGGCGGTACAGACCCATGGTCTCGGTCATCGTGGCGGTCATCCACGGGTCGTACTGGCCGACGAGCTGGGCCGACATGGCGCGCAGCACCCGGGGGTCCGCGGTGATGGGCCCGGGGCCCATGAGCAGCCGGGGCGGGGGAGCGAGAGGTGGTGCCACGGTCATGGGCACACCCTATGAAACGAATGTTTCTGCCAGGTCACGCAGGTTCACGCGCCTGTTTCGGATGGCTCGCTGAAACGCGAGCCCGGTCACGGACGGACGAGCATCCGCCCCGCGGTGCCCGGGTCGGCCGGGTCGAGCACCCGCCCGGCGAGCACTGTGGCGGTGACGCTGCCCGGCAGCGTGAGCCCGTCGTAGGCCGAGATGGGGTTGCGGTGCGCCAGGCCCGCGGCGCTCACCGCGAGCGGGGTCGCCTCGTCGTAGACCGCCAGGTCGGCGTCCGCGCCCACGGCGATCCGGCCCTTGGCGCCCAGGCCCGCGAGGTCGGCGGTGTTGCGCGACATCCACGCCGAGACCTTCTCCAGCCCGATCCCGCGGCGCCGCGCCTCGGCGGCCACCGCGGTGAAGCCGACCTGGAGCCCGGCGATGCCGCCCCAGGCCAGCTGGAGGTCGCCGTCCCCGGCGAGCTTCACCTCGGCGGTCGCAGGGGAGTGGTCGGAGACGACGAGGTCGATGATCCCCTCGCCCAGCGCCTGCCAGAGCGCGTCGCGGTTGCCCTCGTCGCGGATGGGCGGGCAGCACTTGAACTGCGGGGAGGCGTCCGGGATGCCCTCGGCGGCGAAGGTGAGGTAGTGCGGGCAGGTCTCGACCGTCACCCGCAGGCCCTCGGCGCGGGCGTCGGCGAGCAGGTCGATCGCGCGGGCGCTGGAGAGGTGCAGGACGTGGACGCGGCCGCCGGTCTCGCGTGCGCCCTCGACCACCTGGCGGATGGCGGCGGTCTCGGCCTCGTCCGGCCGGGAGAGCAGGAAGTCGGAGTAGGCGCGGCTCGGCGGCGCCGGGGACGCCTCGAGGACGCCGGCGTCCTCGGCGTGGACGATCATCAGCCCGTCGAACGAGGCGATCTCGGCCAGCGCCTTCGTGAACTGCGCCGGGTCCAGCGGCGGGAACTCGTCGACGCCCGAGGGCGCGAGGAAGCACTTGAAGCCGAAGACGCCCGCCTCCCACAGCGGCAGGAGGTCGGGGACGTTGCCCGGCACCGCGCCGCCCCAGAAGCCGACGTCCATCGCGAGCTTGCCCGCCGCCGCGGCCTGCTTGGCGCGCAGGTGCTCGACGGTCGTCGTGGGCGGGATCGAGTTGAGCGGCATGTCGACCAGCGTGGTGACGCCGCCGAGCGCCGCGGCCCGGGTGGCGGTGGCGAAGCCCTCCCACTCGGTGCGGCCGGGCTCGTTGACGTGGACGTGGGTGTCGACCACGCCCGGCAGCACGACCGCGGTGTCGGCCACGTGCAGCACCTCGGCGTCGCCGGGCAGGGCGTGGTCCAGCGGCTCCACGCCGGTGATCGTGCCGCCGGCGAGCAGCAGCGTGGCGGGGCGGACGCCCTCGGGCGTGAGGACGCGGCGGGCGCGGACGGCGTCGGGGGTCATCGGTCTCTCCTGGTCCGCCGGGCTCAGCTGCCGCGGTAGGTCGTGTAGGCGAACGGGCTCAGCAGCAGCGCCACGTGGAAGTGCGGCTGGGCGTCGGTGACCTCGAAGGCCAGCGCGACGTGGGGGAAGAACGTGTCGCGGTCCTGGGCGGCGAACCACGCGCCGGTGGCGAAGCGCAGCTCGTGGACGCCGAGGCCGACCGGGTCGGCGAAGCGGAACCGGCCGTCGTCGTCGGTGGTGGCGGTGGCGACCTCGGCGCCGTCGGGGCCGGTCAGGGTGACGGCCAGGCCGGGGGCCGGGCGGCCCAGGGCGGCGTCCAGGACGTGGGTGGAGAGGGTGGGCACGCGCGTCACCCTTCCACGTCGTCGGTCACCAGGGCGGCCAGCCGCAGGACGGCGATCTCCCCGAGCTGCTGCTTGACCACGGCGCGCTCGGTGGCGTCGTCGTGGCCCAGGCGCTCCTCGAGCAGCGCCAGCATCTCCTCGGCGCTGCGGCCGGCGGCGCGGACGAGGTAGATGCGGTCGAAGCGCTCCTCGTAACGCCTGTTCCCGTCGGCGAGCCGGGCCGCGGTCTCGTCGTCCTGGCTGACGCCGGCCTGCTCGCTGCGGCTCATCGCGGCGCTCGCGCCTGAGCCGGCGTGGCGCTCGCCGATGCGCGGGTGGTCGGCCAGCGCGGCCTCGACCTCGGCGTCGCTCCAGGACGCCGCCTGCGCCCGTGCCGCCGTGAGCAGGGCGTGGAGGTCCGGCCAGGGCCGCCCGGCGGCGAGCGCCTCGGCCCAGGAGTCGATCTTCACGCAGGGGGCCAGCAGCGCGCGGGCGTCGTCGTCGCTCAGGGCGTTGAGGTCGTGCAGGAGCAACGGGCACCACGTTCTGCTCGGGGGTCCAGGTCTGCCCCGGCGTGGGGAGCGCGCCGGGAGTCGTGACCCTACGGTCCCGGCGTTACGGCGTCCGAAACACCTGTTTCACCCGCGTTACGGTCGTGCGGGCCGTCCCCGGCCCCGTCGCCGGTTCCGGCGGGGCTCAGTCGGAGAGCGACTCCGCGAGCTCCAGCAGCTGGCGGTCGCGGCCGGGCGCGGCGACCAGGCAGACCCCGCAGGGCGTGCCCGAGCGCGTCGTGAGCGGCAGCGAGACGGCGGGCAGCCCGCCGATCCCGGCCACGCAGGTGAGCCGCATCGTGGCGTCCCGGACGGCCTGGAGCCCGGCGCCGGGCCGGGGCGCCGTGGAGGACGACGACGGCAGCACGAGGATGCGCTCGCCGACCAGGTCCCGGATGCGGCCGCGGGCCTCCTGGACCGTGTCGTAGGCGGCGTCCGCGCTCGCCTTCGTGATCGCCGCGGCGTTCTCGAACCGGCCGCGGACGTCGGGGCCGAGAGTGTCCATCCGCTCGGCCAGCCAGTGGCCGTGGACGCCCCACGCCTCCCAGCCCTGCCAGGTCTGGAACGCCCGCAGCCACGCGCCGAGCTGCCCCAGCGGCCAGCCCTCGCGGACCACGAGGCCGACGTCGCTCAGCCAGCCCTCGATCGCGGCCCGGACGTCCGGGTCGGCGAGGTTGAGCAGGCCCGGGACGACGACGAGCTCGGTGGAGCCGGTGGCGGTGTCCTGGGGGAGCAGCACCTCGCCGACGCGGCGCAGGAGGCCGGCGTCCCGCGTCATCCAGCCGACGGTGTCGAAGCTCGGCGCCAGCGGCAGCAGGCCGCGCACCGAGACGGCGCCGTGGGAGGTGCGGATGCCCGCGAGGCCCTGGTAGGACGACGGGACGCGGATCGAGCCGCCCGTGTCGGTGCCCAGGCCGATGGTGGCCTGGCCGAGCGCGACGGCGGTGGCGGAGCCGGAGCTGGAGCCGCCCGGCACGCGTCGCGGGGCGCGCGGGTTCGGCGGGGTGCCGTAGTGGTGGTTGGTGCCGGCGAGGGAGTAGGCGAACTCGTCCGTGCGCGTGATGCCCTTGAGGGCGGCGCCGGCCTCCACCAGCCGCTCGACCGCCTCGGCGTCGCGGCGCTCGACGGCCGCGGCGGACTCCCAGGCGGGGTTGCCGGCGCCGACGACCTGGCCGGCCACGGCGTAGAGGTCCTTGACGGCGACGGTCTCTCCGGCCAGCGGGCCGCCGGCGCGGCTGCCCGGCACCAGGGGGTCGCCGACGACCCGCCAGGTGCGGGTGTCCAGGGCGGGGGCGGGGACCGAGACGTGGGCGGCGGTCACCTTCCAGCCGTCGGGCGTGAGGGCCCAGAGCTGGGTCTGCTGGCCGCGTCCGCCCCGGGCCAGCTCGGTGACGGCGACGACGAGCGCGTGGTGGGAGTCGGTGACCTGGACGTGGGTCTGCACGATCCGGCGCTGCGGCGCGCCCCCGCGACCGGAGCGGAACGCGCCGATCTGGTCGTGGCCGACGAGCAGGCCCTCGGCGTCCCCGCGCAGGGTGGCCTCGCCGGGGGCGAAGAGCCGGTCGAGGGCCTCGAGGTCGTTGCTCATGAGCGCCCGCTCGTAGGCCCAGAAGGCGTCGACGAGGCCGGGCGGGACGGGCAGGGGCGTGCCCGTGCCGACCCCGCTGCCGTTCATCGGGTCACCCCGGCGAAGTCGGCCTTGCGGATGGAGGCGTGGCAGCCCTTCACGAGGTCGACCACCTGGGAGATCTCGAAGTCGGTGGCCGCCGAGAGGTAGGCGTAGGCCAGGCTCGGGTCCATGCCGTAGCGGGCACCCAGCAGCGAGATGGCCTGCCGCACGCACGCCTGGAGGGCCAGGTCGAGGTCGGGGTCCATGCCGGTGGGGATGAGCAGGTCGGTGGTCTCGGCCAGCGGGCCGACCACCTCGCCGAACCGCGCGACGGCCTCCTCGGCCGGCACGACGTCGAGCCTCACGGTGAGCCGCAGGGACGCCTCGAGCGCCGTGAGGCTGACCTCGCCGTCGCCCTGCGCGAAGTGCGGGTCGCCCGCGTAGAACAGCGCGTCGGCGACCTGGACGGGCAGGTACAGCGTGGCGCCCGCCGTGAGGAGCTTGATGTCGATGTTGCCCCCGTGCGCGCCGGGCGGCACCGAGTGCGGCCGCTCGGGGCCGGTGACGGCGACGCCGAGGATGCCGGGGAAGGGGGCGAGCGGGAACCGGACGACCGGGTCGCCGCCCGGCACCAGCGGGAGCGCGGCGTGCTGCTCGTCGTCGGTGAGGTGGGCGAAGGCGCTGTAGACCTCGCCGCTCAGCGGGTACTCCCCGGGCAGGGCCCCGCGACCGTGCCGGTTGGAGATCACCCCGTAGGGCACGCGGGGGAGCGTCTCGACGACGGTGACGGCCAGCAGGTCGCCCGGCCGGGCGCCGGTGACGGCCACCGGGCGGCTCACCACGTGCGGGCCGTCGACCCCGAAGGTGCGGGGGTGGTCGGAGGCGGCGAGCGCGACCGCGTCGTCCAGGACGTCGAGGTCCTCGCCGCCGTGGGCGGTGAAGAAGGCGCGCGGGTCGCGGCCCTGGTCCTCGAGGATGCCCTCGTGGCTGATCGTGTCGAGGGTGACCTCGGTGCCCGGGTCGACCCGCAGCACGGGCTCGTCGGTCTCGCAGGGCAGGCGGCCCCACAGGACGTGGTCCGGCGTCGAGGGCAGGTACGTGCCCCGCGTCGGGCCCGTGCCCGGCTGCAGCGTCTCCATGGCCGCTCAGCCTACGGACACGCCCGGCCGGTGGGGCGGCTCCCTCGCCGCGTGCGGGGGCTGGACGTGCTGGTGAACCTCGCCACGAAGAAGTTACTGTCCAGTACGTGAGCCACGTCTTCGATGCCCAGACCGCCGTCACGCCGCTGGAGGGGACGGCCGCGGGCGCGGCGAGCGGCCGCTACTCGGCCTCCCTGACCGACGACTGGCGCGTGGGCGGCGGGGTCAACGGCGGGTTCCAGCTCGGGGTGGTCGGGGCCGCGCTGCGCGCCCACCTGCCGGCCCACCCCGACCCGGTGACGCTCACCGCCCACTACCTCTCCGCGGGGGAGGGCGGCCCGGCGGAGGTCGAGGTGGACGTCGAGCGGGCCGGTCGACTCGCCACGGTCAGCGCGCGGCTGACCCAGGGCGGGACGACCCGCATCGCCGCGATCGGCACCTACGGCGACCTCGCCGCGGCCGCCGCGGCGGCACCCGCGGAGCGACTCACCGCGGAGCCGCCGAGCCTGCCCGCGCCCGAGCGCTGCATCGGCCCCGAGCAGACCCCGCCCGAGGTGCTCGCGATGGCGCCGATGATGTCCCAGCTGGAGATGCGCTTCGACCCGGCCTGCGCCGGGTTCGCGGTCGGCGCCCCGTCCGGTCAGGGCAGGCTCTCGGCGTGGGTGCGGTTCGCGGACGGACGCGAGCCCGACGCCCTCTCGCTGCTCACCGCCCTCGACGTCCTGCCGCCCGTCACCTTCGACCTCGGGATGCCCGGCTGGGCGCCCACCCTCTCGCTCACCGCGCACGTGCGTCGGCGGCCGGCGCCGGGGTGGCTGCTGCTCACCCAGGCCACCCGCAACCTCGCCGGCGGGATGTTCGAGGAGGACTGCGAGGTGTGGGACTCCGCCGGTCACCTCGTCGCGCAGGCTCGGCAGCTGGCGCTGGTGCCGCGCGGCTGAGGCGGCCTGTCGGCGGGTCGGGTCTTGGGCTGGTGCGGGCTCAGCCGGCGACCCGCACCAGCCAGCGGCGGTGCGGGTGCTCGGTGACGCACCACAGCCGGCCCGCGGCGTCCCGGGTGAGGTCCTCCGGGCCCATGGGGAGCGCCCAGCGGCGGGGCCTCAGCGCCGAGGCCGGCGCCGTGCCCGCCGTGCCGACCCTGCCGACCCTGCCGAGCCACAGCGTCCCGGGGACCCAGGGGCCGTGGGAGGTGGAGACCGCGCAGGCGCCGTCCTCGGCCAGCGCGGCGCCCTGCATGCCGGCGGGGCCGGCGGTGAGCACGCGCGCGGGGCCGGTGGTCGCCCCGTCGTCCAGGACGACCCGCGCCAGGCGGCGGGAGTCGGCGCCCCGGGCGTACTCGCCGAGGACCACGCCGTCGGCGGTGGCCTCGAGGAACGAGACACGGAGGACGGAGCCGTCGGCGTCGGTGATGGGCCCCGAGGTGCGGCGGACCTGCCAGGTGAGATCGGGGCCGCTGTCAGCGTGAGGGCTGTCTGCGTGGAGGTCGTCGGCGTGGAGGTCGTCGGCGTGGAGGGAGGCGAAGCCGGCCTTCGTCCCGGCGACGTGGAGCCAGGGCCCGGTGACCGCGAGCCCGCCCGCGTGCAGCCCGAGCGGTGCGCCGTCGGCGTCCACGACGGTGACGTGGGCGTAGCGCCCCGCCGCGGGGTCGGCGACGCTCACCCGCACCCCGCCGCCCTTGCGGTACCAGGAGACGAGGACCCGCCCCGAGGGCAGCGCGGCGACGCCCTGCGGCCACCAGGCGGGGTCGCGTCGGTCGTCGGCCTCCCACGTCCACGCGGCCCGTACCGACAGGCCGGGCGCGAGGGTGCGGCGCAGACGGCGGGTGAGCGGGACGGCGGCCACGGCGGCGTCCAGGGTGATGCCCGGCGTGGCGGGGTCGGTGGTCATGGGACCGTCCTACCCCTTCCGGGCACTCGGCAGTCGGGCCCGGTCGGGCCCGTCTACCGAGCGGTCCTCTGGTGGGTCCCCGGACTCGGTAGTTGAGCCCGGCTGGGCCCGTCTACCGAGCGGGGCGTGGGTGGGTCGTGGCGCTCGGTAGTTGAGCCCGGCTGGGCCCGTCTACTGAGTGGACCTCTGGTGGGTCCCCGCACTCGGTAGTTGAGCCCGGCCGGGCCCCACTGCCGAGTGGGCCCCTACCGTTGTCCCCGTGACCGAGCAGACCCCCGCCCGCCTCGTGGTCGGGGCCGCGCTCGTCCGGGGCGCGCGGGTGCTGGCGGCGCGGCGCACGAGTCCGCCGGAGGCCGCCGGCCGCTGGGAGCTCCCGGGCGGCAAGGTGGAGCCGGGCGAGCCGCCCGCGGACGCGCTGGAGCGCGAGATCCGCGAGGAGCTGGGCTGCGACGTCGAGGTGGTCGGCTGGCTGACGGGGAGCTCGCGGGTCCGGGAGGCCACGGACGCCGGTCCGGCGCTCGACCTGCGCGCCGCGCTGGTGCGGCTGGTCGACGGCGAGCCCGAGCCGTCCGAGGAGCCCGGCGGCCACGACAGACTCGTCTGGCTGGCGGCCGAGGAGCTCGACGACGTCGACTGGCTCGAGCCCGACCGGCCCTTCCTCCCCGAGCTGCGCCACCATCTCGCCCGCGCCGCCGCCGACCTGCGCCGCGCCGTCCTCTTCGAGGAGGACGACGCCCTCGCGGTGCGCCGCCGGCTGTCCGAGGACGGCTTCGACGCCGTGCTGGTGCGCGAGCGCCTGGCCGGCGAGGACGACGACGAGGACCACCCCTGGGCCGTGCTCACCGACGCCCCCGCCTTCGTGGTCGAGCTCCTGCTCGACGAGCACGACGGCTGGCTCGACCAGGGCGGTCAGGAGACGGGCGGTCCGGCCGGCGGCCCGACCGGCGGCCCGGCCGGGGAACAGGCGGCCACGCGTCCGGGTTGGGCCCCTCAGGCGCCGCCCGAGCTCCCCACCGCCCCGCGCAGGATCAAGCGGCCCGACGCCCAGCAGGACCCCTCCGCGTACACCCACGATTCCTAGGATCGATCCGCATGACGGCAGACCTCTCCCAGCACCGCCTCCTCCTCGTCCACGCCCACCCGGACGACGAGACGATCGGCAACGGCGCCACCATGGCGCGCTACGTCGCCGAGGGCCGCCAGGTCACGATGGTCACCTGCACGGCCGGCGAGATGGGCGAGATCCTCGTGCCCGAGCTCGAGCACCTCGCCGCCGACCGCGAGGACAAGCTCGGCGAGCACCGCCGCGGCGAGATCGCCGACGCGATGGCCGCCCTGGGCGTGACCGACCACCGCTGGCTCGGCGGGTTCGGGCGCTTCCGCGACTCCGGCATGAAGTGGCACGCCGACGGCTACGCCATCCCGGCCGACGACATCCACGAGAACGCGTTCTGGCAGGCCGACCTCACCACGGCCGCTGACGAGCTCGTGCGGATCATCCGCGAGGTCCGCCCCCACGTCCTCGTCACCTACGACCAGTTCGGGGGCTACGGCCACCCCGACCACGTCCAGGCCCACCGCGTCGCCACCTACGGCGCCGCGCTGGCCGCGGTGCCCTCCTACAAGCCCGAGCTCGGCGCGGCCTGGGACATCCCCAAGCACTACTGGAACGCGATGAGCGAGTCCCGGATGCGCGAGGGCATGCGGCAGCTGCGCGACGCCGGCGAGGAGGTCGAGTTCTTCGGCGGCGACCCGGACGGCCCGCTGCCTCCGATCGTCGTCGCCGACGAGCACCTCGCGGCCGTGGTCGACGGCTCCGGGCACGTCGCGGCCAAGCTCGACGCGATGCGCGCCTACCCCACGCAGATCCAGGTGGACGGGCCGTTCTTCGCGCTCTCCAACAACCTGGGTGACCGCGTGTGGGCCGAGGAGTTCTACCGCCTCGCCAAGGGCAGCCGGGGCCCGGTCGGCGAGCACGGTCTCGAGACCGACCTGTTCGCCGGGCTGGACATCGAGGCGCTGGACGCCGCCCAGGGCTCGGCCCGGGCCTGACGGTGCCTGCCCTGCCAGGCTCGGCGAGGACGCTGCTGGGCGTCCTGTGCGTGCCCGCGCTGCTGCTCCTCGGCGGGCTGACGGGCGCCTGCGCCGTCCTGGTGCACCGCGAGTGGTGGATGTTCGGCCTCTCGACGGCCGCCCTCGTGCTCACCCAGCTCGCCCTGCCCCGAGGACTGTCCACCCGGTTCGTGCACACGGTCGGGTTCGTGCTCGTCGTGTGGCTGGGCAGTCGCCAGCAGGCCGACGGCGGCTTCCTGGTCAGCGCCGACGCCCACGGCCTGGCCCTCTACGGCCAGGCCCTGCTGGCGATCCTGCTGGCGGTGGCCACGCTGCCGTCCCCGTCGCGCGGGTCCCGCTCGGCGCCCGGGTCGGACGACTCGGCGCCCGGTGGAGTGGACGACGGGACCGCCGGGGCGTCCCTTACGTAAACTCCCCGCGTGACGAAGAGCCCTGACGCCGAGAACGGCGCCGAGCCCGCAGAGCCCACCGAGCCCACCGAGCCCGCAGAGCCCACCGAGGCCGCCGAGGCCGCCGAGGCCGCCGAGGCCGCCGAGGCCGCCGAGCCCGCCGAGGCGACGGAGTCCCTGGACCCGGTGGAGCCCACCGAGGCCGCTGAGCCCGCCGAACCAGGCGAGCCCGCCGACAAGGCCGGCAGCGGCCCCGGCTGGAAGGTCATGCTGCTGACGGTCGCGGGACTGGTGGTGCTGCTGGGCGGCGGGTACGCCGTCGCCGCCCTGGCGGCCGGCGACCGGCTGCCACGCGGCGCCAGCATCGAGGGCATCGACGTCGGCGGGCTGGTGCCCGACGCCGCGGTGGCCGCGCTGCAGTCCGGGATGTCCGACTCCGCGCAGGCGCCGATCGAGGTGACGGTCGGGGACACGACCGAGGTCTACGTCCCGGCCGAGCTCGGCCTCGGCATCGACTACGACGCCTCGGTCGCGCAGGCCGGCGGCGGACGCTCGTTCGACCCGCGCCGCGTCTGGGCCTGGTACACGGGCGGCTCGGACACCGACGCCGTCGTCACCCTGGACGAGGCCGACATGACCGCCACGCTGGCGGACCTCGCCGACGAGGTCGCCCAGCCGGCGGTCGACGGCGCCGTCCGCTTCCGGGACGGTCAGGCGGTCGCGGTGGCGGCCACGAACGGCCAGGGCCTGGACACCGCGGCCGCGGCCGACGCGCTCTCCGCCGCCTACCTCGCCGAGGACGCGGTGACCCTGCCCGTCACCGAGGTGGAGCCCGACATCACCGACGACGACGTCGCCGAGGCCATGGCCGGCTTCGCGGCCACGGCCACCTCCGCGCCGGTCACCCTCACCTTCGGCGGGAACCCGGTGGAGCTCTCCGTCGACGAGATCACCACGGCGGTGCGGATGGTCGCGGACGACGGCGAGCTCGTCGGGGCGGTGCGCCGCCCCGTCCTCGTGGCCCTCGTCGACGACGCGACGGGTGACGCCGACGAGCCGGTGGACGCGACCTTCCGACTGGACAAGAACGGCGACCCGCAGGTCGTCCCGGCCAAGCCGGGGGTCGAGTACCGCCCGCTGCACGTGCGCAACGCGTTCCTCGCCGCCGTCAGCAGCGACACCGACCGCACCGCCAAGGTGCGGGCCAAGGTGGCGCAGCCGGAGCTCACCACGGCCGACGCGAAGGCCCTGGGCGTGGTGGAGGAGGTCTCGACCTTCACCACCTACTGGCCGCACGCCGACTACCGCAACACCAACATCGGCCGCGCCGCGGAGCTCGTCGACGGCACGCTGCTGATGCCCGGCGAGACGTTCTCGATGAACGACACCGTGGGGGAGCGGACCGTGGAGAACGGGTTCACCGACGGCTTCATCATCTCCAACGGCGTCCTGGTGCAGGACCTCGGCGGCGGTGTCTCGCAGATGGCCACCACCCTGTTCAACGCGATGTTCTTCGCGGGCCTGGAGGACGTGGAGCACAAGCCGCACTCGTTCTACATCGACCGCTACCCGGTCGGCCGGGAGGCCACGGTGGCCTGGGGCTCGCTCGACCTGCGGTTCCGCAACGACACCAAGCACGGCGTGTGGATCCGGGCCTCGATCACGCCCAGCACGGTCTCCTCGTCCGGCTCGGTGACGGTGACGATGTACTCGACGAAGACGTGGGACATCACCACCTCGGAGTCCTCGCGCTACGACTACACCGCGCCCACGACCCGCACGCTCAACACCGCGAACTGCTACGCCTACACGGGCAACTCGGGCTTCACCATCGACGTCTACCGCTACTTCCGCCGGCCGGGCCAGGAGGAGCTCAAGCGCACCGAGACGTTCCACACCGTCTACACGCCGGAGGACTCCGTGGTCTGCGGCTCGGGTTCGGACGACGACGCGTGACGGTCCTGCTGCACCTGCGGGCCTGCGTCCCGCCCGACCTCACCGACGCGGTCGTCGAGGCCCTCGAGTGCCACGAGTGGGTCTCGGACCTCGTGGTGCTGCGCGGGGTGGTCCGGTCGCCGACCGGTGACCTTGTCGAGTGCGACCTGGCCCGGGAGAAGAGCAGCGAGGTCCTGGAGGAGCTCGACCGCCTGGGCGTGAACGACGAGGGCAGCATCCTGCTCCTCGAGCCGATCTCGACCCCGTCGCGTCGCGCCGAGCAGATGGAGGAGGCCGCGCCCGGCCACCCGGAGGACGCGGTGCTCTGGGACTCGGTGGAGTCAGCCGCCGAGTCGGGCGTCGTGCCGACCGTGAACTACCACGTCTTCCTGCTGCTGGCCGTGGTGCTGGCGGCCGTCGCGGTCGTCACCGACTCCGCGGTGCTGGTGGTCGGCGCCATGGTGGTGGGGCCGGAGTTCGCCGCCGTCGCCGCCGTCTGCGCCGCGGTCGTGCTGCGCCGCTGGCGGCTGGTGGCGCAGGGCCTGGAGCTGCTGGTCATCTCGTTCGCGGCCTCGGTGGTCCTCGTGACGGCGATGGCCCTGCTCGCCCGCTGGGCCGGCCTCCTCACGGTCGCGGACGTGACCCGCTCGCACCCGAACACGAACTTCATCTGGCACCCGGACGGTTGGTCGCTCGTCGTCGCGCTCGTGGCGGGCGCGGCCGGCGTGCTGGCGCTGGCCATCGAGAAGACGTCCACCATGGTCGGCGTCTTCATCAGCGTCACCACCGTCCCCGCCGCCGGCAATCTCGCGCTGAGCGCCGCGTTCTGGGAGACCTCCGAGATGCTCGGCTCGCTGGAGCAGCTCGGCACCAACCTCGCCGGCATGATCGTGGCCGGTACCGCCGTGCTCCTGGTGCAGCGGCGATGGTGGCCGCAGATCGTCGTGCTCAGCGAGCGCTGGTTCCGGCGGCTGCGGTACGCGGGCTCGCGCTAGCCCCGGGCTGGCCCAGCGGCGTCCGGCCGCCGCAGGTACCGCGTCCCGTGGTGGACCTCGAGGCCGCACCGCTCGTACAGCGCACGCGCGGGGTCGTTGTCGCTCTCGACGTGCAGCCACACGAACCGCGCGCCCCGCTCGGCCCCCCACTCCAGGAGGGCGTCCAGGACGTCGCCGCCCAGGCCCTGGCGGCGGTGCTCGACCCGGACCTTGAGGCCGTGCAGGCCCAGCCAGTCCTCCGCGAGCACGGCGCGGCCCTCGCCGAGCCGGCCCCCGGCGTCCGCGACGACCGCCTCGGCGCGGGCCACACCGCCCCGCCCCGGGCTCGGCTCGAGGAGGGCGGACGGCGTGAGCACGGCACGGTCGCCGCCGAGCCCGCGCCGCGCGCGGCGCACCTGGGAGAGGGACGCGGCCCGGAACTCGGCGTCCCCGCCCTCGACGACCTCCCAGCCGGCGGCGCGCAGGGCGTCCTCGACCTCCGAGCCCCGCTCGACCTGCACCAGCGCCGGTCGCTCGCGCTCGGCGTACCAGGCGGCGACACGGTCCGCCGCCTCGTCCAGGCCCACGCCCGGGGAGCCCATGGCCAGCGCCGAGTTGGCCCGCTTCAGCGGCCGCCCCACGGGGGCGGGGTCGCTGCGCAGGACCCACTCGCCGAGCGGCTCGGTCTCGACGTGCCCGAACATCGCCAGGCAGTGCCGCTCGGCCTCCCGCGCGCTCACCCGCGCCAGCACCGAGGCCCGCGGCGGGACGGGCTTGCCGGAGACGACGTCGGCGAGGGCGATGCGGACGTTGTCGCCGCCGGCGTCCGGCGCCACGAGCAGGCTGTCGGCGTCCCACGCCAGGCAGGTGCCGAGGAGGTCGGTGGTCGCCTCGGCGCCGCTCGGGCCGGTCTCGCCGCGGAGCCGACGGCGGACGACGACACGCTGGCCGACGACGTGCGGCCCCAGGTAGGGGGACGAGACAGGTGTCGAGGGGTGGTCTTCCGCGGGATCGGGCACGCCGGGATACTAGGGTGGCGTGGTTGGTGCCGACCGCTCGGTGAGAGGGTGGCCGACCCGTGCCGACCATGTCCCACCCCACTCAGGAGGAGTCCGGTGACCTACGTCATCTCCCAGCCGTGCGTCGACGTCAAGGACAAGGCGTGCGTGGACGAGTGCCCCGTCGACTGCATCTACGAGGGCAAGCGGATGCTCTACATCCACCCCGACGAGTGCGTCGACTGCGGTGCCTGTGAGCCCGTCTGCCCCGTCGAGGCGATCTTCTACGAGGACGACGTGCCGGCCGAGCACAAGGACTACTACGACGCCAACGTGACGTTCTTCGACGACCTGGGCTCCCCGGGCGGCGCCTCGAAGACCGGCGCGATCGACAAGGACGCCGCGCTCATCGAGGCGCTCCCCCCGCAGAACCAGGGCTGAGCCCGCATCTTCCACAGGAGCTCGTCCTGACCAGCACGTCCGCGACCGCGGCCCCGCTCGTGCGGGGCCGCGCGTCCGTCTCCAGCCGCCTGCCCGACTTCCCGTGGGACGGCCTGCGCGCCCACGCGGAGAAGGCCCGTTCGCACCCGGGCGGGATCGTCGACCTCTCCGTCGGCACGCCCGTGGACCCCACGCCGGACGTCGCGGCCGAGGCCCTCGCGGCGGCCACCCAGTGGTCGGGCTACCCGACCACCGTCGGCCTGGCCTCGACCCGGCAGGCGTGCCTGGACTGGATGGAGCGCCGGCTCGGCGTCACCGGCCTCGGGCTCGACCAGGTGCTGCCGACCGTCGGCTCCAAGGAGCTCGTCGCCCAGCTCGCGCTGCACCTTGGCGTCGGCCCCGGTGACACGGTGGTCTTCCCCGAGCTGGCCTACCCGACCTACGAGGTCGGTGCCGTGCTGGCTGGCGCCACCCCGCTGGCCACCGACTCCACCACCGCGCTCGGCCCGCAGGCCCCGGCGCTCCTGTGGCTCAACAGCCCGTCGAACCCGACCGGTCGCGTGCTGCCCAAGGAGCACCTCAAGAAGGTCGTCGACTGGGCCCGCGAGCGCGGCACCGTGGTCGTCTCGGACGAGTGCTACGTCGAGTGCGCGTGGGAGGCCGAGCCCGTCTCCGTCCTGCACCCGGACGTCTGCGGCGGCTCGCACGAGGGCCTGCTGGCGCTGCACTCGCTCTCGAAGCGCTCCAACCTCGCCGGCTACCGGTGCTCGTTCGTCGCCGGAGACCCCGTGCTGGTCGGCGAGCTCCTCGCCGTCCGCAAGAACCTGGGCCTGATCATGCCCGGCCCGATGCAGGAGGCCATGAAGGCCGCCCTGGACGACGACGCCCACGCGATCGAGCAGCACGCCCGGTACGCGGCCCGGCGGGCCAAGCTGCGCGCGGCGCTCGAGGCGTCCGGCTTCCGCGTGGACCACTCCGAGGCGTCCCTCTACCTCTGGTCGACCCGCGTGGTCGACGGGGTCGAGCAGGACGCGTGGGAGACCGTCGCGTGGCTGGCCGAGCGCGGCATCCTCGTCGCCCCCGGCACGTTCTACGGCGCCGCCGGCTCCACCCACGTCCGCGTGGCGTTCACCGCGACCGACGAGCGGGTCGACGCGGCCGTGGAGCGGCTCACCTCGGCCTGAGCAGGTTCTCCCGGTTCCGCTTTCTGGGCTTCCTGCAGGTCAGGGGGCTTGTCGTTGGGATGTCCTAGGTTCCTGGACATGGCCTGGACGACGCAGGCGGCGCACACGGACGCCGCACCGCCGCCGCCCGACACCCCGGACGGGGTGCTGGCGGCGACGGAGGCGTGCGTCCGCGCCCGGCGGGCCGCCGAGGTCTCCGACCTGGAGCTCGCCCTGGCCTGGGCCGACCTGCACGCCGGCGACCCGGCGCTCGACCCCGGGCGCTCGACGTGGGACCGCGGCGGCGACCGGCTGGTCGAGCTCGGTGGGGAGGGCTGCCCGATGGTGCGGGAGCTGTCGCTGCCCGAGCTGGCCGTCGCGCGCCGCACCCACGTGCTCTCCACCCGGGCGTTCCTGGCCGACGCGCTGGACCTGCGCCACCGGCTGCCCGCCTGCTGGGCCGTCGTCCGGCGCGGGGAGTGCGAGCCGTGGGTGGCCCGCAAGGTGGCCTCGATGTCGCGCGGGCTGTCCCGGAGGGCGGTGGAGGTCGTGGACCTGCGCGTGGCCCAGGCACTGGCGGGCGAGGGCCCGAGCCGGGTACTGACCGTCGCGGAGGCTGCCGTGATCGCCGCCGACCCCGCCGCCCACGCGGCGCGGGTCGAGGCCCAGCTGCGGCGCCGCGGTGTCTGGCTCACGCGCACCGACGAGCACGGCTTCCGGTCCGTCATCGCCCGCGTCGAGGCCGGCGACGCCGTGTGGGTGGACGCCCTCGTGGAGCGGGTCGCCGACGCGCTGGCCGCGCGGCCCGACCTGCTGCCGCCGGACCTGCCGAGGACCGTGGCCCGGGAGGAGCTGCGGGCCATCGCCTTCGGCTGGCTGGCGCACCCCGAGAGGGTGGCTGCGCTGCTGGCCGAGGAGGCTGTGAGCGAGGAGGAGGCACCGGTCGACGACGCGGTGCGGACGCCGTCGCACCGCAACCGGGTGGTGCTCTACGTCCACCTCTCCGACACCGTGCTGACCGGCTCGACCCGCTGCCCCGCGCGGGCGGAGGGCCTGGGGCCGCTGCTGCTGGAGCAGCTGCGGCGGCTGGTCGGGCACGCGCGGGTCACCGTGCGGCCGGTGCTGGACCTGGGCGAGTGGCAGAACGTCAACGCCTACGAGCACCCGATGAGCGTGCGGGAGCGGGTGCACCTGCGCTCGCCGGGCTGCGTCTTCCCGCACTCCACGACGATGGGGCGAGGGCCGACCGGCGGGCTGGACCTCGACCACCCGGTCCCGTGGGACCCGGGCGGTCCACCCGGTCAGACCGGCGACCTCCAGGCAGCACCGCTGAGCCGCACGTCCCACCGGGCCAAGACCCATGCCGGCTTCCGGTGCGTGCAGCTGAGCGAGGACGAGTACGCGTGGCGCACCCCGCACGGACTGTGCCGACTGGTCACGCCCGACGGCACCACCGACCTCAGCGAGTGGCAGTTCGACGCGCTCGCCGCCGGCGCCTGCGCCTGACCCGCCCGGCCTAGCTGACCCGCCGGGCCCGGCTGACCCGCCTACTCGAAGACGTCGACGTGGACGTGGTCGCGGTGCAGCAGGACCCGGCGGGTGGCCGCATCGGCGTCCCCGGTGTCGATGTCGTAGTCGCGCCAGCCCTCGGAGTCGCGGCGGGCGGTCCAGATCTTGGCGTCGTAGATGACGGTGGCGATGCCGAGGCGGTCGGCCTGGGCGACGAGGTAGGACGCGACCGCCCAGCCGTGGGCCCGGTTCGCCTTCGTGACCGGACGGAAGAACACGTCCACGGCGCGGCCCTGGTAGTGCGCGGAGTCCTCCGAGTGCCCGCTGGAGACCCCGCCCGGCTCGAACCCACCGAGGGAGAGATCGTCGCCGAAGACGGCGAGGAGCTCGCGGCGGACCCGGTCGGCCCGCTTCGTCAGCCCCGTGGCCAGCAGCTTCGTGGGGCCCGCGGACGGCTCGGAGGAGGTCACGCAGGTGAATCCGGCCTTCGACCAGCCGGTGAGGGCCGAGGCCAGCACGCGGGCGTCGGCCTCGTGGTCGGCGTAGGCGTCGGGGAAGGCGGAGCGCTGCACGGCCTGGGCGGCCTCGGTGACGGGCATGTCCTGCCAGCCGTCGACCTGCTCCAGGGCGTCGTAGAAGGCGTTGGTGGCGTAGGCCGGGTTCTGCACCTCTGCCTCGGTGCCCCAGCCCTGGGACGGGCGCTGCTGGAAGAGGCCGAGGGAGTCCCGGTCGCCCGTGGTGAGGTTGTAGAGCTTCGACTCCTGGTAGGCGGTGGCCAGGGCGATGGTGGCGGCCCGGGCGGGGAGCCCGCGCTCCACGGAGATGGCGGCGATGAGGGCCGCGTTCTGCGCCTGCTCGAGGGTGAGCGTCACGCTGTCGTCACCGGCGGTGGCGACGCACTCGGGGGTGGCGAGGAACGGGTTGACGACGTGGCTGATGAAGGAGCGGACCCCCAGGGTCGCCACCACGGCGAGGAGGCCGAGGGCCACCACGGCCACGATCAGCTTCCTCATGCGGGCCATGGTCCGGGTCGGACCAGGGCGGGCGCCAATCGGCTGCCCGCCCCGGCCCTGAGCCGGTGCGTCAGCCGGCGTCAGTTGGCGTGCAGGTCCGCGTTGAGGGCGATGCCCTCGCCCTTCCACGCGACGGCCTCGACGCCACCGGTGAGGGAGTTGCGGCGGAACAGGACGTTCGAGGCGCCCGCGAGCTCGAGGGCCTTGACGGTGCGCGGCTCGGCGCCGGCCTCCTTGACGGTGAGCTTGGTGCCGGCGGTGACGTAGAGGCCGGCCTCGACCACGCAGTCGTCGCCGAGCGGGATGCCCAGGCCGGCGTTGGCGCCGAGGAGGCAGCGCTCGCCGATCGAGATGACCTGCTTGCCGCCGCCGGAGAGCGTCCCCATGATCGAGGCGCCGCCGCCGACGTCGGAGCCGTCGCCGACCACGACGCCCGCGGAGATGCGGCCCTCGACCATCGAGGCGCCGAGCGTGCCGGCGTTGAAGTTCACGAAGCCCTCGTGCATGACGGTGGTGCCCTCGGCCAGGTGGGCGCCGAGGCGGACGCGGTCGGCGTCGGCGATCCGGACGCCGGTGGGCATCACGTAGTCGACCATCCGCGGGAACTTGTCGACGCCGAAGACGGTGACGGAGCCGTGCTTGGCGCGCAGGCGGGCGCGGGTGAGCTCGAAGCCCTCGACGGAGCAGGGGCCGGCGGAGGTCCACACGACGTTGGTGAGCTTGCCGAAGATGCCGTCGAGGTTCTGGCCGTGCGGGGCCACGAGGCGGTGCGAGAGCAGGTGCAGGCGCAGCCACACGTCGGCGGTGTCGGTGGGGGCCGCGGCGAGGTCGGCGATCTCGACGGTGACGACGTCGCGGCGCACCCGTCGGGCGTCGTCCGCGCCGGTCAGCTCGGTGAGCTCGGCGGGCACCTGGGCGTCCGCGGGCATGGCGCCCAGGCGGGGCTCGGGGAACCAGACGTCGAGGACGGTGCCGTCCTCGGTGCGGGTGGCCAGGCCGTGGCCCCAGGCGCTCGTGGTGGTCTCGGTCGCGTTCTGCTCGGTCACGGGGGTCAAGCCTAGGCGGCCCGGCCGACAGGGCGGCGCGGCGCCCGCCCCGCGGTCCGGCGCAGGGTCCGGCCCCGAGTCCGCCGCAGGGTCCACGAGCCCCACCCAGGGGTACAGATGTGCTCACAGTTCTTGCACAGTTCTTGCCCTCGGCGCACCTTGGCGGACGCCCCCGGGGGCTTTACCCTCGTGGTCACGGGGCCGCTGGGGGGTGGCTCCACGAACGTGGGCCGGGCGGGACCGGCCGGGGGAGTCGACGTGATCTCGGGAGTCACCACCGACTCCCGGAAGACCCTGCTGGTGGGTCGCAACCGGGAGCTGGCCAGGATCGAGGCCGCCGCACGCGAGGGGCGGCCCGTGCTGGTGCGCGGCCGCGCCGGCGGGGGCGTCACGTCCGTGCTGCGCGAGGTCTCGCGCCGCCTGGGCGTCGCCGGCCGCAGCCCGGCCACCGGTGCGGGGTCGCCGTGGGTGCCCGAGGAGGCCCCCGAGCAGGTCCTCGCGGACGCCGGCGGCCTGCTGCCGCCCTCCATCCGCCGCGGCAACAACCTCGTCGTGGACGACGCGGACCGCTGCACCCCCGAGGAGCTCCAGCGGCTCGCGGACGTCGCGCGGCTCTCCGGCGTCTCGCTCGTGCTCGGCGCCCACGAGGACGTCCCCCTGGTGTCCGAGGACCCGGCTGCGACCGTGCTCGACCTGCCCGGGCTCGGCCGCGACGCGGTCGCCCACATGGCCTCGGCCGCGCTCGGCGAGGCGCTGGAGCCGGGCGGTGGCCCGGTCTCGTGCCTGCACCGCGCGAGCGTCGGCAACCCGGGTCGCCTGGCGGCCCTGCTGGACCTGCCGGAGATCGAGCCGCTCGTCCACCTCGCCAAGGAGGTGCCGGACCCGGCGACCCTGGCCCCCGCCTTCGCCGCCGTGCTGGAGAGCGCCGTGATGGCCCGCGTCGACCGGCTCTCGCCCGACGGCCGCACCGCGCTGGCCGTCGTGCTCGTCGCCGGGCCGCACGCCCCGCTCGCGCTGGTGATCAGCGCCGTGGGCCGGGACGGCCTCGACGAGGCCATCGCCTGTGGGCTGCTGCACGTGGAGCCCGGTCAGGTGCCGGAGCTCAAGCACGGCGCGGTCGGCCGGCTGCTCGCGCACCGGCTGCCCTGGCAGCTGCGCGCCGAGGCCGAGCGGCGCCTCGGGGTGGCCGCCGAGCGGGCCGGGGTCGCGCTGGCCCCGGGGCCGTCGACGCTGCCGGCCTGATCCGCCGGCCTGAGCTCTAGACCCCCGTCCGCCCGTCCAGGCACTCGCGCAGCAGGTCGGCATGGGCGACCTCCCGCTCCCAGGCGGCCCAGGCATCGGCCACGCACGCGGACGTCGGCTCCACCCCGTCGAAGTCCAGGTCGGGCTGCTCCTCGGTGCGGTAGAGCCGCGGGAGGTCCTCGTGGCCCTCGACGCAGCGCCGGGCCCAGTGGTGCTCGACCCGGGCCAGGTGGCGCACCAGCCCCAGCAGCGACATCGACGAGGGCGGCACGGACCGCGTGGCGAGCTGGGCGGGGGAGAGCTCCGCGCACTTCAGCCGCAGCGTCAGCCGGTAGTGGGCGAGGTAGCCCAGGACGGTCGGCTTCTCGCCGCGCTCCTGGGGCAGGGCCTGTCGGGGGTCGTCCTCGGGCGGGAGCCACAGTCCGGTCATGCGTCCCACCCCACCCCGGCGGGCGGGGCGCGCGCAATCCCGTTTACCCCTGGCGGGGTCGCGTGGCTACCATCGACCCCACAGGCGTTCGAGCCGTCATCAGCGGCGAGCCTCCGGAAGAACAGCGGGTCGCGTGCCCGCCCAGTAGAACCGGACGGGTGGGCCCGTCACAGCCGAGAACGAGCGGCCGCTCCCAGCAGCACCGGGGTGGCAAGCGAGGTGGTACCGCGGGGTCCCGCGCCGAGCACGGCGGGTGGACGTCGTCCTCGTGAGGCAGGACCCACGACACCCACCCGCACCTCCCAGGAGCTCACCTCATGGCGACCTACCCCAAGGTCTCGACCGCCGGCGACGCAGACGGCTCCGCCGGCGTCCCCTCCTCCCCGCGCTTCCCGGGCATCGAGGAGAAGGTGCTCGCCTACTGGGAGGCCGACGGGACGTTCCGCGCCTCCGTGGAGGCCCGCGACCCCGGCGCCGACGGCAGCAACGAGTTCGTCTTCTACGACGGCCCGCCCTTCGCCAACGGCCTGCCGCACTACGGCCACCTCCTCACCGGCTACGTGAAGGACCTGGTGCCGCGCTACCAGACGATGCGCGGCAAGCGGGTCGAGCGCCGCTTCGGCTGGGACACCCACGGCCTGCCCGCCGAGCTCGAGGCGATGCGCCTCAACGGCATCAAGACCACCGACGAGATCGTCGAGCTGGGCATCGAGAAGTTCAACGCCGCCTGCCGCGAGTCCGTCATGAAGTACACCGGCGAGTGGCGCGAGTACGTCACCCGACAGGCGCGCTGGGTCGACTTCGACAACGACTACCGGACCATGAACCCCGAGTACATGGAGTCGGTCATCTGGGCGTTCAAGTCCCTGCACGACAAGGGCCTGGTCTACGAGGGCTTCCGCGTGCTGCCGTACTGCTGGCAGGACGAGACGCCGCTGTCGAACCACGAGCTGCGGATGGACGACGACGTCTACCAGAACCGGCAGGACCCGGCGGTCACCGTCGGCCTGCAGCTGCACTCCACCGGCGAGGACGAGGTGCTCGACGGCGCCCACCTGCTCGTGTGGACCACCACGCCGTGGACCCTCCCCAGCCACCTGGCCGTCATGGTCGGCACCGAGATCGACTACGTCGTGGTCGAGGCCGGGGTGCCCGGCACCGACGTCACCGCCAAGTACGTCATCGCGGAGGCCCGCCTGGGCTCCTACAAGAAGGAGCTCTTCCCGGACGCCGAGGAGCCGACCGTCCTCGGTCGCTACACCGGCGCCCAGCTGCTCGGCCGGACCTACGAGCCGCCGTTCTCCTACTACGCGGGCCACGAGAACGCGTTCCGGGTCGTGGCCGCCGACGACGCCGTGACCACCACCGACGGTGTGGGCCTCGTCCACACCGCCGGCGCGTTCGGTGAGGTCGACAAGGAGGTCACCGACCGCGAGGGCATCGAGGCCGTCATGCCGGTCGGCAAGGACGGCCGGTTCACCGCGCCCGTCCTCGACTACGCCGGGATGCTCGTCTTCGACGCCAACCCGCACGTCATCGACCACCTCAAGGCCGCCACCCGTGCCCTCGGTGGGGCCTCCGGCGAGACCGGCGCCGTCACGCCCGGCACCATCCTGCTGCGCCGCGAGACCTACGACCACAGCTACCCGCACTGCTGGCGCTGCCGCCAGCCGCTGATCTACAAGGGCGTCTCGTCCTGGTTCGTCTCGGTCACGGCGATCAAGGACCAGATGCTGGCCAACAACCAGCAGATCAACTGGGTGCCGAACCACATCCAGGACGGCCAGTTCGGCAAGTGGCTGGCCAACGCCCGCGACTGGTCGATCACCCGCAACCGCTTCTGGGGCTCCCCGGTGCCGGTGTGGAAGTCGGACGACCCGGCCTACCCGCGCCTGGACGTCTACGGCTCCTTCGCCGAGCTCGAGGCCGACTTCGGCGAGCTCCCGCGCGACGCCGACGGCAACCCGGACCTGCACCGGCCGTTCGTCGACCAGCTCACCCGGCCCAACCCCGACGACCCGACCGGCAAGAGCACGATGCGCCGCGTCACCGACGTGCTGGACGTGTGGTTCGACTCGGGCTCGATGAGCTACGCCCAGGTGCACTACCCGTTCGAGAACGCCGACTGGTTCGACGGCACCTCGGCCACGAAGGGCCACTTCCCGGCGGACTTCATCGTCGAGTACATCGGCCAGACCCGCGGCTGGTTCTACACGCTGCACATCCTGGCCACGGCGCTGTTCGGCAAGCCGGCGTTCAGCAACTGCATCAGCCACGGCATCGTCCTGGGCAGCGACGGCAACAAGATGAGCAAGTCGCTGCGCAACTACCCGGACGTCTCGGAGGTCTTCGACCGGGACGGCGCGGACGCGATGCGCTGGTTCCTCATGTCGAGCCCGATCCTGCGCGGCGGCAACCTCATCGTCACCGAGCAGGGCATCCGCGACTCGGTGCGCCAGGTCCTCATGCCGCTGTGGAGCAGCTGGTACTTCTTCACCCTCTACGCCAACGCCGCGAACGGCGGCGCGGGGCACGAGGCGAGTGCGTCGACGGCGTCCACGGACCCGCTCGACCGGTACCTGCTGGCCAAGTGCCGCGACCTCGTGGCCGAGACGACCGAGGCGATGGACACCTACGCCGTCTCGGAGGCGTGCGACGCGGTGCGGTCGTTCCTCGACGTCCTCACGAACTGGTACATCCGGCGCAGCCGCGACCGGTTCTGGGACGACGACACGGCCGCGTTCGACACCCTCTACACCGCCCTGGAGACGGTGTGCCGGGTCGCGGCGCCGCTCATGCCGCTGGTGACCGAGGAGGTCTGGCGCGGGCTGACCGGCGGCCGGTCCGTGCACCTCACCGACTTCCCGTCGGTGGAGGACCTGCCGGCCGACGACGGCCTGGTCGCCGCGATGGACACCGTCCGCGAGGTCTGCTCGGCCACCTCGGCGCTGCGCAAGGCCGCCGGCCACCGCACGCGCCTGCCGCTCTCCTCGCTGGTCGTCGTCGTGCCGGACCCGAGCGCGCTCGCGGACTTCACCGGCATCGTCGCCGACGAGGTGAACGTGAAGGAGGTCCGCCTGCTCGCCGCGGACGCCGACGAGGCGGCCGCGTACGGCGTGGAGCAGCGCCTCAGCGTCAACGCGCGGGCGGCCGGCCCGCGCCTGGGCAAGCAGGTGCAGCAGGCGATCAAGGGCTCGAAGTCGGGCGACTGGTCCGTGGACGCCGAGGGCGTCGTCACGGCCGGCGGCATTGCGCTGGTCGAGGGCGAGTACAGCCTCGAGACCGTCGCGGGCTCGGCGGACGAGGGCGTCGCGGTCGGCGTGCTGCCGGCCGGCGGCTTCGTCGTCCTCGACACCACGGTGACCGAGGCTCTGGCCGCCGAGGGCCTGGCGCGCGACCTGGTGCGGGCGGTCCAGCAGGCGCGCCGCGACGCGGGCCTGGACGTCTCGGACCGGATCGCCCTCACGGTCTCGGGCGGCGCGGCGGTGCAGGCGGCCGCCACGGCGCACGCCGACCTGCTCACCAGCGAGACGCTCGCGACGTCCTTCGAGGTCGCCGCCGAGGCCCCCGCGGGCTCCGGCGAGGTCACCGTGGGCGACGGCGAGACCGCCGGCGTCCTCGTGGCCAAGGCCTGAGGCCTTCGCGAGGACGCCGGCGGGCGCTCACCCCACGCTCACCCCACCTGGACCAGGCGGGGGCGGAGGCTGTCGACGACGGTGCCTCCCAGCCCCCGCCACCAGCGGCCCTCGAGGCCGGCGGGCGGGGCGGTGAGCATCGCCGCCGACGGCCCGGAGGCGCGGGTGGGGACGGGTGCCTCGCCCAGGGCGCTCTCCGGGGTCGCGACGAGCCAGAGGGCCTCGACCGCGCGCTCGCGGACGGGGTCGTGGCTGGTCACGGCGAGCTCGTGCAGCAGGTCGCAGGCCGCCGGGCCGTAGGGGCTGCTGGCCACGAGCCACCCGGCCACGCGCCGACGCTGGCTGGAGACGTGGAACAGCGTCTCGGTGAGCAGCCGCTGGAGCATGGCGTCGTTCTCCGCCGCGTACGGGCTGGGCGTGGCCGCCTGGACGTCGGTGGCGAGGCGCCGCGTGAGCGCCCGGCCGACCTCCACCGGCATCAGCATCCGCGTCTCGCGACCGGCCAGGGCCCACGTGCGCATCCAGTGGGTGCGGACGGGCTCGAGCGCCTTGCTGAACGACTCGGTGGGCAGCGCCGCGAGCAGGTTCAGCAGCTCGGGGGAGCCCGCCACCCGCTCGTCGAGCAGCCCGCGGAGGGCGTGCTGCTCGGCGACCTTGAGCCCGACCAGGTCGAGCTGCTCGCGGGCCACGAGGTCGGCCACGACGTCCATGGCCGCCCCGGCGATGGCCGGGCGGCCGTCGTCCAGGAGGCGGGTGACGAGGCGGCCGGCGGCGGGGTCCGGGACGAGGGTCAGCAGCGAGAGCAGCGGACCGACCGAGCCGCAGTCGGCCGCCGTGACCCAGATGCCCAGCGAGTGCATGACGTGGCGGCGGCTCACCGGCGAGGTGACCAGGGTGGCCAGCGCCTCGTAGCGCAGGGCCTGGTCGAGCCCGCGGGTGCGGACCGTCTCCTCGACGAGCCGCAGGCACAGCGCCCGCCAGTCGTCGTCACGCAGGAAGACGAAGTCGAACCGCTCGAGCTCGAGCGAGAGCGCCAGCCAGTCGCTGCCGGTGATCTCGTCGGTGGCCAGGACGCCCTCGATGAGCTGGCCCGCGACGTCCGGCCGGGGCTCCCCGCCCTGGTGTCGGACCTCGGGGTGCCCGTGGGCGCCCTCGTGCCGCCGGAGCAGGCGGGTGAGCCCCCGCAGCGCCAGGGGCGGCGTGGACAGGATCGACTCGTACGCGCCGAGCAGCCGGTCCGAGACCGGCAGCTGGCCCG
The DNA here is from genome assembly GCF_004919085.1 of Nocardioides sp. GY 10127. Classification (GTDB taxonomy): domain Bacteria; phylum Actinomycetota; class Actinomycetes; order Propionibacteriales; family Nocardioidaceae; genus Nocardioides. Next base: position 133,281 of record NZ_STGL01000006.1, on the reverse strand, counting down.
ACTCCCACCGCGACATGCGGCTGAGGTCGGCCGGCACGCCGAGGTCCACCACGGCCTGCGTGAAGGCTCCTCGTTCGGCCACGGCACCGTCCGGGTGGAGGCTCCGTGACGCGGCGAGCAGCCACGCGGACCGCGTGGTGGCGTCGATCCCCACCGAGGTGAGGGGTGTGTGGTCGTCCGGCATCTGGGGAGGGCGGCCGCGGCGGCGCTTCTGCTGCGGCTTGTCCTGCCCCTGGCCGGCTCGTCTTTGAGCTGGTCCGGCGGCGGGCTCCTGGGGGGAGCCCGACGCCTGATGGCGAGGTGGATGCACGGTTGTTCTCACGGTCGATTCTTCTGGTCGCGATCGTGTCGATCGAGGGCCGTGACAACGACGAATACCGAATTTTCGGGTTCGCCGCCGTACAGAGCTTGTCCTCGAACTGCGGTGTCGGTGCTGGTCCCAGGACCGTCACCGCAGGTTCTTTCTGCCATGTTCCGAGTTGCCTGACGTTGGTTGTTGCCAAAGTAAAGGGGATCAGCACAAAGCGCTCGGTGTTCCTGAGATCTTCTTTACGTTCCATGCCGTCCCCGGGTGACCAGACCCGAGGACGGCCGCCCTTCGTGATCGTGCGTTCACTCGCCACGGGACAGCTAGGGACGGCGTTCTGATCCCCAGTTCAGAAGGGTTCTCATTCCATGAACAGCAGCGGCATCAAGCGGGGTCTCGCGGTTTCCGCGATCTCCGCCCTCGCGGTGGCGGGCGTCCCGTTCATCGCTTCCCCCGCCTCGGCGGCCTCCGGCGACTCTCTGACGTTCACGTCGGCCGGCCCCGTCCGTAACGGCGGCTCCGTCGGCGCGAAGATCTCGTTCAAGTACACGGGCGACGTCACGGACGGCACCTTCATGGTGATCGGCAGTGACCTGACCTCCGACGCCGACACCCCCACCCAGACCATCGGTACCCCGGGCGCCGTCACCGTGGACCCCGCTACCAAGACGGGCTACGTGTTCGTCCCGGTGACCACCTCTGCTGACGGCGCTAGCTACAGCTTCGCCATCTACGAGGACGAGGGCACGGCCGGTGTCCAGGCCAACGAGGCGCGCATGGTCGTGTCGGGCACCACCTCCGGTGTGCCGGCCAGCGTCGTCATCTCCCCGGACACCCAGACCGCTCCGGCGGGGACCTACACCGACGACTACACGGTCACCCTCAAGGACTCGAGCGGTCGCGTGACGCAGCTCGACGACGACGGGTCACTGACCCCCGAGGAGCTGGACATCTCGTCCGACGTGAACGTCGTTCTTTCGGAGGACACCTTCGTCGCAGACGACATGCCCGTCGGCACCGCGACGTTCCAGGCGAAGAGCCTCACCTCCGGGTCCCACACGCTGACGGCCGAGACCGCCTACCTCGACACCGACGTGTCGGACACGGCCCTGCTCAACGTGCTGGCGGCTGCGTCCGGCATCGACGAGAGCATGGTCGACTTCGTCACGGGCGCTGACAACTGGGACGGCTACGGCGACGGCACCTTCACCGGTCCCGGTGGCGGCGTCCTCGTGCGCTCGGACCAGACCTCGATCCAGCTGGCCATCAAGTCGCCCGCCAATGCCGGCAAGACGGTGAGTCTGACCGCCGACGGCGGTCTGAACGACGTCACCTTCGGTGGCGCGCAGACCAAGACGTACGTGACGACGCTCGACGCCAACGGCATGGGGACCATCACCATCACCCCGGACGCGGCCTCGATCGACGACGGCAGCACGATCGACCTTGACGGTGCCGGCATCAGCACCACCGTCACCTTCGAGGACGTCGCGGTCACCGAGGCGGAGGCGAATGCCACCACCTACATCTCGGCCTACGGCGGGACCGTCTCCCCGACCGTGACGGTCCTCGACCAGTTCGGTGACCCGGTCACCGGCGTGTACGTCACCGCCGAGCGCACCGGTGGTGCCAACACGGGCGCGGTCACGTCGCGGATGGCCGTGAACGCCGCCGGGCAGGTGACGTTCTCACTGGCCGACACCAAGGCGACCGCGGCGAGCCACGTGACCGACAACCTGTCGTTCCACGTGTACGCCGGCATGCTCGGCTCGTCCATCGCGGACTTCCCGAACGTGGCCACCATCGTCTACACCGCGGACGGCAACGGTGAGGACTTCTCGCTCACCGTCAACGGCACGGACCCGAGCACCCCGACGTACGACCCGGCCACGGTCTTCGCCTACCCGCTCGCGGACGCTGAGATCAACGGCACCTACGGTGCCGAGTCCATCGCTCTGGCCATGTCGGGTGGTACCTCCGGCTCGCCGGTGACCGTGTCCGTGGACGGCGACGCCCTGGTGCTGAAGTCCGGTGACACCTCGCTCTCGGACGGTGCCTCGGAGCAGTCGGGTTCGATGGGTGACAGCTTCACCATTGTCGGGACCAAGGTCGGCACGGCCACCGTCACCGTCACCTCCGCCGGGGTCACCAAGACCGCCGTGGTGACCATCAAGTCCGCCGGTGACGAGGACGTGGCCCGCAACGTCACCCTCACCGCCCCGGCCAAGGCCGAGGCCGGCGACTACGCGACCTTCACCGCGACGGTGACGGACGCGTTCGGCAACCCGATCGAGGGCTTCGAGGAGACCGACCTCAACCCGATCGTGACCGGCGCTGCCGAGTACGTCACCGACTCCGACGAGACCGACGCCGACGGCAACGTCTCGATCCGGGTGAAGATCGACAGCGACGCCACGAGTTCCTCGATGGTGGGCATGTCCGTCACCGGTGACGACCTGGGCAACAGCAACCAGTTCGGCGCCGCGGCGGACCGTGAGCTCGCCAGCAGCACCACCGACGACGCGGTCGGCCTCACCGAGTCGATGGACACGGCGACCGCTTCGGTCACCGACGTCGTCAACATCGCGGAGCTCGAGCAGGCCGTGGCCGACGCTCAGGCCGCCGTGACGGTTGCGGAGAACGACCTCGAGGCCGCGAAGGCCGAGCGTGACGTCGCCAAGGTGACGTTCCAGGAGGCCGTGGCCAAGGTGAAGCGCCAGAAGGCAGCGGTCACGACCGCTGAGCACAAGCTCGCCAAGGCCAAGAAGACCGGCAACAAGATGAAGATCCGCCGGGCTCGCCGCGTGCTGCAGCGCAAGGAGAACCTGCTCGAGAACGCGATCAGCCAGCGCAAGATCGCCTTCAAGAAGCTGGTCGCCGCCCGCATCGTCGTGAAGAACGCCACCGCGACGCTCGAGTCGGCCCAGGCCGACCTCGACGCCGCCCAGGCCGCTCTCGACGAGGCCAACGCCGGGTGAGCTGAGCCGGTCCGGCGGGAGGGGCCCGATCCCTCCCGCCGGCCGGCTCACCGCGACAGCCACGTCGCACCCATGACCGTGGCCCGTCCGCTACGCGCGGGCGGGCCACGTCCGGGAGGAGTCCCGCCTCCCCCTCTGCTCCACGGGGCAGGGACACGGACGCGGTCCGGGCCATTCTCTCTTGCCGCTGCATGAGAATGGTCCGGACCGCTTGTCGCAGAGTAGACGCACTTGTCCGGGTTCACCTGCCAACCACGACGATCAGCGACGTCAGCCCCCGACCGGTCTGCACGGCCTCCGCCGCGCAGACCGTCGTCCTTTCGAAGCGGCGCCACGCCGCACCGCACGAGTGACCCGAGCCCGAGGCTGGTTGACTGAGCCCATGATCGGCACCCCGACACCGACGGCGGCCCCCGCCGTCCCGGACGCCCCCGCGCTGGACCTCACCGGCGACATCGTGGCCCTCACTCAAGCGCTGGTGGACATCGAGTCCGTCAGCCGCGACGAGGGGCGCATCGCGGACGCCGTCGAGGCGGCGCTGCGTGCGGTGCCGCACCTCGAGGTCACCCGCATCGGCCACAACGTCCTGGCCCGCACCGAGCTGGGCCGCGGCGAGCGGGTGGTCATCGCCGGCCACCTCGACACGGTGCCGGTCAACGGGAACTTCCCCGGCCGCCTCGACGAGGAGGCCGGCATCCTGCACGGCCTCGGGTCGTGCGACATGAAGGGCGGCGACGCCGTCCTGCTCAAGATGGCGGCCACGATCGCCGAGCCGGTCCGCGACGTCACCTACGTGCTGTACGAGGCCGAGGAGATCGAGGCCGAGCACAACGGCCTGCGCAAGCTCGTCGAGGCCCGGCCCGAGCTGCTGGCCGCCGACTTCGCGATCCTCATGGAGCCCTCCAACGCCTCCGTCGAGGCCGGCTGCCAGGGCACGCTGCGCGTCGAGGTCCGCACCCGCGGCGAGCGGGCGCACTCGGCCCGCTCCTGGAAGGGCGTCAACGCCATCCACGGCGCCGCTGACGTCCTCGCCCGCCTCGTCGCCTACACGCCGCGCAAGCCCGTCATCGACGGCCTCGAGTACCACGAGGGCCTCAACGCGGTGCGGGTCAGCGGGGGAGTGGCCGGCAACGTCGTCCCCGACGAGTGCGTCGTCACCGTCAACTACCGCTTCGCCCCGGACCGCTCCACGCAGGAGGCGGAGGCGTTCGTGCGCGAGTTCTTCGACGGCTACGAGGTGACGCTCACCGACCTCGCCCCCGGGGCCCTCCCGGGCCTGGACCGGCCCGCCGCCCGCGCCTTCGTCGAGGCCATCGGCGGCGAGGTGGCACCGAAGTTCGGCTGGACGGACGTCGCCCGCTTCACCGGCCTCGGCATCCCGGCCGTCAACTACGGCCCCGGCGACCCGCTCTTCGCGCACAAGGCCGACGAGCACGTGCCCGTCGAGCACCTGCGCCGCTGCGAGGACGCGCTGCGGGGGTGGCTGACCGGTGAGTGACCAGCTCAGCGGCCCCGACGGCCCGGCCCCGCGCCGGCGTCCCGCACCGCTCTCCTCGGCCCGCGCCCAGCACCGCGCGCAGGCGCGCACCCCCGGCACCACCGACCAGCGGCTGCTGGCCGCGTCCCAGCTCGACACCCACACCGACCTGTGGCGCGTGCTGAAGATCCAGGCGGAGTTCGTCGAGGGCTTCGGCCAGCTCGCCGACCTCGGGCCCACCATCGCCGTCTTCGGGTCCGCCAGGACGCCGGAGAGCGACCCCTCCTACGCGGCCGGTCTCGAGGTGGGCCGGCGCCTCGCGGAGGAGGGCTTCACGGTGCTCACCGGCGGCGGTCCCGGCGCGATGGAGGCCGCCAACCGCGGCGCCAGCGACGCGGGCGGCCTCAGCGTCGGCCTCGGCATCGAGCTGCCGTGGGAGACCGGGATGAACGAGTACGTCGACCACGGCGTCAACTTCCGCTACTTCTTCGTGCGCAAGACGATGTTCCTCAAGTACGCGCAGGGCTTCGTCGTGCTCCCCGGTGGCCTGGGGACGCTCGACGAGCTGTTCGAGGCCCTCACCCTCGCCCAGACCGGCAAGGTCACCCGCTTCCCGATCGTGCTGCTCGGGACACAGTTCTGGGGCGGCCTGGTGGACTGGCTGAAGGAGACCGTGCTGACGTCGGGCAAGATCTCCGCGTCCGACGTGGAGATGATGACGGTGACCGACGACGTCGAGCTCGCCGTCTCGATGATGCTGGAGGCCCGAGGGTCGTGATGCGCCGATGATGTGGTTCCTGGCGGCCCTGGCCGTGCTCGCCATGGGTGGCGTGGCCCTGCTCGCCGCCGGCAAGGGCGCGCCGCTCGCGCCGGCCTTCGACGACCGCCCCGACGCCGTCCTCCCCACCGGTGAGATCACCGGCGACGACCTGCGCCGCGTGCGGTTCACCCTCGCCTTCCGGGGCTACCGGATGAGCGAGGTGGACGCCGTCCTCGACCGCCTCGCGCAGGAGCGGGACGACGCCGTGGCAGCTCTGGCCGCCGCCGCGCCTGCGGAGCCCGTCGTGGAGCCTGCCGAGGAGCCCGCCGAGGCGCCCGCTGAGGAGCCCGTCGAGGAGCCCGTCGACGCGCAGGGCCACCCGGACGCGCACCCGGAGGGCGACTCCCCGACCTCACCCCTTCAGGGGGGATAGGGCACACTCTCGGCGTGCTCCTGCTCGCCGTCGTCGTCCTCACCGCGTTCATCGCGCTGGTGGTGCTGGTGACCCGTCTCCGCCTGCGGGGCCGCAGTGCCGCCACCTGGTGGCTGCTCGTACACACGGTGCTGGGGCTGCTCGGCGTGGTGCTCTGGCTCGCGTTCGTGCTGCTCTCGGCCGACACGCTTCCCTACCGAGACCTGGTCGGGATCGTGGCCGTCGGCTGCTTCTGGTTCACCAGCCTCGCGGGGCTCATGCTCCTGTCCCGCAAGCGTCGCGTCGGGGCCACCCGGAGGTCGGGCGGACGCCGGGCCGAGCGCCGCACCGAGGGCAGGGCCCTGGCGATCTTCGGGCACGTCGGCGTGCTCCTCGCCTCCGGTGCCCTCACGGTGACCTACGCTCTGGCCCTGGTCTGAGACCTCGCCGGCGGCCCCGGGCCGCGGCTCGGACCGGCCGCGAAGAGACCTGGAGGACCGATGCTGCTCGGAGCACGCCGCACCCCCGCCCAGCCCATCAGCCAGCCCATCAGCCAGCCCATGACCCCGTTCATGACCCTCGTGACCGTGCTGGTCACGGGGCTCGCCCTGCTGGCGCCGCTCGGCGGCGGGACGGCCTCGGCCGCTGACTCGGCCGACACCGCCGCCCGCGGGAAGAAGAACCCGGCGGTGGTGGCCCGACGCAAGATCGGTGAGTCCGTCCAGGGCCGGGCGATCATGGCGTACCACCTGGGCGAACCGGCCCGCGCCGGCGTCCCGAAGGTCGTCGTGATCTCGACGATGCACGGCAACGAGGACGACACCCGGGTGATCCTTCGGTCGCTGGTGACGGGCGACCCGGTCGTCGGGGTCGACCTGTGGGTCATCCCCGTCTACAACCCCGACGGGCTGGCCGCCGGCACCCGCAAGAACGCCCACGGGGTCGACCTCAACCGCAACTGGCCGTACCGCTGGACGGACCTGGACGGCAACTACGAGTCCGGCAGCGGCCCGGCCAGCGAGCCCGAGACCAAGGCCGTGATGGCGTTCCTGAAGAAGGTGCAGCCGCAGCGGCTCCTCTCCTTCCACCAGCCCCTCTACGGCGTCGACACCGACACCAAGAAGCCCGCCTACGCCAAGCGGGTGGCGCGCGTGCTGAAGCTGCCCCGCAAGACGTTCAACTGCGGCGGCGTGTGCCACGGGACCATGACCTCCTGGTACAACCACCGCTTCGACGGCGCGGCGCTCACCGCCGAGTACGGCGACGCGCCGAACCACCGGTTCCTCGCGACGAAGGTCGCCCGGCGCGTCCTGAAGATCTTCGGCGGCTCCTACGGGGGCCTGGAGTGGGGCAGCGACGCCACCGACGCGACGGCCTGAGGCCCCTGCGGGCGGCCCCTGCCAGGAAGCCCCGACGCGCCGCTCCTGTGCGGGGCGTGCCCGCTCGGGCGGCGCATAGGGGATAATGGCTCGGCGGCGAGGCTGCCGTAGGCCGGGAGACCCCGGCCGAGCACTCGATCAGCGCGATGAGGAAGAGGTGCGGAGATGGCGGCGATGAAGCCGCGGACGGGCGACGGTCCGCTGGAGGTCACCAAGGAGGGACGAGGCATCGTGATGCGCGTCCCGCTCGAGGGTGGTGGCCGACTCGTCGTGGAGCTGAACGCGGACGAGGCCGGCGCCCTGGGCGAGGCCCTGAAGAACGTCGTCGGCTGACGCGTCCTCTGCATGATTCCTGAGGTCCCTGAGCTCCCCACCCAGGTGACGCCTCCGGTCGTCGTCCTCGCCCCGGCCTCCGTGCTGGGCGTGGACGACGCCGAGGTGATCGCCCTCCCGGTCTTCCCGGGGGTCCCGCCCACCACCAACCAGGCCGACGAGGACGCCGCGGACGGCGAGAAGCCCGTCCCGCTGCTCGGCCCCGGTGCCGAGGCGGTCGCCGACGCCCTCGGGCTCGACCTGCTCGGCGTGCTCGAGGCCGAGCGGGCCACCGGCGCGGTCGGCGAGGTCGTCCGCGTGCCCGTGCCCGGCGGCTCGACCGCCCAGCCGGCCCTGCGGCGCGTGCTGCTCGTCGGCATGGGCGACGGCAGCCCCACGGCCGCCCGCCGCGCGGCCGCCACCCTGGCCCGCGTCACCCGCGACGGCGGCCCCGTCGCGACCACCCTGGCCGCCGCCGTCGACGACGAGGGCCTCCAGGCCGTCACGGTCGGCCTCGTGCTGGCGTCCTTCGCGTTCACCTGGCGCTCCGGGGCCGCCCCGTTCGCGCCCCCGCCGAAGGTCGTCCTGGCCGAGTGCGCCGCCGAGCGGCAGCCCGCCCTCGACCGGGCGCTCGCGCTCGCGGACGCCGGCTGGACGGCGCGCTTCCTCGCGACCGTCCCCTCCAACCTCAAGAACCCCGCCTGGCTGGCCGCGCAGGCCGAGGCCGTCGCCGAGGCCGCGGGCCTCGACTGCGAGGTCTGGGACGAGCACCGCCTCGCCGCCGAGGGCTTCGGCGGCATCATCGGCGTCGGGCAGGGCTCCGCCACCCCGCCGCGGATGATCCGGCTCGACTACGCGCCCCCGGGTGCCACCCGGCGCACCCCCACCGTCGTCCTCGTCGGCAAGGGCATCACGTTCGACTCCGGCGGTCTCTCCATCAAGCCCGGCGAGGGCATGGTCGCGATGAAGCGCGACATGACCGGCGGCGCCGTCGTGCTCGCCACGATGGCCGCCCTCGAGGCGGTCGGCTGCCCGGTCAAGGTCGTCGGGCTCATCGCCGCGGCCGAGAACGCCGTCGGCGGCGCGAGCATGCGCCCCGGCGACGTGCTGAGCCACTACGGCGGCCGCACCACCGAGGTCACCAACACCGACGCCGAAGGTCGCCTCGTCATGGCGGACGCGCTCGCGTACGCCGTCGAGAAGATCCGCCCGGCCGCGATGCTCGACGTCGCCACGCTGACGGGTGCCATGAAGCTCGCGCTCGGCCTGCGCACCGGCGGCTTCTTCGCCTCGGACGACGCGCTGGCCGACCTCGTCCAGGGCGCCGCCGCGTCCGCGGGCGAGCCCCTGTGGCGGATGCCGCTGGGCGACACCTACGTGGACAAGCTCCGCTCGACCGTGGCCGACGCCGACAACGCCGGCGGGGGGCCGGGCGCCATCACCGCGGCGCTGTTCCTCCAGCCGTTCACCGGCGGCCTGCCGTGGGCCCACCTCGACATCGCGTCGGTGGGCGACTCGCCCTCGGAGAACCACGAGTGGACCACCGGGCCCACCGGCTGGGGCGCCCGCACGCTCCTCACCTGGCTGGGCTCGGACGACCCGCTCGCCGGCGTCGGCGCCTGACGCGGTGGTCGGCCGGGCATGAACGGGCTGACGGTCCGCTGGTCCCTGGCCGGCCTCGACGACCCCGACGCCACCGCGCGCGACCTGGCCGCCCTCGTGGCGGGCAGCTCGCACGCCCGGTTCACCGGCATGGCCGGGCTGCGGCACGCCACCTGGCGGCTGCGGCCCGGCGCCTGGTTCGAGGCCGACCTCGTGTTCGTGGATGACGCGGCCCGTGCCGCGTTCCAGACCGACCTCGAGGCCCGGGCGGCTGACTCGCCCGGCTCGCGCCTCGTCGGCCGGCCGCCCGAGGTCGTCGAGGCGTGCCTCGTCCTTGCGGTCGCCGAGGGCTGGGACGGCTTCGAGGCCGCGGCGTCGGTCGAGCGGCCCTAGGTGTTCAGGGCCGACTGATCACGACTGGCTGGTCACGGCTGGAGCCGCGCGCACAGCAGGCCGTCGCCCACCGGCAGCAGGAGCGGCAGGAGCCGCTCGTCCTCGCGCACGCGCTGACCGAGGTCGCGCAGCGTGGTGGTGAGGGTGTCGCGCTGCGCCGGGTCGGGCACGCGGCCGCCGGCGAGGGCGTCGACCAGGATCACCACGCCGCCGGGGCGCAGCAGGCGCAGCGCCTCGTCGAGGTAGGCGTCGGACTCGTGCGGGTCGGCGTCGCACAGCACGAGGTCGTAGTGGCTGTCGGTGAGTCGGGGGAGGACCTCGAGCGCGGCGCCGGCGATGGTGCGGGCCCGCTGGGCCGGCACCCCGGCGTCCGTGAAGCCCAGGCGGGCCTGGCGCTGGTGCTCGGCCTCGATGTCCACGGTGGTGAGGACGCCGTCCGGGCGCATGCCCCGCAGCAGCCACAGGCCCGAGACGCCGGTGCCGGTGCCGATCTCGACGACGGCGCGGGAGTCCAGCGCGGCCGCGACGAAGCGCAGGGCGGCGCCCGTGCCGGGGCCGACAGACCGCACGCCCATCTCCTCGGCGCGCGACCGGGCGGCGGCGAGGACCTCGTCCTCGGCGACGAACTGCTCGGTGAAGGCCTGGGCGGCGGGCGTGCTGATGGCGGGCTCCTGGGAGGCAGGGAGGTGAGCGGGAGGGCTGTGGGGCCGCTGAGGCGTCCCGACAGGTGAGTCAAACCTATACCGACGGGAACTTCCCCGGGCCCTCCGGCGTTGGCACCCTTGAACGAACCGCGCAGGATGCCGGGGACGACACCTACGAGGATCAGCACAGGATCCTCTCAGGACGCCCTCCTAGCGTGGCCCCCGAGACGGGGCGGACCACCCGCCCCGGGACCGGCACCGAGGAGCACGATGAGCGTCGAGACCGCGACCGGCACCGAGCAGGTGCAGGACGTCGACCGAGCGCAGGACTCCGCCGTGCCCAGCTGGGACGAGATCGTCGAGCAGCACTCCGACCGCGTCTACCGGCTGGCGTACCGGCTCACGGGCAACCGCCCCGATGCCGAGGACCTCACGCAGGAGGTGTTCGTCCGCGTCTTCCGCTCGCTGGACACCTACACCCCCGGCACGTTCGAGGGCTGGCTGCACCGCATCACCACCAACCTCTTCCTCGACGGCGCCCGCCGCAAGCAGCGCATCCGCTTCGACGCGCTCTCCGACGAGCGGGCCGACCGCCTCACCAGCAGCGCGCCCGCGCCCGACGCCGCCTTCGCCGACCAGCAGTTCGACGACGACGTCGAGGCCGCCCTCGCGACCCTGCCGCCGGACTTCCGCGCCGCCGTCGTCCTCTGCGACGTCGAGGGCCTCACCTACGAGGAGATCGCGGAGATCCTCGGCGCCAAGCTCGGCACCGTGCGCTCCCGCATCCACCGCGGCCGCTCCATGCTGCGCTCCGCGCTGGCCCACCGCGCCCCGCGCGCCGGCCGCCTGCGCTACTCCGGCCCCCGCCTGGGCCCCGTCACCGCCTCGCTCGCCGCACCCCTCACCGGCAAGCAGCCGGTCCTGCGGGTCGGCTCGTGATCGGCGGCCACCTGGGCAACCGCGCCGGCGCCCTGCTCGACGGGCAGCTGCCCCCGGCCGAGGCCGAGCGGTGGTGGGCCCACGTGCAGGGCTGCCACGGCTGCCGTGACCTCGTCGAGCGTGAGGGCTGGGTCAAGGACCGGCTCTCCGGGCTCTCCACGCGCAGCGGCTGCCAGGGCGGCGCCCCCGACTCCCTCAAGGGCCTGCTCAAGGGGGGCCCGGACGCCGAGCGCGGGCACGGCCTGGCCGGCCACCCCTCCGGCGACATGCTGCTGGCGATGACCACCCGGCCGCCGCGCCCCTGGAAGCACGTCGGGATCGCCGCGGGCGTCGGCGGTGCCGCCGGTGCCGCGGTCTTCGGGTTCGCCGCCGCCACCATCGGCTTCGGCGGCGCGGCGCCCGTCCCGGCGTCCTCGATCACGCAGCCGGTGAGCCAGACGTCCTCCGCCGTCCCCACGCCCGCCGCGTCGGCGGCGACCTCGGGGCCGTCCTCCTCCGCCTCGTCGTCGGCCGCGGTGCCCGCCCTGCGCGGGACCCGCCGCGTCACGACCCCGCCGGTCGAGGTCAGCGACGACGACGGCTGACCGCCCGATCCGCCATGATGGCGGCCGTGAGCGACGAGCAGCCCGGCCCTGACACGCCCCACCCCGCGACGCCTCCTGTGGACGGCCGCCCCTCCTGGGTGCCGCCCTCCCACCAGCCGGCGCCGCCGCTCTCCGCGCGGCCGGCGCCGTACGGGCCGGGGGACGCCGCCGGTGCGTCGCACCCGGTCCCGCCGAACCTCTACGGCCAGCCGGTGCCCGCGGGCGAGCCGCCCACGGACGCTCCCGCCGCCGACCGGTCGCCCCGCCGCGGCCCGTCGGTCGGCACCTGGGCCACCACGGTGGTCGTGGCGCTGGCGGTCGGCCTCGTGGGCGGGGTGCTCGGTGCGTCCCTCGTGCGCGGGACCGGCGGCGGCCTGCCCAGCGTCGACGTCGTCACCGCCGCGCCGGTGAAGGCGGAGGACGGCAGCGTGGCCGCGGTGGCCGCAGCGCTGCTCGGCTCGACGGTGCAGATCGTCGCCACGGACGGCGAGGGCTCGGGCGGCACCGGCTCCGGGTTCGTCCTGGACGAGGAGGGGCACGTCGTCACCAACAACCACGTGGTCGCCGACTCCGTCGACGCCGGCCGGATCGTCGTGGTCGACTCCGAGGGCGAGCGCTACCCGGCCGAGCTCGTCGGGCGCAGCGCCGTCTACGACCTCGCGGTGCTGCGCGTGCCGGACATCGCCGGGCAGCTCACCCCGGCCAGCCTCGGCGCCTCGGCGGCGCTGCAGGTGGGGGAGACCGTCGTGGCGATCGGCTCGCCGCTGGGGCTGAGCAGCACCGTGACGTCCGGCATCGTCTCGGCCCTGGGCCGCCCGGTCACCGTCGGCGGCGGGACGGACGCGTCGTCCTACATCAACGCGGTGCAGACGGACGCGGCGATCAACCCCGGCAACTCCGGCGGGCCGCTGGTCAACCTGCTGGGCCAGGTCGTCGGCGTGAACTCCGCCATCGCCACGGCCGGGGGCTCGCTCACGGGCTCCTCGGGCAGCATCGGGGTCGGGTTCGCGATCCCCGTCGAGCAGGTCCGGGTGACCGTGGACGAGATCCTGCGGACCGGCGAGGCGCGCTACCCCGTCATCGGCGCCGAGGTGGAGACCAACAACGCCACCGGCGCCGGGGCCCGGCTGCAGACGGTGGGCGACGGCAGCCCCGCGGAGGCCGCCGGCCTCGAGGCGGGCGACCTCGTCACGCACGTCGACGACGTGCGGGTCACCGACGGCATCTCCCTCATCGTCGCCATCCGCACCCACCAGCCCGGGGACACCATCACGCTCACCTACCGGCGCGACGGGGTCGAGGACGACGCCGACGTGGTGCTGGACGGGCAGGTCGGCTGAGCCGCGGCCGTCAGACCTCGGGCCGCTCGGCCTCGACGAACGGGTGCTCGTCGACGAACGTCCGCGTCTCGTCGTACATCCGTTGGATGAACTGCTCGAGCTGCGCGGACTCCACGCGCCACTGGCCCCGCCCGCCGATCTTGATCGCCGGCAGCTCGCCGCGCCGCACCAGCGCGTAGACCTGCGCGCTGGAGGTGTTGAGCACCTCGGCGACGTCGGCCAGGGTGAGGAAGCGGGGGCTGGCGGGCATGGGCCCATGGTGGCATCCGCGCGGCCCCGCCGCCCGCACCGCCGGGCCGTCTGTGGACAACGTCCTCCCAGGGTGCGCCCCTCTGTGGATGACAGGTGTTGGCTGACGATCGCGGGGAAGGCTGCGCGCCGTGGCCCTCCTGACGCACGACCGTGAGCACCCCGCGCCCGAGCCCGCGGGCCCGATCGGCACGCCATCCGCGACCCGGGTGCGCCAGACCGGGTGGCGCGACCCGCGCCTCTGGATCGGCGTGGCGATCGTCGCCGCGTCCGTGGTGCTGGGCGCGCGGGTGATGGCCGGGGCCGACGACACCGTCACCGTGTGGTCCGCGGGTGCCGATCTCCCGGCGGGCACCACGCTGGACGCCTCCGACCTCGTGGCCACCCAGGTGCACTTCGCCGACGAGGCCGACCTCGGCGCCTACCTCACCGCCGCCGACGCGGTGCCCGAGGGCGCCGTGCTGCTGCGCGAGGTGGACGCCGGCGAGCTCCTGCCCCGCTCGGCGCTGGGCGAGGGGCTGCCGGACGACGTGGTCGACCTCGCCGTCCCCGTGCCGGTCGAGCAGGTGCCCGGCAGCGTCGCCGTCGGGTCGGTCGTCGACGTCCAGCTGCTGCCCGGGCCGGGCGGGCTGCCCGTCGGCGCCGCCCGCGCGGGCTGGGAGGCCGGGCAGCCGGTGCTCGCCCAGGCGCTCGTCGTCGAGGTCGGGGACGCGGCGTCCGCGACGTCCGGCACGGTGCGTCGGCTCGTGCTCGAGGTCGACGCGGACGAGGCGGAGCAGTGGTACCGCGTGCGCTCGGCCTTCCCCGACCCCGTCGTCTCCGTGGCGGTGCACCCGTGAGCCCCCGCGTCGTCCTGGTGGCCGCGGCGGGCGCGGCCTGGGAGGACCGGCTGCTCGCCGACCTCGACGAGCGCCCCGACCTCGTCGTGCTCAAGCGCTGCATGGACGTGGAGGACCTGCTCGCCTCGGCGGTCTCCGGCCAGGCGGACGCCGCGGTGCTCCCGCTGGACGCCCACGGCCTCGACGCCGCGGCCGTCGCCGTGCTGGTGCGGCACGGGCTCCGGGTCGTCGCCGTCGTGCCCTCCACTCTCGCCCCGGACGTCGCGCGGCTGCGCGCCGCCCGCGTCGGGCTGCGGGCGCTCGTCCCGGAGCAGGCGCTCGAGGGGGTGCCCGATGCGCTGGCCGCCGATGCGCTGGTGTCCGATGCGCTGGTCGAGGACGAGCCGCCGGGGCGGGCGAACGGCCCCGCGGCTGGTGGCGTGCCGGACGCGGGCGGCTGGGACGGCTGGGGAGCCGACGGCACGGGCGCGACGCCGGCCGGCGCGCGCGGCCGCGTGGTCGCCGTGTGGGGCCCGGCGGGCGCCCCCGGGCGCAGCACCGTCGCCGCGACCCTCGCCGGGGTGGTCGCGGCCCGCGGCAGCCGGACCCTGCTCGTCGACGCCGACCCGTGGGGCGGCTCGCTCGCCCAGCAGCTCGGCGTCCTCGACGAGGTCTCGGGGCTGCTCGCGGTGACCCGGCTGGCCGCCGGCGGCACGCTCCAGCGGCGCTGGCCGAGCGCCGCGCGCGACCTCGGTGGCGGGCTGTCCGTGCTCACCGGCCTCCCGCGGCCCGACCGCTGGGCCGAGGTGCGGCCCGGGGTGCTCGAGGAGCTCCTCGACGCGGCCGCCGGCGCGGGAGACGTCGTGGTCGACACCGGCTTCAGCCTCGAGGACGACCCGGGCGCCGAGCTTGCGGGTCGCGGCGGCCGCAACGGCACCACGCTGGCCGCGCTGGAGTCGGCCGACGAGGTGGTCGTCGTCGGCACCACCGACCCCGTCGGCCTGGCCAGGCTGGCGCGCGGGCTGGTCGACCTGGCCGAGCTGCTGCCCGGCGTCCGACCGCACGTGGCGCTCAACCGGGCGCGGCCGTCCCTGGGGTGGTCGCGCGAGGAGCTCGCGGACGTCGTGGGCGGGTTCGGCCGGCACGCCTCCCTCCACCTCCTGCCCGCCGACGTCGAGGCGGTGGACCGCGCCGCCGTCGCCGGGCGGGGTCTGGCCGAGCAGCCGGAGTGCGCCTTCACCCGGGCCGTCACGGTCCTCGCGGACGACGTCCTGCCGGCCGGGTCGCCGACCGCGCCCGTACCGGGGGCGGGCCCCCGCGTCCTCCCCGGGGTCCTGCGTCGGGGCCGCCCGCGCGCGGCCGCAGGGCGGCGCCGCGCCCGCTGAGCCGCCCCGGCCGTGTGCCTCAGGCCGTGAGCAGCAGCGTCAGCCCGCCGACGGTGAACGCCAGCATGGCCACCAGCATCGGCACCTGGCCCCGGACGGCCCGGGCGCGCGGCAGCAGCCCGACGGCCCGCTCGTGCGCGGCGACCACGCCGAGCAGGTGGCCGCCGACCACGGCGACGACCTGGACGTCCGCGACGAGCGTCGGGTGGTAGCTCAGCCAGTAGCTGACGGTGAGGCCGCCGGTGCCGAGCCAGTCCGCGCCGACGCCGAGCGGGTCGGAGACGAGGACGAGGGTGCTCTGCCCGACGATCCACCAGTACGTGAGGTAGTGGGCGAGCAGGTACCCGGCGACCACCGGCACGATCGTGGGCGCGAACAGGACGGGCAGGTCGCGGCGGCGGGTGCGCGCCGGCACCGGGGTGAGCATCGAGGCAGCGGCGAGCACCGCGCCCACGACGAGGCAGAAGGCGACGAGGGCCACCGAGTCGGCGACCACCGGGCCCGCCGACCAGGACGTGACGAGCGCGCTGCCCTGGGTGAAGCCGAGCCAGGTGGGGGAGTCGGAGAAGGAGTCGTAGGCGGTCGAGCCCAGCAGCACCGCGACCACCGCGACGAGCCCGGGGCCGGTCGGCAGGGTCGTGAGGTGCGCCAGCGGCGAGGCCACGAGCAGGCGCCCGTCGCGCACCAGCCACGGCGAGAGGTGCGCGAGGAGGTCGGAGAAGACCTCCATCGGGTCCGCGGACGCCAGGAAGCGGGTGCCGCCGACCACCCCGCCCAGCACGAGGACGACGACGTACCCGGTGCACCACAGCCGCACGGGCACCAGCTCGGTGCTGTGGGGGTGCACGAGCTCGAGGAAGGCGAAGGAGAGCAGCCCGAGGGCGGCCGGCCAGCGGCCGACCCAGGCGGGGAGGTCGACGAGGCCGCGCTCGGGGTCGGTGCCGGCCAGCCGGGAGAACGCCTCGACGAGCGTGCGCAGCGGGCTCACCGCGCGCCAGACGGGCCCCAGCGCCAGCGAGGCGAGCGGCACGCCGACCCACCACCAGACGTAGACCATCCCGAAGAGCGGGTTGGCCAGCGTGTCCGGCCCGCCGAAGGCGGCGAGCGCGGCCCACGCCAGCGTCAGCAGGCCCAGCCCGCGCAGCACCCACCAGCGGGCCGGTGACGCGGCCAGAGCCGCGAACGGCCGCGGGGCCGGCGTCCCCACCCTCGAGGGCCGCCACCGCGGCTCGCGCCACGCGACCGCCAGCACCACGAACGAGACGACGAGCGCCACGACCGCGCCGGTGACGGCCAGGCCGACGGGGACCGGCAGGTCCTGCGCGCCGCCGATGCCGTGCGCCTGGATCTCGACGCCGGCCTCGGAGGTGGGGGAGGTGAGAGAAGCCAGGGCTGCCAGGGGTGCGAGGGAGGTCAGGGTGCTCACCGCACCTCGAGCTGGACGATCACCTGGTCGAGCGCGTGGGACTCGATCTCCACCAGCCCGGGCACGGTGATGACGAGCCGCTGCTCGGAGGTGCCGGCGGGGTAGTCGACCTCCTGGGCGGGGGAGGAGTGGACGTGCAGCGAGCCCGCGGAGTCCGCGTCGATGGCGAGGACGACGGTCTGGCCGGCCCCGACCTCGACCCGCTCGCCGCTGGGGTCGACCGAGTCGTCCGTGATCCGCACGTCGATCACCACCGGGTCGGCGTCGGAGGCGTCGGAGCCCGCCTGCTCGGCGCTGCCGCCGCAGGCGGCGAGCGCGGGCAGCAGGAGGCACGCGAGGGCCGCGGCGAGGAGCCGTCGGGGCGGCGCCGGGCGCCGGGCTGGTGCGGGGGTGGGCATCCGGGCGGAGGGCTCCCTCGTGATCGGCTCGCGCGGTGGACCGCCGGGGTGGGCGGGCTCTGACAGAATCGCACGCACCGACCCCTCCGACGGCGCCGACCCGGCACCCGGAGCCGGGGTGCGGACGGCAGGCGGCAGGGAGGACGAGCGTGACGGACAGACTGCGGGCGCGCGACGTCGCCCTGCTCGTCGAGGAGACCGCCTCCACCCCGCACCACCACGCGACCGTGCAGGTCGTGGAGCCCGGCGAGGGCGGCTTCGACTACGACCGGATGCTCGCGCTCGTCTCGGAGCGGATCAGCTTCGTGCCCCGCTACCGGCAGAAGGTGCAGTGGGTGCCGGGGTGGCTCGCCAACCCGGCGTGGGTCGACGACCCGCACTTCGACCTCGGCTACCACGTGCGCCGCAGCGCCGTGCCCCGTCCTGGCACGCAGGACCAGCTGCGCGACCTGGTGGCCCGCATCGTCTCCCGGCCCCTGGACCGCTCGCGGCCGCTGTGGGAGTTCTACGTCGTCGAGGGCCTCGAGGACGGTCGGGTGGCGCTCCTGTCGAAGTCGCACCAGGCGATGGTGGACGGCGTGACGACCGTCGACCTCGGCCAGGTGCTGCTCGACAGCGACCCCGAGCCGCGCGACCTCGGCGGCGACGAGTGGCGCCCCGAGCGCCGGCCCAGCGCGATGACGCTGGTGCGCGAGGCCGTCCGCGACAACCTCAGCGACCCGCGGACGCTGGCGCAGACGGCCCAGTCGCGGGCCGACTCCGCGGTCCGCACGGTCGAGGGCACCCTCCAGCGAGGGGGCCGCCTCCTGGACGCCGTGATCGCCGGCCGGCCGGACCGGGACAGCGCCATCAGCGGCCGCCACTCCGCGCAGCGCCGGGTGGTGCCGGTCTTCACCGACCTCGCCGACTACCGCGCGGTGCGCGAGACCCACGGCGGCACGGTCAACGACGTCGTCCTGGCGACCGTCACCGGCGGGCTGCGGGCGTGGCTGATGACGCGCCACCAGTCGCTCGGCGGCCTGCGCCGGGTGCGGGCCCTGGCGCCGATGTCGGTGATCGACGAGGAGATGGAGGCGACGATCCTCGGGTCGCAGATCGCCCCGCACTACGTCGACCTGCCGGTGGGCGAGCCGAGCCCCGTCGTCCGGCTCCACCAGGTCTCCTACTCCTTCACCGCCCACCACGAGACGGGCCGCGGGGTCTCCGCCGAGCGCCTGGCCGGCCTGTCCGGTTTCGCGCCGACGACCGTGCACGCCGTGGCAGGGCGCGTGGCCGCGGGCGAGCCCCGACGCGGCTTCCAGCTCGCCGTCACCAACGTGCCGGGCCCGCAGACGCCGCTGTACGCCGCCGGCTCCCGGATGGTCTCGACCTACCCCGTGCCGCCGCTGCTGCCCGGCCACCTGCTGGCCATCGGCGTCACCTCCTACGACGGGGAGGTCGCCTACGGCATCACCGCCGACCGCGACCGGGTGCCCGACGCCGACGTGCTCGGGCAGTGCCTCACCGAGGCCCTCGCCGAGCTCGTCGACACCGTCTCCGGCCAGCGCCCGCGGGCGCCGCGGGGCAGGCGGCCGAGCAAGAAGAAGCAGCCGTCCGGGCCCGCGGGTGGGCCGAGGACGAGGACGTGAACGTGAGCAGGAGGAACAGTCGATGAGCGTGCGGGTCTACGTGCCGGGCAGCTACGCGCTGCTGGCGGGGTGGTTCGCGCAGGGCCAGGTGCCCACCGCGGACGGCGTGAGCGCCGTCGACGACGGCGAGGAGTCGGAGTACGCCGCCCTCATGGGTGCCGCCGACGCCTCGGCCGAGCTGGCGGGGGAGGACCGGCGCCGAGTGGTCGTCGTCGCCGAGGTCCGGGCCGAGGGGGACGTCGCGGCGCTCTCCCAGGTCGCGGCCGTGCACGTCGACACCGAGCCGTTCGAGGACGTCGACGACGAGCTGCTCTGGTTCGCCACGCAGGAGGTCGAACACCTGCTCGGCTGAGCGGACTGGTGGCTCAGGCTGGTTCCGGGCTGGTTCCGGGCCGCGCCGGGTGACAGATGTCTGGTTCCCGGGTGGTGAGCCCGTGACGTCCGTCTGATGTGTGCGGGAGGTCCGCGGCCTACGGTGGGGGAGCAAGCCGCACCCACGAAGGAGGACCGCCATGGACGCCATCAGCTTTCCCCCGGCTCCGCTCAACGAGCCGAACCTGACGTACGCCCCCGGCAGCCCGGAGCGCGCCGCGCTCGCGGCCGCCATCGACGAGCTCCAGGCCTCGACCCCGCGTGACCTGCCCGCCTACATCGGTGGCGAGTGGCGCATGGGCGGCGGCGCCGAGATCTCCGTCGTGCAGCCGCACGCGCACGCCAAGCGGCTCGGCACCCTGCGCAACGCCACCAAGGACGACGCCCAGGCGGCCGTCGACGCCGCGCTGGCCGCGGCCCCGGCCTGGCGCGACATGCCCTTCGACGAGCGCTGCGCGATCCTGCTCAAGGCCGCCGACCTGCTCGCCGGCCCGTGGCGGCAGAAGCTCAACGCCGCCACCGTGCTCGGCCAGTCGAAGACCGCCTTCCAGGCCGAGATCGACTCCGCCTGCGAGCTCATCGACTTCTGGCGCTACAACGTCCACTACGCCAAGCAGATCCTCACCGACCAGCCGATCGCGAACAGCCCGGGCATCTGGAACCGCACGGACCACCGTCCGCTCGAGGGCTTCGTCTACGCGATCACGCCGTTCAACTTCACGGCCATCGCCGGCAACCTGCCCACCGCCCCCGCGCTCATGGGCAACACCGTGGTGTGGAAGCCGAGCCCCACCCAGCAGCTCGCCGCCTCGCTCACCATGGAGCTGCTCGAGGAGGCCGGCATGCCCGCCGGCGTCATCAACATGCTCCCCGGCGACGGCCTGGACGTCTCCGAGGTCGTGCTCGCGCACCCCGACCTGGCCGGCATCCACTTCACCGGCTCCACCGCCACGTTCCAGCACCTGTGGAAGCAGGTCGGCGAGAACCTCACCGGCTACCGCTCCTACCCGCGGATCGTCGGCGAGACCGGCGGCAAGGACTTCATCGTCGCCCACCCCTCGGCCCAGCCGGACGTGCTGCGCACCGCGATGATCCGCGGCGCGTTCGAGTTCTCCGGCCAGAAGTGCTCCGCGGCGTCCCGCGCCTACGTGCCGGCCTCGACCTGGGCGGTCATGAAGGACTCCCTCGTCGCCGAGGTCGAGGGCATCACCATGGGCGACCCGACCGACCTCACCAGCTTCATGGGCGCCGTCATCGACGACCGCGCCTTCGCCAAGCACGAGGCCGCCATCGCCCGGGCGCGCGCCACCGAGGGCCTCGAGGTCGTCGCGGGCGGTCAGACGGACGACTCGGTCGGCTACTTCGTCCGGCCGACCGTCATCACTGTGGACGACCCGGCCGACGAGATCTTCTCCACCGAGTACTTCGGGCCGATCCTCGCCGTCCACGTCTACGACGACTCCGTCGAGGGCGCGTTCGAGGCGATCGTGACGCAGCTGGAGTCGGTGGCCCCCTACGCCCTGACCGGCGCCGTCATCAGCCAGGACCGGGCGGCCATCGCCTGGGCGAGCGAGGCGCTGCGGTTCGCCGCGGGCAACTTCTACGTCAACGACAAGCCCACCGGCGCCGTCGTCGGCCAGCAGCCCTTCGGCGGCGGCCGCGCCTCCGGCACCAACGACAAGGCTGGCGCCGCCGTGAACCTCCTGCGCTGGACGAGCCCGCGCTCCATCAAGGAGACGTTCGTGCCGCCGACGGACTACCGCTACCCCTACATGGGCTGACGGTCACGCCGGCGACGGCGAGCAGCACGACGACGGCCCGGCCTCGGGCGATCCCCGGGGCCGGGCCGTCGTCACGTGGCTGCGTCAGCGGGCGGCTCAGGCGAGGCGCTCGTTGCCCACCTTCTCCTCGACCCGCAGGGCCTTGAGGAGCATGTCGCCGATCAGCTTCTCCACCTTGCCGCCGACCAGCGGGATGCGGACGGTGACCTCGAGCTCGACGTGCTGGACCACGCTGTCGCCGTCCTCGGTGAGGGTGGCGGTGCCCGTCATCTCGCCCGGCTTCCCGGGGATGACCACCTCGACGTCGGCGACGCCGCCGCGCCAGGTCTCGGTGCGCACGATGGTGATCTCCTCGCCCACGAGCTTCGTGGCGAAGGAGGGCAGGCCGGTCGCGGGCTGCACCTGCTCGACGCGGACGACGGTCGTCGAGCCGTCCTCGCTGACCTCGACGTCGTGGCGCAGGACCTTCTGCCGGGTCGCGACCTCCTCGCGGAACCCGGGGTCCAGGAGGAGCGCGCGGACGGTGTCGGTGTCGCCCGCGTAGGTGAGAGCGTGGGAGAGGTGGGTGCTCATGGGCCCATCCTGCCCGGCGTGGTGGCCGTGCCGGTGCGCGCGACACGGCTGTGACGGTTGTGACGGGATCGTGCGTGCGATCCGGCTGCCGGTACGGGAAGATTGAAGCGTCAATCTTGTTGAGGTGAACATGAAGAAGATCGGGTTCCTGTCCTTCGGGCACTGGACGCCGTCGCCGCACAGCCAGACGCGGTCGGCGTCGGACGCCCTGCTCCAGTCCGTCGAGCTCGCGGTCGCCGCCGAGGAGCTCGGCGTCGACGGCGCCTACTACCGGGTGCACCACTTCGCCCGCCAGCTGGCCTCGCCGTTCCCGCTGCTCGCCGCCGCCGGCGCCCGCACCAGCCGCATCGAGCTGGGCACCGGCGTCATCGACATGCGCTACGAGAACCCGCTCTACATGGCCGAGGACGCCGGCGCCGCCGACCTCCTGGCCGGTGAGCGGCTCCAGCTCGGCATCTCCCGGGGCAGCCCGGAGCAGGTGGTCGACGGCTACCGGTACTTCGGCTACGAGCCGTCCCCGGGCGAGGACCACGCCGACATGGCGCGCCAGCACACGGACGTGTTCCTCCAGGTGCTCTCGGGCCAGGGCTTCGCCGAGCCGAACCCGCGGCCGATGTTCCCCAACCCGCCCGGCAAGCTGCGGATCGAGCCGCACAGCCCCGGCCTGCGCCAGCGCATCTGGTGGGGCGCCGGCACGCGCGCGACCGCCGAGTGGACCGCCCAGAAGGGCATGAACCTGATGAGCTCCACGCTGCTGTCGGAGGACACCGGCGTGCCGTTCCACGCCCTCCAGGCGGAGCAGATCGAGCGCTTCCGCAAGGCCTGGGCGGACGCCGGGCACGACTGGGCGCCGCGCGTCTCGGTCAGCCGCAGCATCTTCCCGATCGTCACCGCCGAGGACGCGGCCTACTTCGGCCAGGGCTCCTCGAACGACCAGGTGGGGATGCTCGAGGGGGTCAAGGCGCGGTTCGGCAAGTCCTACGCGGCCGAGCCCGACAAGCTCATCGAGGAGCTGCGGGAGGACGAGGCCATCGCCTCGGCCGACACGCTGCTGCTCACCGTCCCCAACCAGCTGGGCGTGGAGTACAACGCCCACGTCCTGGAGTCGCTGCTCACCCACGTCGCCCCGGCCCTCGGCTGGCGCTGACCCCGCTCCACGCCGCCCCTCCACCGGGCCCCTCCGGGCCCCGGGGCGGTGACAGTCCCTGACGAACGGACCGCTTTTCCGCAGGAAAGGGCGTCCGTTCGTCAGGGACTACTTCTTTGCCGCCAGCGCCCCCACCAGCGCCGTCAGGCAAGAGACGGGCAAGAGGTGGTGGAGACAAGGGCAAGACCGGCGCGCTGGTGTTGGCGGCGTCGGTGGTGGCCCCTAGTGTCGGTGGCGTGTCAACGGCGACGCATACCTCAGACCTGGGCAAGTCCGACCTGATCGCGAGGGCCACCGAGCTGGCCTGCGCGGGCAAGGGGACGGGCGGGCCACCGCACGAGCTCGTGGGAGCCCTCCTCGCGGCGTACTTCCGCTACGTCGCGCCCGAGGACCTCACCGGCAGGGCCGACTGCGACGTGTTCGGCGCGCTGGCCAGCCACTACCGGCTGGCCTCCAAGCGCGAGACCGGCACGGCGCGCGTCCGCGTCCTCTCCCCGACGCTGGCCGAGCAGGGCTGGTCGGCGGGCGGCCACACGGTGGTCGAGGTCGTCACGGACGACATGCCCTTCCTCGTCGACTCCGTGACGATGGAGCTCTCGCGTCGGCTGCACGACGTCCACCTCGTGGTGCACCCGCACTTCGACGTGCGCCGCGACGAGTCCGGCGCCCTGCTGGAGGTCCGGCCCGTCACCGACAGCGGCAGCAGCCCCGAGGAGGGCTGGCTGCGCGAGTCGTGGATGCACGTGGAGATCGACCGGGTGCCCGACGACGGCGCGTCCAGCGGACTCGTCCCGGCCCTGGTCGCCGACCTGGAGCGGGTGCTGCGCGACGTCCGCGTGGCCGTGGAGGACTGGACGCCGGCCCGCGCCCGCGCCCGCGAGATCGCCGGCGCGCTGCGGGAGACCCCGCCGGCGGGCCTGCCCGCGGACGAGGTCCGCCAGGCCGCCGAGCTGCTCGACTGGCTCGCCTCCGACCACTTCACCTTCCTCGGCGCGCGGGACTACGTGCTCGAGGTCCAGGACGGCGAGGACGTGCTGCGCGCGGTCGCCGGCAGCGGCCTCGGCATCCTGCGCTCCACCGACGAGACCAGCCACTCCTTCGCCCGGCTCCCGGAGCCGGTGCGGGCCAAGGCGCGGGAGAAGCGCGTCCTGGTGCTGGCCAAGGCCAACTCGCGCGCCACCGTGCACCGCCCCGCCTACCTCGACTACGTGGGCGTGAAGACGTTCGACGCCGACGGCAACGTCACCGGCGAGCGCCGCTTCCTCGGCCTCTTCGCCTCCAGCGCCTACGCCGAGTCGCTGCTCCGCGTGCCGCTGCTGAAGGAGAAGGCCGCCGAGGTGCTGGCCCGCAGCGGGTTCGACCCGAGCTCGTACGCGGGTCGGGCGCTGATGGACACCCTCGAGACCTACCCGCGCGACGAGCTGTTCCACACCGACGTCGCCGAGCTGGCCGGCATGGCCACCGCGGCGATGCACGCCCGCGAGCGCCGCTCGGTGCGGGCCATCACCCGCGCCGACACCTACGGCCGCTACGTCTCGGTGCTCGTCTACCTGCCGCGCGACCGGTACAACACGGCCG
Organism: Nocardioides sp. GY 10127; assembly: GCF_004919085.1. Classification (GTDB taxonomy): domain Bacteria; phylum Actinomycetota; class Actinomycetes; order Propionibacteriales; family Nocardioidaceae; genus Nocardioides. Next base: position 108,799 of record NZ_STGL01000006.1, on the reverse strand, counting down.
TCCGCGAGAAGTTCAGCCAGATCCTGCTGGACCAGCTGGGCGGCACCTCGGTGGAGTTCACCGTGCGCATCCACGAGTCGACGACGGCCCGGGTGCACTTCGTCGTCCACCTGCCGCAGGGCGAGGCCGACCCGACGGTGACCGGCACGCTCCGCGTCCTCGACCCGGCCGAGCTGGAGCGTCGGCTCGTCGACGCCTCGCGCTCGTGGCGCGACGACTTCACCGCCGCCGTCCTCGCCGAGCACGGCGAGAACGCGGGCACCGAGCTCGTCCGCCGCTTCGGGGACGCGTTCCCCGAGGCGTACAAGGAGGACTTCTCCCCGCGGACGGCGGCGGTCGACCTCGGTCGGCTCGAGGCCGTCCGCGAGGCCAACGAGGCCGCCGGCGTGGACGAGGGCCTCGACCTCGCCCTCTACGAGCGGCTGGACGCCGGCCGGGGCGAGGTGCGCCTCAAGGTGTTCCGCGTCGGCCCGGCGCTCTCGCTGTCCCGCGTGCTGCCGATGCTCGCCTCCCTCGGCGTCGAGGTGGTGGACGAGCGCCCCTACGAGCTCGACCACCTGGACCGTCCGACCTACGTCTACGAGTTCGGCCTGCACTACGGCCGCGAGCTCCCCGAGAAGGCCAAGACCCTCGTGGTCGACGCGCTCCGGGCGATCTGGGACCGGCGGGCCGAGACCGACGGCTTCAACCGCCTCGTCCTGGCCGCCGGCCTGACGTGGCGCGAGGTCGCCGTGCTGCGCGCCTACGCCAAGTACATGCGCCAGGGCGGCTCGCCGTTCGGCTCCGACACCATCCAGGAGGCGCTGGCGGTCAACGTCGACATCACCCGCCTGCTGGTGCGCCTCTTCGCCAGCCGCTTCGACCCCGAGGGCGGGGACAACGCGGCCCAGCGCCGGCACGCGGGCGCCACGATGGCCGCCCACGTGGAGCGGGCGCTGGACGACGTGGCCAGCCTCGACCACGACCGCATCCTGCGCTCGTACCTGACCCACGTGCAGGCGACGCTGCGCACGAACTACTTCCAGGCGGACGCCGACGGGCAGCCCAAGAGCTACCTCTCGCTCAAGCTGGAGCCGAAGTCGATCCCGGACCTCCCGCAGCCGCGGCCGAAGTTCGAGATCTTCGTGTACTCCCCGCGCGTGGAGGGCGTGCACCTGCGGTTCGGCTCGGTCGCCCGCGGAGGCCTGCGCTGGTCGGACCGGCGCGACGACTTCCGCACCGAGATCCTGGGTCTGGTGAAGGCGCAGATGGTGAAGAACACCGTGATCGTGCCCGTGGGCGCGAAGGGCGGCTTCTACGCCAAGGACCTCCCGGACCCGACCGTGGACCGCGACGCCTGGCTGGAGGAGGGGAAGGCGGCCTACCGCACCTTCATCTCCGGCCTGCTCGACATCACCGACAACCTGGTGGACGGCCGCACCGTGCCGCCGCGGTCGGTGGTGCGCCACGACGGCGACGACTCCTACCTGGTGGTCGCGGCCGACAAGGGCACGGCGACCTTCTCCGACATCGCCAACGCGGTGGCGCAGGACTACGGCTTCTGGCTGGGCGACGCGTTCGCCTCGGGCGGATCGGTCGGCTACGACCACAAGGCCATGGGCATCACCGCCCGCGGCGCGTGGGTCTCGGTCCAGCGGCACTTCCGCGAGCGCGGCATCGACTGCCAGCGGCAGGACTTCACCTGCGTCGGCGTCGGTGACATGAGCGGCGACGTGTTCGGCAACGGGATGCTCCTGTCCGAGCACACGCGCCTGGTGGCCGCGTTCGACCACCGGGACGTCTTCCTCGACCCGCACCCCGACGCGGCCGTCTCCTACGCCGAGCGCAAGCGGCTCTTCGAGCTGCCCCGCTCGTCCTGGCGCGACTACGACGCGGCGCTCATCTCCGAGGGCGGCGGCGTCTTCAGCCGGCAGGCGAAGTCGATCCCGATCTCGGCGCAGGTGCGCGAGGTGCTCGACCTGGCCGACGACGTCACCCACCTGCCCCCGAACGACCTCATGCGGGCGATCCTGGCCGCACCGGTGGACCTGCTGTGGAACGGCGGCATCGGCACGTACGTGAAGTCCTCGACCGAGTCCCACGCCGACGCCGGCGACAAGGCCAACGACGCCATCCGCGTCGACGGCCGCGACGTCCGCGCCGCGATCGTGGGGGAGGGCGGCAACCTGGGCCTGACCCAGGCCGGCCGCATCGAGTACGCCCGCGCCGGCGGTCGGATCAACACCGACTTCATCGACAACTCCGCGGGCGTGGACACCTCCGACCACGAGGTGAACATCAAGATCCTGCTCGACCGCGTCGTGCGGGCCGGCGACCTCACCGGCAAGCAGCGCAACCAGCTGCTGGCGTCCATGACGGACGAGGTGGCGGCGCTCGTCCTGCGCGACAACCGCGAGCAGAACCTGGCCCTGGCCAACTCCCTGTGGGGCGCGCCGGCGCTGGTCAACGTCCACGAGGACCAGATGCTCCGGCTCGAGGACGACGGGGTGCTCTCGCGCGAGGTGGAGGGCCTGCCCACCACCGCCGAGGTGCAGCGTCGCGCCGAGAACGGCGAGGGGCTCACCGCGCCCGAGCTGTCGGTGCTGCTGGCCTGGACGAAGATCGTCATCGCCGAGGAGCTCCTGGCCTCCGGCGTGGCCGACGAGGAGTACCTGCTCCGCGGCCTGCCCGGCTACTTCCCCTCCGCGATGCGGGAGAAGTTCTCCGACGCCATCGACGGCCACCCGCTGCGCCGCGAGATCGTCGTGACCCAGGTGGTCAACGAGGTCGTCAACGCCGCCGGCATCACCTTCGCCCACCGGCTCACCGCCGAGGCGGGCGCCACGGTGCCCGAGCTCGTCGTCGCCATGCTCGTGGCCGAGGAGATCGTGGGGGCCCGCTGCCTGGTGGCGGGGGTACGCGACCTCGACTTCGTCGTGGACGCCGGCCTGCAGACCCGCCTGCGGATCGAGCTGCGCACGCTGGTCGAGCGCTGCACGCGCTGGCTCGTGGGGCAGCACCTCATCAACGACGGCGCCGGCGCCGAGGAGGTCGTGGCCCGGCTCTCGGAGCCGGTCGGCGCGACCCTGGCCGCCCTGCCCGAGCTCGTCACCGGTCGCGTGCGCACCGCGTGCGAGGAGAACCGGGCGCGACTCCTGGAGTCTGGCGTCCCGGAGGAGCTGGCCCGCTCGCTGTCCGTGCTGGGCCCGGCCGCGGCCGTCCCGGCCCTCGTCGAGCTCGCGCTCGCCGAGGAGCGAGACCCCGCCGAGGTGACCCGCGTCTGGTTCGCCCTCGCGGAGCGGCTCGGCCTGTCGTCGCTCGAGCAGCGCATCCAGGCCCTCCCGCGCCACGACCGGTGGCAGTCGATGGCCCGCGCCGCGCTGCGCGAGGACCTGGCCGGCGTCCACCTGCACCTCACCTCGCAGGTCCTGGCGGCCTCCGAGCCGGGCGCCGACGCGGACACCCGCGTGGACGCGTGGCGGGCAGGCCGGGAGTCCATCGTCGACCGGGCGGCCTCGACCGTCGCCCAGCTGTGCGCCGAGGAGGGCGCCGACCTGGCGCGGCTCTCGGTCGGGCTGCGGACGGTGCGCTCCCTCACGGCGTCGCGCTGACGCCACCCCTGGTTCCCGCCCCGGGACGGTCGGCTCTGGCCGTCCCGGGGCGGGAAGTCACGTCCGGGCGGGAGGACGCTGACCCGGCGATGTAGGGATGTGCTTCATCCGTCGCGCCTGTCGGCGCCGCCGCCTACAGTCGATGACGATGGCAACCTCCTCCTCGCGTGCCCTGACCGGGCCCGACCCCGACGTCCAACCGCCCGCCGGCGTGCACTCGCTCTGGCGGCTGCGCGGGTACCTGTACCCCTACCGCTGGCAGCTGCTCTTCATGCTGCTGGCCGCGCTGGCCGGGGTCGGCCTGTCCCTGGCGATCCCGCTGGTCACCGCCGCGATCATCGACGGCCCGGTGACCGACGGGGAGATCGGCATGCTGCCGGCGCTGGCTGCACTGGCGCTCGCGCTCGGCGTGCTCGAGGCAGTGCTGATCTTCGCGCGCCGCTGGGTGCAGAACAAGGCCGTCCTCGGCCTCGAGACCACCCTGCGCGGCGACCTCTACGCGCGGCTCCAGCAGCTGCCGATGAGCTTCCACACCCGCTGGCAGTCCGGGCAGCTGCTCTCGCGCGCGACCACGGACCTGAGCCTCATCCGCCGGTTCTCCGGCTTCGGGATGCTCTTCCTGCTCACCAACATCGTCCAGCTCGTCGTCACCTGCGTGATCCTGCTGCTCATGTACTGGCCGCTCGGGCTGGTCGTGGCGGCGGTGTCGGTGCCGATCATCTGGCTCTCCATGCGCTTCGAGAAGTCCTACGTGGTCGTCTCCCGGCAGGTGCAGGACGAGCAGGGCGACCTCGCGACCCGGGCCGAGGAGGCCGCCGTCGCGATCCGCGTCATCAAGTCCTTCGGCCGCAGCGAGCACGTGTCGGCGCAGTACGAGCGGGCGGCCGAGCAGCTGCGCGCGACGTCCATGCGCAAGGTGCGGATGTCGGCGACCTTCTGGACGTTCCTCGAGGGCATCCCGAACCTCGCCGTCGTCGTGGTCCTGGCCCTCGGCGCGTGGGGCGTGGGCACCGACCGGCTCACCCCGGGGCAGCTCGTCGCCTTCATCACCCTCATGCTCAGCCTGGTCTGGCCGGTCTCCTCCCTCGGCGTCATCCTCGCGATGGCCCAGGAGTCGATGACCGCCTCGGCCCGCATCCTGGAGATCTTCGACACCGAGCCCGCGATCGTCGGCGGCACCCGCACCATCGAGCGGCCGCGGGGCCACCTGCGGTTCGAGGGCGTGCGGTTCGCGTTCCCCGACGAGCCCGGGGAGGACGTCCTCAAGGGCGTCGACCTCGAGCTCGCGCCGGGGGAGACCGTCGCGCTCGTCGGCGCGACCGGCGCGGGCAAGACGCTGCTCACCGCCCTCGTGCCCCGCCTGTGGGACGTCACGGGCGGCCGGGTCACGCTGGACGGCGTCGACGTGCGCGACCTCGACCTCACCCACCTGCGCACGCTGGTCGCGACGGCGTTCGAGGACCCGACGCTGTTCTCCATGAGCGCCCGCGAGAACCTCACCCTCGGCCGCGCCGACGCCACCGAGGCGGAGATCGAGGAGGCGCTCGAGGTCGCCCAGGCCCAGTTCGTCCACGACCTGCCCTGGGGGCTCGACACCCGCATCGGCGAGCAGGGCATGTCGCTGTCGGGCGGTCAGCGCCAGCGGCTCGCCCTGGCCCGGGCGGTGCTGGCCCGGCCGAGCGTCATCGTCCTCGACGACACGCTCTCGGCCCTCGACGTCCACACCGAGACCCTGGTCGAGGCGGCGCTGCGCCGCGTCCTGGCCGACACCACCGGCCTGATCGTCGCCCACCGTGCCTCCACGGTCCTGCTGGCCGACCGGGTCGCGCTGCTGCAGGACGGCGTCATCACCCACGTCGGCGACCACCGCGAGCTGCTCGCCACGGTCCCCGCCTACCGCGACCTGCTGGCCGCGGAGGACGAGCGCGCCGAGGAGATGAGCGCATGAGCACCCCCACCGGCACTCGCACCGGCGCGCCCACCGACGCCCCCACGGAAGCCCAGCAGCGCACCCGCGCCTGGCGCGGCGAGGCGGACGTCGACCGCGACGAGGCCGCGGAGCGGATGACCTCCGGCACGCTCGGCGGCGGCGCCCGGCGCCTGCTCGTCGAGCTCCTGCGCCCGCACGCCCGGCTGCTGTGGCTGCTCACCGGGGCCGTCGTCATCGAGAACGCCGCGCGCCTGGCGATCCCGTACCTGGTCAAGGAGGGCATCGACGTCGGCATCCCGCCGATCACGCAGGACGGCGACGTCCGACCGCTCCTCGGGATCGTCGGGGTCGTCCTCGTGGCCACCGTGGTGCAGGCGGTGAGCCGGAACCGGTTCCTGGTCCTCCAGGGCCGGGTCGGCCAGGACGTCCTCTACCAGCTGCGGCGCCGCGTGTTCCGGCACTTCCAGGCGCTCAGCCCGGCGTTCCACGACACCTACACCTCGGGCCGCGTCATCTCCCGCCAGACCTCCGACGTCGAGGCGATCTACGAGATGCTCGAGACCGGCTTCGACGGGCTGGTGAAGGCCGCGCTCACGCTGTTCGGCACGGCCGGCATCCTGCTCTACCTGGACGTGAAGCTCGGGCTGGTCTCGCTGCTCTCGTTCCCGTGCCTGGTGCTGCTCACCAACTGGTTCCGCAAGGCCTCGGCCCGCTCCTACCGGGTGACGCGGGAGAAGGTCGCGCTCGTGATCGTCCACTTCGTGGAGTCCATGGGCGGCATCCGCGCCGTCCAGGCGTTCCGCCGCGAGCCGCGCAACCAGGAGATCTTCGACGACGTCAACGACCAGTACCGGGTCGCCAACCTCGGGGCCTTCCGCCTCGTCACCTGGTTCATGCCCGGCACCCGGCTCATCGGCAACGTCACCATCGCCGTCGTCCTCGGCTACGGCGGCTACCTGGCCTACACGGGCGAGGTGACCGTCGGCGTCCTGGCCGCGTTCCTGCTCTACCTGCGCCAGTTCTTCGAGCCGATGATGGACATCAGCCAGTTCTACAACACCTTCCAGTCGGCCTCGGCGGCCCTGGAGAAGCTGGCCGGCGTGCTCGACCAGGAGCCGGGCGTCCCGGAGCCGGAGCACCCGCGGGCCCTGCCGGACGCGCGCGGTGAGCTGCACTTCGACGGCGTCGGGTTCTCCTACGTGGAGGGTCGCCCGGTCATCCCCGACCTCGAGCTCACGCTGCCCGCGGGGCAGACCGTCGCGGTCGTCGGCACCACCGGCGCCGGCAAGACGACGCTGGCCAAGCTCGCCACCCGGTTCTACGACCCGACCGCCGGCGCCGTCCGGCTCGACGGCGTCGACGTGCGCGAGCTCGACTCCGACACGCTGCGCCGGCACGTCGTGATGGTGACCCAGGAGAACTACCTCTTCTCCGGGTCGATCGCCGACAACATCCGGTTCGGCCGGCCCGAGGCCACGATGGAGGAGGTCGTCGCCGCCACGAAGGCGCTGGGCGCGCACGACTTCATCTCCGCGATGCCCGAGGGCTACGACACGGACGTCGCCAACCAGGGCGGCCGGCTCTCGGCCGGCCAGCGGCAGCTGGTCGCGTTCGCGCGGGCGTTCCTGGCGGACCCGGCGGTGCTCATCCTCGACGAGGCGACCTCGTCGCTCGACATCCCCTCGGAGCGGCTGGTCCAGAAGGCGCTGCGCACCGTGCTCGCGGGCCGGACGGCCATCATCATCGCCCACCGGCTCTCCACCGTGGAGATCGCCGACCGGGTGCTGGTGATGGAGCACGGCCGGGTCGTCGAGGACGGCTCGCCGGCCGACCTGGTGGCCTCCGGCGAGGGCCGGTACGCCTCGCTGCACGACGCGTGGGAGGCGTCGCTGGCCTGATCGTCGGCCTGGTCGTCGGGCGGCCGGCGGTTCACTCCTCGACGGGGGAGAGGACGACGACGTCGGAGTCGGTGCGCAGGGTGACCTGCGTGCCGACCACCTCGACGGTGGGGGAGCCGGTGAGCAGGTCGCTCAGCCACACGTCGGCGTCGAACGGGCGGCCCGGGCAGGCCATCTCGGTGCCACCCACCGGGCCGACGCTCAGCACGTCGTCCTCGACGCTCGCGTCGGCGAACAGGGTGTTGCAGCCGGCGCTGCCGGAGACGCTGCCGGTCCCGTCGGCGGTGTCGAAGGTGAGCCGCACGTCGGCGTCCGCGGGGGCGACGTCGCTGTCGACGCGCGTGGCGACCAGGGGCTGACCGAGCACCGGCCCGAAGGGGGCCATCGGGTCGGGCCCCAGCCCGCCGTCGGTCTCGCCCTGGACGCAGGCGGTCAGGGTGCCCGTCAGGACGAGGGCCAGGGCCCCGGCCAGGAGGACGGGGCGGACGACGGCGGCAGGTCGACTCATGCGGGTGGGACGCGACCGGGTCCGGTCGGGTTCCCTGGTCCAGCCCCCTGGCGACCCCCTCCCGCAACGGGTGACCCGTCAGTAGCCTGCGGAGCATGACGCAGCGCCAGGTCCCCTCCGACGTCCTCGTGCACGAGACGGGCGGGTGGAGCGCGGTCCGCACCCGCGAGGCCGTCGTCTCCGGTGAGGTGAGCGCGCTGGCGGTCACCGAGGCGGCGCTGGTGCGCGCGGTCGCGGCCGGGCCGCTCAACGCGGTGAGCGTCCTGCTCGCGGAGGAGGCACGTGAAGAGGCCGCCGCGCGGGACGCGGCGCTGGCTGCGGGGGAGACCCCCGGCCCGCTGCACGGCGTGCCCGTCGTCATCAAGGAGGAGATCGACACCGCCGGCCAGGTCACCACGTTCGGCGGCGACGGCAACAGCACGCCCGTCGGCGCCGACGCCGAGGTCGTCCGGCGGCTGCGCGCCGCCGGCGCCGTCGTGCTCGCGCGCAGCACGATGCCCGAGTTCGGGGCGTGGCCCTTCACCGAGTCGGTCTCGCGCGGGATCACCCGCAACCCCTGGAACCACCACCGCACCCCCGGCGGCTCGTCGGGCGGCACGGCGGCGCTGGTAGCCGCCGGCGTCGTGCCGGTCGGGATGGGCGGGGACGGCGGCGGGTCGATCCGCATCCCGTCGGCCGCCTGCGGCCTCTTCGGGCTCAAGCCCCAGCGCGGGCGGGTCACCACCGCCCCGCACCCGCACCTGTGGTGGGCGCTGGGCACGGCCGGGCCGCTCGCGCGGACGGTCGCCGACAGCGCCCTCGTCTACGACGTGGTGCGCGGCTCCACGGACGTCGACCGGTTCCGCGCCGGCGAGGCCGGCTCGTTCGTCGAGGCCGCCGCCCGCGAGCCGGGCCGGCTGCGGATCGGCTGGTCCACCGCGCCCGTCACGCGCGGGGTGAAGCCGGACGCCTGCCACGTCCGCGCCGTCACCGAGACCGCGGCCCTGCTGGCCGACCTGGGTCACGACGTCCGCGAGGTCGACCCCGACTACCCCGACCCGACCGCCGCGTTCATCCCGCAGTTCTTCGGCGGCATCCGCGCGGAGGCCGCCGCGGTCGAGCACCCCGAGCGGCTCGAGCGCCGCACCCGGGCCACGGTCCGGCTCGGCGCCTGGGTGCGCCCCGGCGTCCTGGAGTGGGCGATCCGGCAGGGCGAGCGCGTCGGGCGCCAGGCCAACAGGGTCTTCGCGGACGTCGACGTCCTGCTCACCCCCACCACCGCGCACCGGCCCGTCGAGATCGGCGTGCTCGACGGGCTCGGCCCGTTGCGCGCCACCCTGGCCTCGATGCCGTCCATCGCCTACGCGGCGCTGTGGAACGTGGCCGGCAACCCGGCCGCCAGCGTCCCGGCCGGGCTCGGCCCGGACGGGCTGCCGCTCGCCGTCCAGCTCGTCGGCCGCACGGACGACGAGCCGACCCTGCTCTCGCTGGCCGCCCAGCTCGAGCGGGTGCGCCCGTGGCCGGTGCTCAGCCCAGCGACTGCATGACCTTGAAGGGCACCCCGAGCGGGTCGACGAGGCTGCCGATCCGCCCGTAGGGGGTGTCCTCGGCGGGCTGCGACTCGCTGCCGCCGAGCTCGAGCGCCCGGGCGACGGTCTCGTCGGTGCTCTCCACCAGGAGGTAGAACTGCCAGCTCGCCTGGCCGGCGGAGAGGAAGCCCGAGGCGTCCATGATCCCGGCGGAGGCCTCGGCGTCCTTGCCGTGCGTGGTGTAGCGGAAGTCCGGGGTGTCGGACATCGTGTGCGTCGGCCAGTCCAGGACGTCGCGGTAGAAGGCGACGCTCGCGTCGTAGTCGGTGCTCAGCGTCTCGAACCAGCCGGGCGCCCCGACCTCGGCGAACCGGGCGAAGCCGGCGAACTCGATCGGCTGCCACAGGCCGACGACGGCGCCGGCGGGGTCGGCGAGCACGGCGAAGCGGCCGAGGTCCGCGACGGTGCCCGGGGGCACGAGCACGGTGCCGCCGCCGTCGGGCACGCGGGCGACGGTCGCCTCGACGTCCTCGACGGCCAGGTAGGTGTTCCAGGCGCTCGGGGCGCCGCTGCCGTCGTCGGGCATGACGCCCGCGATCGGCGTGCCGTCCAGGAACAGCATGCGGTAGCCGCCGAACTCGCTGCTGGACTCCCCGACGGTCCAGCCGAGCAGGTCGGCGTAGAACCGGCACGCGGCGTCGGCGTCGGTGGTGAACAGCTCGATCCAGGTCGGCTGGCCGGGGGTGGGTGCGGTGCGCTCCATCAGCTTGCTTCCTTCTTCGCCGCGGTCTTCTTGGCCGTGGACTTCCTCGCGGTGGTCTTCGAGGCGGCCGCCTTCTTCGTGGCCGTCTTCTTCGCCGCGGACTTCGTGGCGGTGGACTTCGTAGTGGCCTTCGCGGCCTTCTTCGTGGTCGACCGCCCGGCGCCCGACTTCTCATCGGTGTCCTCGGCCTCGCCCGACGTGTCGTCGTCGGTGGTCTCCCCGCGGGCCTGCTTCGCGGCGTCGACGGAGCGCTGGAGGGCGGCCAGCAGGTCGACCACCTCGCCGGAGGTGCGGGTGGACGTCTCGGTGCGCTGCACCTCCCCGCCCTCGATCTTGGCCCTCACCACGGCCTCGACGGCCTCGGCGTAGTCGTCGGAGAACTCCTCGGGGTGGAAGTCGCCGGCGAGGGTCTCGACCAGCATCCGGGCCATCTGCACCTCGGCGTCCTTCACCTCCCCGGTCTCGACGGAGAAGTCGGGGGTGCGGATCTCGTCGGGCCACATCATCGTCTGCAGCACGATGACGTCGCCGGCGTCCGTCTCCCGCACCCGCAGCACGGCGGTGGTGGTGCGCTGGCGCAGCGCCACCGTCACCACGGCCACCCGGTCGGACTCCCGCAGCGCCTCGCGCAGCAGCGCGTACGGCTTCGCTCCGGTCTTCTCCGGCTCGAGGTAGTAGGACTTCTCCAGCAGCAGCGGGTCGATCTGGTCGCTGGGCACGAACTTCTCGACCGCGATCTCGCGGGAGGACGTGACGGGCAGGTCGGCCAGGTCGTCGTCGGTGAGGACGACCATCTCGCCGTCCTCGGTCTCGTAGCCCTTGGCGATCTCGGAGTAGGCGACCTCCTCGCCGTCCAGCGAGCACAGGCGCTGGTAGCGGATGCGACCGCCGTCCTTCGCGTGCACCTGGCGGAAGGAGACGTCGTGGCTCTCCGTCGCCGAGTACAGCTTCACGGGCACGCTGACCAGCCCGAAGGACACCGCGCCCTTCCAGATCGCTCGCATGCCCGCTCCTCCGATCGGCGTGCCCCGTGGACCGGGGACCCGTGCAGTCTGACCGGTCGCGGCCGCCGAAGTCATCGACCCCCCGGTGGAAGGGTGTGCCGCCGGGGTGCGGGGAGCCCGCGGGGCCGGGGTGCACGATGTCCCGGTGATCCCGTTCCTGCCGATGCTCGCCACGAAGGCCGACCCGCTGCCGCGGGGCGCCGACTGGCTGCACGAGGTGAAGTGGGACGGCGTGCGCACCATCGCGCAGGCCACCGCCGGGCTCGGGGACGCCGGGGTGGCGACCTGGACGCGCAACGGCAACGCGTCCACGACCGCCTGGCCGGACGTGGCCGCGGTCGGCCCGGACGCCGACGTCGTCGTCGACGGCGAGGTGATCGCCCTCAACGCCCGCGGGCTGCCCGACTTCCGGGTGCTCCAGGAGCGGATGCACGTGCGCCGGGCCGCGACCGCGGCCCGCCTGGCCGCCGACCTCCCGGCCACCTTCATGGTCTTCGACCTGCTGCGCCTCGAGGGCCGCGACCTCCTCGAGGAGCCGCTGGAGGAACGCCGGGCCCTGCTCGCGCAGGTGCTCGACGGCTCCGGCTGGCAGGTCCCGGCCTCCTACGACGACGGCGAGATGCTGCTCGAGGCGACCCGCACCCAGGGCCTCGAGGGGGTCGTCGCCAAGCGCCGCGGCAGCCGCTACCGCCCCGGCGAGCGCAGCCCCCACTGGCGCAAGCTCGCCCACCGGCACCGGGGCAGCTACGTGGTGGGCGGGTGGCGCCCGCAGGAGGGCGGGACGCAGCTCGCGGCCCTGCTCGTGGGTGAGCGGACGCCGGACGGACTCGCCTACCGTGGCCGGGTGGGGAGCGGCATCGGACCTCGGGCCAGCCGCCGGCTCACCGAGCTGGTGGCCGGGCTGACGCGCGCCGCGAGCCCCTTCGACGACGAGGTGCCGCGCGCCGACGCCGCGGGCACCACGTGGCTCGAGCCCACGCTCGTGGTGGACGTCGAGACCCACGGCTCCGGCCACGACAGGCTGCGACAGCCCTCGCTCGTCGCGGTCCGCACCGACCTGACCCCGGACGAGATCTGATGATGACTGCACGCACCCCCCGACGCTCCTCCCGGACTCCCCTCCTCCCCGTGCTCGTCACGGGGCTGCTGCTCACGCTGGTGCCCGCGCTCCCGGCCTCGGCGGTCGGCACCGCCACGGCCGCCACCACCGCGACCGCGGGCAGCACCCAGGCCCGCACCACCCGCCGGGTGATCCACCTCGGCGGGGTGAAGGTGCGCATCCGCAAGGCCACCGACCAGGTCGTCACCGTGAACCGCCGCAGCGGCTACCACGCGACCGTGACGCTCTGGCGCCGCACCGACGACGGCTGGAAGCGGGTGATGTCGGCGCGCGACGGGCGGATCGGCTACGGCGGGCTCGCCGCGCCCCGCAAGCGCGTCCAGGGCACCGGCACCACGCCGATCGGCACCTACCGGCTGCCCTTCGCCTTCGGCACGCACGCGAAGCGCAAGGCCTGGCACCTGACGTACCGGCGGATCAAGGGCGGCGACTACTGGGTGCAGGACAACCGCTCCGACTACTACAACCGCTACCGCAACAAGTCCCAGGGCGGCTTCCGCTGGTGGCTCGACTCCAGCAGCCCCAACGCCTCGGAGCGGCTGGCCGACTACCCGGTGCAGTACGAGTACGCCGTCGTCATCGGCTACAACCCGTTCCAGGTCCGCCACCGCGGCGCCGGGATCTTCCTGCACGTCAACGGTGACGGCGCGACCGCCGGCTGCGTGAGCGCCCCGCGCTGGTTCCTGCGCAAGGCCCTGGCCCGGCTGCGTCCGGGCAAGACCCCGCTCATCGCGATCGGTGCCTGAGTGAGCCCCGCGGGCGAGGAGGTGCTGGTCGAGGTCGACGGCCGCCGGCTGCGGATCTCGAACCTCGACAAGGTCCTCTACCCGCGCACCGGCACCACCAAGGGCGAGGTGCTGCACTACTACGCCACCATCGCGCCGGTGCTGCTGCCGCACCTCGCCGGCCGCGCGATCACCCGCATCCGCTGGCCGCACGGCGTCGGCGACGGCTCCTTCTACGAGAAGAACGCGCCCCAGGGCACGCCGCCCTGGGTCCGGGTCGTGGAGGTGCCGACCAGCGGCACGCGGGGGGAGTCGCGGCACGGCGACGTCCTGCGCATGCCGGTGGTCGACGACCTGGCCACGCTCACCTGGCTGGCCAACCTCGCGGCCCTCGAGCTCCACGCCCACCAGTGGCAGGTCGGACGCTCCGGGCGGCCGCGCCGGGCCGACCGGCTGGTCGTGGACCTCGACCCGGGCGAGGACGTCGGCCTGCAGCAGTGCTGCGAGGTCGCGCTGGCGGTGCGGGCGCTGCTGGCCGGCGAGGAGGTGGACGGCGAGCGGCTCGACGGCCTCGCGGACGAGCCGCTGGACGTCGTCCCCGTGCTCTCCGGCAGCAAGGGCCTGCACCTGTACGCGCCGCTCTCGCCGCGCCGCCCCAGCGAGGAGACCTCGGCGCTGGCCCAGCGGCTCGCGGAGGCGCTGGCGCGGGCCCGGCCGCGGGCGGTGACGGCGACGATGACGAAGTCGCGGCGGGTCGGGCGGGTGTTCCTGGACTGGTCGCAGAACGCGGCCTCGAAGACGACGGTGAGCCCCTACTCGCTGCGCGGCCGGGAGCGTCCGACGGTGGCCGCGCCGGTGACGTGGGCGGAGGTCGAGGCGGGGGCGCAGGACCCGTTCGGCCTCGAGCAGCTGCCGTTCACCGCGGTGCTGGAGCGGGTGGCCGAGCACGGCGACCTGGCCGCCGTCCTGCTGCCCGACCGGACCGCCTGAAACACCTGTTACCGAACCGTGGAGCACGGGTGCCCACGACGTTCCGCGGCTGTGCCGGGCCGCCTCCTAGCGTGGTCGTACCGGCCGACGGAGGCCGGTGCAGGAGGTGGAACCCATGACCACGATGCCGGTGAACAACCCGGTCGTCACCGCGCGGCAGCTCAAGCTGCTCGCCGTCCCCGCGGCCGTCGTCGCGGCGTTCGCGCTGGCCATCTGGTTCTCCGGGACGCCGCTGGTGTCCCCGTCCTCCCCGGCGAGCGCCGTCGACCTGACCACGGACGGCTCCACCGCCGTCCTCACCGTCTCCACCCTCCTGCCGGGGGAGTCCATGTCGCGGGCCGTCACCCTCACCAACGCCACCGACCGCGACACCGAGCTCTGGCTGACCGAGGACGCCGACGCCGCGGCGCAGGGCGACCTCTGGCTCGACATCCGCCGGGACGGCACCCAGGTCTACGCCGGCCCGTTCGGGGCCATGGCGGACTTCACCACCGACCAGGGCACCCTGCGCGCGCACGACGACGCGACCTTCACCTTCACCGTCTCGCTGCCCGAGGACGCCGACGCGATCGTGGACGGCGACCAGCCTGCCGTCGCCACCTACACGCTGGCCACGGGCAGCTGAGCGGGCAGGCCGGGCACCGCCCGACACCCGTGGGAGTACCTGACCTCACCTGATCGAGGGGAGCCCGCCGGACACGGAGTGGGACACACTTCCTGTGGTACCGCCCTGAGAGCCGGTCCGTACCTCTATGCTCTGACGCATGGCTCAGCGCGTGCTCGTGGTCGAGGACGAGGAAGACATCGCCTTCCCCCTCGTCCGCACCCTGGAGCGCGAGGGCTACGACGTGTCGTGGGTGGACTCCGGTGAGCGGGCGCTCGCCGACCTCAACGGGGTCGCGGCGGACGTCGTGATCCTCGACCTGGGGCTCCCCGACATGGACGGCCTCGAGGTCTGCCGCCGCGCCCGCGAGAGCGGCTTCGGCGGCGCCATCATGATCTGCACGACCCGCGCCGCCGAGCTCGACCGCGTGGTCGGCCTCGACTACGGCGCCGACGACTACCTGGCCAAGCCGTTCGGCCTCGCCGAGCTCCAGGCCCGCGTCCGCGCGCTGCTGCGTCGCACCAACACGGGGTTCGCCCAGGTGGCCGCCGAGGACCCGAACGGCCTGCGCATCGACGTCGCCGCCCGCCGGGTCTACGCCGGGCAGCAGGAGGTGCCGCTGACCGGCAAGGAGTTCGAGGTGCTCAACATCCTCGCCTCCCACCGCGACAAGGTGGTCTCCCGCGGCCGGCTCATGGCCGACGTGTGGGACGAGAACTGGTACGGCTCCACCAAGACCCTCGACGTCACCATCGGGCGGTTGCGGCAGAAGCTGGAGTCCGTCGGGGTGACGGACAAGGTCGTCGCCGTGCGCGGCGTCGGCTTCCGGCTCGAGGCCGGGCAGGTCGAGGCCGGCGCCTGAGCGCTCTGCCGGTCTTCTGGCTGGGCTCCTCGCTGGGCTGACGGGGTGGTGCCCCGCAGGTCCCGGCCGTCGCTAGGGTCGTCCTCGTGACCACGAAGGACGGCGGCAGCGACCGCTCCACCCGGCCCGTCGAGACCTGGCTGACCGACATGGACGGCGTGCTCGTCCACGAGGAGGAGCCGATCCCCGGCGCGGCCGAGTTCATCGAGAAGCTCAAGAGCTCGGACGTGAGCTTCATGGTGCTCACCAACAACTCGATCTTCACCCCGCGCGACCTGCGGGCCCGCCTCCTCGGCAGCGGCATCGACGTGCCCGAGGACGCGATCTGGACCTCCGCGCTGGCCACCGCGCAGTTCCTCCACGACCAGCGCCCGGGCGGGACGGCGTACGTGGTCGGCGAGGCCGGGCTCACCACCGCGCTGCACGAGATCGGCTACGTCATCACCGACCGCGACCCGGACTACGTGGTCCTCGGCGAGACCCGCACCTACTCCTTCGAGGCGATCACGAAGGCGATCCGGCTGCTGGAGAACGGGGCGCGCTTCATCGCCACCAACCCCGACCCGTCCGGCCCGAGCAAGGAGGGCAAGCTGCCCGCCACCGGCTCGGTGGCCGCGCTCATCTCCACCGCCACCGGGCGTCAGCCGTACTACGTCGGCAAGCCGAACCCGCTGATGATGCGCTCGGCCCTCAACCGCCTCGACGCGCACTCCGAGACCACCGTGATGGTGGGCGACCGGATGGACACCGACGTGAAGGCCGGCCTGGAGTCGGGCCTACGGACCGTCCTCGTGCTCACCGGCTCGACGTCGAAGGAGGAGGTGGACCTGCACCCGTACGGGCCCACCCGCGTCCACGACTCCGTGGCCGACCTCGTCGACCTCGTCGGCAAGGAGTTCCCCACCGACTGAGGTCGACCGGCTGAACCCGACTGGCCGACCCGACTGGCCGGGCCCGGCTCAGCCGACCTGCGTCGGCTCCTCGGCCAGCAGCTCGCGCACCCGCGGGATGACCTCGGTGCCGTAGAGCCGGATGGACTCCATCCGCTGCTCGTGCGGCAGGGCGCCGACGGAGTACTTCAGCTGGAACCGGGAGAGCCCCAGCGTCCGGCAGGCCCACGCGATCTTCTGCGCGACCGTCTCGGGGGAGCCGACGAACATCGCGCCGGTGGGGGAAGCGCCCTGCTCGAACGCGATCCGGGAGTAGGGGCCCCAGCCGCGCTCGCGGCCGAGCCGCTCGTAGAGGTCCTTCTGGTGGGGGAAGAGCTGCTCGCGGGCCTGCTCGTCGGTGGCGGCGACGTGGCCGGGGGAGTGCATGCCGATGGGGAGCAGTGCCTGGCCCGACTCGGTCAGCGCGCGGCGGTAGAGGTCGGCGAACGGCGCGAACTGGCCCGGCGAGCCGCCGATGACGGCGAGGACGAGCGGGAGCCCGAAGGACGCGGCGCGGACGACGGACTGCGGCGAGCCGCCGACGGCCAGCCACGCCGGCACGCCCTGCTCGGTGCGGGGGTGCACGGTCTGCTGGGAGAGCGACGCGCGCTTGGTGCCGGACCAGGTGACCGGCTGCTCGGCCTGGAGGGCGGTGAAGAGCTCGACCTTCTCGGCGAACAGCGTGTCGTAGTCGTCCAGGTCGTAGCCGAAGAGCGGGAAGGACTCGATGAACGAGCCGCGGCCCAGCTGCACCTCGGCCCGGCCGTTCGAGAGGGCCTGGAGGGTGGCGAAGCGCTGGTAGACGCGGACCGGGTCGTCGGAGGAGAGCACGGTGACGCCGGTGCCGAGGCGGAGCCGCTCGGTCTGGCCGGCCACGGCGGCGAGGACGACGTCCGGGGCGCTGATGGCGTAGTCGGGGCGGTGGTGCTCGCCCAGGCCGAGGTAGTCGACGCCGACCGAGTCGGCCAGCACGCCCTCGGCCACGGTCTCGCGGATCGCGTCGGCCTGGTGCTGCGGGCTGCCGTCGGCGAGCCGGCCGACGTCGCCGAAGGTGTCCAGCCCGAGGGTCGGGTGCGCGGTGGAGCCGAGGACTGACAGGTCGAGAGATCCGTTCACATTCAACAATCTACCGGGTGGGTCGCGTGCCGCGTCCACCCGCGCGATGGTCCGCTGCCCGACGGCCGGGGTTCGGGGGACGTTCACCGCTCGTTCCGCGCCGCCCCGTTGGCTGCCACGGGCCCCGCACGAGGCGGGGTCGGCCCCTGCCGACGAGCACGGGTGGGACGGACAGGGCAGGACATGAGGGGACCGAGGGTGGAGCACAGAGCACGCGTCGCGCTGGCGGCGATCGCCGGCGTCCTGGTCGCACCGCTCGCGGGGGTCGCGCTGCCGGCCTCCGCGGCGACGGCGGCCGGGTCGCTGGTCATCAACGAGGTGGAGTCCTCGGGCGGCGACCCGGGGGACTGGATCGAGCTGTACAACACCGGCGACGAGGCGGTCGACGCCTCGGGCCTGGTGCTGCGCGACAACGACGACAGCCACGCCTACGTGATCGACGCGGGCGCCACCGTCGAGGCCGGGGCGTACCTGGCCCTCGACGTCGACGCGTCCTTCGGGCTCGGCGGCAGCGACTCCGCGCGGCTCTTCGACACCGACGGCACGACGCTGATCGACTCCTACACCTGGACGACGCAAGCCACGACCACCTACGGCCGCTGCCCCGACGGCACCGGCGACTTCGCCACCACCGCGGCGTCCACGAAGGGCGCGGCGAACGACTGCGCGGGTGACACGGGTGACACGGGCGGCACGGGCGGCACCGGGGACACGGGCAGCACCGGCGGCTCCTCCACCGTGGTGCTCAACGAGGTCGAGTCCAACGGCGACACCACCGACTGGGTGGAGCTCTACAACACCGGCACCGAGGCCGTGGACGTCTCCGGGTGGGGCGTGCTCGACAACGACAGCTCCCACACCCCGCTGACCCTCCCGGCCGGGACCACGCTGGCCGCGGGTGAGTTCTACGCCGTCGACATGACCGACTTCGGCCTGGGCGGCGCCGACTCCGCCACGCTCTACGAGGCCGACCTCACCACCGTCGTCGACACCTACAGCTGGACGGCGCACGCCACGACCACCTACGGCCGCTGCCCCGACGGCACCGGCGAGTGGGTCACCACCGCGGCGTCCACGAAGGGCGCGGCGAACGACTGCGTGCAGCCGCTGGTGATCAACGAGGTGGAGTCCTCGGGCGGCGACCCGGGCGACTGGATCGAGCTGCGGAACAACACCGACGCCGCCCTCGACATCTCCGGCTACGTCCTCAAGGACTCCGACGACACGCACGCCTTCGTCGTCCCCGACGCCACCACGATCGACGCGGGCGGCTACTACGTGGCCGAGGTCGACGCCTCCTTCGGGCTGGGCAGCAGCGACTCGGCGCGGCTCTTCGAGGCGGACGGCACCACGCTCGTGGACTCCTACACGTGGACGGCGCACGCCGACACGACCTACGGCCGCTGCCCCGACGGCACCGGGGACTTCGCCACCACCGCGGCGTCCACGAAGGGCGCCGCGAACCTCTGCGAGGGCGACCTCGTGACCCGCGCCTGGCCCGGCGGCACCGACGTGACCGCCGTAGACGACGCCGACCTGGTCACCACCAACCTGTCCGGTCTCGCCTACGAGGCGAGCGGCACGAGCGAGCCCGGCACCCTCTGGGCCGTGCAGAACGGGCCCGGCACGCTGTTCCGGCTCGAGCAGGCGGACGACGGGCAGTGGCTCGCCGCCGACGGCGACTGGGCCTCCGGCGTGACGCTGCACTACGCCGACGGCACCGGCAACGTGGACGCCGAGGGCGTGGCGATCGCGGACGGCTCCGCCGACGGCGGCGTCTACGTCTCCACCGAGCGGGACAACGACGCCTCGAGCGTCTCGCGGCCGTCGGTGCTGCGCTACGACGTGAGTGCCGGCGGCACCACGCTGGACGCCACCACCGAGTGGAACCTGGCCGGCGACCTGCCCACGCTGGGCGCCAACTCCGGGCTCGAGGGCATCGCCTGGCTGCCGGACGCCGACCTGGTCGCGGCCGGCTTCGTGGACGCCACCACCGGCGAGGCCTACGACCCGGCCGACTACCCGGGGCACGGCGACGGCCTGTTCGCCGTCGGCGTCGAGGGCACCGGCGGCGTCTACGTCTACGCGCTGGCCGAGGACGGCAGCTACACCCGCGTGGCCGACTTCGCCTCCGGCTTCGACGGGGTCATGGACCTCGACTACGACGGGGCCTCCCAGACGCTCTACGTGGTCTGCGACGACGCCTGCGAGGGCGTGATCGGCGAGTTCGCGATCGCGAGCGAGGGCGACGACGCCGGCACGTTCGTGGCGGACGTCTACGACGAGCGCCCGGCGGGCATGGCGAACCTGGCCAACGAGGGGTTCACGGTGGCCGCCGCGGCCGAGTGCGCGGACGGCCTCAAGCCGGCGTTCTGGGCCGACGACTCCGACACCGACGGCTACTCGCTGCGCGAGGGCACGGTCGAGTGCGACACCGAGCCCGCGGCCGTCGTCGACCCGACGATCTCCGCGAGCGTCTCGCCCGCGGTGCCCGCGAGCGGCTGGTACACCGGTCCGGTCACGGTGTCGTTCACGTGCGTCGAGGGCTCGGCGGCGCTCGTCGACGCCTGCCCGGAGGACGTCGTGCTCGACGAGGACGGGGCGGACCAGAGCGTCACGGCCAGCATCGAGGCGACCGACGGCGGCACCGCGACGGTGACCTCCGAGCCGGTCTCGATCGACGCGACCGCCCCCGTCGTCCGGCTCACGAAGGTGGCCGCCGGGCAGACCTACCGCGGTGTCCGCACGCCGTCGTGCGTCGCCTCCGACGCGACGTCCGGGCTCGCCGGGGAGTGCGAGGTCACCGTGCGCGAGGGCAGCAACGGGTGGCGCGTGGCCACCGCGAGCGCCACGGACGTCGCGGGCAACACCGCCTCGGTCTCGCGCCGCTACCGCGTGCTCACCGCGTTCGTGCGCGGGGCCTCCCAGGCAGGTGCTGGGTCCGGTGCTGGGTCGGCGTTCCGCGTCGGGCGGGGCGACCGGGCGACCCTGGTGGTGTGGGTTCCGGTCGGACGCTCCGCACCGACCCTGCTCGCCGCCACCCGGGCGGGATCGCCGCACGCGGCCCTGGGCCGGATGGGTGCCACGGGGACGGCGCAGGACGGCTGGGCCGAGTACGAGGCCGTCGTCCGCCTGCCCTCGGCCAAGGCGGGCACGACCTGGCGCTACGGCGTGCGGTCCGGGGGCGACGTGAGCCTGCTCGCGGTGCGCCTCACGCGCTGACGCTCCGTTCCCGGGGTCGCTCCTGGGTGGGCCCGCGCGGTGACCCCTCTGGTCACCGCGCGGGCTCCCAGGGGGTGAGAGGGGGGACGGGTGAGGCGTGTCTGGCTAGGTTGGTGCCTGTGAGCAGCGTCGCCCCGGTCGTGTCCGTCGTCGGCAGCCTCAACGCGGACAGGGTCCTGCGGGTGGAGGCGCTCCCGCGCGCGGGGGAGACCCTCACCGCGCTGCGCACCCGCACGCTGCCCGGCGGGAAGGGCGCGAACCAGGCGGTGGCGCTGGCCAGGCTGGGCTGCCACGTCCGGATGCTCGGCGCGGTGGGCACCGACCCGGACGGCGCGCTGCTGCGCGGCGCGCTGCGGGCGGAGGGCATCGACATCCAGGGCCTCCAGGAGGTCGGCGGGCCCAGCGGCGGCGCGACCGTCCTCGTGGACCAGAGCGGCGAGAACCTCATCGTCGTCACGCCCGGCGCCAACGCCCGCGTGGACGCCGGGGAGGTGCTCGGACGCATGGCCGGCAGCGGCCCGGTGGACGTGCTGCTCCTCCAGCTCGAGGTGCCTCTCGACGTCGTCGCCCAGGTGGCGCAGGAGGCCCGCGGGATGGCCCAGCGGATCGTCCTCAACGCGGCGCCCGCCATGCCGCTCGACGCCTCGCTGCTCGGCCTGGTCGACGTCCTCGTGGTCAACGAGCACGAGGCCCGGATCATGACGGGCCTGGCCGACCCCACCCGCGCCGTCACCCGCCTCGCCGCCCAGGTGCGCGAGCTCGCCGTCGTCACCCTCGGCAGCCGCGGCGGGCTCTACGCCGGCGCCGCCACTGGCCGGTTTGCTGCGGCCAGCGCGGACGCCGTCGTCGACTCCACCGGCGCCGGCGACTGCTTCGTCGCGGCCCTCTGCGACGGCCTCGCCCGCTGCGCCGACTCCGCTGCGGACCTGCCCGGCGTCCTCGAGCGCGCCGCCCGCGCCGCCGCCCTCGCCGTCACCCGCGAGGGCGCCCAGCCCGCCATGCCCACGCGGGTCGAGGTGGACGCGTAGGGGCCGCTCGTTCTGGCCGCCGGGCCTTCCGGCTGGTGGGCCTGCCGGCTGGTGGGCGGTGGATGAGCAACCTGTTCTGGGCCCGGATCGGTTGCTGGCGCACCGCTGGTCGGCCGGCCGCGGGGTGGCGGTGGCTGAGCAACCGAGCTGGGGCGTCGGCAGGTTGCTGGCACACCGCTGGTGCCAGATCTGCAGGGTGGCGGTGGCTGAGCAACCTTGCCGAGCCGCGGAAGGGTTGCTGGCGCACCGCTGATCGGCCGCCCGCCGGCCGGCCGCGGAGTGGCGGTGTCTGAGCAACCTCGCCGGGTCGCGGGCAGGTTGCTGACGCACCGCCCACCCAGCAGCACCTCGGTACACGCCCGTACGCGCCCGTACCCAGGCCTGGGGAAGAACGTTTCGTGCCCTTTCCGTCGGGTACGTGTGGCGGTCACGATGTCCTTCTCGCCTTGACGGGCGGGTTGGGACGACTCCACTCGGGACGGAGCCGGGATGACTGCATTGCCTGCCACCTCACCGGTGACACAGAACGTGCCACACGCGCCGGGTCGCTCGGGGCTCGGCGCGGGTGACCTCGCGCTGGTCGAGGACCTGGACGCCGCGCTGCGGTCGTTGGTGCGCCGTGAGGGTGTGGATCCGCAGTCGGAGGTGCCGACGGTGCGGCGGTTGGCGACGTCGGTGGTGCGCGAGCACGACGACCGGGCGCTGACGGGTGCGGTGGCGGCGGTGGTCGACGCCGAGGCGCTGGTGAGTGAGCTGGTGGCGCGGGTGGCGGGGTTCGGTCCGCTGCAGCCGCTGCTGGACGACCCCGAGATAGAAGAGGTGTGGATCAACGAGCCCTCGCGGGTGTTCGTGGCGCGCAGCGGCCGCCACGAGCTGACCAACCTCCGGCTGACGCGGACCCAGGTCGACGAGCTGGTGGAGCGGATGCTGAAGAGCTCGGGCCGGCGGATAGATCTATCCCGCCCGTTCGTCGACGCGATGCTGCCCGACGGGCATCGGCTGCACGTCGTCCTGGAGGGCATCAGCAGGGGCTTCAGCGCGGTCAACGTCCGCAAGTTCGTGCTGCGTGCCGCGCGCACCTCCGACCTCGTGGAGCTGGGCAGCCTCACGCCGCAGGCAGCGGCGTTCCTGGAGGCCTCCGTGCGTGCTGGTCTCAACATCCTCGTCGCCGGAGGGACGCAGGCAGGCAAGACGACCATGTTGAACGCGTTGGCCGCCGCGATCCCGGGCGGTGAACGGGTGATCACGGCCGAGGAGGTCTTCGAGCTGCGCTTCGCGCACCCGGACTGGGTGGCGATGCAGACCCGCCAGGCCGGGCTGGAGGGCACGGGCGAGGTGACGCTGCGCGACCTGGTGAAGGAGGCGCTGCGGATGCGGCCGAACCGGTTGATCGTCGGTGAGGTGCGGGCGTCGGAGTGTCTCGACCTCGTCCTGGCGCTCAACGCCGGTCTGCCGGGCATGTGCACCCTGCACGCGAACTCGGCCAGGGAGGCGCTGCTGAAGATGTGCACGCTCCCGCTCCTGGCCGGGGAGAACATCTCGAGCCGGTTCGTGGTGCCGACGGTGGCGACGTCGGTCGACCTCGTGGTCCACCTCGGGCTCGACCCGCGGGGCAGGCGACAGGTCGAGGAGATCGTGGCCGTGCCCGGACGCGTGGAGGGCGACGTCATCGAGACCGAGCCCGTCTTCGTCCGCCGCGGCGGCGAGCTGGTGCGGGCTCACGGAACCCCGCCTCGGCCGGAGCGGTTCGAGCGGGTGCGGATCGACGTCCACGCCCTGCTCGCCGGGGGCTCGGAGGGCGTGTCGTGATCGGGGCGCTCGTCGGGCTCGGTGTCGGGCTGGGGCTGCTGCTGGTGTGGTCGGCGTTCGCGGTCCCGCGTCGCCCGCGCACCCGGCGCGACGGCCCTGGGCGGACCGCCCGGATGCTCGCCTCGGCCGGGCTGCGCGAGGTCTCGCCCTCCGGCTTCGTCGCCCTGTGCGCCGGTTCGGGACTCGTGGCGGCGCTCGTCGTCCTCGTGGTCACCGCGACCCCGCCGGTGGCGCTGGCCTTTGGTGCCCTGTCCGCCTACCTGCCCGTCGCGCTCGTCAACGGCCGGGCCGCCCGCCGTCAGCGGGAGCTGGCCGAGGTGTGGCCGGAGGCGGTCGACGACCTCTCCTCCGCGGTCCGTGCGGGCATGTCGCTGCCCGACGCGCTGGGCGCGCTCGGGATCCGCGGACCGGAGGCTTTGCGCCCGGCCTTCCGCGCCTTCGCGCTGGACTACCAGGTGTCGGGACGCTTCGGCGACTGCCTGGACCGGCTCAAGGACGACCTCGCCGACCCTGTCGGCGACCGTGTCGTCGAGGGCCTGCGCGTTGCCCGCGAGGTGGGCGGGGGCGACCTCGGTCGCCTGCTGCGCAACCTCTCGACGTTCCTGCGCGAGGACGCCCGGACGCGCTCCGAGCTGGAGTCCCGCCAGGCCTGGACGGTGAACGGGGCTCGCCTGGCGGTGGCGGCGCCCTGGCTGGTGCTGCTGTCCATGAGCGGCAACGCGCAGCTGATGGCGCGCTACGGCACCGCGGCCGGGGCCGTCGTGCTGGCGATCGGGGCCGGTGCCTGCATCCTCGCCTACCGCGTGATGATGCGGGTGGGTCGGCTGCCGCGAGAGCGGAGGATCCTCGCGTGAGCGCGCCGCCCGCCCTCACCGGTGCCGTCCTCGGCGGCGCGGCCGCCCTGGGTCTGCTCCTCGTGGTGGCACGGCTGCGCGTCGTGCGGCGGCCCCAGCTCGCGATCCGGGTGCTGCCCTACGTGCGGGACCTGCCGCAGGTCGGGAGGACGCCGCTGGCCGGCGTCCCCGCGTCCAGGACGTCGGCCGTGGTAGGTGTGTTCGGGCCGCCGGTGCGCCGCGCCGCCGCGCTGGTCGAGCGCATCCTCGGCGGCGCCACCTCGGTCCGCCGCCGGCTGGAGCGGGCCGGCCTCGAGCCGGACGTGCACGGCTTCCGCGTCGAGCAGGTCGTGTGGGGCCTGGCCGCCTTCGCGCTCGCGGCCGCGTTCGGTCTGCTGCGCGCGATGTCCGACCCGGGCTCGGCGCTCGGCAGCGCCGTGGTCTGCCTCGCCGCGCTGGCGGGCGGCGTCCTGGGGCGGGACTGGTGGCTCGGCCAGCAGGTCCTGCGCCGCGAACGGCTCATCCTCGCCGAGCTGCCGACGCTCTCGGAGCTGCTCTCGCTCGCCGTGGCCGCGGGGGAGAGCCCGGTGGGGGCGTTGGACCGGGTCGTCCGCCGCTCGGACGGCGCCCTCTCGACCGAGCTGGCCGGGGTCCTCGCCGGGGTCCGCACCGGAGAGCCGGTCGCGCACGCCTTCGACCGCCTGGCCGCTCGCACCGGGCTGCCCGCCGTCGCCCGGTTCGCCCAGGGCATCGCCACGGCCGTCGAGCGGGGCACCCCGCTCGCCGACGTCCTGCACGCCCAGGCCGCGGACGTCCGCGAGGCCGGGCGCCGTGACCTCATCGAGTCCGCGGCCCGGCGCGAGGTGGCGATGATGGTGCCGGTCGTCTTCCTGGTGCTCCCCGTGACCGTCCTCTTCGCGTTCTGGCCTGGCGCCGTCGGCCTGGACCTCGCCGTGCCGTGAGCGGGCCTCGAGCCCGCGCCGTCCACGCCCCCTCACGGGGGCACCTCTCGGGAAAGGAAGCACCCATGACCGTCCGCACCCTCCTCCGCCTCCAGGTGGTCGCAGCCCAGCTGCTCGCAGTCGCGGCGCCGCACCGGCCCGCCGACGGGCCGGCCCACGACGACCGCGGGGACGTCCCCGGCTGGGTCATGGTGACGGTGATGACCGCCGGCCTGGTCGGGCTCATCACCGCCGTCGCGGGCCCGCAGCTGACCCAGATGGTGAGTGCGGCGCTGGCCTCGGTGCAGTGAGCGGGCGCCGACGAGGCAGCGACGACCGGGGTTCCGCGGTCGTCGACTTCGTCCTCGTCCTGCTCGTGGTGGTGCCGCTGTTCCTCGGCATCCTCCAGCTTGCGCTGACGCTGTTCGTCCGGAACACGCTCGCCTCGGCCGCGTCCGACGGGGCCCGGTACGGCGCCGCGCTCGGCCGCGGACCCGGCGACGCCGTCGCCCGGACGAGGGAGCAGGCCACCAGCGTGCTGCCGGGGCGCTACGCCCAGGACGTGACCGCCGCCGTGGAGGACGTCGACGGCGTCCCGACGGTCGTGGTGTCGGTCCGCGCGGAGGTGCCTGCCCTGGGCCTCGGCGGACCCTCCGTCACCTTCGAGGTGAGCGGGCACGCCGTGCAGGAGTCGGCGCCGTGACCGGCCGGGGGGACCCGCGGGACCGTGACGACCGGGGCAGCGCCCTGGTGGAGCTGTCGTGGCTGGTGATCCTGCTGCTGGTGCCGCTCCTCTGGGCCCTGCTGGGGGTCTTCGAGGTCCAGCGTGGCGCGTTCGCGACGGAGTCGGCCGCCCGGGCCGCGGCACGCGCGTACGTCCTCGCCCCGGACGACGCCTCGGGGGCCACGGCCGCGCGGGCGGCGGCGGTCTCGGCGCTGGCGGACCAGGGCGTCGAGTCCGCGGCGGATGTCTCGGTCTCCTGCGGTTCGTTCACCGACTGCCACTCCGGCACCGCGGTGGTCACGGTGGAGGTGAGCACGTCGGTGGACCTGCCGTTCCCGGACGTGCTGGGCGCGATCAGCCCCACGTTCGCCCTGCATGCCTCCCACGCCGTGCCGGTCGGTCGCTACCAGGAGGTGAGCGGATGACCGCGCGCGTAGCCCCGCCACGCGATCAGGACGAGCAAGGCTCCACCACCGTCCTCGTACTAGGGCTGGTCGTGGTGCTGCTGGGGGCCTTCGCGCTCGTCACCGACGCGAGCGCGGCCTACCTCCAGCGCTCGGGGCTCTCGACCCTCGCGGACGGGGCCGCGCTCTATGGCGCCGACGCCGGAGCCGCGGGCACCGGCCTGTACACCGAGGGGCTGCCCGCGGGCGCGCTGCCCGTCGACGAGGCGGCCGCCCGGGCCGGCGTCCAGGCGTACCTGGAGCAGGTGGGGGCGCAGCGGGACTACCCCGGCCTCAGCGCGCGGGTCACGGTGGACGTGACCGCCGGGACGGTGGACGTCGAGCTGACCGCACCCCTCGACCTGCCGCTCACGGTTCCCGGGGCCGCGAGCAGGACCACGGTGACGGCGGACGGGTCCGCCGCGACCACCCTCGACGCAGACTGAGGACCGCCCCGGAGATCCTGACAGGCTGTCAAGACCCTTTGGAGAACTCGTGATTCCCGAAAGACGGACACCACTGTCCGTCATCTGCACGAAACATCGTCAGGTGTCGCGTAAAGGTGGCCCGTCCGATAATGAAGTGAGCGGGCTCACAATGGTCGGTTGGGTGGCCGTCTGACCTGCGATTTCGCCAGGACGACCAGGAAGAGGGACGCCGGTCCGGACGTGAAGACCGCATAAGAACCCGGCCCGGGGTTTGGCAACCACCCGATCGGGATGCCTACCGTCGAAGCACGAACACACACCAGTGACACCGGTCCACGGGCGACGCCGAGTCCTTGCCCCGCCTGTCGACCGTCCAGTATCCCGGCCCACTCTCGCGGCCGGCCGAGCATCACCAGGGCAGGAGTGGGGGACCCACCTTCGCGGTCCCGATGAACCGGGCTACCGCTCGGGGTGAAGCCGTGCATGCACGGCCGGGCACCTTTCCGCCCGAACCCGACAGCTCACCTCACAGGCGTGGAAGGGACAGCCTGTTGATGACTCCTGCCATGCCCCCGGCCGTGCGCGGCCTCGGACGTGCTCTTACCCGCCTCACCGTCGCCCTGGCGCTGACCGCGGGCCTCTTCGCCACCTCCTCGGTGGTCACCACCCACGAGGGCGGCGCCGACTCGGCGTCCGCCATGACGGCCCACCGCCGCACCGTGCTCCGGCACAAGGTGAAGCGCGGCGTGCACATCGCCGTGAACCAGAAGGGCGACCCGTACCAGTACGGCTCCGCCGGGCCGAACCGCTTCGACTGCTCGGGCCTCATGTACTACGCCTTCCGCAAGGCCGGCTTCAGCAACATGCCCCGCACCTCCAGCGAGCAGGCCCGGTTCACCGACCGGATCAAGCGCTCGAACATGAAGCGCGGCGACCTCATCTTCTTCTACAACTCCTCCGGCGTGTACCACGTCGGGATCTTCGCCGGCTGGAGCAACGGGCGTCGCCTCGTCCTCCACTCGCCGAACAGCAACGGTCACGTCCGCACGCAGCGGATGTGGACGAACAAGTGGTACGGCGGCACCCTGCGCCGACGCTGACCCGCTGCGGCCCGCGCCGCAGTCGCACGAGCCACGAGGCCCCGCCACGCACCGCGTCGCGGGGCCTTGTCGCGTCCGCGTCCGCGTCGCCCTTGTCTCCGGGAAGAGCCGGGTAGGGCCCGGAAGCGCCGACTAGGGTGCTGGACCGAACCGACTCGGAGGTCGTCATGCTCGCTCCCGTTCGTCTACTCCTGGCCGCCGCGCTGGCCCTGCCGCTCGCAGCGATCGCCGGCCCGGCGGCCCCGGCCGCGGCCGGTGGCACCGGCACCCTCGGGCTCCCGCTCACCGTTACCGACGCCCACAACGACTGGGAGGTGGGGGAGGGGGCCGGGTCCCTCACCCGCGCCCAGAAGGCCAGCATCGACCTGTTCCGGGTCCGGCTCACCGGCGTCGACTCCGGTGCCAAGGTGCGGTTCGTCTTCGTGCTCAAGAAGCTCACGCGGTCCGGGGACTTCGACCAGATCGTGCAGGTCAGGCTGCGGCCGCGGAAGGGCAGTGCCTGGAGCGCTGCGGTCGACCTCAGCGTCCAGGACCCCACGGACGTGGCCGCCACCTACGAGGAGGGCTCGACCCTGCGCTACTGCAGCCCGCGCGCGCACCGCGACCGGTCGGCCGGCCTCGTCCGCGTGGACGTGCCGGTGCGCTGCCTGCCCACGGCCCCCGCCCGCGTGCGGGTGCTCACGGCCACCGGCCACTGGGGCAGCGACGCGTTCCCGTACTCCACCGACACCATGAAGGTCCCCGGGCTGGTGAGCCTTCGGTGAGGCGCCGCGCCGCGGGAGTCCTGGCGACGCTGGCCCTGCTCGCCGGCGGCCTGACGGGTGGGCTCACCCTCGTCGCGCCGCCCGCGGGCGCGGCCGTCGGCGACCACTACGAGCAGGTCGCCCGGCAGCGCACCAACCACGCCCGCACCTCCCGCGGGCGGGTCGCGCTGAAGAAGCAGGCGTGCGTCCAGCGCAAGGCCGAGAAGCAGGCCCGGAAGATGGCCCGCACCGGCACGCTCGAGCACCAGGACCTCGGGCCGGTCATGGACGACTGCGGGCTCACCGACGCCGGGGAGAACATCGCCTACGGCTACGCCAACGGGCGGGCCGTCGTCCGCGCCTGGATGCACTCGCCGGGCCACCGGGCGAACATCCTCAACAAGCGGTTCCGCCTCCTCGGCATGGCCGCGGTCAAGGACGACGACGGCACCTGGTGGGCCTGCCAGGTGTTCGGTCGGACGTAGCCGACCGACACGCCCGCCGGGCACCGCCGCACCGGGAGTAGGCCGTCCTGGGCCCGACCCGTAGTCTTGACGCTTGTGGCAGGCCCCGACTTCGACAGCGAGATCAAGCAGCTCCAGGCGACGATGCACACCATCGAGCAGGTGCTGGACATCGACAAGATGAAGGCGGACATCGCCGACCTCCAGGAGCAGGTGGCCGCACCCGACCTGTGGGACGACCAGGCGAACGCCACCCGCGTCACCGGCAGCCTGTCCGACCTGCAGGGTCAGGTCGAGCGCTTCGAGAAGCTGAGCAGCCGCATCGAGGACCTCGCCGTCCTCGTGGAGCTCGCCGTCGAGGCCGAGGACGCCGACTCCATGGAGGAGGCCGAGCGCGAGCTGCCCCGCGTCAAGACCGCGGTCGAGAGCCTCGAGGTCCGCACGCTGCTCTCCGGCGAGTACGACTCCCGCGAGGCGATCGTGACGATCCGCTCGGGCGCCGGCGGCGTCGACGCGGCCGACTTCGCCGAGATGCTCATGCGCATGTACACGCGCTGGGCCGAGCGCAACAAGTACTCCGTCGAGGTCTTCGACATCTCCTACGCCGAGGAGGCGGGCATCAAGTCCGCCGAGTTCGCGATCCACGCGCCCTACGCCTACGGCACCCTCTCGGTCGAGGTCGGCACGCACCGGCTCGTCCGGATCAGCCCCTTCGACAACCAGGGCCGCCGCCAGACGTCCTTCGCCGCCGTCGAGGTCGTGCCCCAGCTCGAGCAGACCGACGAGATCGAGGTCGACGAGAACGACGTCCGCACCGACGTCTTCCGCTCCGGCGGCCCGGGCGGCCAGTCGGTCAACACCACCGACTCGGCGGTGCGCCTCACGCACATCCCGACCGGCATCGTCGTCTCCTGCCAGAACGAGAAGTCGCAGCTGCAGAACAAGGCCGCCGCGATGATCGTCCTCAAGGCCAAGCTCCTCGCGAAGAAGAAGGCCGAGGAGGCCGCGCTCAAGAAGGACCTCAAGGGCGACGTCGCCGCCTCGTGGGGCGACCAGATGCGCAACTACGTCCTCAACCCGTACCAGATCGTCAAGGACCTGCGCACCGGCTACGAGACCGGCAACCCGCAGCCCGTCTTCGACGGCGAGATCGACGGCTTCCTCGAGGCCGGCATCCGCTGGCGCCGCGGCACCGCCAAGGCGGACGCCTGACGGCTCGCGTCGGCGCCTGACGCCCGGGTCTGACTCCGGGGCGTCAGGCCTCAGCGCGCCCGGACGACGTTCGAGCGGGCCGACCAGGCCGAGCTGCCCTCGTCGTTGACGGCGCGCACCTGGAACCGCCACCGCCCCTTCGCCAGCGAGAGCCGCACGGACGTCCGGACGCCGAGCGCGAGGGTGCCCCGGCCGACGACCCGGCCCGACGCGTCCAGCTTCAGCCCCCGCACCAGGTAGCCGGTGAGGTCGCTGCCGCCGTCGTCGGTGGGTGCGCTCCAGCGGACGGTCGCGGTGACCGCGCCCCCGCGGGCCCCCGACGACGCCTTCCCGATGGCCGGCCGGCCCGGGGCGGTGGGGTCGGAGCCGCCCGAGCCCGCGCTCTGGGTGGTCACCTGCGCCGTCACCTCGGACGACTCGCCGACCGCGTTCACCGCCCGCACGCCGAGCGTGTGGGTCGTGCCGGCGACCAGCCCGTCCGTCGTCCAGGACGTGCCGGTGACGGTGTCGACATCGGTGCCGTCCAGGCTCACGACGTAGCCCGTGATGGCGCTGCCGCCGTCGTCCGCGGGGGCCGTCCAGGTCAGCGTGGCGCTGGTGGCCGTGGTGCTCGTCGAGGTGATCGTGGGGGAGCCGGGCGCGACCGCGTCGGCGTCGCAGCCGCTCACCGACAGCGTGTACTGCCCGAGCGAGCCGTAGTCGCCGTAGCCGCTCGCGTCCCAGGAACCGCTGCCCACGCCGTCCAGCGAGGCGTACAGGGGCTCGTCGGGGGCAGTGAAGGTGGCCGAGGCGGAGAGCCCGGAGGCGGTGATGCCGTCGCCGACCGCCGAGGTCGGGTCCGAGAACGCCACCTGCGTGCCGTCGGCGGTGCTGACGGTGAGCGCCACGTCGAGGTCGGGGCTGGTAGCGACGGTGTCGGCGGAGACCGTCACGCTGCCCGTGCAGGTCCCCAGCGCGTAGACGTCCACGTCGTCCTGGGTGCCGATGACGCCCTCGGCCGGCAGCGACGCGCTCGAGGCGGTCGCGATCGTGTCGCCCGCGTCGTCCGCCCGCAGCGGTGCGCCGCTGGCGGCGATGATCGCGACGTCGTCCTCGGTGTTGGTGGCGCTCGGGTACTCGCCCGCGCTCCACTGCACCAGGGGGTGCCAGGTCGAGCCCATGATGGGGCCCCAGATGCCCTGGCCGGAGTAGTAGGCGCTGGTGCCCTTGCCGTCGTGGGAGAGCCCGAGGTTGTGCCCCACCTCGTGGGCGACGGTGCCGGTGATCGTCTCCACGTCGTCGTAGTAGCTCGTGAACGCCCAGGCCGGCTGGTAGTAGCCGCTGTCCGCCTCGTCGAAGACGTCGACGTAGGCGACGCCGGTGCACGAGCTGTACCCGCCGCAGCCGACCTGGTGGGCGTCGGTGTCGTCGCTGACGATCGCCAGCGCGCCGTAGTACTGGTCGCCAGACGAGGTGCGGACGAGCGCGGCGCGGCCCGGGTCCTCGGTGGTGACGTCGACCTGGAACGGCGCGTAGTCCTCCGCCACCTGCTGCCAGACCTGCTGGATCAGCGCCCGCTCGCCGGCGGTGAAGGTCGTGTAGTCGTCGTCGTAGGAGAACCCCGAGACCGCGGTGGTCTTGAGGCCCGAGTTGTTCCACGCGGTGCCGGTGACGGTGGCGCCGTCGAAGTCGATGTAGATGGTCCGCTTGGCGCCCGGCAGCGAGTGCAGGGTGAAGGTGTCGGCGCTCGGGTAGAGCAGGTCGGCGGCGGTCATCGCGGCCGAGGCGGCCGTCCGGTCGGCCGCGAGGGTGTCGCGGTAGAAGACGTGTCCGTCGGTGTCGACCCACGCCGTGTCGTCCGTGCGCAGCGTCGAGCGCAGGTCGGCGGCGGTCATCCCGTTGAGGTCGGCGGCGTCCGCGAGGTCGTCGCCGAGCAGGCGGACGGCGCGGGCACCCCGTGCGGCGGAGTCCAGGACGCCGTCCAGCGACCCGTCGGTGGCGGGCGAGGAGGCCCGGGCCGGGCCGGCGGCGCCCGCGGGGCCACCGGGGACGGCGAGCAGCAGCCCGGCCACCAGCGAGCCGACCAGCGGGGCGGCCGACCGGGTGGCCAGCCGGGTGGCCAGCCGGGTGCTCAGGAGGGCGCGACGACGACGTGTGGGGGGCACCCGACGACGGTAGGGGCCGCGCGCCCCGGCAGTCCCGGGATCGGCGCGGCCTTCATCGAAACTTGCCCTGGCGTCCAGCGACGCCTGTCAAGGGCGCGTGGGTCGCTGGGTCAGTCGCTGGCGGCGGCGAGCGCCACGGCGGTGCACCAGGCGCTGGAGCGGTCCAGCAGGGTCGCGGCGGAGACGTCCTCGGCGGCCGAGACGGTGCAGGTCAGCCAGCCGTCGCCGAGCAGGCCCGCGACCGCGACCGCCCGGCCGGCGTCCGAGGTGCACACGGCGGTGGCCCCGACCGAGCCGAGCTGCTCGGCGTCACCCCGGGTGGAGCAGCGCACGGTGTCGCTGGCCAGGGAGTCCGCGAGCCCGTCGGCGAGCGTGGTGGCGCGGGCGTCGTCCACGGGCGGGGCGTAGACCCAGGCCTGCGCGTTGACGGTCCCGGACGCCGTCCAGCGGCACCCGTACTCGTGGGCGACGTCGCGCACCCCGTCGTCCAGGCCCTGGCTGAGGCGGACAGTGTCACCGTCGGCCCACGCGCGCACCGTGGGGACCGTGCCGCGGGCCCGACGGCCGAGGGCGGCGAGCACCGCGTCGTCGGGCACGAGGTCGCAGAAGGCGGCGCGCTGCACCGCGAGGTCGGGGTAGACGCCCTCGAGGCCCGTGAGGGTGCTGGGGCTCGGGACCAGGTCGGAGGCCGACAGGGAGGACGACGGCGTCGCGCTGCTGGTGCCGCCGGCGTCGTCGGAGCCGCTGGTGCAGGCGGTGAGGGCGACGAGGGCCGTCACAGCCACCAGGACGTCGAGCACGGGGCGGCGGAGCATGTGAGGGAGGGTACGAGAACGCGCCACGGCCGCGATGCCCAGCCTTCCTGGGGGACCCGCGTAACCTCCTTCGGGTGATCCGCTTCGAGAAGGTCTCCAAGTCCTACCCGGGGGGCGGTGCCGCCGCGCTCGACCAGGTGTCGATCGACGTCGAGAAGGGCGAGTTCGTCTTCCTGGTCGGTGCCTCCGGCTCCGGCAAGTCCACCGCCCTGCGCCTGGTGCTGCGCGAGATGCGCCCCACCGAGGGTCGCGTCTACGTGGCCGGCAAGGAGATCAACCGGCTCGCGAGCTGGAAGGTCCCGCGCCTGCGCCGCCAGATCGGCACGGTGTTCCAGGACTTCCGCCTGCTGCAGAACAAGACCGTCGCCGAGAACGTGGCCTTCGCCCTGCAGGTGACCGGCTACTCGCCGAAGGAGATCCGCGGCCGCGTCCCCGAGACCCTCGAGATGGTGGGCCTGGACGGCAAGGCCGACCGGATGCCCGACGAGCTCTCCGGCGGTGAGCAGCAGCGCGTCGCCATCGCCCGCGCGTTCGTGACGCGGCCGATGATCCTGGTCGCCGACGAGCCCACCGGCAACCTCGACCCGTCCACGACCGTCGGGATCATGAAGCTGCTGGACCGGATCAACCGGACCGGCACCACCGTCCTCATGGCGACCCACGACCACGGGATCGTCGACCAGATGCGCAAGCGCGTCATCGAGCTGGAGCACGGCAAGGTCGTCCGCGACCAGGACCGCGGCGTCTACGGCTTCCAGCACTGACCCGCGCCCCGCCCTCCCACACACCTCCGCCCCACCCGCGCAGAACCGAAAGGCCCTCCTGCCGCCATGCGCTACGTCCTCTCCAACCTCGGCCAGGGGCTGCGTCGCAACCTCTCGATGCACCTCGCCGTGGTCCTCACGCTCTTCGTCTCCCTCACGCTCGTCGGCATCGGCCTGCTCGTGCACGCGCAGGCCCAGAAGGTCGTCGACCAGTGGGGGTCGGAGCTCCAGATCACCGTCTGGCTCTGCCGCGACGACGACTCCAACGCCAAGTGCCTCGGCGCGGTGACGAAGGCGGAGAAGCAGGAGATCGAGAAGGTCCTCGACTCCAGCGCCCAGGTCGACAGCTACGAGTACGAGTCGAAGGCCGAGGCCTTCGAGAAGGTCAAGGCCCTCTACGGCGCCTCCGAGGCCGACCGCTTCGAGGGCCCCAACGCGATCCTCACCGAGGACGACATGGCCGAGTCCATCTGGATCACGCTCAAGGACCCGGACCAGTACGAGGCGGTGACGAGCGCCGTCACGGGCCTGGACGGGGTGTCCAGCGTCCGCGACCAGCGCGACACCATCGCCCCGCTGCTCAAGGTCATGGACGCCATGCAGATCGGCTCCATCGGCGTGGCGGCCTTCCTCGTCCTCGCGGCCCTCCTGCTGGTCGCCAACACGATCCGCCTCACCGCCTTCGCGCGCCGCAAGGAGATCGCGATCATGCGGCTCGTGGGCGCCTCGAGCGCCTACATCGCGCTGCCGTTCCTCCTGGAGGCCCTGGTCACGGCCCTGGTCTCGGTCGGGCTGGCCGTCGGCACGCTGGGCGGGTTCATGTACTTCGGCGTGATGGACAAGTTCACCCAGTACCTCGGGTTCATCCCGTGGATCGACTGGTCGGACTGGGCGGTGGCCGCGATCGCGGTCGCGATCCTGGGCCCGGTGCTCAGCCTCGTCCCGACACTCCTGCTCACGTCGAAATACCTCAAAGTCTGACTACGGACGCGTACCGTCGCTGCCGATCCGTCACACGAGCCCCACGCGACCCAGCCGTCCTTCGGCCGGGCCACGCCGGAGGGCGGATCGATCGAGAACCTCCCCGCTCCACCCACGCGACAAGGCAGGACAACGGTGCGTCCCTTCCCCCACGCACGGCGGCAGCGCCTGGCCTCGGCCCTCACGGCCGGAGCCCTGGCGCTGGGGCTCGTCGCGTCCGGGGCCCTGGGTGACGAGGTCGCCACGGCGACCGGCGAGGTCGCCTCGGCGGCGTCCGTCGGTGGGGTCGCGGCGGCCGACAGCGACAAGCTGAAGAAGAAGAAGTCCGGCGTCAAGAAGAAGATCCGGACCGTCCAGGGCGACCTCGACGACGCCAGCGCCGGCCTGCGCGCGGCCATCGCGAAGGTGCAGAGCGCCCGGTCGGCGCTCGCCGACGCCCGCTCCGAGCTCGCGGTCGTCCGGACGAAGCTGGACGCTGCCCGCGAGCGCGACGCCCTCATGCAGGACCGGCTGGAGGCCGCCGAGGAGCGGCTCGCCGCGGCCCGGGAGGCGCTCGCCGATGGGCAGGACTCGCTCGCCGACCAGGAGCAGGCCGTCAAGGACTCGATCGTCGACGGCTACCAGGACGGCCCCGCCGAGCTCGCGGCGATCTCCGAGCTCCTCACCGACGGCACCACCGACGACCTCACCCAGCAGCAGATCGCCTCGGACGCGATCGTCGACCACCAGGCCCGCCTCTACGACCAGCTCGACGCCTCGACGGTGCTCCTCGCCGTCCAGGAGGGCCAGGTCTCGGAGGCCAAGGAGGCCGTGGAGGTCCAGCGTGAGGCCGCGGCCGACCACCTCTCCACCGTCCGGTCGCTCGAGGCTCAGGCCGAGGACGCCCGCGACACGGTGGCCGCCACGCTCGCCACGCGGGTCGCGGCGAAGCAGAAGGCCGTGCGGATCAAGGCGCGCGACGTCCGGACGCTGAAGAAGCTCAAGGCCAAGGAGAGCTCGCTCCAGGCCCGGATCGAGCGGGCCGCGCAGCGCTCCGGCCGGTCGGTCACGGCGAAGGCGTCCGGCTACCTCACCCGGCCCGTGCCCGGCGTCGTCACCTCGCCGTACGGCTGGCGCATCCACCCGATCTACGGCTACTGGGGCCTGCACGACGGCACCGACTTCTCCGTCTACTGCGGCGAGCCGATGGTGGCCGCGGGCTCCGGCACGGTCATCGCGAAGTACTGGTCGGACGTCTACGGCCACCGGCTCTACATCTCGCTGGGCACCGTCAACGGCAAGTCCCTCACCATCGTCTACAACCACGCCGAGGGCTACCGGGTGAACGTGGGCGACTACGTCGAGCGCGGCCAGGTCGTCGGCCGGGCCGGCACCACCGGCTGGTCCACCGGCTGCCACCTCCACTTCACGGTGCTCGTCAACGGCACCGCCGTCGACCCGATGAACTGGATCGGCTGACCCTTATCCGTTCGTCGGCCGGGCTCTGGCTGCGGAGCCTGCCACCGGGGGATGTGAATCCGGTTGACCGGATTTGGGAGGATGGACCCATGGCCAGGGAGCAGGGGCGCAAGATGATCGCGCAGAACAAGAAGGCGCGACACGACTACGCCATCGAGGACACCTACGAGGCCGGCCTGGTGCTCATGGGGACCGAGGTGAAGTCCCTGCGCGAGGGGCGCGCCTCCCTGGTCGACGGGTTCATCGACATCGATCGCGGCGAGGCCTGGCTGCACGGCGTGCACATCCCGGAGTACCTCCAGGGCACCTGGACGAACCACGCCGCGCGCCGCAAGCGCAAGCTCCTGCTGCACAAGGCCGAGATCGAGAAGATCGAGCGCCGGGTGGCGGAGAAGGGCCTCACCGTCGTCCCGCTCAGCCTGTACTTCCTCAACGGCCGCGCCAAGATCGAGATCGCCACCGCGCGAGGCAAGAAGAGCTGGGACAAGCGCCAGGCCATCGCCGAGCGCACCGCCAAGCGCGAGACCGAGATCGCCGTCGGGCGCCGGGCCAAGGGGTACAAGGACTGAGCCTCTCCTGGAGGTTTTACCCGCGGGTGACCGTGACGCGACGTCCGGGCAGCGTCGGGTTTGCGACCATGTCGGGCGTGGACGCCGAGCAGACCTGGAGCGCCGTCGCGCGCGAGCGGCGGCACGTCGCGGACGTCGTGGAGCGGCTGAGCCCGGCCGAGTGGGACACCCCGTCGCTGTGCGGGCGCTGGACCGTCGGCCAGGTCGCCGTGCACCTCACCGTGCCGCTCACGCACTCCCTCGGCGACGTCCTGGGGGCCATGGCCCGGCGGTGGTTCAGCTACGACAGGGCGATGGACCACCTGGTCCGCCAGGAGGAGGCCACGCTGGACGCCGAGCGTGGACCCGGCGTCGTCGCCACCCGGCTCCGCGAGGGCTGCGGCAAGCGCTTCGCCCCACCCGGGCTCGGCCCCGTCGCGCCGCTCACGGACCTGCGCATCCACCTGCACGACATGGCGGTGCCCCTGGGGCTGGAGGACGCCTCCGACCCGGCCGCCTGGCCCGCCGTCCTCGACTTCCTCGTCAGCCCCGCCGCCCGCCTCGGCTTCTTCACCCGGCCCAAGCGACCGTCGGTGACCCTCGTGGCGACGGACCTCGACTGGACCCACGGGCAGGGCCCCCGGGTCGAGGGCCCCGCCGCACGGCTGGGCCTCGCGCTCGCCGGACGCTCCCGCGGGCTCGACCCGTGCGAGGGCCCCGGCGTCCCGCTGCTGCGGGAGTGGATCGCGCGCTGAGGCCGGCTCCCGGCGGTGGGGCCGCGGTGGTCCGGCCCGGAACAAACGGGTGGACGCCGGCCGTTACACTGGGCACGCACAACTCAAGAGGGGCTGATCGGTTTCGACTGGGGACGCTGTCTCCAGGGGAAGCGGGTCGAGAAGCCAGCGTCATCTCGTAAACGTCGCTGGAAACCAATAACTGCCAACGCTAAGCGCAGTTCCTTCGCTCTCGCCGCCTGAGCGGTGATCGAAGCGTCAGACCGGGCATCCGTCTCCGTCCCGGACCCTGGCGTCGACTAGGAGACTTGCTGTTCAGCTGCTGTCAGGGCGGCTGACCGGGACTCAAACCTGACTGAGCCTGTCGGTGACGTGTCCGTGCGAGCACCGGGGCTGAGAACACGAACAGCACGGACTGCACCCGGAGAAGACCTGGTACACCGCCACAGGACGCGGGTTCGATTCCCGCCAGCTCCACCACGAGGTCTCCGTGGATTGATCGCGGATCCCTCGTAGATCGCCGGCCGGCCGCAAGGCCGGACAGCCCTCTTGATCGAGAGCCGCCCCGAGCCCGGGGCGGCTCTCGGCTTGTGTGGGTTCCGCATTCCGGCCGGTGGGGGGACGCTCTCGCTCAGGTGGCGGGTTTGACCCATCGACGCCACTCGTCCTGCGGCGTGTAGCCCGCGGACCTCCACAAAGCGGCTCCGAGATCGTTCTCATCGAGGACCATCGCGCAGAACCGCTCCGCCCCCAGGCCGCGGAGCCGCTCTTCGGCCAGCGCCAGCATCCGCCGACCAAGACCGCGACCGCGCCAGTGAGGCGCGACGGCGAGCCGATAGAGATTCGCACGCCAGCCGTCCCATCCGCTCACGATGGTGGCCACGATCAAGCCGTCGACCTCAGCGACAAGAATCGCCTCGGGGTCATGATCCAGTAGCTGAGTGATGAGATCTGGTCGATCATCCGGGCGCGATCCGTTCTCGCCGGCCTCCGCCCAGAACTCCATCAGCGCGTCGACGTCGGCCTTCGTTGCGTTCCGCGTGCTGATCTCACCCACGGTGGCGAGCCTTGCACACAGTGGGCAGCCGCCTTCGTCGGATTGTGTGGCCGAGGGCGCCGTCAACGTCGCGGACGTGCTCCCGGAGGCCCCTCGACATCGCCATCAGGGACACGAGGGTCCCGGTTGGAGGGCTTCGGGCCTTGTCAGGTGGACGCGAGCTTCTTCACGACGAACTGGTTGAGGCTCAGGCCGTCCTCTGCGGCGTGCATGACGAGCTGCCGGTGCAGTCCTTCGCCGATGCGGACGTTGAACGTGCCGGAGTACGTCCGCTCCGAGAAGGGGACGGGGATCGCCTCGCCGTTCTCCTCCATGTCGGCGACCACGTCACCGAGGGCCGCCTCCAGTCCCTGGAGTGCCTCGAGCTGGGTCGGCGCGAGCCACGACATCGAGGGGAACTCCACGCAGGTGGCGACGAACTCGGCGTCCTCGGCCGACCACGTGACGCGGTAGCTGTAGTGGGACACGTCCACCTGTGGTGGGGTCTGCATCAGAGGGCCTCCTTCTTGTCGATGGCCTTGAGGACTTGGCGTACCTGGTAGGCCTTGGCCTTGCCTTTGTCACTCTGGATGTTCGGGCTCAGACGAGCTCACAGCAACCCAGCAGCGGAATCTCGAGCACGCGATCGAGCACGCACTGACCAGGATCGCGTGAATCCCGTGTAGTTCGACCGGATACTTGATTCTCACCTGCTCAAGCACTCGTCCGAGACGACAGCCGTCCCGTTCAGGGGCGGCTGTCGTGCTTCCACTCTTCCCGGCTCAGCCGCCGACCCCGTGCGCCGATGGGGAGGACGTGGACATCCGGCCCATCGTGACACCGATCGTGCCACCGGCCCCGACGGCGAGCGCCGCCCCGACGCCCGTCTACGGCCGCATGCGCAGGCTCGCCGACGCGATCGACGACCCGGACAGCACGCTCGGCCAGCGGCAGCGCTGGCGCAGCGAGTACACCGAGCTGTCCGGTCAGCTCGTCGGCACGGTGGGGGCGAGGACGGCGGCCGGGGCCGAGGTCCTGGAGCGGTCCACGCGGCTGGCGCAGCCCAGGGACGGGCGGGTGCCGCACGTCCCGGAGCGCGAGACGTCCCGCGCCACGTCCGACGCCGGCGGTCCCACGGGCCTCCCTGCGGCCCGCGCCGGCAGGCTCGACGACTACCTCTGACGACCAGCCCCGGCCACCAGCCCTGACGACCGGCCCCGCCGCGTCAGTCCCCGAGCACCCGCCGCAGGTAGTCGTTGGCGAGCACCCGGTCGGGGTCGAGCCGGTCGCGCAGCGCCTGGAAGTCCCCGAGCCGGGGGTGCACGCGGGCGAGCGACTCGGCGTCCTGGAAGTGGATCTTGCCCCAGTGCGGCCGGCCCTCGAACTCCCGCATGAGCGCGTCGACGGCCCGGAAGTAGGGCAGGTGGTCCTCCTTCCAGTACCGGTGCACGGCCACGTAGGCGGAGTCGCGCTGGTAGGCGGTCGAGAGCCAGACGTCGTCGGCCGCGGCCACCCGCAGCTCGACGGGGAAGCTGATCCGCCAGCCCTCCCGCTCGACCAGGTCGCGCAGGGCGCGGACGACCTCCGGGAGCGCCTCGCGCGGCACCGCGTACTCGCACTCGCGGAACCGCACGTCCCGCGGGCTCGTGAACACGGCGTAGGACCGGTCCGTGTAGGTCTTCTCGCCCAGCACCTTCGTGGCCAGCCGGTTGAGGGGGAGCGTGGTGGCGGGCGCCAGGCGCGCGACCTCGCTCATCACCACGAGCGCCCCGTTCTGGACGACGCGCTGGTCGACCCAGCGGCCGAGGGCACCCGGCGGCGTGTACGGCGTGTCCAGCGGCAGCCGGGTGTTGATCTTCGTCTGGACCCGGTCGGTGCCCGGCCACCAGTAGCACTCGGCGTGGTCGGGGGCGGTGAACCAGCCCGCGTCGTCCAGCACCTCGTCGAGCCCGGCGGAGGACTCGTGCGCCCGCAGGAGGAACGCCGGCACGCACTGGACGGTGACGTCGACGAGCACGCCCAGTGCCCCCAGGCCCAGGCGGACGGCGGGCAGCAGCTCGGCGTTCTCCTCCTCCGAGACCGTGAGCAGCTCGCCGGCCCCGGTCACGAGGGTGACGCCGACCAGCTGCGTGGCCAGCCCGCCGAAGCGCGCCCCGGTGCCGTGCGTGCCGGTGGAGGTGGCGCCGGCGATGGTCTGCCGGTCGATGTCGCCCATGTTCTCCAGGGCGAGTCCGTGGGGGGCCAGCAGCGCGGGCAGCTCGTGCAGGTGGGTGCCGGCGCCGAGCCGCACCCGGCCCCGCTCGGCGTCCACCTCGAGGACCCCACTGAGGGCGCCGACGTCCACCTGGATGCCGTCGGTGGCGGCGATCGCCGTGAAGGAGTGGCCGGCCCCGACGGGCTTGAGGGTGGCGCCGCGCTCGCGGGCGGCGACCACGAGGTCGACGACCTCCTCGGGGGAGCGCGGCCGGGCGACTGAGGTCGGGCTGGCGCCCTCGACCCGGGCCCAGTTCTGCCAGGTGTGGGTGGGGTGCGTGGTGGGTGTGGCGTGCGTGCTCACAGGAAGGCCTTCCCCTCGCCGCGGTAGGTGGGCAGGACGTCGCCGGCGCGCAGCCCGCCGGTGCCGTCGGGCTCGAGCAGGACCAGGTCGGCGAGGTGTTCGGCCAGCTCGCCGGCCTTGGTGTGGCGCAGCCAGACCCGGTCGCCGACGGCCAGGCCGCGGGCCGCCTCGCCGCGCAGCGGGGTCTGGACCTCGCCGGCGCCCTCGCGGGCCAGGTACTCCAGGCCCTGGGGCCACACGACCTGCGGCTGCCGGTCGGCGCCGGGCGGGCCGGAGGCGATCCAGCCGCCGCCCAGCAGGGTCACGAGGTCGGCGTCCGGGCCGCTGGGGCGCCGCACCACGGGCAGGGCGAACGCCGCCGCCGGGGCGGGGGAGAAGTGGTCGTAGGTGTCGAAGAGGTGGGGACCGAAGAGGCCCGACCCGGCCGCGACCTCGGTGACCGAGGCGTCGGCGTGGGTCGACTCGATCGAGCCGGTCCCGCCGCCGTTGACGAACTCCAGCGGGGCCACCGCGCGCACGGCCGCCACGGTCGCGCCGCGGCGCTCGGCCAGCTCGGCCGCCGAGGCCCGCTGGATCGCCCGCACGACGTCCCCGCGCCCCCGGCCGGCGTTCCCGAGCCCGGCGATCTGCCCCTCGTAGGCCATGAGCCCGACCAGCGTGAAGCCGGGACGCTCCACGACCGCGCGGGCCAGGCGCTGCACCTCGTGCGGCTCGCGCAGGGGCGAGCGCCGGGTGCCGACGTGGCCGAGCAGCGGGTGGCGGTAGGCGGCGTCCAGCTCGAGGCAGACGCGGACGTCGGCGCGGGCGGACGGCGGGACGGCCGCGTCGACCAGGTCGAGCTGCGCCACGTCGTCCACCATGATCGTGACCGCGGCGGCGAGCCGCTCGTCGCCGGCGAGGCGACGCAGCGCCCGGCGCGAGGCGGTGGGGTAGCCGACGACGACGTCGTCGCTGGTGCCCGACGCGGCGAGCCAGAGGGCCTCCTCGAGGGTGTAGGCCAGCACGCCGGCGTAGCCCGGCAGGGCCAGCACGGCCTCCAGCGCCCCGCGCACGCGCAGGCTCTTGCTCGCGACCCGGATCGGGAGGCCGTCGGCGCGGCGGAGCAGGTCGTGGGCGTTCCAGCGCAGGGCGTCGACGCTGAGGACGCCGAGGGGCGCGTCGAGGTGGCGGGTCGCCCCGGTCAGCGCCGGCCACCAGGTGGCGGGGTCGAGCCAGGGACGGCCGGGCTCGCCCGTGGACGGCAGGGACAGGTCGAGCATCAGCGGACGCTCCTCACGAAGAGGGTGGTGGCACCGCCGAGCAGGGCGGTGAGGGCGGAGACGAGGAAGAGGCCCGAGAACCCGCCGAAGGCGACGACGAGGC
The DNA here is from genome assembly GCF_004919085.1 of Nocardioides sp. GY 10127. Lineage (GTDB taxonomy): Bacteria > Actinomycetota > Actinomycetes > Propionibacteriales > Nocardioidaceae > Nocardioides. The sequence goes on along the minus strand of NZ_STGL01000006.1, from coordinate 65,906 downwards.
CGGCGCCCACGAGGGGCCCGAACGCCTGCGGGCCGGCGGTGGCGACGTTCATGATCCCGAGGTCCTTGCCGCGGGTCGCGGGGTCCGGCAGCACCTGGGTGGCCAGCGCCTGGTCGACGGAGAGGAACGAGCCGTAGCCCGCGCCGAGCAGCGCCCCGCCGACGACGGCCGCGGGGAACGTGGGCGCCACGACCAGCAGGACGCCGGCGACCGCCTGGAGCAGCGCCGCGACGACGACGAAGGGGCGTCGCCGGCCGGTGCGGTCCGAGGCGCGCCCGAGCCAGACCGAGGCGACGATGACGAAGAGCATGTAGACGACCGAGAGCAGCAGGAGGTCGTCCTCGGCGTGCGGTCGGCGCAGCCCGTACTCCAGGTAGTACAGGAGCAGCGTGGTGGCGATGGCGTTGCCGAGGTTGACCAGGAGCCGGCCGGCGAGGACCCAGCCGAAGTCCGGGTGCTCCCGCGGGTCCACCCACAGCGCGGTCACCACCTCGCGCCAGGAGAACGCGGGGCGCTCGTGGCCGGTGGACGGCGGGTCGGGCAACGAGACCAGGAACGGCAGGACGAGCACGAGCAGCGCGACCGCCGAGAACACGTACCCGCCGAGCTGGCCCCAGCCGGCGACGGTCACGACGGCGAGGCCCACGATGATGCCGAGCGCCTGCGGGGCCGAGACCAGGCCCGAGGCGAGCCCCCGCTGGTCGACCGGCACCTGGTCGGAGATGGCCGCCGTGAGCACCGCCGTGACGATGCAGAAGCCGACCAGGGCGACCACCCAGCCGACGCCCACCGTCACGACGTCGTGCGCGGCGCTCAGGCCCAGCAGGCCGGCGGCGAAGACGAGGCTGCCCACCGCGATCCAGGGGCGGCGGCGACCGAACCGGCTGCGGGTGCGGTCCGAGGCGGTGCCGGCCAGCGGGTAGGCCGCCAGCGCGAAGACTCCGGCGATCCCGGAGATGACGCCGTAGGCGACCACGGAGTCCACCCACCCGGTCGCCGACGTGGCGTCGGTGCCCAGGACGTCGTCCACCTGGAGGGGGAGGAGGAGCTGGATCGGGGTCAGCTGCGCCAGCCACACGCCCAGCCAGGCCAGCGCGAAGGTGGTGAGCCAGCGGCGGCCGACGCGCGTGGTCGGCTCGGCGAGCAGGTCGGGGGTGGCGGTCACGGGCGCTCCGGGGGCTCGACGAGGTGGGCGAGGACGGCGGCGGCGGCGTGCTCGGCGAGGCGCTCGGCGGCGGCCTCGGGGTCGGGGGTGGCGGGTGCCTCGGAGCCGGCAGGTGTCTCGGGGTCGGCAGGTGTCTCGGGGTCGGCAGGTGTCTCGGGGTCGGGGGTGCCCCGGTCGACCAGCCAGGCGAGGGTGAGCCCGTCGGTGAGCGCGACGACCAGCCGGGCCAGCTCCTCGACGGGGGCGTCCCACGTGACGCCGAAGCGGTCGGCGACGTGGGTGAGGACCTCGGCGGCCAACGCGCGGTAGGCGGCGTACTGACGCGGCGCCAGGCCGGCCAGCGCCGGGGAGCGCTGGGCGTGGAGCGTCAGCTCGAGCATCCCCTGCTCGCGCCCGGGATCGGCCATGACGAGCCGCAGGTAGCCGCGCAGCGCGGCGCGCACGGCGTCGGCGGGTGTCTCGGCGGGGGCGTCGGCGTCCGGCTCCAGCAGCGCGCTCAGCCCCGCCTCCCGCTCGCCCGCGACCACCGAGGTGATCACCTCGGCCAGCAGCTCCTCGCGGGAGGTCCAGGCGTAGTGGAAGCTCGCCAGCGACATGCCGGCCTCCGTGACGATCCGGCGCACCGACAGCGCCTCGATGCCCTCGGCCGCCAGCACCCGCAGCGCCGCGGCGAGCAGCAGCTCGCGGCGCTCGGCGACGCTGATCCTGGCCACGGCGGGGCCTCCTGGGGCGGTCGTACCCGGTCAACTGGGACGGTCGTCCCGGTTGAGTGGGACGACTGTCCCGCACCGCGGGCGCGCCCGCAAGGGGTTCTCGCGAACCCGTGCCTCCCGGTCGGACGCGACGAACGGCCGCCCCGAGGATCTCGGAGCGGCCGTTCGGCGTGGGTGGTGCGTGATCGTGCGGCAGGGTCAGCTCGTCGGCGTCCCCGTGATGGTCAGCGCGGGGCCGTAGCCGGCCTTGTTCCTCGCCTGGAGGGTCAGCGTGTACTCGGTGCCGGCGGTGAGGAACCGCAGCAGCGCGCCCACCGAGGCCGCCGAGGGGGCGTAGACCTTCGAGCCCGTGGTCAGCTTGTAGCCCAGGATCGGCGCGTTCCCGGTGTCGTCGGGCTTGCTCCAGGTCAGGGCCAGCTGGCCGGTGCCGGGGGTGGCAGCGAACGAGGCCGGGACCCCGGGCACGGTGAGCGCCGGCATCGTCACCGACACCGTCTCGGTCGGGCCGGGCACCAGCCCGTTGACCGCCCGCACCCGGATGCTGTTGGTGCTCAGCGGCTTGAGACCGCCCACGACCATCGAGGTCGCCCGCACCGAGGCCGTCCGCCACGAGGCGCCGTTCACGGAGATCTTGTAGGCGGTGGGAGCGAGGTCGCCGTCGGTGGGCGGCGTCCACGCGACGGTAGCCGCGTCGGCGTAGAGCACGGTGGCCGTCACGTCGTTCATCGCGCCGGGCATGAGCGGCTCGAGGTTGCAGCCGGGGGCGTCGACGACGTAGCTGCCGAGCGAGCCGTAGGCGTCGTAGCCGCCGCTGGAGTAGCTGTTCTGGCCGCGCCCGGAGATCTCCACGACCAGGTCGCCCCACGGCGGCTTCCCGGAGGCGGGGGCGGGGATGGTGTAGGCGGCGGCCAGGCCCGCGGCGGTCACGCCGTCACCGGTGGTCGTCACCGTGTAGGACGAGCCGAGCCGAACGCCCTTCGTCGTGCGGACGGTGATGACGATGTCGAGGTCGGAGGCCCAGGTGGCGGGGGAGACCGTCACCGTGCTGCCGACGTCGCACGCGCCGAGGGCGAAGGCGTCCCGGTCGCGGTAGGACGTGATGGTCCCGACGTGGTCGTCGGGCAGCAGGCTGGTGTCCGCGAAGGACACGCCCGCCTCGTCGTCGCGGTAGCCGAGCATGCGGCTGAGGAGCAGGACGTCGTCCTGGCGGTTGTTCGCGCCCGGGTAGGACCCGCGGCTCCACTGGGAGACGGGCCGGTAGTAGCCGACGCCCATGATCGGGGCCCACAGGCCGGAGCCGGAGTAGTACCCCGCGGACCGGGTGCCGTCGTGGGTGAGCCCGAGGGTGTGGCCGACCTCGTGGGAGGCGGCCTCCGCCACCGACTTCGCGCTGTTGCCGGTGCCCTGCGTGAAGACCCACGCGGGCTGGTGACTGCCGCCGATCTCGGCGTAGGTGCCGACGTAGGCGACGCCGCCGCAGCTGGAGCTGCACAGGGGCCCCCACGCCGAGGACGCGCCGATGACGACGTGGATGCCGTACGCGGTGTCGTCCGCGTCGCTGCGCACGAGGCCGGCGGTGCCTGGGTCCTCGGTGGTGACGTCGACGTCGAAGGCCTCGTAGTCGGCGGCGACGGAGGCCCAGACCTCCTGGACCTTCGCGAGCTCCCCGGCGCTGAAGGACGCGCCGTCGCCGGCCGGGTCCCAGGCGGGCTGGCTGGATCCCGTCTTCGCCAGGGTCCAGGCGGTCTCGCCCAGCGTCGTGCCGTCGACGTCGAGGAAGATCGTCTTCGTCGCGCCCGGGCGGCTGTGCAGGCTGAACGTGTCGCCGGTCGGGTACAGCAGCGAGCTGCTCGAGCGGGTGAGGCTCTCGGTGCGCGTGGTCGCGGTGGCGAGGTCGCGCGGCGGGGTGCGCACGGGGTCGACCACGTAGAGGGCGCCCCGGGAGTCCAGGCGCATGGTGCTGTCCTTCTCCAGCAGGCGCGCGACCTGGGGGCGGGACAGGGTGGAGTCGGACGCGTCGATGCGACCGGCCCCGGAGGGGGAGGGGGCGGCGGCCGGGTCGTCGACCGCGGCGTCGGCGGGCAGGGCGACCCGCATCGGCCCCGCGAGCGCGAGTCCGAGGGTCGTGGCGATCAGGGCGCGTCCGCGCAGGCTCAGTGACATCCATGTCTCCTTCGTCCCTGGCCTGTTCGGCCGCGCAAACGTGTACGTAAAGGCGCCGTGAGGAAAATGTCGGGCGGTCTGGGCCGCACGCCACCCTGCGACCCCCAGGGGGAGGGAGGGCGGGCGTAGGCGCGACGTCAGGGGCGGCCGGCCGCGGGCGTCAACGGCCGGTGAACTCTGCCCACCCGCGGTGACCATCTGGTTTCGGCGCGCGGAGGGCGTCGGTGCGGCTGGTTGAGTGCACGGCAGGAGCCGCGACACGCAGAGCGCGGCACGAACGGAGGAGCGCAGCATGTTCACGTCGGTCGCAGGTCGGTCCGTCATCGTCACCGGGGCGAGCAAGGGCATCGGGAAGGGCATCGCCGCCGTCTTCGCCGCGGCCGGGGCGACGGTGACGATCACCGGGCGGGACGAGCAGGCGCTCGTCGCCACGGCCGCCGAGCTGGGCTGCGACTGGTTCGCCGCCGACACCTCGGACCCCGAGGCCTGCGCGGCCCTGGCCGCGACGGTCGTCGAGCGGCACGGCGGCATCGACGTCCTGTGTGCCAACGCCGGGATCTTTCCCTCCGCCACCCTCGCGGAGATGACGCCGGCCGACCTGGCGCACGTCATGGGCACCAACTTCAACGGCACCGTGTACGCCGTGCAGGCCTGCCTGCCCGCGCTGGCCGCCTCGGGCCACGGCCGGGTCGTCGTCACCTCCTCGATCACCGGGCCGATCACCGGCTACCCCGGCTGGTCGCACTACGGCGCTTCCAAGGCCGCGCAGCTCGGGTTCGTCCGGACGGCGGCCATCGAGCTCGCCCCGCAGGGCATCACCATCAACGCCGTGCTGCCGGGCAACATCGCCACCGAGGGCCTCCTGGGTCTCGGCGAGGAGTATCGGGCCGGCATGACCGCCGCCATCCCGCAGCGGCGCCTGGGCAGCGTCGCGGACATCGGCAACGCGGCCCTCTTCCTCGCCACGGACGAGGCGGGCTTCATCACCGGCCAGACGATCGTCGTGGACGGTGGCCAGGTGCTGCCCGAGTCGCCCGAGGCGCTCGAGGGCATCTGAGGGCACCCTGAGCCGGAGGTCACCTCTTGCGGCGGCTCACCTCCCGCGGGCGGCGGCCCGGCCGGCCCGCGTCGGTATCGTTCCCGGGCCGGGGCCGGAGGGGTCCCGAGCACGGAGCAGTGCCGAGCAGGAATGGTGGACACACATGGCTGAGACCCTGAGCGTCGAGGGCTTCGAGATCGACCTCGAGAAGGTGTACGCGGCGATGTACGCGCAGTCGAAGGAGGTCGACGGCGTCCGTGTCTTCGACGGCGCGGACGAGGCCACCAAGGGCCTCAAGGCGATCCTCAAGGAGGAGTGCGGCGTGCCCGCCGCCCCGAAGGCGAAGAAGGGCGTGACCGCCCGCAAGGCCGTCCGCGCCAAGCTGACCGAGCTGGGCTGGGCGACGCCCCAGGAGGGCTCCAAGGCCGCGTGGACGCTGACCAAGGCCCTGTGACAAGGCCCTGTGAGAAGGCCCTGTGACAAGGCCCTGTGAGCGGGCCGCCGGTGCGGCCGCTCAGGAGCGGGCGCACCGGCGCTGCCACGCCGACGGCCGGGGGCTGAGCCTCCCGGCCGCCGGGGGTCTGGGGTCGCTCAGGCCGCGGGAACACCCGGAGCCGGACGCAGGGCGAGCCCCAGCGCCAGGCCCTCGGTGAGGGCGGCGACGCGCGCGGTCGGGTCGTCGCCCGGCTCGAGCAGCTCGCGGTGCAGCAGGTTGCGGGCGGCGCCCGCCTCGCCGCTGTGCTGGCGGAAGACCGTCACGGTCCAGCCGTGGTGCTCGGACCACGGGGACACCTGCGCGGCCGCCTCGAGGCTGGAGGCCAGCGCCGAGGTGTAGACGCTCCCGTCGGGGAGCATCCGCGCCCCCGACAGCGGCCGCGCCGGGGTGGCGCGCACGATGTAGGTCCAGCCGTCACGCTCGACGCGGCGCACAGGCGCCTCGGCGCACGAGCGGGCGGGCTCCAGGAGCTCGGTCACGACACCCTCCGTCCCGGGCGCCTTGGGGTGCGCCCGATCAGCGGTCCGGGGTGCTTCCCCGGGATCTGCAGGCTACGTCCCAGGTCATGTACGGGGAGGGGTATTTGGTCCGCCGTTCACACGACCGTCACGTGAGCGGCCTCACTGATCTGGTCCGGTGTGGGCCGGAAACGACACGCGGTGTCCTACGCACGTCGCTGGTGTGCGATCCGCGTCCGGGGATGGCAGCCTGGGAGGGTGCCCCTGCGTCAACCACGCCCCGGACGGCCCGAACGGTCGGGTCGCCAGCACCGCCACACCGGTCGGGAGGCCGGACGGTTCCGCCTCACACCCGCTCGAGGAAGGCGAGACTGCGCTCGAGCAACAGCTCAGTGGCGTCAGGTGCGTAGCTGCCCAACGAGGCGTCGCTGAACAGGTGCACGTTCCCGGGGTAGGTGAAGACCTCCACCTCCGGATGCTCGGCCGCCACCTCGCGGGCCGCCGCCAGGTCGCCCTCCTCGGCGAAGAACGGGTCGGCGTCCATCCCGTGCACCTGAGCCGGGACCCCCGCCGGCCACGGCCCCGCCCACTGCGGCGAGATGAAGGCCTCGTAGAGCAGCGCTCCGCGCGCGCCGGGGCGCCGGGCCATGAGCCGCTGGGCGCTCATCACGCCGAGGGAGACCCCCGCGTAGACCAGGTCCGCCGGGAGATCGGCCGCAGCCGCGTCCACCCGCGCCCGGTACTTCTCGTCGCCGAGGGCGTCGACGTAGCCCGCGCCCTCGCTCACGTTGGAGAAGGTGTTCCCGTCGAAGAGGTCGGGGGCGTGGACCGTGTGGCCCGCGGCGCGCAGCCGGCCGGCCAGCATCTCCATCCCGGGCGTGAGCCCGCAGACGTGGTGCAGCAGCAGGATCTCGGCCATGTCGGCTCCGTTCGGTCGGTGGGTCGCGCCCGCCGGCCCGTGCGCGGCGTGCGTGTCGTGTGAACGAACCTAGGTGACGGCACCGACAGGGCCGACCTTCCCCTACCTTCGGAGGGTGCCCTCCACCCCCAGCAGGATCATCCGCCACCCGGCGCAGCTCGTGGTGGTGGCCTTCGCGGTGGCGATGATGCTCGGGACCTTCCTGCTGAGCCTGCCGGTGGCCACCGCCTCCGACACCTCCGCCGACTGGTCCACGGCGCTCTTCACGGCCACCTCGGCCCTCTGCGTCACCGGTCTGGTCGTGGTCGACACCGGCGGCTACTGGTCCGGGTTCGGGCACGTCGTGATCATGCTGCTCTTCCAGGTGGGCGGCTTCGGGATCATGACCACGGCCTCCCTCCTGGGCCTGCTCGTCTCCCGGCGGATGGGCCTGCGCACCCGGCTCACGGCGGCCGCCGAGCACCGCGCGGTCGACCTCGGCGACGTGCGCAGCGTGGTGTTCGGCGTCCTGCGGATCTCCCTGCTCACCGAGGCGCTGCTCGCGCTCGTCCTCACGCTTCGGTTCTGGCTCGGCTACGAGGAGCCGCTCCTGCGCGCCGCCTGGCTCGGCGTCTTCCACGCGGTCTCGGCGTTCAACAACGCGGGCTTCGTGCTGTTCGAGAACTCGGTGGTCGGCTTCGCCACCGACCCCTGGGTGCTGCTCCCGATCGCCGTCGGGGTGCTCGTCGGCGGGCTGGGCTTCCCGGTCATGCTCGAGCTGCGCAGGCACCTCCTGCGGCCACGGGCCTGGTCGCTGCACACCCGGCTCACGCTCACCGGCACCGCGCTGCTGCTCGTGGGTGCCACGGTCTTCCTCATCGCGAACGAGTGGCGCAACGACGCCACGCTCGGCGCCCTGCCGGTCCACGACCGGTTCCTCCCCGGCTTCTTCCACGCCGTCATGCCGCGCAGCGGCGGGTTCAACGCGCTCGAGACCGGCGAGATGCACCACGGCAGCCTGCTGGTCTCGACCGTCCTCATGTTCATCGGCGGCGGCTCGGCCAGCACGGCCGGCGGCATCAAGGTGACGACCTTCCTGCTGCTGTTCTTCGTCATCGTCGCCGAGGTCCGCGGCGAGCGCGACGTCCACGTGTTCGGACGCCGGATCGGCGACCGCGCCACCCGGCAGGCCCTCACCGTCGCGCTGCTCTCGGTCGCCGCTGCGGTGACCGGCACCGTCGTCCTCGTCGAGCTCACGAACCTGCCCACCTACCAGGTGCTCTTCGAGGCCGTCTCGGCCTTCGCCACCGTCGGCCTCTCCACCGGCATCACCCCGCTCGTCGGCGACCCCGGCGAGGTGGTGCTGGTGGCGCTCATGTTCATCGGCCGTCTCGGCCCCGTCACCCTCGTCTCGGCCCTGGCGCTGCGCGAGCGGCAGCGGCTCTACCAGCACCCGGAGGGCCGCCCCCTCATCGGGTGAGCGGCATCCCCTACGGTTCGTGGTCGTGCCCAGACTCCCGCACGTGACCTTCCGCCACCCGGCGCAGCTCGTCGTCACCGGGTTCGCGGGCACGATCGCCGTGGGCACCCTCCTGCTCCTGCTGCCCCTCTCGCGCGCCGGCGTCGGCGGCCACGCCGGGGTGCTCACCGCCCTGTTCACCGCGACCTCCGCGGTGTGCGTGACCGGCCTGGCCGTGGTCGACACCCCCGGCTACTGGTCGCCGTTCGGGCAGGTGGTGATCCTCGCCCTCATCCAGGTCGGCGGCTTCGGGATCATGACCATGGCCTCGCTGCTCGGCCTCCTCGTGTCGCGGCGGATGGGCCTGCGTACCCGGCTCAACGCCGCCGCCGAGACCAAGGCCGTGGGCCTGGGGGACGTGCGGACGGTGCTGCGCGGTGTCGCCGTGACCAGCCTCGTGGTCGAGGCGGTCACAGCGCTCGTCCTGGCCCTCCGGTTCTGGCTCCGCTACGACGAGTCCCTCGGCCGGGCCGTGTGGCTGGGGGTCTTCCACGGCGTCTCCGCGTTCAACAACGCCGGCTTCGCGCTCTGGTCCGACAGCCTCGTCGGCTTCGCCACCGACCCGTGGATCTGCCTGCCGTTGTGCGTCGCCGTCGTGCTGGGCGGCCTCGGCTTCCCCGTCATCCTCGAGCTGCTGCGCCGCTGGCGCCGACCGCGGGAGTGGTCGCTGCACACCCGGATCGTGCTCACCGCGACACCCGTCCTGCTGGTGCTCGGCGTCGTCCTCGTCCTCGGCAACGAGTGGCGCAACCCCGCGACCCTGGGCGCGCTCCCGGCCACCGACCGCTGGCTGCCGGCCCTCACCGCCTCCGTCATGGCCAGGACGGCGGGCTTCAACTCCCTCGACATCGGCAGCCTCCAGCAGGGCACCCTGCTCGGCACCATCGCCCTCATGTTCATCGGCGGCGGCTCGGCCGGCACCGCCGGCGGCATCAAGGTGACGACGTTCGTCCTGCTCTTCTTCGTGATCTGGGCCGAGGTGCGCGGCGAGGCCGACGTGCACGCCTTCGGCCGCCGCATCGGCGAGCGCGCCATGCGCCAGGCCGTGACCGTGGCGCTGCTCAGCGTGGCCGTGGTCGCCGGCAGCACCATGCTGCTCGTCGAGGTCACCGGCTTCGACACCCACCAGGTCCTCTTCGAGACCACCTCGGCCTTCGCGACGGTGGGCCTCTCGACCGGGATCACCAACCAGGTGGGCTCCTTCGGCGAGGTGGTCCTCGTCGTCCTCATGTTCGTCGGCAGACTGGGGCCCATCACCCTGGTCTCGGCCCTGGCGCTGCGTGAGCGCCAGCGGCTCTACCAGCACCCGGAAGGACGGCCGATCATTGGCTAGCTCGAAGTTCTGGAACCGCAAGGACGTCGACACCGGCGGTGTCGTGGTCATCGGCCTCGGCCGGTTCGGCCGCTCGCTGGCGCTCGAGCTCGTCGCCGAGGGCACCGAGGTGCTGGGCATCGACTCCGACGCGCGGACCGTGCAGTCCCTGGCCGGCCGGCTCACGCACGTCGTGGAGGCCGACAGCACCAACGAGGAGGCCATGCGCCAGCTCGGCGTCCAGGACTTCGACCGCGCCGTCATCGGCGTCGGCACCGACCTGGAGGCGAGCATCCTCTCGGCCTCGGTGGTGCTCACCCTCGGCGTCGAGCACGTGTGGGCGAAGGCGATCAGCCAGGCGCACGCGCGCATCCTCACGCAGGTCGGGGTGCACCACGTCGTCCGCCCCGAGCACGACATGGGCAAGCGGGTGGCGCACCTGGTCCGCGGCCGGATGATCGACTACATCGAGATCGACGACGGGTACGCCTTCGCCAAGACCCAGCCGCCGCGCCGGATGCTCGGCAAGACGCTGCTGGACTCCGACGTGCGGCGCTCCTACGGCGTCACCGTCGTCGGCGTGAAGCGCCCCGGCGAGGCGTTCACCTACGCCACGCCGGACACCGTGGTGCAGGGCGGCGACGTCATCATCGTCTCCGGCCAGCGCGAGAAGGTGGAGCGGTTCTCGGAGATGACGTGAGCCCTCGCCGCCGTCACAGCGAGGACATGAACCCCACCTTCTCCCGGGTGAACCCGGGGAAGACCGTGGCGAGGGAGGCGCTCGTGCGGGTCGCGACGACCTCGCCCAGCACCGAGCGGTAGTCGGTGGTGACCGAGACGTCCGCGTTGACGCCGGTGGCCAGGCCGGGCCAGGTGCCGTAGTACTGCCCGCCCTTCACCCCGGCGCCCGCCACGAGCATGACGTTGCCCCAGCCGTGGTCGAGGCCGCGGTTGGCGTTCTCGGCGACCCGCCGGCCGAACTCGGAGATCGTCACGAGGGTGGTGCGCGAGGCCGCGTCCCCGAGGTCGTCGAAGAAGGCGGCGATCGAGGTGGCCAGGTCGCGGGCGTTGTTGACCATCCAGCCGCTGGTCGACGAGCCGATGTCGGTGTGCATGTCCCAGTCGCCGGAGTCGACGGTGAACACCGAGGAGCCGACATCGGCGCGGATGGTGCGCGAGACCACCGCCAGCGCCTTGCCGAGCGAGCTGGTCGGGAAGGTGGCGGTGCTCGCGACGTCCTTGACCGCCTGGAACTGCGAGGCCGCGGTGAGGGCCGCCGACATGCCCGCCGCCATGGTGGCGGGGCCCGGCACCGAGCCGCGCCACGCGCGCTCGAGGGAGGCGAAGCGGCGGTCGGAGGAGTCGAGGACGGACGCGCCGCCGACCTTCACCCCGTTGACGTCGCTCACGCTCATCGTGGGCTCCGGGCCGACCATCGCCAGCGGCCGGTTGCCCACGCTCAGCCCCTGGAGCGGGCTGGTGAGCGAGTCGGCGCCGAGCAGTCGGTTCAGCCAGCCCACGCGGGCGGACGTGCCGGGGTCGGCGTCCTCGACCTCCTCCATCGCGGAGAAGTGGGAGCGGTTCGCCACCGGCAGCCCGGTCGCGTGCACCGCCGCCAGCGAGCCCGCGCTCCACAGCGGCTGCAGGGCGCTCATGGCCGGGTGGAAGCCGAACATCGCGTCGGCCATGAGCAGGCGGTCCGCCGCGATGGAGATGTTCGGGCGGGCGTCGTAGTAGGCCTGGTCGCCGTGCGGCACGACCATCGAGAGCCCGTCCGAGGCCCCGCGCAGGGAGACCACGACCAGGGCCCAGTCGTCGCCCTCCGCGGCGGCGGCGGACGCGGGCGCCCGGGTCACGACCGCGCCACCGACGGTGAGGGCGAGGCCGCCCAGCGCGGCGGTGCGCAGCACGGAGCGACGCGACGCCGCCAGGCCCGCGGCGGCGAGGTCGGGGCAGCCGCAGGGGGCGGCCGGGTGGCTGTCGGCAGGGGGGAGCGGGGAGGTCGTCATCGCGCGTAGTGCTCCGGGGAGTCGAGGAGGGCCGCCAGGACGCGGGTGAGCTGGTACCGGACGACGGAGGAGTCGGCGGTCAGGGAGGCGTCGACGTCCGTGACGCCGGCGGCGGTGGCGCACGTGGCAAGCAGGCGCGCGTTGAGCGGGCGGTAGAGCAGCTCGCGGCACATGTGCTCGGCGATCGTGCGGAACGAGGCGGGCAGCGGGGGCAGCCAGGCGTCCGGCGTCCGGTAGACCGTGTCCTGGGTCGGGTAGTACCGGTTGGCCACGTTCCAGTGGACGCCCACCGACGCCAGCGCGCGCAGGGGAGTGGCGTAGAAGTCGGCCGTGAGGGGTGCCCCGTTCGGCGCGGGCCAGCTGCCGGTGGACAGGCCGAGGCTGCCCGTCCAGCTGCGCAGCACGGCGGGACCGGAGTTGCCGTCGACCTGCCCCGTGAGCCGCATCCGCAGCGCCCGGAACGTCGCCAGCAGGTCCTCGTCCGCCGTCCGGAGCTTCGCGTCGACGCTCGCCTTGAACGCGCTGCTGCGGACCAGCGTCCGCAGCACGGGGACGATGGCGGTGTCGTGCGCGAGGTACGTGCGGGCCAGGGTGCGCACCAGCGCGGCGGGCGGGTCGTCGGAGACGAACGCGGTCGCCAGCCTGGTGGCCAGGTGCGTCGCGGTGTCGGGGTGGTGGGCCAGGTAGCGCAAGTAGGCCTTCGTCACGGCGCGGCCGTCGGTGGAGCGGTTGGCGTGCCGGAACGAGCCCACCCTCACCGCGCCCGTCGCGTGGTACTCCGGCACGTACAGCCGCTGCCAGGTGTCGTTGATGTCCACCCGCCACCCGGTGAGGATCGCGGCCGAGCTCTTCACGTCCGACTCGGTGTAGTTCCCCACGCCCACGGTGTGCAGCTCGAGCAGCTCGCGGCCGAGGTTCTCGTTCGGGGCGGCCTTCGTGGAGATCGCGGCGTCGAGGTAGACCAGCATCGCCGGGTGGGTGACGGCGGCCTGGAGCATCTGGTCGAAGCGGCCCAGGGCGTGGGCGCGGATGGTGAGCGCGTAGTCGGGGCGCCAGACGAAGTGGCCGTCGGTGGTGAGGGGGACGTGCAGGTGGTTCTCCCAGAAGGCGGTCATCACCTCGTGCACGTGGCGGTTCGAGACCAGCCGCCGCGTCATCACCCAGCGGCCGTGGTCGATGTACATGTCGTAGTTGGACTTCGTGCCGTCCCGGTAGCGCAGCCACTGGTCGAGCGGGGTGCGCCAGAGGTCGGGGAACCAGCCGTCCACGCGGGCGCCCGGGCCGTCCTTCACGGACGCCGGCTTCAGCTGTGCCTCGAACCAGTCCAGGTGCCGTCCGCCGCGGACCGCGCGGGCCAGGCCCGGGGTGAGGCCGTGGCTGAACCGGTTGACCAGGTGCCGTGCCGCGGGGGTGGGCAACGGGGTGGCACGGGCGGCCGTGAGGGACGCAGGGTCGTCCACGAGGGGCTCCAGGGGGTCAGGGCCGCGGACCCGACCGCGCGCCTGGCGAGTCACGATGGTCCAGTCCGGATCACGCTGACGAACGGCGAATTCCGGGCACCTTCATGATTTCTTCACAGCCCGATCTCAGGGCTACCCGGGTGAGGTCATGTCACTCCTGCCCCAGCAGAATCACGTCATGCGTCCGGCGAGAACCCCCCTCTGTCCGCGCCGCCGCCCCCTCACCGGCCCCCGTGCCGGCTCGGGCCCCGCGTCGGCCGTGCTCGCCGCCCTGACCGCGACCTGCCTCGGCGTCGGGCTCGGCGCCTCCGGTCTCCTCGGGGCCTCCGGCTCGCTGGCGGCTGCTGCCGCGGCGGACGTCTCGGCCGGCCCGTCCGCGGCAGCGACGAGCGGGAGCGTCACCGCGACGGCCACGGCGACTGCCACCACGACCTCGACCGCCACCAGCACCGCCACCGCGACCTCGACCAGCACCCCGGCCGCCCGCACGGACCTCGCGCTGGCCCCCCGCGAGGGGCGCGCGGACGCGGAGGTCACCGTGCGCGCCCGCCTGACCCTGAGCGGCGACGGCACCGGGGTGGCGGACGCCGCGGTGGTGCTGCGCCGCCGCACCGCCGACGGCGGCTGGCGGGTCGTGGGTCGCACCACGACGAGCAGCACGGGCACGGCCCGCTGGGTCCTCACCCTGGCCCGTGACCCCGCCCGCAACCGGCTGCGGGCGAGCTTCGCCGGCGACACGGCGCTCACCTCGGCGTCCGACACCGCGCGGGTGACGCTGGTGCGCCGCACGCCGCGGCTGCACGTCTCCGGGCCGTCCTCGGTGGTGGACGGTCGCAAGGTCGCGCTCCGGGTCCGCCTCGCCACCCCGCGGGGCGCCCCGGTCTCGACCCGCGTCCGGCTCCAGCGCAAGGAGTCGGGGCACTGGCGCACGGTCCGCCTGCTGCGCACCGACGCCGACGGGATGGCCCGCCTGCGCGTGCGGCCCCGCGTGGACTCGGCCTGGCGCGCCGTCCTGCGCCGCTCCGCCTGGGTGGAGCGGACGCAGAGCCGCGTGCACCGCATCGACAACACCCCGCCCGGGCGGGCCGTCACGCTGCCCGCGGCGGCGCCGACCCCGCGCCGGCACCTGCCGCGGCAGGCGCGCGCCACGGAGAAGGGCGCGCACGCCGTGGTGACCCGCATCCCGGAGAAGGTGTGGTCCTCGATGGTCGGCCGTACCTGGCACTACGGCTGCCCCGTGGGGCGCGCCCAGCTGCGCCTGCTGCGCATCAACTACTGGGGCTACGACGGCTACCGGTACCGGGGCGAGCTCGTCGCCAACGCCGACGTGGTCGCCCAGATGGCCGCCGCCCTGAGCGAGATGTACCGCAAGAAGCTGCCGATCCGCTCGATGTACCGCGAGGACCGCTTCGGCTGGAGCTCGACGCTGCACGGAGCCAACGACTACGCCTCCATGGCGGCCGGCAACACCTCGGCCTTCAACTGCCGCCAGGTGGTGGGTCGGCCCGGGGTGATGTCGCCGCACGCCTACGGTCGGGCGCTGGACCTCAACACGTGGGAGAACCCCTACCGCTCGAGCGGCGGGATCGTGCCGGACGACTGGTGGCAGTACCACGCGCACCCGCGCGTCGCCTGGCGCTCGTCCTCGCACGAGGTGGTGCGGATCATGCGCGCCCACGGGCTGGCCTGGACCTACGGGCTGGGGGACACCCAGCACTTCGACGCCTATCCCAGCGGGGGCAAGCGGGCGACCTCGGCCTGGCCGACGCTGCCGCGGGTGTGCACCGTGCAGGTGTGCGACTAGTGCGTGAGCCCGGCTGCGCCTTCTGTGCGATCGCCGCGGGGGAGGCGGAGGCGGACGTCGTGCTCGCCACCGACGACCTCGTGGCGTTCCTCGACCGGCGCCCGGTCTTCCCCGGCCACGTGCTCCTGGTGCCCCGCACGCACGTCGTCACCCTGCCGGACCTGCCGGCGGCGCTGCGCGACCCCTTCCTGGCCGCCGCGCAGCGGATCGCCTCGGCGGTGGTGGAGGGCCTCGGAGCCCAGGGCTCGTGGGTGAGCGTGAACAACACGGTGAGCCAGTCGGTGCCCCACCTGCACCTGCACGTGGTGCCACGGACGAAGGGCGACGGGCTCAAGGGCTTCTTCTGGCCCCGCCGGGGCTACGCGGACGGGCAGCGGGCCGAGGTGGCGGAGCGGCTCCGGGCGGCGCTGGGTGGGGCTGCCCCGGAATGACCCAATAGTCCGGACAAAGATCGAGGACTAATGACCGTACAAATAACCCCTGGAGGGGTTATGGTGGTGTGCGTGGCCGTCACCATGGCCGCACCGGACCCGACGCCGGACCAGTACCCCACCTGGAGGCCCCCGTGAGCAGCAGCGCCCCGACCGCACCCCGCCGTCGCCGTCACCTGATGGACCCGAACGCCCCGGTGCGTGACACCGTGAACAGCGCCGGGATCACCACGGTGCAGAAGTGGGTCATGTCGACGCTCGCCGTCTCCAGCATCCTGCACATGGCGGCCGGCGTCATCGTCGCCGCCTGGTTCATGGACCCCTCGCAGCTGGTGCCGCGCCTCGGCCTCTCCGTCATCGCCGGCGCCTTCGGCGTCCTCGCCGTGGCCAGCGGGCTCGCGATCCACAAGCACCCGGTCCTCACCCCCTGGCTGCTCCTCGGCCTCGCGCCGACCGTGGTCGGCTTCTGGCTGTTCCTCTAGGGTCGCCACGGCGCCGCAGGAGTCGTCGGCGCCGGTCGACTGCGAGGAGGCAGGTCATGCAGGGCAACGAGCAGCAGGTGGCTGGTCAGGGCACCGGGCGGCACGCAGGGAAGGTCGTCCTCGTCACCGGCGCGGCGCGAGGGATCGGGCTCGCCACCGCCGCCCGGTTCGCCCGGGAGGGCGCCTCGGTCGCCGTGGCCGACCTCGACGCCGGCGAGGCCGAGCGCGCCGCCGCGGGGCTGCCGCTGGTCGAGGGGGCGTCCGCGATCGGGATCGGCTGCGACGTCGCCGACGGGGCGGCCGCGCAGGCAGCCGTGGAGCGGGCCGTCGCCGAGCTCGGCGGGCTCCACGTCCTGGTCAACAACGCGGGCGTCACCCGCGACAACCTCCTGTTCAAGATGACCGAGCAGGACTGGGACACCGTGATCGGCGTCCACCTGCGGGGCGCGTTCTGCATGGCCAAGGCCGCGCAGGTCGTCTTCGTGCCCCAGGCCTGGGGCCGCATCGTCAACATCTCCTCCACCTCCGCCCTGGGCAACCGCGGCCAGGCGAACTACAGCGCCGCGAAGATGGGCATCCAGGGGTTCACCCGCACCCTGGCCCTCGAGCTCGGGCCCTACGGCATCACCTGCAACGCGGTGGCGCCCGGCTTCGTCGTCACGGAGATGACCGACGCCACCGCCGCCCGCCTCAAGATGGACGTCGAGGAGTTCCGTCGCCGCACGGCCGACCTCACCGCCGTCCGCCGCATCGGGCAGCCGGAGGACATCGCGCAGGCGATCGCCTACCTCGCCGGCGACGAGGCGTCCTTCATCACCGGTCAGACGCTCTACGTCGACGGCGGCATGACGCTGGGCTGAGGCGGGGCTGAGCCCGGGGTTGACGCGGGCCCGGCCGCGACGCGCGGGGGCGCGCCGGTCGAGGTTGTGACCTCGGGGCCCTCGGCGCTGCACACTGGTCGACGGCCCACCCGGACGGGTGGGCCCGCCGTCCCTTCCCCGTCCCACCTCTCTGCTCCGAGGAGACCGACCGTGCGACCCACCCGCGCCCTGACGCGCCGAGGCACCGCCGCCCTGCTGACCCTGGCCACCGCCGCCACCCTGGCCCTGGCCGGCTGCTCCGGCGGCGACGAGACCAGCTCCTCCGACGCGAGCAGCAGTGCGCTCGCCTCCCAGGACGTGGCCTCCGGCACGACCCTCGACGCGACCTGGCCGCTCACGGGCCTCACTGCCAACGGCGGCTCGTCGAAGAAGTACCCGGTGCTGGTCACCAAGATCGACAACACCCCGTCGGCCGCGCCGCAGCACGGTCTCGGCTCCGCCGACATGGTCGTCGAGGAGCTGGTGGAGGGCGGCTACACGCGCCTCGCCGTCTTCTTCTACTCCCAGCTGCCCGACCTGGTCGGCCCGGTGCGCTCGATGCGCGCCAGCGACATCGGCATCGTCACCGCGGCCGACGCCGACATCGTCACCTCGGGCGCGGCGAACGTGACGATCCGACGCATCGACAACGCGGGCATCACCTGGTTCACCGAGGGCGACAAGGGCTTCTACCGCGACAGCAGCCGGTACGCGCCCTACAACCTCATGGACAACCTGAAGGAGACCTCGACGCTGGCCGCCTCCAAGACGGCGGCGCGACCTGACGACTACCTGCCGTGGGGCACGGCCTCGGAGAACCCGAAGGGCACCAAGGCCACCAGCCTGGTCGCGAGCTTCGGCACCCACGAGTCGGACTGGGTCTACAAGAAGGGCACCTACACCAACACCAACACGAACGCGGCCTCCGACGACCAGTTCAAGGCCGACAACGTGCTGGTGCTGCGCGTGAAGGTCGGGGACGCGGGCTACCTCGACCCCGCGGGCAACCTCGTGCCGGAGACCAAGTTCACCGGGACGGGCCAGGCGATGCTCTTCTCCGGCGGACGCATGGTGAAGGGCACCTGGCACAAGAACAGCCTCACCTCGACCGTGAGCCTCACGACCGGCTCCGGCAAGAACGCCACCGACATGGTCGTCCCGGCCGGGCACACCTGGATCGAGCTCGTCCCCGAGACCGGCGGCAGCGTCGCCAGCGGGAGCGTCTCGTTCAGCAAGTGACCCGCCCCCGGTGAACTGGTCCGCGTCGCGCCCGGTGCCCCTCAGCGGGGGGTGTCGGGCGCGACGTGCGTCGGGGCGGTGGCGAGGGCCTGGAGGCCGGCGATGATGAGGCCGACGGCCACCTCGACCCGCGCGGCCGCGGCCTCGGGGTCCTCGGCGCCGGTCACGGCCTCGCCGGCCGAGGAGAGCGCGCCGAAGAAGATCCGCGCGAACGTCCGCAGCATCTCCTCGTCGCGTGCCCACGGGTGCCCGGCCCAGGCCTCGTCGCCGAGGATGGCCCGCACGATCTCGGTGACGCAGGCGAAGGTGGAGCGCTCCTCGGACTCGCGGAAGCGCTCGTAGCCGAGCACCGCCGGACCGTCCTGCACGACGATCCGCCGGTAGGACGGCTCGCGCACGACGTCAAGGAAGGCCGAGAGCCCCGCGCGCGCGGTGTCCCACGGGTCGCCGGCGGCCGCGACCGCGGTGGAGATGCGGGCCGCCGCGTCGGTCTCGACCGCGTCGAAGACCTCGGCGAACAGCGCCGTCTTGCCCTGGAAGTGGTGGTAGAGCGCGCCCTTGGTGACGTCGGCCGCGGCCACCACGGCATCGAGGGACGTGGCGGCGTAGCCCTGCTCGGTGAAGAGCCGCCTGGCCTCGTCGACGAGGGCCTGCCGGGTCGACGCGGGGTACCGGCGCCGACGGCCGGCGCTCGGGGCGGAGGCGCGGGAGCGGGGCACCGCGTCATCGTAGCGACGCCGGCCCCACCTCGCTGACCTGCGGCGGGAGTCGTGCGCGGGCGGACGTGGGCGGGCTCACCCGGCCGAGGTGTTGTCGCGGTGCCGGGAACATACGTACCTTCGGTACGTACTCACGGTATGTGAGTGCCCACCCCCCCTTCACCCACAGGAGCACCGATGAGCGCCTCCACCCGCCGCCGCGCGGAGATCCTCCGCGCCGTCATCGCCGCCGCCGACACCCGCTGCGACGGCGTCCTCCCCAGCGACCTCCCCGGCGTCCGCGGACCGCAGTCCGCCTTCGCCGACGACCTCGACCTCGTCGGGGCCCTCCAGCTGCGCTGGCACGCCCGGCTCGTCGTCCGCATCGAGCGCGAGCAGTCCGCCGGGCGCGCGGCCGGCCACGGCACCCTCTCCGACGCCGTCGTGGCCGCCTGGCGCGCCACCGCCGACGAGATGCCCGGCGTCCGGCTCGTGCTGGACGCGGCGGCCGGCGCCGCCGCCGACGAGCGGACCGCCCAGGCGCTGGCCCGCGCCCGGGCCACTGAGCACGCCACCCTGGCGGTCGCCGCAGGGCTGGCCGGGACGGCCGACGTCCACGACCCCCGTGCGCTGGCCGCGGGGGAGCGCCTCGAGGAGGCCGCCCGCGCCACCTGGCGGGCGACGCCCGTGCGCGCCGCCGGGCACCGCCGGACCCTGGTGGACCGGCTCCGGGCGGCGCTGGCCGCCTGACCCGCGGCCGCCGCCGCTCGCCTCGCAGCGGCGCCGCAGTGGCGCCGCAGTGGCGCCGCTTCCTGTCCGGAACTGTCCGGTCCGGCAACCTGTGGGTCCTGATCCCTGTGAACGCGTGTCCCGACCCGGCACACTGGGTGGATGCGGAGGGGCGTATCGCGGGGGGAAGCATGGCGGAGGTGAGCACGCCGGCAGCGGGGATGCTGCTGGTGGCGACGCCTGCCCTGGAGGACCCGCACTTCGCCGACACGGTCGTGCTCGTCATCGACGCCGACGACGAGGGCGCGCTGGGCGTGGTGCTCAACCGCCCGACGTCCGTGCCCGTCGGCGAGGTGCTGGAGACCTGGGCCGGCGTGGTCGCGGAGCCGGACGTCCTCTTCGCCGGTGGCCCGGTGGGCCGCGACGGCGCGCTGGCGCTCGGCGTCCTGCCGCCGGCTCCCGACGGCGCGCCCGGGGAGCCCGGGGAGCGCGTCACGGCCGCGCCGGTCGGCTTCCGAGCCGTCTGGGGGGACGTCGGCCTGCTCGACCTCGACACGCCCGTGGAGCTGCTGGCCGAGGGCCTCGCCGGCATCCGCATCTTCGCCGGGTACTCGGGCTGGGGCCCGGGGCAGCTGGAGGCGGAGATCGAGGAGGGCAGCTGGTACGTCGTGCCCGGTGAGGCCGCCGACGTGTTCCGCCCCAGCACCGACACGCTGTGGCGCGAGGTCCTGCGCCGGCAGCCCGGTGACCTCGCGTGGCACTCGACACGCCCCTCCGAGCCCGGGCTCAACTGAGCGCGCCCGCGGCCTCGGCGAGGCCCGGACGTCCTCGCGACTGACGTAGAGTGGCGCCCGTGAGCGACTTCGGATTCGGGCCCGGCACCGCCGTCGACGAGAGGGTCCAGCAGGATCGCTCGACCCTGCCCACCGATGCCGGTGACCACGAGCGGTTCAGCCACTACGTGGACAAGGACAAGCTCACCGAGGCCATGATCAACGGCACCGCCGTCGTCGCGCTCTGCGGCAAGGTCTGGGTGCCGAGCCGGGCGCCGGAGAAGTACCCGGTCTGCCCGGAGTGCAAGGAGGTCTGGGACGAGCTGCAGGGCGACGAGCCCGGTGACGGGGGCTCCGCCGAGTGACCCCGCAGACCCCGGACCCGACCTCGGGCCCGTCGCTCACCCCTGCCCTCACCCCCGCCTTCCCGCACCGCGCCGCGTGGGGCACCGCGCCCTCGCTGCGTGCCTGGCAGCAGGCCGCGATGAGCAAGTACTTCGACGAGATGCCGAAGGACTTCCTCGCGGTCGCGACCCCGGGTGCCGGCAAGACGACCTTCGCGCTCTCGGTGGCCGCCGAGCTCCTCGGCCGACGCCAGATCGACCGTGTCATCGTGGTGGCGCCGACCGACCACCTCAAGACGCAGTGGGCCGAGGCGGCCGGGCGCGCGGGCATCCCGCTGGACCCGACCTTCTCCGCCGGCAAGGGCCGGACCTCCGGGGACTACGTCGGCGTGGCCGTCACCTATGCCGGTGTCGCGGTGAACCCGCTGGCCATGCGCATCCGCACCGAGCGGTTCAAGACGCTGGTGATCCTCGACGAGGTGCACCACGCCGGTGACGCGCTGAGCTGGGGCGAGGGCGTGCGCGAGGCGTTCGAGCCCGCCGCCCGCCGGCTGTGCCTCACGGGCACGCCGTTCCGCTCCGACGTGAACCCGATCCCGTTCGTCTCCTACGTGGAGGGTGAGGACGGCATCCCGCGCTCGGCTGCCGACTACGCCTACGGCTACGCGGACGCGCTGGCCGACCACGTCGTCCGCCCGGTGCTCTTCCTGGCCTACTCCGGCTCGATGTCGTGGCGCACGCGCGCCGGCGACGAGATCGAGGCCCGCCTCGGCGAGCCGCTGACGAAGGATCTGGTCAACCAGGCGCTGCGCACGGCGCTGGACCCGAAGGGCTCGTGGATCCCGTCGGTGCTCGCCGCCGCGGACAAGCGGCTCTCGGAGGTCCGCCGTCACGTGCCGGACGCCGGCGGCCTCGTCATCGCCACGGACCAGGAGTCCGCGCGGGCCTACGCCAAGACCCTGCGGCAGATCACGGGGGAGGGCGCCACCGTCGTCCTGTCCGACGACCCCACGTCGTCGAAGAAGATCAGCCAGTTCAGCGCGGACGACTCCCGCTGGATGGTCGCGGTGCGCATGGTGTCCGAGGGCGTCGACGTGCCGCGCCTGGCCGTCGGGGTCTGGGCCACCACCACGTCCACCCCGCTCTTCTTCGCCCAGGCCGTCGGCCGCTTCGTGCGTGCCCGCACCCGGGGCGAGGTCGCCAGCGTCTTCCTGCCGTCGGTGCCCAACCTCCTGGGCTTCGCCTCGGAGTTGGAGCTGCAGCGCGACCACGTGCTCGGCAAGAAGGTGCGCGACGAGGACGACATCTTCGCCGCCGAGGACGACCTGCTGGCCGCGGCCAACGCGAGCGAGTCCGCCTCGGACGACCTCGAGGGCAGCTTCGAGGCGATCGGCTCGGAGGCCAGCTTCGACCACGCGCTCTTCGACGGCGCCCAGTTCGGCCACGAGGGCGAGGTGAAGGTCGGCTCCGAGGAGGAGATGGACTTCCTCGGCATCCCCGGCCTGCTCGAGCCCGACCAGATGCGCGAGCTGCTGCACAAGCGGCAGAACGACCGGATGCGCAAGACGCGGAGCACGCGCGACGCCACCCGGGCGGCGGCCGACGCCGCGGACGCCCGCACCGCGGCGGCCGCGGAGGACCTCGCGGACGTGGCGACGCACGAGCAGCTCGGCATCCTGCGCCGGGAGCTGAACGGCCTGGTCGGCGCCTGGTACCACCGCACGGGCCAGCCGCACGGCGTCACCCACGCCGCGCTGCGGCGGGAGTGCGGGGGCCCGGCCGCGGCCGTGGCGAACGCCGAGCAGCTGCGCAAGCGGATCGACCGCGTCCGGGCGTGGGCGGCCGGCCAGACCGGCTGAGGCTCGCGCCGCGTGGTGCCGCCCCGGCGGTGACGGCCGTCTCAGGACAGGTGACGGCTACCTGACACGTGTCCGCTCAGGAGTCATTAGGATGGGCTCCATGTCCGCTGAGACCTCCCAGACCCTCGACCGCGGCCTGCGGGTGCTGTCCGTGCTCGCCTCCTCGGCCGGCGGTCTCACCGTCACCGAGCTGGCCGGGCAGCTGGGGGTCAACCGCACCGTCGTGTACCGCCTCGTGAGCACGCTGGAGCAGCATGCGCTGGTCCGCCGGGACGTGAAGGGCCGGCTGCACGTCGGCCTCGGCGTCCTGCACCTCGCCGGCGCCGTCCAGCCGGTGCTGCGCGACCTGGCGATGCCGGTCCTGCGCCAGCTCGCGGAGGACACGGGCTGCACCGCCCACCTCACGGTGGTCGAGAACGAGGAAGCCCTGGCGCTCGCGGTCGTCGAGCCGTCCTGGACCGACTTCCACGTCTCCTACCGCGTCGGCACCCGGCACCCGCTCAGCAGCGGCGCCGCGGGCAAGGCCGTGCTGCTGGGTCGCACGCACCGCGACGAGATGACCTACGTGCTCACCAAGGGCGAGCTGCGCACCGGCGCTCGCGGCCTGGCCTCGCCGCTGCGCGACGTCGACGGCATGGAGGCCTCGGTGGGCATCGTGACGCTCGGCGACCTGGACGAGTTCCGGGTGGCCGAGCAGGTGGTGGCCGCCGCCGCCGAGGTGTCCCGGCTGCTGGCCGGCGCCCCGGTCTGAGGCACCGACCGCGGCCTCCCTCGACGGCGGCGGCGGTTCGTGCGGGGCCCTCACAGCCCCTGAGACGACCCAGAGGTGCCCCGGCGGACCGGGGCACCTGGGTCAGGCGGAGGTCAGGCGTGGGTCACGCGGAGGTCAGTCGAGGTCGCCCACCAGGACGGCCTCGGCCTCGTCCTCGGAACCCACCTGGCTGTGCGGGGTGTGGCCGGTGATGGTGCGGCGGCCGAGGAACATCACGATCGTGCCGACGAGCACGGCGGCCGCGCCGAAGACGAACGGGGCGTGGGCGTTGACGCTCTCGCTGAGCTTGAGGGCCACGTAGGGGCCGACCGCGCCACCGCAGAAGCGGAGGAACGAGTAGGCGGCGGACGCGACGGGCCGCTCGACGGGGGCCGCACCCATGACGGCCTCGGTGACCAGGGTGTTGTTGATGCCGATGAAGGCGCCCGAGGCGATGATCCCGATCACCACGACGACCGTGTGCGAGGTGAACACGGCGAGCACGAGCAGGTCCACGGCGAACAGGAACAGCATGGTGATGATCGCCGGGACGGTGCCCATCGCCCGCTGCACGAGGGGCGCGACGGCCACCGAGGTGACGGCGAGCAGGATGCCCCAGCCGAAGAAGATCCAGCCGATCTGGAGGATGCCGGCGGTGGGCAGGGCGAACGGGCCCGCGGCCAGGATCGTGAAGAAGCCGATGTTGTAGAAGATCGCGGTGATGCCGATGAGCAGCAGGCTGCGGTGGCGCAGGGCGCGCAGCGGGTCCAGCGGGGTGGTCTTGCGGCCGGTCGGCGGGGTCTTCGGCAGGAGGAACGTCGTGGCGAGCAGGCCGATCACCATGAGGGCGGCGACGCCGTAGAACGGGCCGCGCCACGAGATCTGGCCGAGCAGGCCGCCGATGAGCGGGCCCGAGGCGATGCCGATGCCCAGCGCGGCCTCGAACAGGATGATCGCCTGACCGGTGGAGCCCCGGGCGGCCATCACGATGGTGGAGAGCGCGGTGGCCACGAAGAGGGCGTTGCCCAGGCCCCAGCCGGCGCGGAAGCCGACGATCTGGCCGACGGTGCTCGAGGAGCCCGCGAGGGCGGAGAACACGATGATCAGCACGAGGCCGGCCATGAGGGTGCGCTTGGGGCCGATGCGGCTCGAGACCGCGCCGGTCACGAGCATCGCGACACCCATGATCGCCATGTAGCTGGTGAACATCAGCGAGACCTGGCTCGCCGTGGCGTCCAGCTCGGCGGCGATGCTCTTGAGGATGGGGTCGACCAGGCCGATGCCCATGAAGGCGATGACGCAGGCGAACGCGACCGCCCACACCGCGCGGGGCTGGTCGAGGTAGGCGCGGACGCCCGTCCTCGGGGTCTCGGTGGTGGTGCTGGTGCCGGTGCTGCTGGTGCTGCCGGTGGCGTGGCTGCCTGCGTGGCTGCCGGCGGGGCTCTCGGGGGGAGAGGTGTGCTGGGTGGTCACTTCGGTCCTTCCTGGTGCGGGGAGTGCGGAGAGCGCTGGCTCTCGTGGGTCGGGGTGAGGAGGTCGGCGTGCTCGGTGAGGTCGCGGAGCACGTCGACCGCGGTGGCCAGGTCGGCCGTGCTGCGGCCGGTGGCGGTGAGGGTGGCGGCGAGGGACTCGGCGTTGGCTCGGCGTCCTGCACGAAGGGCCTGGCGGCCCTCGGGCGTGAGGCGGACGACGCTCGCGCGGGCGTCCGACGGGTGGGGCGTCTTGGTGACCCAGCCGCGGTCCGCGAGCTGGGCCACGGCGGCGGAGGCCGTGGGCTGCGAGCACTGGTCGAGCTCGGCGACGCGGGTGATGGACAGCCCGGTGGCGTCGAGGCCGGCGCGGGTCTCCTGCTCGTCGAGCAGGGACAGGAGGCGGTAGCCCGGCGGCAGGGCGTGGGTGACCCGGACGCGTCGGACGAGGCGGGCGGCGAGGACCAGCAGGTCGCCCGCCAGCTCCTCCTGCCGATCCCTCAGTTCGTTGACCACGACAACTGTTTTACAGAGGTTGCCTATGGATCGTCCAGTCCCCTTGGATGTGACCGTGGCGACGTACCTGGCCTTCCTCCGCGCGATCAACCTCGGAGCCGTGCGCAAGTTCGGCAAGGCCGACGTCCTGCGCGTCACCCAGGAAGCCGGGTTCACCGGCGTCGAGACGTACCTGAACACCGGGAACGTGCGGCTCGAGACGTCCATGCGCTCCACCGCGAAGATCGAGGCGGCGCTGGAGGCGGCCTACCTGGCGGACCGCGGCTTCGAGGTCCCCACCCTCGTGTTCACCCCGGCGGAGCTGCGCGAGGTGCACGAGGCCGCCGGCGCTGTCGAGCACGACGGCAAGCACTACGTGGCGCTGCTCCGCGACGCCCCCGACCCGGCCGCCGTCGACGTGCTTCGCCAGCGCTGTCAGCCGGGGGAGCGCCTGGAGATCGGCGGACGCGCTCTGCACTGGCTCGTCGGCGCCGACGGCGTCCACGGCACGAAGATCACCAACAACCTGATCGAGAAGGCCCTCGGCACCGTCGCCACCACCCGCAACCCGACCGTCGTCGCGGAGGTCTGCTCGCGCTGGTGCTGACTGGCTGTCTTCGGCGGCTGGGTTTCGGGTGGCTGGTCTACGGGTGGCTGGTCTCCGGGCGGCTGGGAAGCGTTCGGTCCTCGTGTGGACGAGGACCGAACGGGTCAGCGGGGCCGGGTCGCCCGCTCAGCCGAGGACTCTGGGGGCGGTTCGGTCCTCCTGGAGCGCGTGCCGGGCGTGCCGGTGGGGTGGGGGTGTTCGGTCCTCGTGTCCGCGAGGACCCAACGTGTTCGGTCCTCCTGGGGCACGAGCGGGGCGGGCCGGGACGCGTTCGGTCCTCGTGCCAGCGAGGACCGAACGCCCCGTCCGCGGCTGAGTCCACGCTCAGCGCGTCGGCGCTGGGGCGCTTCGGTCCTCCTGGGGGACGTGCGGGGTCGGCCGGGACGGGTTCGGTCCTCGTGTCGACGAGGACCGAACGCGTCGACCGCCCGCCAGCGACAGCCAGCAGCCAGTCAGCAGCCGCAAGCGACAGCCGTCCAGCAGCCGCCGGCCGGCAGTCAGTGAGCAGGTGACTGCCGGCAGGACGGGTCAGGAGGCAGGCGCGGAGTCGGAGGTGGAGGCGGAAGCAGGCGCGGAGGCTGGGGCGGAGGCGGTGGAGGGGGAGGGGGTGCGGCGCAGGTTTCGCACGGACGACGAGCACAGCACCAGCCCGCAGAGCAGGACGTACGCCAGGCCGGCGGCGACCATCACCGGGCCGAACCCGAATGCGAGGGCCAGCGGGCCGAAGGCGACCTGCCCGATCGGCATCGCCACGAACGAGCCGAGCGCGTCGTAGGAGTAGGCGCGGCTGAGCATGTCGTCCGGCACGTGCTCCTGCATCGCCAGGTTCCAGCCCATCCCGAACAGCTCGGTGCCGGCCCCGGCGATGAACGTGGCGACCACCAGTGCTCCGAGGTGCGGCTCCGCGCCGAGCACGATCATCGGCAGCGCGAGGGTGGTGATGCCGAGCATCCCCATCAGGAGCGGACGCTCGAGCCGCACGCGCAGCAGCACCAGCGTCATCACCAGCAGGCCCACCGCCTCGGCGGACAGCGCCAGCCCCCAGCCCTCCTCGCCGATCGTCGCCTTGGCGCGCGAGGGTCCCAGCGTCAGCCAGGCGCCGGCGTGCAGGGCGTTGAGGAACCCGAAGCCCAGCACCACCACCCACAGCCACGTGGTGGAGCGGACGTAGCCCCAGCCCTCCCGCAGCTCGGCGATCGTGCTGGTGCCGGCCGTCCGGGGCGGCTGGGCCGGCACGCGGATGAGCATGAGCAGCAGGGCGCTGACCAGCCAGGACGCAGCGTCCACCCCGAGGGCCCAGCCCGGCCCGACGCCGACCACGAGCAGCGCGGCCACCGTCGGCCCGAGCACGGTCACCGCCGAGCGCGCCAGCGAGACGAGGGCGTTGGCCTGCTGGAGCTGCTCGCGGGGCACGAGGGTCGGCATGACGCTGGACATGGCCGGGAAGCCGAGACCGGAGATGATCCCGTGCACCAGGCTCAGCGCCATCAGGGACCACAGCTGCGCCGTGCCGGTCAGGACGAGGGCCGCGATCGCGCCCTGCGTGAGCGCCGAGCCCAGGTTCGACACCTGGAGCACGGCCACCCGCCCGAACCGGTCGGCCACGACCCCGCCCCACAGCAGGAGCAGCACCAGCGGCACGGTGTGCGCGGCCAGCACGTAGCCCACGGCCGCCGGGTCGTCGTCCGTCACGTCGAGGACGGCGAACGCGAGGGCCACCGTGGCCATCGTGTTGCCGATCAGGTTCACCACGCGCGAGGCGTAGTAGAAGCGGAAGTTGCGCGCCCGGAGCGGAGCCAGGGAGGCGGTCAGGTGGGGGCTCATGCCCGCTCCTCAGAAGGGTCGGCAGGGGGATCGGCAGGGCGGTCGGCAGAAGGGCCGTCGTGGGCGTCCAGCGTCATCGCCCACGCTGTGGCGCTCACGTGGACGGTGCCGGGGGTGCGCGGCGGACGGTTGGCGTCGTGCAGCAGCCGTGACGCCTCGCGCAGGAGCTCCTGGGCGCGCTCCCACGTCTCCGGCGGGACCCAGCCCTCCAGGTCGCTGCTCCAGCGGCGCGGCGCCGCGGCCAGCACGCGTCGCTCCAGGTCCGTGGCGGTGGCCCGCAGGAAGAGCACCTCCTCGTGGCGGCCCACGTCGGGGTCGCCGAGCGATCCGCCTGGGCCGTGATCGGCCGTCGGCTCGCCCTCGGGCGGGTGCCCCTCCCGCTCGTGGGGGTACCGGTAGCGCTTGGCGACGCCGCCGCGGATCTTCTCCTCGCCGTCCACGACGAGCTCCCCGGCGTCGGCGAGCACACGCAGGTGGTAGCTGGCGTTGGCGTGGGTGAGGTCCAGCTCGCGCGCGACCTCGGCGGCGCTCATCGCGGTGCCGGTGAGCAGCGACAGCATCCGCAGTCGCACCGGGTGCGCCAGCGCCCGCAGCACGGCGACCTTCCGTGAGCTCTCCCGCTCGTCCATCCCGACCCTCCAAGAGTTCTTGGACAGTAGTGGACGACAGAGGGCCTCCCACTGTCAAACGGTTCTTGGGAGGTGGTGGGGAAGGCGGTTCAGCGGGCCGCGTGCCGCGCCAGGAGGGAGGCGGTGCGGTCCTCGTGGGCGAGGGCCTCCTCGAGCCGGGCCGCCAGGTCGGCGTCCAGCACCCGACGGGTGCCGGCGAGGGTGAGCGCGTCGGCCTCGAGGAGCGCCCGGACGACGGCATCGGCCCGGGCCCGCGCGGTGCTGCCCGACGGCGCGAGGTGGGTGACCACGCCCCAGTCGGCGGCCGAGACCGCGGTGACCGCCTCGCCGAGCAGCAGCATCCGCCGGGCGCGCAGGCGCCCCACCGCGGCGGGCAGCGTGAGGCTCAGCCCGCCCACCGCCGGGGGAGCGATCTGGACGCTCGTCGAGCGGTCGGCCACGACCGCGTCGCAGGCGAGCGCGACCGCGCAGGTGGCGGTCGTGACGCGGTCGCCCAGCACCGCGACCACCGGCAGGTCGGTCGCCAGCACCGCGCGCACGCAGCGCGCCAGCAGGGCGCGGTGGGCGACGTCGTCCCACGTGCCCTCCGCCTCCCCGAGATCCAGGACGACGACCCGCGCGCCGCGCTCGGCGCGCAGCCGTTCCAGAGCGACCGCCAGCGACTCGTCGACGCGGGGGCCGAGCCGCACCACGGGGTCCACGGGGTCCGCGGCGTCCCGGCGCGTCCCGGGGTCGCCGACGGGGCCGTCAGGCAACGACCACCCCGGCGGCCTCCATCTCGGTGAGGGCGCGGGTCGTGGTCTCGGGAGCGACGCCGGCGCACAGCCGGGTCAGCACCCGGGTGCGGAAGCCCGCGTCCACGGCGTCGAGGGCCGTGGCGCGCACGCAGTGGTCGGTGGCCAGGCCGCAGATCTCCACCTCGGTCACCCCGCGCTGCCGCAGCCACGAGGCCAGGTCGGACCCGTCGCCGCCCTTGCCCTCGAAGCCGGAGTACGCGGCCTCGTGCTCGCCCTTGAGGAAGACCTCCTCGAAGGTGTCCGCCTCCAGGGTCGGGTGGAAGGCCTCGCCGGGGGTGCCGACCTCGCAGTGGACCGGCCACGACGAGACGAAGTCCGGGCGCTCGGCCCAGTGGTCACCGGGGTCGACGTGGTGGTCCTTGGTGGCCACGACGTGGCTCCACGACGGCGCGCCGGGGACCCCCGCGCGCCACTCGGCCAGGACGCCCTCGATGGCGCCGGCCACGGCGTTGCCGCCCGTGACCGGGAGCGAGCCGCCCTCGCAGAAGTCGTTCTGGACGTCCACGACGATCAGCGCACTCACCATGCCCAGCAGGCTAGTCCCAGGTCAGGGGTGCTGGGCTGAGGGTCACGTCACACCCGTCCGGACGTGTGCGTCCGCTGGGCGGGCCTTCGCGACGTCCGCCCCTCGCGACGTCCGCCCTTCGCGACGTTCGCCCTTCCGATGTCAGACCCGCACGGTGGCCAGCACGGGCTCGCCGCGGGAGAGCTTGCGCGCGTCCAGGGGGAGCTCGGCCCGCGAGCGGTCGTGCCGGTCGCGGGCGGCGTCGAGGGGCTCGCGCCCGACGACCTCGCCGCCGAGCACCAGCGGCACCAGCAGGTCCCGCTCGTCCGCGGCGAGCGGTGGTGCCTCGCCGGTGCCGATCACCTCGGCCACGGCCGTCCCGTGCTCGTCGTAGCGACGCCGTGCCCACTTGCGCCCGCCCACCATCTCCTTGCCCGTCGACCGCTTCGCGACCGGCGCGAGCCGCCCGCTCGCGTCCTCGCGGGCCACGAGCTTGTAGACCAGCGCGCAGGTGGGGTGCCCGGAGCCGGTGACGAGCTGGGTGCCGACGCCGTAGCCGTCGACGGGCGCGGCGGCGAGCGCGGCGATGGCGTGCTCGTCCAGGTCGCTGGTGACGGTGATGCGGGTGCGGGTGGCGCCGAGGGAGTCGAGCTGGGCGCGCACGGCCCGGGCGCTCACGAGGAGGTCGCCGGAGTCGAGCCGGACGGCGCCGAGGTCGGTGCCGGCCACCTCGACGGCGGTCCGCACCGCCTCGGCCACGTCGTAGGTGTCGACGAGCAGCGTCGTCCCCGTGCCCAGGGAGCGCACCTGCGCGGTGAAGGCGTCCCGCTCGGTGTCGTGGAGGAGGGTGAAGGCGTGGGCGGAGGTGCCGGCGGTGGGCACGCCGTAGCGCAGCCCGGCGGCCAGGACGGACGTCGAGGCGAAGCCCGCCACGTACGCGGCCCGCGCCGCGGCCACGGCCGCCTCCTCGTGGGTGCGGCGCGCGCCCATCTCGATGCACGGCCGGCCCTCGGCGGCCATGGTCATCCGGGAGGCGGCCGAGGCGATCGCGGAGTCGTGGTTGTAGATGCTGAGCATGAGCGTCTCGAGGACGACGGCCTCGGCGAACGTCCCCTCGACCACGAGGAGCGGGGAGCCCGCGGTGTAGACCTCGCCCTCCGCGTAGCCGTGGACGTCGCCGGTGAACCGCCAGCCGGCGAGGTGCTCCAGCGTGGGGGCGTCGAGAACCGGCTCCAGGAACGCGAGCACCTCCTCGTCGAAGCGGAAGTCCTCCAGCGCGTCGAGCACCCGGCCGGTGCCCGCGACCACGCCGTAGCGGCGGCCCTCGGGCAGGCGCCGGCCGAAGAGCTCGAAGACGCAGCGCCTCGAGGCGGTGCCCGCGGCCAGCGCCGCCTGGAGCATCGAGAGCTCGTAGTGGTCGGTCAGCAGCGCGGTCGAGCGGGTCACGGCCACGACTGTAGGGCTGCGGGGGCGCCGCCCCGCCCCACCCGGTCGTGTCGCGGGGCGCCCGGGCGGGGGAGACGCGCGCCACGGGTGGGGAGGAGGTCGGTGACGGGTGGGGACGCTGTGCGAGCATGGGCGCGTGTCCGCACCCAGCCCCGTCGAGGTCGACCCGACGACCAGTGCCGGCCTCGAGGACGAGGTGCTGATCACCCCTGCCAAGCCCTGGGTGACCATCGTGTGGAACGACCCGGTCAACCTCATGTCCTACGTGACCTACGTCTTCCAGCACTACTTCGGCTACACCGAGAAGAAGGCCGAGAAGCTGATGCTCGAGGTGCACGAGGACGGCCGCTCCGTGGTCTCCGCGGGCAGCCGCGAGGAGATGGAGCGCGACGTGCAGGCCATGCACGAGTACGGCCTGTGGGCCACGATGCAGAAGGACGACTGAGAGCGTGGGCGCCTTCACCCGCCACCGACGCAGCAAGCACCTGATCGCCACCTTCACCGGCTTCGAGGCCGACCTGCTGCGGTCCCTGGCCGCGCAGCTCGTCGAGCTGCTGCACAGCGAGGCCGCCGTCCCCGACGACCGCGACCCGCTCGAGGCGCTGCTCGACTTCGGCGGCCCCACCACCGAGCCCGACGACCCGGTGCTGGCCCGGCTGTTCCCGACCGCCTACCCCGACGACGAGGAGGCGGCCGCCGACTTCCGGCGGTTCACCGAGAACGGCCTGCGCGAGGGCAAGGCCCGCGCGGCGTCCGCGATCATCGACGGCCTCGAGGACGCCGGCCTGCCGGCCGACCTCGACGAGGACGACCGGCTCACGATCGACGTGGAGCTGGACGAGCCGGGCGCCCAGCTCTGGCTGCGCTCGTTCACCGACCTCCGGCTCGCGCTCGCGGTGCGGCTCGGCGTCGAGGAGGACGACGAGGAGTACTGGGACTCGCTTCCCGAGGACGACCCCCGCGCCCGCGCGCACGACGTCTACGAGTGGGTCGGCGGTCTCCAGGAGACGCTCGTCCACGCGCTCACGCACTGACCCCCACCCCGCAGAGGAGCCCCCGTGCCCATCCCCCCGTTCGTCCTGGCGCTGCGCGAGATGGTGGGCACCCACCAGCTCTGGCTGCCCGCGGTCACCGCGGTGGTCGTGCACGAGGGGCAGGTGCTGCTCACGCTGCGGGCGGACAACGGCCGCTGGGCGCCGATCACCGGCATCGTCGACCCGGGGGAGGAGCCCGCGGTCGCGGCTCGGCGCGAGGCGCTGGAGGAGGCCTCGGTCGAGGTGAGCGTCGACCGGCTCGCCTCGGTCTCCGTGAGCGACGAGGTCACCCACGGCAACGGCGACCGGGGCGTCTACCTCGACCTCACCTTCGCCTGCACGTGGCTGGGCGGCGAGGCGGCCGTGGGCGACGACGAGAACCTCGAGGTCCGCTGGTGGCCCCTCGACGCGCTGCCGCCGATGGCCGCGGAGATGGAGCGGCGCATCGCCGACGTCCTGGCGGGGGAGACCGCCACGCGCTTCGTCCGCTGACGCGGTCCCCTGACGTGCTGTCCTGACGTGGTGCCCCGGCGTCCGGCACCCGGGCGGATGCGGGCAGGCACGCGCGCACGCCCTACGCTGGCGGGCGTGCTGACCATCGACCGCGCCACCCGAGACGCCATCGTCGCGCACGCCAAGCGGGACCACCCCGAC
This sequence comes from Nocardioides sp. GY 10127, assembly GCF_004919085.1. GTDB lineage: Bacteria > Actinomycetota > Actinomycetes > Propionibacteriales > Nocardioidaceae > Nocardioides. The sequence goes on along the minus strand of NZ_STGL01000006.1, from coordinate 33,244 downwards.
GAGTGCTGTGGCATCGTCGCCGGCCCCGAGGGCAGCGACCGCCCCGAGCGGCTCGTCGAGATGGTCAACGCCGCCGGCAGCCCCACCTTCTACGAGTTCGACTCCACCGAGTTGCTCGACCTCTACAAGCAGATGTGGGCGAACGACGAGGAGCCGGTGGTCGTCTACCACTCGCACACGGCCACCGAGGCCTACCCGAGCCGCACCGACATCGGGCTCGCGAGCGAGCCGAACGCCCACTACGTCCTCGTCTCCACCCGGGAGCACGGGAATAACGAGGGCCCCGTGGACTTTCGTTCCTACCGGATCGTCGACGGCGTCGTGACCGAGGAAGAGGTCACCGTCGTGGAGTCGCTGCCCTCGGCGTGAGCCGCGGACGCACCCCGGTCCACCCCCGGAGGACACTCCGGGCCGCACCGAAGACCTGCACCACCGCCGGCCCCGCCACGGGGCCGGGAGAACCGCAACCAGCAGTCCCGAGCAAGGAGCACCCAGTGGCCATCGAGGTCCGCATCCCGACCATCCTGCGCACCTACACCGGCGGCGAGAAGGCCGTCACCGGCGAGGGCGCCAGCCTGAGCGCTCTCATCGACGACCTCGAGGCCAGCTACGCCGGCATCAAGGACCGCCTCGTCGAGGAGAAGAACGGCGAGATCGTGCTCCGCCGCTTCGTCAACGTCTACGTCAACGACGAGGACGTCCGCTTCCTCGGTAGCCTCGAGGCCCCGCTGGCCGACGGCGACCAGGTCGTCGTGCTGCCCGCCGTCGCGGGCGGCTGCTGACCCAGGTCGGCACGGTCCCGCAGCCGGGCTGCGGGACCCGGTCGCACCTGGTAGACCACCGGGTGGGACCACCCGTCAACACCAGGCACCACGAGGAAGCACCCGAGGAAGGGAGGACACCATGAGCGAACGGCGAACGGTCGTGCTCGTCGACGGCGAGAACATCGACGCCACGCTGGGCAACTCCCTCCTCGGGCGCCGCCCGAACCCGGAGGAGCGCCCCCGCTGGGAGCGCGTCATCCACTTCGCCGAGAAGCTGTGGGACCAGCCCGTCGTCGGGCTGTTCTTCCTCAACGCCTCGGCCGGGCACATGCCCACCCCGTTCATCCAGGCGCTGCTGGCCATCGGCTACCGCCCCGTCCCGCTGTCGGGCCGGCCCGACCAGAAGGTCGTGGACATCGGTATCCAGCGGACGCTGGACGAGCTCACCGCGCGGGCGAACGACCCCGAGAGCGAGGCCGTCCCCACCGACGTCCTGCTCGTCAGCCACGACGGCGACTTCGCGCCCCAGTCCGAGGCCCTCCTCGGCACCGGCGCGCGGATGGGCCTCGTCGCCCTCCGGGAGTTCTGTTCCACCGCCCTCACGTCGCTCGGGATGACGCTGTACGACCTCGAGGACGACGTCAACGCGTTCCGCTCCCCGCTGCCGCGGGTCCGCATCATCGAGCTGGACGACTTCGACCCGGCCGCGTTCCTGCGCTGACGCGCCGCGTCCCCCCTCAGCACGCACCGCCCGGCCCCGGCCGGGCACCGATCCAGAAGGCACCCATGAGGTTCGACAACCTGCTCGCGTCCGTCGGCAACACCCCGCTCGTGGGGCTGCCGCGGCTCTCGCCGAGCCCGGACGTCCGGCTCTGGGCCAAGCTCGAGGACCGCAACCCCACCGGCTCGATCAAGGACCGTCCGGCCCTGAAGATGATCGAGGAGGCGGAGAAGGACGGCCTGCTCCGTCCCGGCTGCACCATCCTCGAGCCGACGTCCGGCAACACCGGCATCTCGCTCGCGATGGCCGCCAAGCTCAAGGGCTACCGGATGGTCTGCGTGATGCCCGAGAACACCTCGGAGGAGCGCCGCCTGCTCCTGCGCATGTGGGGCGCCGAGATCGTCTCCTCGCCCGCGGCCGGTGGCTCCAACGAGGCCGTGCGGGTCGCCAAGCGCGTCGCGGAGGAGCACCCGGACTGGGTCATGCTCTACCAGTACGGCAACCCCTCGAACGCGCTGGCGCACGAGGAGGGCACCGGCCCCGAGCTGCTCGCCGACCTGCCGTCGATCACCCACTTCGTGGGCGGCCTGGGCACCACCGGCACGCTCATGGGTATCAGCCGCTACTTCCGCCGGGCCAAGCCCGACGTCCGCATCGTCGCCGCCGAGCCCCGCTACGGCGAGCTCGTCTACGGCCTGCGGAACATGGACGAGGGCTTCGTCCCCGAGCTCTACGACCCCGAGCTGATCGACTCCCGCTTCTCCGTCGGCCCGCGCGACGCCGTCCGCCGGGTGCGCGAGCTCATCGACAACGAGGGCATCTTCGCGGGCATCTCGACGGGTGCCATCCTGCACGCCGCCATGGGACAGGCCGCGAAGGCCATCAAGGCGGGGGAGAAGGCTGACATAGCCTTCGTCGTGTGCGACGCCGGCTGGAAGTACCTCTCGACGGGTGCCTACGAGGGCACGATCGACGAGGCCGAGGACAGGCTCGAGGGCCAGCTCTGGGCCTGAGCGGCCCCCTGCTCGCCTGCCTGCTGCTCGTCGGCGGGCTGCTCCTGGCGCCCCCGGTGGCGGCGGCCGAGGGGCGACCCGAGGCCACCGCGGCGCCCCAGGTGGAGGGCGAGGCCGTCTACGGGCAGCGCCTCGTCGCCACCCGCGGGTCCTGGGTGGACGGCGCGGACCTGGCGTTCACCTTCCAGTGGCTGCGCGGCGGCGCCCCGATCGCCGGGGCCACCGGCAAGGCCTACCGCCCCACGACCGACGACCTGGGCCGCCGCCTGTCGGTGCGGGTGACCGCCACGGACACCGCGGGGGAGTCGACGAGCCGGACCAGCGCCCGCACCGCCGGCGTCCGTCGTGCCCCGCTGGCGTCGCGCCGCGCGCCGCGCGTGCTGGGCACCGCCCGCTACGGCCACGTCCTGCGCGCCACCCCGGGCCGCTGGTCCAGCGAGCCGGGGCGCGTCCGCTGGACCTGGTACCGGGGCCACGGGGTCGAGGTCGGCACCGGCCGGCGGCACCGGGTCGAGCCGGGGGACGTCGGCCGGCGGCTCTACGTGCGCGCCGTCGCGACCGCCGCCGGCCACGTGCCGGCGGCGGCGCGCAGCGAGCGCACCGCCATCGTCCGGCACCGCGTGGACGTCTCCCGCTCGGTGACCTACCACGTCACCACCCACGGGCACGTGACGGCGTCGGTGCGCCGGTTCGCCCGCCTCGCCCAGCAGACCTACGACGACCCGCGCGGCTGGCGCGCGGCCGGCGTGCACTTCCGCCGCGTGGCCTCCGGGGGCGACTTCACCCTCGTCCTGGCCGAGGCCTCGACGATGACGGACTTCTCCTCGGAGTGCTCCGTGCACTGGTCCTGCCGCGTGGGCCGCTACGTCGTCATCAACCAGCGGCGGTGGCGGCACGCCTCGCCGTCGTGGAACAAGGCGGGCGGGACGCTGCGCGACTACCGGAACATGGTGGTCGACCACGAGACGGGGCACTGGCTGGGGCTGGGCCACGCGTCGTGCCCGGGCGCCGGCGAGCCGGCGCCGGTGATGATGCAGCAGTCCAAGGACCTCGGCGGCTGCACCTTCAACCCGTGGCCGGTGGCCTCCGAGCTCGCCACCGTGGCGGGCTGAGGACGCGCGGGGCGGCACCCCGGAGCGTCCTCGCAGCGTCCTCGCGGGGTGAGATCCGCGCCACGCGGGAGGTCCCGCTGAGCGGGGCACGACCGTGCTCTCCTACGGGTGACGTGCACGACGCGCCGCGTCGCCGTGCACGCGGGCGTCACCTGCGCTTAACCTCTCCGGTGTGCCTCCAGTGACGACCCCGGCGGGCAAGGACGCCCCCATCGGGATCTTCGACTCCGGCTTCGGTGGTCTCACCGTGGCCCGAGCCGTCATCGACCAGCTCCCGCACGAGTCGGTCGTCTACCTCGGCGACACCGCGCGTCAGCCTTACGGGCCCAAGCCGATCGGCGAGGTCCGCGAGTACGCCCTCGAGTGCCTGGACCACCTCGTCGACCTCGGGGTCAAGGCGCTCGTCATCGCCTGCAATTCCGCCAGCGCCGCGATGCTGCGCGACGCCCGGGAGCGCTACGACGTCCCGGTCGTCGAGGTGATCTTCCCGGCCACCCGACGCGCCGTGGCCGCCTCGCACAACGGCCGGATCGGCGTCATCTGCACCCGCGCCACCGCGGACTCCATGGCCTACGACGATGCGTTCGCCGCCGCGCCCCAGATCGACCTGCACACCCAGGCGTGCCCCGCGTTCGTCGACTTCGTCGAGGCCGGAGTGACCGGCGGCCAGGACCTCCTCGTCGCCGCCCACGAGTACCTCGACCCGCTCGTCGCGGCGGGCGTCGACACCCTCGTCCTGGGCTGCACCCACTACCCCCTGCTCACGGGCGTCATCTCCTACGTGGTCGGCGACGGGGTCACCCTCGTCAGCTCGGCGGAGGAGTGCGCCAAGGACGTCTACAAGATGCTCGTCGCGGAGGACCTCATGCGCCCTGGTGGCACGCCGACGTACACGTTCCTCACCACCGGCGCCCCCGAGGACTTCGAGCGCATCGGGCGCCGGTTCCTCGGCCCCGAGCTGGACGGCGTCGGCCAGTGGGCCGGCGGCCTGCCCGCCCCGATGACGGGCGGCCGCCCGTGACCGGCCCCCTGACCGGCCCCCGCCTCACCGTCCTCGGCTGCTCGGGCTCCTACCCGGGGCCGGAGTCGCCCGCGTCGTCCTACGTGCTCGAGGCGCCCTTCGACGACGGCACCGGCGAGCGGACGTGGCGGGTGCTCGTCGACCTCGGCAGCGGCGCGCTGGGCAACCTCCAGCGCTACAGCGACCCGCTCGGCATCGACGCGGTGCTGCTGAGCCACCTGCACGCCGACCACTGCCTCGACCTGTGCGGCTACTACGTCATGCGCAAGTACCACCCCACCGGCCAGCAGCCGGTGATCCCCGTCTGGGGCCCCGAGGGCACCGCGGGCCGGATGGCGCGCGCCTACGACCTGCCGGAGGACCCCGGCATGCGCGAGGAGTTCGACTTCCTCGACTGGGTGGACGCCCCCGCCGAGGGCATCGTCGTGGGCCCGTTCACCGTGCACGCCACCGAGGTCGACCACCCCGTCCTGGCCTACGGCCTGCGGATCGAGGTCGGCGGCAAGGTGCTCGCCTACACCGGTGACACCGGGCCCTGCGCCCAGCTGGAGCGGGTGGCAGCCGGCGCCGACCTCCTGCTGGCCGAGGCGTCCTTCCGCGAGGGCGTGGAGAACCCGCCGAACCTGCACCTCACCGCCGCCGAGTGCGGCGACCTGGCGACCGTCACCGGCACCGCCCACCTGGTGCTCACCCACATCCCGCCGTGGTACGAGCGGGAGCCGCAGCTCGCGGAGGCCCGGACCCGGTTCGCCGGACGCTGCTCGCTGGCCGAGCCGGGGATGACGATCGACCTCTGAGGCGGTCCGACGCCGACACGCGCGGCCGCAGGGGACCCCTGCGGCAGTCGTGACCACCCATGGTGCAGGGTAAAGGCATGATCACCGTCGAGTCCCTGACGAAGACCTACGGGGCCTACACCGCCGTCGACGACGTCACGTTCGAGGCCCAGCCCGGTCGCGTCACGGGGTTCCTCGGCCCCAACGGCGCCGGGAAGACCACCACGATGCGGATGATGGTGGGGCTCACCCCGCCGACCTCCGGGCGCGCCCTCATCGGCGGCCACGCCTACAAGGACATCCCCAACCCCGGCCGGCACGTCGGCGTCCTGCTGGACGCCTCGGCCCAGCACGCGGGCCGCAGCGGCCGCGAGGTGCTGGCGCTCGGCGCGAAGGTGATGGGTCTGCCCTCCTCCCGCGTCGACGAGATGCTCGCCCTGGTCTCGCTCACCGACTCCGAGGCGAAGCGGAAGATCCGCAACTACTCCCTCGGCATGCGCCAGCGGCTCGGCATCGCCCACGCCCTGCTCGGCGACCCGCAGGTGCTCATCCTCGACGAGCCCGCCAACGGCCTGGACCCGGCCGGCATCCGGTGGATGCGCGGGCTGCTCAAGGGCTTCGCCGACCGCGGCGGCACGGTGCTGCTCTCCAGCCACCTGCTGCACGAGGTCGAGATCATCGCGGACGAGATGGTCGTCATCGGCCAGGGCCGGATCGTGGCCCGCGGCGACCGCGAGAGCCTCACCCGCTCCGGACAGGCGGCCACCCACGTCACGAGCGAGGACAACGAGCGCCTCGCCGCCGCCCTGCGCGCCGGCGGCGCCCACGTCGAGCCCGCGGGCACCGGCCTGCGCGCCGACGTCGAGCCCGTCGTCGTGGGCCGCGCCGCGCTCGAGGCGGGTGTGGTCCTCACCGACCTGCGCGCCGCGACCGTGAACCTCGAGGACCTCTTCCTCCAGCTGACCTCCGACACCCAGCGGGAGACCCCCGCGACCGAGACGGGAGCCTCCGCATGAGCGCCACCAGCGCGTCCAGCCCCTCCGGGCCGGCCACCATCGACGTCTCGGCCACGTCCCGCGTGCCGTTCGGCCGGCTCGTCTCGGTGGAGTGGCGGAAGATGACCGACACCCGCGCCGGGTTCTGGCTGATGCTGGTCACGGGCCTGCTCCTGCTGGCGGCCATCGGCATCACCGAGCTCGTCGTCCAGCTCAACGACCTGGCGATCGGCTTCAACGGCTGGGTGCAGGTGATGGTGACGCCGCTGACGCTGCTGCTGCCGGTCTTCCCGATCATCGCGGTCACCAGCGAGTGGGGGCAGCGCACCGGGCTGGTGACCTTCACCCTCGAGCCGCACCGCCTGCGCGTCGTCCTGGCCAAGCTCGTCGCGGTGGTGATCTTCGCGGTCGCCATCATCGCCGTGTCCATGGGCCTGGCCGTGCTGGCCAACGTCGTCAACGCCTCGTTCAGCGGCTACGACACGCTCTGGAACCTCGAGGCCCACCAGCTCGTGTGGATCATCGTCCAGCTGCTCGCGTACTTCCTCATGGCCTTCGGCCTGGCGCTGGTGACCCTCAGCTCGCCCGGTGGCATCGCGTTCTTCTACGTGGTGGCGCTGCTGCTGCCCGTCGTCGTCTACAGCATCCTCATGGCGCTGCTCAGCTGGGCGCCGGACGTCATCCCGTACTTCGACATGAACTACTCGATGACGCCGTACCAGGCGGCCACCGGCGACCCGACGCTGCTGGTGCTGGACAAGAACCCGGTCGCGGTCGTCACCTCGGTGCTGCTCTGGGTCGTGGCTCCCTTCGTGCTCGGCCTGCGGCGGGTGCTGCGCTCCGAGCCCAAGTGAGCCCCCTGGGGGAACAGCCCCGACCCGGGGGCGGCTAGCGTCGGGGTCATGACTGCACGCGAGGACGGCCGGCGCGACGACGAGCTGCGACCGATCACGATCACCCGGAACTGGCTCGACCACGCAGCGGGCTCGGTGCTGATCGAGTTCGGGAAGACGAAGGTGCTGTGCGCCGCGTCGGCCTCCGAGGGCGTGCCGCGGTGGCGCCGCGGCTCCGGCCTCGGCTGGGTCACCGCCGAGTACGCGATGCTGCCCGCCTCCACCAACACCCGCTCCGACCGCGAGTCGGTCAAGGGCCGCATCGGCGGCCGCACGCACGAGATCTCCCGCCTCATCGGGCGCTCCCTGCGGGCGGTCGTCGACTACGAGGCGCTGGGGGAGAACACGATCCAGCTCGACTGCGACGTCCTCCAGGCCGACGGCGGGACCCGCACGGCCGCCATCACCGGCGCCTACGTGGCCCTCGCGGACGCGGTGGCGCACCTGCGCTCCACCGGCGCGCTGACCGGCGAGCCGCTGACCGGCTCGGTCGCGGCCGTCTCCGTCGGCATCATCGACGGCGTCCCGCGCTTGGACCTGCCCTACGTCGAGGACGTGCGGGCCGAGACCGACATGAACGTCGTGATGACCGGCGCCGGCTCCTTCGTCGAGGTGCAGGGCACCGCCGAGGGTGCGGCGTTCGACCGCGCCGAGCTCAACGCGTTGCTCGACCTCGCGGCCGGCGGGTGCGCCGACCTGACCCGGCTCCAGGCGGAGGCGCTCTCCTCGTGACGGCGCAGCAGGCCCCCGGCGTCCGCGTGCACCTGGCCTCGCGCAACGCCAAGAAGGTCGCGGAGATGCAGCGCATCCTCGCCGCGCACCTGCCCGGCATCGAGGTGGTGGGCCTCGACGACGTGCCCGCCTACGACGAGCCGGTGGAGGACGCGCCGGACTTCGACGGCAACGCGCTCATCAAGGCGCGCGCCGGCTTCGAGGCCACCGGCCTGCCGACGCTCGCCGACGACTCGGGGCTCTGCGTCGACGCCCTCAACGGCATGCCGGGCGTGCTCTCGGCCCGGTGGAGCGGCCCGCCCAAGAGCGACGAGCGCAACAACGCCCTGCTGCTGGCGCAGCTGGCGGACGTGCCGGACGAGCGGCGCGCGGCCTTCTTCCACTGCTCGGTGGCCTTCGTCGACGGCCCCGGTGTCACGGGCGAGACCGTGGTGCCCGGCCGGATGCGGGGGCGGGTGATCCGCGAGGTCCGCGGCGACGGCGGCTTCGGCTACGACGTGCTCTTCGAGGCCGACGAGCTGCCGGGGCGCACGACCGCGGAGCTCTCCCGCGAGGAGAAGGACGCGATCTCCCACCGGGGCCGCGCGCTGCGCGCCCTGGGCCCGGTGGTCGCGGCGCGGCTGGCCTGACGGTCTCCCGCGCCCGCCGCCCGGGTGGGTGCCGAAGGCGGGACTTGAACCCGCACGCCCTGGGGCACAGGAACCTAAATCCTGCGTGTCTGCCTGTTCCACCACTTCGGCTCGCCGGGCCTGTTCGGCCGTGGCCGGGACAGTCTAGGAACTCGTGTTCCGGACGTGGCGGCGGGCTCGTAGTGTGACGGGTGTGACGATGCACGCCGCGGCGCAGACCCTGGCGGCCGGCCCGGCCGTCCTGGTCCTCGCGGACGCCGGCCTGCTGCTGCGGCCGTTCACCGAGCCGGACCTCGAGCCGCTGGCGCGGGCGTTCGCCGACCCGATGGCGCTGCGCTGGAACCCGGGGCCGACCGAGCCCGACGCGGTCGCCGCGTGGGTCCGCAGCCGCAACGACTGGACGCTGGGCGACCACGCCTCGTGGGCGGTCGCCGACCTGGCGGGGGCGGACCAGGTGGCGGATTCGGTGGCGGACCCGGTGCTCGACCCGGGGGCGGACGACTCCCGCCGCACCGGGGGAGCGCTGCTCGGCGGGGTGTCGCTGCACCACCTCGACCTCGAGCAGGGCGACGTCGAGGTGGGCTACTGGACGGCGCCCTGGGCGCGGCGGCGCGGGGTGGCCGCCGCGGCGCTGCGGGCCGCGGCGACCTTCGCCCACGAGCACCTGGGCTGCCATCGGGTGCACCTGTTCCACGCGGTCGAGAACACGGCGTCCTGCGCGGTGGCCCGGCGCGGCGGCTTCGCGCTCGAGGGGACGCTGCGGGCCAGCTACCGGTACTCCGACGGGCTGCACCACGACGAGCACCTGCACGCGCGGCTCCGGGACGACCCCTGGCCCTGAGCCGGGCCGGCAGGGGCGTCCCGTCGAGGGGCCGTCAGGCCAGGCCGAGGTCCCGGCGCAGCTTGGCGACGTGGCCGGTGGCCTTCACGTTGTACTGCGCGAGGGTGACCACGCCCTCGGCGTCCAGGACGACGGTGGAGCGGATGACGCCCTCGACGACCTTGCCGTAGAGCTTCTTCTCGCCGAACGCGCCCCAGGCGGTCATGACGGCGCGGTCGGGGTCGGAGAGCAGCGTGATGCCCAGCGACTCCTTCTCGCGGAAGCGCGCCAGCTTCTCCGGCTTGTCGGGGGAGACGCCGAGCACCTCGTAGCCCTGCCCGCGCAGGGAGTCCAGCGACTCGGTGAAGTCGCAGGCCTGCTTGGTGCAGCCGGGGGTCATCGCGGCCGGGTAGAAGTAGACGATCACGTTCTTCCCACGCAGCGAGGAGAGGGTCACCTCCGCGCCGGTGTCGTCGGTGAGGGTGAAGTCGGGCGCGGTGTCGCCGACGGCGAGGCGGTCGCTCACGGGTGCTCCTGGAGGGTGACGGGGACGGTTCGGGGGCAGTCTGCCCGGTGCGCCGCCGAGCGGCTCGCGCCGGGTTCCCGCACTGCGGGAGACCCGTAGTTGCAAACTACTTGCAAGAGCGTACGGTGAGCGTCAGCACCGCCCGACCACCCCGCAGGAGCACCCGTGCACGTCCCCGACGGCTTCCTCGACGCCCCCACCTCGGTGGCCACCGGCGTCGTCGCCGCGACCGCCGTGGGCATCGCCCTCGGCCGCGCCCGGCGCGAGCTCGACGACCGCACCGCGCCCATGGCCGGCCTCGTCGCCGCGTTCGTCTTCGCCGTGCAGATGCTCAACTTCCCGGTGGCGGCGGGCACGAGCGGGCACCTGCTGGGCGGCGCGCTGGCCGCCGTCCTCGTGGGGCCGTGGACGGCGGTGCTCTGCCTGAGCACCGTGTTCATCGTCCAGGCGCTGCTCTTCGCCGACGGCGGCATCACGGCGCTGGGCACCAACATCACGCTCATGGGCCTCGTCACCGTCCTGGTCGGGTACCTCGTCTTCCTCGCCGCCCGCGCCGTCCTGCCGAAGCGGCTGGCCTCGGTCCCGCTCGCCGCCGGCCTGGGCGCGCTCGTCTCCGTGCCGGTCGCCGCCCTCGGGTTCGTCGGGCTCTACGCCGTCGGGGGCACGACGGACGTCGACCTGGGGCTCGTGGCCTCGGCGATGCTCGGCGTGCACACGCTCATCGGGATCGGCGAGGCCGTCATCACGTTCCTCGCCGTCGGCAGCCTGGTGGCGGTCCGCCCCGACCTCGTGCACGGCGCCCGCCCGTTCCTCCAGCGGCGCGAGCTGACGATCCTCGGCCCCGACGACGGGCTCGACGGGTCGGGCACTCTCGACGAGCAGGGCACCGGGGCAGAGCCCAGCACCTCCCAGGAGGCCTCCGCATGAGCCGCCGCCCCTCGCTGCGCTGGGTCGCCGCAGGCGTCCTGCTGCTCGCGCTCGTCCTCGCGGGCGTCGTGAGCTACTACGCCTCCTCCTCTCCCGACGGGCTGGAGTCGGTCTCGAGCGAGCAGGGCTTCGCCGACTCCGCCACGACGTCCTCGACCAGCGACAGCCCGCTCGCCGGCTACGGCGTGAGCGGCGTCGGCGACGCCCGACTCTCCGGTGGGCTCGCCGGGGTGGCCGGCGTGGTCGTCGTGCTGGTGCTCGCCGGCGGACTGACCTGGGCGGTGCGCCGCCGTCCCCGGCCGGAGTCAGCCGAGGACGCCTCCGCGACCCGCGAGCCGGCGGGGAGCCGGTAGTGGGCGCCGGTCACGGGCACGCGCTGCACTTCCACGGCCACTCGGCCGTCCACCGCGCGCCCGCCCACCTCAAGGTCCTGGCGCTCGTCTCCTTCGTGCTGGTCGTCGTCGCGACGCCGAACCACGCCTACCCGGTCTTCGCCGGCTATGCGGCGGTGCTGCTCGGGATCGCGGCCCTGGCCCACGTCCCGCTGACCTACCTGCTGCCCCGGCTCGTGGTCGAGGTCCCGTTCGTGGTCTTCGCGCTGCTGCTGCCGTTCCTCAGCCAGGGCGACCCTGTCCAGGTGCTCGGCGTGACGGTGTCCCAGCAGGGCCTCGTGGCGGCCTTCGGGCTGCTCGCCAAGGGCACGATCGGCGTGCTGGCCAGCCTGCTGCTGGCGGCCACCACCGAGGCCTCCGCGCTGCTCCTGGGGCTGCAGCGGCTGCGGGTGCCGGCCCAGCTGGTCCAGATCATGTCGTTCATGGTCCGGTACCTCGAGGTCGTCACCGACGAGCTCCGCCGCATGCACGTGGCGCGGGAGTCCCGCGGGTTCCGCGCCCGCGACCCCCGGCAGTGGCCGGTGCTGGCCCGTACTCTCGGCGCCCTCTTCATCCGCACCTACGAGCGCGGGGAGCGGGTCCACCTGGCGATGCTGGCCCGCGGCTACGACGGCACCATCCCGGCCGCGGCCCTCGCCGGGCCGACGGGGGAGGCCTCGCACGGGCACGTGGGGCACGGTCACCAGGCTCACGTCGCCTCGGAGACGCGTCCGCACCCCGGTCGCGCGGCGCGCGAGGTCGGGGCGTGAGCACGCCCGTCCTCGACGTCGCCGGTCTCGCCTTCGCCTACCCCGACGGCCACCAGGCGCTCTTCGGCGTCGACCTGCACGTCCACGCGGGGGAGCGGGTCGCCCTGCTCGGCCCCAACGGCGCCGGCAAGACCACGCTGGTGATGCACCTCAACGGCATCCTCGGGGCCGACTCCGGCACCGGCGCCGGGTCGGTGAGGGTCTCCGGGCTCCCGGTGGCCAAGGAGCACCTGCTGGAGATCCGGCGGCGCGTCGGCCTCGTCTTCCAGGACCCCGACGACCAGCTCTTCATGGGCACGGTGCGCGCGGACGTCGCGTTCGGCCCCGCCAACCTCGGGCTCACCGGCGCAGCCCTGGACCGGCGGGTGATGGAGGCCCTGGAGAAGGTGGGCATGACGGCGTTCGTCGACCGCCCGCCGCACCACCTCTCCTTCGGCCAGCGTCGGCGCGTGGCCGTCGCGACGGTGCTGGCGATGGAGCCCGAGATCCTGGTGCTGGACGAGCCGTCCTCGAACCTCGACCCGGCCTCCCGGCGCGAGCTCGCCGACGTGCTGCGCTCGCTCGACGTCACCGTCCTCATGGTCACCCACGACCTGCCGTACGCGCTGGAGCTGTGCCCCCGCGCGGTCGTGCTGAGCCAGGGCCGGGTCGTCGCGGACGCCCCGACCCTCGACGTCCTCACCGACGAGGCGCTGATGACGCGGCACCGGCTGGAGCTGCCGTGGGGGTTCGACCCCGCGGCCGCGGTGCGTCACTCCCCGGCTGGGTGACCTGCGGCCCGTCCGAGTTGGTAGGTTGCTTCCCGTGAGCACCGACCCCAGCGCCCTCGAGCGCGAGATGGAGGAGACCCGCCAGCGCCTGGCGGCCACGATCGACGAGCTGCTCCACCGGGCCAGCCCGAAGACCGTGGTCTCGCGCAAGGCCTGGTCGGTGAAGGCTCACTACGTCGACCCCGCCACGGGTGCGCCGCGCACCGAGAACATCCTCAAGACGGCCGGTGCCGTCGTGGGTGTGGCCGCGGCGATCCTGGTGGTCCGACGCCTCACCGCGTGAGCCGGGTGCTGCACGTGTCCGACGCGGCGTCCGAGAAGACCCCGATCAAGATGCTGCACGACCGCGTGCTCGTCGAGATCGACGCCGAGGCCGGCGAGCGCCGCTCGTCCGGCGGCATCGTCATCCCCGCGACCGCGGCGATGGGCGCCAAGCGGCTCTCGTGGGCGCGCGTCGTCGCCGTGGGCCCGCAGGCCCGCGCGGTGGAGGCGGGCGACCGCGTCCTCTTCGACCCCGAGGACCGCGCCGAGGTCGAGGTGCACGGCGAGACCTACGTGGTGATGCGCGAGCGTGACGTCCACGCCGTCGCCGCCGACCGCGTCGGCGACGAAAGCACCGGCCTCTACCTCTGACCTCCTGGCCCTGACCCGCTGGCCCTGACCCGCTGCCCGCTGGGTGGGCGCTGGTCCGTCGCGCTCTGCCGGGCACGACGAAGGCCCCCGCCTGGGGGACGGGGGCCTTGCGCCGTGGGGGCGCCAGATGGTTCGGGGGCCGCGGGTGCGGCCGGCGCGCGTCAGCCGTGGCGGACGACGCGCACCTTGAGGACGTCGGAGCGGGTGCCCGTGGCCAGCGACGAGCCGGCCGCGGCCAGCCGGAAGCGGACCGTGCTGCCCGCCTTGCGCAGCTTCGGGAAGCGGACGGTGGCCTTGCCGTCGGCCCTGGTCACGGTGCTCACCTTGACCCAGCCGGCCGCCGTGCGCCGCTGGAGCTCCAGCGGGCTGGAGTAGAGCGAGTCGGTGCGCACCGTGTCCGCGGTGGCGCGGGTGCCCGCGGCCACGGTGACCGTGCGGGTGGAGAAGCCCTTCACCGCGGAGACGGCCCGCGGCTCGGCGACGCCGTCGGTGACCACGCAGTCGATCGGGTCGGCGATCGCCGCGTTGTGGAAGGACTCGCCGAAGTGGTAGTTCGAGCCGCCCACCTGCGTCCACTCGACCTGGTACTCGGTCGCGCCGGACGGCCAGCCGGGGTGCTGGTCGTACTGGAACGTGAGGGTGTGGTCGGGGTCGTTGACCGAGTGCCAGTTCATCGTCACCGGGGTGCCGTCGACGACGACGCGGACGTTGACGTCGGTGGTCTGGCCGGCCGGGAGGTTGGACGGGTAGGGGACCGTCAGCGAGGTGCAGGTCGGGTCCGGGTAGGTCCAGTTCCAGTCGAAGCTGCCGTCGGGGTTGGTCGCCGGGTCGTTCGGGGTGAACTCCGGGGTGTCCGTGGTGTCGCCCGTGGACTCGCTCTCCGACGGGTCCGCCGTGGCGGTCTCGGTGGCGGTGGCGGTCTCCGTCGCGGTGGCGGTCTCCGTCGCGGTGGCGGTCTCCGTCGCGGTGGCGGTCTCGGTGGCGGTGGCGGTCTCCGTCGCGGTGGGCGCGGCGGTCGAGGTGGTGGCCGTGGCGGTGGGCGCGGCGGTCGAGGTGGTCGCCGTGGCGGTCGCCGTGGACGTCGTCGTGGACGCGTCGGCCAGCTGCACCGAGTAGTGCGAGATCGCCTTCCAGGTGGACTTGTCGGCGTCGTAGTACGTGAGCGTGATGGTGCTCGGGTAGGCCACGGCCCCGCTGCCGTCGGTCACGGCCGTGTCGACGTAGCGCGGGCCCAGGCCCTGGTTCACGCTGCCGGCCTTCACGCAGTAGGAGGTGATGACCTTCCCGGCGGGCGCGGTGTAGGTGACGGACGTCTGGCTGCCGGAGGGGGTGATCTTGCCGGTCGAGAGGTCCGCGCACACCTGGTCCTGGACGCCGTCGTTGCCGGTCGCCCAGGCGGTGCCGCCCGAGGACAGCAGCAGGCCCCCCGCCGCGACGAGCGCGACGGCGGTGGTGGCGGACGCGGCGGCGGTGGCGGCGCGGCGGGCGGTGCGAGGCATGGGGGTCTCCGAGCGAGGACGAACGTTCACGGGGGATGGGGGACGCGGCCAGGGCCGCGATGAGTCAACTCTGGCAGGCCCGGAGCTTCACGTACACGGGTGTCCTCTGAATGTTGACGTCCCGTGGCGATCCTGATGACGGCGCGAGGACGAGGACGCACCGGTGGTCTGGCGGTGCGCCGGTCCCGGGGGAGCGCGACGGGCCCACGGGCGGAGGCGGTGACCGGGACCTCGGGGCACGGTTCGTGTGGAGGCCGTGAAGACCGGGGCGTCCTGCTCAGGAGCCCGTGACGACGTCGTGAAGGACTCAAACGTTTTCTCCTCCCTGCCCGGAGGTGCGCCGAGAGACACCTCGAGACGACCCGGCCGGTCGTTCCAGGGGTGGGAGGAACGGCCGGCGACTCGACCACCAGGAGCCCTCCATGGCCCAGCAGGCCACCCGCTCGACCAGCACCGTCCTCGCCGCCGGCGACCGTCACCTCGTCGGCCGCTTCAGCTACGGGCACACGCCCGAGCTCGCCCGCCAGGTGCGTGCTGCCGGCGGCGCCCGGGCGTGGTTCGACAAGCAGCTGAAGCCGGGCACGGTCAAGGACCCGGGGACCGGCGAGCTGCTCGACTGGTTCCCCAGCCTCTCCCGGGGCCCGCAGGACCTCTTCCGTCGCCAGAAGGACGGCGTGGAGGAGAGCTGGGAGGTCATGGCGGACTACCAGTCCTGGACGCTGCTGCGCCGGACCTACTCGAACCGCCAGGTGCTCGAGGTGATGACCGAGTTCTGGGAGGACCACCTCCACGTCCCCACCAGCGCCGACCTGACCTACACCTGGCGCAAGCGGTACGGCGACGTCGTGCGGGCCAAGGCGCTCGGACGCTTCGAGGACCTGCTGGCCGCGGCCGTCCTGCACCCGGCGATGCTCCTCTTCCTCGACGCGGCGAACTCCACCTGGGAGCACCCCAACGAGAACCTCGCCCGCGAGCTCCTCGAGCTCCACACCGTCGGCCTGGGCCACTACGGCGAGGACGACGTCAAGCAGGTGTCCCGCATGCTCACGGGCTACGCCCTGGACATGTACAAGAGCTTCGAGCCCTCGTACCGGACGACCGACCACGCGCTGGGCCGGGTCACCGTCATGGGTTTCACCCACCCCAACAACGTCGCCGACGGCCGGGCCGCGACGCGCGACCTCCTGCGCTACCTGGCGCGGCACCCCGCCACCGCCGAGCGGCTCGCCCGCAAGCTCGTCGTCCGGTTCGTCCGGGACGACGCCCCCGCCTCGCTGGTCAAGGAGCTGGCCCGCGTCTACCTGGCGAACGACACCGACGTCCGCCCCGTGCTGCGCGCCCTCGTGGCCTCCGAGGAGTTCAAGGCCGCGCGCGGCCAGAAGGTCCGCGACGCCGGGCACGACGTGGTGGCCACGCACCGGGCGCTGGACGTGCGGGTGACCCGCCCGGGCAGCCGGACGACCGGGGGAGCCGGGCAGGGGTGGGCCGCGCACACGCTGCCGACGCAGTGCCAGCGCCTCGGCCTCAAGCCGTTCGACTGGCCGCGCCCCGACGGTGCGCCCCGCACCAACGACGCCTGGTCCTCCCCGTCCCGGCTGCTCGGCAGCGCCAAGAACCACTGGCTCATGGCGGGCGCCTACTGGCCCACCCGGGGCGTCACCTACCGCCGGCCCGAGTCGTGGCTGCCGCAGCGCCGCCTCCCGTTCGCCGCGCTGGTCGACCACCTCTCCCGCGAGCTCCTCGGTGTGCCCGCGACCCGCAAATCCATCACGGCGTGCTGCCAGGCTGCCGATGTGAGCAGGGACGAGGTCGTGCACGCGGACCACCCCGTGGTGTCCGCCCGGCTCGGCTTCGTGCTCACGACGCTGCTCGACAGCCCCGCTCACCTCACGCACTGAGCGCACCGGCCCGCCGCCGGTGCCCCGCACCGACCTGGGCCGTCGCCGACACCCACCCGTCCCGCAGCACTCCCGCCAGGAGCTCCCCGTGCCCCACCACCGTCCCGTCACGCCCACCGAGCAGCAGCCCTGCTGCGCGGAGATGTCCGCCCTCACCAGCGCCCTGACGACCGACCTGAGCCGTCGCGGCGTCCTGCGCGGCGGCCTGCTCGCCGCCGGCGCCACCGCCACCGTCGGCTCGGCCGTCCTCACCGCCTCACCGGCCGCGGCGGCGAGCGCCTCGTCCGTGCTCGTCGTGCTCTCGCTGCGCGGGGCCATGGACGGCCTCTCGGTGGTGGTGCCGCACGGCGACCCCGTCTACTACCGCGCCCGTCCGCGCATCGCCGTGCCGTCCTCGCAGCTGCTCGCCAAGGACGGCTTCTTCGGTCTCCACCCGGGCATGAAGCCGCTGCTGGGCCTGTGGCGCTCGGAGGAGCTCGCCTTCGTGCACGCGGCCGGCCTGCCCGCGCCGAACCGCTCGCACTTCGCCGCGATGGAGGAGCTCGAGGACGCCGCGCCGGGCTCGTCGCTGCGCGAGGGCTGGCTCAACCGCCTGGTCGGGCGCTCCTCCGACGTGAGCAGCAGCGACGGCGTGGCGTTCGGCCCCGGGGCGGCCCCCACATCGCTGGCCGGGCGCGCGCCCACGCTGGCGGCGCAGGCGCTGGACGACGTCTCGATCGCCGGCCCGACCTGGGACGCCTCCAGGGCCCGGCAGCGCGAGCGCGGACTGCGGACGATGTGGAAGGGCGAGAAGGGCGTGCTCGGCCGCGCCATGGACGAGACCTTCACCGCCGTGGAGGAGCTGGCGCCCGCCCGGCGTCAGCGCTCCCGCGCCTCGGCCTACCCGGACGGCGACCTGGGCGCCGCCCTCGCCGACGCCGCCCGGCTGATCCGGGCCGACCTCGGCACCGAGGTGATCACCGTCGACCAGGGCGAGTGGGACATGCACACCCGCCTCGGCACGCTGGAGTGGGGCCGGATGATCCGCAACGTCGACGAGCTCGCCCGCGCGGTCGCCGCGTTCTTCGGCGACCTCGGCTCCCAGCGGAGCAAGGTCACCCTCGTGGCGCTGAGCGAGTTCGGCCGCCGGGTCGAGGAGAACGAGGACCTGGGCCTGGACCACGGCTACGGCAACGTGATGATGGTGGCCGGGGCGGGCGTGCGTGGGGGCCGATACCTGGGACGCTGGCCGGGGCTCTCGCTGGGCGCCGACTCCGACCTGCTGGTGACCACCGACTACCGGCAGGTCCTCGGCGAGGTCGTGCAGAAGCGGTTCTCCGGCACCTCGGTGAGCGAGGTCTTCCCGGGTCTGCGCTACGACCCGGTGGGGGTGCTCAAGGCGGCCTGAGCCGCCAGGCTGCCAGGCGTCAGGACTCGTCGTCCTCGGGCCGCTGGAGGGTCCGACCGGCCCACAGGGCCCAGGCGATGAGGACCGGCTGGAAGAAGAGCCGCAGGAACCGCGCGCGGTCGCTGGTGAGCCCGAACGCGTCGGTCTGCTCGATCCACTGGGCGAGGTTGCCCGGGAAGATCGCGACGTAGAACGCCGCCAGCAGCCCCCCGACGAGGCGCTTGTGGCGCGGCAGGAGCACGAACGCCGAGCCGAGGGCGACCTCGGCGACCCCCGACCCGAGGACCACCCGGTCGTCGTCGACCGGGAACCAGTCGGGCACCTGCGCCTGGAACTCCTCGCGCAGGACGGTGAGGTGGGCGATGCCCACGGCGGCCATGAGCGAGCCCAGTACGATCCGGGCGACGGTACGCAGCATGGCTGGAGGCTACCTGGGTGTGCCGAGCGTCACGTCGAGGGGCGCGACGTCGGTGCGCACCCAGCTCTCCGCGGCGTCGTGCAGCAGCCCGGTGCGGGTCCACGAGACCGCCCGGATGCGCAGCACCGGGGTCTGGGGACCGGCCTCGAGCGCCTCGGCGACCGCACCCCGCGGGCTCATCGCGTGCAGGGAGCGCCGCGTGCCCGCGGCAGCCCAGCCGGCGGCGGCCAGCGCGGCGGTGAGGGAGCCCGCCCCGCGCAGCACCGGCTCCGCCGCAGCCACCGCCGCGTCGACCGGGGGCGGTTGGAGCCGGGTGCTCAGCAGGGCCGGCGTCCCGTCGAGGAGGTGGAGGCGGACGAGCTCGTGGCCGGTGGTCCCGTCGGGGACCTCGAGCAGCCGGGTGGCCCAGGTCGGCAGGGTCACCTGGCCGTGGCTGCGGACCTCGATCTCGACGAGCGGGTTCGTGCTGCCGAGCGCGCCCTCGAGGGTGGTGGCGGGGTCGTCCACCTGCCATCCGGTCGGAGCCTGCTCGCCAGCGCCGTCGTGGACGAAGACGCCGCGGCCGGCGACACGGCGTGCCACGCCCTGCTGCTCGAGGTGGGCGAGGGCCTGCCGGACGGTCGCGCGGGACAGTCCGTACCGGCCGCAGAGCTCTGCCTCGCTGGGCAGCCGCTGCCCGGTCGTGAGGTCGCCGGTCGCGACCTGGCGGCCGAGGGCGTCGGCCAGCTGCCGGTAGTAGGGGACCGGCGACGACCGGTCGATGGTGCGGTCCTCGGCCATGACGGCCTCCTGTCCCCGACGGTGCTCGCGCGTGTCTCGCAGCGTGCCCGGGAGCCTACGAGGGCGTCGTGCGGATGACCAGGGTCGATCCGTCGGGCCGGGCGGGCCGGTCGGGTGCGTCGGCCCGGGCGGTGCGCCGTGACCGGGTCAGGAGGTCGGCGCGGGCCATCCGGACGGACCTGACGGTTCGGTCTGTCCAGGCTGCCCATGCTGTCCGGTTTGTGCGGGCTGCCCGGTCCGCCAGGGTGGCGCGGGCCGTACGGCCATGGCCGACAGGACTCGCAGCCCGGACGCTCCGGACGAGTCGGCCACACCGGACGGGCCCGGCCGGTGTGGCGCCGGCGCGGTGCGAGTCGGGGCCGTCCCAGCGGGGCCAGCCTGCCGCCCCGACGCCACGAGGAGTGGGAGCCACGCCGGGAGGGACCGCCGTGGGTCGCCGGGCAGGATGGGCGCATGACGACGACGTCCTCGCCCGTGCCGCCCGCCCAGCCGGACCCCCTGACCTTCGAGGCGCTCCTGGACCGGGCGCGGGGCCTGGTGGCCGCCCCCGGCCGGCACGTCCTCGGCGTGGCCGGGACGCCGGGCGCGGGGAAGTCGACGCTCGCGGTGCAGCTGGTCCGCGCGCTCGCCGCCGGCCCGGTACCGGCGGGGTGCGAGGAGGGGTGGGTGGCCCACGTCCCGATGGACGGCTACCACCTCGCGGACGTCGAGCTCGAGCGGCTGGGGCGCCGCGGGGCCAAGGGTGCGCCGGACACCTTCGACGCGCACGGCTTCGCCGCGCTGCTGGAGCGGGTGCGGGCGCCCCGCGAGGGCGAGGTCGTCTACGCGCCCATGTTCGAGCGCGACCTGGAGCAGCCGATCGCGGGGGCGATGCCCGTGCTGCCCGCCTGCCGCCTGGCGGTGACGGAGGGGAACTACCTGCTGCTCGACGGCCCGGGGTGGGAGCGGGCGCGCGCGGCCATGGACGAGGTCTGGTTCTGCGAGGTGCCGGAGGCGGAGCGCGCCGCGCGGCTGCTCGAGCGGCACGTCCGGTTCGGGAAGACCCGCGAGGAGGCGCTCGCGTGGATCGCTGCGGTGGACGACCCGAACGCCGCGCTGATCCTCGCGACGGCCGGCCGGGCCGACCTCACGGTCCCGGTCGCCGTGGTGCCCCCGCTCGACGACTGAGCCTTCGCCGGTCAGGGCACGCGGTGGAGCCACTCCTCGCCGGTGTACTTCTCCTCCGCCAGCGTGGCGGCGTCAGCGAGGGTGGCGGCGTCGACGACGTCGCGGCCCAGCCCGTAGGACTGCTCGAAGTGGGCGAGCATGGCCGCCACGACGTCCTCGCGGGAGAGGCCGGTCTGGCTGCGGATCGGGTCGACCCGCTTGCCCGAGCTGGTGTGGCCTTTGTCGGAGAGCTTCTCCCGGCCGATGCGGAGGATGTCGAGCATCTTGTCGGCGTCCATGTCGTAGCTCATCGTCACGTGGTGCAGGACGGCGCCCTGCACCCGCTTCTGCGCGGCGCCGCCGATCTTCCCGGCGGGGGACACGATGTCGTTGACCGGGACGTAGGAGGCCTCCACCCCCAGCCCCCGCAGGGCCCGGACGACCCACGCGTCCAGGAAGGCGTAGGAGTCGAGGAAGGTGAGGCCGGCGACGAGGGTCTCGGGCACGTAGAGCGAGTAGGTGATCGTGTTGCCGGGCTCGACGAACATCGCGCCGCCGCCGGAGATGCGGCGCACGACGGTGGCGTCGTGGCGGGCGGCGGCCTCGAGGTCGACCTCGTTGGAGACGGACTGGAACGAGCCGATGATGACGGCGTTGGACGCCCACTCCCACACGCGCAGGCTCGGCCCGCGCTGCCCGGACGCGACCTGGCGCAGCAGCACCTCGTCGAGCGCCATCTGGGCGGGCGGGTGCAGGGGGCCGGCGTCCAGCAGCGTGAACGCGTGGTCGTGCCAGGCCGTGCTGCGACCGAGCGCCCGGAGCACCGCCATGGCGAGGCTACGTGCGTCGAAGCCGACGAGGACCGCGTCGCCGGCGGCCTCCGCGACCGCCTGCTCGAGGACGGCGAGGGGAGCGTCGACCTGCTGTCCGACCAGCGCGTCGGACATGTCACCGAGCGCCTCGTCGGGCTCGAGGAAGAAGTCACCGGAGACGACGACCCGGGTGAGGGTCTCCCCGTCGGTCTCGAGGTCGACGACGACCAGCTTGCCCTGGGGGACCTTGAACTCTCCGTGGTGCGTGCTCACGGCTGGCTGCAACCGCGACGTCCGCGCGGCTGTTCCCCGCCCGGCGAGCGGCCGTCCTCAGCGCAGCATGCCGTAGGCGTGCGTGGGGGAGAGGTGGACGACGAGGCGCCGGTCGGTGACGAGCGCGGCCCGGTACGCGTCCCAGTCCTCGTGCTCGCCGGCGATCGCGCGGTACAGCGCCACGGACTCCTCGGCCGCCGCGTCGTCCGGCTCGGCGACGACCTCCGACAGGCTCACGTCGCCCTCCAGCACGGCGTAGGACCAGAACGACCCCGCGGCCACGTGCAGCGCGGCCCACGGGGTGCGTCGGAGGTTGGCGTACTTGGCGCGGTCGGCGGTGATGGAGACCCTGACCAGGCCGTCCTCGCCCACCGCGTGCATGACGTTGGACAGCTGCGGGCGGCCGTTGCTGCCGCGCACGGTGACGAGGACGGACTGGTGGGTGCCGCGGGCCGCGGTGAGCGCCTGGGTGAGGTCCATCCGCCCAGTCTGCGCCCTCGCGGCCGGTGACCAGGGCCCGGATGCTCAGTGCCCGATGTTCAGTGCCCGGTGATCAGGCCCAGTCGAGGACGGTGGACTCGTCGAGGCGCGGCAGCCGCGGGAACCACGCGTCGGCGCCGGGGTGGCCGATGTTGAGCAGCAGGTGGCTGCGCCACCCGGACCCGCCGAAGAACTCGGCGTCCACTCCCGCCTTGTCGAAGCCGGCCATCGGGCCGGCGGCCAGGCCCGCGGCCCGGACGGCGAGGAGCAGGACGCCGGTCTGGAGGGCGGCGTTGTAGGTGGCGTTCTGCGCGCGGGCGTCGGCGTCGGCGGCGAACCGGTCGCGCATCATCTCGGCGCGGGCCGGGAACGTGGTGGCGAAGTGCTCGTGGAAGTCCGGGTCGAACGCGAGGACGGCGGTGACCGGCGCGGCGGAGACCTTGGCCTTGTTGCCGTCGGCGACGTGGGCGAGCAGGCGCTCGCGACCCTCGTCGGTGCGGACGAAGAGGACGCGCAGGGGCTGGCCGTTCGAGGCGCTGGGGGACCAGCGGGCGAGGTCCCAGATCTCCCGCAGCTCGGCGTCGGTGACCGGCTGGTCGGTGAAGGTGCTCG
The DNA here is from genome assembly GCF_004919085.1 of Nocardioides sp. GY 10127. Classification (GTDB taxonomy): domain Bacteria; phylum Actinomycetota; class Actinomycetes; order Propionibacteriales; family Nocardioidaceae; genus Nocardioides. The sequence goes on along the minus strand of NZ_STGL01000006.1, from coordinate 10,466 downwards.
CGGTCCGGGCCTCGGTGAAGAGGGCCTCGCGGCCGGCCTGCTCCAGCAGGGGCAGGGTGCCGATCTCGGCGGTCGTGCTCATCGTCGTTCTCCTCGTCAGTAGATGACGATTCAACGAGCCGAATCACCTCGCGATTCCACCGACCAGGGGTGACGCGGCTCACGGGGCTCGCGGGGCTCCCGCTGTCGGACGGCCCGCCGGGCCGCCTCCTCCCGTGCCACGTCCCGGGCCTCGGCGACCCGCAGCGGCTCGACGAGGTGCAGCACGAGCTGCCGGGCACGGCGTCTCAGGCGGGGGCCGGGGCGGGCGTGCCGGTGCGCCTGCTGGGCGAGCAGCACCCCCGCGACCAGACCCACGAGGCCCACCAGGAAGCGCAGCAACGACACCCCCGGGTTCGCGTACGCGGAGGCCAGGCACACCGCGACGCCACCGGCGAGGAGGAACCAGGTGAGCCGGTTCGTCACGTCCCCGCGTCGCAGCCACTGCCAGCAGCCGGCGGCGGCCAGCGTGGCGAGCCCGGTCCAGAGCAGGGCCGCCTCGTCCAGCCGCTGGCGCTCCACGGCGACCGAGAGCCAGAGCGCCACGACCGGCGCCAGGAACCACAGGTCGGGCCAGGCGTCCGCGGCGTGCTCGACGCCCGGACGCTCTGGGCCGTGTCGCTCGGGGCTGTGTCGCTCGGGGCTGTGTCGCTCGGGGCCGGGCCGCTCGGGGCCGGGCCGAGGCGCCGGGGGTGGCAGCTGAGCAGTCACGCTGCACCCTGGCACGCCCCTGAGGTGGGCGCGCATCCCGCAGATGGGGGAGAAGTGCCGCAGAATGCACGAAGGGCCGGGACTGCCGTCCCGGCCCTTCGCCTGCTGTACGCCATCACGGACTCGAACCGCGAACCCGCTGATTAAGAGTCAGCTGCTCTGCCAATTGAGCTAATGGCGCCCGCTGCGGTCTGGGACTCGCGCCCCGCGCTGCAACGAGAAGAACATTACCAGCGGATGAGCGGACCGCGAAAATCGCGAGCGCCCGGCCGGACCTCTCTCGTTGTCGTCGCAGGTCAGAGCGTTGCCAGGACGGCCTGCGCCGCGTTGTGGCCGCCCAGGCCGGAGACCGCGCCGCCGCGCCGCGCGCCCGAGCCGCAGAGCAGCACCCGGTCCCACGAGGTCTGCACGCCCCACTGCTGGGCGGGGGTCTCCAGGCGGGCGCGGCCCGACGCCCAGGGCCAGTCGAGGTCCCCGTGGAAGATGTGGCCGCCGGGCATGGCGAGGTCGGCCTCGATGTCCTGCGGGATCTTGGCCTCCAGGCAGGGGCGGCCGTGGGCGTCCGTCGCCACGCAGGACATGAGGGGCTCCTCGAGGTGCTCGTCGAGGGCGGCGATCGCCCGCCGCACGGCCTCGGCCTTCACCTGCTCCCGCGTCGACGGGTCGGCGAAGAGGGCCGCCGGCGTGTGCAGGCCGAAGTAGGTGAGCGTGTGCCACCCGTGCGGGGCCGCGCCGAGGATGGAGGGGTCGGTGAGCGAGTGGCAGTAGACCTCGCCGGGCAGGACGTCGGGCAGCACGCCCGAGGCCGCCTGCCGGTACGCGGTCTCCAGCTGGCTGAGGTCCTCCGCGACGTGGAGCGTCCCGGCGAACGCCTCGGTCGGGTCCACGCCCGAGCGCAGCCGGGGGAGCCGCTCGAGCAGGAAGTTGATCTTGAGCTGCGAGCCGGCCGGCTTGGTCGTGTCGTCCTGCTCGCCGCCCAGCAGCAGGCCGAGCACCCACGGGGCGACCCCGGAGAGCACGTGGCCCGCCGTCACGGAGTGCCGGCCGCCCGCGTCGTCCCACGTGACCTCGGCGCCGTCCGCGTCGGCCCGCACGGCGCACACCCCCGCCCCGGTGAGCAGCTCGGCGCCGGCCGCCGTGGCGGTCCGGGCGAGGGAGTCCGTGACCGCGCCCATCCCGCCCACCGGCACCCGCCACTCGCCCGTGCCGTTGCCCACCAGGTGGTAGAGGAAGCAGCGGTTCTGCACCAGCGAGGGGTCGTGCAGGGAGGCGAAGGTGCCGATGAGGGCGTCAGTGGCGACCACGCCGCGCACGGTGTCGTCGCTGAAGCGTCGCTCGACGGCCTCGCCGAGCGGTCGGCGGACCAGGTCCGTCCACACCTGCTCGTCCGCGAGCGCGCGGGCCTCGGCCTCCGTCGGCAGCGGCTGCAGGAACGTCGGCGCCAGCCGGGCGGCGAAGCGCTCGACGTCCGAGTAGAAGGCGTGCCACGCCCGGTACTCCGCCTCGGTGCCGGTCAGGTCCGCGAAGGACGTCTCGGTGCGGTGGTCCTCCGGGCGGTGGACGTGCAGGCCACCGGCCCAGCCGTCGCGCAGCGTGGGCGTGAACGAGGCCGTGCGCCGGGAGCGGAGCGAGACGTCGAGGTCGAGCTCGGCCATGAGCTCGCGCGGCATGAGCGAGACGAGGTAGGAGTAGCGCGAGAGGCGGACGTCGTGCCCGGGGAACGCCGCGGCGGAGACGGCCGCGCCGCCGACGTGGTCGAGCCGCTCCAGCACCAGCACGCTGAGGCCGCGGCGGGCGAGCAGTGCTGCGGAGACGAGGCCGTTGTGCCCGCCGCCGACCACCACGACGTCGTAGTGGGGGCGGGCCGCGCGGGAGGTGCTCACAGGCTCAACCTAGCGGCGCCCAGGCGGAGGTCGGCCTCGTCGAGGTCGGCCGGGCAGCGGTCGGCCCTGTGGTGGTCAGTGCGGCAGGTCCTTGGCGTACCAGGCGTCCGCGTGCGGGTTGTCGTTGTAGCGAGGGACGTCGCGGTACCCGCTGCGCTCGTAGAGGGCGACCGCCTCGGCCAGCACCCGGTTGGTGTCGAGGACGACGCGGTCGTGGCCGAGGCCGGCGGCGAGCTCCTCGAGCGCCTCGAGCATCCGTCCGCCGAGCCCGGCGCCCCGCCACGTCGGGTCGACCCACATCCGCTTGACCTCGGCGGCCGTCGAGCCGTCCGGCATCGTCACCGCGCGCACCCCGCCCACGCCCACGACGTCCCCGTCGCTGGTCGCCAGGAGGTAGTGCCCGCCCGGGTCGACCAGCGCGCCGGGGTGGGCGAAGCCGTCGGTGAAGCGCGCCTCGATCTCGGCCACGTAGCGCCCGACCGCCGCGAGCACGTCCGGGTCGTCGTGGGGTCGCTCCTCGAGCTCGAGGGTGGCCGCGCGGACCAGCAGCTCCGCGGTGCGCAGGGCGTCGGCGAGCCGCTCCTGCCGGTGCGGGGAGAGGGCCGCCACCAGCCCGCCGGCGAGGGCGTCCGAGCGCTGGTCGATCTCGGCCAGCTCGGCGCGGCCGGCCTCGGTGAGTCGCGCGAGCCGTCGGCGCTGGTCGTCGGGGTCGGGGACCGTCGTCACGAGACCGTCCCTCTCGAGCCGGCGCAGGAGCCTCGAGAGGTACCCGGAGTCCAGCCCGAGGCGGTGCCGCAGCGTGAGCACGGTCGCGCCGTCGTCGTCCCGGCCGATCTCGAGGAGCAGGCGCGAGGCCGCCAGTGGCCGGCCGAGGCCGAGGAAGGAGTGCTCGAGGACGCCGGTGCGGCGGCTCCAGGCGAGGTTGAAGCGGCGGAGGGTGGCGACGGCGTCCTGCATTTGTCTGACTCTAGTCAGATAAATGGCCACCGGCCAGTCCGCCCGGTCGGTGGCGCCCGAGGGTGAAGGTTGAGGAACCAAAGGGGTGAAGGAGGTGTAGAAGGTTTGTCGATGGTCAATAAGGCAGGTGTCACGACCGTCCCCTCGATCCAGGAGCTCCCGTGAGCCTCACCCTCTCCACCGGCCCGGACGCCGTCCGTCCGGCTGTGCCGCGCCCGGCCGAGCAGGCCACCCGCGCTGTCGCTGCCCGCTCGCAGTCCGGGGCGACGGCCCTCGCCGACGTCATCGACCTCGACGCCACCCGGGTCCGTCGGCTCACCGACGCCCAGCGCTCGCACTTCACCCAGCACCTGCTCGAGCAGGCCGCGGCGGCGGGCGGCGAGGAGGAGCGGCGGGCGCTGCTCGACCGCGTGGTCGAGCTGAACATGCGGGTGGCCGAGGCGCTGGCGCGGCGCTACGACCGCAAGGGCATGGCGATCGAGGACCTCACGCAGGTGGCCTACCTGGCCCTCGTGCGCGCCGTGCGCTCCTTCGACCCCGGCCAGGGTCGTGACCTGCTCGCCTACGCCGTGCCGTCGATCACGGGCGAGATCCGCCGGCACTTCCGCGACCACGGCTGGACCATCCGGCCGCCCCGCGACGTCCAGCGTGCGCACTCCCGCCTCCTGCGCGCCCAGATCTCCTTCGACCGGCTCGACCAGGCCGGGGTGGAGGGCCTGGCGGCCGAGGTCGAGGAGTCCGTCGACACCGTGCGGGAGGCGCTGGCTGCGCGCTCGTTCTACTCGCTGCTCTCGCTCGACGCCCCCGCCCCGGGCGCCGAGGACGCCGGCCCGCGCGACGTGGCGCCCGACGGCGATCGCGACGCGGAGCAGTGCGAGGCCCGGATGCTGCTGCGTCCGCTCCTGGCCCAGCTGGCGCCCCGCGAGCGCGAGGTGCTCGCGCTGCGCTTCGTCCACGAGCGCAGCCAGCGCGAGATCGCCGAGGAGCTGGGGATGAGCCAGGTCCAGGTCTCGCGCCTCCTCCAGAAGCTGCTGGTCCAGCTGCGCCAGGCGCTGGGCGACGTCGCCTGACGCGTCCGGCTCCCCGGGTCGTCCACGACGAAGGACCCCCGGTACCTGCTCGAGGGGAGCGGGTGCCGGGGGTCCTTCGCGTCGGGGGCTCGGGTGGTGCGGGGTGAGGTTGGGGTGGACGGGAGGTGGCCTCGTCGCGCTTGGGGGTCGGGCGAGGCGGGGTGCTGCGGGGTGCTGCGGGGTGCTGCTGGCTCAGGCGACGCGACCGAGGCCGCGGGACGTCGCGGAGAGGGTCACGGCCCAGGCGAGCGTCGCGTTGCGGCGCTCCTGCTCGACCGCCGAGCGGCGGAGGTTCTCCGCCAGGAGGTCGACGACGACGCCACGGGTGCGGGCCGCGGAGCGGGCGCGGGCGGAGGTGGACGGGGTCCGGCGGGCGGGGGTGCCGGCGCCTGAGGAGATCTCGTAAACGTTTGCCATGGACAGAGACTGTGAGCCTCGTCCGACTGGTCGGAGTCTGGAAATCCGCAGGATTTCGACAAGCCGTCAGGACCACGGCGGGGGTGCCGACTCGGCGGGCCCCAAGAAGCGAGCAGGGCCCCGGCCTGCCGGCCGGGGCCCTGCTTCGATGGGGTGAGCGACGGGACTCGAACCCGCGACCCTCGCGACCACAACGCGATGCTCTACCAGCTGAGCTACGCCCACCATCGGGCCCGGTCACCGGGCCGCGGACGAGTCTAGGGGAGGGGGTCCGGGAGCGCCGAATCGGCGTCAGTGATGGTGCCCCTGGAGGCCCGTGAGGGAGCCTCCGTGGCGCGCGGCAGCGGCCTTGGCGGTCTCGCTGTCGGGCCCGGGCTGCGGGACGAAGACCGTCTCGCGGTAGTAGCGCAGCTCCTCGATCGACTCCTGGATGTCGGCCAGGGCGCGGTGGTTGCCGCGCTTGTCCGGCGCCGAGAAGTAGGCGCGGGGGTACCAGCGGCGCGAGAGCTCCTTGATGGAGGAGACGTCGACGATCCGGTAGTGCAGGAACGCGTCGAGCTCGTGCATGTCCCGGGAGAGGAAGGCGTGGTCGGTGGCCACCGTGTTGCCGGCCAGCGGCGGGCGGGAGCCGTCGGGGCACTGGGCGCGCACGTACTCCATCACCTGGCGCTCGGCCTCCTCGAGCGTCACGCCTGAGTCGAGCTCGGCGAGCAGGCCCGACTTCTCGTGCATCTCGCGGACGAACGGCACCATCTGCTCCAGCGCCTCGGCCGGGGGCTTGATGATGATGTCGACGCCCTCCCCGAGGACGTTGAGCTCGAAGTCGGTGACGAGGGCGGCGACCTCGATGAGGGCGTCGGCCCTCAGGTCGAGGCCGGTCATCTCGCAGTCGATCCACACGAGTCGGTCGCTCATGACCAGGAACCCTACCCATCCGTCCTGTGTGCACGCCTGCCCGCCCACAGGCGCGGACATCTGTCGTGCTGGGTGGCGCCGAGGGTCAGCGCCTGCCGGGACCTAGGTCATCGGCACGGCTCGCGGCCCGCTGCGGACGCCCGCGGTTGCCTACGGTGGTCGGGTGACCGTGCTGCACAGCCCCGCCCCCGGCCATGACGAGCGCTCGCGGCGCGGGGCGAGGGCCCTGCTGGGACGCCTGGACGGACCGGCCCCCTGGATCGGGCTCGGTGCCCGGCTCGTCGTCGGTGGCGTGTGGGTGGTGGCGGCGCTGCTGAAGCTGCCGGACCCGCAGGGCAGCGTCCAGGCGGTGCGGAACTACCAGGTGCTGCCGGAGTCCGTCGTGCCGATGCTCGGGCACCTGCTGCCGGCTGTCGAGCTGGCCCTCGGCCTGCTCCTGCTGCTCGGGCTGCTGACCCGGCAGGCGGCGGTCGTCTCGGCCGTCCTGCTGGCGGTGTTCGTGGTCGCGATCGCCCAGGTCTGGGCGCGGGGGATCAACACCAACTGCGGCTGCTTCGGCGGCGAGGGGCCGGTGGCCCACCCGCAGCTGGCCTACTTCACGGAGATCCTGCGCGACCTCGGTCTCCTGGCGTTGTCGGTGTGGCTGGTGGTACGTCCGCGCACCCGCCTTGCGCTCGACCCCGTACTCTTCCCTGCGACCGCCGTGGTCCCCGACGAGTCCGAGGAAGGCTGAGCCCTCAACGATGGCGAAGAAGCAGAACACCAGCAACGAGCGAGCCGCCCGGGCGGCCGCCGCGCTCGCTGCGCAGCAGAAGGCCGAGAAGCGCCGCAACCTCATCACGGTCGTCTCCGTGGTGGCCGTGCTGGTGCTCGTCATCGGTGGCGTGTACGTCTACCTGACGAACCTTGACGACCCCGCCGACGTGGCCGCCGCCGGCGCGGGCGAGGGCACGTACGGCGTCACCATCGGTGACGACGACGCCCCGCACTCCCTCGTCATCTACGAGGACTTCCTCTGCCCCTACTGCGGCGAGTTCGAGTCGGCGACCCGCACGAAGCTGGAGAAGGCCGCGAACGCGGGCAACGTCCAGATCGAGTACCGCCCGTTCAACCTGCTCTCCAGCATCTCGGACTACTCCGAGCGGTCCGCCAGCGCCTTCTTCGTCGTCCTCGACAAGGAGGGCCCGACGGTGGCGAAGAAGTTCCACGACATCCTCTACGAGAACCAGCCCTCGGAGGACTCCGAGACCTTCCCCGACAACCAGCAGCTGCTCGACTGGGCGGTCGAGGCCGGCGCCGACGAGGACACCGTGAGCGACGGCATCCTCAACGAGTCCAAGAAGGCCTTCGTCGCGAAGGCCACCACCGCCGCGACCGACGCCGGCGTCCAGGGCACCCCGACCGTCATCCTCGACGGCGAGCAGGTCAGCGGCAGCTCGGTGGACGACATCGCGCAGACCGTCATCGACACCGTGAGCTGACGCCACCGCGTCGCCCGGCTCGACAGAGCGCGCCGACGGCCCGCCACCCCGCCCGGGGTGGCGGGCCGTCGCCGTTCGCGGGTGCTGATCGGTGCTGGTCGGCGCAGGTGAGAGCATGCGCCATGAGCACCACCGCACCGCACCCGCTGGCCTCGTTCGTCGCCGGTCTGCCGAAGGCCGAGCTGCACGTCCACCACGTCGGCTCCGCCAGCCCGGAGATCGTCGCCGGCCTCGCGGCCCGACACCCCGGCACGGTGCCCACCGACCTCGACGAGCTGCGCCGGTTCTTCGAGTTCCGCGACTTCGCGCACTTCATCGACGTCTACCTCGCCGTCGTCGCGCTCGTCCGGACCCCCGAGGACGTCCGCTTCCTCACCTACGAGGTGGCGCGCGGGCTCGCCGCCCAGCAGGTGCGCTACGCCGAGCTCACGTGCACGCCCTACACCTCGGTGCTGCCGTACCGGCCCGGCGAGGGCATGTCGGCGCAGGCCTACACCGAGGCCATCGAGGACGCCCGGGTGGCGGCCGAGCGGGACCTCGGGGTCGTGCTGCGGTGGATCTACGACGTGCCCGGTGAGGCCGGCGTACGTGCCGCCGACGCCACGCTGGCGATCGCCATGGACCACCGCACCGAGGCGCTCGTCGGCTTCGGGCTGGGCGGCCCCGAGATCGGGGTGCCACGGCCCCAGTTCGCCCGGCACTTCGCCCAGGCCCGTTCCGAGGGGCTGCGCAGCGTCCCGCACGCCGGTGAGACCACCGGCCCCGAGACCATCTGGCACGCGCTGCGGGACCTGGGGGCCGAGCGCATCGGGCACGGCACCTCGGCCGCCCAGGACCCGGCACTGCTCGAGCACCTCGCCCTGACCGGCGTCCCGCTCGAGGTGTGCCCCTCCAGCAACGTGGCGACCCGCGCTGTCCCCGACCTCGCCTCGCACCCGCTGCGACAGTTCGTGGAGGCGGGGGTGCGGGTGACGATCAACTCCGACGACCCGCCGATGTTCAACACCACGCTCAACCAGGAGTACCTGGTGGCGGCCGACCTGCTCGGCCTGGACCGCGAGGGCCTGCGCGAGCTGGCGCGGGAGGGCGTGCGGGCGTCCTTCGCGCCGGACGACGTGCGGGCCCGCGTGCTGGCGGAGATCGACGCGTACGAGGGCTGAGCGCCTCAGCTGGCGCCGGCGGGCTCCAGCCGGGGGTCGGCGCTGTCGTCCGACTCGGACTGCGGCGCGACGAGCACGTGCTCCACGCACGCCTCGAAGAGGGCGAGGCTGGCCGGGCCGACGCTCGCCTCGGCGTCGCCGTCGCCCAGGTCACGGGGCCGCACCTGCGAGGCGTGGCAGCGGATCGCCTCGCGCTTGGCCTCCACGACGTCCGCGTCGAGCGCCAGCACCGACATGCGCTCCCAGGGGGCGTCGGCGGGCTCCACGTGGCGCCACATGAGCAGCGGGTACTCGACGAGGCGCGCACCGGTGGCCTCCGCGACCTCGGCGGCGGCCCGGCCGGCGGCCTCGTGGTCGGGGTGACCGTCCTCGCGCCAGGGCGCCACGAGGAGGGTGCGCGAGCCGTCCCCGACGATCTCGGTGAGGGCCGTGACCACCTCGCGCTCCACGGTGGTGACGCCGGTGTCGGGCGCCCCGAGGAAGACGACGGGGGCACCGGGGGCCAGGTGCTCCACGGCGCGGTCCAGCTCGCCCAGCCGCAGCGTGGCCAGCGAGTGCCGGCTCATGTCCTGGCGGGGCGGGTGCGAGGACTCCCCGGCGGTGAGCAGCACGACGTAGACGGAGAGGCCGGCCCGGTGCGCGGTGGCGATGAGCCCACCGACCCCCAGGCTCTCGTCGTCGGGGTGGGCCGAGACGACCACGAGCCGGTCGCAGGCGCGTCCGGCGTTCTCGAGCTCCAGGGCAGGTCCGCGGCCCCAGGAGGGGTGCTGCTGCCAGGTCTGCTGCCAGGTGTGGTGCATGGGGGGATCGTCCCTTCACTTGGCGACCCACCCGGCTGATGGGTGGGTCGCGACGGTACGACGCACCTCATCGTGAGGCATCCTCCGCGCGGGTGAAATAGGCTGGGGCTATGGATTCCCCCAGTGCTCCCCGTCCCGTGCCCGACGTGCGCGGCGACGCCCCGGTGGGCATCTCGCTGGTCAACGACTACCAGGTGGTCCTCGCCGGCCTCTCCGCCCTGCTGGAGCCCTTCGGTGACCGGGTGGTGGTGCGCGAACGCGCGGCCGGTGTGGGCTCGGCGGAGCCGGTGGACGTCGTCCTCTTCGACACCTTCGCCCAGACCCCCGGCACCGGCTTCGGCCTGGAGGACGTGCTGGCCTCGGGGGAGAGGGTGCTGGTCTACTCCTGGCACGACGAGGCCCCCGCGGCCGACGACGCGCTCGCGCGCGGGGCCCACGGTTTCGTGAGCAAGCGGGCGACGGTGGAGGACCTCGTCGCCGCGATCGAGAAGGTCGCCGCCGGGGACCCGGTGCGGCTGCTCGGCCCGGACGTCGAGCCGGAGACGACCGACGAGCCGGCGACGGGCGAGGACGGGACGACTCCGCACGACGCCGACGAGGCCAGCGCCGGCCAGCCCACGTGGCCGGCCCAGGAGCACGGTCTCTCGGCCCGCGAGGCCGAGGTCGTGGCCCTCATCTGCCGCGGACTGTCCAACACCGAGATCGCGCGCTCCTGCTGGCTGTCGGTGAACTCCGTGAAGACCTACGTGCGGACCGCCTACCGCAAGATGGGCGTCCACTCCCGGTCGCAGGCGGTGCTGTGGGGCCTGGCCCACGGGCTCGGCGTCGAGCAGGAGCGCGAGGCGGAGTGAGCGTGCCCGCGGGCTGGTGAGTGGCGGTGGCTGAGCAACGGTTCTGCGGGCGAAGAAGGTTGCTGGCGCACCGCCCACCCCGGGGCCGGCTGAGGAGCGGTGGCTGAGCAACTGGTTGGCGGGGGTGGATTCAACCCGCGTCTGCAACACCATGTTTTGGTGGGTGGGACAGTAGCCGGTCG